>CAWDFF010000010.1:0-398037 GCA_963801545.1 Terriglobia bacterium | reverse complement strand
CCCGCGCCCTTCAGGCCACGAAGGAGCTGGCGGGTATCATCTTACAGGCAGGGCAGGCTTCTGAATTGCAACACGCCAGTCCCGGCGACTTCGCTTAGGGCAGGTTCTTCGCAAGCTCCGGTGATGGTGCAGTTGAATAAAAAGAGCGAAATCAATGGCTCTGGGATTGCTAATCAGGGTTTCGACCCGATCAGCACAGTGAGGAAGTGTGGGTCTGAGTTTGGTTCTACTGGAACCGGTTTCTGGGCGAGACCAGCTTCTATCAGGAACGCTGCAATTATCTCGGCTTCCGCCAACCTGGCGGTTCCAGCACGCATAAACACGCCTTTAAAATTCTGGTCCATCAGGATATTCCTGTTGGGAATGGGAATTGCCGCGCTGGTTATCGCGTCGATAACATCGCTGGCTAAGTCTGCGGACTCTTGCCCACCGGGACCGGCCCAGGCCAAATTAATCGGAATTGGCGCAAAAGGTCGGAGCAGAGATGTCAGTTTGCTTTTTTGCTCAGCGGTCAATCGTCGCGGCTTAATACTGGCTTCGAGTTTGAGACGCTCTATACGTTCCCCTTCGGCTATCTTGTTCGCTTCTGCTGCATGCTGTTACGCCAGGGCGGCGCGTTCATTCGCACCCGCCAAATTTTCTTCTGCCTTACCCTCGCGCTCAATGGCCTCACCAGCAGACTTCCTAGCCTCTCCCGCCTCTTTGTTAAAACGTGCTATTTCTTCTTGCTGGTGGAGATCCTCCGAATACTGAATTCTGTGCAACCGCCTGTTTAGTATCCAATGTCTGACACCGAACCCTACTTCGCCCACGATCCCAATAGCAACGAGAACTGCAAACACTTGGATCAACGTGTCAAGAGTGCCAATCGCCGCCTCAATGTCAGTTTTGTCCATAACAAACGACCCCGATGATGAGTTCTATTTCAAAGATAGTAAGATACTAATTGCGTTACGTCAAATAGTATTTGACAAAAGTATAAAAGTAACATACATTACTTTGCATGTATTTCAAAGCGGAAAAACTCACGCAGTCGGAGAAGGACGTTGTTGCCAGAATTGAAGAAACCCGAAGGGCGCTAAAGTACAACTTGGCCACGCCGAGAAGATGGAAGGGACTACTTCGCCGCAACACTCTGGCTCGCGCCGTTCGCGGCTCAAACAGTATCGAGGGATATAACGTCACAGCCGAAGATGCCATTGCAGCAGTTGAGGGAGAAGAACCATTGACCGCAGATCGGGAGTCTTGGTCGGCGGTAACCGGGTACCGCACTGCTATGACGTTCGTCCTTCAGCTGACTAAAGACCCAAAGTTTATCTATAGCGAAGGCTTCATTCGCGGACTGCACTTCATGATGGTGCAGCACGATCTCAAGAAGAATCCAGGGAATTGGAGACCCGGAACTGTTTACGTTCGTGACGAGGCAAGAGGAGAAGTAGTGTATGAAGGCCCTGATGTTGAAATGGTGCCCGGGCTGATCGAAGAGTTAACCGAATACCTCAATGATGACGACGATTGTCCACACGCTTTCGTCAAGGGGGCGATGGCCCATCTAAACTTGGTCATGATTCATCCCTTTTCCGACGGAAACGGGAGAATGGCGCGGTGCCTGCAAACACTTGTCCTTGGTAGGGAGGGAATTCTTGAACCTGAATTTTCGTCGATTGAGGAATATCTCGGGCGCAATACGCAAGATTATTACAACGTTCTGGCTCAGACCGGCGAAGGAGCATGGCATCCACGGAATAGTACACGCGGATGGATTCAGTTTAATTTGACCGCTCACTTTCGCCAAGCGACCACGCTGCTGATGAGAACAAAGGTGATGGACTTGCTTTGGCAGGAACTGGAATTAATGATTTCTCGTCGCGGCCTTCCGGAACGGCTGATCTTTGCGATTGCCGATGGAGCTATCGGGTACAGTGTCCGGAATTCCAGTTATCGCAATTTGGCTGAACTGAACGATGTGATGGCTAGCCGTGATCTGAAAGCAGCTGTGGATGCGGGACTCCTAATACCCACGGGGGAACGAAGAGGAAGAATCTACGTGGGATCGCTTGAATTGAGGGCGCTAGTGGATAAGTTGAGGCAAGAACACATCAAGTCCGTGCCTGACCCGTTCGTATCAACAATGGCTCAATTGCCATTTCCTGCTAATCCTCGGTAGCTTTTCACGGCAGCGGGCTGGTTTGAAAACAGCCCACTACCCCTCGACACCACCCGGTTTGGAAAGTTAAAACTTTTGGCGTATAAAAGTTAGTTGGGTCTGCACGCGTCCTGGTTCCTTCCCCGTGCCGCCGCAACATGGGTCCAAAATTTTAAGCGAGGGAAGTATGCCTAGCTTGACGACCACGCAGGCCCCCAAAGGCCTGGAAGGAATAGTCGCCACCACCTCCAGCATCTGCTACATCGATGGGGACCAGGGTGTCCTGGCCTATCGCGGCATCGACATCCACGAACTCGCGGACCACTCCAATTTCGAAGAAACCTGCTACCTGCTCTGGTTTGGCAAACTGCCCACCCGCAACGAACTGAAGGAACTGCGCGAACGTCTGGCCGCGGAACGGAAGCTCGATCCCGCCATCCTCGACCTGCTGCGCACCGCGCCCAAGCAGACTCAGCCCATGGACGTGCTGCGCACCGCGGTGTCGGCGCTGTCGTTCTACGATCCCGACGACCACAACAACGATCACAACGCCAATGTGGCGAAAGCCATCCGGTTGACTTCGCAGATCGCCATGATCGTGGCGGCTTATGACCGTATCCGGAAGGGCAAGAAGGTCGTCGAATCCGACCGGTCGCTTTCGCACGCAGCCAATTTTCTGCTGCTCCTGAATGGCACAAAGCCGTCGGAAACCGCCGAGCGCGCACTTGATATCGCCCTTATCCTGCACGCCGATCACGAACTCAACGCTTCCACCTTTGCCGCTCGAGTGACCGCCGCCACCCTCTCCGACATGCATTCCGCCGTCACCTCCGCCATTGGGACCCTGAAAGGGCCCTTGCACGGCGGCGCCAACGAGGCGGTGTTCCACATCCTGCAAGCCATCGATAAAGCGGGCGCCGATCCGGTGGATTACGTGAAGGGAATTCTCGCCGAAAAGAAGAAAGTTCCAGGCTTTGGCCATCGCGTGTACCACACGGAAGACCCGCGGGCCACACACCTGCGCAAAATGTCGAGCGACCTGGGGAAGAGCAACGGCCAGAGCAAGTGGTACGACATGTCCCACAGGATCGAAGAATTTGTGAAGGCCGACAAGAAACTCAATGCCAACGTGGACTTCTACTCCGCCTCCACCTACCACATTCTTGGCATTGACGTGGATCTGTTCACCCCGGTATTTGCCGTGTCACGAATCAGTGGCTGGGCCGCCCACGTGATCGAGCAACTCGACGACAACCGCCTGATCCGCCCTCGCGCCGACTACATTGGACCAGCCTACCCGCAGCAGTACGTTCCCATGGACCGGCGGTAGGGAAGGCTTCTAGCTGCTGGCTCCTGGCTTCTAGCTTGGATCGCGGAGCGGCGAGGGCGAACTCGCACGTAACTTTGGTCGCCATGAAAGTCCGCGATATCATTAGAATGTTGGAGAAGGATGGCTGGTATCTAAAATCTACCAAGGGGAGCCATCGACAGTACAAACATCCAACCAAGTCTGGGCGTGTGACGTTGCCGGGACATCCTGGCGACGATCTGGCGCCCGGCACATTGAATAGCGTCTTGAAACAGGCGGGCCTAAAGTGATGAACTACGTCGTGGTCTACGAAAAGACAGCCACTGGCTGGAGCGCTTACGTCCCCGATTTGCCGGGAGTCGTTACCACCAGCCATACCAAAGACGGAGCGAAGAAACTTATCCGGGAAGCCATCGAATTCCACCTGGAAGGCCTGCGCGAAGACAATCTTCCAATTCCGGAACCCGCCGCTTCAGCTGAAGTTGTGACCGTTTCCTAGCCACCGTCCATTCAGCATGCCCGAGTGTCCATCCCAACAATAGAGCGTAAAATACCAACGTAGCTATGCGACGCGTTTATCTCGACAATAACGCCACTACGCCCGTGCTGCCCGAGGTCCTTGCGTCCATGCAGACCTATTTTGGGGAGCATTTTGGCAACGCCTCGTCCATCCATCACCATGGACAGGAGACACGGGCGGCGGTGGAGCGTGCCCGCGAATCAGTGGCGGCGCTGGTCGGCTGCCGCGCCTCGGAGATCGTCTTCACCAGCGGCGGGACGGAAGGCGACAACCTCGCGATATTCGGTCTGGTCCAAGCCGGCCCTATTCAATCTGGCACACAGGCCGGACAACACGTCGTCACTTCGACCATCGAACACCATGCCGTATTGAACGCATGCAAGCAGCTGGAAGCGTCGGGCTGCGAGGTTACGTACATTCCGGTGGACGGCCGAGGCCTGATCGATCCCGATGACGTTCGGCGGGCGTTGCGGCCGAATACGCGGCTCATCACCATCATGATGGCCAACAATGAAACCGGCGTGTTGCAGCCGGTGGAAGAGATCGGCAAAGTCGCCGCCGAAGCCGATGTTTACTTCCACACCGACGCCGTGCAGGCAGCCGGCAAGGTGGCCATCGACGTCAAGCGCATTGCCTGCGACCTGCTTTCCATCTCCGGGCACAAAATGCACGCGCCGCAAGGCGTAGGCGCGCTATACGTGCGCAAGGGCACCATTCTGCGTCCCCTGTTTTATGGCGGAAGCCACGAGCGCTCGCGCCGCGCGGGAACGGAGAACGTCCCCGGCATCGTGGCCCTTGGCAAGGCTGCGGAGCTGGCCCAGCAGGCGTTTGCCCGCGGCGATCTCGAGCGCATGTCCGCCTTGCGCGATCGGCTGGAGCAAACCATCCTGCGAGAAGTCGAGGCCACGGGCGTGAACGGTCAGGGAGCACCCCGCGTGCCCAACACCACCAGCATCTATTTCGATTACATCGAAGGGGAGGCCCTGGTCATTGCCCTCGATCTGAAAGGACTGGCCGTCTCGACCGGAGCCGCATGCTCCTCAGGGGCCATCGAGCCGTCGCATGTCCTGACCGCGATGGGATTGCCTCCAGAGCGGGCGCGAGGCAGCCTCCGCTTCAGCCTGGGCAAGCAAACCACGCCCGATGATGTCGATTTCGCACTGAACCTAATTCCGCAGACGGTAGCCAGGTTGCGAGAGCTGTCGCCCATTTACAATAAAGCTTACGTAGCTCCTAGCTCCTAGCTTCTGGCTTCTAGCCCATCAGAAAGCCAGAAGCCAGCAGCTAGAAGCTAGTCCCAATGACCACGCCCAGAACCATCGCCGTCGCCATGTCCGGTGGAGTCGATTCTTCCACCGTCGCGGCCATGCTGCGCGCGGAGGGACACCAGGTCGTCGGGTTGACCATGCAGTTGTGGAACCAGCGCCGGCTGGCTGGCCATGAAGGCATGCCCGAGTCCGTACAGGGACGCTGCTGCTCGTTGGACGATGTCTACGACGCGCGCCGGGTGGCCGAGACCATCGGCATTCCTTACTATGTGGTCAATCACGAGCAGCGCTTCGAGCGCGACGTGGTGCGCCCGTTCGTCGAGCAGTACCTTTCGGGACGTACGCCCATCCCCTGCAGCCTGTGCAACAATCACTTGAAGTTTGACCAGCTACTGATTGTGGCCCAGCAGATTGGCGCTGACGCTCTGGCTACCGGCCATTATGCCCGCGTGGAGCTTGACGCGCAGCTCGGCCGCTGGCTGCTCAAGCGCCCGGCGGACCGGTCCAAGGACCAAACCTATTTTCTGTTTGGTTTAACGCAAGAGCAACTCAGCCGCACCATATTTCCCCTCGGCGGAATGACCAAGCCTGAGGTTCGCGAGCGGGCCCGCCAGCACGGCTTGGCGCTTGCTGAGAAGCCCGACTCCCAGGAAATCTGTTTCGTCCCCGGGGGCGACTACAAGAAGTTCCTCGACGCGTATCTCTCGGAGCAGGGCGAAGCGCTGCCCGACACTGCGGGTGAACTGGTAACCACTGGCGGTCAAGTGGTTGGCGAGCACCATGGCATCCACAACTTTACCGTGGGGCAGCGTAAGGGGCTGGGGCTAGCCACTGGCTCGCCGCTCTACGTCATCCAGATCAAGGGGGACACACGGCAGGTGGTGGTTGGACAGCAGGAAGAGCTGTACACACGGACCCTGCGCACCCGCCGCATCAATCTCATCTCGGTCGAGGATTTGACGGAGCCCATGCGAGTCACGGCAAAAATCCGTCACCGCCATGAGGGCGCTCCCGCGCTGATTGAAAAGTCCGGTGAGGAAGAGATTCTAGTCTCGTTCGACGAGCCGCAGCGGGCCGTTACACCCGGACAGGCAGCAGTATTTTATGATGGCGATGTGGTCGTAGGCGGAGGCTGGATTAGTTAACGCAGTCGTCGGTCTTCAGTCGTCAGCAACTGCCCGGAAAAGGCAGACGCGATCTCAAAAGTTGAAGGATTTTCCTGACGACCGAAGACTGACGACTGACGAGACTAGATGAACATTTCGTCCTGCGGAACGGTGACATCCTGTCGCGAACGGCGCTTTCCACCCAGCAGAAATTCCAAACCCACAGTCAGGCCCTGGATCAACCCGGACAGTTGGCGTACCGGCGAAACCACGGTTCGGTGCACTATTTCGGACGTGTCTTCAATTCGATCCATGGTGCGATTGAGCAGTTCGTCGGCGCGGATCACCTGCAGGCGCGTGCGATCCACGACATCGCTTACCGTTGCATCCAGCCGTTCGATCTGTCCCCGCACCACGGTCGTTGACTCGGTGACGTTGGCGGCGATGGTGTCGATTTTCGGGCGCAACGCCACCAGGATGCTCTGCGCCGTATCCGCGGTGGGCAGAACCTTGGCCTTCACTTCCGTAGCCAACGCCTCCATGCGCGAACTGCTCTTGCGCACAGCCACGTAGAGGGCGACAAGAATGCCTGCCTGGATTACGACCGCCGCCGCGGTTACACCGACAAAAATCGGTAGATAGTCCATAAATTTACTCCGCGTTACCGCGCCACATCCCCGGCGCTGCGGAGAGATTCGGCATCACAGGTTCTTCGATGCGCCAGTGTCCGCTGCGGTAGCTTCGTGATACGCCTGTCGCCCAGCTTCGTACGCAGACTTGAACTGATCTTTTTGCTGCTTCGCGACTTCGCGGCCACGGTCCACCAGGTCAGCGGCCTGTTCGCGGGTTTTGCGGGCGCGTTCTTTGATGAACTCCCGGCCTTCATCGGCTTTGGAACGCAACGTCTCACGTATTTCGCTGCCGGCGCTTGGGGCGTACAAAACTCCAACCAGCGCACCCACACCGAGTCCCGCGAGAAACCACAGGAAACTGCTGCTATCTCTATCTGACATCTTCAAGCCTCCGGAAACGAGTGGCAAACTACTCGGATGGTAGCACTCGCTCTGGGTAATTACAATTCTGCCTCCACACGCTCGCCGCGAAAAAAATCCCATTTCTGCCCACCCACTTGTCGCCAGTCCGCCGAAGCGAGACAATGGCTGCACACCTGCACGGGAGGCAAACCTTGTCCGACCGGAAGTACCGCCAGCGCGGCTACCAGGACACTGGAGAACGAACCCCAAAGACACATTCGGCCGAGAAGCCGGTCAAGAAAGACAGCTTCGGCCCACGGCCTATCCAGATGCCTGGCACGCGCGCCGTCTCACGGTGCTCGCAATGCGGCTCGCTCCTGCAGGCAGTGAGCGAGCCGGTTGGGCAGTGTCCCAAATGCGGCTTCGAACTCCACTCCTGCAAGCAATGCACTTACTTTGATCCGTCCAGCCGTTTTGAATGTGCTCAGCCCATACCGGAACGAATCCCACGCAAGGACCAGCGCAATGACTGTTCGTTCTACTCCATGCGCGTGATGGTCGAAAAAGAAACTTCCACACCCGCCTCGTTAAAGCCCAAAGACGCCCGCCAGGCCTTCGAAGATTTGTTCAAGAAGTAACACGGAGAACACGTAGGGACACCCCCTGGAAGGAACATGCAGGATGTTTTCGGCTGACAACTGAAGACTGACAACTGACAACTGAATTTCCTACAAGTTTTTCCGAGTCCAAGCGTCAATCTGCTCCAGCGCCTGGTTCAAGTTCTCCAGCGAGTTGGCCACGCTGAAGCGCAAATAACCTTCCCCAAATTCCCCAAAGGACGCTCCGGAAAGCGCAGCCACCCCAGCCTCTTCCAACAGGGCATCCGCTAGCGGCTTCGACTTCCATCCCGTTTTGGTGATGTTGGGGAATACGTAGAACGCTCCTTTGGGCATGCGGCAAGAGAAGCCCTTGATCCGGTTCAATCCAGCCACAAAGGCGTCCCGTCGCCGCCGGAACTCCGCTCGCATCCGGTCCACGGAGGATTGGTCGCCACGGATCGCCTCAATCCCGGCCACCTGGGTGAAGCTGGCGGTGCAGGAGTTCGAATTGGTCATGAGCCGCGTGATGTGCGCGGCCAGGTCCGACCGCATGACGCCATAGCCCATGCGCCAACCGGTCATGGCATAGGTCTTAGAGAAGCCGTCGAGCAAAATCGTTCGCTCCTGAAAGCCAGGTACCGACATGATCGAATAGTGTTCGCCCTCGAAAACCAGGCGGCTGTAGATCTCGTCCGAAAGCACCATGATGTTGCGATCGCCGATGGCCGCCGCGATGTCATGAAAATCCTGTTTGCTGAGCACGCCGCCGGTCGGATTCTGGGGCGAATTCAAGATGATGAGCCGGGTGCGATCCGAGATCAGAGACGCCATTTCGTTCACGTCAAACCTGAAATCTTTCTCTTCCTGAAGGCGGATGGGCATCGCCCGAGCCCCGGCGTACTGGATCATCGACTCGTAAATCGGAAATCCCGGATTGGGGTAGATGACCTCATCTCCAGCCTCAGCTAGAGCAAGAATCGCGAAGAAAATAATAGGCTTACCGCCAGGAACTACGACCACTTCATCGCTCGCGACCTTTACGCCGCGAGACCGACCTACCTCTTCAGCGATGGCCTGACGCAATTCCGGCAGGCCCGCAGAGGGTCCATAATGGGTCCAGCCCTTGCGCAGGGCATCGATCCCGGCTTCGACGATATTCGCTGGCGTGTCGAAATCGGGCTCGCCGATTTCCAGGTGGATAATCTTCTTGCCCGCCCGCTCCAGCGCTCGCGCCTTGTTCAGTACCTCAAAAGCCGTTTCCGTGCCCAGTCGAGACATGCGCTGAGCCAAGTGAAGCTCGTATTGGGTAGCTTTATCCATAGAAGGAAAAACGGACCATTATACGCCGCCGATGTGGTGCGCGAGGTCCGGAAGCCCCTCCGGTATCATGTTCCTGCATGTTCTCCCGCCGCACCGACTGGAAACTCACTCCCAACCGCTTCACCGAAGCCCAGCGCGAACTCCGCGCCGCGGGCAGGGAATTGCTCGACCTGACTGTTTCCAATCCCACACGAGCCGGATTGCACTACGAGACCGAATCCATCCTTAATTCACTTTCCCGACCCGATGCGATGGACTATGACCCGCAACCCAAAGGGTTAACCAGCGCTCGTGAAGCGGTCGCTGCGTACTATCGCGAGCAGCATGGCGAATCCGAATTTCGTCCGGAGTCGCTCGTCCTCACCACCAGCACCAGCGAGGGATACTCCTACGTTTTCCGGCTGCTGTGCGATCCTGGGGATGAAGTCCTGGTGCCTAAGCCGAGCTATCCATTATTTGAGTTCCTCGCCGACTTGGAGGACGTGACCCTGGCGCCCTACCCGCTCATCTACGATCACGGCTGGCAGATCGATTTTCCTTCCCTGTACCAGCGAGTGAACCAGCGCACGCGTGCGGTTGTGGTAGTGCATCCCAACAATCCCACCGGCTCATATGTGAGCGATGGCGAACGAAAGCTGCTGAACTCGTTCTGCCGGGAGTACGGCCTCGCCCTGATCGTGGATGAAGTTTTTCTCGACTACCCGCACGACGGCGCGTCGCGTCCAAGCTTCGCCGTCAACCCGGACGTGCTGACGTTCACGCTCAGCGGTTTGTCGAAAATTTCTGGCCTGCCGCAGATGAAGCTGGCCTGGGTGGCGACCAGCGGTCCAGAAAAAGCAGTAGGCGCCGCCATGGAACGCCTGGAGGTAATTGCCGACACCTACCTGTCGATGAATGCACCCATCCAGCTGGCTGCAAGCGCGCTGCTGCAACAACGAAAAAATATCCAGCCGTTGCTGCTCGACCGATTGCGCACAAACCTCGCGGAGTTCGATCATCAACTGGCAAAGCAGAAATCGTCCCAGCGTTTGCAGGTCGAGGGTGGATGGTACACGGTCTTGCGCGTGCCCGTGACCCAATCCGATGAAGAACTGGCCATTGAACTCCTGCGCAAGGCTTCCGTGCTGGTCCACCCCGGTCACTTTTATGACTTTCCCAGCGACGGATACCTGATCGTAAGCCTGCTCACGCCGCAGTCGGAATTTCGCGAGGGGATGAAGCGAGTACTTGAGCTTCTGAGTGATCGACCAGTGTCGTGAGTCGCGCGGCTTTGTAGCGCCGGCGTCCCGCCGGCTGTTCGGAGGGCATCTTGCCCTCCGCTGCGAGGGCGAGACGCCCTCGCGACCGCAAAGCCTGCCCTGGGCGCAGTCGAAGGGATGCGGCGCTACGAAACTGTGAATGATCTTTTGAATGCCTGGTTCCCGCAGTATCATTTTGCTGTTTGCCTGAAAAACTATGATCATCATCACCAACCACGGCGCAGTGCGAGAGCTCCGTCTGAACCGTCCACCGGCCAACGCTTTGTCTCCCGAGTTGATCGTCACCCTCAAACAAGCCGTGGAGGTCGCGCCTAAGGATGGCGCCAGGGCGCTAGTCCTTTCTGGCATTCCCGGCAGGTTCTCCGGAGGTCTGGACGTCCCCCTCCTTTTAGCTCTGGACCGTCCGGCAATGGCAAAAGTCTGGCAAGACTTTTACTCCCTGCTGCGCGCGCTCGCCTGTTCGCCCATTCCCGTCGCTGCGGCGATCACTGGCCACGGTCCTGCAGGAGGCACGGTGCTCGCCATCTTCTGCGACTGGCGAGGGATGGCCGAGGGCGACTGGAAGATGGGATTCAACGAGGTGCAGGTTGGCATCCCGTTACCGCCAGTGATCCTGGGCGCCCTGAAGCGCCAGGTGGGCGCCCGCGAGGCCGAGCGCCTTGGTGTCGGTGGACTCGTATTCTCGGCCGCCGAAGCGGCAAGGCTCGGGCTGGTCGATGAACTGATCCCGCTGGAAAGAGTAGTGGATCGGGCGGTTGAGTGGTGCCAGAGCCTGTTGGCCCTCCCGCCTCAGGCCATGACCGCGACCCGGCGTGGAGCCCGCGCCGACCTGGCTGGTCTTTTCGATCACGTCGACGACGAACTCGCCGAGGTCATCGCCAACTGGTGGAGCGATGAGGCCCAGTCAGTGCTTCGTGCTGTGGCCGCTAAGCTGACCAGGAAGAAATGATCCGAATCGCCACTGTGCCCACGTGGGGACAGCCGCCCTCGGCTGTCCGGCCGAGCACAGCTCGGCGATGCTCGAAAGTACTGCCAGCCTAACTCTTCACCAGAAACGGATTGCTCTCCCGCTCTTCGCCGATCGTGGTCAGCTCGCCGTGGCCGGGCACGACTACCGTGTCGTCGGGCAAAGCCATCACTTTCTCATGCAGGGAGTCGATAATTTTCTCGAACGATCCTCCCGGCAGATCCGTACGGCCAATGCTTCCCGCAAACAGTGTGTCGCCTGCGATCAGCTTCTTCTCCAGGGGAAAATACAGGCAGACGCTGCCCTCGGTGTGCCCGGGAGTATGCATCACGTTAGCCGTCAGTGAGCCCACGTGGAGAGTATCCGCCTGCCCCACGCTGCGATCGATCTCCACCTTGCCGGGATTTTGCATCCCGATCCAGGCCGCCTGCACGTCCAGCATTTTCAGCAGAGCGTAGTCATTCTGATTGAGCAGGATGGGCGCGCCAGTTGCCGCCCGCAACTTCATGGCGCCGCCCACGTGATCGATGTGGGCGTGAGTAACCACGATCTGTTTTACCTGGAGATTGTGCTTCCGTACCAGAGCAAGAACATCCTCGATGTCGTCACCCGGATCAATCACCATAGCCTCATGGGTGACTTCATCCCCGATGACGGAGCAGTTGCAGTAGAGCGGCCCAACCGGAAGGATTTCGTGGATCATGATCAGCCGTTGGTCATTGGCCGTTGGCCGATACTCTCAAGTATGAAGCCATGTTCGGAGGGTTTAACCAACGACCACGACTATTTCTGTGGTGTTGGAGCCGGTGCCTTCGCCGGTGCAGCCGGTTGCGTATTGCTCGATGCCGGTTTCAAACCCTGCAGCACCGAGCTCGAACCGCTTCCGCGCGAAGCCATAATGGACAGCGTGATGGAGGTGATCATAAAGATCACGGTGGACCAGGTGGTCGCTTTGGACAGGGCGGTAGCAGCCCCGCGTGGTCCAAAAGCCGTCTGGCTGCCCATGCCGCCAAAGGCCGCGGCAATGTCGCCGCTCTTTCCGCTCTGCAACAGCACCACGATGATCAGGAAAAAACAAACAATGATATGGATAATCGTAATCAGAATAATCATGCCGGTATCCGCTATGTCCTCGAAGAAGTAATTGACCAGGAAGAAATAAAGACGATTGGTGCGGAAGGGGGGATTTGAACCCCCACGCCTTTCGGCGCCACCCCCTCAAGATGGTGTGTCTGCCAGTTCCACCACTTCCGCGAAAGCAGGGCCATTATAACAAATGATCCCCGGAGCAGACCCAAGCGAGAATTGCCGACTTGAGACTTTAGATCGCAGATTTTCCGCGGTGCCTGAAACAATGCGGATTGGCTCGAAATCTGAAATCTACAATCCGAAATCTAAAATCTGCCATCTGCCATCCGCCTTCCCTCAGTACTTTACGATGGCGGTAAACGATTTTGGGTCCAGGCTGGCGCCGCCGACCAGGGCGCCGTCGATTTCTTCTTCAGCCATCAGGGCTTTCACGTTTTCCGGTTTGACCGAGCCACCGTACAGAATACGGAGTTGCTGAGAAAATTCTTCGCCGAAGGCTTTGGCCGCCTCGCCCCGGATCAGCAGGTGCGCGGCAGCGGCCAGTTGAGGGGTGGCAGTCTTTCCGGTTCCAATGGCCCAGACCGGTTCGTAGGCGACCACCAGCTTTGCCGCCTTCTTGCCGGAGATGGCGTGAAACGCCCGCAGGCACTGACGGCGCAGAACGTCTTCGGTGAGATTGGCTTCGCGCTCCTCGAGGACTTCTCCCACGCAGACGATGGGCGTGAGACCTGCTTCCAGCGCGGCTTTCAGCTTGAAATTGACGATGTCATCGGTTTCACCAAAATACTGCCGGCGCTCGGAGTGCCCGACGATCACGTGAGTACAGCCGATATCGAGCAGCATGGCGGGGCAGATTTCGCCAGTGTAGGCACCTTCTTTTTCCCAGTACAGATTCTGCGCGCCGATGGCGACGTTTGAGCCCTTGCAGGATTCGATGGCGACATAGAGATCAATGTAGGGCGGGCACACGACGATTTCATCGCGGGTGTGTCCGGCCACCAGAGGGAGGAAGTCGCGGAAGAAGGCCCGCGTCTGATCGGGATTCTTGTACATCTTCCAGTTGGCAGCCATCATTTTTTTTCGGGGCATGGAATCCTTTCGCTTCAGAAAGTCGAGGTCGCCGCACTGACCAGATGCAAAGGTCCTTCGTGGCCTGAAAGCCACTCGCGATGACAGCCATTTATTATTAGCGGATTATTTTTTGTCAGTCAGTGCTTCTACTCCTGGGAGTTTCTTGCCCTCCAGGAATTCCAGCGATGCGCCGCCTCCGGTGGAGATATGGGTGATCTTGTCGGCCACGCCGGCTGCATGCACCGCGGACACTGAGTCGCCGCCACCCACGATCGAAGTGGCGCCAGCATTCTCCGCGACCACTTGAGCGATTTTGAAGGTTCCTTTCGCGAATGGCGCTACCTCGAATACACCCATCGGGCCGTTCCACACGATAGTCCGGGCGCTGGCGACTTCTTTGGCGAAGAGGTCGATGGTTTTCGGTCCGATATCCAGCGCCATGAGGTTGGCGGGAATCTTGCTGACGGTCTGGACTGCAGCGTTAGCGTCGACCTTGTCCGCCACGACGTGGTCGACCGGCAGCAGGAATTTCATTTTGTGAGTCTTGGCTTCCTGCAGGAGCTGGCGAGCCAGGTCGATCTTGTCTTCCTCGACCAGGGATTTTCCGATTGGTTCACCCTGGGCTTTGAGAAAGGTGAAGGCCATCCCGCCGCCGACGATGAGCACGTCAACTTTACTTATCAGATTGCGGATGACGTCGATCTTGTCACTGACCTTGGCGCCGCCCAGGATGGCGATAAAAGGCCGCTCCGGATGCTGCAGGGCTTTGCCCAGGTACTGGAGCTCCTTCTCCATGAGAAGCCCGGCGGCGGACTTCTTCACAAACTTGGTTATGCCGACGGTGGAGGCGTGAGCCCGATGCGCCGTGCCGAAGGCATCGTTGACGTAGTAGTCGGCCAGGCTGGCAAGGTGTTTCGAAAACATCTCGTCATTGGCCTCTTCTTCGGGATGAAAACGAAGATTTTCCAGCAGCAGGGTTTGGCCCTGTTCCAGTTTTCCCGCCATCTCTTCGGCTTCTGGTCCAACGCAATCGGGACAGAAGCCGACGTTCTCGCCAGGGGCTAAATCTTTGTCCAGAAGCATGCGCAGGCGTTCGGCCACCGGCTTGAGGCTCATCTTGGGATTGGGCTTGCCCTTGGGGCGGCCGAGATGGGAGACCAGGACCAGTCTGGCGCGGTGACGCAGGGCATACTCAATGGTCGGCAGAGTTTCGCGGACGCGAGTGTCGTCCATGACGCGGCCGTCTTCGAGCGGGACGTTGAAGTCAACGCGCATCAGGACGCGGTGATTGCTGAGCGGGAGATCGCGGATGGAGAGCTTCGACATGCGAGCATCCTTTGGAGCAGTGCCGCTGTCGCGGCGGCTGGCGGGGCGGCGTTTGCCGCCCCTGCGCGGGCGATGGCGCCCGCGCCACACAAGAATTACAGGCCTTTGCTTGCCAGGTAGTTGATCAGGTCGCGGACGCGGCACGAATAGCCCCACTCGTTGTCGTACCACGCGATCACCTTCACGCAGTTGCCTCCGACCACGAGAGTCATGGGCGCATCCACAATGGAGGAGCGGCTATCGCCTTTAAAGTCCGCCGACACCAGTTCGTTTTCCTCGTAGCCCAGATAACCCTTTAGCGGTCCACTTTCCGAGGCCTTTTTCAGTGTGGCATTCAATTCTTCCTTGGTTGTCTTCTTTTCCACCCAAACCACCAGGTCCACCACCGAGACGTTCGGGGTGGGTACGCGCATGGCGAAACCATCAAGCTTGCCGGCGAGTTCGGGAATGACGAGCTTCAACGCCTTAGCGGCGCCGGTAGAGGTCGGAATCATGGAGATCGCCGCCGCGCGCGCGCGCCGCAAATCTTTGTGGGGGAAGTCCAGGATGACCTGATCGTTGGTATAGGAATGGATGGTGGTCATGGTGCCGCTGACAATCTTGAAATTGTCGTTCACGACCTTGGCAACCGGCGCCAGACAGTTGGTCGTGCAGGAAGCGTTGGAAATGACGTGATGCTTGGCCGGATCGTAAACCTGCTCATTGACGCCGAGCACGAGCGTGACATCTTCATTCTTGGCCGGGGCTGAGATGATTACTTTCTTGACCGGGCCGCGCATGTGCTTCTTGGCTTCGTTGGCATCGGTGAAGTGACCGGTGGATTCCAGCACCACCTGTGCGCCGACCGACTCCCAGGGCAGCTTGGCGGGGTCTCTTTCCTTGAACACTTTGATCGTCTTGTTGTCCACCGAGATGCTGTCGGCACCGGCCGTGATCTTGTTCGGAAGATTGCCGAGGATGGAGTCGTACTTCAACAGGTGAGCCAGAGTTTTTGGATCGGTCAGGTCGTTGACCGCAACGAATTCGATATTGCTGTCATTGAGCGAAGCTCGAAGAACGTTTCGCCCGATACGTCCGAATCCGTTGATTCCTACCTTGATTGCCATTTCGCCTCCGAAAATTTGGTGAAGACACCAGCAGAAGAGTGCTGATTGTGGCCGGAAAGAAGATGTTAACAGGGAAGCGAAGAATGCAGCAAATTGCGGGCTGCTGAGAACCGACAACTGAGAACTGACAACTGGTCTTGACAACGCTCTCAAGACTCTAACCGCGAAGTTCGCAAAAGACTGCGCGAAAGCCGCTGAGAAAAGCAACAGCAAAACCAGCTACGGTTTGACCTCGATTTCCATATAGACGTTCTTCTTGCTCCAGAGGAACGGTATTCGTGCCAGCCAATACTTGCCGCCTGATGGTTTCGCGAGCCCAGGTCCAATCTTCCACTGGGAGAACATGCGCGGAGGCGGCGAACTCGGGACCGGTGATCTTTCCCGCGCGCGGTGCACGGCGCCACTCGAACCTGGGGATTATTTCTTATGCGCTTGTATTTTCCTGAGTCGCTGCGGGTCATCACGTAGAGCTTGTCGTCCTTTTCGCCGAACCACACCGGGGTGCGGACGGGGTCTCCCGTCTTGCGAAACGTGACCAGGGAGATATATTTCTGGCCACGAATCTCTGCCGGAATTGCCATAAGGATATTGTACGAGACGCGGTCCACAGTGCGCCCTCAACGTGCCTGCACGACATGGCGTCTCGTGTTCCGACAACCTCCGCAACCGGCCGGCGCAACAAGCTGGCTGCCTTGGTACGCACGCAGCCGCGCCGATTGCCTGCGGTATGTAGCTGTGTTACAAACCAAAGATGCGCAAATGGATGCGCGAGCGCCTAACGCGCCGCAAGAAAGGCTCCGATGCCGGCAAGAGCGGGCCTGCAGCCGCGCCGTTGCAGCCGGCATATTTTGACGCCGAGCCGGCGCGGCCGGCGAGTGCATCGGAAGGGGCACAGCCTGAAACCAAGCCCGCACGATCCGAGCCAGTAAAAGAAGCCGAAGCACCCGAGCCGCAAGAGCGGGAATTCCAGGGTGAGAACGGGCAGCCAGTCGAGTCGCAGTCTGCGGTTCAAGGTCCGGCGGTCGGAAGAGACGATCCACGTCGTAAACGGCGACGTCGCGGAAGAGGTGGCCGGGGCCGCAGCCGCGGTGGAGCTCAGTCTGGCCAGTCCGTGGCGGCGGGTGATCTTCAGACTCATCCGGCGGCAGCTTCAGAGCCCAGCGCCCCATTAACGCCGGCCGCTCCCGAAGCTTCAGGCATCGCGGAAGGAACCTCGCCACCACGGGCTCCGAAAGGTGTGGTGGTCCTGGCGATCGGCCTCCCCGGTTCGGGGAAGAGCTCATGGTTCAAGCGACACAAGATCTCGCCACTTTCCAGCGATCTGATGCGCGCGCTGTTGTTTGACGATCCCACCGAGCAGCGCTTTCAGGACCTGGTGTTTTCAAACCTGCGTTCGATGCTGAAAGCGCGGCTGATTGCGCGGCGTCCCATGAATTATGTGGACGCGACCAACCTTACGCCGCACGAACGGCATAGCTGGATCAAACTGGCCAAGGACTACGGATACGAAGTGCAAGCCGTGCTGTTCGATGTGCCTTTGGAAGTTTGTCTGGAGCGCAATCAGAAACGTCAGCGGGTGGTAGCTGAGGACGTGATGCGCCGCATGAGCGCCAAGCTACGCGCGCCCACTTTCGATGAAGGATTTTCCAAGATCACCGTGGTGCGGGTGAAGCAGAAGTAGTCCGGAAAGATCTACCTCAGGGGCTGAACCCTCCGTCTCATTTCAGCGCTCAGCGCTGCATTGGTGTCATCCCGCACACCGCACTCCTTCCCCACCTCTTTGTCATCCCGAGCGCCGTCCCGAGCCGCGCTTGCGCGGTGAGGGCAAGTCGAGGGACCTCGGTTTTTGCCGGCAGTGCCGTTAAGCGCCGCCGAGCTTCGCTCGGCCTGGACGGGTCGGGTCCCTTCCGACTGGGCTCAGGGCAGGCTCCGACCCGGCGAGGCGATATAATTTCAGTCCACTCATGGCGTTGGCCTCCGGAACGAAGCTCGGGCCCTACGAGATCGTCGGCCCGCTGGGCGCGGGCGGCATGGGCGAGGTGTATCGTGCGCGCGACTCGCGCCTGGGCCGCGAGGTTGCGATCAAAGTCTTGCCCGCCTCCTTCTGCCGCGATCTTGACCGGCTGCGTCGATTCGAGCAGGAAGCGCGAGCGGCCAGCGCGCTCAATCATCCCAATATTATTGCGGTGTACGACATCGGCACGCATGAGGGCTCTCCGTACCTGGTGACGGAACTTCTGGAGGGCTCGACTTTGCGCGACCGCCTGATCAGCGGGGCTCTGCCCGCTCGCAAGGCGGTAGACTGCGCGGTTCAAATTGCTCATGGGTTGGCGGCGGCCCACGACAAGGGCATTGTTCATCGCGATCTGAAGCCGGAGAACGTTTTCATCTGCCGCGACGGGCGCGCCAAGATTCTGGATTTCGGTTTGGCAAAGTTGAGCGCCCCGGAAGCGGCCGATGCGACGGTAACGGCGCTGGCGCCTGAAAACCAGACCAGCGCAGGCGTGGTGCTGGGCACCGTGGGGTACATGTCGCCCGAACAGGTGCGCGGAGAGAAAGCCGACCCGCGTTCCGATGTTTTCAGCTTCGGCGCAGTACTTTACGAGACGCTCTCCGGGCAGCGTGCATTTGAAGGGCGAAGTCCTGCCGATCGCGCCAGCGCAATTTTGAAGGAAGATCCTCCCGACCTGATGGCTACTGGGCGAAACATTCCAGCGTCCCTGGACCGCATCGTTCGCCACTGCCTGGAAAAGAATCCGGAGGAACGGTTTCAGTCGGCTCGCGATCTGGCCTTCCATCTCGAATCCACTCCGTCGGTTTCGGATTCCAATATCGCGACCGCGACAGTCTTGCCGAAAGCCGCGACAGCAGGGCGTCTACGCTGGCTGATCGCGATTCTTGCCGTCGCAGCGGTGGCTGCGGGCACCTGGTGGTTCCGGGGAAGACCAGAATCGGGCGCCAGGCCGGTGAAGTTTCTGCGGCTCACGGATTTTGCCGGGCTGGAAGAAAGTCCGGCATTTTCGCCGGATGGAAAATCGGTAGCGTTCGTCAGCGATTCGACGGGTTCGCGGCAGGTCTGGATCCGCTTACTGGCGGGGGGGCCTCCGTTGCAGATCACGAGTGGTCCGGGAGCGCATCTCGACCCCAGGTGGTCGCAGGACTCGGCGTCCATCATTTATTACACACCCCCTCCGGAAGGGGACGCGCAAGGGACGCTGTGGGAAGTTTCGGCGTTGGGCGGTGCGCCCCGCCAGCTGGTGTCGAGCATGAGCGGGGCGGACGTGAGTCACGACGGCAAGCGCCTGACATTTTTTCGCCTGAACGGCCAACAGATGGAGTTGGTCGTGGCGGATCGCGATGGCTCCAATCCTCGGGTCGTGACCCAGGCTGTCACCACCTTCAGCTACCGGCAACCCCGGTGGTCGCCTGATGACCGCACCATTGCTTACCTGCACAATCAGGAAAATTGGGCGGACGACGTCTTTCTGGTTTCGTCTGCGGGCGGAGTCCCTCGCCAGCTTACCCATGACACGGTGCTGATGGGCGGACTGGCCTGGTTGCCCGACGGTTCCAGCCTTATCTACAGCAGCGCCAGAGGCAACACCATGCTCTATCTTCCCACCCTCCACCTATGGCAAATTGCAACCTCCGGGGGAGAGGCGCGGCAGCTCACCTTTGGAGAATCCGGCGACGAGAGTCCGGACGTGGATCGCGACGGTCGCATCCTGGTAAGCCGCAAACACATGGAGTTTGATATTTGGAAGTTTCCCGTCGACGGGGATCCAGCGGAGAATGTGAACCGGGCAGTACGCGTGACTAACCAGACCGGACAACTACAGACTCCGACGCTGGATCCGACCGACCACGAAATGGCCTATCTTTCCGACAGTGGCGGCCACGGCAATCTCTGGGTTTTGCCATTGAATGGCGGCCTACGCCGCCAGATCACGTTCGAGAAGGATCCCGAGATCGTGATGGGGGTCCCCATCTGGTCTCCTGACGGAAAGCAGATCACCTTCGCTACCGGCCAGACTTCGCATGATACTCGTAAGGTCGGCTATTATCTGATTCATCCTGATGGAAGTGGTCTCCACATCTTGATCCGGATGGGTGCGTGGGTTGCATGGTCGGGCGATAGCAAGTGGCTGTACTATTCCGAGTCTTCACCGATACAAGCTACTGGAAGCTTTCGTCTCATGAAGATTCCGGTGGAAGGTGGCACGCCGGTCCTGGTGCGCTCGGACAATGCCCGCGGGCCGGCTCCGGCGCCCGACGGTTCGGCCTTGTACTACGTGGTGCCGTTGGAAAATCTGAACGGCTCGCTCGATTACGAGCTGCACGCAGCCCGGCCCGAGAGCGGGCCTTCGACTTTGCTGGCGCGCATCTCGGGTGAGCGGGTGCCCTTGTGGCAGGGCCTGCATCCAGTGATTTCGAAGGACGGGAAGTGGCTGGTGATGCCGCTGGACGACAACCTGGGAACCAATATCTGGATCGCGTCCGCCGCTGACGGAAAACTAAAACGCCTCACGGATTTCGGACAAAAGCGCACTTTCATTGCACGCCGCTTGTCGTGGTCGTCCGACGGGAAGTGGGTGTTCGCCGCCGTAGGCGAAGGCGATTCCGACATCGTGCAGATGGACGGTCTTCTGAGATAGACCATCTGCTCCAGTAGTGCAGATCGAGCTAGAGCGGCGAGAGTACCAGAACATGGAAACTGTCCGGGATTATTCTTGGACGCGGGTGCGGATTGTCCGCGGTTGCCTCCGGTGCAGCGCCCAACTGAGCCGCAGACAAATAAATCTTGTGAGTTTTCGTATCTAGAGACATGGTTCGGGCACTTCTCTCGGTGGGAACGTCTTCAAGCACAGCGTATTTGTCGGGGCCTTCCTGCCGGACCACTGTCAACGTGCCCTCCCCATTCGAAGAGAAGGCCAGCTTCTTTCCAGCATCGTAGGCCGCCGCATCGGGTCCATTACCGATGGCCACAGTAGCGACCACCTGACCGGAGTCCGCGTTTACCACCACCATCTTATTGTTCGAACACACGGAAAATAGCCTTCGCCCCTCCAAATCGATGGCCAGTCCCGAGGGTTCCTCACAGGGGGAAAGAGGCCAGGTCTTTTTCACCTTCAGCATCTGGGGGTCGAGTTGAGAGATCTCGCTTTTGTCCTCAATGTTGACGTAGACACTCCCCTTTCCGTCGCTCACCGGAAACTCGGGTTTGCCATCCAGGGGGATAGTGCCGACGACCTTTCCCGAGGCAGCGTCGATCGCGGTCACATCATCGCTGCGGCCGTTGAAGGCAAATACGCGCTTGCTATAGGGATCGTACAAAATGCCGTCGGGGTTCTTGCCTGCCGGAACCTTTTGAAGGACCGCGTTGGACTTCAGGTCGAAAATGACCACCACGTCGTCGCCCCCGTCGCTGATAAATCCCCGGTTGAGATCGTTGGCCACAGCAATGCCATGGATACGTTTCATACCGGTGATTTTCGCCACCTGCTTTTCTGAGTCGAGGTCGACTACTTCAACCTGGGTGTTGTGGGACACGTAGAGTTGCCGGTTCACCGAGTCGACCAGGAGGTAGTCCCAGCCGCCTTCGCCGGGGAATGGAATGTGGCCGCTGATTTTGTACTGCTGCGCATTTGCCCCGAACGTGCCGATAAGAAGAAGAGCGGGAATCAGGAACAGTTTTCGCATGATGGCCTCCCATTGATTCTAGCGCCCCGAGCCAGAGGTCGGCAGCCTAAATACCTGTGAACTGGGAGTGCTGCCGTCCACACAGGACGTGTCTCGGATAAAGAAATTGATGAGAAGTGCCGATACTCAGGCCAGGCTGATGACGCGAGAAGCTGAACTCGCTCGAGCGCCGAAGGCACCACCGATAGATCCGGTGCGCCTCTCCAATGGGCCTGGAGCGGCTCTGAGCATCGATCCGCGACACTCCGACGTGCCGATGCTGCGCGGCGCCGAGTTCGCGGCTGTGTACTATAACGTGCGCGTAGCGGGAGACTTCTACGAATTCCTGCGCGTGGGTCCGTCGCGCGTGCTGTTCGGCCTGCTCGACCTCGCTGGCCGCAGAGAAGACACTCGCGATATCCTGATTGCGGCTCAGGGTACATTCCGCAGTCGCGGGCCCCAGCTTTTCGCTGGCGAAGATTTCAATGAGGCAGAGGCCATGATCGGTCTGTGCCATGAGATCAACCGGACCATTCTGCAGTTTGCCGGTGGAGTGCGCGCCTGTCCTGCCTTCATCGGTTGCTACAACGAGGATCTGGGTACGGTCTGTTACGCCAACGCCGGACACACTCCCGGGCTGCTCCGCGACCGAACCGGAACCACGCGGCTGGTGGCGACCGGACTCCCGCTCGGCCTCTTTTCCCACGCCACGCACGGTGCTTCCACCTGCGCCCTGGTGGCCGGCGCGGTTCTTCTGGTCGTTTCCCGCGGAATCATCGAATCGGACTACCGCGGAGAAGAATTCGGACTGGAGGGCGCGCAGCGGGCCTTGCAAGGAGCCGTCAGTGGATCGGCGCGGGACGTGTGTCTAACCATTCTTCAGGCGGCCCAGGAGTTCATGCGAGTCGCGCCCACCCACAATGATGTGACCGCAATCGCGCTGTTGCGGGGAGGCTAGTTGTAAGACACCCGGCAGGCAGGCGAGGCGTTAAAGGGCAACTCTCTAAGGGCGGCGCAATTGGAGGAGTCTTTCTGTAAACCAGCTATGGCTGGACCGGCAACAGAAAGTGAAACACGGAGCCGCACCCTAGCTGGCTGGTGACGCCGATCTTGCCGCCGTGAGCTTCGACAATCGCCCTCACGATGGCCAGCCCCATTCCCGTGCCTTGCACCCGATAACGCTGATTCTTGCCGCGGTAAAACTTGTCAAAAATCAGACTCTGTTCCATATCGTCAATACCCGCACCCTGGTCGGCTACATTGACTTCGAGGTTCGCGCCTTTCAATTCTGCTGTGATCCGGATTGGACTTTCCGGCGGCGAATACTTGGCGGCGTTCTCCAGCAATTGGATCAGGACCTCTTTGATGCGGTCCGCGTCCATGCGCACGGCGAGGTCTTCGGGCACACGGATCTCCACCGGGTGTTTGCCCAACACCTGTTTCACATCTGCGACCGCGCCCTGGACAAGGTCAAGGATGCGGCAGTTCTGAAGATCGAGCTGGAATTCATGAGATTCAAGCTGAGCGACCTCCGCGGCCTCGCCCACCAGGCGGTTCAAGCGATCACTCTCCTCATTGATCACGGTCATCAGTTCCTGGCGATCGTCCGGGCTCAGGCCTGTGTTGGACAGCAAACTGGTAATAGAGGCCTTGATCGACGTAAGCGGAGTTCGAAATTCGTGGGTGACGGAGTCCAGGATGGCGGAACGCAGTCGTTCGCCTTCGCGGGTAGTCTCGGAGCGGGTCAGGTTCTCAACGGCATTGGCGCGCTCGACTGCAATTGCGATCAGGCTTCCCATGGCGTCCAGGGTCTGGCGGGAGAGGTTGCCGGCGACGCCGAGCGCGCCCACCGTCCGCACGCCCATCTTGAGAGGGGTAAAGCTAAGGTTGCGCTGGTGGTCCATCATGGGCTCGCCCCGCGCAATAATGGACTTGAGCTGGTCAGCTTCCAGTTCGGGCACGTCGGTTCCCGCGCGATAAATATTTCCTTTTTCCGGGAGATACAGGGCTGCGGCAGAAACGCTGAAGGACTCGATCACGTGCTGCGGGACGGCGTTCAGGAGTTGCAAAACGTTATCCGCCGTCAATAGTTGCTGGCTGAAGCTGTACAGGCGTTCCAGTTCGTGGCGGCGGCCAACCGCCTCCTCGGTCTGCTTTCGCGCCCGGTCTGACAATTGACTCGCGATCACCGCAGTAGTGAGAAATGCCAGCAGTGCAATCCAGTTTTGGGTGCCGGCAATGGTGAAGGTGCCGATCGGTGGAAGAAAGTAGTAATTGAATGCCGCGGTACCTACGAATGCGGTAAACAATGCGTAACCCAATCCCCACAGGGCAGAGACGATCAGGACAGACACCAGAAACGTGAGAGCCACGGTCGTGGGATTCACGCGAATAACCGACGTGTAGAGATGTACGACTGCGAACAGGATCGCGGTGCAAGCCACGAAGCGGAGCGTCACCCTGATTGCGGACTGATTCACGGTCATGAATTGTAGATCACGGATGGTAGATCACTGATTGTAGAGTATGGATTGTAGCTGAATATCGACAAAACCAGATCTGTCCACGACAATAGTCGGCAATGACCAAGACCCCCGAGCAGTGGCTGGATGAAGCGGCGCCCGCCAAGAAAGGCGGCACGCTGAAGCTGTTTCTTGGGTACGCGCCGGGCGTGGGCAAGACCTACAACATGTTGAGCGAAGCCATCCGGCGCAAGAGCCGGGGCGAAGACGTGGTCATCGGAATCGTGGAGACGCACGGGCGCAAAGGCGTGCTTGACCTGGCCTCGAAACTGGAAACCGTTCCCAGGAAAAAGATCGAATACAAGGGCACCGTGTTTGAGGAAATGGACCTGGAAGGAATTCTGGCCCGGAAGCCCGCGGTTGTAGTGGTGGATGAGTTGGCGCATACCAACATCGAAGGCAGCAAACATCGAAAACGCTATGAAGACGTTCTGGAGCTGGTGGATGCTGACATCGACGTATTGACAACCATGAACGTCCAGCATCTGGAGAGTGTGGCTCCCAGCGTGCAAAGAATCAGCGGCGTCACTGTGCGCGAGACGGTTCCAGACTGGGTGATGAAGCGGGTGCGAGAGGTGGTGATGGCTGACCTCACTCCGGAGGCGCTTCAGACCCGCATGCGGCGCGGCGATATCTATCCCCTGGACCGCGCGGAAAAGGCGCTGGCAAACTTCTTTCGTCCGGGGAACCTGATTGCGCTGCGCGAACTCGCGCTGCAGGAGGTCGCGCAGGAGGTGGATCGGAGCCTGGAAACCTACCTCGATCAGGAAGGCGGGGAACGCAAGCTCGGGGTACGGGAACGATTTGCCGTCGCCATCAGCTCCAACCCGGCGGCGCAGCAACTGATCGCTCGTGCGGCGCGAATGGCGAAGCGGCTGGACGGGGAGCTGTACGTGGTCTATGTCGACATCGGAGTGGACGACAACGAGGCCAACCGGCGAACTCTGGCCGAAAACATTCGCTTTGCGGAAGCGGTGGGTGCCCAGGTAGTTAAATTGAAGTCTCCCACGGTAGCCAAGGCGGTGGCTGGATTTGTCAGAGAAAAACACATCACACAGGTCGTGTTTGGCCATTCCGCGGTGAAGGGCTGGAAACGATACCTTTACCTGAATGCCATCCACAAATTTCTCAGAGATGCTCCACCGGTCGATGTCCACATTGTTACGCAGCAGTCTTCCTGAGCAGTCAAGTCTCCATGCCCGACAAGAAACGCATCCTGGTGGTAGATGATGAGCCGCAGATCACACGGGTCTTGCGGACTTCTCTTACCGGCAACGGCTTTGAAGTTCGCACCGCCGATGACGGTCATGCCGGCCTCAGGGCGGCGCGGGAATGGCAGCCCGATCTGGTCATCACCGACATTTCCATGCCCAACATGAACGGTATCGAATTGTGCCGCCAGCTCCGGGCAGAGTCGGCTTTACCCATCATCGTGCTCTCCGTGAAAGGCGAGGAGAAAACCAAGGTGGAGGCTCTGGACGCCGGAGCGGACGACTACGTCACCAAGCCGGTGGGCATGGATGAGCTGCTGGCGCGGGTGCGACGGAACCTGGCGCGAACCCAACCGACGGAGGATAGTTCGCAACGCACCATTGCCATCGGGGACTTCAAGATCGACGCGGATGCGTTTCGGGTGGTGGTGAAGAATATTGAGATCCGGCTCACGCCCAAGGAATTTGAGTTGTTGCTCTACCTGGCGAGGCACGCGGGCCGGGTGGTGACACATCGAACCCTGCTGCTAGCCATCTGGGGCCCCAATAGCCTTGAGCAACCGGAGCATCTGCGGGTGCTGGTGGCGCAACTGCGTAAGAAGATAGACGCCGAGGGGACTCCGCACTACATCATCACCGAGCCCTGGGTGGGGTACCGCTTCGAACCCGCCGGGGAAAAGTAGTTCCGGGCTCAAACTCCTTTTCACCTTCTGCATCTTGATGTTCACACGTCTTTAATTTCTATTTCTCGGCATATTTTCGCCTGGGATCAGCAGTAGGGCGGGAAACCAAAAGTCAGTTTTCAGTTGCCGGTTGCCAAGTGGTTAGTGCTACTTCTCTGTTTTCATGGGTTTGCCTGGAATGAGAGCATCTTTATGAATTTTTAATGCACTTCTTATACAAAAATTACCCCCTGGAATATCCAATGTGTTGAGAGGCTATTATGCTCACAGTTGCGAGTCCGGGTATATTCGCGGTGCTGGCGGCGTGCGTTCTGGGGATGGCGTTCATGGTCCGGTTTTTGATCGCGATCGCCACCGACGAAAATAAGATTCGGGTCGCGCACCCGGTGCGGGCCAAGAGAGCAGGGAGTGAACCTGCATTGAATCCGGCGAGGCATCTCGCCATGGGCGTGGTACGAATCACAACCGCTCTCGCCTCGAATTCCAGGGAACGTGCGCACGCGGCGGTGGCACAGTCCCATCTCATCACTTTTTCGGCGGGATCGCGAGAACACGAGTCGGCGACCGCACGCCGTTATCGCTGGAGTTGATGCGGCAAGAGTTGAAGCCCTGACTGGAGTCCAGGACATGCGAGACATCATTTTCGTGGCTGTTACGGTTGCCTTTTTTCTGATTTCCATTGCGTATGTGAAGTTCTGCGATCGCATCCGCTAAGGTGAAACATTTATGAATGCTGAATCGATCATCATGCTGATCGTGTGCGCCGGGCTGATGGTGTACCTGTTGTACGCGTTGTTGCGGCCGGAGAGGTTCTAGAAATGACCGTGAATGGCTGGATGCAGATTCTGGTGTACCTCGCTGTGATTTTCGCGGTGACCAAGCCGCTGGGAATATTCATGGCGAGAGTGTTCAACCGGGAGCGCACGTTTCTCGATCCCGTGTTGCGGCCCATGGAGCGGCTCTTGTACCGGCTGACCCTGGTGGACGAAGACCACGACATGAAGTGGACGGAATACGCGTTCTCCATGTTGCTGTTCAGCGGCGTGTCCATGCTGGTGCTGTACGGGATTCGAGCGCTTGCAGCAGGTGCTGCCTCTGAATCCACAGAAGTTCGCGGGCGTAGGTCCGGATCTGGCTTTCAATACGGCGGCTTCTTTCACCACCAACACCAACTGGCAGAACTATGGTGGCGAGGCCACGATGAGCTATCTCACGCAGATGGCTGGCCTCGCATATCACAACTTCGCTGTCTGCCGCAGTCGGCATTGCGCTGGCGATTGCGTTCGTTCGCGGCATCGCGCGGCGGGAAAAAGAGACGATCGGGAATTTCTGGGTCGATCTTACGCGGACCACACTGTGGGTACTGTTGCCGGCATGCATCATCTATGCGCTGATTTTGGTTTCGCAAGGCGTAGTGCAGAACTTCAGACCGTATGACACGGCCAAGATGGTCGAGCCACAACAAGTGCCACACCTTGGGACCGACGGAAAGCCGGTAGTAGGCCAGGATGGCAAGCCGGTGATGGATACGGTGACCGACCAGGTGATCGCGCAGGGTCCGGTAGCGTCACAGGAAGCGATCAAGATGTTGGGCACCAACGGCGGCGGATTTTTCAACGCCAACAGCTCCCATCCTTTCGAAAACCCTACGCCGTTAAGCAACTACTTGCAGATGCTTTCCATTTTTGTGATTCCCGCCGGGCTCACCTACACGCTGGGACGGATGACCGGATCGCAACGCCACGGTTGGGCGGTGTGGGCGGCAATGGCGATTCTGTTCATGGCAGGAGTGACGACCGCGTACTGGGCTGAGGCCAAGGGCAATCCTCTGCTTAAGGGTGTGGACCAGCATGCCAGCCTCACGCAGTCCGGCGGCAACATGGAAGGCAAGGAAGTCCGCTTTGGCATCGCCGATTCCACGCTCTTCGCCACCATCACCACCGACGCGAGCTGCGGCGCCATCAATGGCTGGCACGATTCCTACACTCCTCTCGGTGGAATGGTGCCGCTGGCCAACATCATGCTCAGTGAAACCGTGTTCGGAGGCGTAGGCGCAGGGCTTTACGGCATCCTGATCTACGTGGTGCTTTCGGTGTTCATCGCCGGCCTTATGGTCGGGCGCACGCCGGAATATTTGGGCAAGAAGATCGAAGCCTACGACGTGAAGATGGCCATGCTGGTGACCCTGGTCTTCCCGCTCGTGATCCTGGTGCTAACGGGCATTTCCTCGGTAGAGGGATTCGGCACATCGAGCATCAGCAATCCGGGGCCGCATGGCCTCACCCAGATCCTCTATTCCTTTACATCGCAGGCAGGCAATAACGGCTCCGCTTTCGGCGGATTGAACGGGAACACGGCCTGGTACAACATTGCCGGCGGGATGACGATGCTGGTCGGGCGATTTTTCATGATTCTTCCCATGCTGGCGATCGCCGGCAACCTGGCGAAGAAGAAATATGTTCCGCCGTCGCTGGGCACATTTCCGGTGACGACGCCGCTGTTCAGCATCCTGCTGGTGGGCGTGATCGTGATCGTGGGTGCGCTGACCTTCTTCCCGGCCTTGAGCTTGGGGCCGATCCTTGAGCACCTGCTGATGCAGGCCGGCAAGACTTTCTGAGGAGATATGACAGAGAAAAAGGGTAAGGCAATCTGGGACATGAAGATCGTGAAGGGCGCGATCTGGGACTCGTTCGTGAAGCTGCACCCGCGCAAGATGATGGGCAATCCCGTCATGTTCGTGGTGGAGGTCGGCAGCGTGGTCACGAGCGTTCTGCTGGTGCGCGACGCACTTCGTCACCAGGGAGCGTTCGGTTTCAATCTGCAAATCACGCTGTGGCTGTGGTTCACCGTGCTATTCGCGAATTTCGCCGAAGCCATGGCGGAAGGGCGGGGCAAGGCGCAGGCGGAGAGTCTGCGAAAGGCCCGATCGGAAACTGTGGCGAATCGGGTCCTGCCGGATGGCAAGGTTGAAAAGATCCCCAGTTCGAAGCTGCGTTCGGGTGATGTGGTAAATGTTGCTGCCGGGGAGTTTATTCCGGGTGACGGCGAAATCGTGGAGGGTGTGGCGTCGGTAGACGAATCCGCAATCACGGGAGAATCGGCGCCCGTGATCCGCGAGGCGGGAGGAGATCGCTCGGCGGTGACTGGGGGCACGCGCGTGCTCTCCGACTACATCAAGATCAAAATCACCTCCAACCCTGGAGAAACCTTTCTCGATCGCATGATCGCTTTGGTGGAGGGCGCCGAGAGGCAGAAGACACCGAACGAAATCGCGTTGAACATTTTGCTGGCCGGACTGACGATTATCTTTCTGCTGGCCGTGGTTACCCTGCAGCCCTTTGCAATCTATTCCGGAGCGCCACAGACCGTGTTCGTGCTGGTATCGCTGCTGGTGTGCCTGATTCCGACCACGATCGGCGGATTGCTTTCCGCGATCGGTATTGCCGGCATGGACCGGTTAGTGCAGCACAACGTTCTGGCCATGTCCGGGCGGGCGGTGGAGGCGGCGGGCGACGTCAACACCCTGCTTCTGGACAAGACCGGAACCATCACATTAGGAAATCGCCAGGCTGCGGAGTTCGTTTGCGCGCCGGGAGTTTCGGAAGCCCAACTGGCTGATGCGGCTCAACTGTCATCGCTGCCGGATGAGACGCCGGAGGGTCGCTCCATCGTGGTTCTGGCCAAAGAGCGCTATGGCCTGCGGGGACGCGAGTTGGCCTCGCACGAGGCGCATTTCGTTCCTTTCACCGCGCAAACCAGAATGTCGGGCGTGAATCTGGACGGCCGTGAAATCCGCAAAGGCGCATCGGATGCCATCGCAAAATATATTTCCGCAGCCAGCGGCAACGGCCTTCCTAAAGATGTCCAGGCAACAGTGGAGCAAATCGCGCGCTCCGGCGGGACGCCGCTGGTGGTCTCGGAGAATAAGCGCGCGTTGGGTGTGATTTATCTGAAGGACATCGTCAAGGGCGGGATTCGAGAGCGCTTCAGCCAGCTTCGCTCCATGGGTATTCGCACCGTGATGATTACGGGCGACAACCCCCTGACCGCGGCCGCGATCGCCCGCGAGGCTGGAGTGGATGACTTCCTGGCGCAAGCCACTCCCAAAGAGAAAATGGACCTGATTCGCCGGGAGCAGGCGGAGGGAAAATTAGTGGCCATGACCGGGGATGGTACCAACGACGCTCCAGCGTTGGCGCAGGCCGACGTCGGCGTGGCCATGAATACCGGTACGCAGGCTGCGAAAGAAGCCGGCAACATGGTGGACCTGGATTCGAATCCCACCAAGCTGATCGAGATTGTCGAAATCGGCAAGCAGTTGCTGATGACCCGCGGAGCGCTGACCACGTTTTCCATCGCCAACGATGTGGCCAAATATTTCGCCATTATCCCGGCGATGTTTGCCGGCACCTTCCCGGTGCTGACTGCGCTCAACATCATGCATTTGAAGACGCCGCAGTCGGCCATATTGTCCGCCGTCATTTTCAACGCGCTGATCATCGTCGCGCTGATACCGCTGGCCCTGCGCGGCGTTAAGTACCACGCCATGGGAGCGGCGGCGCTGTTGCGCAATAACCTTCTGATCTACGGTGTGGGCGGGATCATCATCCCGTTCATCGGCATCAAGTTGATCGATATGCTCATTACCCGCGTCGGGATGGCCTGAAGTTGATTGGTAATTAGAAGACGAGGAATCATCGTGAAAAAGAACCTCATTATTTCCGTACTCATGACGGTTGTCACCACCGTGCTGCTGGGCCTGGTTTATCCCCTCGTGGTCACAGGACTGGCGCAGGTCCTCTTTCCTGAAAAAGCCAACGGGCAACTCATACGGCGGAACGGAATCGTGATCGGGTCGCACATTATTGCCCAGCCTTTTGTAGGGGCAGGGTTATTTTCATCCGCGCCCGTCCGCGGCCGGCACGAATGGATATGATGCCAGCAACTCCGGCGGATCGAACCTGGGCCCGACCAATCAGAAGCTCATTGACCGGGTGAATGGCGATGTGGCCAGCGCGCAGGCGGAGAATCCGGGGAAGCCAGTGCCCATCGATATGGTCACGACTTCAGCCTCGGGATTCGATCCCCACATCACGCCTGCCGCCGCGGAATTCCAGGTTCCGCGAGTGGCCAAAGCTCGTGGCATGACCGAAGAGTCCGTGCGAGAGCTGGTTGCCAGGAATACACAGGGCCGGCAATGGGGATTCTTCGGGGAGCCGCGGGTGAACGTGCTGGAACTGAATCTGGCGCTGGATGCGGCGACGAAGTAGGGTTGAATTGTTCCGGTTTTTTCTTTGCGTCCTTTGCGCCCGTTTGCGCCCTTTGCGGTTAAAGGCTTTTGACTTCCCCGTTGAGAACTAAGCGATAATCTAAAGTCTGAACTATTTCTACCCTAGAATCTCTCTGACCTGAATTCTCAAACCTTAGGAGCGGCAGCGTGAGCGGCCTCACAATCTTCGGGTTGTTCGCGGTCACCGCAATGCTGGTGTGCTACGCGTTCGAGAACCGCAGCCGATGGTTCATCCTGGGGTTCGCTGCGGCCTGCATGCTGGGTTCGATCTATGGCTTCCTGCAGGGAGCCTGGCCATTTGGACTGGTCGAGGGGGTCTGGTCGCTGGTCGCGCTGCGGCGCTGGTGGCAGGCAGGAGAATCGAGCTGATCTTCCGCCCGGCGCCTACATATTTCTTGCCGGGGTCGAGGTTGGCTCTTTCTCAAACAGCATCTTGAAGTCTTCGATCGAGGTCAGAAGAACCACAATGGCGGACCCAAGAATGCCCGCGACGAACATGGCTTCGATGACGCGAATTAGGAAAGAGACTACGAGGTTCATACTGTCGCACTTCCTGGCCCGGAGAGGGAAGGCCATGGAAAGATAATAGCCGTCCGCCTCTTAGAGTAGCAACCGCTGGTTGTTTTTGAGATTATAGGGATCAAAATCGCCTCGGGAGCGCTACTCCCCTTCACATTCGGACGGTTCGGGCGTGAAGACGGAACAGAGCATTCCGCGACCGACCGGAACTTCTGTCGTGATTCGAGGGAGTCGCCATGAAAGAGCTCCGTTTTGTAGTCTCGCTCATCACTCAAGAAAACGATTACCAGCGCGAGCAGGCTGCCGCCGCTCAGGAGGCCGCAGTCCGATTGGGAGTGCAGGTACAGACGATGTTCGCGGACAATGACGCGATCAATCAGAGCCAGCAATTGCTGAAAATTGTTCAGACCGCCGATGCGGGTGTGGACGCGATCTTGCTGGAGCCCGCCAGCCGAACCGGTTTCCCCAAGGTGGCACAGGCCGCAGTAGCGGCCGGAGTGGCATGGGGAGCCCTCAATTGCGAACCTGACTATTTGAGGGAACTTCGTTCGTCGAGCGACGTTCCGGTGTTCTCGGTCAGCGCCGACAATGAGGAGGTGGGGCGAATCCAGGCACGGCAGCTGGCCTCCACCTTGCCCCAGGGCGGTTCGGTCTTGTACATCCAGGGACCATCTGGAAGCGCCGCCGCCGAACAGCGATGGGCGGGAATGCAGGCGAGCAAACCGGAGAACGTGAAGATCAAGGTATTAAGAAGCGGGAACTGGACCGAGGATGGCGGCTACCAGGCGGTGGCTTCCTGGCTGCGCCTTTCCACCTCGCACCACGAGCAGATTGACGCTGTCCAGGCACAGAATGATTTTCTTGCCCTGGGCGCCAAGCGAGCCATGCAGCAGCAGACGACGGGAGAGGAAAGGATGAGCAAGTCGCGTCTGCCCTTCCTCGGGGTCGATGGTCTTCCCAAGACCGGGCAAGAATGGGTTCGGAAACACATGCTGGCTGCCACCGTGATCGTGCCTCCGATCGCGGGTACGGCATTGGAGATCATTGTTGCAGCCATCCGCAAACAGACGCGACCGCCAGAACGCACGCTGGTGCCACCGCGATCTTTTCCCGAAGCGGACGCGGGACTATCGCGGATGGCGGCGCGCATCTGAAAGCGAGTGCATGACGGTCGCGGTGGCCGAAGACGCTCTTGAAGCCGATCAGGCCATGCAGCCTCAGTCGCTCACGGCGGCGAGACGGATTTCGGTCCCAAGTGGGCTGGGAGAGGCGGTTTCGGTCACCGGATTTCATCCGCGGGATCACGTTTCTCCTGCCGGGCGAGCACTTGAGCCGCCCGTAAGGGGCCTCGCCGGACCACGCTGGCGGTGAACATTTCCTGCCCGGCGACCAACAAGGTTGCCGGATGCTGCGCGCTGCGGCCCAATCCCAGCAAGGTTCCGGGCGACAGTCCCATCAGGGACCGTAAGGGAACTCGCAGGGAGAGCATGGTGAGTTCCAAGGCAAAAGGGCAATTCAGCAGCCGGGAGCGCAGACGTTGTTCCGCCAGCGGTCGCAGGCGGGGCCGGGCTGCGGTCCGCTCCGCCATCTTGCGCAACAGAGCGTTCGACACCTGCGCGGGAACTACCAGGTTCAGCACTCCCCGGCTTTCGAGCACCGTGATCTCAAAGCTGAGCAACAGGATTTTTTCAGCTGCGGGCATCAATTGCTCCACCTGTCCCAGGTGTTGCCGCTGCTCGAATTGAAATTCCAGAGCCAGAGCCTGCCACGCGGTTTGCAATTCGCGGCAGATAATGTGCATCACGGTCTCTAGAATCTGCTCCTCGATCTCGGATATGGCACGCGCCGGCGGTTCACCTTTTCCCTCGCCCCCCAGGAGTACGTCGATCAGGGGATAGGCCGCCGAAAGATCCAATTGTGCCAGGGCGGACGCTCCTGCCGGCATGAGTTTGCACGAGGCCAGATAGGTGACTTCGGGAATGCTGCGCAGGAATTCGCCATAGCTCAAATGCTCCGCTGAAACCAGTGCTGCCGCGAACTCGATGCGCAGATACGCGCCCAGGGAATGGCTCAGATTGTGGGCGAAGGTTTGGTGCAGCCGGGTGAGGGCTTGCATGTGTTCCTGCCCAATCCGGCCCGCCAGGCGGCCATCCCACGGGGTGACGACTCCTGTCTGCACTGGTGGCGTGGCTGGGTCTGTTGTTCCAGAATGGGCGCTACGAATCATGCTGTCGATTTCTTCCTGGCTAAGAATCTTTTTCATGGATTTTCTGTCCCATTTCTCTGATCCAGCGGCGTTTTTGTCGCGGTTCGGTGCCTGGTTCGGTAGGGTGAACTGATAGAGAGCAAATCAGTGGCCGGAGTCAGCGACGGTCTTGGGCGCTGAGCGATCACGGAAATTCGGCAAGAACTGCTTGTCCGGCTTGCTGATACACCGAAAGCAGTTTGCCGGTGGCCGGCAGGCAGCTCTGATCCGTCGGCGCTAGTCCCGGATTAAACGACGTTCATTAGGGACGGCTGATGGAGAGACGCCTGCGATCTCGAATCAGCGGTTATGCTTTAGAGCTCTTAAGCGCAAAGTTCGCGAAGCGGGGGCAAAGAACACAAAGGGAACGGTGTCTTTCCGACGCATTCCGGTGGTCCGCCTGATACAATTTTCAACCTTTCCGCGAACTGCAAGGGCACCCAGGGAGACCAAAAAATGCACTACCGACTGCTCGGCCGTACGGGTTGGAAGGTTTCAGAGATCAGCTTCGGCGCCTGGGCCATTGGTGGCTCCTGGGGCCAGGTCTCGGATGAAGACTCGATGGCAGCACTGCACCAGGCCATCGACTCTGGGGTGAATTTCATCGACACGGCCGACGTCTACGGCAATGGCCGGAGCGAGCGCCTGATTGCCCGGCTCAGGAAGGAGCGCAAGGAAGAAATTATCGTGGCCACCAAGGCGGGCCGGCGTCTGCCCCGGCAGACGGTCGAGGGCTACAGCCGGCAAAATCTGGTGGCGTGGGTCGAAGACAGTTTGCGCAACCTTTGTACCGAGCGACTTGATCTTTTGCAGCTTCACGGTCCGCCGACTGAGCTGTATTCCCGGCCCGAAGTATTTGGGATTCTCGACGACCTGGTGAAGGAAGGCAAAATTCGCTATTACGGGGTCAGCGTTGAAAAAATAGAGGAGGCGATGAAGGCGATCGAGTTTCCCAATGTCCAAACGGTGCAGATCATCTTCAATGCTTTCCGGCAGCGTCCTGCGGAAGTGTTTTTCGCTCGGGCCGCGCAAAAAAAAGTTGGGATTCTGGCCCGGGTGCCTCTGGCCAGCGGGTTGCTGACCGGGAAGCTTCGCAGTGACTCGGCCTTCGCCGCGGACGACCACCGCAATTTCAATCGCCACGGTGCGGAGTTTGATGTGGGCGAGACATTTTCGGGCGTGGACTACGAAGTCGGGCTCGCAGCGGTGGAAGAGCTTCGCGCAGTCGTGCCTGCCGGGGTCTCGATGAGCCAGTTCGCCCTGCGTTGGATCCTCATGTTCGATGCTGTCAGTTGTGCCATTCCGGGAGGGAAGCGGCCGGAGCAAGTCGCCGACAACTGCCGGGCCTCGGACATTCCGCCACTTACGCCTGACGCGATAGCCGCCGTGAAGCGCGTTTACGATGGGAAGATCGCTCCGCTGGTGCAGAGTCGGTGGTGATGCTGGTTTCCAGTTTCTAGCTTCCGGTTTCCAGACGTGGTGCGGCGCTGAACTTGCTTGGTGGTCTTCGTCAGTCCGTCTGCTGGTGCGGGATGATCAAGACTCAGTTTCCAGTTGTTGGTTCACAGTTCTCAGTTTCCGGATCTGGCCAACGACCAATGCCAACGACCATGACCAACGGCCAATGACCAACGACCGCCTGTGAATTGTCTGGCGATTCTGTTACAAAAGGCGCATGAAAGTTCTCTTTATCGGCGGGACGGGCATCATCAGCAGCGCCTGCAGCCGTTTGGCAGTGCAGCGCGGCATCGGTCTGACTCTGCTTACCCGCGGACGTCGTAGGGCGGAAATGGTGGGCGGCGCGGAGACGGTGAATGCCGACATTAATGATCCATCTGCGGTTGCCCAGGCGCTCCGCGGCCGGCGGTTTGATGCCGTCGTCAACTGGATCGCGTTTACCCCGGCGGATATCGAGCGCGACCTGGAGTTGTTCCGCGAGCGAACCCGGCAATACATTTTCATCAGCTCCGCCAGTGCGTATCAGAAGCCCAGCACGCATTACCTGATAACCGAGTCGACGCCACTATCCAACCCGCACTGGGATTATTCCAGAAACAAGATCGCCTGCGAGGAGCGTCTTCTCCGCGCCTATCGCGAAGAAGGATTTCCGGCGACCATCGTCCGGCCTTCGCTGACCTATGGCGAGAACCTGATTCCACTGGTGATCAATAGCTGGGAACGCTCCTACACGGTTGTGGACCGCATGTTGAAAGGGCAAAAGGTGATTGTTCCGGGGGACGGTACTTCGCTCTGGGTGATCACGCACAATACCGACTTTGCGAAGGGATTTGTCGGCCTGTTGGGACATGAACAGTCCCTGGGCCATGCGTTTCACATCACCACCGATGAAGTTTTGACCTGGAACCAGCTCTATCGCACGGTGGGCGCGGCGGTCGGAGTGGAGCCGCGCATCGTGCATATTCCGTCTGACTACATGGTGTCGTGTTTGCCCGACATGGAAGGCACGCTGATCGGCGACAAATCTGTGAGCGTGGTCTTCGATAACACCAAGATCAAACGCTTTGTCCCGGACTACGTGGCTACCACGCGCTTTGCGCAGGGCATTCGCCAGTCGCTCGCGTGGTTTGACGCTGATCCCGGCCGCAAGCTGATCGACTCCAAAGCGAACGCTGTCTGGGATCGGCTGATCGACGGCTACGAAAAGGCACTGAGAGCGGCAGTGGGATCCTTTCAGGGCGCGGAAGTGGGAACCTAGCGCGGCTGTCACTTCGACCGTCCTCCGTCACAAGGCTCAAGCGGGCAAGGCTGGAGATTTTCCAGCACCAGTTGACGCAGCTCGCCCTGAGCGAAGCCAAAGGGGTGCCGGCGCTATCCGGGTACCGACTGCCGGGATTTGCACGGCGGTTCAGCCCGGAGTGGCTGTGCCGGACTGGCTCTTGCGGATGTCGCACCCATGAAACCCCGCAATTTACGCCACTTTCAGGCTTTTTCCCTTCCCGGACGTGACTCCAGGAAAAAAGATAGAAAAGGGGTTGGCTTCGAGCGCAAGATGATCTATCTTGGCAGGCACAAAAGTTGGGTTCCTGGGGGCGCAGATATCGAGATGCGATCGTAGTCCGATTCCAACGCAGTGGCGGTGCTCGGGCCCAGTTCAGCCACATGACGTCACTCGCTAGGAAAGTATCCCGTCCGTTCCCTTGCATCCTGCTCGCTTGGCAATGAGTCGTTCCTAAGATTGAAAGAAGGGCCAGCCGTGAAACCTCTTTTCCCGCTCAAGGCTTGTCTCTGCGTATTGGCTTGTCTGGCTGTAAGCGTTTACAGCATTGCCTCGGATTCTTCATCCGATACTTCAAAAACGGCCCAGTCTGCTGAAGTTCAGAAGCCATCATCCGTTTCGGCAACCATGGGTTCGTCCGGGACCGTCAACGTTCCAGGGCCGCTGCGATCCTTTCTGCGTATGGCGGGCATCAGCCAGAAAATCTCCGCCGAGGAGGTTCTGCCCCTTCTGGCCCGGAATGTGGCCGTGGAAGGCTATCAGGGCCGCAAGGATAAACAGGGCAGAGCCACCGAGTTTCTCATTCTGTTGAAGCGCTATGTAGGTCAGGCGAAGGAGTTGGTCACGCTGGCCAGCCCAACCGGCGTGATTCGGGTTTCTGCTTGCGACCAGGCGGGTCCACTTCTGGCGACCCTGGGCTACCGGCTAAAGCAAGGATGCGGAAAAGACGCGTCGCTGGAAACCGCCGATGCGGAAAGAGCGTTTCTGACCATCGATTCCGGGTTTCCTTTGGCCGAGCTTGAGGAAACCCTGCAGGGCGGCAAGCCATTTGCTTGTCCCTTCGCCTCTTCTCCGGTGCCCCTTTTGTTCTCGCCGAGCGATTGGACGCAGTACGACAAACACGCTGGGAACGATGTAATTGACGCATTGTTGGACGATCCCGTGCTGGCTCGTCTCTACTGGGCCATGGCTCGTATGGACACCGAGACGGCCACGGCGCTGCGGCAATTTGCGGGAATACCGAAACTGCTTACTTTCTCGGCGGTGCTTGATTTTTACGGCAGTCACATCTCCATCCGCAACGGACGAGTGATGGTGCCCGGAGGAACGGCTGCAGAATCTGCCTGGAGGGAACTGGCGGGGGCAAGTCCGGACGCGCCTCAGGAATTCGTGGGCCGCCTGCTGGCCAGGGACGATGGCTGGCTGGCTACCTACTTCGACACACTTTCCCGTGTGCCTCCAGCCCAGGTGGCGTACTTGACCGATGCACATCGCTTGCCGCGTTTTTACGACGCGCTCCGGGGACGGGATATTTCCCCCGGTCCAGCCCGGCCGGTGTTCCGGCCCGACCCCGAACTGCTGCTGCTGATGACGCGCCTGCAGTTCGATTCCGCCGGCCAGCCCATCGTTCCCGGGAACCTGGAAGTGTGGGAAGAGATTATTCGCAAGAAGAGCGACTCCAAGATCGTGCGGCAGTGGGCCAAGCATGCGAGCCATTGGAAAAACCCCGATCAGTTGCTGGAAGCGATGTTCGCTTTTTCACGGCAGACTTCAGAAGACGGACCCCTGCCGATCTACCTGATGCTGAGCGCCATCGACGGCGGGCGGCCAGCGGGGCAGCGCCTGAGTCCAGAGACCGTGCTTTTGCTGGCCGACAAGTTTCCGCGGTACGGCAGCCAGTACCTGATCTTTTCCGAATTCCAGGGTTTGAATGACACTTCCATCACTCGTTTTCTTGGGGTGGTCGACGGACTGGACCGAATTTCCAATGTCACGCTGCGAGCCAATGCGCTGGGCATCTTCCAGTCCAATGTCGGCCTGTGGCAAATCATGGCGCGACAAGGACAGATCCCGGCAGCAAATCTGAACGATTCCTGGCAAAAAGTGATCAGTCCGTTCGCGCCCGGGATCGGGTCCTCAGGCCAGCTTTTCGACGCCGCCCAGGCCTCGCTGCAGGACTTATGGCGGGCCGCCGCGGGCAGGCCCAACCTTTCCCAGGGCGAAGTTGTGGCCCTGCTGGCAGGCCCGAATCAGACCGACGCGGACGGTCAAAAGGTACGACAGGAGCTGGCCGACCGGATTCGTGCGGTGATGGACGGCCAGCGCCTGGTTTCTCTCGACACTCTGCTCGCACTGGGGAACGGCCTGACCGAACTGGCGCAAGGAAAGCCGGTGGCCGATGGGCTAATCCCCCTGGCGGGAGAACTGCGCGAATTTGAGATGCCGCGCCCGATGTTTACCAGCAGCGAGCGCAGCGAATGGGCGGCCGGGTTCTACAACACCCGCCACAGTTCTTTGCAGACGCGAACTGATTTGACCAAGCTGATCAAAGGGACCGGCTCGCAAAAAGAATTGGCCGAAGCCCGCGGCCTGATCGTGCCCTTCCTGAGAGACACGCTGGTGGGATTGAACTACGCCTACTATGAACCGCCGGGAGCCCAGATTCTTCACAACAATCCTCTCTTCGTACGCTCCCATGACTTCTCCGGAGAAATGGCTATCGGAGGCGGGCAATCCTGGCACGTCCCCCACGTGTTCGGCTCCGGTTTGCCGGCCGGAGGCGGAGCTCATCTCGCCGGTTCCCTGGCGGATCTGCCGTTCGTTCTGGCGGAAGCGGAGCAGGATTTCATCGTTCCGGAAAATGTTCAGGCTTTGATCTGGCACGAGCTGGTGCCCGGCCTTTTGAGCAGCGCGACCCTGCCGCGCTGGTGGGGAGTCAGCCGGAACGAGTTGCACGCGGTCACCCTGTACCAGCGAACCGGGGAGGAACTTGTGGCCACGGCCGCCCATGACGAGAAGGTACGACTGATCGTGGTGGACATCCTTTCCCAGCGCATGGTGCCGCAGCGATCGGAGCAAATGCAAAAGTTGCTTCAGGCCGGAGCCGTGGGAGAAGCGCTTGTTCGGATGATGCCGGGAGAGACATTTTATCTGGCCGCCGAGTTTCGGCGGAGATATCCGGGACAAAGCGATTCCTGGGGTAAGGCGGGCCAGGAACTGGAAACTCTTTCCAGCAGCCATCCCGCGGAAATGAGCTGGAAGCGGTTATCGGAAGATTTTGGGGTTCCGCATCCCGCCCTGGCGCAGAATTACTCGAGAGAATTGCTGAACCTGAAGCCCTTTCCGGCATTTATGGGCTACTCCAGCCGGTTGCTGGCCGAATCCTGGGACTCGAATAATTTGTACTGGGCACGTCTGGCGGACGAGATGGGTTATGCGCCCGAGATGCTAAACCGCCTGATTCCCGAGCTGACGCACCGGATGGTGGAGAAAATCTTTGCTACCGACTTCGAAGACTGGCCGGCGATGCTCCGCGCAATGCGGGAGACGGGTGAGGAATTTCGCCAGGGCAAGATCGCTTCGCTGCCAAGAACGGACGCCAGGTACGATCGCTAAGCGACCGGGTTGTATCGAATTCATTTCTTAAGATGCCCAGCCCGGCAAAAGATTAAAGATGCGCGGGCGGGTAAGGGTAGGACCCAATGGTTAGAAGATTTTTTCTCTCTCTCGCAGTAATGTCGACAGTTCTCTCCGGGCCCATCACCAGGATGGCAGCCCAGGAGGCCGAGACCAGCATTCACGTTGATGTGAACATGGTGCAGTTGAACGTGGCGGTGATGGACCAGAAGGGCAACTATGTGACCGGTCTGCGTCCCTCGGACTTCGTCGTCACCGAGGATGGAATTCCGCAAAAGGTAGCCATTTTCGGCGAAGGCAACGAAGCTACGCGAACCGTGAGCGCCAGTTCGGACGCGGGCAAAGCGGGAGAACTGCGCAGCCGTCCGCACAATGGCGCATCGGACTCGGAAACCACCTCGGAGCTGGGATCCGAACTGGGATCGATGATGGCGGGCGCCAACGTTTTTATTTTGTTCGATACCAGCAACTATATGTACCGGGGTTTTGTCTTTGCCCAGGACGCGATTGCTGAGTTCGTCCGCTCTCTGGATGGTCCGGACCGGGTGGCATTTTATTCCTACAGCCGCGATCTCTCCCGGGCCACCACCCTCACTCCCGACCGCTCCATGGTCTTGCGCGGAGTGCGCACCACCGTGGCTGGGGACGATGCCGCTCTTTACAATGCGTTGTTGATGACGATCAAAGACGCGGGCCAGAATATGGGCAGAAAAGTCATCGTCGTGTTCTCCAACGGCCCGGACAATGCCAGCATGGTGCCGCCGGAAGATGTGGCCGAGTTGGCGCAATCGAAGGGCATTCCCATTTACATGATCAGTACGCGAGAGGCCAAGCTGGAACCCGTCTCCAGCACCGTGTTCAAGCGCATGAGCGCGGCCACGGGTGGCGAGGCGTACTTCGCGAAGACCTGGAGAGAGCAGCAGAAAGCCTTCGCCTCGATCCGCAATGACCTGGCTCACCTCTATTCGGTGAGTTACTATCCGCAGCCCAATCCGAACCGCGGGTGGCGCACGATTACGGTGAAGCTGGTGGGCGACCGTTTGAGGAAGTGCCGCATCCGGACCCGGAACGGATATCGACCACAGTCCGGCAGGGTCGCCGTAGGAATGGTTGGACCGCCCGCGGAGTCGCAGCCGGCGCCGGAACCGGCTTCGTCGAACTGAAGTAGCCTTGAGTTGGTCTGGTGAGTTGAAACTGTCGGGCATTGCTCAGCGGGGCAACCATGGCTGGTGCATCCACGTTGTTCTTGCGGAGCGTAGCCGCCGATCGTCAAGAGCAATTCTTCCTGAAAATCTGAACCCCATCGAAAAACTATAGCGCGAAGTTCGAAAAACGCTTACCATCCTCCGTTTACAGGAGGCTGACTTGATCGGACGCAGAGAGTTTGTCCGTAAGAGCGTGCTGGGGGCCGGTTGCCTCTTGTTCAGTCGCGCACCGCTGTTTGCAGCTGCGGATCCCACTGGTTCCGATTCGCGGATCGAAGTTCTGCTCGCCGAGCCGCTGGGAACCATCTCCCCCAATATTTACGGACACTTCGCGGAGAATCTCGGCGGCGTGATCTACGACGGCCTCTGGGTGGGCGAAAAGTCGAAGGTCCCCAACGTAAATGGCATCCGCAAAGAACTGGTCGACGAGATGCGCAAGATCAAGGCGCCGGTAGTGCGCTATCCGGGCGGATGCTTTGCCGACAGCTATAACTGGCGCGACGGCATTGGTCCGGCGGACAGGCGTCCGCGTCGCACCAACTTCTGGGCGCAGGAAGAAAGCGCCGCTGGCCCCGCCAACCACAAGTACGATCCCAATCAGTTCGGGACCAATGAGTTTGTTCACTTCTGCAAATTGATTGGCAGCCAGCCCTACATCGCTGCCAACGTCCGCAGTCTTCCCGCCGAGTCGTTTTATCAATGGGTGGAATACTGCAACTCGCCAGCGGGCAGTGCGACGCTGGCGGAGATACGCGCGTCATCTGGATATGCGGAGCCATTTGGAGTTCGCTTCTGGGGCGTGGGGAACGAATCTTGGGGCTGCGGAGGAAATTTCACGCCACAGGAATACGCCGTGGAATTTCGCCGGTATGCGGCGTGGGTACCGAAGTACGGTCAGGAGCTTTCACTCATCGCCTCCGGACCAAGTGACGAAGGCTGGGATTGGACGCGCGGATTTCTCGAAGAAATCGTTCGTAAGGATCCGGGCCAGCTGCGGTCTATCTACGGCTTGGCTCTTCACTACTATGCCTGGAATCTGAGCCGGGGCCGCACCAAAGAATGGAACGAAGGCAAAGGCGATGCGCTCAAGTTTGAAGCGGTTGACTGGTATGAACTCCTCCGCCAGGGCGATGTGATGGAGTCGTTAATCAACGGGCACTGGCAGGTGATGGGAGAATTTGATCGCGAACATTCGGTCAAGCTGGTGGTAGACGAGTGGGGACCGTGGTACCGTCCGGGCAGCGAAGCCACGCCGGGCGACATCCTTGAACAGACGCCCACCCTGCGGGATGCCGTGTTCAGCGGCATGACTCTCGACACTTTCAATCGTCATCCGGAAAAAGTAGCGATGGCCAACTGCGCCCAGCTGATCAACTGCCTGAACAGTCTGTATCTGGCGCATGAAGACAAGTTTTGCGTGACTCCGGTCGGTCATGTGTTTGCGATGTACGCCGCGCACCAGGGTGGCCAGGCACTGCGGACGATATTCTCCACGCCCACGATAAATTATGACCGTGACGGCAAACCCGCGTCCTTCTGGGGATTGAAAGGTTCCGCGTCGCTTAATGATAAAGAGAAAGAGAGGGAATTAGTGCTAACCGTTGTGAATCCGCATGTCAGTGAAGCGCGAGAGACGGAGATTGGGGTTCGAGGGGGAAATTTGAAATCGGGCACAGCGACGACGCTCACTCATTCCGACATCCACGCTCACAATTCCTTCGCCGAACGAGATGCAGTCAGTCCGAAGACTAGCGCTTTAGAAATTAAGGGAAGAACTCTCATCTACAATTTCCTTCCCGCCTCGGTTACCAGGCTGGTCCTGACGTTAGGGTAAGAACTGGGTGCCCCATTTCTCGCGTCCTTTGCGAGAAGCGGGGCTGTTCACTGAGAAGTGGGGCCGTTCACTTTTGGTGGTCAGTGCCGCTGCCGCTTGGCTTCGATCTTCGCCTCTGCGGAAAGCAGACTTGTGGACTCCCGTAAAACCAGGCTCGTCTTAAGCAGATATTCGGTCCCGTTGGGTGCCGGGGTTTCCCGCTCAACTTCGGCGAGCAGCGCGTTGAACGCCAGTCGTGCCAGCTCGGATTGTGACATCTGTACCGTAGTAAGAGGAGGCAACACGAACTGAGCCAGCCGGATGTCATCGAATCCCACGACCGAAAGGTCGCGAGGAACAGAGAGACCAGCGTCGTGACCCTCCCGCATGACGCCGATGGCAGTCATATCATTCGAACACAGGACTGCGGTAGGGCGGACAGGGAGGGCGAGCAATTGCCTGAAGGCCGCCATGCCGCCTTCCATGGTATGGTCGCCTTCGACGATCAAGCCCGGGTCCGATACCAGGCCGATCTCCTTCATCGAGCGCAGGAATGCCTGCTGGCGGGCCACCGCCGACTTCAGGCGCAGGGGCCCGGTGATGAAGGCGATTTTTTCATGGCGCAGTGCCGCCAGATGCTGCACCGCCTGACGGATGCCGTGGAGATAGTCAATGCGAATATTGCTGACCCGGGGACGGGGTGGGCCGACGTCCACGAAGACCAGCGGTACCTTCCTTAACTTCAAATCCTCCAGCAGCAGTTCTTCCATGCCGAAGGTCATGATGGCAACACCCTCGACCCGGCGCTCGATCATGCGCCGAACCGAGCTCTCCATGCGTTTGGGATCGTTTCCGGTTGAGGTCAGCAGAATCTCATAGTGGTGCTGGACCGCGATGGTTTCAAAGACTTGCATGATTTCCGGAAAGAAGGGGTTGGTCATTTCGGAAACGATCAGGCCAAAAATCCGGCTGCGCCCGGAAACCAAGGCTCGCGCCTGCGTATTCGGATAGTAGCCGAGCTCCTCGATTACGCTCCAGACTCGCTTGGCCAGTTGAGCATTGACGGTAGGAACCCGGTTAATGGTGCGGGACACGGTGGCGGTTGAAACCTTAGCCCGCTTTGCGATCTCCCGGATGTCCATAGGCTATATTTCAATTTCAGGGGCGGAATGAACCGGATTTTAACATGGCAAACGTTATCTCAAGATGCCTTGGGGAAGGTAGCCCGACGGAGGATCTTCCGAGCCCGCAGCCGAATCGAAAAGAGTGATAACGGGGTTGCGCTTTTAGACATCTCTACCCAGCATTCTGCGACACGTTCGACCACCGACTGTGCGAAGGAGGTCGCTCCATGTCGGCAGCGAGGGAAGACTTGAACGCAAGTTTCAGAAAACGATTACCAAGGTTCCACGCGATGTCGCAGCTCCCGCACCGTTGACGTTAACGGAAAAGTATTTATGAGGGATAGAAAATTCCCTGATTGACAAACTGTACTGCGTGCTCTACCTTCTCTTGTTTGTCTTGGTAAACGATTGCTGTGGCTGGGACAGGTCGGCACCGGGAAACATATGCTTCTGCCGCGGTTAAGGGAACAGGTGCTGGAAGCGAACCTGGAACTGGTACGCAGGGGACTCGTACTCTATACCTTCGGCAATGCCAGCGGCATCGCCCGCGACCAGAAACTGGTTGTGATCAAGCCCAGCGGGGTACCTTACGAGGAGATGAAACCAGAGCATCTGGTGGTCACTGATCTCGAAGGCAAGATCGTGGAAGGCAGCTTGAGGCCATCTTCCGACTTGCCCACTCATCTTGTTCTCTATCAAGCCTTCCCGGCAATCGGCGGAGTTGCGCACACGCATTCCGAGTATGCTACCTCGTGGGCCCAGGCCCGCCGGGCGATTCCATGTTTCGGCACCACCCATGCCGACTACTTTCACGGCCCGGTTCCGGTGACCGGAGTCATGAAAGATAGCGAGATCGCCTCCGAATACGAGAAAAATACCGGCCATGCCATTGTCCGGGTTTTTGAGAAAGTGGACTATATCGCGGTGCCGGCGGTTCTGGTGGCCAATCACGGTCCCTTTGCCTGGGGTCCGGATCCGGCGGCGGCTTCGCATAACGCGGTGATTCTGGAGGCAATAGCGCGGATGGCGTTCTTCACCACCAGCATCAATCAGGAATCGGAACCGGTCGGAACCGGGTTGCATGACAAGCATTACCTGAGAAAGCACGGATCCAAGGCATATTACGGGCAGACAAAGGAAAAGAAATGATGCCAGCGATAGCGATGTTTGCTGAAACGCGGCTCGTGCGCTTGTCCACTGTGGATGTGGTGATCATCGCTTTCTATTTCGTCTTGGTCCTGGCGATCGGATTTTATCTGCGCGGGCGGGCGAATACCGGCGAAGACTTTTTCATGGCGGGGCGCGAGATGACCGCATGGGTGGCCGGCCTCAGCTTTCTCTCCGCGAATCTGGGCGCGCTCGAACTGATGGGCTGGGCCGGATCGGCTTATCAATACGGCATTCTGGCGACGCACTGGTACTGGATTGGCGCCATTCCGGCGATGCTGTTCCTGGCGCTGGTGATGATGCCGTTCTACTACATTTCCAAAACCCATTCCGTCCCGGGATATCTCAAGCTGCGTTTCGGTGAACCCAGCCGGGCATTGTCGGCGGTTTCGTTTGCGTTCATGACCGTGCTTATGAGCGGCGTCAACATGTTTGCCATGGCCAAGGTCATGCAAATCGTGCTGGGCTGGGACATTAATTTCAGTATCTGGGTGTCGTCTCTTACCGTCGCCATATATGTGACACTTGGCGGGCTGCGTTCGGCGATCTTTAACGAGGTCCTGCAGTTCTTTCTCATCTGGGCAGGCGCTCTGCTGATTCCGATCCTCGGGTTGTACGAAGCCGGCGGCTGGGGTCACCTCAAGATCCAAATCGCACAGAGAGCATCGGAACAGTATGTGCATCTCTGGTCGGGCCTGGGTTCATTCACCAGCAATCCCATGGGAATCCATTGGACCGGCATCGTGTTCGGCCTGGGCTCGGTGATTTCGATGGGTTACTGGACTACGGACTTCCTGGTAGTACAGCGCATCCTGGCGGCGAAAGATATTCGCAGCGCGGAAATGGCGCCGATTATCGGAGCCGGTTTCAAGATGCTGGTCCCGATCATCGTGATCCTGCCCGGATTGATCGGCTTGGCCGTGCTGCCGGTGAAGCTGGTTCCAGAGTCGGTGGCAGCGGTCACCGGGGGCCACAGCTACAACGACGTTCTCCCGCTGATGCTGGCGCGCTATTGCGGCCCCGGATTGCTCGGCCTGGGAATCACCGCTCTGATTGCGGGTTTTATGTCTGGCATGGCCGGGAACGTGAGCGCCTTCACTACCGTCTGGACCTATGACATTTACCGGCCGCTGATCAATAGCAAGGGCACCGACCATCACTACGTGAACATGGGGCGTTGGACCACAATCATCGGGGTCCTGATCAGCGTAGGCACGGCGTACCTGGTGATGCAGTTCGCCAGCATTATGGATTACGTGCAGGCGCTGTTCAGCTTCTTCATCGCGCCGTTATTTGGCACGGTCATACTGGGGATGCTCTGGAAGCGGGCGACCGGTCCGGGCGGTTTTTGGGGATTGCTGTGTGGAACGCTTTCTTCCATCGGCATGTGGGCGTGGGTCAAGGTTGATCCCACCGCGCTGCGTTATGTGGCGCTCTCACCCCACGCCAAAGCTCTGGCCCAGGATATGTACCAGGCCCTGTGGTCGTTTCTCGTCTGCGTGGCCGTGACCGTGACGGTAAGTCTGGCCACGAAACCTGTGCCTTATAGTGAATTAGCTGGCCTGGTGTACGGGGAGACGAACATTCCCTCGATTGGCGACGTACCTCTTTATCAGAGGCCACTGTTCTGGGCTGGCATAGTGGTGGTGGTGTTCTTCGTGCTGAATATTATTTTCTGGTAAGCGAGATTTTTGGTCGACCGGGTTTTGACAGAGAGAGGTGCGCATCATGATTTCCATCTGGTTCTTCATTGGCGTCTCGCTGGCCGTGAACGGCGCGTTGATCATGGCTGCGGGAATTTATCAGGTCATCAATCCTCCCGCTAATCCGGGCGTGGTTTTGTTCAATTTGCACGCCAATGTGTGGTGGGGAGCTGTGCTTCTGTTAATCGGACTGGTCTATTGCATCAAGTTTGCCCCCAGGCGGCAGGCCTAGAGTGAAAGGGTTCAAGGGCTAGAGTATGACAACGAAGAAAATGACGATGGGCCTGATCGTGGGCAACCGCGGATTTTTTCCCGATCACCTGGCCAAGAGCGGCCGCGAGGAAATGCTGCGGGTATTGACTACCGCCGGAATCGACGTGGTAGCGCTCACTCCGGAAGAGAGCAAGTACGGAGCCGTTGAGACGCGGGAAGAGTCCCGGCGCTGCGCTGATCTCTTCAAACGCAACCGCGATCGCATCGACGGCGTCATCGTTACCCTTCCGAACTTTGGCGAAGAGCGCGCCATCGCCGACGCCTTGCGGCTGGCGGACCTGCACGTTCCGGTGCTGATTCAGGCCACGCCCGACGATCCCAAGAAGATGACGATCGCCTTCCGCCGCGACAGTTTCTGCGGCAAGATGTCGGCCTGCAACAATTTGAGGCAGTATGGCATTCCGTACTCGATCACGACGCTACACACTGAGAGCCCGGATTCGCCTGAATTCGCCCGGGACCTGCAGTGGTTCGCCGGAGTCTGCCGCGTGGTCAACGGCTTTCGCAACCTCCGCGTGGGAGCGATTGGCGCGCGTCCAACCGCTTTTAACACCGTTCGCTACAGTGAGAAGATTCTCGAGTCGCAGGGCATCTCGATCGAGACGCTTGACCTGTCCGAGGTGCTGGGCCGGATTGACCGCATGAAGGACAACGACGATAGCGCCCAGGCCAAGCTGGCCGCAATCAAAAAATATGTAGATTCGAGCGGCGTACCCGAGGCCGCATTGATGAAAATGGCCAAGCTCGGCGCCGTGGTCGACCACTGGATGGCGTCAACCGAAGTGGCCATCAGCGCAGTGCAGTGCTGGACTTCCATCGAAGAAAATCTCGGCGTTGTGCCTTGCACAGTCATGAGCATGATGAGCGATGGTTTGCTCTCGAGCGCCTGCGAAGTGGACATTTGCGGCGTGCTCGGCATGCACGCGTTGCGACTGGCGTCGGAAACCCCTTCAGCCCTCCTCGACTGGAACAATAACTACGGGTCCGATCCCAACAAGGCGGTGTGCTTCCACTGCTCCAACCTGCCCAAGCATTTCTTCCGCTCGGTGAAGATGGACTTCCAGGAAATCATCGCCGGCACTGTGGGCAAGGAGAATACCTTCGGCACCTGCGTCGGGCTGATCAAGCCGGAAAAGATGAGCTTCGCCCGCTTCTCCACCGACGATACCGCGGGCAAGATGCGCGGTTACGTCGGCGAAGGCAGGTTCACCGACGATCCGCTCAACACTTTCGGCGGCGCCGGTGTGGTCGAAATTCCGGAGATGCAAAAGCTGTTGCACTACATCTGCGAGAACGGCTTCGAGCACCACGTTGCCGCCAACCTGTCCAGCGTGGCGCCCGCCGTTTATGAAGCAACCACCCGCTACATGGGCTGGGACATGTATCGTCACCCCGACGATAGCAAGGCCTGCTGATGGCGATCGTAGCTGGAGTCGATTTCGGAACCCTGAGCGTACGCGTGTCCATTGTGGACAGCGAGCGCGGGTTGCTTGACTCCGCCGTTGCCGAATATCCTCTGCACCGCAAACGCGAAGACCCCGAGTACGCCACCCAGTCGCACGACGACCACATGCGCGCCCTGGCTGCCGCGACCCGGGAGGCGGTGAAGAAAGCCGGGATCTCCGGGGACCAGGTCGAAGCGATTGCCCTGGACACCACGGGCTCCTCGGTCATTCCAGTTGGCAAAGATCTGCAGCCGCTCGGCGAATACTATTTGTGGTGCGATCACCGCGCCAAAGGCGAGGCTGCGGAGATCACGGCTGCGGCTCATCGCGAGGGGCTGGAAGCGATCAACTGGTGTGGCGGCGTGTATTCATCGGAATGGGGATTCTCCAAACTGCTGCACTGGCTTCGCCATAATCCATCCAAGCGTCCAGAATTTGTCTCGGCGTTTGAGCATTGCGACATGGTGGCGGCCACTCTGTGCGGCATGACCGATCCCAAAAAAGTGAAACGCAGTGTGTGCGCGATGGGCCACAAGTGGCTGTGGAACCGGGCTCTGGGAGGCTTGCCGCCTGAGGAATTCCTGGTCAAAGTCGATCCCCTTCTTGCAGGTGTGCGTGAGAAGCTTGATGGAGAATACGCGGCCTCCGACCAGATCGCAGGGACACTCTCAAAGTATTGGGCTGAACAACTTGGTCTAAAGCCGGGCATCCCAATCCCGGTAGGGGCGTTCGACGCGCACTGGGACGCGATCGGAGCCGGTTGTGGAACCGACGACATGGTGAACGTGGTTGGAACCTCCACCTGCATCATCGGGATCACGCCATCAGTGAATCTTGTTCCTGGGGTCTGCGGAGTGGTGCAGGGAAGCGTGCACCCGCAGCGAACCGGCATTGAAGCGGGCCTCTCGGCGGTCGGAGACATCTTCAACGCAATTGCTACCCGCGCCGGCACCGACGTCAAGACGTTGAGCCACGGCCTGGAAAACTATCGCGCGGGGCAAAGCGGGCTGCTGCGCATGACCTGGGACAACGGCGACCGCACCGTGCTGGTCAATCCGAACCTGCGCGGCATCACACTGGGCTGGAATCTGCAGAGTACAGCTCAAGACGAACTGTTTGCCGCTATCGAGGGCACCGCGTTTCATACCCGGGTGATTCTGGATCGCATGGCCGGGCACGGTGTGCACATCAAGCGCGTGATCAATGCGGGGGGGATTCCGCAGAAGAATGACGTTTTGAACCGAGTCTACGCAAATGTGCTGGGACGTCCGGTGCTGGTTCCGAGCAAGAGCGTCACCAGCCTGGGTTCGGCAATTTTTGCGTTTCTGGCAGCCGGAACGTTCAAGACCATCGAGGAGGCCCAGGCCAAGGTTTGCCCGCCCAACCGTGTCTTTGAGCCTGACCGGTCCGAACAGACTGTCTACGAACAGATCTATCCGCTCTACAGCCAGCTTTACTTCGGTTTCGGCGATCCGCAGAAGAAGGGCCTCGGCGAAGTGCTACCGACTTTGATTCGCGTGGCCGAATCGGTCCACAAAGGCTCGCCGGTGGCGGCGAGTTGAATTGTTGGTCGAGCGAAGCTCGAATTCTGGACGGAAACCTCGGCTGAGATGTGGGACTTCAATCTTCCCTCTCAACAGTGAGTCCGACCCCTTCATGTTTTAGAATAAGACTCCTTGCTTGTCCGTTCCGAATCCGACAATCTTCGCGTGTTGCTGGTGTCAGCACGCAATCCGCTCAATATTGGCGCGGCCGCTCGCGCTATGAGCAACTTTGGATTTCTCCGCATGGGCGTGGTGAATCCTTACGAGGTGGCCTTTCGCAAGGCGAAATCGGCGGTCGGAGCCGCCGCGCTGCTGGAGGACGCGGTGGAATACAAGAGCGTGGCCGACGCGGTCGCCGATTGTACGCTGGTAGTGGGGACGACGGCGGTTCGTCACCGGGAATTACAGCATCCCCTGCGACGTCTCGAGTATGGCGCGCGCCTGATCCGCAAGCGGCTGCAATCCAGCCGTGTGGCCCTACTCTTCGGCTCGGAGAAGTACGGACTCTCGAGACGGGACATGAGCCACTGCCATTGGCTGATGCGTATTCCTACCCGGGACGAGCACATCTCCATGAACCTGGGCCAAGCGGTAGCGGTTTGTCTGTACGAACTGATTCGCGATGACCGGGTAGCCGGAATGTCCGAAAAACAGCCGCTGGCGTCCTCGGTGGAAGTCGAGCGCATGACCGCGATCCTGCTGGATATTCTCAGTACCAGCACCCACATGAGCCCGGATCGGGCGCCCGCCACGGAGGAGCGAGTGCGCCGCATGATGCGTCGCCTCCAGGTATCGGCTCGCGATGCGGAGGCATGGCTGGGCATCCTGCGACAGATTCTTTGGGAGATTCGTTTTGGAAAACGGCCAGCCGGGTAATTGTCCCATCGGGCTATTCCCGATTGCGAAATCATTTACACTGAATGAAATGACTGATCGCATTGTGTGCTCGTGCGTGACCTGCCCGAAATGCGGTACTTGGGTGGTCGTCGAACGGGAAATAACGCGCGGAGCGAATCGGGAAAAGGTCAGCGCCATCTGCCCCGCACCCGAGTGCGGCAAACAATTCGAATTTGCCGCCGGCGAAGCCAAGGTTTTCGAGTTGCCGATGAATCTCTTTGAGCGGCGGCACTTCTACCGTTCGGAATTGTCGTGATTGCGGGCCGGATCCGGCCTGACATTCCTTTGCTTAAGACGATCCGAAGAGGCTGTACAGCAAGATCACCAGCACCATCAGCGCGAAGCCCACGTACATGCGGTCGCGTTCTGCGGCGAATCCGACGATGGAAAGGGCGACGCGGGCGACCGGGGTCGCGATCAGCACCAGCAGCCCCAGTTGAATGATGCCTCTGCCCTGGAAAGCAAGAGTTTCCCGCAGGACTCCGGGGATCGTACGAAGGTCGTTCGGTTCGCCATGAAAGACACGATAGTCGGCGGGTTGCGTCCCGTGCCTCGCCAGGTAGACGACCGCCCCGATGAAGACGATCAGGGCGGACAGAAGCACGCCCGTACGCAAGAGGTTGCCGATCAGGTCTTCGACCTTGCGATCAGTCCAGAGGGGCAGGGCAATCATTCTCATGTTTTCTTCTTCATACCTGGTTCTTCGCATTCCTCTAGATCTTGCCGGCGACGCCGTTATAGATCATCTGCGCCCCCAGCAGCAGGATGATTACGCTGAATACCAGGCGCAGCCATTTGGTTTCGGCTTGCACCAGAATTCGCGTTCCCACCAGCGAGCCCGCAAGAACGCCTAACATCACCGGCATGGAAAGCCCGGGATCGATGTAGCCGCGGCTGAGATAGATTCCGGCGCTGGCCGCCGCGGTGACTCCGATCATGAAATTGCTGGTGGTGGTGGAGACTTTGAAGGGAATTCGCATGGCTTGGTCCATGGCCAGAACTTTTACCGCGCCCGAACCGATGCCGAGGAGTCCGGAAAGCGCGCCCGCGCCGAACATGAGGCCGAACCCTGCCGGAACGCGGCGAACGAAGTAGTGGCGGATTCCTTCTGGAGTGGGAAAGCTTCCGTTCAGCCGCAGTCGTGTGGCCAATGGGTCGGGGATCTCATCACTTTTCAATCTGACTCGGGTTCGCACTGACAGGTAGGCGGAGTAAAGGAGCACCGCGCCAAATATGACAGCAATAGACCCGGTCGAAACCTTGGCAGCCAGGAACGCTCCGAATAGGGCACCGAGCGTGGTGGCGATTTCCAGAAACATCCCAATGCGGATATTTGAAAGCCCCTCTTTCACGTAAGCCGATGCCGCCCCCGAAGAAGTGGCAATCACCGAAACCAGCGAGGCACCGACGGCATAGCGGATGTCAACTTTGAAAAACAGAGTGAGCAGGGGAACCAGCACAACTCCGCCGCCCAGTCCGGTCAGCGAGCCCAGAAGACCGGCAACAGCCGATCCAATCCAGACCAGGACAGTAAACTCCCAAAGCGTCATCGATCGTCTTTCCTTTTCAGAAACAGTCCTCTTTAGGAACAGTGTGCCACAGGAACGGCACTCGCCCGCAAAATGGAACGTGGCTGGAACCCATCTCCCAAACGCGGCAGCGGACTGTATCCCAGTGCGCAATGTTATTCTGGCTGGTCAAAATTAGCCGGGATGCTGACAAATATGACGGTGTGCCTTCCGGATCAGCTCTCTTGTGGCCGACAATACTTTAGGGGGACTCGATGTTAAAGAAGTTTTGGTTGCTGGTATTAATAGCCGGCTTTATGGTTGCGGCTTTCGGGCAGCAGGAAAATCAGGCGTCGTTCGACGGGAAAACGTGGTGGGAGCACGTCAAAGTGCTCGCGGCCGATAACATGGAAGGACGCGACACCGGGAGCCCGGGGCTGAAAAAAGCGGAGGCCTACGCCGTTGGCCAACTGAAGAGCGCGGGCCTCCAGCCGGCGGGCGTGAAAGGTTTTTATCAGCCTGTGAAATTCGTATCGCGGCTACTGGTGGAGACGGAATCAAGCGCTGCCCTGGTGCGCGAAGGCAAAGCCGAGCCCCTGAAGCTGGGTGAAGATGCTTACTTCAGCACGCGCGTGGACCTGGCCCCTGCAGTGGATGCTCCGCTGGTGTTTGTCGGATACGGCCTGAGCATTCCGGAAAGCAATTTCGATGATCTGGCCGGACTCGATCTCAAGGGCAAGGTCGTGGTTCTGATTACTGGCGCTCCCGAGCAGATCAGCTCGGCGCTGGCCGCGCATCACCAAACCGCGGCGGAACGCTGGAAGAGCCTCCGTCAGGCGGGCGCAGTCGGAATCATCGCCATCCCGAACCCGGCGTCGATGGAGGCGCCCTGGGCCCGCAGCGCATTGAACCGGCTGCATCCCAGCATGGGCTTGGCGGGCGCGGAATTCAACGAAACCGAAGGCGAGAAGCTGGCGCTCTATTTCAATCCCGCGCACGCCGATAAATTATTTGAGGGCTCGGGCCATACTTTCGCGGAGCTTGCGGAACTGGCGAAAGATCGCAAGCCTTTGCCGCATTTTCCGCTGACGGCGTCGATTCAGGCTAAAGCGAAGGTGAAAACGAAGGCCGTGGAGTCGGCAAATCTTGTAGCCAAGTTGCCGGGAAACGATCCGCAACTGAAGAGTGAATACGTAGTGCTGTCGGCGCACATCGATCACGTGGGGATTGGCGAACCGGTGAACGGTGATCGCATTTACAACGGCGCCATGGACAACGCTTCCGGAACCGCCGTGCTGCTCGATGTGGCGGCCTTCCTGAAAAAGCATCCCGAGAATCTGAAACGTTCCCTCCTGTTCGTGTTCGTCACTGGAGAAGAGAAAGGTCTGCTCGGGTCCAAATATTTTGCGGCTCATCCCACGGTAGACCCGAAGTCGATGGTGGCGGACATCAACATCGATATGTTCCTGCCCCTGGTGCCGCTGAAAATGCTTACAGTACTGGGATTAGCGGAATCGGATCTCGGCGACCTGTCAAAGCAGGTGGCGGAGTCGAACGGCGTCTCGGTCCAGCCCGATCCGGAGCCGTTGCGTAATGTCTTTGTGCGCAGCGATCAGTACAGTTTTATTCGTGCCGGCATTCCCGCACTGGACATGGACATTGCTCCAACCACGTCGGAGCAGAAGCAGATGTATCGAGATTGGCGTGCTCATCGCTATCACGCCCCGTCAGACGATTTGGACCAGCCGGTCGACCTCGCGTCGGCTGGTAAGTATGAGGACATCGTCCGGCAGTTGATGGTAAGAGTGGCCAACGATCCGCAGCGGCCGCAATGGAAACAAGAGAGTTTCTTCCGGAGGTTTGCGGGGGCGGGGAAGAATTAGGGTTATCCGTTGGCTGCGGCATCCCGCGAAAATCAGGGGAAGGGCATGGCTTCAGCCGTGCCACGGGAGACCGGATGCTGGCGGCTTCCGCCGCTGAAGTACGCTTCTCGGCGTAACGACGGAGACGTTAACCAGTCTCGTAAATCGCGCGGATTGGGAAGAAACAATGCTGTGAGAAGAACAGCCCACCGCAGCGGCTAAAGCGGAACAGGCGGGAGCGATTTACGGCATGACTGAAGTCGTGCCCTTCCCAAGCTTTCAAGAGCGAAAATCTCTCGCGAGAGCGACCCCTTAATCCTTCCTGAAAAAAAGAGAAGCTAAGTCTGATCGGAATTCGCCGGCAAGTGCTCATGCACCAGCGCGAGCAACTCATCACGCATGAGCGCCCCGCAAGCCAGCAGACCGGAAAGCAGTGGCGACTTGTTATTACACCGCAGTGGCGAATTCTGTAGTGTGCTGACGAATCCGCCTGCGCTGGCAACCAGTGCCGCGCCGGCGGCAACGTCCCATTCATGTTTCGGAGTGAGCGTAAAGGTCGCGTCCGCCAGTCCGGCCGCGACTAGCGCCAGCTTATAGGCCACAGAACCCATCTCGCGGATGTTCAGGCCGGTTTTCTGAAATCGCTTCCACTCTCCGCGCCTGGTCTCGCTCCGGCTGGCCAGGACGAGCGCGCCCTCCAGACTGCTCCGCTGGCTGGTACGCGCCGGCTCTCCGTTGTAGGTGACGCCCGAACCCAGGGAGCCGAGAAAAATCTCGTTGGTGGCGGGATTGCAGATTCCTCCGGCCACGGGAATTCCATCTTCCACCAAGGCGACGGAAACGCAGAACTCGGGAACGCCGGCAACGAACTCGCGTGTGCCGTCGAGCGGATCTACGATCCAGACACAGTTCTGCTCGAGGCGCGAAAAATCATCGACACTTTCCTCGGAAAGCCAGCCTTCGCCTGCGCGCAGCAATTCTTTGCGAAGAACCGCGTCAACCGCCATGTCGGCTTCGGTGACGGGATCGTGGCCGACTTTGTATTCCGCCTCGATTGCGCCCAAAGTGAAGCGGGTGAAGACCTGGCGGGCAGCCTCCAGGGCGGAGGAGATTCGCTGCAGAGTCTCGGCGTGAACGAAATCACTCATGAATGAACTGTTTTCTTTTGCGTTCTTTGCGTCCTTTGCGTTCAAAACCTCTTGACCGCAAAGGTCGCAAAGAAATCGCAAAGGACGCAGCGGAAACCCTGTGGAGCCTACGCCGGCTCTCCATTTACACCCACGAAGCCCTCTCGTTCGAGATGCAAAATGATCTCTTGGGCCGCTTCCTCGGGGGTCAACTCAGCGGTATTGATGACCACCTCTGCGTCCGTCGGCTCTTCGTACGGATCGGAAATTCCGGTGAACTCCTTGAGAATTCCGGCCCGGGCCTTGGCATAAAGACCTTTACGGTCGCGCTGCTCGCAGACCTCGACCGAAGTCGATACGTGCACCAGGATGAAGCCGCCCACGGGTTCGATCAACCCGCGCACGTGTTTGCGAGTCGCGTCGTAAGGAGCGATGGGCGCGCAAATTGCAATCCCACCATTCTTGGTGATTTCCGAGGCCACGTAACCGATGCGGCGAATGTTGATGTCGCGATGCTCCTTGGAGAATCCGAGTTCAGAGGAGAGATGCTTTCGCACCAGGTCGCCGTCCAGCAGCGTAACCGGACGTCCGCCGGTCTCCAGAAACTTCGTCATCAGGACATTGGCGATGGTGGACTTGCCCGAACCGGAGAGTCCGGTAAAGAAAATCGTCACCCCCTGCTTGTGGCGTGGCGGATAGCTGCGCCGAAGCTCATGTACTACCTCGGGATACGTGAACCACGCCGGAATGTCACGGCCTTCATTCAGGCGCTGGCGCAGCTCCGTGCCCGAAATGTTCAGAACGCGGGAGCCTTTGGGAACTTCGTCGTCGGGAAAATATTTATCTTCGTCTTCCAGGTAAACCATCATGTTGAACGGCACCATGGTGACACCGATGTCGGCTTGATGCTTCTTGAAGACCTCCTGGGCCTCGTAGGGACCGTAGAAAGGCTTGCCGTCGGTGTCCTTGCCAGGGCCGGCGTGATCGCGGCCTACGATGAAGTGGGTGCAGCCGTGATTCTTGCGAATTAGCGCATGCCAGATGGCCTCGCGAGGCCCTCCCATGCGCATGGCCAAAGGCAGTAGCGAAAGTTTCACCGTCCCCGGCGGGTACTTGGAAGTCAGCAACTGGTAGCAACGCACGCGAGTGAAATAGTCCACATCGCCGGGTTTGGTCATTCCTACAACTGGGTGGATCAGGAGGTTGGCTTCCACCTGCTTGGCGGCGCGAAAGGTCAGTTCCTGATGGGCGCGGTGCATGGGATTGCGCGTCTGGAAGGCGACAATCCGGCGCCAGCCGAGACGTGCGAATTCGGCGCGTAGTTCGGCTGGAGTGAGGCGCAGGGCGCGGAAGTCATGATGCGACGGCAACTGCGTGCCCTCGATGCGGCCGCCGACATACCACGGGTTAGACTTGTTCATTACATAGTCCGCGCCGGGATGAGCTTTGCTGGTGCTGTTGAATACGGCCTGGGCTTCGGCTTTGCGGTCAGGCTGCCAGACTTCCTCGACGTGCAGCACGCCCAGCATGACGCCTTCGGGATCGCGCAAGGCGACCTTGCTGCTGCCTGGTTTGAGGGTCTTGGCGAACTCCCCAGTGACGTCAAGGGTGATGGGCATGGGCCATAGGAGTCCGCTGCTTAGCCGCATGTCATGACAGACGCCTTCGTAGTCGGCACGAGTCATGAATCCACACAGCGGGGAGAAGCCGCCGCTCAGCAGCAACTCAAGATCACAAAGCTGCCGCGCAGTGAGATCCCATGAGGGCCACTCGCGCGAATGGGTTTTCAGTTCATTGGCGGCTTCCGGTTGCGAGATCAGGTCGACGAGTTTTCCACCGTGTGCCGGGATCAGGTGACTGCTTGAAATGGTCAAGCCCTTGGGCCTCCTGGAGTTTTTGAGAGTCTCGTGTCAGTTAAGCGTGCGGCGTTCGGGCAGGCACAAAAATCCTGCTGTAGTTGATGTGAGTGGCCTACTTCGGTTGCATAATTTCTTAGGATCAGTCGTCAGCGATCAGTCAGCAGCTTACATCTATTGTGGGATCGGCGAGGTGGGCTTGACTCTGGCGCATTTGCCCGCACTGCACCCGGAAGCCGGAAACTTGAAACCGGAAACGCACTCGAACCCGGAAAAGCAAAGTAAGCAATCGATAATTGCCGATGTGACCCGGGGTTAACGGTCACGTTATCAGGGAAAAGATGTAATTAGTTCCAATATGCACTGTAAGGTGGGGAAAAATTTCTCGCACCCAGTCGCGCTCGGCCTGTAGATAAAGCACTTAGCTTGGCCCTCCCCGCTTGAGTACCATGCCGAAAGGTCGGCAGGATCGGCAATTATCATCGCAGATTTCGGTCCTCACGTGGGCGAACGGTGCTTTCACCGTCGGGAGACTGATACCCCTTTGTAATGGGATCGGTGTGGCTCTGGGGCAGCGCCACAAGGTTAACTTCCACTGACGATTGTATATAACGGAAAACAAATTACTTAACTAATTCTAATTGTGACAGTTTTGCATCCTGACGGGCTCAGTTTCAGGCACTGCAAAATTCTTTATTTTCTACCGAAACTGGATATCCACGGGCAGCTTGGCAGTGTGCATGCTATGAATTTTGGGAGAAACCTGATGATTTGAAGTAGGACGTGCTTGGGAGGCTCTAGCATCACCGGGCACGACATACTTTTTTTGTTCATCTCTGTTCAAACAATCGCCCGACCCGGGCCTGAATCACGAACCAGGGGGAAGTTGGAATGAAGGAGAGCACTATTCGGTTGGGCCCACGCGAGCAGCAGATTGCGGAGCTGCTGCTTCAGGGTTGTGACAATTCGGAGATTGCGCGCCAGCTCAAAATGGCCAGGCGCACGGTAAAGGCGCACTTTAATCGTCTTTTCTTACGGTTTGCAATTACAGGCGGTATCAAGCGAGTCAAACTCGCGACCATTCTTTATCGGAGGCAATTATGTTCGGAGAACAGCGTTACGGAAACCGCGTACCCAGCGAGCGCGAACAGCAAGTCATCGAGCTTGTCGCCCAAGGGCTTAAAAACCGCGAAGTCGCGGACGCCATCGGGACCACAGAACACGTCGTCAAAAACTACCTGCGAATCATCTATGACAAGCTCGGGCTCTGGAACCGTGTCGAACTTGCCCTCTGGTACGAAGCCCGCAGACAGCAGATCCCGGCCCACGCCTGAGGTCCTGGAAAGCTGGGAGCAGAGCATTCTGAATCTTGACCAGCCAGGGACTCGCCGCAAACAACCTTCTTCAGCGATAAACTGATTTTCCGGTCACAGAAACTACCGGCCATAGAAACTGGAAGACCCCCGCATTGCGGGGGTCTCTTAGTTTCTGAAGCAAATATCTAGGTCTCGGACTCAGTCTCTGGCTCTGAAGCAAGTATCTACTGACAGCCGTGGCTTTCGAGTTGGCGCAGCTGTGTGGCCGCCTGGGGCGATCCCCGTTTGGCTGCGGCCAACAGCAGGAGTCTTGCCTGATCGCAGCTTCTGGGAACTCCGTCGCCGCGTGCATACAGGTCGGACAACAAAACGGCAGCCGTGGTGTTCTGCTTGCGAACCGCCTTCCACAGCAACGTCGCGGCTTCGGAGGAGTCCCGAACGCCCATGCTTCCCCCGAGATAACGCTGGGCCAGGCGCAGATCGGGGGCGCCGCTCTCCTCGTCAGAGACTTGACGCGGGGGCGCACCAGCGATCAGCGGGGATCTCTGCACAGCGGGCTGAAGTCCTGCGGGCACGGCCCCTCGGTCGTCCTGTATCCGCGCTGCAAGAGCGTTCTGCGTCCCGGATGTTTTGGGATTGGTGGCTGCTGTAGAACTCGGCGAAATGGTTTCAGCGGGATGCTGGATTTCGGTTTGCGGGGCACCTTCGGTGGGCGCTGACGGGGCGCTGGGCATGCCGCCGGTTTTCGCGGGCACTCCTAGCTTTGCCTGTAATGCTGGCTTTGCCTGAAATCCCGGAGCCCATTGCAGGTAGGCGAAACCAGCCAGCGCAATCGCGAGCGTGCCGGCCAGGTATAGCCAGCCCCGCTGTTTGGGAGCGTCGGATACCGCCAGGCTGCTGAAGGCGCGGTCGCGCAGCCACTGCACGCTGGTCTCAGGGTGTGCCGCCGTTGCTCCGGGGTTTTCGCTGGAGCCAGATGTCAGCGGATGGAGCGCTTCGCCACAACGGCCGCAAAACTTGTGGCCGACCGAGTTCTTGGTTTGGCAAGCGGAGCAAATCACGTCCTGGGTTTCAGCGGCGCGGCTCCCGGAGGCTTCCCGCTTGATCTCTTCCAGAAGCTTATTGACCGCCTGCTCGCGTTTTCCGGGTGGACTGCTGAAGTACACCTGCGCCCAGCGCACAAGATTCCGTTCGAGAACCGGATTGGTCAGCGGGTTCAGCTCCGACTGGATCGGTGCGTCGGGCATCTTGTCCCAGAGATCGGGCACGTCAATCCTCCACCAAGCAATATAAACATTGCATTCCGGAGTTGAACTAGTCAACCTGAGATGTGGTGGAAAATGCTTGTAGATGCAATCGGCGCTTCAAGGAGCGGAACATGGCAGCCTTTGAGACGAAAGCTCCTACTGGCAGACTTTTCGGTTGGCTGGCTCAAATTGGTCCTGCTGGGCGTCTCGTTGGCTGGTGAACCTTCCGTCAGCAGTCTTGCCATAGAGATCGCTGCCGGGGCAGTGATAGAGCGCGGTGTGGACATCGACCCACACTTGAGTGTCAGGGTTACCCAGATATGAAGGAGCGGGCGGAGCTTCCGCCAATCCTACGCTTACCAGAAACTTCTCAAACAAAGTGAGATTAGGCTGCGGAGGCGCCTGCTGCTGGCCGTTCCCGGCCGGAGAATGGTTTCCGGCTACCGCCGTGGTGGCGGGACGCATGCCCCAGCCGGAGATCACGATCAGAAGGATGAGAGCCGCCAGGACAATATAAACGTTGGCCCGACGCCGTTGCCACTGGCGAGCCACCCACTCGGCCCTGGGGCCATGATGAGCCTTTACGGTTTCCAGCCAGTGCTGCGCTTTTTTCGCCGAACTCCACGGGTAGGGTTGAATCTTTTCGGACGGCGTAGCCAAATCGACAGGAACGATCCGGAGCGACTCTGCCGTGGCGGGACTTTCCACTGCCGGGACAAATTGAGCCAGAGGCCGATTGGAGTCAGGCTGATTCAAGTCGCTCGATACAGAGGCGATCCCGGGATCCTGCACACCATGATGTGCCGCTGACCGCGTCGAAGGCGACTCCACGGCAGTCTGAGCGAAAGGCGATGGGGTCAACTTCGGAGTCTTATCTCCCAGAGACACCGGTTCCGACGCAGTGGGGTTCGAAGCGGTCCTGTCGGAAGCGGTGGTGACGCTCTCCCGAGCCGGGCTCAGTCCGATCAGTTCCTGGAGAGACGGCGGCACCTTGGCGGCTTTTGCGGCAGCACTCTCCTGCGCGGCGCCTGCGATGGAATTCGCTCCATTGGCATTCTCCGCTCCGTAAGGTGTGAGCCACGGTGCGTATGTTTTGCTCTGGAGGTTATTGCTGGCGAAATCTTTGTGTATGACTGGGTTTGTGATCGCGTTGCGCCCGGACGGCATAGGGCGCGCCGTTCCACAGATTCCGCAGAAAGACTCGTTGGCGTCGAAAAAGTCGCTGCCGCAGGCGGAGCAGGTGTCCGCAACCGGGACAGCCGAAGGTTGGCTTTTCGGTGGTAATAGCGGGGACTTTGCTGCCGCCGCCTCATCGAGCACTGGACCTTCCGTTCCCAGGCGTTCGAGCTGTGGCTTGATTCTCTCCAGGGCTTCCAACATGCTCTGGCGTTCTGAAGCCAGGGCCTCTTTCCACTTCATGCGGGCGGCGGTCACCATGGCTTCGCTCAGGAGTCCGGCCATCAGTTCTGCGGTTCGCACGTCAGCTTCTCGGAAAGCATTGGCCTGAGCAAAGCGCAGCTCGAGGACGCCCGCAACCTGGCCTGCGTGATACACGGGCACGGCGATGAAGGCCTTCACATCTTTTTGGCGGAAAATCTCGGGGCGCACCTGCGAATCGGCGGCGGTATCCGCATAGTGCAGCGCACTTCCTTTGGTGAGGCAGTCCGCGGACAGCACGGCATCCGTCGCCAGGCGCGTGCCCACGTCAGCGGCGGCGCTGCCCGTGCCGGCACGATACAGGAGTTGTCCCTTGTCGATGATTCCGATCGCAGTGCCCGACGCGCCGGTGATCTTCTGCACTCTGTCAGCCACCAGTTCGGCGGCGGCCGGAAGATCCAGTTGCAAGGTCTGAATTAATTTTTGGGTGTCTACGATGGTAGAGAGATTCTTCGCGAAGTCTTCGTGGAATTCCTTGGTTCGCAAGCGGTCGTTGTGCTCCTGAAGCACGTAGGCCGCGGAGAGAAGCTGTTGGAACGAGGCTTCGTCGAGGAGAGGTTTACGTTGCGGGCTGGTAGCAGTTTGCGTCACAAGAGCGAGTATCCCGCCAGCCGGTGAGGGATTCCGGAAAGTCTATTGTAATGCAATCCACAATCCAAACTGCCGCATCTGGGCATATACGCAAGTTTCGCAGGGTTAGATGGCGGGCTGTGGTGTTACGTTCAACGCTTACTGTAAGTGGCTGTAGAACAATGGGAATACCGTGATTGACCATTACCTTTCGAAAGGCGGCAGAATTGGGGTCTTCCGCATCAGGTTGTCTCGTGCGCGATCCCTGGCGCAAGAGTGCAAAATTATGCACTTTCAGCACTTGGGGACCACTGCGTTTGTGCAAGAGGTTACGACTGAGCGGGCAACGTTACTACCGGCACATCCTGATGGTTACTCAGGTAGAAGTGAACCGCGGGAGTAATGATCAGGGACAACACCATCGATACCAGAACGCCCCCGATGACGGCGATGGCCAGCGGTTGAAGCATTTGCGCGCCTGCGCCTAATGCGAAAGCCAGGGGCAGCATGCCGGCGACAGTGGCGAGCGCGGTCATCACGATGGGGCGCAAGCGGCGCCGGCCAGCTTGCAGCATGGCGTCCTCGGCAGAGAGTCCCAGGGCACGGAATTTCTGGTCCGCATCCAGCAGCAGAATTCCGTTCTTGGCTACGATGCCGACCACCATGATCATTCCCATGAAGGAAGAAACGTTGAATGTGGTGCGCGTGATTATCAGGGCAACGAACACTCCCGAAGTGGACAACAGGGCGGACGCCAGAATGGCCAGAGGCGCCGCGAACGATCCGAATTCGAAAAGCAGAACGATAAAAACGAGAACAATCGCCAAAGCCAGGACGAACACCAGGTCCGCGAACGACTTCTGTTCCTGCTTGTAGGTGCCGCCATACTCCACGCGAATGCTGGATGGCAGATGCAACGCACCCACCGCCTTCTGCACCGCCGTGACCGCGCTGCCGAGGTCGGTGCCTTCCAGTCGCGCGGTTACAGAAACGTCGCGCTGCAGATTTTCCCGGCGAATTTCAGTTTGCGGAGGGAGTTCAGTAATTGTGGCCAGCGCGCCGAGAGTTGCGGTCTTTCCGCTGCTGCTGGTCAGCAGGGTGTCGCGGATGGCCTCGAGCGAAGCCCGGTTTGCGGCAGGGTAGCGCACCCGCACGGTGTAGGGACGATCATTGCTGACCACGGGCGTGGCTGCCGGTTCGCCTTCCAGGATGGCGGCCGCGTCGGTGGCGATTTCTTCCGGGGTGAATCCGGCGCGGGCGGCCACGCTGGGATTGATCTGAAATGTGGTGGCCGGTCCGCTGATGGTGTTTTCAATTCCGTCGAGCACATCCACCACTCCGGAAATCTTGCCGATGGCTTGGGCGACTCTCGGAGCCCAGGTCTGCAACAGTGTCGGGTCCTGGGAAAACAACTTGATCTGAATTGGCTCGGGCTCGCTGGTCAAGTCGCCGATCATATCCTGCAGGACCTGTACGAACTCGACTCGCACCGCGGGTTCCTGCGTGGTGACTTTTGCCCGGACGTCTTCCATTACGTCGTCGATGCCGCGGCTGCGATCCTTTTTCAGTTTGACCAGAATGTCGCCGCGATTCGCTTCTGTGACCGCCGCCAGGCCGAGTTCCAGGCCGGTGCGGCGCGACGTGCTCTCGACCTCCGGAACAGAATTCAGGATCTGCTCCATGTGACCGACCATGCGGTCTGTTTCGGCCAGGGAAGTGCCCGCGGGCGTCCAGTAATCCAGGGTGAACCCGCCTTCATCCATTTCCGGCATCAGGTCGGAGCCGGAATAGCGATAGCAGAAGTAGGAAGCGGCCACCAGCACCAGGCTCATCGCCGCCAGCCACCGGGGACGGGCCAGCGCCCGCTTCAACCAGCGCGCGTGGAAGTCGACGATCTTGCGGAAGAATCCACCCAGGCTGAGTTCTTCGACCGCGAGCAGCCGCGAGATAGACTCTTCTTCTGATCGAACCTGGCTTTCTTCCGATCTGACTTGTCCGCCACTCACCGGCAAATCCTTGCGCTGGCGGATGAAGTACTGGCTGAGATTGGGGGTCCAGGTCAAGGCCAGCGCCAGTGAGGCGAACAGCGATATGCCCATGGTCACGGCCAGGGCGCGAAAAAATGTTCCGGTAACTCCGGTGATGGAAATCAGCGGCAGAAACACGACCACCGGAGTGATCGTGGAACCGATCAAGGGAATCGTGATCTCCTGCAATGCGCCGTGGATGGCCTGCAGCCGTCCTTCTCCGGCGTCGCGATGAAGCACGATGTTCTCCACCACCACGATGGCATCGTCGATCACCAGACCGACAGCGGCGGCGAGGCCGCCCAGTGTCATCAGGTTGAAACTCTGATTGAGCAGCTTGAGGGCAACGAAAGTCACCAGCACCGTCACCGGAATCACGAGGCCGGCCACGATGGAGGTTCCCCAGTCGCGCAAGAAAGCCACCAGAATGATCGATGCCAGAATCAGACCGAGGAGAATGGCATCGCGCACGCTCTTGATGGAATCGGCGACGATGATGGACTGGTCATAGAAAGGCCGGATCTCGATGCCGGGCGGAAGCGATTTGCGAATCTCTTCAACTTGCGCGTGAACTTCGTCGGCAACCTGCACCGTGTTGCTCTCGGGTTGCCGGTTGATATTGAGCAGCACAGCCGGCTTGCCGTTGGCGGTGACGATTGTGTAGACAGGCTTCACTCCGGGCGCGACGGTCGCTACGTCGCCGATGCGCACAGGAACTCCCGCGGGCGTGTTCTTGATCACCGCGTCAGCGATCTGCTGCGGGGTTTGCACCTGCCCGCTTATCAGCGCCAGCACCAGTTGATGATTTCGCTCAAACAGCCCGGGAGAATCGATCAGGTTGGTGCGCCGCATGGTGTCCAGGATGTCGGTGACGGTGACGTTTGCGGTCAGCAGTCTCGCCGGATCGGGCGTAATGTGGAATTCCGGCTGCTGTCCGCCTTGCACCAATACCGTGGATACGCCGTCGAGTCGGTTCAGGCGTGGCTTGATCTCGTAGGTTGCCATCTCCCAGAGCTGGGTTTGCGGAACGGTTTGGGACGTAAGGCTGTATCCGATGATGGGAAAGCTGGCGAAAGTCATGCGGTTGGCTACCACGCTCGCGGTGGGCGGCAGCTCAACCTGGACGCGTGAGAGGGCGGCATTTACATATTGGAGGGTCTGGAACATGTCCACGTTCCAGTCGAAAAACAGATCGACCTCGGCCGAACCACGGCTGGTAATGGAGCGCACCTCTTGCAATCCGGGTACGCTGTTGACCGCTTCTTCGATGGGCCGAGTGATGGTCACCATCATCTGATCGGTGGGCATGACTCCGTTGTCGACCGCGATCAGGATGCGGGGGAAGTTGGTGGCGGGAAAGACCGCAACCGGGATACTGAAAGCCAGATAGCCGCCAACCAGCGCCAGCGTCAGAATCACAAAGATCACGGACTTGGAATGGCGGGAAAACCAGTAGGCGGATTCCGCCGAGTTGACGGGTCCTCCCGCCAAGTTACTTTTCATTCGGGCTTTCCACTTTGATCTTGCTGTTGTCGGGGAGGCCGTAAGCGCCCGACGCTACGATGCGATCCCCGGCTTGCAGGCCCTGGATGATCTGAGCCGTCTCGCCCTGGCGAATGCCCACGCGCACACTTTTCTGGTGGGCATGGTCGTCGGCACTGACTTGCATGACGGAAATGCCTCCGTCAGCCGCGGTCAGGAGTGCCGCCGCCGGAATGACCAGGGCTTCGGGGACTGTTTGCGCCAGCATGGAGACCTGCACGCTGGTGCCCGGCTTCAGACGCTGATCTGAATTGTTTGCCTGCACCCAGATTTCCACGGTGGTGCTGTTCGGGTCCAGTGCAGGACTGACCACGGAAATCTTCGCTTCGACCGGATTGTCTTCGCCGGGTATCGTGATGGTGGCCTTGTCGCCGACTTTGAGCAGCGCGGCTTGAGGTTGCGGAATGTGAGCCCGGGCGATGACTTGCGATGTATCCATCACCGTGAGCAGTGGCGTTCCAGCCGCAGCCATTTCTCCGGGATAGAGCGGACGGTCCGCAATCACGCCGTCAATGGGACTGCGGATTTCCGAGTAACTGAGTTGCGCGGCTGCGCCCAGATATTTGCCCTTGGCGGATTCCAGCTGGCCCGCGGCAGATTTCAGCGCCTGCTGTTTTCCCACCGCCATCAGCGCGTCCAGATGCCTTTGCGCCAGTTCGTACTGGTTGCGCGCGTTGGTCAGGTCCACGCCCGCCTGGTCGAGTTCCTTGCGCGGCATCGCGCCCTGCTGAAAAAGGTCCTGCCGGCTGTTGTAGATCTTCTGTTGCGCCTCAAACAACTGTTTGGCAGCTTGCGCGTCCAGTTGTGCCTTCTGAACTTCCTGGGGCAAATCGGACACTGTGGTGGTTTCGTAAGCGGCCTGGGCCTGGTCATACGAGCCCTTGTTCTCCTCGGCGGCGGCAGCGAGATCGCCGTTCTCCAGCACGGCCAGCAACTGGCCTTTGCGCACTTTGCTGCCACGCTTGATGTAGAAAGCTTTGACCGGGGCACTGATCTTCGGGGTGATGGCCGCCTGCTGCAGAGGGAACAGAACCGCTTCGGCTGTGACCGAGCGCTGCATGGTTTTCTTTTCCACCGTAGTCACCTGCACCGGGACGGCAGGCTCTTTCTCGCCGGTATCCCTGGAGCAGCTCAATAGAAAAAATAAGGGAAGGATGGTTAAGGCGATTTTGCAGCGCTGCCGCGATGCCGCAACGCGAGGGAAGGAGGGCACGGCTTTCAGCCGTGCCGTCAGTCTGGCTCTAGCGCTTACGGCACGGCTGAAAGCCATGCCCCCCCCCCCCGCCCTCCCACTCGGGAGCACGATGTGAATCCACGGCCTCCGGCGCGGGAGTGCGCAGTGCATCCGCGTCTTTGAGCCTCGAGGTTGAGACGATGCTCTTCACCTCAGAAATTCCCCGTCAGTGTCTGCAGATTTGCCAGCGCTACTCTAAACCGCGATTGGCCGTCGCTGAAAGCGTTGCGCGCCAGCGTCGAAGTATTCTGCGCGTCTACGACCTCCAGCACCGTGGCCTCTCCCGACTGGTAGCGCAGCGTGGTCAGGCGCAGGCTCTCCGCCGCCAGTTCCGCCGACTGGTTCAGGGAATCCAGTTCCGCTCGGGCGGTTCGAGCTTCATCGTAGAATGTGTGCAGTCTGGCCAGAAGCTGCCGCTGGGCGAAGCTCAGTTCCACTTGCGCCTGCTCCCGCCGCAGATCGGCCTGCTTGAGGCGGCTGCGATTCGCGCCCCAGTTCCATACCGGCAATTGTAGTGTGGCCGTGGCCGCGTAACCCAGATTGCGCACTGCAAGCTGCGAAGCCGGATCCACCTCGCGAGTCGCAAAATGATTGGCATCGATGCCGTAAAAATAATCCAGCTTGAGCGAAGGCAGAAAACCAGACCACGCAACTCCAACCTCCTGCTTCGCTTCCTGCAATGCGGCCAGTCCCACCCGCAGGTCGGGATTCTGATGAGCCGCCGCAGCCTGGACTTCTGGCAACGAGGGCAGCGGTTCCGGAGTTTGCAGATCGTCCACGACGCTGAAGTTCTGATTGAAATCGGTGAACACCAGCACCGCCAGTTCGAGCCGGCTGCGATTCATTTCGAGTTCGGCTTCCTGCAGTTCGCGCTGTTGCTGCTGAAACTGGATCTGCGCCTTGATTACGTCCGAATGCGCCACCTCGCCACCATTTTCAAGCTTCTGGCTGATGTCGAGAAAACGCCGGCCTTCAGTCGCGGCGCGCTGGGCATTGCCAAACTTTCGCTGCGCTACGACGAAATGGTAATAAGCCTGTACAACGGTGACGATCAGACCGCGAGCGGCGATCTCGGAGCGCGCCTTGGCCAGTGCTTCCGCGGCACGCGTGCGGCGATAGTCCGCGATCCCCTGCAACGAAATATCCTGGTGAACATTGCCCTGGCTGATGTATTCGTGAACTCCGTTGGCAGCGATAAAGCGTCCGGTGGCCGTGCCGTTGCCCTCGGTGTACAGAAATCCGGCGTTGTAGTTCACCCCCGGCAGCAACGCGGCGCGGCCCTGCACACGGTCTTCTTTGGCTGAACCGTATGCGGTCAGCGCCGCGCGGTACTCAGGATCATTTTTCCGCGCGCGGGCGATGGCGTCCTGCAAGGTTAAAGTCAGAGGAGCCGTGCTCGCGGATGCGCTGGCGTCCAGTTGGGCATCTATAGAATTCGAATTGTTTTGAGCGGATGCAAGCAGCGACAGGCTGCATATCAGAGTTGTAAGCGTGATTCTGCTGGCTCGTCTAAAACAGCCTCGTCCAAAAATAAAGTTTGGCATAGAGTTTCACCATGCGCTGCGGTAGCGGCGAACCGTAGATATTAGCTCAAGGTAGATTAAGAGAAGCTGAAACGCACTGTTGGCAACGTTCTACTGACCGGAAGTGGGCAGCTCTACCGTCATGCGGGTGCCTTTTCCCGGAGTACTTTCTGCGGAGATGGTTCCTCCGTAGGCTTCCACCAGCGCTTTCGCAATGGCCAGGCCCAGGCCGAAGCCGCCGGTGGCGCGAGTTCGAGAAGGGTCTCCGCGGTAGAAGCGGTCGAAGATGCGCGGCAGATCGGCGGCCGAAATGCCGACGCCATGATCCTGAAAAACGATCTGCGCTTTTTCCGGGTCGTGGTGGACCGCGACTTCAACCGAACCTCCTTCCGGACTGTAGCGGACCGCATTTTCCAGAAGGTTCGTCCACACCAGTTGCAAATCCTCCGGGTCGGCGCGAAAGGGAACTGGCCCGTTGGTCGCGAGCTCGATGGCGGTATTGCGGGATTGCGCCAGACTTCGAATTCTCTCCACTGCTTCTTCACAGGTTGCGTTGATGTCGATTACATCGAGAGCCCGCCGTTCCGGATTATGTGCCCACTGCTCCGCCCGGGCCAGGCGCAACATCCACTGCAGAAGTTGCTCCAGCCGGTCCATGTCTTGCAGCGCAGCCTGCAAGCCGGCGCGGTATTCTTCCGAACTTCGGGAACGCTGCAGCAGGGATTGCAGCGTCGATTTCAGAACCGCTACCGGAGTCTTCAATTCGTGCGCGGCGTTGCCCAGAAACTGGCGTTGCTGTTCGAAGGAGCCTTCCAGGCGCGCCAGCATCTGGGTCATCGATTCGGTCAGGGGGCGCAGCTCGTCGATGTCCTCAGCTTCCTTGGGAACCTGCAGCCGCCAGCTCTGGGTGGAGACCCGTGCGGCCTGGTGGGCGAGGTCCTGCAACGGTGAAAGGCTGCGGCGAACCCTCCACGATGCCAGCCCGGTGGTGGCCCCCAGCAGCGCCAAGCTTACCAGGGCAATGAATGCCCCCGCGGCTTTCACCTGCTGCCGTATGCGAATCGTGGGCGAGGCATAAACGATGGTCAGGGTTTGCGGACGGAACGACTTGCCCTCTTCCCGATCAAGCACCGGAACGTGGGTCATCCGCAGAGCGTGATAGGGCACGCCCGCCCAGGTGAAATTCCAATGCTGGCTGGGGCCGGGCTGGAACTGGAGGCCTTCGGGCCAGTCCTCGGAACGAGTGAGCAGTCCGGTGCGGTCGGCCCAGACCATGAACTGGTCGGGATGATTGGGGTCGATGGATTCCGGCAGCAGGCTATTGTCAAAGTAGACGTTTCCGCTGGCGTCTTCGGTATAGCGCACCAGCACGGCTACGCTCATGGCGTGCGCCTGCATTCCGGTGTCGAGCGTGGACAGCAAGCGCCAGTAAGTCGCCACCACGCCGGTAATCACCAGGCCTAAAGTAAGAATCGCCTGGGAGATGATTACGGTGGTGATGAGCCGCCGTTGAATGGAGTCGCGCCGCATATCAGTCCTGCAACATATAGCCCTGGCCGCGCAGCGTGCGGATCAATTGCCGGGACGAGCCTTCGTTGAGCTTGCGCCGCAATCCGGAGATATACACTTCGATCACGTTGCTGAATTTCTCCCAGTTGTAATCGTATAGATGCTCCAGCAGCTCGGTCTTGGAGACCACCGCCTTGGGGCGGTGCACCAGGTACTCGAGGACGCGATACTCCATTGCGGTCAGCGTGATCGGCTTTCCGCCGCGCTGCACCGTGCGATTGACGGTATTCAGTTCCAGATCGCCGATGGTAAAGACCGGGGAGGGCTGACCCTTGCCGCGCCGAATCAAGGCTTTGCTCCGCGCCAGCAGTTCGCCCAGATCGAAGGGCTTGGTCAAGTAGTCGTCGGCTCCGGCATTGAGCAGGGCAACCACGGATTCCTTGTCGTCGCGCGCGGTGAGCACCAGCACGGGTGTGTGCTGGCCGGACTGGCGAATTCTGCCCAGCAGCTCCATTCCGCTGAGCTTGGGCAGCATGAGGTCGAGGAGGATGGCGTCGTAGACGTTCGATTCCGCCAGAAACAATCCTTCCTGACCGTCGGCGGCGACATCCACGGCGTAGCCCGCGCTCTCGCGCAGCGTGCGCGCAACGTTCTCGGCCAGTCGGGGCTCGTCTTCAACGATCAACACACGCATGATGCACCCCTGCAGGCGATTCTATCCGCGAGTCGCCTGCTTTAGAGCCTAACCCGTCCGGAGAAGGGTTGGAAGTACGGTTCCCAGTGTGATTTCGGGGGCGTGGGATCAGGTTGTCTGGCGAAGATGCAGCCGCGGTGGTCGAGGCAGGGATGTTGAGGCGGGGGAACGCTCCGTTATGGGACGCGCGGTCCCGCTTCGGGCTTGGCTGTGACGGTACCGGCCTCCGGCCCGGAACCAAAATGTAGCATTCACAAGGGTTTGTCCTTTAGTGCGCCGGAGCGAACCTTTGGCGAAGCAGTTGCTCTTAGGATTCTGGATCGCGAGGGATGGCAAGAAAGCGAAACGGCCGCGACCAGCAAGGAAACGCAATGCTAGACCTGAACCACATCAAGATCACAACTCGCGACCAGCAGGTTTTGCAGCTCCTGATGCAGGGCTGCAGCAACAAAGATATCGCGAAACAGCTGAACATCAGTCCGCGCACCGTAAAACAGCATCTGCGAACCTTGTTCCTGCGAGCTGGGATACGGGACGGACGCAAGCGCGTAAAGTTGGCCACCGCAATGTTCGCAAAGGAGCAGATGAAATCATGCAACCCCGTGAACGGTTAACTACAAAGGAAATGCAAGTCGCAGGCCTGGTTTGGGAAGGCCTGACCAACCGCGAAATTGCGCGTGCCATCGGCACCACCGAGCAGGTGGTGAAAAACTACCTGCGCAACACTTTTGACAAATTGGGAGTTTGGAGCCGTTTGGAGCTGGCCATCTATGTCGCTGGCCATGGCGGCGACCGGTGGCAGGAAGGATCAGGCGTGCCATCCCGGGAAGGGCTCCCGTCGGCTCCCCCGGCGTGAGTGGTCGGGCAGATCCTGGCGGACCATGACGGCCATCGAGACAGAAGGGACAGCCGACACCAGACACGAAAGAGAAGACACAGTCCAAGGCGAAGCGCTTAGGATCGGGAGGGCGGCAGACCGAGATTCCTGAATCCTTGCCAGTAGGGATTTCGTACCGTTTTTCCACAGCGCGATGCCAGGTCAGTACGAAGCCTCAGGATCGATGTCTGGTGGACAAAACGGTTGTCAGCCTGGGGAATCGGACGCTGGGGCCAAGCAGGCAGGGGCCGGGTTGCACCAGTTATGGGGCAAGGCGCTGTGGATGGCAGGTATGAGCTTGAAAATAAGAGGTTAGCGACGAGCCGGGAACATTTGACTGAAGGGATTCGCGGGCGATACAAAGTTATGCTCCCTTTTATTGCTTCGGTCTTGCTGGAGAAAGGGATACATCTGGCCTGCGGTAGCTGTCTTTTGCGTTTCGGCAAAAGCGTTTCCGACGGCGCCGAATCGCGAAACGTCCATGTCTTCGTCATTGCCGTCCATCAGCCACCTCCAGTCGAAAGCGACGATTCTGGTAGTAGATGATTCCCCGACCATGCTGCGCCAGCTTCGCCTGGTACTGGAGAGCGATTCCTACCAGGTTGAGACCGCAAGGGATGGCGAGGAGGCCATGCGGTGTATGCAGGGCGGCTGCACTCCAGCGGTTGTGGTGCTGGACGTTCGCGATCCGGGCATGGGCAGCCTGAAGACGTTGCGGTCCTTGCTGAAGCTGCAACCCGGCTTGAAGGTCATCATGTTCTCCGGGATTGATGATCCCGGCCAGATGCGCCGCGCGGTTTCGCTGGGAGCCGAGGTCTGTCTGACCAAACCAGTGCCGCACTTGTACCTTTCTGCTGCGGTGCAGCGCTGCCTTGGCGGCGACGGGGCTCTGGCCGCTGCCGCATTTGCCGGCGCGAAGTAGAAGCAAGGTCATAAACCTGCCCGCAACTCTCCCGTCTCATCTCCCCAGATCAAGATCGACTCCTGGACACCTTGACCAAGACATCCTGGTTGAAAGGGAAAGTCAATCTGGCCTCGATTTGACACCGGCCAAGGCAAAACGGTGCAAAACCTTGCACCACGGCTCTCCACAGCTCTCCGAGCTTTCCTGTAAGTAGTTATAGATGAATGGCTTACTTGTGGATGCCCGGCAACTCAATTGCTATTCCAGCAGTGGGGCGTGGTCCCAGGACCATTCCGGCGCTTTCCCCTAAGCCAGCCAAGGTAGACCCCTCGAGGCAATTGATGGCGTACAAGGAAACGTTTTGGATGGCTTGCGACTCAACCGAACAAATGCGGGCCGAATACGGCCCATTTCACACCCGCGCCGAGGCCGAGCAGGAAGCCCGAAAGTTGGGTTTTGGCTTCCTCCTGCGCTACGAACACATTATCGGAGACAATGAAGACATTCAGGAAGTGCGGTGCATCTTTGTCGAGCTGCCCCTGGGTCCGGTCCCCGTTCCTGCTCGCATGATTCGCAAGCTGCATACCCGCTGTGCCACCTGTGGAGAAACTGCGATCCATGATGAGTCCTGGCAGGCCGAAGTATGGGCGGACATCCACGAGTTTGAGCACTCGCGGCATCGAGTAAGGCTTTTCGAGCAAACCCGGGCGGACGGATTGAAGGAAATTGCCGACTGGCGCGACACCTGCGCCTAGGCAGGCGTGTCCTGGGTTCATGAATCACGGTTCATGAATCACGAAGGACACGAAGTTGCTCGAAGGAAATTCTGAGGGCTTACTTCGGTCCGCTTTGGATTCCTAGCTAGAGACTCCCACACCAGGGATAGTCATGCCAGGCGTGGCAAGAACGAGGCGAGCCCCGCTCGGCCAGGATAGCCGAGGGCGCCTGTCCCCACGTATTTCGGGATTCGCCACATCAGGGCGTACCTTCCTTGCAGGTGAACACCGAGCCGGTTTTTTGCTAATCTGGTGGCCGTGACATCGGCCTGCGACGGACGATTCCGGAAAAAATCATGATGCTGGTCTTGTCGGTGCTGTTGGCGCTGGTTCCATTACTGGGCATTGCCTGGATCGTGATGTACGGTTCGATCACCACGGTGGACGGGCTGTTCATGTCGCTGATCCTGGCAGCCATGTCGGGCATTGTGGGCCTGAACGTTCTTCTGGAATTTCGCAAGCACGCTGCTGGCGGGGGAACGCAGAGCTCTGCGACCGCGAAAGCGACTGCTTCCGGAAGGATCATCCAGCGCGGGAAAGTGGAAAGCGTTCAGTTTTACGAATCCGGCGTGGGTCATCCCAACAAGTCGATTGTGACCTTCTTCAACGGCGCGGGTACCTCGCAGATGCTGGTGCTGGAAGGAGACATGCGGAATGCTCTGCCCGTGGGACAGAAGGTGGAAGTCACTTTCCGCAAGGAAAGCGGACACAACGTGCTGGTGAACGTCGACTATCCGTAGGTTTCCGGCTTTGAACACGAGATTACGAACGTAACCGCAGAGCGCCATTTCCAGGCTGATCCCTGCCTGCCGTGCAATATAAAGTCTAAGGACGAATGTTCCGGGACAGGGAAACCTATGGATGCCAGCGCAGGAGGAAGGTTGCAGTCGACTGAAGACCGCACCAGTCAGCCATCCATGTTGGCCCGGGCGGAAGAAATCCAGAGGCAGATTCAGCAGCTTTCGGGACGCGATCTTCAGCTCTGGTCGATCGGCATTCTGGTGATCCTGGTGCTCACCTCGGGGTTGCTGGCTTTGATCCTGCCGAACCTGATGTGGGCACAGCGGGTGGTGCACATAGAACACTCCTACCTGCCGCAACTCTTTTTTGGACTCATCTCCCTGATCTTGTTGTTCAACATCTATCTGCTATCGCAGAAACGCAATCTGAATACTACGCGCCTGGCCCTGATTCGCGAGCTGGTGTTGAACGAGCGCCTGGAGAGTCTCTCCCTGATTGACCCGCTGACTCAGCTCTTGAACCGGCGGGCCATGAATGAACTGGTCCCCCGCGAAGTGGCGCGCTCCAACCGGCTGGGAAACGGCCTGACCTTTATGGCGCTTGACCTTAACGGGTTCAGCGGCATCACCGCCAAGTTTGGGGCACTCGAAGGCGACCGGGTGCTGGTGGACTTCGCCAAAATACTAAAAACTGTTTTCCGCGGCGCTGACCTGGCATTCCGTCAGGGTGGGGACGAATTTCTGATCATGATGCCGGACACGACCGAAGAGCAAGCCGACTTTCCTGTCCATCGACTTCTCCGGGAAGTGGATCAATGGAATCTGGGAAGTAAAAAAGGCTACGAACTCTCCTTCAGCTGGGCGTTAGCGCCATACGTTACCGGCACCGATGCCGAAGACGTCCTGCGCGCCGTAGACCGGAAGCTGTATTCCAAGAAGCACAATCTGATGCCCGTGTTCTGAACCGCGTCACTGCATCTCCAGATGCTCGGAACGCTCGACGGGTGCCCCGTCCAAGCTTCTGCTTGGGCGGGATGTTTCGTCCGAAAGCACGGAAGCGGAGCTTTAGAATTCCTTGACGGTGAGGCCCTGTAACTTCAAAAAATCCCCGCCCAAGCGGAGCTTGGACGGGGCACCCTCGGGACTTGCGGTGCTACCCGGCTCAGGCGCCGGCTGAAGCTTTGTGAGTCAGAGCTGACTTGGCCACCTGGCTGGGCTGGTTCACCTTCAGCAAGAGGTCAGAGATGGCCTGGTGATCTGCGGGTCTCGAGAAGTAATAGCCTTGTGCGAACCCGCAATCGAGCGCTTTTAGCTGGTTTACCTGTTCTTCGGTTTCGGTACCTTCCGCCACCGTGACCAGTCCCAGATTCTGGGCCAGCATGATGATGATGCGGACGATCTTGTCGCTATCGACGTCACTGTCCATGCAGGAGATGAAAGCGCGATCGATTTTCAGCGAGTCCACTGGAAACTGCTGCAAGCGGCTGAGCGACGAGTATCCCGTACCGAAATCGTCTACGCTCAGGCGAACTCCAAGCCCCTTGAGTTCCGCCAGCACGAAAGCTGCTTTTTCCGGATCGCCCATGGCGATGGTTTCCGTGATCTCCAATTGCAAGTGGTTGGGATCGAGCCCGGTCTGTTTAAGGGTCTCTCCGATTCCCTTGGCCAGGTGGGGAGAGGCGAACTCCTTGGACGTGACGTTCACACTCATGGTCAACGGCGGCTCAGCCGGAAATTGACTCTGCCACGATCGCAATTGTTCGCAGGCTTCACGCAGCAACAACCGGTTCATCGGGATGATCAGTCCGGTCTCGTCGGCCACCGCGATAAACTCGGCGGGGGAGAGCAGACGATCTCCATGTTGCCAGCGCGTGAGGGCTTCGAAACCGGTGATCCTTCCAGTCTTCAGCGAAATAATTGGCTGGTAGTGGGTTCTGAATCCCCCCAGTTCCAGGCTTTTACGAAGCTCGGTTTCCAGTTCGAGGCGCCTGACTGCACCCGCATGCATGGCGGTATCAAAGACTTCACAACGAGCTTTGCCGGTTCGCTTGGCCCGGTACATGGCAATGTTGGCATCCCGAAGCAGGTCTTCAGCATGAGCGCAAACGGCTGTGCTCAAGGCAATGCCAACGCTGGCCGTGACGACAATGTCATAGCCGTGCGCTGAGAATGGAGCCGCCAATCGGTTTTGCAGCCGCTCGGCTACGCGGATGGCATCGCTGGGATTGCGGATGTCTTCCAGCAGCACGGTGTATTCGTCGCCGCCTACTCTGGCCAGGGTGTCATCTTTTGGGGCTGTGCCGAGCTGCGGACGGGCGATCGTATCCACTTCCCGGAGCGAGGCGGTCAATCTTTTGCCGATTTGAACCAGAACTTCGTCTCCGACGGTGTGTCCCAGGCTGTCGTTAAAGACCTTGAACTCGTCGATATCGATGAACAGGACAGCAAATTTGTAGTCGGTATGCCGCTTGGAGAGGACGAACGCACGCTGCAAACGGTCGAGGAAGAGCGCGCGGTTGGGAAGATTGGTAAGCCCGTCGTGAAAGGCGCTATGCGCCAGCATCTCCTCCGCCCGCTTGCGCTCACTGATGTCACGATTCACGATCACCAGCTTTTCGGTTTCTCCTTTCTGGTTGCGTACCGCGCTGGCGGTCGATTCGAGGATGCGCCAGGACCCGTCCTTGTGGCGGATCCGGTATTCCAGCCTCTGCCCCTGCCCGCTGGAACGCGCCTTGTGCGCGGCTTCGAGTACTCGTGCGCGATCATCGGGGTGAACTTGTTCAATGGATGAAGTGGTCTTCAACTCTTCCGCCGAGTATCCGAGCACATGCTGATAAGCGGGACTGTTGTAGATTCGCTGGCCAGTGCCGTCCACCACCGCAATCATGTCAGCCGCATTTTCGGTGATGAGCTGAAAAAGCTGGTCCCGCTCCGCCAGTTGGCGCCGGATGCGTTGCAGTTGCAAGTGCTGATAAAGCGTGTAGATGTCGAATAACAGCACGACGCAAGCCAAGCCGCGGACCCATTCCTTGAGATCAGTCCAATAGCTGCCCTCGGTTTGGGGATGCAACTGAAAGAAGGTTAAGGAGACAATCCCGAAGGTCAGAACCAGAGTCACGAGAACGGCCAATCCCCATAGCCACCACTCACGGCCTTCGATCTGCCACCTCTGGATCGGAACCGCGGAGGAGGTCTTCTTATGAACGGTTTCGGGTTCTGCCTGTTTCATGCTGTCGATTGCTCTCCGGCCACTGAAGAGATTCTAGACCGTGAAAACTGGCATGAAAGTTACGGAAGTTTCTAGCAGGTAAGTGACTGCGAAAGCTGTGTCCCGTGAGCATCCCCGCCCAAGCGAAGCCTGAACGGGACACGCTGGAGACTCATTGGAAGTGGAAAGACCGGGTGGGGCTCAGGCTGCCGCTCTAAGCTGGGCGCACCGCGCCGCGCCCAGCAGCGCAATCCGGTCGTTGGTGATCACCATGACGGGCATGGATTCGAGCAGAGCTTGCATCCTGCCCTTGCCGGTGAAGGCCTGCATGAATAATGGCCCAGAGAGTTTTGCCAGCATCTTGGGAGCGATGCCGCCGCCAAGATAAACTCCGCCGGTCGCCATGATCTTGAGCGCCAGATTACCGGCTTCCGCTCCATAGATGGAGACAAACAAGTCGAGGGCCTGTTCGCAGAGGGAACACTTCGAATCCATGCCGGCGCGGGAAATTGCGGCCGCGGGATCGGAGTGGGCCATCTCGTCGCTCAGCCATTGTGGGGGCGTACCGCGGCCGGTATCGCGGAGAAAATTGAAAACATTGACCAGACCCGGCCCGGACACGATGCGCTCATAGCTAACGTGGCCGAAGCGTGTGCGGAGATAGTTGAACAGCTCCACTTCGAGCGGATTGCGGGGAGCAAAATCTCCGTGGCCGCCCTCGCTGGCAAAAACATGGTGCTGCGACCCGTCCCAATACATGCCGGCTTCGCCCAGACCAGTGCCGGCTGCGATCACTGCCTGGTTGCCCACGGGCTGTCCCTTCACCTTATTGAGAGCGACCACGTCTTCAGCATCGAGCGCGGGAATGCCCCAGGCATTGGCCTCGAGATCGTTGATCAGGAGCGCCTTCTTGATCTTGAGTTCATCCGCCAGACGCTTGGATTCGATGACCCAGGGAAGATTGGAAGCTTCCACCCGGCCGTTGCGCACGGGACCGGCAATGCCGAAGCAGGCGGTGTCGGGATGCAGGTTCGCGGTATCGACGAACTTGGCTACGATTTCGTCCAGTCCGGAGTAATCGCGGCTGGGAAAGATGGAAGCGGAGATCAGGCTGAAATGGCCATCGACCGCATCGAAGAATGCCAGCCGTGCATGAGTGCCGCCGATGTCACCTGCCAGAATCATTTCTCGAAATCCCTCCAGTGGCGGCCGTCCCGCTCCAACAGATCTTCGGCCTCTTTGGGGCCCCAGGTGCCCGCAGCGTAGTTGGGAAAATTGCGTGGGGGCAATGCTTTCCAGACGTCCAGTACGGGGCTGACCACGCACCAACCCGCCTCCACCATGTCCGCGCGCTGAAACAGAGTCGCGTCGCCGATCATGCAATCGTGCAACAGCCGCTCGTAGCCGGTGCTGGGCTGCGACCCAAAGTAATCGGAATACTCAAAGTTCATGTCCACCGCGCCCAGCCGCATGGCCGGTCCGGGCACCTTGGCGGCAAAGCGCAGAGAAATACCCTCTTCCGGCTGAATATTAAGAACCAGCTGGTTGGGCATCAGATTCTCTACCGGGGTGTCACGAAACAGAACAAAGGGGGCGCGGCGGAACTGAATGACAATGTTGGTGCTACGTCCGGGCAGGCGCTTGCCGGTCCGGAGATAAAAAGGAACGTCCGCCCACCGCCAGTTATCGATCTGCAGCTTCATGGCGACAAAAGTTTCGGTTTTGGAATCGCTGGGAACACCCGGTTCGTTGCGGTAGCCGGGTACGCGCTCTCCGCCGCTGACGCCCTCGCCATACTGCCCGCGGACTGTCCTGGTCAGCACGTCTTCCGAGCTCAGGGGCTGGATGGCGTGCAGAATTTTGCCTTGCTCATCGCGGACCGCGTCGGCGCGGAATGACACCGGCGGTTCCATCGCGGTCAGGCTGATGAGCTGCATGATGTGGTTGGGCACCATGTCGCGCAGTGCGCCGGCCTTGTCATAATATCCGCCGCGCTTTTCCACGCCCACCGTCTCGGCCACCGAAATCTGGATGTGATCGATGTAGCGCCGGTTCCAGATAGGCTCGAAGATTCCGTTGGCGAAGCGCAACGCGAGAATGTTCTGAACTGTCTCCTTGCCCAGGTAGTGATCGATGCGATAGATCTGCTTTTCGTCGGCCACGCGCAGCAGTTGCTGGTTCAGTAGCCGGGCGGATTCGAGATCGTGGCCGAAGGGCTTTTCGATGACCACCCGCCGCCAATGCTGGCTGTCCTGTTGCATGAGTCCCGCAGCAGCCAGTTGTTCCACCGCAGGACCGAAAAAATCCGCCGCAGTGGCCATGTAGTACATGTGATTGCCGTGGGTCGAGTGGTCTTTGTCCACCTGGTCGAGCAACTCTTTCAGCTGCACATAAAGATTCTTGTCGCCCATATCGCCGCTGTGGTAATACACGCGGCGGACGAACCATTCCCAGATGTCGGGGTCCACCTTGTCAGTAGCAAACTCCTTTATGTCCTCGGAGACTTTCTTGCGGTATTCCTCGTTCGACATGGGCGAGCGGGCCACGCCGATCACCGCGAACTCGCGTGACAGCAAGTCGTTTTTCGCCAGATTGTAGAGAGCCGGAATCAACTTGCGGCGGGTGAGATCGCCGCTGGCGCCGAAGATCACCATGGCGCAGGGATCGGCCACCTTTCCGATGCGCGGTTCCGTCGCAGGCATTACCTCAGCCTGATCTATTCCTGTCTGCATAATCCGCTTTCCGTCCATATTAAATCGTTTCTCTAAATCGTGCAGGATATTCCCGTGGTTCGAGCCTGGGTGGGGCTGGTTTGATCATGCAGTATACCCGCTGGAAGGTTGTAACGGGACGAGGCAATGCTTCGATGGCGGGTCAATTTGAACCGAAGAGCCCGGAACCTTATTTGATTTGTGCAGTTGTCGTCTAAACGGCGCACGTAGACCCGGACGCCCCGTCCGGGTGGGCGAGCGCAGCTCGCCAGATTTAGGTAGAGGATTGAAACTTGCCGGGCTGCGCCCGGCTGGGCGGGCGGGGGCGCCCGCCCCTACGTGGATCGTGGTGCTCCCTTATTGCGTGCTCTTTGCCACGGCCTCCAGCAGCTTGTCGAAGGCCTCGGCGAAGAGACGGACTCCATCGTCGGTGAGTTTGTCGGTCACTTCCTTCATCGAGATCCCGACTTTGGCTACGCTTTCCATGGTGCGATGGGCCGCTTCGATGTTCTCGGTCAGGCTGGCGCGCGGTTTGCCGTGATCGCGGAAGGCGTCGAGGGTGGCCGGAGGGATGGTGTCGACCGTATCGGGTCCGATGAGTTCCTCTACGTAGAGCACATCGCGGTAGGCTGGATTCTTGGTGCTGGTGCTGGCCCAGAGTACGCGTTGGGTTTGGCCGCCTTTGGCCGCCAGAGCTTTCCAGCGATCGGATGCGAAGATTTTTTGATATTTCGCATATGTCTGCTTCGCGTTTGCGATGGCGACTTTTCCCTGCAAGCTCTTCAGTTGCTGCTGCTCGCTGGGATCTTTGGAAGCCTTGAGCCGGGCGTCGATCATGGAATCTACTAGGGAGTCGATGCGGCTGACAAAGAAGCTGGCCACGCTGGCCATCCGGCTGACGTCGCCGCCGTTTTTCCCGAATTGCTCGAGACCGGCGATAAATGCTTCCGCAACTTTCACGTAAACATCCTGCGCGAACAGCAGGGTGATGTTGATATTGATCCCTTCGCTGATGGCCTGCTGGATTGCGGGGAGGCCTTCCGCGGTGCCGGGAATCTTGATCATGACGTTTTCACGCCCGACCGCCTTCCACAGCCTTCGCGCCTCTTCGAGCGAACCCTTGGTATCGCGGGCGAGGTAGGGCGATACTTCCAGGCTGACGTATCCATCGCGCCGCTTCGAGCTTTGATAGACCGGCTTGAGGAGATCGGCGGCGTCCTGGATATCGCGGATGGCGAGAATTTCATAGCGACCCTTGGCGTCGAGGTCGGTTCGCGAGCGCAGCGAATTCAGCAGATCGGTGTACAGCGTGCTGCCTGTAATCGCCTTCTCAAAGATGGCGGGGTTTGAAGTCATGCCACGAAGGCCGTCTTCGTCGATCAGGCGCTTCAGTTCGCCGCTGGTAATCAGGTCGCGGCGGATGTAGTCCAGCCATACCGACTGGCCGAAGTTCAACAAATCTTTGACGGGGTTAGCTTTTTTGGCGGTTTCGAGAACTACTGGTGGCATAAGACCTCTCTTTTTTAAGAACCAGTTGTCAGTATTTAGTTGTCAGTTCCCAGCGCGTTGACGACTGAAGACCGACGACTGACGACTGTTATTTCCCAATCGCTTTTCGGGCTGCCGCGACTACGTTCTCGGTGGTGAACCCGAACTTTTTCTGCAAATCCTTGATCGGGGCCGAAGCTCCGAAGCGATGCATTCCTATGACGATGCCGGCTGGGCCGACATATTGCGACCATCCGAAAGTGGCGGCCTGCTCCACCGCTACCCGCGCCTTCACATCTGGCGGCAGAACCTTGGCTTTGTACTCGTCACTTTGGCTGTCAAAAAGTCCCCAGGAAGGCAGGCTGACAACGCGAGCTTTGATGCCGTCGGTTTTCAGTTGCTCGTACGCGCTGACGCACAGCGAAACCTCGCTTCCGGTTCCCATCAAAATTACTTCCGGCTTGCCGTCGGCAGCATCGGCCAGTATGTATCCGCCCTTGGCCAGACCTGAAGCAGCCGCGTATTTAGAGCGATCGAAGGTGGGGACGGCTTGCCGGCTCAGCACCAGGGCTGCCGGCTCATGCTCCAGTTGCATGATTACCTTCCACGCTTCGACAACTTCGTTTGCGTCCGCCGGGCGGATCAGCATCAGGCCCGGCATGGCGCGCAATGACGCCAATTGCTCGATCGGTTGGTGCGTGGGTCCGTCTTCTCCCAGGCCGATTGAATCGTGGGTGAAGACATAAATTGTGGGCAGTTCCATGAGTGAGGCCAGGCGAATGGATGGCCGCATGTAATCGCTGAAATTAAAAAATGTTCCGCCGAAAGCCCGAACTTTGCACACTGCCATGCCATTCAAAGCCGCGGCCATGCCATGTTCGCGTACGCCAAAGTGCAGATTGCGTCCGCCATAGCTGCCCGGCTGGAAATCTCCCGCGCCATCGAACTTGAGCCTCGTCCGGTCGGAGCCGGCCAGATCGGCCGAGCCGCCCACCATCCAGGGCACATTCTCCGCCACCACATTCAGGACTTTGCCTGAGCTTTCGCGAGTGGCGATGCCTTTGGCGTCGGCAGGAAAGGTAGGTAGATTCTTGTCCCATCCGTCCGGCAGTTCGCGATGCTGCATGTGGTTGATCTGGTCTGCGAGTTGGGGAAACTTCTTTTCGTACTCGGAGAACAGGGTCTCCCACTTCTTGTGAACGTCGCTGCCTCGCTCTGCCAATACCGTTGCGGAAACTTTCCAGTACTCCATCCGGGACCAGGAATTTGGCGTCTTCTGGCCAGCCATAGAATTTCTTCACCAGCTTGACCTCTTCATCGCCCAGAGGTTCGCCGTGAGCGGCGCTGGTGTCCTGCTTATGGGGCGAGCCATAGCCGATGTGGCTGTTGACCCGGATCAAAGTCGGCCGGTCATTGGTCTGGAGAAAGCCGTTGTAGGCCTTGGACAACATATCCAGATCGTTCGCGTCCGTGACATGCAGCACGTTCCAGCCGTAGCCAGCGAAACGTTCGCCCACCTCTTCGGTGAACGACACGTTCGCCAGGCCATCGAGCGTGACGTGGTTCTCATCGTAAATCCAGCACAGATTGGAGAGCTTGAGATGACCAGCCAAGGAGGCGGCCTCGCTGCCCACGCCTTCCATCATGTCGCCATCGCCGCACAGGGCATAGACGTTGTAGTTGAAAACCTCAAAGCCGGGCTGATTGAAGTGCGCCCCCAGCCACTTGCCGGCGATGGCCACACCCACGCTGTTTCCGATTCCCTGACCGAGAGGGCCGGTGGTGGTTTCAACGCCGGCGGTCAAGCGATATTCGGGATGTCCCGGAGTCTTGCTGTCGAGCTGACGAAATCTCTTGATGTCATCCAAAGTGACGGCAAAATCACCCAGGCGTTCATACTCCGGATTTACGCCGCGTACTTGCGCCAGGTAGAGCATGGCGTAGAGCAACATGGAGGCGTGGCCGTTCGACAGGACGAAACGATCACGGTTGGGCCAGACGGGATCCGCAGGATCGTAGCGCAGGAATTGCTGCCACAAACAGTAGGTCACCGGCGCCAGCCCCATGGGCGCGCCCGGATGTCCCGAGTTGGCCTGCTGCACCGCATCCATGGCCAGGGTGCGGATGGTGTTGATGCACAGTGTATCCAGCTGTTTGCCGGTCGCCAAAGTTTGTTCGCTCACTGCCATGAGAGACCCCTCCCTTATGAGGGTACAGATCAGCTGATGCGGGCGGGGGTGCACTACTGCCTAATAACGGCTTAAGGAACGGGAAATCCCTGCCCTGCTTGTAGCAGTTTATCAATTTCTCCCGGCCTGTGCTGCATGGAAGGCGTTAAGTGCTTCCAATGCATTGCCAGAGTGTCCGCGGGCACGATGCCCGCGTGCAGAAGAAGCAAAAGGACCCCGCAATGCCCAGGGCGCGGGGACGCCGGTGACTTCATGAACGTCGCTGATGAGCTTTACTGAATAGGGTTGGATGGATCGAAGCTGGCCCTACCGCTTCATTTGCGCGAGGTAGCCATTCTCACTGTAGTAGCCCTTGGTGGTGCTTTCGACGAACTTGAGAAAGTGCCGCAGGCTTTCGCGCTCTGCCGGCTCGAGTTCCGAAAACTTGATACGCACGCCGAATGACGGGCTGCTCTTGGTAACAATTCCAGTCAGAATAAGGCCTTTGATCCAGATTTTTCCGTTGGCCAGCCACAGGCCGATTTCTACGCTGACTCCTGAAGGCACCGGCGTAGCGGTCTCAACGAAACATCCGCCCAACCCGGTATTGGACAAATTCCCCCAGATGGGAACGCTCGAATTACCCAGACGTAGCTCGACCGCAACAAAACATTTCATGCGGGTGTGGCGGCGGCGGTCCTGGGTCCAGGATGGGGTATACAGATCCGGTTCAAAGGGTGGCGTAGCCGCCGGGCTGGTAGCCACTGGCGGGACCGGTGACTGCTCCGAGACCGGGGCCGATTGCTCGGCTGGCGGAGCGGGCGGGGCCGCTGAGGAAGCGGGTGCTTTTGCCGCACCACCCCTGATATTGCGCATGGCCTCAAGCAGGGCCTGGTCTCGCTTCTCGGGTGCAGCTTCGCGGTACACCTGCAGCAGCTCTCCGAGATGACTCACCAGGGCCGGATCGGTCAACAATTGCGTCCAATCCGCGCCGGCGCCGGAATATTTCGGGTCGCTCATAAGATGGAAGAATTCCCCGGAACTTTGGTTATGTTCTTCACTAGATTGAAGCAGGATGTCCGCCGGAACAAGATGACTATAGTCATCCGGTCAGGTAACCCAGGCAGGTGCCCGGCAGAGGACTCTGGGTAAAATATCAGCAGACTTCCAAGGCGTTGACGAGAGGAATCGATGAAAATTTTGGTGGTGGAGGCGGAAGAAACAGTCCAGAAAATCATGGGCGTCATGCTGACCCGGTTGGGCTACAAGGTTGAACTGACCTCAAATTGCACGGAGGCGTTCCGAGCCTATTGCGACCAGGGACCTTACGATGTCGTCCTGATCGGTATGAGATTCGTGCGCGGTTCGGCAGGCGGCGGCGCGAAGTTTATTGACGACATGCGGCAGAAGAATCCCGAACAGCACTATGCCTTTGTCACCGGATCTCCGGTGTTGCACAAGCCGTTCTCGTTGCAGGACCTGGATGATTTCATGGGCGCATTCCGGCGGCCGGGGAGCAGCCGCTTCGGGTAGCAAGGCGGCAGTTGTATGCAAGCCTGAAGGCCAGCTCCACGCTCTAGTCTGCCGCGCCCGATAGAATCTTCACCAACTGATACAGGAAAGTCTGGCCTTCGTAAAACGATTGCACGGCCATACGCTCGTCCCGCCCATGGAAGCGAATATCGTTGCGATCGATGAAAAATCCCTGGATCCCATAAGTGGGAATGCCCGCGACCCGCAGAGATTTCCCGTCGGTTGCGCCCATGACCATGGTTGGAACCACCGGCACGCCCGGCCAAAGACGGTTGGTGACGCGACTGACGGCATTGAGCACATCCGGCCGCATAGCGGAAGGTGGGCCCTTGGTAGCGTCGCCGATGACCTTGATAGTCACCTGATCGTCGGCCACCACTTTTTGTAGCGTACTTTGCACGTAGTCGAGGGAGTCTTCGGGAAGCACCCGGCAGTTCACGGTTGCGGCAGCGAGCTGGGGCAAGGCGTTCATGGCGTGTCCGCCTTCAAGTTGCGTTGCCACGCATGTCGTGCGGAGCGTGGCGTTCCAGGCGGGAGACGCGGCTGCAACTCGACTCATTGCCTCCTCCGATCCGTCGGCAACCTTCGCGAGATCTTCCGCCACCGGACCGGCTTCGATCTTTGCCATTTTCTGGAAGTATGCCGTCGTAACTTCGTTCGTTTTGAGGGGAAAGCCGAAGCTGGACAGCCGCTCCAGGGCGCCGGCGAGATGATAGATGGCATTGTCCGCCACTGGCAGGGAACTATGACCACCCTTGTTGTGCACCTCGAACCGGAAATTGATCACGTACTTCTCGCTGACCTGCAGATTGTTTGAGACCTTCCTGCCGGCGTCGGATTCGCCCCATCCGCCCTCGTTCAGGGCCAGTTCTGCATCGATCAACTCGCGATGGTTCTTGATCAGCCAGTCGACGCCGTTGTACGGACCGCCGCCTTCTTCGTCGGCGGTGAGCGCCACAATGATGTCGCGGTCGGGCTTGAACCCCTCGCGCCGGTAGCGAATCAAATTGGCGATCCAGACGGCGGCCTGCGCCTTGTCGTCCGCGGTTCCGCGCCCATAAAAAAAGCCGTCCTTTTCAATAAACTGGAATGGGTCTGTGCTCCAGTCCTCGCGTCTGGCTTCTACCACATCGATATGGGCGAGAAGCAGGAGCGGTCTGCGGGCGCCTGTTCCGTGATAGCGCACTACAAGATTCGCCTTCTTCGGAGTGGCTCCGCCTACGAAGATGTCTGCATCGGGAAATCCCGTGGCTCTCAAGCGGGCCGCCGCAGCCTCGGCAACGGGAGTCGTCGAGCCAGTCGTGAAACCGGACTGAATCTCGACAAATTCCTTGTAAATGTCGTGAGCGAGTTGCTTGTCCGCGTCGGGCGGCATGGTCTGGGCAGCAGCAATGAGGGCAACAGTGCAGAAAAACACGGTCAGAACGGGTCGGGGCATGTGGCATTTTGCCACAGCGCGGCACACAAAGCGCTACTTCTTGTCGTTTTCGCTGAACTGCTTCTCGTTAAACCGCAGGGTGTACGCCGTGGCTGGGTCGAAGGCCTTGTCGATTACCTTCAAGTCGTAAAGCTGTTTGTACATCGTGCTCCAGCGCTCGGACGTCATCTGGCCAAGCTGGGCTCCGCTGGAGTCGTCGCCGGTAACGAATCGGCCATCGCGCAAGGCCTGCCATGTGAACTGCATCCACTCGGGGTTAAGCGCGGGATTCAGTTTGGCGATCATCGCATGCGCCACGGTCGGGTCATTAAGGTAGTCGCGCCATCCCTTGAGCGAGGCACGCACGAATCCGGCGACAATTTCCGGGTGCTGCCGCAGGAAATCACGGGTCGTAAACATTACGCGATAAGGATTGTATCCTGCATCGCTGATCAGCAGGACACGGGTCTCGATGCCGGCCTGGCGTGCAAAAAAAGGTTCCGAGGTAGCAAATGCCTGCTGGATGTACTGCGGATCGGCCACGAAGTTGGCGACGCTCATGGTGGCGGGGATTTCGCGAATATCGTTCAGGTGATAGCGCTTCACCAGAAAGGCAAACCAGGTGTATCCGGGTTTGATGGAAACAGTGTGGCCATTAAGATCGGCGAAAGAGTGGACGGGCGAGTCCTTGTGCAACATGATGCCCTGGGGATCGCGTTGCATGGTGGCGGCCACGGCGATCAGGGGTTGCCCGTCAGCGACCGATTCCAGGGTTCGATCCGAAGATCCGAGGCCGAACTGCGCCGCACCCACAGACACCTGCTGCTCGACCACCATATAAGGACCGCCGGGCTGGATGGTGACGTCGAGGCCCTCGTCTTTGTAGTAGCCCTTGGCCAGTGCGGTGTAGAAGCCGCCATGCTCCGGTTGTGGATACCAGTCCGCCTGCAGCGTGACTTTGGTGAAACCCGTCGAACCAGTTGCCCCGTTTGAATTTGAAGACCGCTTACAACCGGCCAGCACGCCGGCGAAGAAAAGAAGAAGACAGCAGGTCCCGGTGAGAGCGAGTTTGCGCATGCTGGTTGGGAATGGGGAAGCTTGCCCGATCAAAAATCCAGGCAAAAGCGTAGCACGTAATCGCGGCCGTGCCGTCCAAAGGAATCGATAGGCCATCGCGGATTTTCCGATTGTGATCCCCTGCAACCGGCATGCTAGATTACGCTATGGTGGTAGCGGCAGCCGGTCGCGCCGGCGTGACCTCGCTGGACGAAGAACGCATGCGCGAGCTTTACTTTTTTACTGCCCGCACCCTGGAGACAGCTCACCCGGTTCCTTTTGGCGCGCTGATTGTGAACACCCGCAGCGGCCAGCGCCTGATGCGGGCTACCAATGCCGTGGCCCGCGAAAATGATCCCAGCGCCCACGCGGAGGTCCGCACCGTCCGGCTGGCCTGCAGAAAGCTGAAGCGGCCCTCGCTGGCCGGATATACCATGTACTCCACCTGCGAGCCCTGTCCGATGTGCATGGCCAACGCGCTTTGGGCCAGGCTGGATCGTGTGGTTTTCGGTGCAACCATCGCCGATGCCAATCGCTACTGTCTTCAGATTCACATTGCGGCCAAGCAGATCGCGCGCCGCGCGGACATGGATTGTGTGGTTGAGGGGCCAGTGCTGCGCGAGCTTTGCTGCACGCTCTTCACTCATCCCAACATGCAGAAGGCTTTCCGGACCTGGAGTTCGAGCAAGCTGAGATGAACAAGCTCAGATGAACACGGCATAGCCGACTGACGGAACCAAAATGATGGATCCCGCTCACACCGCCGCACTGGCGTCGATACTCGGAGACAACTCGCGTGTCCTCACCCATCCGCAGGTGGTGGAACGGCTCTCACGCGACTTCTATTGGTATTCGCCGGTACTGCGCAAGCAACTCGACGGCAAAGTGGGAGACCTGGTGGTGCAGCCGCTGAACGAGATCGAGGTCCAGAGTGTATTGCGCTACTGCCAGGCCCACAATCTTGCGGTAACAGTGCGAGGCGCCGGGACGGGTAACTATGGCCAGGCGGTTCCTCTGCAGGGCGGAGTTGTGCTCGACCTCGCGGGCATGGACCGGATCGAAGAAATTCAGCCTGACGGCGTCGCCGTCTGCCAGCCCGGAGTGCGCCTGGGCACTCTGGAAACGGAGGCGCGCAAATCGGGATGGGAACTGCGCTGTTATCCCTCGACTATCGTGAAGGCATCAGTTGGCGGATTTCTCGGCGGCGGTTCCGGCGGTGTTGGTTCGGTGGCGCATGGCGGACTGCGCGACTTCAACACAGTGCGTGCGCTCGAGGTTGTCACCATGGAAGGGGAACCGCGAGTGTTGCGGCACGAGGGTGAAGCCGTCCACGACATTCTCCATGCCTGGGGCACGAACGGCATCATCACTCGCATCTGGCTGGCGCTGACTCCGGCAGTGGAATGGTCGCAGTGTGTCGTGGCATTTTCCGGCTTCGATGCCGCATTCGATTTCAGCGAGCGCATCGCAACCGGCCCGACCTGGATCAAGCGGCTGGTCACCACTTTCGAATGGCCGATACCGTCGTTCTTCACTCCCGTCCGGCAATGCGCACCGGAGGGAAAGTCGTTGATCTTCTTTCTGATCGCATCAGAACAGCTCGCCGCGCTTGAGTCCGCAGCCCGGGAGGCAGGTGGAGAAGTAACCTACTCGGGCAAATATCTGGGCGTGCGAACCATTCCGCTACTGTCCGACTACACCTGGAACCACACCACGCTGTGGGCGCTCAAATCCGACCCAGCCTATACCTATCTGCAATGTGGATTCGATCCGGACACGGCGCGCGATCAAATGCGCCGGTTGCGAGAACGCTTCGGACAGGAAATCCTCTTCCACATGGAGTTTATGAAGAACGGCCAGGGGCGCGTCTTTCCGGGCGCCATCCCGGTCGTCTACTACACTACCGAAGAGCGTTTGAACGAGATGATCAACTACTGCCGTGAGATCGGAGTATTCGTCGCCAACCCGCACGTGAACAACGTCGAGGGCGGCGGACGCTATCGGGCTGACAACGTGCAGCTGCTCGCCAAACAGCGTTACGATCCCAAAGGGCTGCTGAATCCGGGCAAGATGGTCACGTTCCAGCCGCATGCGGCGGTGGCAGAGACGGCCACCACGCGATGAAGACCTGGATTCCCGACGCGCGCAATTTTTCCTACTTGAACTGGAAGCAGGTCGACGCGCTCCCGCGTGAGAGCACGCTGCTGGTTCTGCCGACGGCGGCAATCGAGCAGCACGGCCATCATCTGCCGCTGGCCACGGACACCCTCATCAACAACCTTCTGCTCGGTCATGCTCTGGGAAAACTGCCGTCCGAATTGCCCGTTTATGCGCTGCCGCCGGTGCATTATGGCAAGAGCAACGAGCATCTTGGGTTCCCGGGAACGCTCTCGGTGAGCGCATCCACTTTTATGGCGGTACTGCGGGACCTGGGCGCGAGTTTGGCCAACGCGCGCTTCCAGAAACTTGTGCTTTACAACACGCACGGCGGCAACACCGCGCTGATCGACGTGATGGCCCGCGATCTGCGCGCAGAATTCGGTCTGCGTACGTTTGCGCTGCATGGCTCGGGCGGTATTCAGTTCGATGGCCTCAGTCCCCAGGAACGTGCCTACGGATTCCATGCCGGCGAGGTCGAGACCGCGCTGCTGTTAGCCTCCGTACCCGAACTCGTGGATCGCACCGCCTACACCACCAACTACATTGCGGATGTTGCCAAGCCGGAGCTATTGCTGCCGGAAAACGCGCCCGCAACTTTCGCCTGGCTCACGCGCGACATTGCGTCCAGCGGGGTGCTGGGCGACCCGCGTCCGGCCACGGCGGAAAACGGAGCGCGCTGGCTCGAGCAGGCCGCAACCAGGCTGGCGGCGGCCCTGGAGGCGATGGCGCGTTACCAAAATCCCGACCAGACATGAGCACCGGTCAAGCCCGTTGGATCGATTGCGGCAACGGCGTGCGCCTGGAACGCGGCGTCCACTGTCGCATGTCCGACGGAGTGGAACTGGTTTCCGATCACTACTATCCACCCGGCGACGGGTCGCAACCCTACCTTACTAATGCGCCAGCCCTACGGACGCGACATTGCGTCCACGGTGGTCTTCGCTCATCCCGTCTGGTTCGCCCGACATGGCTACAACGTCGTGATCCAGGATGTGCGTGGACGCGGCGACTCCGGTGGCGAATTCTATCCCTTCCGCCACGAACAGCGCGACGGCGCGGAGACCATCGCCTGGCTGCGCACTCGACCCGAAGGAAACGGCCGCATCGGCATGTACGGATTTTCTTACCAGGGTATGACCCAACTGCTGGCCGCGGCCGCGCAACCCGAGGGATTGATTTGCATTGCGCCGGGCATGACGGCGTGCGATCTCTATCACGGCTGGTTCTATCACCATGGCGCGCTGCGCCTGGCTTCCAGCCTGGGTTGGGGGCTGCAGATGATGAAAGCCGACGCTCGCCGCAAGCAAGTGCGAGAGGCCAGCGACCGACTGGAACAGGCCTGGGCCAATTTAGCGGCGCAGACTTTTGTGTTGCCCTTCCGCGAGCATCCCGCGCTTCACTCCGAAGGTGTGCCGCAATATGTGCTGGATTGGTTCGACCACGATCAGCCGGGCGAGTATTGGAACTCGCTCGACGTGAGCCGATCGCTCGAACGCATCGCTGTGCCTGCGCTGCATATATCAGGCTGGTACGACACTTATCTCAAAGGCTGCATTGACGCCTTCCTTTCAGTAGGTAAGCATGCGGGCACAGAATTCGCGCGGGAGCACCAATATCTGATCGCCGGGCCCTGGCAACATATCCCGTGGGGAGATCGCATCGGCGCCACGGACTTTGGACCGGAAGCCTTGCTCGACACGGACGTGATCCTGCTGCGCTGGTTCAATCACTGGCTCAAGGATTCGGGCGAGTTCAATAATGAACCGCGCATTCGCTACTTTGTGCTCGGCGAAAATCGCTGGCGCCAGGCTGAAACATTTCCTGCCAAGACAAATCACGCTTTCTATCTGCACAGCAAGGGCAAGGCAAATTCGCGCAAAGGTGATGGTGAACTTTCGACGACAACGCCAGTCTCCGACGAACCGTGCGACATCTTTATCTATGACCCTGAAGTACCTGTGCCGGCTCCCGGAGGTCCGGTCGCAACGAGCGGACAGTTCGATCAGTCCACGCTGGAGCTCGGCAATAATTTGCTGGTTTACACCAGCCAGCCACTTTCGAAATCGCTTTGGATTTTCGGCGCTCCGCGCATTTCGCTTTATTGCGCAACCTCATCAAGCCACACTGACTTCACCGCCAAGCTGGTGAGAGTGCGCCCTGATCGCGTTGCGGAGTTCATCTGCATCGGTATCGCAAGATCAAGCTGGCTCTTCGCGGAAGGTGGCTATATCGCGGACACTCTGCAGCACTGGGAGTTCGACCTGGAGCCCACCTCGTGCCGGTTTGCGGCGGGCGATCGCATTCGGTTGGAAGTAGCCAGCAGCGCGTTCCCGCTTTACGACCGCAATCCCGGCACCGACGTGCCCTCCTGCCGCGCCACCTCATGGGACTGGCGGCGTTCGACCCAGATCGTTTATCACAGCGGTGAATACCCCTCGGCCCTGTATTTGCCGGTGAGCGAGTTCGCGGAATGACCGCCGATGTCGCAGTACCGGAAGTGGAATTTGCGGGCGTCAGCAAGAGCTACGGCGGCCGTGCGGTCCTTGATGCAGTGGACCTGCGCATCGCCAAGGGAGAGTTCGTCACCCTTATCGGCCCCTCGGGTTGCGGCAAATCTACCGTGCTGAAATTGATCTCGGGACTCACCGTGGCGAGCGGAGGAGCGATCCGCATCGATGGCATGACTCCGCGAAATGCGCGGCAGACCATGTCTTACATCTTTCAGGACGCCACCCTTTTGCCCTGGCGCACCGTGCGGCAAAACGTTGGCCTGGGCCTGGAACTGGAAGGTGTGGTTACCAACGAACGCGAGGAGAAGACGGCGGCATTGCTTGATCTCGTCGGGCTGAGCCACGTGGCCAGGGCCTATCCACGGGAGCTCTCCGGGGGCATGAAGATGCGAGTCTCCATCGCGCGCGCCCTGGCCACCAGCCCGCGACTGCTGCTGATGGACGAACCCTTCGCTGCGCTGGATGAGATGGCCCGCGATCGACTGAATGAAGAGTTGCTGCGCTTGCGAGAGGAACAGAAATGGACTGCCGTGTTCGTAACCCATTCTGTCGCCGAGGCTGTCTTTCTTTCCACTCGGATCGTAGTGCTGAGGCCCAATCCCGGACGCGTCTACGCCATGCTTCCGGTGGATCTTCCCTGGCCGCGCACCGCGGAATCACGCACGTCGCCCGAGTTCGAGGCGCTCATCGCCCGAGTCTCGCACGCGCTGCGGGAGGCGCTCACATCGTGAAATCCCGCCTGATCACGTTGGCCAATGCGCTGGCCGTCTTCGCTGCACTGCTCGTGATCTGGCAGCTCGTGCTGTGGATTTTTCATGTGCCGCCCTATATGCTGCCATCGCCCTGGGCGGTTGCGCGGGCTGTCGGTTCACGGTTCCCTTCGCTGGTCGCAGCGCTCGCGACCACCGCGGCGGAAGCCGGCGGGGGCTTGATCGCAAGCATCGTGGTTGGCGTAATCATCGCACTGATGTTCGCCCAGTCGCGGTGGGTGCGCCGTATGCTCTACCCGTACACGATCCTGCTGCAGACCGTGCCCATCGTAGCGATTGCGCCACTGATTCTCATGTGGGTCGGCGCGGGAATGCCCGCGGTGACGCTGATCGCGTTCATCATTTCGCTCGCGCCCGTCATCGCCAATACCACGCAGGGTTTGATTAGCGTGGAAGAAAATCTGGTGCATCTTTTCCTGATGCACAATGCCTCGTCCGACCAGATCCTGTTCAAATTGCGCCTGCCTCACGCGGTGCCGTCACTGTTCGTGGGTATACGCATCGCCAGCGGCATTGCCGTGATCGGCGCAATCACCGGCGAGCTTTATGCCGGATCGAGCCGTGTAGGCCAGGGGGGACTAGGCTATTCCATTCTCTACGCGTCGTCGCAACTGCAGACGGACTACCTGTTTGCGCTGGTGCTGGCGGCTACCGTGCTAGGCTTCGGCTTTTTCTTTCTGGTCATGTTTCTGGAGTGGCACTTCCTTCACCGCTGGCACGAGTCGGCCCGCACGCCCGAAGTGGAATGAACGCGGAGTGAGACGCGGAATGCGACGTGACGTGAGACGATGAGCCTTCTTGAGGAGAACAAACGATGTTGCGTTTAGAAACCGAAAGCGGATGGTGGCTGGTGACTCATCCCGATCACGCTCGCCTGGCCGGAGCTTTCGCCGAGCGCTGGGGCAACGAACGATTCCTGCCGCCGGAGCCGAGAAGGCACGTGCTCCGCGGTATCGCCTGTCACGACGATGGCTGGGCGCTGCGCGACTCAGCCCCGCAGATCACGCGCCAGGGCAAGCCTGGTGCCTTCTCAGTCGAACTGGTGGGCAAATATTCTGCCTTCGAAGAGATCGACCTCGCCGACTACCTGGCCGTGCGCGATCGCGCGGTTCGTCTGATCGCGGCTGAGGACGCTTATGCCGCGATCCTCATCTCCATGCACACTTACAATCTGCTGACCGAGCACGCCGACCGCTCGACCATCGCACCGGCACAGCTGCCGTTGCTCGATCACTTTCTGCTGGATCAGAAGGCCCTTCAGCAATCATTACTTAGCCAGATTGCCGCTGACTCCCGCTTCACACCAGAGGAGGCGAGCGCAGGTGCGATCCGTGATCATTTCCGGCTATTGCAGGCGACCGACAATCTCTCTCTACTCACCTGCGTGGATTTTCGCCAGCCTGCGCATCTGCTGCACCCGTTGCCGCTGCGCAATGGCGGACGTGCTGCGGTGCAGGTACGCTCTACTGGTCCGCGGCATTTTGTGCTTGATCCCTATCCGTTTGCCGAACCTTTACTCACCTTCCAATTTCCGGCGCGATCCGTGGAAGGCAAGATATTTGCGTCCTCGGCGGAGTTGCAGCAGCGCTTCAGCGCGGCGCCGGTGGAAACGTTGTCGGTTACGGTGAGTGCGAATTGAATACGTTCCCACGCCCGCTACGAAATTGAAATGGAAAACGGCCGGAAGCAGAAAAACGAAAGCGGCGGCCTGGCAGCCGCCGCTCGTTTTGTGCGCACTAGAAAGTTAAACTCAAAGACATCTGAATCTGCCGCGCGCTTCCAATGGTTTTGTTGGTGATACCCAGGCCGCTGAGCGTCGGACAGACGTACAGAGCTCCTGTAGGAGTCTGGTCGAACGAGGAGTTGCAAGGACTCAACGTCGCGGGCGTGCCCTGTTGCGGGAAGCCCTGGAAGCCCGGATTCTGAGTGATGTCATTGATCGGGATATCGAAGCTTGCTGTGTTAGTCAGGTTGTAAATATCCAAACTGTACTTCAGGGAAGTATGCTCGGTGATCTGCGTCATCTTCACCAGCGAGATGTCCGCACGCCTCTGCCAGGGTTGGCGAAAAATATTACGCTGACCACTGTCAATGAAGTTTGTCTCGTAGGGGTCGTTGGAGGGAATTGCTCCGTCCAAGGCGCCTGGACTCAGCAACGGCAGGGTGAAACAACTGGCATCGAGCGAAGGAGTTGAGCCCGCACCCGAGGTCCCGGTGACGGCCTGCTGAGGTGAGCAGCTACTGTTGAGCGGAACGATCGGGTTGGTAATGCCGTCATTCACTCCATAGAAGATGCTGCCGACTGCGCCGGAGTAGTCAACGACGCTGTACGGCTGACCACTCTGGATCACCGTTAGACCAGAGATGGCCCATCCGTTGGCGATCTTGCTCTTGAATGACGATCCTGAAAAGAATTTCGGGAGCTCGTAGCGGTAGCTGAAATTGATCACGTGCTTGCGGTCGTAGTCGGATAGTCCGTAACCAGAGCGCAGATTAAGGGGATTGTTGCCGTTGTAGAAAAGACCCATCGCGCTTTGCTCGTCCGTCGCGTGCGAGTAAGTGTAGGAGAAGCCAACCTGGAAGCCATGACTCAGACGCTTTTCAACGTGAGCCTGCAGCGCGTGGTATGCGGAAATGCCGGCAGCGGTATAGGACTCCGACTCAGAGGAATAACCGATAAAGGGAACACGGAGATTCACATTTCCACCCTCGAAGGTTTGCAGGTATGGCTGCCCGTTGGGCAGGAGCGCCGGCGTGAAGGTGCTGGGGTCGCTGAGGATCGAATAGCCGTAGGTATAGTCCTGCTCAAACGGCGTGCCCGGACGAATGGGATGAGTGGGCGACGCAATTTGCGCCTGGTTGAAAGGTAGGGGAACCACTTCATGTCTGCCGAGATTGCCGACGTACCCTACCTGGATGACGAGATCCCTGCGCGGCTGCCATTGAATGTCCAGCATCTGGTTCATCGTGTATGGAAGCTTGTTCGCGCGGTTGTAATCGCCGAAGGCGAAAAGCGGGATCCCAGTTGAACTGGTCGCTGCATTGGGCAGGACAAGATCTTTAGGGTTTCCGGAAGGAGGCGGCCCGAGGGTGGGGCCCCAGGGGTTGGCGAAGTCAGGGCAAGTTACGTACCCAAATCCCTGCGGGTCGCAAGTCTGCGAATTCACCCACGGAGGAGTCTGATTCACGCCAAAGGGACCTCCCGTGATTACGCCCGACGCAAAGCCCGGAGAAAGGTAAGCAAAGAGTTCTCCGCGATCGTAGTACAGGCCCCAGCCAGACCGAACCACGACTTTGTCATTGAACATCTTCGGGCTCCAGGCAATGCCGATGCGCGGCGCGATGCCCCATTGCCGTCCCGTGAGCGTCGAATCACTGACGCCCTTTGTGGGGAACTGGGGATTGTTGCCCGCGAGAATGAGGCCGTTCGACGTGATCGTGTCAGTGGCCCCATCGTAGCTGTATTGAGACGGATCGAAATTGAAAATGCGTCCGTTCTTTTCCGTGAAACCGCCGTGGTAGTCGAAGCGCACGCCTGCGGTCACGCTAAGGTTGGGACGGATCTGATATTTGTCCTGGATATAGGCGCCTGTCTCTTTCGAGCGGTAGTAGCGGTTGGCATCACCCTGCAGGAAGTTCGTGGTGATGAATCCGTCCGCAGTATAAGTAATGGGCGTTCCCTGCAGGAAGGTGGCGAAATCGGTGAACCCGATCATTCCGGAATTCGTCCGTTCGTCGCGCGCGTTCAGTTGGGTATAGGAGAAACTTCCGCCGAAAGTGAACGTGTGTTTGCCGCGAATCCAGCTGGCGTCGACCGAAGGCATCCAGCGATTCTGAAAAACGCCGGTGAAAGCGCCCTGGGAAGCGGCCGTCGACCCGATATTCTCCCCCGCGTTGAAAACAAAGTTCGTATTCGCCGGGGACTCATTTCCCAGATCATCGACGATCGTGATGCCCGGAAAAATCGTCGAACCGAATGTGTTAATGCCCACGGATTGAGGAGTGAAGGGCTGCGCGATGGTGCTGTATATTTTCTCGCGAATGAAGCCGAAAACTTCGGCAATGCTGAAGTTCGGCGAGAGGGATTGCGTATTGGTAATGCTTGCGACCTGGCTGCCGGCGTCCAAATGTTGGGGGAACCCTTTGACCGAGGAGAACCCGAAAGGCGCCGTCGTGGGATCATGCTGGTAGTAATACTTCAATGACAACGTGTCTTTGGAGGTGGCGAGGTAGTCCAGGTTCGATACTGCCTGATCGGAAATAAAATAGGCTGGCTGAGTGAGAAACACATTTTCCGGGAAGTTGAGAGTCGGAGTGAAATTAGGATTGGCCGATGGGACCATGTACTGGCCGTTCACCTTGGCATTCAGCAGGGCGAAGGACACGGGACTAATATCAGCCGTGGTCAGGGAAGTTCCAAAGTTGGCGTTGGCTACATCCACTAACGCCTGCGGGCTGCGGTCGTCAGTAAGGCCGAACGGCACCGCGGTGCGGGAGGTTCCGATCTCCAGATCAGACACATGAACGTGCTGGTAGCCGACATAACCGAAAAGTTTGTCTTTGATAAGGGCCCCACCCAGCGTCCCGCCAGCGGTGTAGCGGTGGAGTTCCGGCACTTTTTCATTGTTCGGGATGTTGTTGTCCTGCTTGTAGAAATAAGGCGCGGCGTTCAGCCAGTCCGTCCCGCGGTGAATGTAGGCCCCGCCGTGAATGGTATTTGTCCCGGAGGCAGTATTCATGTCGATGTGGGCGCCGCTGGTGGAACCTTGCTGGGCGTCGTACATCGAAGTGTTCATATGGAATTCCTGGACCGTCTCAGGGGCTGGGGTCGGGATCGCCTGGCCAATCGCTAAATAGGGCGACGCCGTGCTCTGAATTATTTGGGCGGTGGTGCTGCCCGCGCCAGCGACTCCGGTGTTGTTCACAATGCGCGCCGAGGCCACCTGGCTGGTGCTCTTGCCGTTAAACAGATTGCTGGCGTCGACTCCGTTCAGCAGGAAGCTGTTGCTGGTGTCGCGCTGTCCGTTGGCCCAGATCGGCTGGTTGCCCAGACCGGCGTTGGCCCCGGTGCCAGCCGGCAGCTCCGCATTCACCCCGGCAGACAAAATGGCGAGTCCCGTGAAACTGCCGGTAGGCAGTGGAATTGCTTCGATCTGTTCCTTGTCCAGAATGTACCCGTTGGTGGTATCCGAAGAGTTGACCAGCGGAGTTTCTTCCACCGTGATGGTCGTGGCAACCTGGCCCACCTGCAAGGTTGCGTTTACCGTCGCGGTCCGATTGGCCTGTACCACAATCGACGGCACCCTTTGCGTCTGAAACCCTTCATGGGTGAAAGTGAGCGTGTAGCTGCCAATCGGGAGGTTTACGAAGTCATAGCTGCCGGTCGTGCTGCTGGTCTGCGTGCGGGTCAGCTTGGTTTCGTCGCCCACGATGTTCACTACGGTCCCCGGAAGCACGCTGCCGGTGCTTTCCATGACTGTGCCGGTTATTCCGCCCAGGGTCTGTTGCGCTTGTGCCAACGGCGCGGAGAACAATGACAGTCCAAGACACAAGGTGAGGAGTAGTAGGGGGAGTCTGTCTTTCTTCATTGGACTCTGACTCTTTGTCATCGCTGTTCCTCAAAGTGTTGAAGTTACACTTGTCCCGAATACTCTTCCGGTGTTAAGTCGCAGCTCTTTCGTTTTGCGTCTTGCGCTTGCGTCGGATCCGACGCTCTGCTTCCTGGCAGGAACTGCTCGATGCTGCGTCTTGGCAGCCATGATGTGCACCTTCTTGCAGAGCCAACTTGCTTATTTCACAGCCGAGAGCGTTGAACATTCGTCTGCTGATCGGCCTGCAAAATGGTTGACCGAATGTACGCTAGTTTTGGTGGGAACGAAAGCAACTGGCTCAATGAAAATTTTTTTGCTGGGGATCAATTATTTTTATTGCAGCCGGTCATGAGTAACTCTTTGGATCAGACCGACTTATGGCAACGCTTTGATGGTCCAAGAAGGAGCTGGTTGGCCGGCTTAGAAGATTTTTCGCATCGGCAACACTGATTTGGGGAGCACCGCGCTAACCGTAAACATCGGCTCGTTCACCACCTGGCTCAACTGCAGACGCATGGCCACGCTGCACAACAGATAGGCGTCGACCTCGCTGAATCTCCATCGACCGGCCAGCAAGTCGATCATGCGGGAGGTGGCGGCGCGCGCGGCGGTGGTTACGTCAGTTGCGGACTCGACGACGATCCAGGCATCCGATCCGGTGTCGGCTTTGACGGACGCAGCGGATTCGACCAGCGGCCCCGCCAGTGGCTGCCGCTTGTGCAGGTGGAACCGCAAAGTCACATCAGCGGGGCACTCGATGCCGTTGATGCAGACCTCGCCATCGCCTTGAGCGGCGTGCGCGTCTCCTGCCGAGAACAGGGCTCCGGGATTCAGCACCGGCAGATACAGGGTTGCTCCCGCGCAGAGTTCGCGCACGTCCATGTTGCCGCCAAAAATTCCGGGCGGCCTGGTGCGGAACTCGCCGGCTTCCTGGGGAGCAACGCCCATCACGCCGCAAAACGGGCGGAGAGGAACGACGGCAGGCGCGAGCGACCGGCTTACCCCGTCCTCGAGTTGCCAGTGAAACAGGTAGGGTTCGGAGAATCTTTGCTTGAGAAATCCCAACCCGGTAACCACGCTTGACCAGCCCCAGCCCTTATGCGCGACTTCGAGAACGTCGATCTGGACGACGTCGCCAAGCTGTGCCCCTTCCACGTAGATGGGCCCGGTGAGCGCATGAATACGGCCGCGGTCGATGCCGCGGTATTCCGCCACGGTCATGCCGGGACGTACCTGGCTGCCGCTGGAATCGACACACTCGAGATGCACGGTATCGCCGGGCGCGATCCTGAGTCGCGGTGGCAGGGCACGGTTCCATCGGGAGTGGGTGGGTTCGGCGGAGAGAAAGTGCTCGGCCATTCGAACTTACACCTCGACCGTCATTTGCAGTTCTACCAGCGCGTGACGTGGCAAAGCGGAAACGCCAACGGCGGCTCGCACATGCCGGCCCGCCTCGCCGAAAACCTCTACCAGCAGATCGGACGCGCCGTTGATCACCCGGGGTGAATCGGGAAACCCACGCACGGCATTTACGTACCCGTTGACGCTCACAATACTCTTCACCTTATCGAGAGATGCGAGATACTGCTGCAACATAGCCAACTGCGTCAGCGCACAAGCGCGCGCCGCCGCGTAAGATTCGTCAATGGTGCGGTCGAGTCCAGCCGTCCCAGTGATGACGCCCGCGGAGTCTGAGGAGATGACCCCCGCGAGATAAACGATCTGCCCCACCGTCTTCGCCGGGACATAATTGCCACCGGACGTGGGAACTGAGGGCAGAACGATCCCCAGAGTTTTTAACCTCGCGGATATGACTCCGGCAGACATGACCCGTGATTCCGTTTCTCCCGCGATGAACCGCGGCTGCGGCCGCGAAATGAATCTAGCACACAGGCTTGATGGTTAGATTCTTGCTTGCATTCACCGCACTGCACGATACCATGTGCCATGCGAACGCCTTGCCCTGCCTTGCTGGCAGCCACTGTTCTTCTAGTGCCCTGCATCGCGTTAAATTCCGGTCCAGCTTTCGGGTCGGCTAATTCACCAGTTCTGTCTCCGGCGTTACGCCTGAGACGCTCTTCGTCTTCCGACCTCGAAGTAGGCGGTGAGATTGCAGGCCTGCCCTCCGGTACGACGCGCTATCTTTCGCGTGAGGATCTGCTGGCCTTGCCGCAAGCCACCTATACTGTCACCGACGATCCCAACTTCAGCGGTCCAACCCAGGTCAGGGGCGTTCTGCTCGAAGAACTTATCCGTTATTTGGGTGCAGCGCCCGACTCAAACTTGGTGGTTGCGATATGCCGGGACCGCTATCGTGCCAACTATCCTCGCGCATATGTCGCGGCGCATCATCCCTTGCTGGTGCTCACGATCAACGGAAAGCCGCCGGCAAGCTGGCCGAAAGACGCGGAGGGTCACGACAGCGACATGGGCCCTTACATGATTACGCATCCCAGGTTCACGCCGAGTTTCAAGATTTTGTCGCATGAAGACGAGCCGCAAATTCCATGGGGGGTGGTGCGACTCGAGATCCGCGACGAGAAAGTTGTCGTCGGCGCGATTGCGCCATCCGGCCCTCACGCGGCTGACCCCGTAGTGCAGGCCGGCTATCGCATCGCACAGCAGAACTGTTTCCGCTGTCATAACATGGGAAACGAAGGCGGACGGAAATCTGGCTTTCCCTGGCCGGTCCTCTCCGCCTTTGCCGCAGCAACTCCCGAGGACTTCGTGGCCTACGTGCACAACCCGCAAGCCAAAAACTCGCAGGCGCAGATGCCCGCCAATCCTGAGTACGACGATGCCACCATGCGGGCTCTGCTCGCGTACTTTCAAACCTTTTCGGCGGATTCTTCGGTGCAGAGGCGAGAAAAACAGGGAAACGACCATCCATGACACTGCGCACAGCCAAGCTGCTGCTGGTCTTCGCGGTGGCTTTGTTCTATTCGTTAGTCGTATTGAACAACACGACTGATTACGATTCCAATTTCCAATTCATCCGGCATGTGCTGATGATGGATTCGACTTTCCCCGGCAACCGGGCAATGTGGCGCGCCCTGAACTCCGCAGCCTGGCACACAGGGTTCTACTTCTCGATCATCACCTGGGAGGCCACCACCATGGTCCTAGCCTGGTGGGGCGGGATACGCCTGGCGCGAGCTTTGCGGGGACCCGCGGCGGCATTCCATCAGGCCAAAGGTGTCGCCCTGGCTGCCCTGACGCTCAGCCTGCTGATGTGGCTGGTAGCATTTCTGACCGTCGGCGGTGAGTGGTTCCTGATGTGGCAGTCGAAGACATGGAACGGTCAGGACGCAGCTTTCCGCATGTTCAGCGTCGTCGGCATCGTACTGCTGCTGGTCGCACAACCGGATTCGGATGGACAGCCCTAGCTCTCTGTGACCGCTGTGCTGCCTCGCAGTTTGAACCAAAGCAATCCCGCCGCCAGGTAGGCAAGATAGATGTAGGGCAACTTGCCGTAGGGTCCCTCCGGCACCGGATAGAGATTGCCCACCAGCGCCAGCACCATCGCCGCGCCCGCCACCCAGGGGATAATCTGCGCTCCCTGGCGGAAAATTCCGTGATCGCGTAAATAGCGCGGCAGGGCGATGCAGACCAACGCATAGGCGACGATGAAGCCGTAGGTCGCCAGCGAACCCATCCAGCCATAAACGTCTAGTCCGCTGGCTCCGCGTATCGCAAGCACGGCCACCGGGAGCAGCGCAGCCAGGCCAGTCACCACAATCGCGCGGCCGGGCGTCTGGTTGTGGATATGCGTCGTGCGCAGCGAACCGTGGGCGAGTCCGTTGTGGGACATTAACAGAAGCACTCTCGCCGCTGCGGTAATGCAAGCCAGCGTTCCGGCAAACAAGCTCACCAGTGCTCCGATGTCAATCAACAGTCCCAGCACGGGGATGCCGGCGACGCCGGCCAGGACGCGCATGGGAGCCGGACTGGTCCCCAGATCTTGTCCCGCCGTGTGAAAGCCGAGCACTTCCGCGTACGCGCACACGGTGAAGAAAGCTCCGGCCAGAAGTGAGCTCAGGATTACCGCACGCGGAATTGTTTTCAACGGATTGTGCGCCTCGGAACCAAGCGTAGTCGCACTTTCGAAACCGACAAAACTGAAAAGCGCGAGCACCAGTCCAAGGCGCAAGCCACTGCCGGTCATGCCGCGCAGATGGAGTTCATCCCAGTCCCAGTGCCAGCCGTGGCGGATCAGCAACAGCGCTACGACAATCACGATCACGGAAACCGACACGGCCTCGATCCACAGCATCAGGCGGGCTGAAATTTTTACGTCGCGCCAGGCGATCCATATGGAAACGCCCGTAACAATGACAGCCAGCGCCACTGCGGAGAAACCGTGGCCGGTGGCGTCGCGCAGCAGCAAATTGGCCCAGTGATAGAAACCCCCGATGACGCTCGACCCCGTCGCGACATAGGCCAGCAGCAGGCTCCAGGCAACGCCGGCGCTCATCCACGGCGGCAGGATCATGGAAGCATAGTTGTACAGCGAGCCCGGCGAAGCCGAGTGCCGGGCGAAACGGGCAATGCATAGCGCCACCAGCAGCACCGCGAGTGTCGCCAGCACGTAGGCGAGCCAGGTTCCGTTTCCGGCCAAGGCACAGACCAGAGGGATCGTCGCCGCGGGCGTGGTGGTGGGCGCCATGGTGGAAACGGACTGCGCCAGAGTCTCCATTGGCGAAAGCACCTCCCGCCGCAAACCGTAGCTTGCACTCTGGCTTTCACCCAGTGAAGATTCCTGAACCACTCGCTCCGTCAAAGGCCGCTCCTTTTCCCTCAAGCCTGGTTTAAGGTTGCGGTAGTGTACAACACTGCTCTCGGGGCCAACGTCGAGTACGACTTGACCATGGTGTTGCGAAGTCGTGTATCTTTAGCCGACCAGAAACCGACTAGAGGAACTGCCGATGAGGACAATTTTTGTTGTGCCAGTGTTAGCCCTTTGCCTTGCGCAGCTTTGCATGGCGCAGGTAGATCCGCGCTGGAAGCCAAACGATCCGGACCGTCCAGTGCCCCCGGTGATTGAGCCAGGAACCGTCAGCACGCAAGATACACAGGGGCGTCCGCCATCTGACGCCGTTGTGTTGTTCGATGGCAAGGATCTTTCCCAGTGGGCCGGCGAAGATGGCCAGGCTGCGAAGTGGAAAGTAACGGATGGCTACCTGGAAGTGGTGCCCCATAGCGGCTTCATCCATACGCGCCAGCCGTTCGGTGACTGCCAATTGCATGTTGAGTTCGCGGAGCCTGTCCCGCCCGTTGGCGAGGACCAGGGACGCGGCAACAGCGGAGTATTCCTGATGGGACTGTACGAAATCCAGGTGCTGGATTCGTACAAAAGCAAAACCTACGCCGACGGCCAGGCCTCGGCTGTGTATGCGCAATTTCCCCCGCAGGTGAATGCCTCACGGCCACCGGGACAGTGGCAAACTTATGACATCATTTTTCACGGTCCGCGTTTTGATAAAGATGGGAAGGTACTGCGTCCGGCGCGGGTGACTGTGCTGCACAATGGAGTACTGGTACAGGACAATGTGGAGTTATCGGGTCCTACCGGCCACCACGTGCGGCCTCCCTACAAGCCGGGTCCGGACAAGCTGCCGCTGAGTCTGCAGGACCACGGCAATCCTGTGCACTTCAGGAACATCTGGATTCGCGAGCTGGCTGAGGGACAGTAGAACTCAACCCGTCAGCTATCAAAATGTCGAGATGAGGATTGGTCAATGAAAACTCCCGCGTTATTCGACTTGACCGGCCGGGTGGCGGTCGTGACCGGCGGTAATGGCGGAATCGGCCGCGCCATTGCGATCGGATTCGCCGAGGCCGGAGCCCCAGTCGCAATATTTGGACGAAACGAAGAAAAGAACCAGCGAGTGCTTTCCGAACTGAAAGCAGTCGGTGTTCCTTCGCTTGCGATGAAGGTTGATGTGACGCGATCGCGCCGGATTGGAGCCCGCCCTTAACCGCGTCGAGAGCGAGCTCGGTGGCATAGATATCCTTGTAAATAATGCCGGCAACGTGTCCTTGAGCGGTGGTGTGTTGAACGAAAAATCCGAAGATTGGGACAACGTCATCGAGACCCACCTCAATGCAGCGTTCCTGCTTTCGAAGCTCGCTGCCAGATCGATGGTGAGTCACAAACGTGGGAAGATTATCAACATCGGCAGTATGTACTCGTTCTTTGGATCAGGGCTCATCCCCTCCTACAGTGCAGCCAAAGGAGCGCTAATCCAACTGACCAAATCGATGGCCATTGAGCTTGCCCCGCACAACATTCAAGTCAACGCGATCGCTCCCGGGTGGATTGAAACGGACCTGGCGGCCCCTGTGCATAAGATGCCGTTGAACGACGAAATTCTTCTGCGTACCCCCGCCGGTCGATGGGGTCAACCTGAGGAAATTGCCGGAACGGCTGTGTACCTGGCCTCGCGAGCTTCAGACTTCGTTACCGGTACTACGATTCGTGTTGATGGTGGTTATGCGATCCGATGAATCAGCCTGAGGTCCTCGGGGGCCATACCGTCTGACCTCCGTGATGGTAGGCGAAATTGCCAATGTGCCCCGCGCGCGCAGCGGCGACCCCGGTCTCCACCGGCGCGTTCGGCTCTTTGCGGCTCTTGATGCACGCCAGGAAATTCTCCATGTGGGAAATGGTGCCGTCGCGGAAGCTACGTTCCGTGAGAACCGGATTTTCCTCCTTTTGCACGCCCTCACGATAAACGGAGAAGCCACCGCGATTGATCTTTAAGGTAGCCTCCGTCCCGCGGAACTCGAGGCCACCATCATCGATGGAGGAATTCATCATGCCCTCGTACACCACATCAAAGCCGGGATAGCGGAACGCCGCCTGGATGGTGTCGGGACACTCCCACTGGTCGAAAACATATTTGTCCGCCAGCATCTGTGCCTCATGCGCCTGGTCGGATTTCATGGCCCAGTGCACCACATCGATCCAGTGGGAAAACAAGTCCGTCATGGCGCCGCCGCCGAAATTCCAGAACCACCGCCAGTGATTGAATTTTTCCTCGCTGAAGGGTTGCTGAGGGGCGGATCCGAGCCAAAGCTTCCAATCAAGCGCCTGTGCGTCGATGGGCTTGGGCGCCCAGTTCCGCGCGTAGTTCTGCCACCAATACGTTCGCACCTGCGGGATGCGCCCGAGACTGCCTGCCTGAATCAGATCGACGGCATCACGAAAGTGAGTCCAACTGCGCTGCTGCATGCCGCACTGCAGAATCTGCTTGCTGGAACGAACCACGCGGGTGAGTACGGCGCCTTCATCGAGGGTGTGGGTGACAGGTTTTTCCAGGTAGACGTCTTTGCCGGCCGCCAGGGCATCGACCGCCATGCGAACGTGCCAATGGTCCGGCGCGGCGATGAACACGGCATCGATGTCCTGCTGGAGCACCTCACGATAATCCAGGTGTGTGGTCGCGACATTGTTGGACCGTTCCTTGACCGCATCGCGGTGCGGTGCGTATACGTCGCTCACAGCCACGATCTGGTAAGGAGCGACCTTATCGGCGGCATCGAGCAGGTTCCGCATTCGGCCACCGGCTCCGATGACTCCGATGCGAACAGTGTCGTTCGCACCAAGCACTCTCGTTGAGGCGAGTGCAGTAAGCCCGCTTGCGATGAGAAAGCTTCGGCGATTGAGCATATTTGTCATGGCCTTCCAGTCCGCTTTCGCGTCGATCTTATCAGTCACGGTTTGGCGCGAAGAGAGCTTATCAAAAACTGGAGTACAGACGCCGCATTTCCGATGGCGGAAGCGTAACCCAAAGCGTAAGAGCCGCGCCACCACCGGCTAGGAATGCGGGTCACAGAATCGTGGGAGTCTTAGGCATGCGGCAAAAAAGGGACGGCATGGAGGATGCTATCCCTTTTAGCGTTGGGGGAAAGCTGTAGGAGCAAGACACTAGCATTTGCGATCCAGGGCACACTGGTCAAAAGTGAACACTTCTTGGAAGAAAAAGAGCAGCTTAAAAACGGGAAGGATTCGTCGGCCTCGTTCACAGTCAGCTCGTAGGTCGACAGGTCGAAATCCCGCGAGAAGGAGGAAACCTGGTGCGCCCGGAGAGATTCGAACTCCCGATTGCTCCGGAGGACTCGCCGCACGAAGAACCAACGACTTGCAGTGAATGAGTAGCGGATCGACTGAGTAGGTTTGGCGAGCCGACACGCGGGTTTCCAGTGTGGTCAACCACTAAGTCCAACTCCATCCGGGTTGGTGCTGGGCACAAAATTGGGACAGTCCGTCGCGCCGAAATTCTAACCTGGGACGGACCGACCCCCACGCCGGTTTGGATCGTAGAGGTTCACTGCCCTGGGGCCCCCGGAAGCCCAGACAATTTTCCTGAAATCTAAAGTCGATTATTTAACACGATGAACGTGTGCGGGAACCTGGTGGTGTCACCGCGTGGTTCCATCAACTACCCCTAGCCGCGGCGGGCAGATTACTTCCGGCTTGCCCGTGGCGTCCAGAATCGACGCCAAGTGCGGAGATCACTTCTTACAAGCCGACTTATCGTTGCTGATCGTGACTCAGAGAGTACATTGGCGATCATGCACTCACCGAGATCCGCCGATTCAGATCGCCGACACGAAACAGCGCGATGGGTCAGGGCCTCGGGCTCGCGGCCGTCGCGGAGGCCCGCGCCAGTGCTTGCGTGTCGACATACTCACGGATGTTCGTCACTTTGTCATTTCGAATGGTAATGGCGAAGACCCAATGGTCCTCGAACGTGCTATTCGTGGCTTTGATTCTCCCCCTAGCGAAGCCGACGACCAGAACCCGCTCTCCCTGCGCGATGAACTCGGGGGGGCTGGGTACGAAGTTTCCACCGTTTCGTTAGCCTTCTGAAGTAAGTTATTCAATCCAGCGTGCCCGCGGTGCGTGCCGGCCAGCGGCCAGTCCTCGCCCGGAATGATCCACTCAATATCTTCGGCAGACAACGCCAGCAGATCTTGCTTGTCGCGGCGGCCGAGTGCCGCAAAAACATTCTTCACAATCTGGACATTCTTTTCGGCGCTCATCGAAATCTCTCCTTTTCCCTTACATCAAGTGTGTCCGATCTAATCCGACGTTTCGTAACCATCCTTCTCGGGCCAAATCGCGCGGTCATAGATTGATTACTGCTGCTTCTTGAACAAATCCTGGAAGATGAGCTGACCCCAAGTGCGGCCGCGTGCGTGCACCAGCGCGCCACCCTCGTTGAGCTTTCCCAGCTTGACGGGTGCGAACCCGAGTTGTTTGGCCAAATCCTCCACACGAGAGATCGCGTCCTCAGCCATTTTCCGTTTCGATTTTGACGGTCCAAGCATATCGGCCGGGCTGATGGTTTGCATCCTGCAGGTTGTCAGGAAGAGAAATCGTTAAGCCGCGGTTCCCGTCGTAGTTCCAGCGCAACGGTTCGCGGTAGCCGAGCAAGTGGATATCAGACCCGGAGCGTGGCATCACGCTTGTGAGCAACAATTCTTTCCCAGGCCATTGCAGGCTGAAAGCATAGACCCAACGGCGATCTTTACTCCGTGTGTAGCGAATCAGTTCCCCTTCTGACCAAAGCGTGCCGTCGCGCGGGCGCGTGCCGTAGATTCCTTCGCCATTAATCTTGAGCCAATCGCCGGCAGCGCGGAGTTGGCGCTGGGCTTCGGGATGAAACTCACCAGCGGCGCTCGGGCCGACTCCAACCATAAAGCCTCCACCTTTAGCTACCGAGTCCACCAGATTGTGAACAATCCATTCGGTCCCCTTGTGTCTGGCTGCGTCTGCTTCGTAAGAAAAGTCTGTTCCCAGCGGATAGATGACAAACCACGGCGCATCGGCGGTCTGCTTATCTGCCGGAACCACGCGTTCCGGCGTGTAGTAGTCGCCATAGTTGCCAATGCCGCGGTTGCGGAACATGACGTTGGGCTGAAGTTGCCGAAGTTGCAGGATGGTCTTGCGCAACTCTGGCCAGAGCGAGCGGCCGAGCCACATGTCCAGACAAACCATGTCTATGGTGCCGTAATTGGTGAGCAGTTCGACGAGTTGGGCGCGATGGCGAGCCATCATGCGCGCGGCTTGCTCCGTCGTGGGATCGGGCACGGTCACCCAGCGATTGCCCAACAGCTTTTTCACCTCGTCCACTTCTTGCGCGCTGGTGAGCTGCAAGGAAGACGGCACCTGTAGCGGATGATAGACATAAGGACGGAAGTCCGCGTCATACCAATCGGGATGCGAGAAGTACAGGTCAATCTTGATGCCGTGCATGTGGGCGGCATCGCATAGCTCCTTCACCACGTCGCGGCGGAAGGGCGTTTCCATGATGCCGTAGGCGAGGTCGCAGGATTCAATGGCCGGTCCGCCGGGAGCAGTCCAGTTGGCTCGCTGACGCACGCGAGTCTTGGTGTCGAACATGGAAAAGCCTTCGTGGTGTTTGCTGGTGAAGGCGAACATCTTCATGCCGCTTTCCTGGAACAGATTCATCCATGTGTCGGCGTCGAAGCCAGTTGGGTTCCAGGTTTTGTACAGCTGGTTATATTGCTGGCGGTCGTCAAACGACATGTCCAGAAAAGGCCACGACTCCCTGCCACGGTGCCAGATCGAGTAGATGCCCCAGTGAATGCGGACTCCAAATTTCATATCGCGGAAAGCCTCGTAAGCGCTTTGCGGAGCGTTGTGATACTCGGGCACAGGAATTTCTTCGATGTAGGAAGTCCGCTGCGGCAACTTTTCGGGGAAGTGATGCTGGGGTAGAGAATCGGGGCGAAGGCGCGTGGACGAGGTGAGAGCAAGAGCTGCGCTGGAGTATAAAAAATCTCTGCGATTCATCAAAAAGGCCTTTCAGGACCACCTCGCTGTTTACTGTGTGTCGGCAGGCTTAGCAGATAACTTCTTGAACAACACCGGATCGTACTCTTCCAGACCGTTGATCCCGTAAAGATGGTTCGAGGTTATCCACGGCAGCCAAAAACGATGTCCTCCAACACCACGGCCTGGTCCGCCGGGGCCCATGCGCCAGCCTTCCTGCTGCCATCCGATACCTTTCATGTCATATTGCCGGCCCGGCAGGGCCACCATGGATTTTGTGTCGTGTAACAAGACGCGGGCAACGCCGAGGTAGTGCTCGTCGTTGGTGAGGTTGTAGAGCTTCGCGTATGAGGGCACCGCCCAGTCCAGATATTCATCGGCGCTGCCTGCGACCCGGGCGGTTATGCCTTGTATGCCCACAGTTGGTACACCCTTCTTATAGTAGAGCTGCGCATCATCGGCATCGAACGGCATAGGGAGATTCCAAATCCATATCCAGCTTTCGGCGAAGTCAGCGGCGGCCTTGGCGCGTTCCAGCCACTTCGCCTCTTTAGTCGAATCGTAAAGGCTCAGAAATGCCTCCATGCTGAGCATGCCGGCTTCTTTGTCGGTGTTGTTGGGATTGTCGCTGGCTCCTCCGACATAAAGTCCGTTGGTTCCCCAGTTTGCCCAAATATACTCGGCGGCGCGAACTGCGGATTGCTTGTACTTCGGATCTCCGGTCTGTTCGCTCATCATCACAAGCAGTGGCACCGGAGCGTAGCTGGTGGTTCCTGTGGGTTCCGCGACTTCGTTGCTCCCTGCCTTCCAACGTCTAGGGAAAGAACCGTCCTCGCGCTGCTGCTGAATCAGCCAATCCACGTACAACTTCACCCAGTTGAACCACTCCGGATGCTCGCGTCCCAGCGCGCGCTCGCGGCGATATGCCCGCACCAAAACTCGCATGTCCTCGGTAGCGTTGCGCAGCCACGGTGCAAGCCAGATGTGATCGTGCGGCTTGCCCGTCGCGAGGTCGTAGCCTGTGGCCTGAAGCGGGACAGTCGGGAGCGCATTGATCATGGATGCAATCACAGCGAGGCCGGTCTGGCGCATCTTCTGTCCGCGTTCCGTGTGGTCGCGATCGCCTTCGCGCAACAGCTGATCGGCGCATTCGAGGTTCTTGCCGACGAAGCCCATCGCCGCCATCGTCCAATTCCACTGAAGTTTGTCGGTGACGGTGGACATAACAAACGGAATGGCGGTGCGTCCATCAATGGTGGCAGCCTGCGACTCCAAATGGTCGGTCAAAACGCGGCGCATCTGCTCTACATCCATGTAATACACCGGTGGCTTCAGCGTGTCCCAGGCCCAACGCCAGGCGTTGCGCGTCATCTCACGGAAAGATTCGTCTTTGCCGAAACGAAAGCTCACTTCGTAGGTGTGAGTTACTCCCTCAGCGATGGGGTGATAGCGGCGCACCGACCTTTCCTTGGCGTCAGGCGGACCGCCCATGTAAGCGCCGTTGATCGTGCCGGGAAACCAGAAGCCGAACTCAATCGGGCTGATATTCCGCTGCCACGCTCCCAAAGCGCCGAACTGAAAGCGGGCATCAGTCATTACAGCCTGCGTGAGTTTGGTCTCCTCGAAGGTAGAGTCGCCACGAGGCGATGAATCGAGAATCGCCACCGAAGTCCCGTTATGAAACGAAAGTGCGAATAGAGGGGCGGGGAGAATGTCCTCTCTCATGAAGAAATGGTGGGCTGCATAGTTCAAAGTTCCACCGGGGGAACGGTCACCGTTGTAGGTTGGGTCGCCATACAGGGCGCCCGGAGCCATGTAGCTTACGTCAGACCATCCGACCGAAGGCGGAGCCTGAAGTGTGATTGCTGAGTCGAAACCGCCCGCTGCGTTGCCGACGACGTCCACTTTCCTATGCACCGCAAGCACAGCTCCACTCAAAGTCCAGTGGTCCTGCACGCGAAAGAGCACGTGGTCGTACTTAATTTCTGCCAAGGCTTCGATTCCTGCTTCTGATTTCCGGGCCGTTTTATATCCGGCGGCTACCTGATGAATGTCGCCTTCCTCGCGAAAGACTTCCAGCCTCGCGGGTTGGGACTGCGAAATCCTAAGGCCTGCTCCGCCGCTGATTTCGATCCCCCACTCGCCTGCTGGTGAGCGTACGAAGGTCACCCTAGCACCCGTCTGTAGGTACCCAAGCTCAACTCGGGCGACTGGTTTTGCAGATAGATTTGAAACTGCCAGGACGAAACAAAGCACTCCGCATCGCGAGAGCATTCTTGTGCAGACCTCCTGCAGGTCTTCATGCGAGAATTGCTTTAACCACAGCTGGATAGTTTACAACCGCTTGGCCCGTCCGCAGTTTCAAGTCCTTTCATTCCTGTTTCCTCTGGTGCTTGAGATCATGCACACAACTGGCCCACCCAGCCGTACTCGAAACCAGATCTATTGCTGATCCAAAAGCTGTGGTCGGCAATTGGAATGTTAGTCGAAATCACTTTCCACAAGCCGACTTATCGGGTACAAACCGGTGCCGGTGAGCGCATTGGCGATTTACCACTCGTCGCGAAAGTCGCTAGAGAGTCAACTGCAAAGATCAATTGCCCGACAAACCGGTGGCGCATCGAGAACAGGTTCCAGACGCAATCCGCATTCCTCCGACCGCTGATGCCAGCGCCGCAACCGTGGCGGATCGCGCTCCTGCGCAGTTTGCGGTACGCACTTTCATCGTCAGATTAATGAGTCAGGGTTCAGAAATCAGGAATCGCGAAACTTACACTTGACATCGATAGATAATCCACAACCATATGGTTGTGGATCGCCTGAACACAACATTTGCGGCTTTGTCTGATCCAACCCGCCGGGCGATGATCGAGCGGCTCTCCCATGGGCCTGCCTCTGTGCATGGATTGACGGAACCGTTTGCACTCTCGCAGCAGATGATCTCAAAACATATTGCTTATCTGGTGCGGGCGCGGATTGTGATCAAGACGAAGCGTGGACGAGAGAGTGTGTGCACGCTTAGGCCAGCGGCGATTAAGACAGTCAGCGACTGGGCGATTAGTTATCGCCAATTCTGGGAAGAGAGTTTCGAAAAGCTGGATGCGGTTGTGACTCAAATGAAAAAAGCGGAGGTTCGACATGACAAAAAGCACAGTGAATGAGATCGAGCGGATGGTCGTGACACGAGTTTTCGATGCCCCACGCGAATTGGTTTGGAAGGCGTGGACAGACCCGAAGTACGTGATGCAGTGGTGGGGACCGAAGGGCTTTACTGCGCCTGTTTGTCAGATGGATTTTCGCGTTGGAGGAAAATTCCTCTGCTGCATGAAGTCGCTGGATGGGCAGGAGTTCTGGAATGCGGTTGAATACCACGAGATTGTTCCGTACGAGAAGATCGTTTCCTTGATGTACTTTTCCGACTCGAAGGGAAACAAGATCGAGCCTGCGCAATTAGGAATAGAACATGAGGCCATAGACGGTGCGTACGACGTGACCATCTTTGAGGATCTCGGGAACGGCCAGACGAAACTCACCTTCATTGGAAATGAACCCATGGAGAGCGCGAAAAATAGCGGTCAAATGGAGGGCTGGAACCAGATACTCGATAAACTTGCTGCGGTTATTGCGGGGCTGGTACAGGCGAAATAGGAAGTTGACCTTTTGACGATCGTCATGCGCGAGATAGTGAACGCAAAGCAAACGCAGGTCCACCCCGGCAACCCCAGCCAGGGGTGGCTGCGGAGGCTTTGTTTAAGCGCGCTCTCGTTACCTGGCCGAATCGTCGCCTTGCCGGAGTGATCTCGGCTCAACTGCCACTTTGAGGCCAACGCGCTCATCGAGCAAGGATTTGAGCCGGCATCGGACGAATTAGTCCTGGGAAACGCGCTTGTGGTCACTAACTCGCCTGCCCTGGATTGTCGGCTCGGAAACTGGGCGTCGTTGGCGAATAATCTAGCAATCAGGTCGCGAGTGGTAAACGCCAGAGTGCAACAAAATTACTTTTTTCCCTCAGCAGTTTGGTTCCACAAGTCATAAGCCTAGAATGTCCGCGAGGCGCATGTCCTCAGGAGGAGTCATGTCTTCTCTCGCTCCAATAGCATTGGTGGCTGCAGATGCCCTCCTTCGACAAGAGCCCGAGGAAGAGGAAGAAGAAGACGAAGAGGAGGACGAAGGCGACGGCAACGAAGATGACGATGATGACGATAAAGATGACGATGGCTACTCGGAGTGATGTATCCTCAAATTTGTCCCGCCAGGATTCGTTCGGGGGTGATCAGTTTGGCAGAAGTTCGACTGCAAGAGGGTGAGTCGTTGGAGAATGCCCTGCGTCGGTTCAAGCGCAAGGTTCAGACGGAAGACATAATTAAGGAAGTAAAGCGTCACTCCTACTACCTGAAGCCGGGCGAGAAGAAGCGGGTGAAGCAAGCTTTGGCGCGAAAGCGTGCTCGAAAAAAGACTCGCAGAGAGCCAGATTAGTCGCTACAAAATGGGTCGTTGCTGCAAAGCAGCGACCTTCCATTCCGAATCGCCTTCACGTTTACGGCCCACCACGCCAACGACTCGACGGGAACGAGACACATCACTCCGAAGGAACACGCGGCGTTTGTAGAATGGACATTTCGGGAGCCTCTATGTTTTCACCCTTCTCGCTTTGGTCAGCTCGCCCCTTCTGGCGGAGGCTTAGGTTGCGGAAGAAAGCCCTACCGTTAGCAATCGCGTTGATCATTGTGTCTGCCAACACTTGCTACGCGGCCGGGAAAGCAATCGCCAAGCTCTATGTCAGCAACAGCGAGGATGACGACATCACGGTGATTGACCTCGCGACTTACACAGTGATTGGCGACATTCGGGTGGGCGAGCAGGTTCATGGCCTGTGCGCTCCTTCTGACGGGCGACGGCTCTTCACCACCATCGAATCAGAAAACAATCTGAAGGTGATCGATACCAGGACAGACAAGGTCGTGGACACAATCCATCTAACCGGTAGGCCAAACCAGTGTGCCTCCACGCCCAACGGTCGTTACGTGGGCGTACCCATTCGCAACGGAAATAGCGTGGATATCGTTGATACCGCGGAGCGCAAGGTGGTTAAGGTTCTGCCCGTTCTCCAGCCACACAACTGTTATAACGCCGACAATGACGACGCCATGTTTGTGTCGTCTATGGGCGGTCAGGAGATCAATCTGATCGATCTGAAGAAAATGGCCTACGCCAAGAAGATCCCGGTTGGGGGCATTCCCCGGCCCTACGCGGTGTCGAAAGATGGGAAGAGGCTTTACGCTGCGCTCTCGGATTTTCATGGTTTCGTGATCGCGAGTATTCCGGATCAAAAAATTGTGGCTCGGGTTGAGCTCCCGCCAGCGCCTCCGGCAGCCTGCAGACTTGAGCCCCATACGCCAACCCATGGGATCGAGTTATCGCCGGACGGGAAGGAACTCTGGGTGACGAGCCTGGCGGATAGCGGCGTGTATGTCTATGATGTTGCGACTAACCACTTCTCCACCGAGATAACCGTCGGGAAATGCCCCAACTGGATCACCTTTTCGCAGGATGGTCGCTACGGTGCTGTGAGCAACAGTGGCAGTGATGACTCCTCCATCATCGACACGCGCACGCGGCGTGAAGTGGCCCGCGTGAAAGTCGGCAGAGGCCCCAAGCGTCTGCTCGCAGTGACGGTGCCATAAAGAATCACCGCCTATTTCTGACGCACAAAGAACGCCCCCAGTTCCTGGGAATCGGGGCTTGGGCACGAAGCAAGCGTTACTGTTGAAAAATCCCCATCACACCAACTACGCCAGGCGGCAGGCCCAGCCCGGGTCAATGAGTGTAATCGCCTGTGGGTGTTGAAAAAGTCACATCGATTAGCAGGATGAGATTCAGCAGAAGCATGTTAGAAGAAAGCATCTGCCCATGCGCTGTTTAATTCTCATCGCCGGAGGCCTGCTGATCATGATGGGGCAACACGACCGCTCGGAGGCGCTGTTTTATTACTTCCGCCTGGAAGACCAGGTTCCTGAAACCCACCTGTTGCGGCTGATCGAGAAGCACGTCAGCTTTGACTTTGTGCGCGAGAGGTTGAAGCAGAGTTACAGCGAGACCGGCCGGCCCTCGATTGATCCCGAACTTCTGCTGCGCATTCTGCTGATCGGCTATCTGTACGGCATTACCAGCGAGCGCAGGCTGGTGGAAGAACTGCGCATGCATCTGGCTTGGCGCTGGTTCACCGGATTGGGTTTCGATCAAGAGATTCCCCATCACTCCACGTTCTCGAAGAACCGGCACGGGCGGTTTCAGGAGTCGAAATTGTTCGAGCAGTTGTTTGAGCAGATCGTGGGGCAGTGCGTGGAATCGGGATTGGTGCAGGGCAAGCATTTGTCGGTCGATGGCAGTTTCGTAGAAGCGAACGCCGCCAAGGAGAGCCGCATTCCACGCGAGCAGTTGGGGGAAGCAGCCCAGGTCCATCACACCGTGCGCCAGTATCTGCGGGATGTGGAAGAGCAGAACCCGGTGGAGGAGCCGGTGCATGAACAGGATCAGGTCTCGACCACCGATCCCGATTCCACCTATGCCACCAAGGGCGGCACGCCCGCTCGTCTCGGATACTACGACAACTATCTGGTGGATAACGACAGTTGTGTGATCGTCGGAGTGCAGGCCACGGCGGCGCGCCTGAGTCAGGAAACGGTGGCCGCGCAAGACATGCTCACCCGCTTTGCCCAAAGGCAAGGACGAGAGCCGTCCTCGATCGCCGCCGATGCGACTTACGGGAACGGGGAGTTTCTGCAATGGTTGCTGGATCGCGGCATCACGCCTTACATGCGCACGCGAGACAGTGCTCTGAGAAAGAACAACCCCGGCTATGGCCCGGAGCGATTTACCTATCTGCCGGAGAGCAACAGCTACCGTTGTCCTGCGGGGGAGCAACTGAACTATGTCGGCTTGAACGTTCGCAATCGTGCCCATGCCTATATCGGCAGTGCCAAACGCTGCGGAGCATGCTCCCAAAAAGCGCAATGCACAACTGGACGATATAAATATCTCGCTATTCACATCCATGAGTCGGCGCGACAACGCGCACGGGAGTTGGCGAACACACCGGAGTTTTCCACGGCACAACGACAGCGAAAGAAAGTCGAGGCTTTGTTTGCTGAACTGAAACATCAGATCGGGCTACGCCGCCTGCGCTTGCGCCGGATGAAATTCGTCCGCGAGCAGTTCTTCTTGGCAGCGGCTGCGCAGAACATCAAGCGACTGGTGCGCTTCCTCAGCCAACCGACAGCACGGCTGGCTGTCACCGCCTAGAAACAAGAAGAAGAACTCGGCAGTATCCACACCGCCCGCACAAAGATCGGTCCAATCGCAGAGTTTTTCAACACCCACGCCTGTTAACAACATCTCTAACGAGGTCAGCCGTGTCAAGGTACCTGGGTTGTTTTTTTCATGATTTCGAACACACTTTTCACGTCAGCGCACACGCACTGGTTCCCTTCGAGAGAGTAACGATCTTGCGTCGATGATTTGTGTCCAACCAAATGGCTCGGCCCGTTTTCACTTCATCAGAGGTGGCGTTGCCCACCAGACATCTCTCCGGTCACGTTCGATCATGATGACTTATTCGAACTCCCCCCCATTCGGGGAGGCGAGTAGCCTATTCAGTTACCCGGTCACTGCAATGCAGGACCACTGTTGTAATTTGGCATTCCCGCATGGGCTTCCCCGCACCGCCGCTGCTGTCCGCGGCGGCAGAACTCTTTGTCGTCAATCTGGTCGCGCAACATGATCCACAAGCGGATACCCAGTTTGTGCGCCGCTGCAATCCGCGCCTTGCCCATCCCTTTCTGGATAAGCTTGCGACGATAGAAGCGTTTCAGTTCTGGATCTTTTCTTACCGCATGGATCGTCGCTTCGGTCCACAGATAGCGCAGCAGCGAGTTGCCCTCCTTGGTCAGTTTCCCCAGCCGCTGCCGCTTACCGCTGGTGTGTTCACATGGAATCATCCCGATGTAGCTGGCTACGTTCTTGCCATTGGCGAAGCGGTTCGGGTCTCCCAGGAACACCTCCGTCGCCAATGCTGTCACTGGTCCCACACCGGGATGCGTCAACAAGCGGAGCGCTTGGGGCCGTTGCTGGACTTGTTTTTCTACTTGCCCGTCCAGCTCCTGGATCCGCTGCTGCAATTGCACGTATAAGCGCAGCAGTTCGTCCCGCCTTTGACGGGTGTAGCCGGCCAGAGACAAGGCTTGCAGTGCCTTCTGTCCACTTGCAGTCCACAGACCTCGCCCTCTCCGCAGTGCGTGATTGAGCGCCATGGCTTGCAATGTGTTCTGTACTCGCGTTCGTATCTTCACCCACTGATGACGGTCTCGCAGAAGGGTTCGTAAGTCGCGCTGCTCGCTCGACGGCATCCAGATCTCGGGAAAGCCATCCTCCCTCATCAGCAGGTCCAACATCAGCCGGGCATCCCGCCGATCATGCTTCTGTTTTCGGGTCTCGGCTGCCCGAATCTTCGCCGGATGACCTACCCGGCACACTATCCCCAACTCTTCCAGTAGTTCCAAAAACCACTGCATGGCTCCGGTGGCTTCGATGCCCACCACCACCCGACCTTCCAAGGCAGCGTAAAACTCTCGCACCTCATTGCCTTCATGGCGTAGTGTCTTCTCGGTGAACTCGCCCGTTTCCGTGTCCACCATGGCAATGGTCTGTTGCTTTGCATGTAGATCGCATCCTAGAATCTTCATCTCGGCCTCCTTCGTCCCGAGCCTTTTTGGTTGGAACCGTAAAGTCTACTCGGGTCGTCGCGAGGCCGACCTCGTTATGTCATCAGTTAAGTGGTAATGCCCGCTGGGTGGTGTGGAGTTCAGGGTGCGCGACGATGGTAGTTTCCCAGATTCTGCCGTGGGCACAGCTATCAGCCATCGAAACGAAAATAAATCTTTGAGGTCTTGATTCTCTACTTGTCCTCTTCCAGTATTGCCAGGTCCCATGGTGCAAGGCTCACACTGCCGCCCTTCGCGATGGCGCGGCCGGTGAGCAGATCGCGGCCTGCGGCATACGCATAAGTGAAATTCGTAGGAGCACTCGAGTAATTCAGATAGTAGTGGATGCGTTTGCCGGCTCGATTGGTACCGTGCTTGAGCCGTACGTTTGCCGGAAGCGCCTGATCGGAACTGGTGAGGCCAGACTCGCGAAGTACGTCAAGGACAACGGCCTGCTGGAGTGCGTCGGAGAGAGCGGTGCCCTCGTACGTAAGCGTGCCTGAGCCGAACTGGTTGCGAGTGATAGCCGGCCAGCGACCGAAGAATGGATGATCGTAGAAAGCGAGTGGCTTGGCCGAGGTGGGCAGCAGGAACTCCGCCCACGTGCTGACCTTGTTATCAGCGGCAGAAACGCGCCACGGATTATCTTTGAGGGCCAGCGGGTGCTCCAGGTTGGAGAACTCCTGATAGGTGAAGCCAGCCGCTTCGCGGAGCGGTCCGGGCGCGCGCTCCCAGCGGACAGCGGAATTCTCATTCGTGAAGCCGCTCTTAAACGTCATAAGGACGTGGCCTCCGCCGTGAACGTAATCGGAGATCTTCTTCAGCAGGGCATCATCGGCAACATAAAGTGCAGGAACGATGAGGAGTTTGTAGGGAGAGAAATCGGCCGTCTCCGGAAAGACGAAGTCGGCGCCGACGTTCGCCTGATAGAGGGAGCGGTGCAGCTGCGAGAGGATGGCGTTGTAGGCGCCCGCGGCTTTGCCGGGCACCCATCCCAGTTCCTGCTGCCGTTCGAACGGCATGAAGCTGATCGCGTTGGACGAATCGACGCTGTAGAGGATCGCCACCTGATTTTTGATCTGGAGGTTGACGATCTCGGGACCGACCTTCTGCAGTTCATGCGCGATCCGCGAAACCTCAGCGTAGGCGCGGTTCGGCTCGAGGTCGTGGCTCAAGACACCCTTCCAGTAGGTCTCCTGCCCGGCATGGATCGAGTGCCAGTGCCAGTACTCGACCATGTTGGCGCCGGAGGAGAGATCGGTGTAGACGTCGAGCCGCATCTGGCCGTCGTAGGGTGGGAACTGCCCGGCAGAGTCCCAGCCCAGCGTCTGTGCATTGGTTTCCGTCACCAGGAAATTCTGGTGTTTGAGGGAGCGGGAGAAGTCACCCTGCAAAGCCTGCCAGGCTCCGTCGAGATGGTCCTGTGAGCCGTGGTAAGGATTGTTGGCGACGACATCGAGGGACTTGGCGACCTCGACCTCGTTGACATCGAGCTTCATCATGGAGCCGTAGTCCTGGGTCACGAATTGGTCGGGGCGGCGGGACTTGCGGACGAGCGCAGCCTGAAAGGCAAGAAAGTCGGCCACGCGCATTTGCTGCCAGCGAGTCCACTCAAGTTTGTAACTGGTGCTGGTGGCATTGTCGCGGGTAGGCATGTCGGCCCAGTCGTTGACGTCCTGGCCCCAGTAATTGAGGAACCAGGCCTTGTTAAGCGCGTCGGTGGTGCCGAACTTTTTCTTTAGGTGGCTGACGAAGCCGCTAAAGACCTCCTCGTTGGAAGCTCCGTAGGAGCCGGTTTCGTTGTCGATCTGCCAGCCGATAACCGCGGGATTGTCTCTGTAGTGCGAGACCAGGTTAGTGATGACGCGCTCGGCGTAGAAGCGGAACTTGGGATTGTCGGTGTCCATGTTCTGGCGCATGCCGTAGCTGATCGAAGCCCCGCCCAACGGACGCGCGTAAAACTCGGGATGGGCCTTGGCCATCCAGGTGGGCATCGAGTACGTAGGCGTGCCCATGATGACCTTTATCCCGGCTTTGCCCATGGCGTCGACTACGCGGTCCATCCAGGCGTACTCGAAGACTCCGTCGGAGGGTTCCCAGAGACTCCAGGTGGACTCTCCCATGCGGACAACCGAGATACCGGCCTCTTTCATGAGGGCGACATCTTTCTCCAGCCGGCCGGGCTGAAGATCGGCGGGCATGTACTCGTTGTAGTACGCGGCCCCATAGAGAACATTGGGTTGAATCGCTCCGGGTGGCGGGGTGGAGTCCTGTGCGCCTGCCGCCAGGGAGGCGAGGCCAAGAGCTAGGAGCGTGGTGAGAAAACGCGGGTTAAGCCAGCGACTCATGAATGCCTTTCCTCGTCCTAATACTTCCTGAACAGAGTGGTATGTCATCGTGGGATCGATGCGGCTTAGGACCAGATGGTATGGCCGATCGTGCGCAAGCATGCTACGGCGGAAGCATGAGCCAAGTCAATGAAAGCTGGGGAGTTGGCAGTATCTCAAAGGGATTGTTGGTGAAAAATTGCGATTACGCTCACTGACCCCGCAGAGGGGCGAAGAGACGGCGCAAGCTTGTGACATCGCCTGATTACGAGAGTTACTCTTGTACGCGCTTCGGGGTGTAGTCGAGAAGCAGCCACGGCTCCCATATCGCTGGCTCTGGCCCAGTTTGTAGGAGGTATTCGTTGACTTGTCGGGCATCGTCCAATTTATCGATCAGCCCGAGGTGGTTTGGGCGAATGCCGAAACGCTTGTACACTTCGTCTGGAGCATAGTGGCAGAGCCATGTGTGGAACTTCGTCGCTTCAAACCCTAGTGGCTCAAAGCCCATAGCGGTGCCGTCCTCCACCGGGGGCCGTCGTTCATTCACCAACTCAAGCAAGCCCAAGCCTTTATTCATATCCTTCGTCACTTGTGACTCAAACGATTCAAGGAGGATTGTGCAAACCAATCCCGACCACATGGGTCTTCCGGTCGGTGATGAATCGACCTGCCAGCTCAAGAGCAGGACCAATGTCCGAATAGACAACGTAATTGGTGTTTTGCTGCTCCTTTGCCCAGCTCACTAGTTCAGAAATCCGGCTCTCGGGAATTCCAAATTCGCTTGCTTCTTCCGCAATCGATTCGCTGACATTGGCATAGTCGTCCCACTGGAGCTGGATGATTTCACGCACCACTGACGTGAAGCAGTCCGACATTGTGAGCAGGTTGGTAGGGAGAATATCTGAGAGGCCTGAGGGCCGAGATATGGTCTTCACAACGTAATAGCCGCCGCTGACGTAGTCGTTCATGTTGCCGTTGGCTAGTTTACCTTTGGTTACTGTTGAAAAATCGCCATCTCTAACAATGTCGGCGGTGTCAAGCACGATGTGCGCACACGACTGCATGCACTCGTAAGAGCGCCATTTCGCTCTCGTAGATGGTTTGCGCTTTCCAACCTTGGCTCGCTTCTAATCGTTGGGGTCAGGAACTCAGTCCGACCCATCCATCTCTTCGATCACAACCGCGATCATGATTACTTCTTCGAACTCCCCTCTGCAGGGGAGCGGGATGCCCAATCATTACGGCGGTGACTTACTGCGCACCATGGCGATGTCCGGGCGCTCCCGCGTGCGAACCGAGCTTTTCGAACTGACCGTAGTCCCAACCTTGGCGCCACATCCAGTACAGACGCACCGCCAGCTTTCGGGCCATCGCTACCTTCGCGATCTTTCGTCCCCGGCGCATGGCGAGGTGGAAGAACTTGCTGCGCCACTGCGGGTGGCTGCGCACCGTGACCTGGGCCGCTTCCACCAGCAGATAGCGAAGTAGTGAGTTGCCTTGTTTGCTGATATGTCCGAGTCGGCGGCGATCGCCGCTGGATTCTTCCGACGGAACCAGACCCACGTAGCTGGCGATTTGCTTGCCGCAGTGAAAGCGCTCGGGAGTTCCAATCACCAACTCGAAAGCTAAGGCCGTCAGCGGGCCCACGCCGGGATGCGTCATCAGCCGCCGCGTCACGGGGCGCTTTTCCACCTCCTCTTCCAGCGCTCGGGTCAGTTCCTGGATCTTCGGAGTGAGTTGGTCGAATAAGTCGAGCAGGTCCTGGCGTCGTCGACTGGCCCAGGGAGCCAGGATCAACGACTCCAGTTCGTTCCGACCTGCAGGACGCCACAGCGCCTTCTTCCGCCGCAGACCTTCGTTCAGCGCTACCACATGCAACTGATTCATCACGCGAGTGCGCATCTGCACTAGCCGGTGCCGATGCCACAGCAACTGCCGCAGATCCCGATTCTCTGCGTCCGCTACCCAAATCCTCGGGAAACGGTCTTCCACCATGAGCCGCAGCAAGAGCTGCGCATCCTGACGATCGGTCTTCTGCTTGCGTACACGCTTCGTGCGGATCTCCGCTGCGTCCCCGATCCACAACTCAAACTGCAAGCCGTTTAACAATCGCTCAAACCAGCGTGCGTGTCCGCTGGCTTCCATTCCCACACGCACCCTCCGCTCCTTCAGCGTGCCGTAAAACTGCTCGGCTTCTTCGCGGTGAGTTAGCCGCCGTTCCCCGAAGTCACCTGTTTCCGTGTCCATCAATGCAATTTGCTGGAAGCCCGGATGATAGTCACAACCTATAATCAGCATGTTCGGCTCCTTTCCTCCGAGCCTTTGGTTGGTTTGCACCACCAGAGTTTACTCGGGCCTAGGAGCCGACATTGTTATGGAATCATTACACGCAATATAAAAAGGCGCCCACTTTTGCGATAGGTTGTGATTGTTCGCACCACCAACCTAGCGAAAAGGAGCGCCTTTATGAGTCAAGAGAAGTATATCGGCATGGACGTTCATCAGGCCACCATTTCGGTTGCCGTGATGGATGCTCAAGGCAAGCTGATCATGGAATGCTTGCTGGAGACCAAAGCAGCCACGATTGTCGAGTTCGTCCGAGGATTGCAGGGGCCGCTGTCCCTCACCTTCGAGGAAGGAACTTCGGCTGCCTGGTTACACGATCTGCTGAAACCCCACGTCGACCGGCTGGTGGTCTGTGATCCGCGAAAGGCTGCCCTGTTGAAAGATGGCAACAAGAGTGACCGCATCGACGCGCGCAAGCTGGCGGAGCTGTTACGCACCAACCAACTGAAGCCGGTCTACCACGGAGAGCATGGAGTGCGCACCTTAAAAGAGCTGGGGCGCAGCTATCTGACCCTCACCCAAGATGTCACGCGGGTGATGAATCGGATCAAAGCCCTGTACCGCAGCTGGGGCATTCCCTGTAGCGGTACGACGGTGTACGCTCCCCGGCATCACGCCGAGTGGTTGGCCAAGATCGTGGAACCAGGAGTTCGGGTTCGAGCCGAGCGTTTGTACCAGCAACTCGATAGTCTGCAACCGGTGCGTCTGCAAGCGCGACGCGAACTCCTACTCGAAAGCCACAAGCACCCTGCCGTGAAGTTACTGCGTCAGATTCCTTCGATCGGTCCGATTCGCGCCGCCCTGCTGGTGGCCTTGCTGCAGACACCCCACCGCTTCCGTACCAAGCGACAGCTGTGGGCCTACAGCGGTTTCGCGGTCGAGACGCACGACAGCGGCGAGTACCGCTGTGTGCGAGGCAAACTGCAGCGCAACCGCGAGCGCATCACAGTGCGCGGTCTGAATGACAACCACAATAAAGATCTGAAGAGTCTCTTCAAAAGTGCTGCCATCTCTGCCAGCACGCGTCCTGGCCCCTTGCACGATTTCTATGCGGCTCGGATTGCCAAAGGGATGCGGCCGACGATGGCCCGTCTTACCCTGGCACGAAAGATTGCCACCATCACTTTAACCATCTGGAAGAAAGGAGTGAGTTTCGACCCCCAACAATTGCATCGGCAAGCAGCTTGAGCGTCTCTGGTGAACGGGCCTTTCCATCTCGGGAGTTCACTCGGATGATGGTCGGTCGGGTTCTGGAGATGCTCGGTTCGAGGGGAGTATCAGTCAATGAGATCGGCCCCGTGTGCTTGGGCACCGAGTCACCCATTACACGCTATGCCCCCTCGGATAACCAGAAATAGCCATAGGCCACGAGCCTCGGATAGAACCATGGTTGACCTTGAGCACCAGTTTGGCTTGCCGCTCTTTCGAACTCGATGGCATCGCCACCATCCGCGGAGGAAACTTATGAGCATGGGCAATCGGCCAAGCTTCTCCAGACAAGCGCAACTTCAGTGGGCTGGATCTCGAGAAACAAATCTCGCCTCCGGTCGAGGCAGATCTTTTTTCTTGACATCCCTTTTTATAGAACTCATTGATCTGGTTGTGAGCGTAGTCGCCGTTTATCTCAAAGGTGGCTCTGGTCGCGGAGGAATCGGGAGTCCAGCGCACAGTCTTTTAAAGAATTCGACCGCTTGCGAATCCCGGTGCAGCGGGCCGATGACGAATTTGCCGAATGCGACTCCGCCCATGGCGTAGTAGCCGATAGCGAGACCTCCGATGGCGACGTAGCCAATCGCCAGCCCGCCGATGGCGATGCATCCCATTGCCAGTCCTGCGAATGTCAGGACGCCGATCGCGCAACCTCCGAGCACGATTCCGCCGATGGCAAGTCCTCCGAACGCAACCGCACCCCGGGCGACTCCGCCCAGCGCGATGACTCCCGTGGCGATGTCTCCTATGGCGATGATTCCGCGAGCATGCCCGCGAAATTCGTTGTTGGTAGGGTCGGGACCAATCGCAACCGAGACGAGGGGATACCCGAGAAAGGCGGCCGAAGACTTCCAGCGGATAGGCATGGGAAACTCCCGCGGATTCATCGCACTTCTGGTGTTCAAACTCTCCCTGGGCGCCACCTGCCATCTGCGCCTTTAATCATAGCGGTTGAGAGGCTACAGACTGTTGAAATATCGCATTACACCAACGACCCTCGCGTGATACGAGGACCTAATTCGCCTTGTGTTCGCCCCTGTGTGATACCATTTTCCGGTCATCCCCGACCTCCGGACGAGGTGCTCAGCCGAAAGGATCTGGCAGAGTTGCAGCGTCGGCTGTCGATGATGAGCACGACGGCGGTTCAGGATTTCTATCGAAGCGCACACTTGGTGTGTCGGATCGGACCGGGGCATTTCCCCAGCGCGAGGGCAATCCAGGAGCTAGTCCAGGCATGGAAACAGATGAGGAAGTGGCGCTGAGCCCGAACAATTCTGCACCTGGGGCACTTCGACCGACGAGAATGAGCTTGGCGGGCTCGCTCCGTCGTGAACTGAGCCAACGAGCCGAGCGATATGCCCTAAAACACGGGCTGCCTCACTCTCTGAGTTACGGTCAGCCCCCGACGGTGTGTTTCGAGCACTACGACGACAACTCACGGCACGGGAATTTCCTGCCCGCCACATACAGAGCCATTCTCAGAAACCCAAACTGGCGACGCCGTTTGCAGAAGGTCCATGCGCAAGGTCGTAAGTCCATGCCGCGATACGAGAACGGAATCCGGCGAGAGCTGGACGCCTGCGCGAGTTCGGATGCCCTGTTGATGAACGTGTTCTGCTATCCGGGCGTGTTCAGAGACGGACGTGTCGGTTCGATGCTTGACGTGAAGTCCCCAGCAATTCCGGACTTTGGATTCCGCGCACGCGTGCCCCTGGCAAGTGGGAAATACGATCGCACGGAAGTTGATCTGCGGATTGGTGAGCTGTTGATTGAGGCAACACCGACCGAGAGCGATTTTCAGCGAGCGCCCAAAGCCGTGGTTCGCGCCTATCGCGACTTCAGCAGGTATTCGACGTTGAAGACCTGCCGCAGACCGAGCGCGAGTATCGCTCGTATCAGCTGATACGGAACGTCCTGGCCGCTCATGCATCCGGCTGTGCGTTCTGCGTGCTCACGGACGCAAGAAGACCGGAGTTGATCGAAGACTCGTACGTGGTGATGAAGTGTGTGCGCCCCGTCGATCTGCGGATACGTTGCAAGGTGCTCACATGGCAAGAGCTGACAAGCGCACTGCCACGAAGCCTCCGGATGTTCCTGGGTGAGAAGTACGGCGTCTATGATGACCTTTCGTAGCGGATCAGGGCGAAAATTGATAACGTGTTTTCAGGCAAGTGAGAGTCAAACCGCCGGGAGACCTCCGAAAGCCAGCATGGACATACATCAGACACCTGATTGGGAGATATTTGAGCGGGCGCTTAAGCAGCTGCGTTCAAGTTTGGGTAAACGTGCCACAGCCCTCCTCTTCCGGGGACAGGCGAACTCGGCGTGGCCACTTACGACAACGCTTGAGCGCGCAGGACAGCTGAAAATGGGGTTTGGGGATTTCTACCGGCTGATCACGAGCAGGGTGAGACCCGCCGTTGAAACCTTTACGGGCGTAACTTGGGACGTAGACGAGTACGGCGACACAGTCGAAAGTTCATTTCGCGATATCGAGTTGCTTTCACTCCGGCGCTTCCCACCCCTCCCCCTTTATAGGTACATGGTCTATTTGCGACATCATGGATTCCCTTCGCCGCTCCTTGACTGGTCGTATTCACCGTATGTTGCGGCTTTCTTTGCCTTTAGAGACCTGCTGCCGACCGACGGAACGAGATCGATCTACGCGTTCTGCGAAATGCCTGAGGGTCTCAAGGGAGGCGCCGTCGGCGAGCCCACAATTCGCACTATTGGGCCATACGTTCGGAGCGATCGTAGGCACTTCCGTCAGCAGTCCGACTACACGATTTGCGCTACATATGATTCCGGAAGCTGGCGATTTCATTCGCATGAGAACGTGTTTGAGCACACCCGTCCCGGACAAGATTACTTGTGGAAGTTTGAAATTCCCTCGACTGAGCGGGGTAAGGTTTTGCGGTTGCTAAACGACTACAATCTGAACGCCTTCTCTCTGTTTGACTCCGAGGATAGCCTCCTTGAAACTATGTGGTTCCGAGAGCACATTTTGAAGGTGGCCCTGCAGGAGTGATCGTTTTCCTATTTTCGGCGGCGCTGCTGGAGGGTAGTGTGCCAACCGGTGGCAAAGTAAACTCGAAATCGAAGAGCCGAGTCCTGAAAGGCTGGGGAGAGATCGCAGAATTCTTAGGTCAGACACCATCTGTGGCTCAACGCTGGCAGAACGAGGGGATGCCGGTCACTCGCGAGGGCCGTTTCGTCCATGCAACTCCCGAAGAACTCACGAACTGGGTTGGCACGGAGTGCGGCAAGAAAGAGCCGGTTCACATCGCCACCGAAGGCGAGGACTTGGTTGCCGATCTCAAGCAGGGCCTGTCGTATGTCCGCAAACTGAGGAAGAAGACATCAAAGAACTAGGGGTTAGTGCGCCTCGTGACTTACGAGCAACAGACATCCGCTGGCGAGAAGCGCCGAGTGACCGTTCGCTAGGAGAGCGAAACTGGCCCGCCGACGTGAAAATATTAGCCAGAGAACTGGACTTCACCGTCTCTGGCATTGACTCCTTGCGAAAAGACCGAGCGCTCCGAAATGCAATCTCAGGTCAGCCGGTCAGCCCATCACGCAGCTTTTTTTACTCGCCTAAACTTCGCCCATCTCGCCCTTTGAGCTGCTGCGATCTTGCGACGGGCTGACGCCGACATCGTTCGTTTGCCAGGTTTGGAACTCTTGGTCTGACTCTTGACCTTTGCCCAGCGTGCTCTCTGAGCGGCGGCGATCCTGGTACGCCCTTTGGCTGACATCCTCCGGTGTGGTCTAGTTCCGTTTTGGCCCCGGTAGATCCCCGCGAAAGCCTCCAGTGCCGCATTCAATCCGGATAGTTGTTGTCGTACTCGATCACGTTCCTTCTTCAACTGCCTCATAACCCCAGACAAGTTCGCCAATGTTGTTTCCCCCTCGGGTGCGGATTCTAACAGAAGTAGAGAAACGCGCTCGTACGCTGCGGGCTTTGTGCGAGAGCTTTCGTCTGTCCAGCAACCAGAGAATCACCGGCTCCCCCACAGGCCGAAGCTAATTGCTGAGACAAGAGGCTACGCAGCACGGCAACATTCACGCGCACTCTGGGGTCCCTTTGGCAGATGGACCGGCGACTTGCAATTGGGATAGTTCGGGCAGGCTAGATAACTCGTGAGGCGCGCTCTTCTGGTTACGAGGCGTGCGAAGCAGCGTGGGCAACGCGGCATCGGTTTCATTCTTGTATTGAAGTCTCCAGAGGCCTGGTCATCAATACAGGAAATCCTTTAGAGTCGAAGACCAGGACACTAGACGGCGGTCAGAACAATTGGCTTTGCGCCGCTGAAGGTTCCCGTTCGAGCGGCTTCGCGCAGTCCGCATCGTCATTCAGCACGCGGTTGACTCGGGTGCTGACCGGATATCCGCGCATGAGCGGGGCGTCGAAGGGCCTTAGCATCGCTGACAGAGAACCCTCATCTCTGAAAGCCGGATCCAGCCAGAGATTGTAGTCGTCCGGCGTCAGAATCACCGGCATACGGTCGTGAATGTCGGTCAACAGAGAATTGGGAGTGGTCGTCAGGATCGTACAGCTTTCGATTACGTCTCCCTTCGAGCTCCTCCACCTGTCCCAGAGGCCAGCGAACGCGAACAGCTCGCCGTCGTTCACTTCGAAACAGTACGGCTGTTTCGTCTTGCCATTCCTCTTCCACTCGTAGATATCGCACCGATAGCGCCATTCGTTCTCTACTCGTTTCGGCATACTTTTCTGACACGATTGGGTCAGTCAGGCTGTGACGCATGGACGCTGGCCCGGATCGCCGGGCACAGTTCGATAGCAATTTCCAGTCGATACGTGCACCCCTCGGAGGACACCGTGCTCGCCGCCATGTCTAGGCTGGATGGGCACAATTTTGGGCACAGTCCCGAAATCCCTAAAATGCCGCCACGATCGGAAGGCGCTGAAGTGATTGAGGAAAAAGAGGAAACCTGGTGCGCCCGGAGAGATTCGAACTCCCGACCTATTGCTCCGGAGGCAATCGCTCTATCCAACTGAGCTACGGGCGCAGTGCATCCAGTCTACATGGCGGTCCTTTGGTCATCAATTGGCACCCGAACCGGCAATCCAGTGGGCAATCCAAATTGGTTACCCCGGCAAAGTGCCGGGGCATGTCCAAGACAAGTCTCGACCCGAGAGGTCGGAACACAGTTGTTGAGGGTAGCCCTTCCGTTGAGTATCGAACGCGCAGGACCACCCGATTCTTGAAAGATGTAACCGGCAATAGAAACGACCAAGAAGCCTTGCCTGCTAATAGCGGTTTCTGCCGCCGCCACCACCTCCGCCCCGGCCACCGCGGTCCCGGCCGCCTCCGCCGCCACGCTCCACCTTGGGACGAGCCTCGTTGACGTTCAGTGTTCGCCCACCCAGTTGGGTGCCGTTCAGCGCTGCGATCGCTTTGTCACCGTCTTCGGCGTTGGTCATCTCCACAAACCCAAACCCGCGTGAGCGCCCGGTGTCCCGGTCGGTCATGATGCTGACGCGGTCTACCTGCCCGTGCGCCTCGAACATCTGCCGCAGTTCCTCTTCCGAAGTATTGAAGTCGAGATTCCCAACGAAAATATTCTTCAAGCGAGTGGCCTCAATGTGAGCTATCTGAGAGTGACTGACTTCGGCGGAGAAGCAAAGGCTGGTTGGCCGTCTTACAGCCGGAGCAGGCGAACAGTCAAATGCGTGGGGAAGTATAGCAGGTCTTTTCGATATGGGAAGTGCTTCCGTGGAAGACGTTTTGCACCGCATTTTCACCGCGCGGAGCCGCATTATTGCTCAAGTTCCACTTTAGCAATTGGGCCCTCTCTTGAGATTTCTCGGGGTGGTCAACTAACACTTGTCTACCTTCCAATATCCGTCGGATTGATAGCCGAGCTGTAACAAACGGTTCTTGGGGTCGTGCCGCTTTTCGCAGTTGGGACACTTCAGATACCGGCTCCAGGCAGTCCCCTGGCGATCATAATTCTCGGCAACGGTAAACGTAGTGCCGCAACTGCAGGGGATGAGAAACATCTTGAGGCGAGTGTCTTTGTTCTCGGGCATATTCCAGCCAGCCTACAGCAGGAGACTCAGCGGATGCCCAGCAGCACCGCAATGTATGCGCGCACCTTTTTCAATAGCGCGGGATCGGCTCTGGAATGAAACGCTGCACGACGCGAAGCCCAGTTCAGGCTCTTGAGATGGTCCACCAGAATCGCACCTTCTATCTTGTCCACAACCGCCGGAAGAGCGAAAGGATAAGGCTTGCGGCGGCTGGTGAGCGGACAAACGACGGCCGAGCCACTGGCGCGGTTGTAGCTCTGATCGGTCAATACCAGAGCGGGACGCCGCTTCGCCTGTTCGCGCCCGCTCTGGGGATCGAAATCCATCCACACCACATCGCCCGCCTGCGGCACATAGCGGGTTACCACTTGACTCCTTCTTTGGCGCGTTCCCGCCCGGTAGAGGATTCGTCGTAACGGTTCTCGGGAGTGATCTGCGCGACCAGTTCTTGCAAAGTCGGGATCTCGTCAGCACGGCGGACTGCAATCTGTCCATCCGCGGCCTCCATCAGGACACGGTCGCCCTCGCCTAATCCCGCCTCCTCAGCCAAAGGCTTGGGGATTCGGATTGCCAGGCTGTTTCCCCATTTCACAATTTGTGAGCCTGCCATGATGCTACATAGTATATACCGATGTAGATACCATGTAGAGACGTTCGAGGAACCGAGGTAACCCCTGTCTATTCTTCGACCGCGACCATCGAGTTTCTCTTGCCGCGTTTGTTGGCCTGAAGGACTTTTTTGCGCAGGCGGAGGGACTTTGGCGTGACTTCGACGTATTCATCGTCGGTGATGAACTCGATGGCCTGTTCCAGATTCAAATTGCGGAAGGGAACCAAACGGATTGCCATGTCCGACGTCGAGGACCGCATGTTGGTCAGCTTCTTCTCGCGCACTACGTTTACGTCGAGGTCGTTGTCCTTGGCATTTTCCCCGACAATCATGCCTTCGTACACGTCGATGGTCGGGCCGACAAAGAGTTCGCCGCGCTCCTGCAGATTGTAAAGAGCGTAGGGGGTGGTGACTCCGTTGCGATCGGACACCAGCGCACCCGTGAGCCGATGCGGGATCTCTCCCTGCCATTCGATATAGCCATCGAACAGGGAATTCATCACGATCGTCCCGCGGGTGTCGGTCAGCAACTGGCTGCGCAGGCCGATCAGCCCACGGCTGGGCACGCGGAATTCGATGCGTACCCGTCCGTATCCGTGATTGTGCATGTTGAGGACTTCGCTCTTGCGCGCGCCCAGTTGTTCCATCACTACGCCGACGAACTCTTCCGGAACATCCACCGTTAGCTTCTCGATCGGCTCCATCAGCTTGCCGTCGACGCGCTTGGTGACGATTTCGGGCTTGCCCACCATGAGCTCGAAGCCTTCGCGTCGCATCATTTCAATCAGAATCGAAAGCTGCAGTTCGCCCCGTCCCATGACGGTGAAGGAATCCGTGCTATCCGTTTCTTCCACGCGCAATGAGACGTTGGTCAGCAGCTCTTTCTGTAATCGCTCCCGTAGATTTCTGGAAGTGACGTAGGTGCCTTCACGGCCGGCGAAAGGTGATGTATTCACCGTGAATAGCATGGCGATGGTGGGTTCGTCGATCGCGATGTGAGCAAGCGGAGAAGGATTCTCCGCATCCGTGATGGTTTCACCGATGGTGATGCCCTCTACGCCCGCCACCGCAATGATATCGCCCAGCGTAGTGTCCGTGATGTCAACGCGCTTCAGACCGGAGAACGAAAACAGCTTGGTAATCTTGGTTTTGTGCAATGTGCCGTCGAGCTTGGCGATGCCCACGTCCTCGCCGGTGTGCATGGTGCCATTGAACACGCGGGCGATGGCGAGACGGCCGAGATAATCGCTGTAATCGAGGTTCGCAACCAGAATCTGAAGGGGCCCGGCCGGGTCGCCTTTGGGTTCCGGGATCGTTTTGACGATCGCTTCGAACAGGGGCTGCAAGTTTTCCCCACCGCCCTTGATGTCAGTGGAAGCGGTGCCAGTTTTCGCATTGGTGTACAAGACAGGGAAGTCGATTTGTTCTTCCTTGGCGTCGAGGTCGATGAACAGGTCATAGACTTCATTCAACACTTCCTGAGGACGCGCGTCGGAGCGGTCAATCTTGTTGATCACCAGAATCGGAGGCAGATGCGCTTCGAGTGCCTTGCTCAGCACGTAACGCGTCTGGGGCAGAGGGCCCTCGCTGGCATCCACCAGCAGCATGACGCCGTCCACCATTTTGAGCGCACGTTCTACTTCGCCGCCGAAGTCGCTGTGGCCGGGCGTGTCCACGATGTTGATCTTGATGTCGTGGTAGAAGATGGCGGTGTTCTTGGCCAGGATGGTGATGCCACGCTCGCGCTCCAGGTCGTTGGAATCCATGACGCGCTCAATCAGGTGCTCGTTGGCGCGAAACGTGCCGCTCTGCCGAAGCATGGCGTCCACCAACGTGGTCTTGCCGTGGTCGACATGGGCGATGATGGCGATATTGCGAATGCTGGAATTCAAAAGTCAGGTGCCTCTTTGGAGTATTGGGGCTCTAGTACCACTTTACTATGTATTTGGCGTTCCGCAGCGAGCTAGTTTCCCCCATCGTAACGTCATCCTGAGCGAAGTTGCTGCTTCGGGTTACGAAGCGGCAATGCAGTCGAAGGACCCCTCTACCTACCCAGAAGTCATTGTCGATCGGAATTTTCCGCTTGAGGGCCTAAGCTGGAACGCTTATCTGCAAAATGCATAGGTCCTTCGGTTCGTGTTTCCATTCGCAAGCGAATGGAAAGACTCCTCTCAGGATGACAAATTTGTTGCGGGACGCTGGCGCTACAGCACCAGTTCCGTTTCGGTCTTGGTTCTGAGGCGGTACCAGGTCACGATGGCGACCAGAGAGAAGATAAAGATGATGGTGGAAATGGCGTTGATTTCTGGCGTGATTCCGCGCCGCAGACGTCCCCAGATCTCGAGCGGCAGCGTGTTGTCGCGTCCGATCAGAAAAAAGCTGACTGCGATTTCGTCCATGGAGAGGGTGAAAATCAAGAGCGCTGCGCCGATGATCGACAGTCGCAGGTTGGGCAGGGTTACGTGCCAGAAAGTTTGCCAGTAGTTCGCGCCCAGGTCGAGCGAAGCTTCTTCCTGTGTCCGGTCGAGCTTTTGCAGGCCTGCGAATACTTCCGTAGTCGCCACGGAGATCAGCGCGGTGCCATGACCCAAAACGATGGTGACCAGACTCAACTTGATGTCGCCTACGCGAAACAACATCAGAAGCGAAAGCCCGGTGATGATTCCCGGCAGGATCAGCGGCAACAACACCAACCGGCGGAATAAGACTTTTCCCGGGAAGTTCGCGCGATCGAGAGCTAGGGCTGCCGGGATGCCGAACCCCAGCGAAATCGCCATAGCGGCAAGCGCCACGAGCAAGCTGTTCAGGACCGATGTCCAGATAGCCTCGTCGGCAGCGAGCAGGCGATACCAGTTCAAGGTCAGGTCGCGCGGAGGAAATCCACCCACTCCCGAACCATTGAATGAGTAGACGATCAGGGTGACGATAGGCAGGTAGAGAAAACCGAAGACAATGACTGCGTGCCAGGGTAGCCAGCGCGAGACTGGGACATTGCGCTCGCCGCTCATCGAAAGCTCCATTTCTTTTCCAGGCTCTCAGACAGAAAGAGGAGTGCGAGCACCAGCGCCAGCATGCAAAACGAAATGGCCGCTCCCAGCGGCCAGTTGTAGGCCGCACCGAACAGGCTGACCACGATGTTGGAAATCATGATGCCACTGGGGCCACCCAGCAGCAGCGGCGCGAGAAAATCTCCCAGGCTAAGCACGAATGCAAATGTCGCTCCCGCCAGAACTCCGGGGACGGAAAGAGGGAAGACCACTCTCCAGAAGGTTTGAAAAGGCGACGCGCCCAGATCATGAGAAGCCTCGACCAGGTTCCGCGGGATGTGTTCGAGCGAGGCATAAATCGGCAAGAACGCGAACGGCGTGTAGATGTGGGTAAGGGTCAGAACTACTGCGAACGGGCTGTACAAAAGAAACTCCAAAGGATGTTTGGTCAGATGCACATACTGCAGCAGCGTGTTGAGGACACCGTCATTGCCCAGAATCGTCTTCCAGGCGTAAGCGCGGACCAGGTAACTGACCCACAGTGGAATGATCACGAGCTGGTACAGAAGGTCCTTTCGCTTGCCGGCATAGAACGACAGGTAATAAGCCAGCGGATAGCCGAGCAGGAGAGAGAAAATCATCACCCGGGCTGCGATCCACATGGAGCGAAACAAAGTTTGCAGGTAAACGTTCACACGGAATAGCTGGCGGTAATTGTCCAGCGTCCAGGAGTGGATGATTACTTGCGTCGGCGAAACTGACCAGAAGCTGTAACAGAGAAGCAGCCCGTATGGGACGACAAGGAACAGCGCGACCCACAGCAGCGGGGGAACCGTGATCGCGGCTCGATAGGCACGGGAGAACATAAATTAAAGTCCAAGTCAAAGGCGGCGGGCGAGGGCGCCCGGCCCCACACATTCACACCCCGGATTCGCGGACCGGCACGGCGTCTGCGGCTGAGAATTCCAGATCCACATCTCCGTTCCAGGCTTCGCGGCTTGCGGTGCGGATCGACAGTACCAGTCCGTCAGGACACTCAACCTGCAACAGTTCGGTGGCGCCGTGAAATGCATGGCGCACGATCTTGCCGCGAAAGCGTACCGTCGTAGCGCTGCCCGCTTCTTCGGCTAGCCGGATATTTTCGGGCCGGAGTGAGAAAAGTCCCGGGCCATCGCGCAATCCGGTTCGCCAGGAGAGCGAATGACATCGCGCCACTCCGTCTTTCACTTCACCGCTCAGCAGATTGGTATGGCCGATGAACTGGGCGGTGTAGGCGGTGGCCGGGCGGCTGTAAATTTCTCGCGGGGACGCCACCTGCTCCAGTTCGCCCTTGCGCAACAGGGCGATGCGGTCCGACATGACCATGGCTTCTTCCTGATCATGGGTGACAAATACGAACGAGATTCCGACTTCGCGCTGCAGCGATTTCAGTTCTACCTGCATCTGGCGGCGAAGGTTGGCGTCCAGCGCGGAGAGTGGCTCGTCGAGGAGCAGCAGGCGAGGGCGGTTTACCAGCGCACGGGCGAGAGCGATACGCTGTTGTTGTCCGCCACTGATTTTCGACGGTTTGGAACCCGCGTAAGCAGTCATCTTGACCATATCCAACGCCTGTTCGACCCGGGTTGCGACTTCCTGTTTGGGCAGCCTGGCGATCTTCAATCCGTAGCCAACATTTTCCGCGACCGTGAGGTGCGGGAACAGCGCGTAGTGCTGGAATACGGTGTTAACCCGGCGCCGGTAGGGAGGCAGGTTGTCGAGGCGTTCGCCGCCCATCAGAATCTCGCCCGAGCTCGCGCTCTCGAATCCAGCGATGATGCGCAGCAACGTAGTTTTCCCCGAACCGCTTTCGCCGAGGATGGTGAGAAATTCGCCTTCGGCAACCTGCAACGAGATGTCACACAATACGTGATTGTTCCCGAACGATTTGGCGATGTTGCGGACGGTGAGCAGCGGGCAGGGCGGATTGGGTTGAATCGGTAATTGCGGGTTCGCTCTGGGTAGCCAATTTATTTTTTGTTCTCTCGTCTTAGATAGCGCCGACATCTCGCCGGCTGTCCCGGTGGCGTCCCGCCCTGAATCCGAGGGCAAGATGCCCTCGGGACAGCCGGCGAGATGCCGGCGCTACAATTGTGGCGCCCGGCGCTACATTACTGTGCTGCTTTTATCTCATTCCAGATTTCGATGTACTTGCCGCGGCGTGGCACATCCTGCCAGAAGTAAAGACGCTTCTGATATTCGTCCACGTCATCGAGGTGCAGATTCTTGATTCCCTCCGGTGTCATGTATTGGCCGGCTTGCGGGTTCGCCGGAGTGTAACCAGTGATGTCCGTGACCTTCTTCTGGATCTGCGCCTGCACCATATACTCCAGGAATTTGTGTGCCAGTTCCTGGTTCTCGCTGCCCGCGGTGATCATCAGGTGATCGATCCAGCCCGTGGTGTTCTCTTTGGGGATGGTCTCGCCGACGGGAAAATTTATCTTGCGAAGCTGGTTGGTCATCAGCGGCCAGCCCATAGCGGCAACCACTTCGTGATTCTGGAACAGGTTGGTCAAGTCTCCTGCAGTGGACCACATTTTGCGGATGTTTGGTTTCAGCTCCAGAACTTTTTTCTTGACCGCTTCCAGTTGCTCATCGGTGAGGTTGTACAGCTGCGAAGGATCAGGCTTGTCGTAGCCCAAAATCTGAGCCGCCATATACATGGTGGACAAATCATCCCACACTGAAATTTTGCCACGATACTTCGGGTCCCAGAGTACAGCCCAGCTTTCCGGAGCCTTGGGGAAAGCCGTGGTGTCATAAATTAGCGGATCGGGCCCCCACATGAAAGGAACGCCATACACCTGCCCTTTTATGCGGACCAGAGGCAGGGAAGTGAGCTGGGGCGAGAGCTGGCCGTAGCTGGGAATCTTCGAGAGATCGAGGGGAAGCGCAAGTCCGGCTGCTGCGATCGAAGTAGCGACGTCGCTGGAAGGCGAAATGACATCATAATTTCCCGCACTGCCGCCGCGCAGCTTCGACACCAGTTCGTCGCTCGATCCCATGTAGGTAGCGGAAACCTTGCAGTGGCACTGCTCTTCGAAGCCACGCACGAAAGACGGGTCGGCATAGCCTTCCCACACCAGCAGATTCAGCGAGGGTGTCTTCTTGCTGCAGGAACCCAATAGAAGGAATGCGGCAAACAGTGAAAGCCAAATGGCAAAACGCCGAATCATCATTTCACCCCCGCTGCGGTTGACGCTGCTGGCCACCCTGGCGCCTGGTACACCGTTTTTCCGCCGACCATGGTTAACAACACTTCAGTGTTCGCGATCTTGTCCGGTTCAATTTTGAACAAGTCCTGCGAAAGCACGATCAAATCGGCCAGTTTTCCGGGCTCGACCGAGCCTTCTGTCTTTTCGCGATGCCCGGCAAACGCCGCGCCCAGAGTATAGGCCCTGATAGCGTCTTCCAGCCGAATACGCTCGCGGGGCAAAAAGCCGTCGGGAGGATCTCCTTCTTTCGTTTGTCGGGTCAATGCATTTTGCATTCCGGGCCAGGGATTCAGGGTCACAATCGGCCAATCGCTCCCGAACGCCAGCACGCCGCCGGCCTCAGACACACTATGCCAGGCGAATCCGCGTTGCGCACGCTCCGGTCCTGCCTTCGGCAACCACACTTTCAGCAGATCGTCGTCAGGGTAGGCGTGCAAGGGTTGAAAACTCGCAATGACGCCTAACTTCCCGAAGCGCGGAATATCCTCTGCACTGATGGTCTCGATATGTTCGATGCGGGAACGAGCGTCCTGAGTGTGGTTTGCCTTCTGTGCTTCCTCGTAAGCGTCCAGAGCCAGGCGGACTGCGTGGTCACCAATGGCGTGAGTGAAGATCTGGATGTGGGCGGCGTCCAACTTTGCCACAGCGCGCTTGTAGTTCTCCGGAGTCCAAAGCAGACTCCCGCTCTGCTTCGCATCATCGGTATAGGGCGCCAGCATGGCAGCGGTATGCGACTCGATGACTCCATCGAGAAAAAACTTTGCCGCACCGGCCGAGATCCACTCGTCGTGGTAGCGGTCGCGGGCGTCTTCAATCTTCTTTATCTCTACATTACTGACCGTGGGTGGATGCATGCGTGCTGCAACCTGAAAACGTACGGTGAGCTGCCCTTGACGTCGTAGCTCGTCGTAAATATCGAGGACGCCAAAATCGCCGTCCTGAACGTGGGTGCCGTCCGGACTGATGGCGCGCACCAGGCCAACCCGGTTGGCTTCATGCATTCCCTGGAGCAACGCCTTCGACGACCTCCTTATGACTGGGTTCAGGGATTGCCTTCCTGACCACCTCGTCGGCCGCATCGTCCTTGACTGCTCCCGTGGGTTCGCCGGACTTAGCATCGCGGACAAACTCGCCGCCCGGCGGGTCGGGAGTTGTCCTGGTGATTTGCGCAAGTTGCAGCGCCTTGGTGTTGGCCCACCAGGTATGCCCGTCAAAACTTTCGAGATATACGGGGCGATCGGGAATGATCTGGTCGAGGTAACTCTTGTCCGGCATGCCGGAGGCACCGAAGATCACATAGTTCCATCCGCGGCCCAGAACCCACGGCAAATCGGGATGAGCGTCGGCGAACGCTTTCACTTCTCTCTGGATTTCACTCACGGTCGTCGCTTCATCCAGGTTGACTTGCAACAGGCTCAGCGATCCGTCCAGAAAGTGAATGTGGCAGTCGGTGAATCCCGGCAAAACGAGATGTTGCTGAACGTCGATCACATGGGTCGAGGGGCCGCGATACGCAGCGATCTCCCTGGTGCTACCGACGGCAATCACCCTGTCTCCGCTGATAGCCAGCCCTTCCGCCCAAGGCCGGCGCGCGTTAACGGTATAGATGCGCGCATTTACGATCACGGTGTCCGCGGATGATACCGGTGAGACTGATACTGACGAGGATGACGGCGTCGCCTGCGGCCACGCGCAGGCCAGCAGGGTGAGGACAACCGGGCAGAGCCAAAAGCGCCGCGTGTGGATTTTCCCGGACTCAACCAAAAGATTCCTCCCTTGACCCGCGTCGCTGGCCGACTAGAACGTCGGCGGAGTGTTTACCCACAGCACCCAGGTCTCTCCGCGTCCGGGATTTTTCCAACTGTGCGGCGTGGCGCTCTCGAAATAAAAACTATCCCCGGGTTGCAGCCGATATTCATCTTCTTGCAGCGAAATCTGCAATTCTCCCTGCAGGATGTAGAGAAACTCCTCGCCTTCGTGGGTGTAAGACTCGCCACTGCCGGCCTGGGGAGCGATGCGGAACAGGTGTGGCTCCATCACCGTGTTGCCCCAGGCTAGCAGTTCCATGCGTACGCCCGGACCCGCCTCCAGCACCTTGCGTGTGTCTGCCGACACCAGGCGGCTGTCGGATTTCGCAGGATCATAGAAATCCAAGATGTTGGTCTTGTAGAATCGCGCCAGCTTGCGCAGCGTAGAAACCGACGCGCTCATGTGCGAGCGCTCCAGCGCACTCAGGAATCCCAGGGAAATTCCAACGGCCTTGGCCACCTGCGCTAGGGAAAGGCCGCGCCGGATCCGGAGCTGGCGGAGGCGCACGCCGATGGCGCGGGCGGCCTCGCGTGGCGCGGGCCGCACCCGGCCCTCCCGCTTGAGTAGTTGCACGATGGCGGGCGCGTTCAGTCCACGCACCTTGCGCAGGAATCGTGCGCGCTTGAGCAGCTTGACGTCTTCGGCTCCGTACAGGCGGTATTTGCTGGCGGTGCGCTGTGGACGCGTGAGCCCAAGGCTTTCCCACGACCGGATCACGGAGGGCGAGACCCCCACCTGGCGGGCGACATCCCCGATCTTCAAATAGCCCTTCACGTCTTGCCGCTTCATCCCCAAGCCAGCCATCTCCACCCGAGTTTGCGATGGAGTAAAGAAGTATTTTTCGCTTGACAGTACAGCAGAGAGGCCACTAACCTTGCGCGATTATAGCAAGGTTTGCCGTACACGCAATCTGCGTTTTTCGAATGCAAAACTTCACCCGTAGCCTGGAGGTTTCCCCCATGCCTTCGTTGACGGCGCATCGGATGGCGAGTTGGCTGGTCGTCCTGTTTTGTCTTGCGAATTCCACGCTGCTGATGGCTCAAAGCACGGGCGGCAGAATCCTGGGCCGCGTGGCCGATCCCAGCGGCGCAGTTTTGGCTGGGGTGAACGTGTCGCTGGTTAATGAAGCCACCGGCGTCGCCCAGCAAGCGCAAACCAACAGCACCGGTGACTATGGGTTTCCTCAAGTCACAGTTGGCACTTACCGGATCGAGGCGGACCTCGCCGGTTTCAAAAAATCGGTGCAACGGGGAATCGTGCTGGATCTCAACCAGATACTCACTCTGAACGTGATCCTGCAAATCGGCGAAACCAAAGAAACTGTCGAAGTGACCTCCGAGGCTCCACTGGTAGACACCACCAGCACCCAACTGGGCGCCGTAATGGATCAACGCCAGGTGTCGACGCTTCCACTCAACGCCCGCGATACCTACCAGTTGCTGCAGTTGCAGCCGGGAGTGCAGGGCGTGGGCGGGTCAGACCTTTTTTACGGCAGCAATCAGTCCGGAGCGGTATCGGTCAATGGAGGACGCGGGCGCTCCAACAACTTCAACGTCAACGGCGGCGACGGTAATGATCTGTTCGTGAACTCGCCGGCGATCCAGCCTACGCCTGATAGCATCGCGGAATTTCGCGTGCTTTCCAATACATTTGACGCAGAGTACGGACGCAACTCCGGCGCCGTAATTAATGTCGTCACCAAGTCGGGGACCAACAGTTGGCACGGCAGCGTGTACGAATTCATCCGTAATCAATCGCTCAATGCGAAAGGCTACCTGGACCTGCGCCGCGCCGATGACAAGCAGAACCAGTTCGGCGGAACTTTCGGCGGTCCCATAAAGAAGGATCGGACGTTCTTCTTTGCATCCTATGAAGGACGTCGTGTCGTCCATGGTATTTCGTCCGACCCGGTCATCGTTCCCACCGCTGCCGAGCGAACGGGAGATTTTTCGGCGACGCCTTTTGATCCCTCCGCAGTGATTGGAACGCAGACCTTCGCGGACATATTGAACGCGCGTTGCGGCGTGGGTGCTACGGTGGGCGCGAGCTACAACTCGCTCTTTCCCACCAACGTGATCCCGGCCAACTGTTTCGACCCGGCGGCAGCGGCTATCATGCAGCTTTACGTGCCGTGCCCCAATGCCGATCCCACATGCTCCAATCCCGGCAATGTCGACAACCTGTTCCGCGCCATTCCCAACGAGGATTCTCACGAAAATCAGTTCACGGTGAAAATCGATCATCGGATCAACGATAAACAAAACCTGAGCCTCTACTACTACTTCAATGACGGTTTCGACGGGCAACCCTTCACCAGATTCCAGGCGGCTACTCCCAATCTCCTGCCGGGATTCGGCAACAATAACGCGACTCGCTCGCAGCAGGTGAACCTGTCGCACACCTGGACCATCAGCACAACGACGGTCAACGAAGCCAGGTTTACCTACTTTCGCGAGGCGCAGGGGACGTTCCTCCATCCCCAGCGGACCAATCTGGTGACGGATTCCTGCGGTTCGGGCGCTGCCGCGGTTTGTTTCACCGGAACCAGCGATACCCCGGGCGTAATTCCAACCGATCCCAGGATCGGCATCACTCCGAATTTGGGGGCAAACCGCGAAGGTGTGCCGTTCATCAGCATCAGCGGCGGCTTCACTCTCGGCAACAACTTCGAGGGCGAGCTGCCACAAAAAGGCAATACCTACCAATTCAGCAACAACCTGACCAAGATCATAGGAAACCACACCACCAAATTTGGCGTCGATTTCAGAAACCAGCGCTTCCTGCAGACTTTGTACTTCGACGTAAGCGGAGATTTCAGCTACTTTGGCGGCGGACCGAATGATCCGATCGCCCTCGATGCCAACGGGAATCAGAATTTGTTCCCCAACTATCTGCTGGGTCTTCCTGACTCTTACCTGCAAGGATCGGCGCAAACCGAGGACGTCCGCGGAAATTCAATCTACCTGTTCGCCCAGGACAGCTGGAAGATCAAACCCAATCTGACTCTGAACTACGGGCTGCGCTGGGAGTTCAACCAGCCGATCTACGATGCCGGCGGGCGCTATCAGACCTTCCGGCCGGGCCAGGCTACGACTACATTCCCCTGCCAGCTCGGCGCTGCGAGCCAGGCTTCGCTTGGCTATCCTGACAATAATTGCAATCCGGGAGGTTCCGCCGCAGCGGTATTTCCGCTGGGATTGGTCGTGCCCGGCGACAAAGGCGTTCCCCGTGGACTGACCGACAGTTACTACAAATCATTTGCACCGCGTATCGGAATCGCCTGGGATCCGGGGAAGAACGGCAAGATGACGGTCCGCGCCGGTTTTGGACTCTTCTACAACCCGATCGAGCAGCTGGTGCTGGAGCAGTTCCAGGGCGAGCCTCCCTTCGGCGGAAGTTCGTTGCTTTCTGAAGGTCTGTTCAACACCCCGTTTGTCAGTCAGGACGGAAATACGGCTCCCAATCCTTTCAACGGCATTCTCACGCCGACACCGGGAACCAACATCGATTGGTCATCGTTCCGTCCCATTCTCCTGTTCGGAGAACTGGAACCCCACCTGCGCGCACAGTACACATCGCAGTACAACTTTGGAATCCAGCGCGAGATTGCCAAAGACCTGGTGCTCTCCATCGGCTATGTGGGTTCCCAGGGCCACCGCTTGCTGGCGACGAAAGACTTGAACTTCGGCAATGCACAGACTTGTCTCGATCTCCAGAACATCTCCGATATGACTGGAGACGGAAATCTCGCCTGCGGCCCCTTTTTCGCGGACAGCTCATTTTCAATTGCGGCAAACGAAATTCCTAGTGGCGTAACTCTGCACCTGCCCTATGGCTCGCCGTCAGTGGTGACTGGCCCCAATCCGACCCCAATCACCCTGGTTGGACTGCGGCAGTACTCGTCACCCAATTGCGATCCGTACACCGGTAACGGCTGCCCGTCGGACGGTGTGCCCGTGTTCTCCAGCATTTTCGCCCAGGACACGATTGCGAACTCCAATTACAACTCGCTGCAAGCGTCGCTGGAAAAGCGATTCACGCACGGATTGCAGTTCGAGTTGGCCTATACCTGGAGCAAATCGATCGACAACGCTTCCAGCTTTGAGAACATCCTGAAACCGATCTGCGACCGCTGCAATCGTGCCCTTTCACTGTTTGACGCGCGGCAACGTCTGGTCCTAAGTTATCTGTGGGAATTGCCAGTTCCGCGGTACGAGGGAGCCAAGGGCAAATTCCTTAATGGATGGGCGATCTCGGGCATCACCAGCTTCCAGACCGGCTTCCCGATCCGGATTCAATCAAGCAATGACTCAGAGCTTGAGAATAGCTTTGATTTCGAACTTCCAGGCAAGCCGGATCTCATTGCTCCCTTCCGCACGCTTAATCCGAAAACCAACAACAACTATTATTTCGACCCGAACTCCTTCGCTCTGCCGGTGCAATCCAACACTTCGACACCGCTGCAGTTGCTGGGCGACGCACCGCGGACCATCTGCTGCGGACCCGGCATCTCGAACTTCGATTTCTCCGTCCAGAAAATACTGCCGGTCGGGGAAAACAAACACTTCGAGTTCCGGGCGGAGTTTTTCAATGTCTTTAATCACACGCAGTTCCTGAATCCCGACGGCAATATCAGCGACGGGGCGGATTTTGGTCGCATCAAACGCGTCCGTGATCCGAGAAATATTCAGTTTGCCCTGAAGTTCGCGTTCTAGCGGGAAAGCGGTAAAGTAGAGACAGCTTTTCACCCGGACGGCTGCGGTCGTCCGGGCATTCTAATGGCCGCGATCAGAGCGGCTTGAGTCATTCCTGGAGATCCGATGTACCCCGCATTGCAAAAAGAGCTCGAAACCTTCGAGCGGCGCACGCCGAAATCCGCCGCCGCTCACAAGAAAAACCTTAAGCGTATTCCGCTGGGAGTGGCCAGCAACTATCGCGCTTACGATCCGTACCCGATTTTTGTGAAAGAAGGGCAGGGCAGCAAGTTCCGTGATCTCGACGGCAACGAATACATCGACCACAACCTTTGTTTTGGCGCGCTGATGGCGGGGCATTGCCATCCTGCGGTGATGAAGGCGGTGGAAAAACGTCTCAGCACCGGGACTATGTTCGGCATGCCTCACGACATGGAGTGGGAGCTGGCGGAAGAAATCTGTAACCGCTTTCCGGTCGAGATGTGCCGGTTCGGCAACAGCGGCACCGAGGCCACCATGCACGCCGTGCGCCTGGCTCGTGCCGCTACCGGGCGCGACAAGATCGTAAAGTTTGAAGGCGGCTACCACGGCCTGCACGACTCCGCGCTGGTCAGCGTAAAGCCTCACGCCCCGGATTACGGCGATATCAACGCTCCTACGTCCGTTCCTGGCGGGCTGGGGGTTCCCAAGTCTGCGGTCGCTAACGTTCTCATCGCTACGTTCAACGATCTGGCCAGCGTTGAGCTTCGCTTCAAGCAAAATCCTGGCGAGATTGCGGCCATCATCCTCGAACCCATCATGATGAACGTTGGCCTGTGCATGCCACAGTCTGGCTTCCTGCAAGGGCTGCGTGATATTGCCACCAGGAACGGCGCGCTGCTGATCTTTGATGAAGTGAAGACCGGCGCGAAACTGGGTTGGGGCGGCGCTTCGGAATATTTTGGCGTAAAGCCGGATATGATCTGCCTGGCGAAGTCGATCGGCGGCGGCCTGCCGCTGGCCGCGTTCGGCACTCACAAGTCAGTGATGGACCTGATTTCCCAGCACAAGGTTTTTCATGGTGGCACCTACAATACCAATCCGGTCTCGATGGCTGCGGGCCTGGCGACCTTTCGAGAAGTGCTCACCCGCGAAAATTACGCGCATGTGGACAAGCTCAGCAAGAAGTTAACCGAGGGCTACCGCAAGATCGTCGCCAAGGCGGGTATCCAGGGTTACATTGCCAGCGCCGGAGTCAACGGCGCTTTGATGCTCTATCCCAGGGAAATTCGGACCTATCGGGACTGGGAAGCCATCGATGTCGACTTGTGGCGACACTACTGGTTCGCCATGGTCAATCGCGGAGTGATGGCACAGCCTTACTGGTGGGATGAGCAGTGGACCATTTCCGTGCAGCATACCGAGGCCGATATCGATAAGCATCTGTCCGCTTTTGAAGATGTGGCTCCGGCCCTGGCCAAGGCGCAGCAGGAGCGCATCGGAGAAGTGGTAGCCGTAGCGCACTAAGGTTCGCAAGCGCTGCCGTCCCGGCGGCTGGCGTTCGCGCGCCTGCCCTCGCACGAAGCGCAGGATGCCCTCGCGACAGCCGGCTCGGCTGTCCGGCGCTACGAAACGGGGTCATATCGAGGAACAGTTGTCTACCCCCGACGAACCTGACCAGCCGCACCTCAAACGCGTCCTCGGACGCGCGACCTCGTTCTCTTGTTCGTGGTGGCAATCTTCAACCTCAACGTCGTACCGTCGATCGCAGCCAACGGCGGCGTCACAGTCTGGCTGTGGATCATCTCGCTGATCGCTGTTCTTCTGGCCGCAGGGTATCGCCGTCATCGAACTGGCCCACCGCTATCCCGGCGAAGGTGGCGTCTACCTCTGGGCCAAGGAGATCTTCGGCGACTTCCACGGCTTTTTGTCCGGCTGGTGCTACTGGACCAACAACATGCTCTACGTGCCGACTGTAATGCTGTACTTTGTCGGTGTTTCAGTCTTCATTCTGGGTCCGAGTCATCGCCGCTCTTGCCGACAACAAGATCGTTCGCGCTCTGGTCGCATCGCTGGCATCTGTTGACTGTTCTGGTCGTGCTCAACATCGTGGGTCTGGGAGTAGGGAAATGGATCAACAATCTTGGTGCCATTGGTACCGGAGTCGCCGCCGCCGTTCTGATTGGTCTGGGACTGATGGTCTGGTTGCGGACTTCGGCACGACCGTGAGTGTCGCTGACTTCCGGATTCCGCACATCCCCGCTTTGTGCTGAATTCTTTCGGCGTCATCTGTTTCGGGCTGGTCGGCCTGGAACTGGCCTCGGTCATGGGAGATGAAATTCAGGATCCGCAGCGCACTTTGCCCGGCGCGGTTGCCTGGGGCGGCGTGATTTCCGGTTTGCTCTACATTGGAGCGACGCTCACCCTACTGATCGCGGTCAGCAGAGACCGGCATCAGCGTGCTGCAAGGCATCGTGCAGGCAGTCGGCCACATGGCGGAGCGCGTAGGCGTGGGATGGATCGTGGCGCCGTTCGCGCTGCTGCTTAGTTTCTCCATTGCCGGGATCGGATCGGCATGGCTGGGCGGTTCCGCGCGTATCCCCTTCGTCGCCGGACTCGATTCCTACATGCCGGCATGGATGGCGAAGGTGCATCCGCAGGTACGCGACTCCCTACGCCGCGCTTCTGTTCACGTCACGATTTCGATGACTGCTGATGCGTGATGAATTTTCGCCGCGCCGGGGTGCAGGAGACGTTTCAAAAAATGCTGTCGCTGGCGGTCGTACTGCAGTTGTTACCGTTTCTATATGTGTTTGGAGCGCTGCTGAAACTGGCCTTGCGTGATACTCCGGCAAGGGACGTGGTATAGCAAGACAATCCTGATTCTGGCCGGGATCAGCGGCCTGATTACGACGATTCTGGGAATTGTGCCTGGAGTTCTTCCCGCCCACAATTAATCACCTCGCTGTGCTCTACGAGCTGGGATGTCTTGTGGGCACGCTGTTCTTCATCGGCTTGCGCCTATTTTTCTTTATCTACGGTCGCCACGGCACCGCAAAGCGTGTAACAAAGTCATCTAGCTATACGGCGAGCGATGCTCGCCCGTGGACCGAGCTGATTCGGCAATAGCTCGATTCGACAGGGAGGTCGATAAAGCCATGCCGGGCGGAATAAAGACCGATGTACGCACCTATCAGCTTTACATCAACGGCGAATGGGTCAGCAGCAAGTCGAATAAGACTTTTCCGGTCTACGATCCTGCTAGTGAAGAAGTCATGGCGCAGGCGCCAGACGCGAACGCTGAAGATGTCAACCGCGCCGTTGCCGCCGCCAAAGCAGCCTTTGAAGACGGTCCATGGGCAACCACGACCGCTCAGGAACGCGGCCGCGTCCTCTTCCGACTCGCTGACAAAATTCGCCAGAACGCGGGCATGCTGGCGGAACTGGAATGCCGCAACACCGGCAAGCCGATCGTGGAAGCGGAATACGATATCAACGACGTTGCCACCTGCTTCGAGTATTACGGCGGACTGGCAACAAAGATTCTCGGATATGTAAATCCGGTACCCGACAACGCCATGAGCCTCACGCTCAAGGAACCAGTCGGGGTCGCCGGTCAGATCATTCCCTGGAACTACCCGTTGCTCATGGCAGCGTGGAAGCTGGCGCCGGCGCTGGCCGCGGGTTGTACCTGCGTGTTGAAGCCGGCCGAGCAGACCCCTATCACCGCTCTGGAAATGGCGAACTGGCTGACGGACGTTGGCCTTCCGCCAGGCGTCGTCAACATCATCACCGGCTTTGGAGAAACCTGCGGTGCCCCGCTGGTGCAGCATCCCGACGTCAACAAGATTGCCTTCACGGGCAGTGCTGCGGTCGGAAAAATCATCGTCAAGCAGGCGGCCGACACGGTCAAGCGGGTGACTCTCGAACTCGGCGGCAAGTCGCCCAACATTTTCTTTGCCGACGCGGATTTCGAAGCTGCCATCGACGGTGCGCTCTTCGGCGTTTTCATCAATCAGGGCGAAGTCTGCTCCGCTGGCAGCCGGATCCTGGTGCAGAAGACGATCTACAAGAAGTTTGTCGATGCGATGGCCGAAAAAGCAAAGAAAATCAAACTGGGGGCGCCTCTCGATCGCGACACCAAGATGGGACCGCTGGTGAGCAAAGACCAGTACGATCGCGTGCGCTCGTATCAGGAAGTGGGAAAGAAAGAAGCAAAGCTCGCCACCGGTGGCGGACGCGCGGAGAAGTTTGCCAAAGGCTATTACGTCGAGCCCACGATTTTCTATGACCTGGACAACAGTGCCCGCATCGCGCGCGAGGAAATCTTTGGTCCGGTGGCCGCCGTGATTCCGTTTGAAGACGAAAAAGACGCGGTGAAGATCGCGAACGACTCTCCCTACGGGCTGGCCGCGGCGGTCTGGACGCGCGATATCTTCAAAGCCTTCCGGGCGGTGAAAGCATTGCGGGCCGGCATCGTGTGGGTCAACCACATGCAACCGACGTACGTCGAAGCGCCGTGGGGCGGATACAAGCAATCCGGCTTCGGGCGCGAGCTGGGACCGTGGGGCATCGAAGAGTATCTCGAAACCAAACAAGTGCACATCAATCTGAACGAAGCGCCAATCGGCTGGTACTGAGAAGTGGGAACTGAAGACTGGAAACTGGGGTGTTTACACCGTCGTCGGTCATTGGTTGTTAGCTTCAAGTTGGTAAGACGCCCCGACGACTAAGGACCAATGGCCAGCGACCAACGACTGGGAATTAACATGGCAACCATTCAAATACGAACTGCGATTCCTGGACCTAAATCGAAAGCTCTGGGCGAACGCCGCGCCAACGCCGTACCGCGCGGGCTCTCGATCGGCACGCCCGTCTACGTGGCCAAGGCCGAAGATGCGTGGATCGAAGACGTCGACGGCAACCGCTACCTGGATTTCGCTGGCGGCATCGGCTGCCTCAACGTGGGCCATCGGCGTGAGCCGGTGGTCAATGCAGTGAAGACCCAGCTTGATCGCTTCCTGCACACCTGCGTCCAAGTGACGCCTTATGAGGGCTACGTCCGCCTGGCGGAGCGGATGAACCAGGTTACGCCGGGCAAGTTTCCGAAGAAGACTCTATTTGTGAACAGCGGCGCCGAAGCGGTGGAGAACGCCGTCAAGATCGCGCGTGCACACACCGGCCGGTCGGGCATCATCGCCTTCGAAGACGCTTTTCACGGACGCACCATGATGACGCTGGCGCTGACCAGCAAGACTCATCCCTACAAAGCGGGCTTTGCTCCATTTCCGGGCGATGTGTATCGGATCCCGTACGCGTACTGCTATCGCTGCTCGTATTCCCTCAAGTATCCGTCGTGCGATCTGTTCTGCGCCCGTCATCTGGAAGACACATTCAAACGCGTCGTCGCATCCGAAGACGTCGCCGCGGTCATTGCGGAGCCGGTGCTGGGAGAGGGCGGATTCGTCGTCCCTCCCAAGGACTTCTTTCGCTTGCTGATCGAAATTTGTCACAAGCACGGTGTGCTGTTCATCGCGGACGAAGTGCAGAGCGGGTTCGGCCGCACTGGCCGGCTGTTTGCCAGTGAATACTATGGTATCGAGCCGGACATCGTGGTGACGGCGAAGTCGCTCGGAGGCGGACTTCCGCTGGCAGCCATCACCGGCCGCGCGGAAATCATGGACGCGCCCGGCCCCGGTGGCCTGGGCGGAACGTTTGCCGGCAATCCGCTTTCCTGCGCCGCTGCGTTGGCTGTGCTGGATATTTTCGAGCGGGAGAACCTGCTCGCCCGCGCCAACGAGTTGGGCGACCGGTTCCAGAGGCGCGCACGGCAGTGGCAAAAGCAGTGGCCGATCGTCGGAGATGTTCGCGGCCTTGGAGGAATGCAGGCGATCGAGTTGGTGCAATCTTCGGACAAACGGGAACCCGCCGCCGATGAAACCAAACAGATCACGCAATACTGTTATGAGCACGGGCTGATTACGATTACTGCAGGTTCTTATTCCAACGTGGTTCGCGTGCTGGTCCCGTTGGTGATCACCGACGCCCAGATGGACGAGGGCCTGGACGTCCTGGAATCGGCTCTGCAGATGGTGTACGAAAAGAAGGGCGCCATAGCCCAGCCAGTCTAGACTGTCGTGGTTGTGTGGCGCGTGCGCCCTCGCCCGCGAAACGGAGGGAGGGACGCCCTCCGGACAGCCGACCGGAGGCCGGCGCTACGAAAATCGAAACCGCTACAATATCTACTGAGAAGAATTTATGACTGTTGCTACTCCGACTCTCACCAAAGTCCCCAACTTCATCAACGGCCAGTGGGTTGAGTCGAACGCCACCCAGTGGATCGACGTCACCAACCCGGCTACCGGTGAAGTCATCGCTCGGACCCCGCTGGCGGATGCTGCCGAGACTGCCGCTGCAGTCGAGTCCGCCGCCGCCGCCTTTCCCGCCTGGCGCCGTACGCCACCGGAAGATCGCATCCAGCCGCTCTTCAAGCTGAAGCAGCTTCTCGAAGAACACGTTGACGACCTCAGCCGTGTACTTACACAGGAGAACGGAAAAACCTTTACGGAAGCCAAAGCGGAGTGGCGCCGTGCCATCGAAAACGTCGAAGTCGCCTGCGGCATTCCCATGATGATGCAGGGCTACAACCTGGAAGATGTGGCCCGTGGGATCGACGAGATGATGATCCGGCAGCCGCTGGGCGTGGTCGCTGCGATCGTCCCATTTAATTTTCCCGGGATGATCCCGTTCTGGTTTCTGCCTTACGCCATCGCAACGGGAAATACGTTCGTGCTCAAGCCATCGGAGCGCGTGCCGCTCACCATGCGGCGGGCGTTTGAACTGATGGAGCACATCGGACTGCCCAACGGCGTGGTGAACATGATCAACGGCGGCAAGACTGTGGTCAATGCGCTGCTCGATCATCCCAAGGTTCGCGCCATCAGTTTTGTCGGATCCACGCCCGTGGCCCGGTACGTGTACGCTCGCGCGGGTGGGCACGGCAAGCGCGCCCAGTGCCAGGGCGGGGCCAAGAATCACGTCATCGTTCTGCCCGACGCGGACATGAAGATGACCACGCAGATCATCGGGGACAGCGCGTTCGGTTGTGCCGGGCAGCGATGCCTGGCCGTTTCCGTGGCGGTTACGATTGGCGAAGCGCAAAAAACTTTCCGCGACTCCATTGCCGAGGCAGCGGCGTCACTGCGAGTGGGTAATGGTCTCGATGAAGGCGTTCAGATGGGGCCGGTAATTACGCCGCAGAGCAAGGCGCGGGTCGAGTCGCTGATTGCTACCGGCGAAAAGCAGGGAGCGAAAGTTCTGCTGGACGGTCGTAACTCGAGAATTCCAAAACACGAAGCGGGAAACTTCTTGAGACCAACCATTCTCGACGGCGTTCCGGCCACCAGCGAGCTGACGGAAACCGAAATCTTCGGTCCGGTGTTGAGCCTGGTTCATGCCAATGACATGGACGAAGCGCTGGCGTTTCTTGAACGCAGTGCCTACGGCAATCAGGCGTCGTTGTTTACCTCGAGCGGTTCGGCGGCGCGCCGGTTTCGCTACGAGGCGCCCGCGGGAAACATCGGCATCAACATTGGCGTCGCTGCGCCCATGGCGTACTTTCCGTTCAGCGGATGGAAGGACAGCTTTTTCGGCATCATGCACGCCCAGGGACGTGACGCTGTCGAGTTCTATACGGAAAAGAAAATCGTGGTTGAGCGCTGGGCGAAAGAGCACTCGCGGAAATTCTAGAGTCAGCGAGAACCACGTAGGGGCAGAGCCTGTCCTGAGCGAAGTCGAAGGATGTCCCACCTGCCCGGCCGGGCAAAGCCCGGCAGAGTTATTATTGCCCAACGAAAACACTGGCGAGCATCGCCCGCCCAGACGTGGACGTCTGGGCCTACACGACCCGTGAAGACTGAGGCACCTATGTCCGATACCATTCAGAAATACAAAGACTACGTGATGACTGGCTTCATGAAGTCAGTCGTGCCCATCGTGATCGACAAAGCCAGTGGCGCGGTTGTCACTGACATCAATGGCCGCGAATATCTCGATTGCTTTGCCGGCATCTCCGTGGTCAACGCCGGCCACTGCAATCCCCACGTCATCGCGGCCGCGAAAGCGCAGATGGAGAAGCTGGTCCACTGTTCGTCCTACATCTATCATGTGCAGCCGGTAGCCGATCTGGCGGAAAAGATTGCCCACATCGCGCCCCGCGGCCTGACCATGACGTTCTTCGGTAACGGCGGCGCCGAGGCGATCGAAGGCGCCATGAAGCTGGCCCGGCTTTACACCGGCAAGCACGAGTTCATCGCGCTCCACGCCAGTTTTCACGGACGCAGTTGGGGCGCGCTCAGCGTCACGGGCAACATGGGACGCAAAAAGCGCGGAGGCCCCTACGCTCCCGGGGTGACATTCGCGCCAGCTCCGTATTCCTATCGCTCGCAATGGCGGAATAGTCCAGAGGAGTGCGGACGCCAGTGCGCCCAGGCCATCGAAGACGTGATCCGCTTTACTACTTCTGGCGACGTAGCGGCGTTCATCGCAGAGCCGGTCATGGGCGAAGGCGGAATCATCGTGCCGCCAGGCAACTATTTCAAGGAAGTGAAGAAGGTTCTCGACCGCCACGGCATTCTTTTTATCGCCGATGAGGTCCAGTCTGGCTTTGCCCGCACCGGCCGGATGTTTGCCATCGAACACTACGGCGTCGAGCCTGACATTCTCGTGACCGCGAAAGGCATCGCGGACGGTTTCCCGCTCAGCGCCTTTACTACGCGGCCGGAAATCGCTGACTCCTTCAAGCCCGGCGATCATCTTTCTACCTTTGGCGGCAATCCGGTGTCGTGCGCGGCCGCGCTGGCCAACATCGAGTTTATTGAGAAGCAGGATCTCGCGGCTCGAGCCACTGAGACCGGCAACTACGCCATGACGAGATTGCGCGCCTTGCAGAAGCACAATCCCCTCATCGGGGAAGTACGCGGTCTCGGACTGATGATCGGTGTTGAACTGGTGAAAGACGAAAAGCTCACGCCCGCAACCTCTGAAGCCGAGGCCATTCGCGATGGATTGCTGCGTCAAGGTGTGCTGGTGGGTGTCGGCGGAGTGTACGGCAATGTCATCCGGTTCCAGCCGCCGCTGATCATCGCGCGGCCGCAAATTGATCGAGCGATCGATGCCTTTGCCGCGGCTCTGCAGGAAGTCGCCCAGCCCGCGCACGCGTAATCGTGGCCCGGGAACTCCTACGGTCACACGAAGGCACTTCGAGATGACGCCACAAACCGCTAAAGCTGCAAGCTAAGACGTTTTCTCCGCCTCCGAAATCACGTACACAATCAGGATTCCCAGCTCCGGCTCGATAGGATGACGATAGCGTGGATGAGGGAAGACGGCATAATAGATGGCCGGATAGCAGAGGATCAGCCAGAAAAACAGCCACGCTCCCGGCCGTCGCTTGCGCAGGGCGCGTCCCAGGCCCCAGAAAGCAAGCACGGACGACGCCAGGAAGACTGAATTTTTCATGAGAACCAGAGCCGGAGTTTCCGATGCTCGCGGAGCCCCGTCCCAATAGTAAATAAAGCGCTTTACGCAGAGACCCGCGAAGCGGCCGTAGTCCTCGCGAATGAAGGCCAGCGCCTCCCGTTTACGTTGGTCAACGTAGGCGATCTCGCCCAACTGCCGGAAGAGGCGCATCTGGTAAACGTTCTGGGTGGGGTGAAGGTACTCTCGCCAGGTGCCATCGGCGCCGGGACCATTTCCGATGCGCAGTTCGGCACCGAAGTTTGAGCGCAGGAGCATCAATCGTCCGAAAGTGCGGTAGTTTCTTGCTGTCCATGGAGCGATGCAGCCGATGAATAGCAAAGAAGCCAGCACCACTCCGGCCAGCGAAGGCTTGCCGCGCTTCCAGCGCCGGTACCACGCCCACAAGCCGGAGGCCGGGAGAAACGCCAGCAGGGAAGTATTGGTAAGCGCCGCGATTCCCCAGAGTAGCCCCAACTCGAGCCACGCCTTCAGCCCGTCTGTTTCTTCCAGGCCGAGCGCCAGCCAGAAAATGAGCGCGAGCAGTAGCGCTGCCAGACTCGTCTCCCACACCCAGCGGGTACACCAGAACATTACCGACGGCAGTACCGCCCAGATCCAGGCTGTCCAGATCGCCACTTTCTTATCGAAACATCGTTTAGCGATCAGGAAAATTGGGACACAGGTAAGCGCGGAAAATAAACTGTTGATGCACAACAGGACCAGCGCGGAAGCGTGCGTGTAGATTCCGAACAGTTTGAACACGCCGGCAATGAGAAACGGATAGAGCGGCGGCTCCCAGGCAGTTGGCCCCGTGGCCTGGTTGAAGGGATTGCTGAAACCCTGGCCCAGTGCGAGCGAACGCCCGATGCGACCCATTTCCCAGCCAAAGCTGAAGTTGTCATCCAGGGTCTTGAATCTGTAAGTGTGGGCGGCCAAGATCCATCCCACGCGCAGCAAGAGGGCGAGAAACGCTATCCAGAAAGGTGAAGTGCGAGCCTCGACCCACCATCGGCGGAAGCGGTCCCAGGAAGTGTTTGTGGCAGAAGAATTGGTGACAGCATCAGCCATGGGTTCTCGGTGTGATTCCGAGTCAGCTCCATTTGTAGCTGATACGTTCGAGACCAGCAACAGCAGAGTCATTCATCTGAATGCGGAACGACAAGGACTGAATGCTGACAACACTAAGGGAGGGTACGACCGGGAGGGTTCACCGCGCCGCAGCGTTGGGCGCTTCCGGGGACAGTTTCGAATAGATCAGGGCTTCCACCTGGTTCCATACTTTTGGATCGCATTCAATTTCTGTGTGAGTCTTTACCACGACGCGGTCGAACCAGGGATATCCTTCACAGTGAACCGGATTCGCCTTGTAGTCGTAGCGAAAATTTCCCACGATTTCGGTTCGATCCGGATCGGCGGCGCGAATCTGGGATTGGCCGTGCACAATTCCATCAGGCTGGTAGAAATTTACCGCTTGGCTGACGTTGGCGGGAATGAGTGCATCGTCCTGACCGATTTTGGAAACGCTATCGACCTGGATGGTGAGCAGAACCGGGATACCCTCCTTCTCGAGTTTCCGCGCCAGGCTAACGCCTGCCGAAGCTCCCCAGCTATGTCCAAACAAGATGATGCGAGCTTTGCGTTTCTCTTCGCTCGAGAGCGCTCCGTCGTGGTTCAGATCCAGCCGCTGCAGAATCTCCTTGTGCGCCCTTTCCCGATGACGATTCTCGAAGGCCTGCACGTACACGCCGGGATGCTCGTTGCGAAGGTGCTCCACTACCTGCACTGTACTGTGTGCGCGATTGTCGTGCTTGACGAACCCGCCCACGAATCCGATGACAATGGCTGGCGGTGCCACCGTGGTCGCGGTTGTGACCGGGCCCGCTGACCCGGACTCTCCAAAGACAAAGGCGAAGGACAGGAAAAACGAGACAACGAGGAGTGAAATCCGGATACAACGCATGACAGGAGAAGAATGATAGCAAACAAACTGGCCGCCGGGCCGACGAAATTACACGACCGGGACGGGATCGCTTTGGTGAATTATTTGCGCTAGATGAGAAATATTTTGCGGTAGGACCTGGCCCCCGGAGGGTGCCGTGCTGGCTGCCCATTTGAGGATTCGGCTACTTGCGGTTCAGAGAAATGCTGCCGGCACCCGCGGTAAGCGTACCGGAGTTTTCCACAGAGGCGGCGCTGTACGAGGGGACGCGCTGCAGCAGATGCCAATCACTTTTGAATTCCACGATGTTCTCTCGACTGTGTTTCGGACTATTCAAGACTCGCCCGATGCGTGCCAGAATCAGTTGATAGGCCAGTTCCGGGTCCGAACCCGGGCTAAAGACATTGTTCGCGCTCAGGCCCACCTGGGATAAGTCGCCGCCATCCGAAAATTCCATCCATAACGCTCCGTCGCGGTCGGCGACGGGAGTTCCTGCTTCATCGAGGCGTTGAAAGAAATGGCTCAGGCGTCGCCGCTCCGGGATGCTGTCTTCGCGGGCGGCTTCCGCCACCACAGAATTGAACGCGACACGATACCCCTTCCATTCCTCTGGAGTGCCGACGATCTTCGCGCGTTCCTGACTCCTCACTGACTCGAGCTGCTCAGCGCGGGCGTCGTCTTCATCGGATTTCGCCTCGTCGCCTTTTGTCTCCCGGAACTTCACAAGTTGTATTTGATGCTCGGCTTCGGTGGCCTCGACACTCGGATGTTTCTCCAATTCGCGCTGCGGATTGAATCGCCCGGTCAGCACGTAGGATGCCGCCACCGCCGGCAATACGTAGTGCGCCAGGAGAATCATAGGGACCACCAGCTTCTTCGAATGATAGAGCTGCTCGGTTCCGTCACGACACTCGCTGCTGCGTTTGATCGTGCCCGGCACCTGCGCAAAATGCAGGACCCGGTAATGCGTCTCCGGATGCCGATGCGCGTAACGAGTGAATGAGCGTGCTATGGCTTTGGGGCTGGTCATTCCGAAGTCGTTAATGTAGTCGGGCCCGACTGCGCGGGGAAAATAGGCGTTAATCACCCGCCGGGTGAAATCCGCGCAGTTCCGTGTCATGCCATTGAAATGATTTTCATTGGGGAGCGAATTGAACTGTTCGATCAGGTTGCGGTCCTGCTCGACCGTGGTTTCCACCACGAACATGTACATGCTTCGCTCCAGAGTGGCGCCCACCATTTCCCGCCACTCCGCTTTGTTGCTGCTCTGGCAGGATTCGCTGATGCAGTAAGCCGAGAGATACTTCTCGCGATATCGCTCTTCCAGCGCACGCTTGATTTGCGCCGAGCTGACCAGGGGCCGGTAGCGTGCGTTCTCCACGCCGTACAGGTACACATTGAGCGGCACAATGTTCCATTCGAACGGTTGATCTTCGCCCAGAGTCGTGTAGTTGCTCATGACCGACCCCGGCTCACCGGCGCGGCACAGGCGGAGCTTCACAGGCGATTCCGGGCAGATGCGAGAAAAATACACGGCACTGTGTCCCGAACCCGTGATCCTGGCCACGCTGGTGTCCAGCGACTCGTTGAGAATGACTCCCACGTCGCCGTAAGCCCGGGGACTGGCCAGGCAGACAAGGCAGACAAGAAGGATTGCTAGCGCGAACGAAGACACAAGTCTGACTCTGAGCGGTTCGAACCAAGCTCTGGCCTTCGATTGCGTCGGATACGACGATGAATTACGAAACAACAAACCGTCTCCTTGTCTTCTGCGAGATCCGAATTTCGAAACCAGTCTCATAAGATTGTCCTAACCGTTGGCATGGTTGTAGTGCTTCGGTTTAGGATCAATCCGCCTTAGGCCTTGTAAAGCTGCCGAAACCCATCCGGAGTTGCCGGGCGGCCTGTAAGGCTTTTGCCATCAGTATGTTGAGTGCTACTGCGACCCCGCATCAAACCCTATTGTCGAGGCTGACGAGGACTGGGCGAAAGTAACCTTCGTAATGGGACTTAGGTAATGCTCCCGGGAAGGAATCGCCTACGAGCCTAAAAACCGGGCGATCTCTTGAGCAGCTGCGCCTCTGTGTTTGCAGTCACACCCAGGGGTGACAACCCGCACAGCCGCTCCTTCCGGCCTGGCGGCAGAATATGGGCAGTCCTGATAGAGGTGAGCCCATGAAAAGGATCCTTATTGCAGGAGCGGCTGGCAGGGACTTCCATAACTTCAACGTAGTTTTTCGCGGTAATCCTGACTACCAGGTGGTAGCGTTCACCGCCACCCAAATTCCCGACATTGCAAATCGCCGGTATCCGCCGGAATTGGCTGATGCTCTGCAGTATCCCGACGGGATTCCAATCTTCGAAGAAAAGGATTTAGAGAAGCTGATTGCCTCAGAGCGCGTGGACGCAGTTGTGTTCTCGTACAGCGACATCTCGCACCAGAACCTGATGCACCTGGCGTCGCGGGCTGTGGCTGCGGGCGCAGATTTTTGGCTTCTGGGAACCGAACATACCCAGCTGAAGTCCTCGGTCCCGGTCGTGTCCGTTTGTGCCGTGCGTACTGGCTGTGGCAAGAGTCCGGTATCGCGGCTGGTCGCCTTCGAACTGCGGCAGCAAGGCTGGAATCCGGTCGTGGTCCGTCATCCCATGCCCTATGGGGATCTGGCGGCACAGGCCGTACAGCGCTTCGCCACCGTGGAGGACCTGGACTTCCAGCAGTGCACAATTGAAGAACGCGAAGAGTACGAACCGCACATTCATGACGGGACCATCGTATACGCGGGCGTAGATTACGAGCGGATCCTGCGTCGCGCAGAGAAAGAAGGGGACATCATTCTCTGGGATGGCGGGAATAATGACACCCCGTTCTACATGTCTGATCTTGAAATTGTCGTCGCCGACCCGCACCGTCCCGGGCACGAGCTGTTGTACTTCCCGGGAGAAGTGAACCTTCGGCGCGCCGATGTGGTCGTGATCAACAAAGTGGATACCGCGTCACAGCAGGACATCGAGACCGTCCGGCATAACATCCACGTAAGCAATCCCAAAGCGAGGATCATTGAAACCGCCTGCCGGGTGTCTGTTCCAACTCCCGAACTGGTGAAAGGACGGCGCGTCCTGGTGGTCGAGGACGGCCCGACCCTCACCCACGGCGAAATGCCGTACGGCGCCGGAGTCGTCGCAGCTCGACAGTTTGAAGCTGCGGAGCTGGTGTATCCGAAGCCCTTCGCGGTTGGGTCCATTCGTGGTACCTACGAGAAGTATCCTCACCTCACCAATCTTCTGCCCGCTATGGGCTACAGCGTCATGCAGCGCCACGAACTGGAGGAGACCATCAACCGTGTGCCGTGTGATCTGGTCCTGATCGCTACTCCGATCGACCTGGCACGAGTCATTCGGATCGACAAGCCGTGTCTGCGCGTCACCTACAAGGTGGCAGAACTCACTCATCCGGGCCTGGTTGAGATTCTCGCTCAGTTTCAGGTGCCGGCGGGGGTGCAACAATGAACACCGAAGATTTCATCTCCATCAGAGACTGCTCGGCATCGGAGATCGAAGACTTGCTGGTGCTGGGACGGCGGATGAAAGCCCACCCTGGCACCTACTTCGATGCGCTCAAGGGTAAGACCCTGGCAATGATCTTCGAGAAACCATCGCTACGAACCCGAGTGAGCTTCGACGTCGGCATCCAGCAACTGGGTGGATTTGCGCTATACCTCTCTCCCGCGGAGATCAGCCTCGGCAAGCGCGAATCTGTATATGACGTGGCCAAGAACCTGGAGCGGATGGTGCAAGGCATCATGGTCCGGACATTTGCGCACGAAACCGTGGAAGACATGGCGCGTTACGCCGGAGTGCCCGTGATCAACGGTTTGACCGATTACAGCCATCCCTGCCAGGCCATGGCCGACTACCTCACCATGTGGGAGATAAAAGGCAATGTGGAAAGGCTGAAGATCGCCTACGTCGGCGACGGCAACAACGTAGCCCACTCACTCATGTTCGCGGGTGCACAGCTTGGCGCAGAGGTTTGGGTGGCAACACCTCCAGGTTATGAACCCAGAGCGGATGCGATTCGATGGGCCTCGGAGCGGGCCAGAGAGACAGGCGGAAGTAGCCGGATCACGAACGATGCTAAAGAAGCGGTTGCTGGAGCAGATGTGATTTACACCGACGTGTGGGCCAGCATGGGCCAGGAAGCCGAAGCTGGAAGGCGACGTGATGTTTTCAGGTCCTACCAGGTCAATTCCGCGCTCTTTGCCCGTGCCAACGGCGATGCCATTTTCATGCACTGCCTGCCCGCGCATCGCGGTGAGGAAGTAACCGATGAGGTGATTGATTCGCCATGCTCGGTTGTTTTCCAGCAAGCAGAGAACCGGCTGCATGTTGAGAAAGCGATCATGCTGGAATTGATGAAGAACGTGCCTGTTGGCGTGATGCGTCGGCTGGAAATACCGGAACTGGCGCACGCATAACGAGGAACAACGATGAAAACCATGCTGCTGGCGGTGGGAGGAAACTCTCTGATTCGCGCAGGCGAGAAGGGAACCACCGCCGAGCAGCTGGTGAACGCCCGCCGCACCGCGGCTGAGGTCGCCAAGCTGGTTCGTGACGGCTATCGCATCGTCCTCACGCATGGCAACGGGCCCCAGGTAGGCGCAGCCCTCCTGCGCTCGGAACGAGGAGCAAGCCAAGTCCCGGGACAACCGCTTGACGTCTGTGACGCCTCCACCCAGGGTGAGGTCGGCTACCTGTTGCAGCAGTCTCTCGATACGGAGTTCCGGCGGGCGGGCCTGCGCATGCCGGTCGTAACGGTACTCACCCAGGTGGTTGTCGCACTGGATGATCCGGCAATGCAGCTACCCACAAAGCCGATCGGCCCCTTCTACTCGCGTGCCGACGCGGTGGAACGCCGGTCACTGTTTGACTGGAAGATTGTCGAAGATGCAGCGCGTGGTTATCGTCGCGTCGTGCCCTCACCCGAACCGCTGGAAATTATGGAACTGGAAGTAATCCGCGACCTGCTTGGCAAGGGTGTGCTGGTCATTGCCTGTGGAGGCGGTGGCATCCCGGTCGCTTGGCAAGACGGAAAACTGCAGGGTGTTGAGGCGGTCATCGATAAAGACCGGGCCTCCGCTCTGCTGGCCTCACGCCTTGACGTGGATCTCTTCCTCATCTCGACCGATGTAGATTGCGTGTATCTCGACTACCAGAAGCCAACGCAACGACCGCTTCATTTAGCGAGTCCTCGCGCACTGCAGCAATATGCCGACGCCGGGCACTTCCCGCCGGGCAATATGGGGCCGAAAGTCGAATCCGTCCTGCGGTTTGTGACGCGGGAGGGGCGGGAGGCGATCATCAGCTCCCCTGAAAACCTGTGCCGGGCAGTGGCGGGATCCGCCGGTACTCACATCGTATTCGAGCAGAGTCCTGTTGGCCTCGACGTGCATGGGCAAATCGAACTTCCGGTGGGGAGCCGGTGATCTATCGGAGAGCAGATGCTGGCAGCAGCGATGCTGCAGAGAAATTCAAATAGAGAGAGGCACTTATGCATAGCGGATTGATGACCGAAGAAAGTCTGCTTACGCGCGATTTTATTGAACTGGAAAATCAGTACGGAGCGCACACCTACAATCCTCTCGACGTCGTGATCGAGCGTGCGGAAGGGGTCTGGGTCCATGACATCGAGGGCAACCGCTATCTGGACTGCCTGGCTGCATATTCAGCGGTCAACCAGGGGCATTGCCATCCCGAAAATCCTGAAGGCCATGATCGAACAGGCGCGCAAGGTGACCTTGACTTCGCGGGCCTTCCACAATGATCAGCTTCCGTTGCTCTACAAAGAACTTCATGAGCTAACCGGCTATGACATGGTCCTGCCCATGAACACAGGGGCCGAAGCCGTGGAAACGGCCATCAAAACCGTACGCAGGTGGGGCTACAAAGTAAAGGGCATCCCCGAAGACAAAGCAGAAGTGATCGTGTGCCTCAATAATTTCCATGGGCGCACCATCACGGAAGTGAGCTTCTCGACGGATCCTCAGTACCGCGACGGCTTTGGGCCCTTCACGCCGGGCTTCAAAGCAATCCCCTTCGGAGACGCCCAAGCGCTGGAGGATGCAATCACGCCGCACACCTGCGCCTTTCTGGTCGAACCGATTCAGGGCGAGGCGGGAATCATTCTCCCTCCGCAGGGATTCTTGAAGCGTGCCACTGAAGTCTGCCGCGAGAACCGCGTTCTGCTGGTAGCGGACGAGATTCAGTCGGGCTTGGGGCGGACCGGCAAATTGTTCGCGTATATGCACGAAGGCATCAAGCCCGACGTATTGATCGTTGGCAAAGCACTGTCCGGCGGCTTTTATCCGGTCTCGGCGGTGCTTTCTTCATGGGAAATCATGCGGCTGTATGAGCCGGGGGATCACGGCAGCACATTCGGCGGCAATCCGCTGGCGTGTGCCGTGGCCCGTGCGGCCCTGCGAGTATTGACCCAGGAGAAACTGGTCGAACGTTCCGCGGAATTAGGGGCTTACTTCCTCGGCTTGCTGCAGACCCTCCAGAGTCGCGACGTGAAGGAGGTACGCGGAAAAGGGCTATGGATCGCGATCGAACTCCGCAGCCCGGCACGGCCATACTGTGAGGCGTTGATGGAAGAACACATCCTTTGCAAGGAAACTCACGACCGGGTGCTACGGATTGCACCGCCGCTGGTGATCACGCGTCAGGAGATTGACTGGGCCTTCGAGCGCATCAGTAGGGTGATCGAGAATTTTTCCGTGCGGTAGCTGCGTGGGCATTAGAAATGGAGAAAGTTATGAACACTCTTGTCATGGACAAAACCGCCGACCTGGCTGGACCGGGTATTGGCGATTACAGCGAACTCGAAAAAATTCTGCCGTCAGACTACCACTCCCTGCTGACTCCAAAACAGACGCAGCAGGCCATTTTCCACATCAAGCGTTATATCGAAGACAACCTGTGCCACGAACTTAACCTGATGATGGTCGAAGTGCCCCTTATCGTGGACGCGGACAGCGGGGTCAACGACATGCTGGATCGCGACGGTTCGCGCACGCCGGTTCAGTTCCACATCTCGAATGATCGCAATCTTCACCCCATCGAGGCACAGGTGGTACAGGCCGCCACTAAGTGGAAACGTATCGCCCTAAGACAGTTCGATTGCAAAGCGGGTGAAGGCATCTGCACCGACATGCGTGCCGTGAGAAAGGATTATTTCCTGGATCACGACCATTCCGCCTACGTGGATCAGTGGGACTGGGAGCGCGCAATCACGCCCAGGCAACGCAATCTTACCTTTTTAAAGACTGTAGTGGCGAAGATCTGGAAAGTGCTGGTGGGAGCTGAGAAGTTTGCTCAAGTCATGTTTCCACAATTGAAAGATCCCCGCTATCCCAATCTGCCCGACCAGCTGACCTTCCTGCATGCCGAGGAACTTCTTGAGATGTATCCCGATCTGCCACGCAAACAGCGGGAGACCGAAGTGCTCAGGAAACATCCTGCGATCTTCATCATCGGTATCGGGCACCCATTACGAGATGGTTACCCGCACGAGATGCGCGCCGCCGACTATGACGACTGGGTGACTGACACGCAGGACCAGACTGGCAAACCCACGCACGGGCTGAATGGCGACATCCTGGTATGGAATCCGGTCACGAAGAGACGCCATGAACTCACTTCGATGGGAATCCGTGTTACTGCGGAGACGCTAAAAAAACAATTGCTGATGGTTGGTCAGTCCGACTTCCTGCGTTTGCCATATCATCGAGCCATTCTCAACCAGCAGATTCCGCTTTCGATCGGTGGCGGCATTGGGCAGTCTCGCACCTTGATGCTGCTGCTCCGCAAAGCCCATCTTGGAGAGGTCAGCGTCACCGTGTGGCCGGAGATACTTAAGGTGATGTGCGCGAGAAAAAATATTCATGTGCTGGAATAGGCCGTTGGCCGGAAAAAAATACGGCGCCACGATCCATCTCAGCCTCGTGAAATAGCGGTTGTGGGCTGACCTCTACAGTCAGCCCGCAGCTGCGACCTTAAGGAACATTCACAGGTGCCGGCGCAGCCTGCGTGAAAGCATCCGTTAGCGACACGATCTTCAAAGAAGACCGCAGTTGATCGAGGCTCCCCGGACTTTTCACCTCAATCTCGACCGTCTGCCCCGGTAATATGTTGACATAGTTATCCGAGTACACCGCATCCAGGTTGCTCAACGACACATACACACTCCTCGCCAGCACATCGGACGTCAGCCGCAGGCGATGGGAGCTTCCCGATTGGCTTAACTCACTCGTGATCTTCGGCGAAAGCAGCTGAAGCTCCTTCGGCGCCACCAGGAAGAGCAGGTTGCTCGAGACGGGTTTACCACCCACGGCTAGCTCAGTCGTGATGAAAGTCTTAGCTGGGTCAAAACCTTTCAGTTGCAGAAACTCCGAGATCGGAAGCTGGATATAGACCTTGCTGGATAACGCGGGCACGTCGATGGCCTGCGTCTTCTCGGTAAGAACAGTGCCGTCAAACGCCATCAGCCGGACTTTCAAAGTCGCAGAAACGGGAGTGGTACGATCGGACACTACATAGACTGCTACCTGACCGTTTTCGTCATGCGGAGAAACCAGCAAATCGTTGTAGAAACGCCGCGCATAATACTGCAGAGCCTTCCAGCGAGCAAAATAGTCAATGCTCGCCCAGGAAGCCACCGGCCAGCAATCATTGAGTTGCCAAAAAATGGAGCCCATGACGCGCGGACGGTTGCGGCGCAGATGCTCCGCGCCAATCTTGATTCCTTCCGCCTGCAGTACCTGGCTGGCGTAAAGGAATGAGGCGAAATCCCTGGGTTCGGAATAGTCCCGGAGCATGTAATCGTGGATGATCGAGTTTCCCTCGTTGTTCTTCTGGTGAGCCAGCATGACTGGAGTGAAGATGTTTGCCCTGTCCTCGGGCAACGTAAACGCCTCCACCGTGCGCATCTCGGGAAACGACTGGAATCCATATTCGGTCATGAATCGCGGAAAGTGTTTCTCGTATTCGCTGAACGGTACCCGCCCGTGCCAGACGCTCCAATCGTGATAATCCCCGGACTGAAAGGAGGGTGAAGTCTCCTCGTAATCGGCGCTGGGCGAACTCGGCCAATACGGAGTTTCCGGAACCAGTCGGTTCACCACGCGGTCCAGAATGCCGCTGAATACGGTGAGGTAATCTTGCCACATCTGCAAACGGGCCTGCGCAGGCACTTGCTCGCGGCCGCCCCATTTGAATGCTTCTTCAGTTTCGTTGTTGCCGCACCAGATGATGATGCTCGGATGGTCGCGCAGCCGGCGAACCTGATACTCCGCTTCCTTCTCCACGTTTTGCTTCCAGGCGTACGGACCCGGCTGCCAGTCATTGCCGAACATGAAGTCTTGCCAGACCATGATTCCCAGTTCATCGCACAAGTTGTAGAACTCATCGGTCTCGTAATAACCGCCGCCCCAATGGCGAATCATGTTCATATTGGCGTCGCGGGCCGATTGCAGAATCCGGCGATAGTCTTCCGCGGTGACGCGGCTGGGGAAGCTGTCAAACGGAATTACGTCGGCTCCTTTCCCGAATACCGGAATGCCGTTGATGATGAACTCAAACGAGCGTCCCCACTGGTCCGGTTCGCGTCGCAAGATGATCGACCGCAAACCGGTACGCGTCGAGACCTGGTCCTCTGTACGGTTGCCAAAGTTGAGTTGCGCGTTGAATTGATAGATGGGTTGCGCGCCGTATCCGGCCGGAAACCACAGCTGCGGGTTCTTGATGTCCACCGGGAAATCTATGTGGTTCACGCCCGGATGAAGCTCAACCGTCCGCGAAACCTCTATCTTGTGTTCTGCATGTGCGTAGTCCAGAGTGACTTTCCCGGTGCTATCCTCTGTCGCGGTGACTTCGACCTGGGCTACCAGGTGGGCAACGTTCCCTGTTACATCGCGCTGCGCAATGTGGAGGTTCGAGATTCTGGCCGTGTCCCACAGTTCCAGCTTCGCCGGCCTCCAGACGCCGCTGGTGACGAAGCGCGGGCCCCAATCCCATCCATACTCGTAGGCAGCTTTGCGAATATAGGTCTTCTCGGCGGTGTGGGTCTGTTCCCGCCACTTGTCGGTGGCCGCAATCTCCGCGGCAGCTTTGATCGGCGATGGGAAGACGATGCGAAGCTGATTGGCCCCAGGCTTGAGCGCCGGCTTCACGTTCACTCGCCACTCGCGGAACATGTTGTCTGCAGTCAGCACAAGTTGCTCGTTCAGGTAGACCTTCGCGTAGGCATCGAGTCCTTCGAAGACAAGATCGATATTCTTGTGGTTCAGCACTTCGGGCGTGGCCTGAATACCCGTGCGGTATTCCCAGTCCGCATTTTCGATCCACTGCAGTTTGGCCTCGTTGTCGCGGTAGTAAGGATCGGGAATCAGCTTGTTGCGCAGCAGGTCCAGGTGGACATCTCCTGGGACTTGCGCCGGCCGCCACTCCGCGCTGTTGTCTCCGGTGCTAAGTTGCCGGAACTCCCAGCCGGAATTCAAGGGAATGTCCTGCCTCTGAATCGTCATTTGCGCCAGGGGCGCAACCGTGGAGAACATCACAAACACACAAATCGGCAGAAGACGCGGTTGTCCAGACATTTGTTGGCCCCCTCAATATTTCCCTATATTTCGTTTAAAGTGCCGATTGTATGCGAATCTCTCCTCGTGCATGTCCCGCGGACCGCCGACACCGCCGCCTCGAGACCAGCGCTGACCTGTGTCTAGACTGACCTGCCTTTAGGCTGATAACGACAGTACCGGTCCCAGCCGGGGTAAGCTCATGTCTGTCTTATGCATGAGCGTGATGCGGATACCGTCCGGTGATCTTGCGGAAAAGCCCGTGAAAATGATGGACGCCGGTAGTGCCCGGCAGAAACATGAATGGACACTCTCCTGGAACCACCTGCATCCCATGCTCCTCGCAGAACGCAACCGCTTTTCGGCTGACTGCTCCTTTTCCTCCTGCCCTGTACATCCAGATTTTCCGTATGCCCGCCTCGTCACAGTCGCGCACCACAGTCTCGGTAACTGCAGGCGATGTCATCAGCAGCACTCCTTCGACGGGAGGCTGCACATCCTGTACGCGAGCGAAACATCGTCGCCCCTCTACCTCTGCTGTGTTGGGATTCACGGGAACGACGTCATACCCGCGACGACACAGTTCTTCGAATAGCTTCACGCTGAAATTCGCAGGATCCCGCGAGATGCCCACCATCGCAATACGCTTCTCAGCCAGGAAATCCTCAATAGTCTCCAACGACGAACTTTGAGCTTTCATTCTTCCTCCCTCGCAAGCAGCAGATGCTTGCCGGACTCCTCTACTCTTTTATTCTTTCAACTCTCTATTCCTTCAACGTCACTTCGAACGATCCCGTCCTGTCCTGCATCAATCCCATGGCCATGAGAACTCGCGCTATCGCGAGAATCGGCCGATACATCCAATACTTTTTCCGTATCATCGCCTGGGCGCGTTCATGCTCAGCGCGGTCAGAAAGAAAGCGCGCCTCGCCTTCAAACGTTTCCCCTCCGATCGACAACCTGACTCTTGAGGTTTTCTGCACGTTGCGCACCCACTGCCGATTGACGTTCGCCGTTCCCAGAATCACGCCGTCACCGTTCACCACAAACCAGATCGTGACCTCGTAGGGCTTCCCTGACTTCCGTCCATAATGCGTCAGTTTTACAGTTTGCCTGGTCGCCACCAGGTTGAGTCGCTGCATGGTTTCAGTCCTGAGATCGACCATTGTTACCTTCTTTGTGCCGCGAAAGTCAGTGACTGGAGTCACAACCTCCAATCCGAGTTGTGGTCTGCAAGACATCCTGGTCGTGTCACCACCAAAACGTGATTCTGATCACCGCGCCCATTCTGGCGACGCGATAAACTGTGGTTCATAGAGCCAGAAGCGGCTCCAAATCGGCACCTGCAGATTTGGGTGTATGTACCTGGCTATGGAGATGCACGGGGTTGCAGATTGGGTTTTATTGGAAATTGGTGAGCATCGTCCCCCCGCATTGACTTGGCTTTACGCGCACCCTAACATGGCAGGCCAGTAAAGTCTCTCTCTCAGCCTGTGATTGGCCAGACCATTTCGCATTACCGCATCGTTGAAGAACTGGGAAGCGGCGGGATGGGTGTGGTCTACAAGGCTGAGGACACCGAGCTGGGCCGGTTCGTTGCTCTGAAATTCCTCCCCGAGCTGGTGGCCCAGAACCCGGTGGTCCTGGAACGATTCCGCTGGGAAGCACGTGCCGCGTCAGGCCTGAATCATCCCAACATCTGCGTGATCTACGAAATCGGCGAAGTGGAGCGACGACGCTTCATCGCCATGGAGTACCTCGATGGTACGACCCTGAGGCAGCGTATCGCCAAGAGTCCGCTGCCCTTGCCGGAATTACTGGACCTGAGTATCGAGATCGCCGATGCGCTGGACGCCGCCCACACGCACGGTATCATTCATCGCGACATCAAGCCGGCAAACATTTTTGTCACCCTGCGCGGCCACGCCAAGATTCTGGACTTCGGTCTGGCGAAGCTTGCCCTCGGGGATGAAGCCAGCGTCAGTGGCAACACCTTCGGAGGGGTCACGCAGGCCCATGATGAGGTTGCTCGCCCCGGCTCTGCTCTGGGCACTATCCCTTACATGTCGCCGGAGCAGGCTTTAGGCCAGGCACTGGACTCCCGTTCGGATCTGTTTTCTTTCGGGGTCGTGCTCTATGAGATGGCAACGGGAGTTCTGCCCTTCCAGGGGCAAACTACGGCTGCATTTTTCGACTCTCTCATTCACAGTGTGCCGGAGTGGCCTCTGCGATTTAACCCTGCAACACCTCCCGAGCTGGAGCGCATTGTGCGTAAGGCTCTGGAAAAGAATCCAGCGCAACGCTACGCCAGCGCGGCCGAGATACGGGATGACTTGCAGCGCCTTCGCCGCGCCATTGAATCAGGGCAGGTCCTGACTGCCGGCCCGGGGACAAAGGCGCCGGATTCGAAGGAGAGAATCCGGTCGATCTTCGTTACCTCGGCGACGGCGACAGTTGTGCCACCCTCCAAGCCGGGTATCGCGAAGTGGCTGGCGATCGCTTTAGTCGCGGTCGCCGCATTGGTGGCAGCATTTCTGTTCCTGAAATCGCCGGAATCCCCGCCCGCGGTGATTTCGTCGTTGCAGATTACCAACGACGCCACTTCCAAGCGCTCCCTGGTCACCGACGGGAGCCGGCTCTACTTTTCCGAAAACCTTGGCGGCCACTCCGTCCTGCGGCAGGTCTCGACCTCGGGCGGAGAAACCGCGTCCGTACCTATCTCGTTGGCCAGCGCCGACATCTATGATTTTTACCCGGCTCGCTCTGAATTGCTGATAAAAGGCGTGGCGGAGGGTTCGGAGACAGAGTGGCCGGTGTGGGTTTTGCCGGTTCCGGCAGGATCGCTCCGGCCGGTGGGAGAAATTCTCGCGCACGCAGCCACGTGGGCGCCGGATGGCCAACACATCGTTTATGCCAGGAAATCCAGTCTGTACGTGTGCAATGCGGATGGAACCGATTCGCGGGAACTCATCACGGTACCGGGAGTACCCTTTGCGCCCCGATTTTCTCCCGACGGCCGCCGCCTGCGCTTCACTGTCCGGGACACCAACCAGCGCTCTTCTTCGTTGTGGGAGGTTTCGCCGGACGGGAAGGGACTGCACCCGGTATTGCCAGACTGGAACAAGCCCGCCCAGGAATTTGGCGGATCCTGGACACCCGATGGAGAATACTTCCTCTTTGAATCGACTCACGACCACTCGCAGAACATCTGGGCCCTTCGCGAAGGAACTTCCTTCTTTCGCAAGGCCAATACTGAACCGACGCGGCTCACCGTGGGACCGCTCATGTTCAGCAATCCGACCCCGAGCCTGGACGGCAAGAAGCTGTTCGTGATCGGCCAACAGCGCCGGTTCGATTTGGTCCGTCTGGATAGTAAGTCGCAGGGATTCTCCATTTACCTTCCTGGCATCTCGGCGGGCGAGGCGGATATCCAGCCCAATGGCGAGTGGATTACGTATGTGTCGCATCCGGACCTTACGCTGTGGCGGAGCAAGCCGGACGGAAGCTCCCGTGTGCAACTCACATATTCGCCAATGCAGGCGCATATGCCGCGCTGGTCGCCGGATGGAACCCAGATCGCATTTATGGGCTCGCGTCCGGGAAAACCCTGGAAGATCTTCGTAGTTCCATCCCAGGGCGGCACGCCGCAGGAAGTGACCGCCGGAGACCACAACCAGGGCGATCATAATCAGGGCGACCCGTCCTGGACGCTCAAGGGCGGTGCCATCGTGTTCGCCGGCATGCCCTGGCTGGAATACGGAACCACGTCAGGCCCGAACATTCACATCGTTGACCTGAAGACTTCGCAAATCTCGGATGTGCCGGGCTCTGAAAACCTCTTTAGCCCTCGTGCCTCGCAGGATGGCCACTACATCGCCGCCCTTTCTGCGGACTCCACCAAGCTGATGCTCTACGACATGGAAAAGAAAGGCTGGACACAACTCGCGGTGTCGCGGTTCGCTTTCGAAAACTGGTCCCACGACGGGAAATATCTGTATACCGAGGACTATTCGGACAAGACCGACGACCTGGTGCGCGTGAATGTGGCCAATGGCAAAGTGGAACGCGTGTTCGGCCTGAAGGAAGTTCCGCGCGGCTTCGACCCGTGGGAATTCTGGATCGGCCTTGCCCCCGATGACTCGCCCCTCCTGATGCGAGATAAAAGCACGCAGGAGATTTACAGTTTGGACGTGCGGTTTCCGTAACGATTTTTCGGTACACCCTTCAAACAGTGTGCACGCTACAGCCCGAACCTCCGCCGGTAGGCGCTGGGGGAGGCCCCGGTGTGCCGCTGGAAGAGCTGACGGAAATAGGCGACATCCTGATAGCCGACGGCGTCACTGATCTCCTGCATGGTGCGATGGTCGCTCTCCAGCAGGCGCTTGGCGGCGGCGACCCTTAGCTTCTGCAAGTAGATTAAGGGGCTGTCTCCGGTCGCTTGCTTAAAGCGGCGGACGAAATTGCGCAGGCTCATGCCGACTCGCCGGGCCGGAGCCTCCAGCGGGAAAGTTTGGTGAAAATTCTCGTGCAGCCATTCCTGTGCGCTGGAAATGCTGTTATCGGAATGCTCGGTCTTTAAAGGGACGATAGCGAATCCGGCCTGCCATGCGCGCGGCGTTTCGATAAGCATCGCTTTGGCACTTTGCATGGCAACCTCGTGGCCGCAGAATTGCTCCACCAGGTACAGGCTCAGGTCGAGCGCCGCATGCACGCCTCCGCCGCAGTAGAATCCGTGGTCCTCGGTCACCATCAATTCCGGCATCCACTTCACCTTGGGATACTTCTCGCGGAAGCGTTCGGCCAGTGCCCAGTGTGTCGTGGCGCGCTTTCCGTCCAGCAAGCCGGTGGCTGCGACCAGGCCCACGCCCGAGCACACACTGGCGATGGCGGCGCCCCGCTTGTGCCAGCGCCGCAGCCAGGGCACAACCGCCGCATTGCGCTCGACCACGTCGTCAATACTCAGTCCAGTGGTCGGAATGAAGATAAGGTCAGTCTTGCGGATATCTGCGAGCGCCGCGTCGGGCTGAATCTTGATATCGCCATCGCAGCGGACCGCGCGTCCATCCGCCGATGCTGTGGTCACGCGAAAGCGGGGGACTGGCCGCTTTCCCGTCAGAACGTTCCACAGCGTGCCGGCATGGCGGAAGACCTCCATCGGGCCGGTGGCGGTGGAAGAGAAAGTTGCGTCCAGAAACAGGACTGTGACCTCTTTCATGGTTAGTCTCCGAGGGCTGAAATCGGTCAAACCACTATGGCCGAATAACCTATCTACAATGGCATATCTGCCATCTTGTGGCAAGAGGGTTTTACCACTAATCTCGCAGGGTTGAAAGAGTCGTCAGTCGTCGGTCTTCAGTCGTCAGCCATTTCCCCCGGGGCTCGGCTGGTAGTCGCGATGAGAAAGGTCTTGACGACTGACGACCGACGACTGCTTCCGCAGCCAGTTCGCGGAAAATCTAGGGGAGGGCATTATGAGGAAATACATGATCGAGCGGGAGATCCCGCAAATCGGGAGTCTGGAACGCGAGAAGTTGCAGGAGGGCGCGGCCAAGTCCAACCAGGTGCTACGCCAGCTCGGACCCGACATTCAGTGGCTGGAATCCTTTGTCGCGGCCAACAAGATGTACTGCATGTATCTGGCCACAGACGAATCTCTCATCCACAAGCACGCAGAACTCAGCGGCTTTCCTGCGACCAAAGTTTCGGAGATCCGCAAGCTGATTGACCCCACGACCGCCGATCCAAGGTAGGGTTCCCCCAGGTAGTGGGCTACAGATTTGATGGAGCGACGGGCGTCCTCGCCCGTCCACGACGAGACGGGCGAGGACGCCCGTCGCTCTGAACTTCATGGTGGCCCACTAACTTCCCCCGCGCCTGATTGACAGCTATCGATCTCGCACCTAGACTGAAACGTCTTCGCCTTTGCCTGACCTGGCGCGGTCGCTTATAGTGTGGGTACGTGCTATTTGGGCATTTGTGTGCGGAGATCGAGGGCGCTTCATGGGCTGGCTGCAAAATAAATTCGAAAAGAATTTCATGATTACCACCGTGGACTACGTGTTCAACTGGGCGCGGAAGTCCGCGGTATGGCCTATGACCTTTGGGCTGGCTTGCTGTGCGATTGAGATGATCGCTTCTTCGACAGCGCGATTCGATATCGCGCGATTTGGTTCGGAAGTGTTTCGCCCCAGTCCCCGGCAGAGCGACCTGATGATTGTGGCCGGAACGGTCACGTTGAAGATGGCGCCGGTAGTGAAGCGCATCTATGACCAGATGCCTGATCCCAAGTGGGTAATCTCGATGGGAGCCTGCTCCTCGGTGGGCGGCCCGTTCAATACCTATGCGGTGCTGCAGGGTGTGGACAAGATTGTCCCGACGGACGTGTATGTAATTGGCTGCCCGCCGCGTCCGGAGAATCTGTTTTATGCGCTGCTGAAGTTGCAGGACAAAATCGATCAGATGTCGCTGGCCAAGCGTCCCACCGAAGTCCGCCTCGATCCGAACATGGTGGAGAATTTCAAGCGCCAGGTAATGATTGCGCAAACGCTGCAACCGAAGTGACCGCGCTTATCGGGCGTGAGCGAAGCGGGAGCCCGATGCGGTCATCCCGAGCACAGCGAGGGATCTCTAGCTGTCAGCTTTCAGTCGTCGGTCTTCAGTCGTCAGCACTGCCACAGCTCACGTAGGGACAGCCGCCCTCGGCTGTCCTAGCCGAGCGGAGCTCGGCAGCGTTACCTTCAAACTCCGAAAGGCCACATGTCGAACTTTGTAAAGCTTACAACTCAAACTGAACTCCCTCCCGAAGGCGAAGCACGTGAATTTCCGCTGGGCGACAAAGTCATCTGCGTGGCCAACGTGAACGGAACTATCTCTGCGATGGACAACGTCTGCCTGCATCGCGGCGGGCCGCTGGGGCAGGGCGTGATCGAAGGCGACAAAGTGGTTTGCCCCTGGCACGGCTGGCAATGGGACCCTAAGACTGGCCAGGCGACGCACAATGCGGCCACGAAGATCGCGGTGTATCCACTGAAGGTGGAAGGCGGAGATGTGATGGTTGAGGTCTAGGTTTCGTAGCGCCGGCGTCTCGCCGGCTGTCGCGAGGGCGTCCCGCCCTCGCCGCTGTGGGTAGTGCTTTCGAGCTTGCGCTCGACCGGGCGGACGGGGCGTCCGCCCCTACGCGAACTGTTTATCCCAGGTACTTCAGGAACTTCCCTGCCTGGTTGTCGAACCCTGGGAAAACCTGATTGAGCGCGTGATTGCCCAGGTGGCGATCGACCGCTTCGCCCAGCACGCGGCGGAAGTCTGTGGTTACAGCGAGGTCGCGGCCCTCGTAGAGCTGAGACTGGTCGAGGCCGGGCCAGCGTCCGTAGACCTTGCCGCCTTTGACCGGGCCGCCCATCACGAACATTACGTTGGCGTGGCCGTGATCAGTGCCGCGGTTGCCATTTTCGCGAGCGGTGCGGCCGAACTCCGACATCGTGACCACGACGGTATCTTCAGCCAGGTCACCGAGGTCGATCCAGAAGGCGCCGAGAGACTGCGAGAATTCGCGCAACACGTTGGCAATCTGGCCCTGTGTGCTGCCTTCATTGACGTGATGGTCCCATCCGCCGATGTCGGCAAACGCCACCTGCACGCCCAGGTTGGCTTTGATGAGTTGAGAAAGTTGTTTCAGACTGTCCCCAAAACGGCCCTTGGGATAGTCGGCGCCCGGCGCCGGCTTGTATTTGGAAGGATCGGCCGACTTCAGCATCTTTACCGCTTCGAACGTTTCCTGGCCGGTGCCATGCATCACGGAATCGACCGAGTTCGCGTACATGGCTTCGAAAGTGTTGGAGACGGGCGCCGCGTTCGGGTTGCGGCCACCGACGCCAAAATCGTTGATGTTGTTTACCGCGACCGCCGGTTCCTGCCCGGAAAGAATTCTGGGCAGGGATGGCCCCAGGCCGATGGCGCGAAAGGCCGATTTATCGCTGGGTTGGGGCAGAGAATGCAAAGCCCGATTCAGCCAGCCGTCTTCGGTGGCTTTGATGCCGGGCGTGCCCGATTCCATGAAGTCCTGCGCATCGAAATGCGATCGGCTCGGGTCAGGCGAACCGGCGGCATGCACGATGGCCAGATGGTGCTGGTTCCAGATCGGCTGCAGGGCTGACATCGATGGATGGAGCCCGAAAAAGCCGTCCAGATCGATCACCGCGTTGCGTGGGATGTTGATCGACGGCCGCATGGCGTAATACGCCTGCTCGCCGTGCGGGACCACGATATTGAGGCCGTCAGCCGCGCCCCGCTGGAAGATGACCACGAGGCGTTTGTTGGTCACACCTGCTTCGATCGCGGAGAATGCCGCGCGCGTCAGGAAACTTGGGATCGCGGCGGTCCCGACAACCGCGAGAGCACCGTTGCGAAGGAATATTCGGCGAGAAAACATAAAGCGCTCCTGGCTACTAGCTTCTGGCCAACAACCAACAACCAATAACCAACAACTACCTCACCCCTACCTCCGCTGAAATTCCGGCGATCCCAGCAGCAGGCCTGCGATCGCGCTCGTGGCTGGCGGGCTGGTCTTCGTCATGCCTGCCTGCGGATCATTCGGCGGCGGCTGCATCTGCGCGGCAATCGTGTCGTGCGTCTGCCGGGATACGTCACCTGCGAGCAAACTATTTTCCAGCGCCGCCAGCGTTGCTTGCGGATCGGATGGCGGACTCCCGGCAGTGAGAATGCGATCGGAATCTACCTGCACGCCTTTGAGTTTTCCTGCGGTCAGGGCCAGCGCGAAATTCATTCGTCCCAGGAGTGCAGAGGAGTTCACCCAAGCGTCGGCTTTCATCGAATACCCGGTCGGGGGCTGCATTCCATACAGCTGCATGCCCATGGTTTGAAGCTGACGGGCCAGCGGCAGCGCGTCGCTGACTTCGGCCCCGCTGGCGCGAACCGCTGAAACTACAAACTCCAGCGGAGTTTTCACTTTGGCTCGATACGACTCGGGCGCCCAGAACTCAGGGGAACGGAGCATGGTCTTGAGCACTTCGCGAATGTCACCGTCTTTCTTCAGGAAAGTCTGCGCCATGCGGTCCACCAGCGCCGGCGGCGGATTGTCGGAAACAAAGCGCATCGCCAGTTTCGTGGAAATGAATTTTGCGGTAGAGGGATGGCGCGCCAGAATGTGCAACACTTCGCGGCCCTCTTTTTCGCCGTTCGACTTGATGCGATGTCCCAGCACGTTTTTTTCACCGGGCTCATGCATCCGTTCTTCGAAAGTAAAGCCGCCGCTCTGCCTGGGCTGCTTGAGCGTCCAGCCAGTCAGGACGCGCGCTAGCTCGGTGACATCCTTCTGGGTGTAGCCGCCGTTCACACCCAGGGTATGCAGTTCCATGAGTTCGCGGCCATAGTTTTCATTCAGTCCGCTGCGCTTGCCCTTGGCTTGCTTCACTTGCGGCGGACGCCGCTGTCGCGGTGGCCTGCGCCAGTTGTAATTGTTAGGCCGCTTCGGGATGTCGTTGGCGAAATCGGAATTCGGTCCCACGCTCAACCAGTTGTCGAGATAGAAAAGCATGGCGGGGCTGTGAGCCGTCGCCACCAGCAGGTCTTCGAACTTGCCCAACGCATGGGGACGGATAACGTCACGCTCGTAGCTGGTGAGCATGTAGCGATCGGCGCCCTTCCCGATAAACACATTGAAGTGATTGAACCAGAAATCGGTCATCACTTCATCCAGCTGGCGTTCGCTGTAGACGGCGCGCAACAGTTTGCTCTGGACCAGCTCTTCGGTCACTACCTGCTGAGGATTGTTGAGCGCCATGATCGTCTCCCGCTGCTGGGGCTTCATCCCGTCCATGAACTCGTCCCGCTTTTCGCCTTTGAGCGAAGTGCCGATGGCGCGCTGATCTTCGGGCGACATTTTGAGGATCGCCTTCATGCGCTGGTCGGGCGGCAGATCCAGCAGGTCTTCGGTTTTGAGATCGGCATACAAACGGTCTTCGCGGCGGCGGGCTTGTTCCTCATCGCTCATCGGAGCGGACTTGCCAGACGCGCCGGCCGCTGCAGGATCGGCGTTTGCGGATTCCTGCTTGCGCTCCTGCTTTTCCTGATAGCGTTCGAGCTGCGCCTCGTACACGGCGCGTTTCGCGGAATCGGAGGGAAGAGACTGCTTACCTTCGGCGATGGCCTTGATCACCTGCGGCGGCGGAAAGTTCTCGACCATCTCGCGCGTGTCCATGTGAAGCGTACGGAAGGGAGCGAGACGGGCATCAATCGCGTGATCGTCGATCTTCTCCGGATGCAACTGCTGATCGATCCACTTGTCGACGCCCATCGCAGTTACTCGCTCGACGTCTCCCGGCCGCGGCCCGAAGGCCAGGCGGTTGAGCGCATGCAGAGCGCGCTTCTGCTCATCCATCTGGACGGTGGACGAATCTTTTTTGTTCTTAGTGGCGATGGCATGCTGGACGGAGCAAGTCGCTCCGATGATCAGGATCGCGGCGAACGGAACGATTGGCCGTCGAAGCAGCTTCATGGCAAGTTCTAGTCAGGCGAACAGCGCCTTAAGAATTATGAACCCAAATCAGGGAAAAAGTTGCTGTAGCGACGGGCGTCCCCGCCCGTCCCACCACCAGCGCAGGGCGGCGAGGACACCCGTCGTTCCTCGATGTCATTGCTGGATAAAGACTTCAGCTTGGGAGGACGCTTAGGTCAGATACAGGCGGCCGTGTGTAACTTTGTGCTGCAGCGTGGCGGCGAGTTGATCGATGTCGCCTGCGGCAATGTTGACCGCCATCCGGTCTTCGAGAAAATGTACCCGGTTGCTACCCACAGCATCGCGGCGGACTTGCAAAAGCAGTCCGTGAACCGCATTGGGATCGAACTTTTGCGGGGAGAGACGAACAATCTCGCTCAGCGTGCTGCCCACCGAAAGCGGTTCGCGATACGGGCGCTCGCTGGTCATGGCGTCAAATGTGTCAGCCAGTCCGATGATACGAACCGGCATGGCTACATCTTCCATCAGCAACCCGTCGGGATAGCCCGAGCCGTCACTGCGCTCGTGGTGCGAACGCACGATTTCGGGAATGCGCGGCCACGGGAACTGAACGCCGCTCACGATCTGATGTCCGACCACGGTGTGGTCCGCCATTTCGCGGAACTCTTCGGCGTCTAAAGACGAGGGCTTTCCAAAGAGGCGTTTATCCACCGCGACTTTGCCGATGTCATGGAGATAGCCGGCGGAGCGCAGAGCGGCGACATCGTTGGGTTCCATCCCCATGACTTCTCCGATGGCCGCGGCGTAGCGTCCCACGCGCAGAGAGTGGCCGTGAATATTGACATGCTTGACATCGATCGCGGTGGCAAAGGCTTCCAGTGCGGTGTCGTAGAAACCGTGAAGGGAGGCAAGTACACGTAGATTTTCCGAAACGCGTTGCGCCAGGGTCTGCGAGAGAACATGATTCTGAATCGCAACCGCGACGTAGTTGCACAGCAGTTCGAGTGCGCCCAGTTCTTCGTCGTCGAACAGGGCCTCGCCCTCGCGACGGCCCAGCGCTACCATCCCCACAAGTTTCCCGCCCACCCTGAGTGGAACGATGCACTTGAACAGCTCAGGCGCGACGTTGCCGTTCGCGCTCAGGAAAATTTCATAAGAGTTCGAATCCAGCACCACTGGCCCGCGCGCCGTAAGCATGGCGTGAACATGCTTCGGCAGCAGCGGCATGATGGCGGGTTCGGGCATTAACGCGAAGCCTTCGGAAGCCACCGAAGTAAGCATGGCAGGCTTGTCGCTGAAGGTGAAGAGAACGGCTTCGCGGGCGCCGCCGGCTTGCAGCAACGCCGAAACCATGGCCCGCGCCGTCTGCGAAAACTCGCGCTCCGCCGTGATCTCGGGACCGAGATCGGAAAGCGCCTCCACGGTTCGCAGCAGCCGCCGCAAATTGTTTTTCTGCACAGCCACGCAGGGATGCGGGCAAAAAACCAGAGCAGAAAAAGAGTAACATGCGCCGAAACAGCAGGATATGGAGGTTGTTGGTTAGTTTGGTGCTAGGAGGGAGCGCTTAGCAATTGGCACTTAGCATTTGGGCGTCAGGCGTCAGGCGTCAGGCGTCAGGCGTCAGCACTCAGCGCTCGCGCCTTGCGTTCCCAATGCCAATGTCATCCCGAGCGCCGTCCCGAGCCGCGCTTGCGCGGTGAGGGCAAGAGAGGGACCTCGGTTCTTCACAGCCTGCATCACTCCACACTTTTCACAGCGCCGCGCTAGAAGTGCGTCCGCAGCTCCGAGAACCTTTCCACTACCAGCAACCGCTGCGGTGGGTCAGCGGATTCAACTTCCTCGTGTTCAAGCACCCAGGTGGCGCCATGCGGAACGAACACAGCATTGAGGCCTGCGGCCAGCGCGGGATTGATGTCGGATTTGGGGCTGTTGCCGATCATCCAGGTTGCGTCAGCAAGCAAGCCGTACTTCGAAATGACGGTGCGGTAAGTGGAGGCGTCCTTTTCGGAGACGATCTCCACTGCGGAAAAATATTCCTTCAGACCCGAGCGCTCCACCTTGCCGGTCTGCTCCGCCAGCGCGCCTTTGGTCATCAGGATCAGGTGATGACGCTCCGACAGATATTGCAAAGTTTCCGGGACGCCGGCCAGGATCTCAACCGGGTGTCCCGCGATGGTGTGGGCGAATCCGTTGATTGTCTCGTGCAGCGCCGGGGTGAGTGGCTCGACCGCCAGTCGCTCGAAAGTCTGGACCAGAGAATGTGCGAAGCTGTGCAGCCCGTAGCCGTGGGTGAGGATGGATTCACGCTCCACCTGGTTCAGCACCTCGCGCACCTGCTGCGGAGAATACTCGTGATGATTCAGGAACGAAATAAAGTTGGCGATGGCCCGCTCAAAATAGATATTGTTTTCCCACAGCGTATCGTCGGCATCGACCAGCAGGGTCTGCGCGCCATTTGAATTTGCTTCCGCAGGCATCGAACAATGATAATCGACTAAACATAAATGATAACGGGTATGCAGGCGCGTGGCGAGACGTCCGCACTGAAGCTGCTCTGCTAAAATTGGACCAATGACGAAAGCGTTCCTCCTGATTCCTCCGCTGGTTATTTTTCTCATGGTTGCTCCCTCATCAGCTCAAAAACGTAACAAATCCATGACCGGATCTGCGGCTAGGGGCGCGGCTTCGAGCAGCATGCAGGTTGCACCTGACCTGGCGGAGCGGTTGGAGAGATTTCGCCGCCTGCAAATGCCGTTTCGTTCTGCCGGGCTCACCGTCCGGGAAAAGAAAATGGTTGAGAAGCTGGTGGACGCTTCTCGCCATCTGGAAGATATTTTCTGGCGCCAGATCGATCCCGAGGCTCTGACCCTGTACCAATCGTTGGCGAACAGTAAAAACCCTAAAGATGAGCAATTACGCCGCTATATTTGGATCAATGCCTCGCGTTTCGATCTGCTCGACGAGAACCGGCCGTTTGTAGGGACCGCACCCATTCCGCCGGGCCGAGGTTTCTACCCGGAAGGTCTCACTCGTGCGCAGGTCGAGCAATATGTGAAAGACCATCCCGAAAAGCGGGACGAGATTTACAGTTCGACCACCGTGGTGCGTTGGCAAGCAGATCAACTCGTAGGCCTGCCCTATCACATTGCCTACCGGTCTTTTCTGGAGACCGCTGCCAGGGATTTGCGGGAGGCGGCAAAACTAAGTACCGATCCAGCATTCGCCAATTTTCTGCGCTTGCGCGCCGATGCTCTGTTGAACGACGATTACTTCAAGAGCGATTTGGCTTGGCTGGATCTTAAAGATCCGAAGTTCGACGTGATCTTCGCACCGTATGAGACCTACGACGACGGCCTGCTGGGAGTGAAGGCAACCTATGGCGCCGCCGTGCTGGTGCGCAATGAAGAAGAGAGCGGCAAACTGGCGATGTTTCAGAAGTACGTTGCGGACATCCAGGATGCGCTGCCGCTCGCGCCCGAAGATCGGCCTTCCAAGCGCGGCCTCGAAACCCCCATGGAGGTCATGGACGCGCCCTATCGCGCTGCCGACTTGCGTCACGGTTACCAGGCGGTAGCGGACAATTTGCCCAACGATCCGCGAGTGCACGAGCAGAAGGGCAGCAAGAAAATATTCTTCAAGAACTTCATGGACGCGCGGGTGAACTACGTGATCCTGCCACTGGCGCAATACATGATGCTGCCGGAACAGGCGTCCCGAGCTTCGGGAGAAGGATATCTGCTAAGTACGATTATGCATGAGATGGCACACGGTTTAGGCCCGGCCTACGCCCGTACCGCCTCCGGCAAAGTGATGATTCGTGAGGCCATCGGCCCGGCCTATCCCGGGCTGGAGGAAGCCAAGGCCGACGTGGTGGGCATGTTCGGTCTGCAGTGGCTGGTGGATCACGGCGTGTTGCCAAAAGAAAAACTCGAAGAATACTACGCGTCTTACATTGCCGGAATCTTCCGCACCGTGCGCTTTGGCGCCGGGGAAGCGCATGGCCAGGCGCAGATGATGGAGTTCAACTATTTGTCCGAGCAGGGCGCGATCAAGCGGCAGGCGTCAGGGCGTTACGCCATCGACTATGACGTAATGCCCAGTGCCCTGGCTGGTTTGGCCAAGGAGCTTCTCGATATTGAAGCCACGGGCAGCCGCGAGCGCGCCGAAAACTGGTTCAGGAAATATGATGTGATACCGGCTGAGCTGCAGCTGTCGTTGAAGGCAGCCTCGAAGTTACCGGTGGATGTGGATCCAGTGTTCTCGTTCGCCGACAAGGTAAAGTGAGGAGCTTTTGGCTGTCAGCTGTCAGCTCAGGACGGCGATTTTGTAGTGCTGAACAACATGGGAACCATCGAGCTCTAATTACTGGCCCGCTGCGCTGGATTTGTGCTCCAGCAGCTTTTCCATCTCATCCATCACGTGGTTCATTTTCTTTATTGTCAGCTCGAGCGGCTCATCCGTGGTCATGTCCACTCCGGCGTCTTTCAGCAGGTCGATGGGATACTTCGATTTCCCGGAAGAAATGAAAGTCAGATACCGCTGCGTAGCTCCCGGCTCTCCTGCCAACACCTTTTCTGACAGGGCCGATGACGCGGTGAACGACGTGGCGTACTGAAATACGTAATAATCGCTGTAGAAGTGCGGGATGTATGACCACTCGTTGGCCACATAGTCGTCCACGACGCATACGCCCTGATCGTTCCCGTAATACTTCTTTACGATCTCCGCATAGAGCTTGGTCAGAGCTTCGCCAGTCAGAGGCTCGCCCTTCTCCACCATTTCGTGGGCCCGCAGCTCGAACTCCGCAAACTGGGTCTGCCGGAAGACGGTGCCCTTGATATTTTCCAGGTAGTTGCCCAGCAGCGACATCCGGGTCGCATCGTCCTTGATGGTCTTCAGCATGGAATCGATGAGCAACGCCTCGTTGAATGTGGACGCTACCTCCGCTACGAAGATCGGATACGAAGCCAGCGGGTAGGGCTGAGTCTTATTCGAGAAGTAGCTGTGCATGGTGTGACCCAGTTCGTGGGCCAGCGTGCTCATGTCATCGTACTTGCCGTTGTAGTTCAGCAGCATGTAAGGATGCACGTCATACGCATCCCCGGCGGAATAGGCACCCGAAGTCTTGCCCGCGCTGGGGTAAAGGTCAATCCATCGCTCGGTGAAGGCACGCTTTGCCCCGGCGGCATACTCCGGTCCGAGCGGCGCCAGCGCCGTTAAAATGTTGCGCTGCGATTCCTCGACCGTGTACTTCAACTCCACCGACTGTACCAACGGCGCATAGAGATCGTAGTAATGCAGTTCCTGCAAGCCCATCATCCGTTTGCGCAGCTTCAGGTAGCGATGAAATGTGGGCAAGTTTCGGTTCACGCCCTCGATGAGCCGCATGTACACCGAGGTTGGGATATTCGGGCCATCGAGCGAGGCCTCCAGCACGCTGCCATATTTGTGTGACCTGGCATAGAAAGCGGCGCCCTGCATCTTCGCGTTCAGCAGCGACCCGTAGGTTCCGCTGTAGGCGCCAAGGGCGCCAAAAAAAGCCGCCATAACTTTCTGGCGATCCTCACGAGACGAACCCGCGCGGTACAGGGAAAATGCTGCCTTGTCGAGCTTGACCGATTTCCCGTCGCTCAAGACCACCGTGGGGTAAGGAAAGTCCGCATCGGCGAAAATACCGAAGATGCTGGCAGGTGCGCCCGCCATCACGCCGGCGCCGGCGAGAAGCTTTTCCTCAGCATCGTCGAGAGTGTGAGCGCGACGCCGCTGGATGTCATCGAGATACTGCCGGTAGACCTTCAGCCGGGGTTCTTCAGCGACGAACCGGTCGATCGTGGGCTTGTCGATCTTTAATATCTCCGGCTCGATAAATGCGGTTTCAGCGCCGAATTTTGCACCAAGCTGCAGCATCTCCTGCTTCATCGCTTGATATGCGCTGACGCGAGTGTCCTGATCCGAAATCAGGCCGGCATACACGAAGAGCCGGTTCAGCTCCTTTTCCAGATGCGATGACAACTCCAGCACGTCTGCCAGGTGCTTCGGTGATGAGCCAAGAGTACCTTGCAGCTCCCGAACCTTGGGTAGCTCGGAGACGAACTGGTCCTTGGCTGCGCGCCACGCCTGGTCCGATGGATAAATCGCAGTCAGGTCCCATTTGTACTGATCGGGAATTTTGCTGCGGTCGCGCTCTTGAGCGAAGGTCATGAGTGTGAAGGAAGTGAAAAAGACAAAAGCAACTGCCAGGCTGAAAGCACGGCGCACTATCTCAACTTGCATGCCCGCTCCTTGATGGCACGAGGTATAAGGCACGAGCGATTTGAGCTAAAAGCTGGAAGCGAAAAGCTCCCTACCCCACAAAATCCACACGCGCTGCTCGCGGAATAATTCCCGCCTTGTGGCCCATATCCAGAAGGCGGCGAACTGCTTCACGCCCGTCCGGTCCGTAATCGAGGGTGCGCTCGTTGACGTACATGCCTACGAACTTGTCGGCAAGCTGAGGATCGACGTCCCTGGCGAATTGCATGGCGTATGCCAATGCCTCGTCCCGATGATCGAGCGCATACTGAATGCTGTCCCGCAGAGCTGTCGCAACGCTTGTCGTCAGCTCCGGCCCGAGACTGCGCCGGATCGCATTTCCTCCCAGCGGCAGGGGTAGCCCGGTTATTTTCAGCCACCACTTGCCCAGGTCCACGATGCGCTGCAGGCCCGCCTTTGAGTAAGTCAACTGCCCCTCATGGATTATGAGGCCGGCTTCGTACCTGCCTTCCAGCACCTGGGGAATGATCTGATCAAAAGGGACGACTTCGGTCTCAATCCCGGGCGCGAACAACCTCAGCGCAAGATAGGCGGTGGTCAGAGTGCCCGGAACGGCAATGAGTTTCTTTTTGATTTCACTGGGCGAGAACCCGTGGGTGGCCACAATCATGGGACCGTAGCCGTCGCCGACGCTGCCTCCGCTGGGCAGCAAAGCGTAGTTGTCCTGAATATACGGATAGGCGTGGAAAGAGATGGCCGTCACGTCATACACGCCGTCGCCTTCACGCGCCTTCTGGTTCAAGGTCTCAATGTCGCAGAGCGTGTGGGTGAAGCGCAGGCCGGGCACGCGCACCTTGTTAGTGGCGAGGGCATAGAACATGAAAGCATCATCGGAGTCCGGACTATGAGCGATGCTGATTTCACGGATCGACGCGCTGCCATGCGGCGAATCTTTGACCTCGGGCGCGACCGCTTCAGTCGCCGTATTTCCAGAAGGCGTTTCCACGGGACTCATGCCTGCTCCTTGCGGGTGCGTTGCCAGCCAGTTGAGACTGCTGCCGCCAACATCACCTTGATGACTTCCGCAAACACAAACCAGTAAAGTCCGAAGCGCAGGGCCTGGGCAAAAGAGTGGGTCAGCACAGCCAGCCATGACAGACCGAGCGTGAACAATACAATCTCCGCCAGCACTCCGGCTGCAGCGGCGCGAGCGAAACTGGCTTTGCCACGCTCCATGATCCAGCCGGCCAGTCCGGCCACGAAGGGATAGGCCAGCAGGAATCCGCCGGTTGCTCCCAGCAGTTGGGCGACGCCACCCGGCCCGGTGGGATTAAAGACTGGCATCCCGGCGGCTCCCTCGACGAGGTAGAGAGCCAGCGCCGCGAAACCGCGACGACTTCCCAGAGTAAGGCCCACCAGCAACACCCCAAAATTCTGCAGTGTCAGCGGCACCGGGGTGAAGGGCAGGGGAATCGTGATCCGGGCGCACAGAGCTACAAACAGGCTGGCGCTGACTACGATGACAACCTGTTCTACCCAGTGCAGCGGGCGACCACTGCGGTCGAGGACAAGAGTAGCGGGCTTGGCCATTGAACGTTCTCCTGTGTCGGGAATCTGAAGCGTGCCGGCGCAAATGAAAAGCTTGAGTCCGGTCAATCAGTATTTGCCGTCAATCTTTACCCGGGCTTTCTCTGGAAGCCGAGTCCTTCATATGCTGTCGCACCCGAAGGTACGCCGCTAATCCGACCAAAGACACCGCCACGGTGCTCAGGGCCAGGATCAGAAACATCCAGATCATCCGCACGATGTCCTAGGATATCAAAGAGTTGCCAGTACCGAATACTCAGTACCCAGAATTTGCTTTCTACTGGCGACCGGGTACTGGCGACTGGGTACTGCCCCCGGTCATGGCGCGTTCCACGTCGTCGGCGGTGTGCGGCAGGGCGGCAGTCAGATCGATCAACTTGCCGTCCTGGTCCACGTAAAGGGTGTCTTCAATCCGAACGCCCAGTTTTTCCTCCGGGATGTAAATGCCTGGCTCGATGGTAAACACCATACCCGGGCCGAGAGGAATGTCGTAGTCATTGGGGTCGTGGACACTCAAACCAACGTAATGACTTAGTCCGTGAATGAAGTACTTGCCCAGGGGCTCGCCGTGCAAATCCTTGCCGTGGGAGTTGATGTAGTTGTAAGCCACGTCATGGAGAGAGTCCGGTTGATCGCGCCGCAGACGCGATTTGCCGGAGCGGAACGCGTCGATGGCAGCCTGTTGCGCTCCCAGAACGATGTTGTAAATCTCCCGCTGGCGGGCGGTGAACTTGCCGGACGCGGGCAGGGTGCGAGTGATGTCCGAAGCGTACATGGAATATTCGCCCGCGGCATCGATCACAACCACGTCCCCGGCCTGCATGGTGCCCGAATCCGCGGAATAGTGCAGCACGGTGGAGTTGAAGCCCGATCCTACGATAGGCGAGTACGCCGGACGCTCACAGCCGCGCTTTCCCCACTCATATTGCATCAGCGCTGAGATTTCGCGCTCCGTGATGCCCGGCTTCACCGTATGCATGGCGGCGAGGTGCGCGGCGATCGATGCGTCGGTGGCATGACGGATGCGCTCAATCTCTCCCGCGTCCTTGTAGGTTCGAAGCGAGGCCAGCAGCGGCCGGACGTCCTGGAAAGACAAGCCCACAGGAAATGCATTGGCGCGCTTCAACCAATCCAGCGGCGCAGTTGAGTTCGATATTTCACCCTCGGCGAGAATATCGGTGTAAATGCTTACCCGTTTCGCCGGCAGGAGGCGGACGAGCTCCGAGCGGAGATTATCGAGGACTTCGACGCGGTCGAATCCGGTAATTTTGCCGGCGTCAGGATTGTCGGCGCCCAGCTTTGGTCCCGTCCATTTTTCCTGCGAAGGATTGTGGTTAGGAAGAAATAGAATTTCCGTGTAGGGATGATCGTTTGTTCCCGCCATCACCAGCAAGGCCGCTCCGGGCTCGGCCCATCCTGACAGATAGAAGAAATTATCGTCGGGCCTGTAGCCGTATAAATCGTTCGGACCTTCGGCTTCGTCGGAAGCAAACAGGAGGACGAAGCCGCCGCTGGCTTTGCTGGCCAGGGCCTGGCGGCGCATGTGGTAATCAGTGTTGGGTTGGCGGTCGAGAGCCCAGCTAAACTGCGAAAAAAGAAAAAAGCAAAGCAAAGACAACAGTAACGCCTTGCGCATCCAGACTCCCCCGGTTCGTGGTTCCAGCCTATTTTCCTCCGCTGGTTACGGTCTTGCTTGCCGCGATCAGCGCATCCACGTTGGTCTTGTCCACCAGCGACGACCCGGTGTCCACAAAGGCGGGTATGGGAGCGAAGCTGTCTCTCGCCCAATCCGCGCTCAGGTTGTTCAGCTTGTGATGGTAAAGATCATCCAGCACTTTCAATCCGAAATAGGCCATGGTGTAGGGCTTCTGCGAGATGGTGGCGGCGATCACGCCCTTCTGGATCCAACTCAGGGTGTCGTCATCGGTGTCCATCGCCAGTATCACTTTGTCCTTGACCCCATGCTGGCTTAAAACCGTCGCGACTTCCTTTCCGGCCAGCGCTTCCAGGCAGACGAACGCGTCGGTATGTTCTTTCTTGTCCTGGCCAAGAATCTCCGTGGCCGTGTCGAAGGCGATGCGCGAGTCGCCCTTCATATCCACGACGCGCGTGATCTTGATCTGAGGAAAAGCTTCGAGCGCATCACGATAACCGCGCAACCGTTCCTTCAGGTTGGCCTGCTCCGGGATGGTAAAAACGGCTACATTTCCTTTGCCGTTTAATTCCTTGGCCAGGCGCTGGCCTCCAATCTGGCCGGCATGATAGTTGTCGGTGCCGATAAAGAACAGGCGCTTGCTGGCGGGCGCGTCGGAATCCACTGTAATCACAGGAATCCCGGCGGCAACGGCGCGATCGATATCATCTTTCAGCAGGGTGGGATCGGCGACCGAGACCAGAATTCCGGTGGCTTTGCCCTGGATCGCTTCCTGGAACGACTTCTGTTCCGCTTTGGGGTCATAGCTGTCCGGGCCGGAGAATTCAGAACGCACCTTGAGTTGCGAGGCCGCCTGGAAGAAACCGGCCGACCCCGTTTGCCAGTAAGGAATTTTGACGTTGGTGGAAACCAGGTAATACTTCTCGTCCTGGTCATGCGCGCTTCCACAGCTGACCAGAAAAACAACCAGAACGCAAAGCACGACATTGGCTGTAACCTTGAAGTGGCTCATCTGGATCCTCCTCTAGAGCAGCCGACGCGACAGCGCTCGGCAGAGCGCTCAAGCGGTACGCATTCTAAACCCACATCCGATGAAAGGGAAGGAATTGGGAAAAGGGGTAATGTATCAGTTTGAATTTTGAGGATAGTCTTCTTCTGGCTCTGACCACAGATAAGCCACAAAGCAAATCAGGGCAACCACAGCGGAGACAGCCATCAGCGCCAATCCCGTGTTCGTAAACGGAGAGAAAAAGAGTACGAATCCAGCGACGTAGCCTATAACTTTGCTCACTACTCGGATAATCCGCTTAAGAGTTTTCATGCGACTTGCTTTTTATACGGGCCACGCTTACCGGGTTTCGGCATGTAGCGGTCGGCCATCATCACGATTTCCTCAAGCGTCCAAACATGGTCGCTCAAGCCGGCGGCCATCGCCGGGGTGATTCGCAAGGTCTTGTGAATTCTGGCGAAGTTATAGTAAACCGCGTGAATTGTGATTCTATGGGGTCAAAATTCGAACTGATACATTACCGGAAAAGGACCTGATTTAAACCACCAAGGACACGAAGGAAAGCTCAAGATTCTTGCCTTCGTGTTACTTCGTGTCCTTTGTGGTAAATGAAATTAGGTACCAGCACGCAGGCGCTGCTCACTCCCTACTTGGCGGCGAGTTCTTCTTTCGCGGCGTAGTGCGACTCCACGTAGTCGTCAAGGATCTGGATAAACTCTGCGACGATCTTGTCACCCTTGAGCGTGGTAAACAGACGTCCGTCCACATAGACCGGTGCCTTCGGTTCTTCGAAGGTTCCGGGCAGAGAAATTCCCAGGCTGGCGTGTTTCGATTCGCCGGGGCCGTTGACTACGCACCCCATCACCGCGACTTTCATTTCTTCCACGCCGGTGTAGCGTCCTTTCCAAACGGGCATCTGATCGCGCAGGTAGGACTGAATCTGCTGCGCCATCTCCTGGAAGAAGGTGCTGGTGGTGCGCCCGCACCCCGGGCACGCGGTTACTTGAGGCGTGAAGCTGCGAATTCCCAGCGACTGCAGAATCTGCTGCGCCACCCGAACTTCTTCGGTGCGGTCGCCGCCCGGCGCAGGAGTAAGCGAAACTCGAATCGTATCGCCAATGCCCTCCTGCAGGAGCACACCCAGCGCGGCGCTAGACGCGACGATGCCCTTGGCACCCATGCCGGCCTCGGTGAGTCCAAGATGCAACGGATAGTTGCAACGAGCCGCCAGCGAGCGGTAAACGTCGATCAAATCCTGCACGCCGCTGACTTTTGCACTCAAAATAATCTGATCAGGCCGCAATCCGTATTTCTCGGCCAGGTTCGCGGAGTTCAGGGCGCTCACCACCATGGCTTCCATCGTGACTTCCCGCGCATCTTTCGGTTCCGGCAGCAGAGAATTCTCGTCCATCATGCGGGTGAGCAGCGCCTGGTCGAGCGATCCCCAGTTCACACCGATGCGCACCGGCTTCTGATTTTCGACCGCGACCTCGATCATGGTGCGGAAATTGTTATCGTCCTTGCGTCCGATGCCGACATTGCCGGGATTGATGCGGTACTTCGCCAGCGCCCGGGCACACTCGGGATACTTCTTCAGCAGAATGTGTCCGTTGTAGTGGAAGTCGCCGATGATGGGCACGCGCACGCCCTGCTGCTCGAGTTGATCGACGATCGGCGCGACCGCAGCAGCGGCTTCTTCGTTGTTGACCGTGACTCTGACCAGTTCAGATCCAGCCCGGGCCAGTGCCGCCACCTGCTTAACGGTGGAGGGGATGTCGGCGGTATCGGTATTGGTCATCGACTGCACCACAACCGGTGCATCGCTGCCTACGCGAACGCCGCCAATCGAGCCGGTAACGGATTTTCTGCGTTGAATATCAGCCATGGGGAAGCTTTAGTTTAACACGCTGGAGGGAAGCTCTCAGCTGTCAGCTATCAGCTTTCAGCACGTAAAAGACACAGAATGATCGGGTTAGCGGGGATGTCGCGCTTGGTACGTAACCGTGTGGGGCGGACGCCCTCGTCCGCCGCCTTTGAATTTGATTTTGTTTGGTGTCTTATCGCGGTTTGATTGTGAACTTGCTTTTACTTCCGAAAGTCAAAGGCAAAAGCAGCGGGCGGGGGCGCCCCCCCAAACTGGCTGAAACTGATAGCTGACGGCTGAGAGCTGAAAGCCGACAGCCGCCTTACGGCATTCTCCCCATCACGCTGGGCAGCATCTTGACCACGTCGTTATAGATCACCATCACCGCGAACAGGACCAGGAAGACGAATGCAGCCTGGTAGATCCGCTCCTTGATCCGCAGGTTGATGTCCCGGCGGATGATGCTTTCCACGAAGAGCAGGAGAATCACTCCGCCGTCCATGATGGGAATGGGTAGCAGGTTAAATATTCCCAGATTCAAGCTGATTCCGGCGGTCAGTTCCAGCAGCGGTGTCCAACCCTTTCTGCTGGCTGCCTGTCCGGCGGCTCGGCCAATGCCGATGGGTCCCTCGATGGAGCGGATCGAGATCTTGCGCTGCACCATTTTCTGGACCAGTTCCAGGATCAGCAGCGAGCCCTGCTTGTTCTGCTCCACGGAACGGCGGAACGCGGCTGCCAGGGGCAGCGACGAGACTTTCATGGGCGCACTGGCCACGCCCACGCGATAGCGCTCGTCTCCCTTGATGTTGGACAAGACCGGCTGAACCGTGAAGGTGAGAGGCTTGCCTTCACGCATCACCGTAATCTGGATCGGTTTATCCTTGGTGCGCTTCAAACTCTCAATCATGGCCTCGAGGCCGGCAATCGGCTGCCCGTCCACGCTGAGGATCTCGTCACCCAGCTTCATTCCAGCTTTCTCGGCCGGCATGCCCGGCTCCAGGTCGGTAATAGGGAAGCTCGGTTCCTTGGGTGCCCATCCTGCTGAACCCATCTGGTTGGGACCGTATGGCTCTGGCACGATGGTCTTGGTTAAAGTTTGTGATCCACGCTGGAGGGTGACTTCAAGCGGCTGGTTGGGATTCAATGCCTCTCGCGGAATCACCTGTTCCCAGGTCGGGTTCTCGATGCCATCGATACGGACGATGCGGTCTCCCACCTGGATTCCAGCCTTGGCCGCCGGAGTGTCCTGCACTACCCACCCGATTACGGCGGGCTCATCCAGCACCGCCGGGTATTCGTACCGAACCATGTAGACGCAGGTCAGCAATCCCACCGCGAACAGAATGTTCATGGCCGGGCCGGCAATGGCGATGATGAAACGGTGCCAGCGCGGATGCGACATGAACTCACCGGGATCGTCGGTGCGCTCGTCCATGGGGTTTTCGCCGCTCATCTTGACGTATCCACCCAGCGGGATGGCGGCGATGCGGTAGTCGGTGTCTCCGCGGCGGAAACCAAAAAGACGCTGTCCGAAACCAATGGAGAAGACTTCGACGCGCACTCCCAGTAGCTTGGCGGCGGCGTAATGACCGAATTCGTGAATCAGGATCATGAATCCCAGAATCACGCCCACGGCGAGCACAGCAGTAAAGAATCCAGACATAAGAAGTAGTTTTACTCCACTTGGCTTCCGGTAGAAACAGGTCTTAAACCCGCCGATCCCCCACCCAACTGCTCGACTCGCTCCTGAGCCAGAGCGCGCGCTTCAGAGTCCGCTGAAAGCACCTGACTAATAGATTCCAACTTCCCTACTTCCGTTGCAGACAGAACCTCTCCAATGATTGTAGGGATGCTGTCAAATCCGATGCGTCCTTGCAGGAACGCCGCGACCGCCACTTCATCGGCGGCGTTGAGTGCAACCGTTTTCGCGCCTCCGGCCTCCGCCGCTTCATAGGCGAGACTCAAACACTTGAATTTTTCCATATCCGGCGGGAGGAATTCGAGGTGTCGTAAGTCCATGACCGGGAAATGCATAGCCGATGCAACGCGATCCGGATAGGTCAACGCGTAGAGGATGGGGAGACGCATATCGGTCACCGAAAACTGAGCAAGTATGCTGCCATCCACGAACTCGACCATGGAATGAATGGTGGACTGCGGATGCACGATGACCTGGACCCGGTTGGGCGGCAAGTTGAACAAACGGCAGGCCTCAATCACCTCGAATCCCTTGTTCATGAGGGTTGCTGAGTCGATCGTGATCCGCTGCCCCATTTTCCACGTGGGATGGTTCAGCGCCTGTGCAACCGTGATTGCAGAAAATTGTGATCTTGGTGTGTAAAGAAATGGCCCGCCGGAGGCGGTCAGCCAAATGCGCTCGACCTCCTCCATCCGCCCCGCACGCAGGCATTGATGAACCGCGTTGTGCTCGCTATCAATGGGCAACAGAGGCTTGCCTTGCCGCCGTGCTTCAGCGGTAATCAATTCTCCGGCGGCCACCAGGCATTCCTTGTTGGCCAGGCCGACGGTCTTGCCCGCCTTTACCGCTTCGTACGTGGCTTCCAGTCCCGCCACGCCCACGATCGCGCTGACCACGAAATCCACATCGGGATGAGTCGCGACCCGGAGCGCCCCGGCCCGGCCATGCACCACCTCGACCCCTTCCACGCCAGCCGTCCGCAAATGTGATCGCAGAATTTCCGCATCCACCGCGGTTGAGAGCGAAATAAGCTTCGGCTTCCAGCGCCGGGCCTGCTCGAACGCGGTCTCCACATTGTGGCCCGCCGCCAGGGAAACCACCTGAAAACGTTCCGGATAAGTTTCGACCACGCTCAACGTGCTGCGTCCGATGGAGCCAGTGGAACCAAGAATGGCGATACGTCTCATGAACGGGACCGTACTCCGTGGTTTTCGGTGGCAGAAATCATTCGGGGACTCGCAAGAATTGCGGCATAGTGATTGACCCAGCGACTCTGTTCGACTGTCTCCGGAACCGTAACTCCACGCGCAGCGCTTATCCTTTCCAGCGCGCCCTTCGGCTCCAAACCCTTGGTGATGAGCAAGCATGCCGCCAGCAGACCGCTGCGACCGATTCCCTGCCGGCAGTGAACGACCACGTTCCTGCCAGACACGAGATCGGCATCGACTTCATCCAAGACTGCTGCCAATTCGCTCTCTGAATTCGGTACTCCGCGATCCGGCACGGGCAGCGAGGTAAATTTCATGCCTCGCGCTCTGACGTCAGCTGCTTCCTTGGTGAGATCGAGATCCTGTTCTTCGTCAGCGGTCAGCAAAGAAAGCACTCGCGCGATGCCGGCTTGCTGCCACCCGGCGATTTCATCTTCCAGCCAGTCGCCTCCCCGGGGACGTGAGGCCAAGGCCAGTTTTCCCGGCCAGGGACCGTCGATCCAATAGAGTTTCGTCGTCAGAAATCCTTCTTCAGCACAATTTCGCGGGGAAGGGCATCCACATCCGTTCCTCGTTCGCGCAGCACATGGATGCGATGATGTCCGTCAATTATAGTTCCATCCGGCCTGGCTTTCAGACAATCCCTCTGGCCGGGTACTAGTGAGAGTCTGAGGGTCTCGGTGGAAAGCCGTTCTAATTCTGCCAGCTTGGGGGAGCTAAGAGCAGTATCGGGATGGAGCGATCGGAGCGGCGGATACGGCTGCCGGTTCGTCATGCTCCTATTGCATCACGCGCCAAGCCGCATAGTACCACAGCACAGGAGCGGCAAAGAGCAGGGCATCAATTCTGTCAAGCATGCCGCCGTGACCGGGAAGAAGCGTTCCCGAGTCTTTTACCCCGGCGCCCCGCTTGATCAGCGATTCCACCAGATCGCCCAATTGCGCAGCGACATTAATCGCCGCGGAGAGCAGCAATGTCGGCCACAACGCCGCTTTCTCCAGGGCAAACAATCCGTCCTTCTTCTCGATGAGATGCGCGTTCAGCAGCATGGAGCTGATGGGGAGCGCATATTCGTAGAGCAACATCCCAACTGCCAGACTCGCAATCAGAGATGCCAGAGCTCCTTCCCAGGTCTTTCGCGGACTGATGCGCGGCGACATCAGGTGGCGGCCCAGCGAGCGTCCCACAAAATAGGCGAAGATGTCGCCTGCCCACACCAGCAGGAGCAGGTAAAGGATCAGGAACGCTCCCGACCACTGTTCCCGAATCTGCACCAGAAATCCCAGGGGCAGCGCGATATAGGCGAAGGCAAACGCAGAAGTCATGGCGCCAGAAAAAGCAGTACTGAGGTCGGCCCGGCGCATCCCGATCACCAGAAAGACAAAAGGTGCCATTGCGGCTGCGAAAGCTACGCTGCCTGAAAACATGACAGTCGACAGCAAAGGAGTTGCGTGTCCGGAGCTCAGCGCCAGGCAAAGAAAGAACAAGCCGATGAAAATATAGGTCGGCCAGTGAAAAGGCCTGATCCCGTAGGCCTCGGCCAGCTTGAGCAGTTCCTGCACCGCCAGTAGTGCAACCAGCGCCGCAACCAGCGCCAATGCCGGAACCGGCGCCCGCAACACCAGCACCAGCACAACAGGAATCAGAACCACCGCGGTCAGGATTCGTTTCAGTAGCTGCAAGCTGTCTCAGCTCCGGCCCGTCTTGGCGTGATGGAGATGGGAATTGTGAGCGTGGGCAGCGTCGCCGGCCAAGCCGCCATAACGCCGTTCTCGTTTCTGATATTCAGCGATGCCTTCCAGAAGGTGCATGCCGCGAAACTCAGGCCACAAGGTGGGAGTAACGTAGATTTCGGCGTAGGCCAGTTGCCACAAGAGGAAGTTGCTCAGCCGCATCTCACCGCTGGTGCGAATCACCAGATCGGGATCAGGCAGGTGCCGCGTGTACAGGTGCTGTGAAACCGAGTCTTCGTCGATCTCCAGATGTTCGAGGCCGCCATTGCGCGATGCCGCGTCCAGAATCGATCGAAATGCATCCACCAGTTCGGTGCGCGCGCTGTAGTTTAGCGCCAGGGTCAACACCATTCCGGTGTTGTGAGAAGTCGCCTGGCGGGCCCATTCCATCTTCTCCTGCACCGACGGCGGAAGTTCATGCTGGCGTCCAATGTACTGCAGCTGAATGTTGTTCTTGTTCAGCGTCGGCACTTCGGCCTTGAGATAGCGGCACAGCAGGCCCATCAGAAAATCCACTTCGCTGCGGGGACGCTTTTTCCAGTTTTCTTCCGAGAAGGCGTACAGAGTGAGCGAGGGGATGCCGATACGTGCCGCGGTTTCTACCGTCGACCGTACCGAGGCGACTCCGGCACGATGTCCGGCCACGCGTGGCAGGTGGCGGCGGCGCGCCCAGCGGCCGTTGCCGTCCATAATGATGGCGATGTGTCTAGGGAGCCGCGCCGGATCAAGCCGATGATAAACGTCCGCTTCCTTGCGATCCAGCCCGGCAGGAATTGTCGCTTGCAAGCTAACCTCTGCTGTTTGTTGACGCTAACATAGGGGGGCGGTGCTTGCAATGATACCAGAGTGGTGCGTGTAGCACGGGTGCCGCTTCGACCTTCGTTCGATTCTCTGGCCTCCAGCAATGGCCGTGTAGGGACGGGTCTCCGACCCGTCCAGGCCGAGCGCAGCTCGGCAGTTTTCTGTGATGCAAACCGGTAGGCCTTAAAGTAGTTTCAGCGGTCCTTTAGATGCTTGATGACAAGACACAACAGCCGAGCTTCGCTCGGTCAGACGGGTCCCTTCGACTCCGCTCAGGGCGGGCTCCGACCCGTCTCTCCACAGGCGCCGCTGACGCTCTAGACACCCACCACTCGATCCGATTATGCTCCCGCCATGAACCGACGAACCTTCCTCCAGGCCACCGCCGCCAGTGCTGCCACCATTGCCTTCTCCCGCAACTCTTTCGCTGCCGACAACCTGGACCTGACCGCTATCCAGAAGGAAATCGAAAAGCGCCACGATGAATCCGTGCAGCGTCTGCAGCAATGGATACGCCAGCCTTCGATTGCCGCGGAGAAGCGCGGTGTGGACGAAGGCTGCGAACTCACCATGCGCATGCTGCGCGACGCCGGTTTCGCCGATGTCACGAAAGTTCCCACCGACGGCCAGCCCGGCATCTTCGCCACGCTCGACGCCGGCGCTCCGCGCACCATCGGCCTCTATTTCATGTATGACGTGAAGCAGGCCGACCCCGCGGAGTGGTCATCGCCCCCGTTCGAGGCCGCACTTATCGATAAGCCCGGCCTCGGCAAGTGCGTAGTCGGACGGGGCGCCGTGAACCAGAAAGGTCCGGAATCCTCGTTCATCGCCGCGCTGCATGCGTTTCGCGGCGCCGGGCGCAAGCTGCCGGTGAATCTGGTGCTGGTGGCCGAAGGCGAAGAAGAAATCGGTTCGCCGCACTTTCCGCAGATTGTGCGGAGGCCCGAAGTGCTGGCCGCGTTGCGGAAATGCAATGGAGTTTACATGCCGTCTGCCGAGCAGGATCTCGACGGCAAAGTGACGATGACGCTGGGCGCGAAAGGCGTGGTCGAACTCGAACTGGTTTCCAGCGGCGAAAAGTGGGGACGCGGTCCGCGCAAGGACGTTCACTCCAGCACCAAGGCCATGCTGGATAGTCCGGCGTGGCATCTGGTGGAAGCGCTGGTTACGCTGGTCTCGCCCGATGGCAACACGCCCGCGATTGAGGGCTTCGCCGACAAAGCCCGCCCCATATCAGACGCGGAAAAGAAAATGATCGCCGAGGCCGCGCGCCGCCTCGATGAGAAGGTCGCGATGAAACAGCTCAGTGTTGACCACTGGGTGCACGACGTGAACTACCAACAGGCGCTCGAACTACTGCAGTCGCGGCCCACGGTAAATATCGAAGGGCTGGTGGGTGGCTACACCGGACCGGGCGGCAAGACCATCCTTCCGCACCGTGCCGTAGCCAAGCTCGATCTACGCCTGGTGCCCGACATGAAAGCCGACGAAGCTCTCGCCGCGCTGAAGGCCCACCTGGCGAAACACGGCTTCGGCGACATCGAAGTGAATATGACCGGAGGCTACGATCCGAACAGCACATCCGCCGACGCTCCGCTGATCCGCGCCCAGGTGGCGTTTTATCGAAGCAAGGGAATCGATCCCATTATCCTGCCGCGCAGCGCGGGATCGTGGCCGGGATACGTGTTTACCGGCGAGCCCCTGCACTTGCCCGCAGGCCACTTCGGAATGGGCCACGGCAGCGGTGCCCACGCGCCCGACGAGTACTACGTGATCGAATCCACGAATCCCAACGTACAGGGAATAGACGGTGCGGTGCGCTCGCACGTGGAATATTTGTACGAGCTGGCGTCGATTTAATTTGCCTGTGTGGGGACGGGTCTCTGACCCGTCCAAGCCGAGCGAAGCTCGGCAGGTCATTCGTCAGGAATTCCCGTGTGGGGACGGTCTCTGACCCGTCCAGGCCGAGCACAGCTCGGCAGTCGGTCAGCACCATCAACCCCCGCGGGCGAGGGCGCCCGCGCCACACAGTCTTACAACCTACTGTGCCTCTTCCGGAACTACCGCGAGTCCAGCTTCTCGGTCCAGCGCAGCACGGTGAGCGAACTGCTCACGCCCACACGCGCGTCGGTCAGTAAGCGGTGCAAGTCATCTACGCCGGCCACGGGCTGGCCGTCCAGAGCGACGATCACATCGCCTTCTCTCAACCCCGTCTTCTGCGCCGGACTGCCGGCGGTCACCGAACTCACCACCACGCCAGTTTCCTGCGGAAGGTTGTAGAAGCGCACCAGGCGCCGGTGGAGAGGAACAGTCTGCGCCTCAACCCCGATGTAGCTGCGCCGGATTCTTCCTTCCTGCAGCAGCCGCCCAGCGACAAACTTTGCAGTGTTGATTCCGATGGCGAAGCACAGTCCCTGCGCGCCCATGATGGTTGCGGTGTTCACTCCAATGACGCGGCCGTCGGAGGCCACCAGCGGTCCGCCTGAATTGCCCGGGTTGAGCGAGGCGTCGGTCTGGATCACGTCATCGATCATTCGACCCGAGTAGGAACGTAGCGAGCGCCCCAGGGCGCTAACTACGCCCGCCGTCACCGTGTACTGGAAGCCGTAGGGATTGCCGATGGCAATCGCCAGTTGTCCCACGCGCAGCTTCTGCGAATCGCCCAGCGGGGCGGCCACCAGGCTGGGTGCGTCGTTGTTGGGCACATCGACTCGCACCACGGCGAGATCGGTGGCGGGGTCGTCGCCAATGGTATGGGCAGGGAAGCGCCGTCCGTCGGCGAAAGATACCTGGATCTTCGTGGCTGCGTGCACCACGTGGCTGTTAGTAAGAATCAGGCCATCGGGCGTGAACACGAAGCCCGAGCCTCCGCCTTGGCGTTCGCGCGGTTCGCCGGAGCGGGTCGTTCCCGCCTGCGCGACGTCAATCTTGACCACCGACGGGCTCAGCTTCTCAGCCGCTCCCACCACGGCTTCTGAGTAGGCATCGAGCAGAGCGGCGTCATTTTGTTCGGGTGACCCGAGGGCTGGATAACCTGTTCCGAATAATTCGCCAGGGGAAGAGAACTAACTTCTTGGTCCATGACAGCTAGATGAAGGAAGGGATGGCTTGGATTCAGGCAGGAACTTGTAGCGCCGGCGTCCCGCCGGCTGTCTGGCGGGCGTCTCGCCCGCCCATCGGGCCGGCCGGAGGCCGGCGCTACAAGGGCGCTACCGCTTGGGCCGCAGCTTCGTCGCTGCGTTGGGCAGAATGCACGCATTCGAAGCATCGGTCAGCGACTGCTGCAGGGCCACACCGACCACGGCGAGCTCATCGTGGTTCATCAGCTTCTGCATGCCTTCAAACAGCTCGCGCTCTTCTTTGCGAATGTGGGAGGCCAGCTTTTCCACCAGCGCCTGCAGGCCGGCAACGTGGAGAGTACGGGCTGCGGCGCGGGAAAAGAAATTACGCAGAAGGGCGTGCCCGGTCAGGAGTTCCTGGACCAGGGGCTGAAGTTCCGGAAACCTGGCCGCCACCGGAAACAACTCTTTTTCTTCGGCGGCAAAATGAAACTTGATTTCCTGTTCGAAGATCTGCTGGATCTCGGCCTGCCATGCCTCCAGGTCAATCTCGCCCGCCTGGATGGCACGATCCAGACGCACGCACAGGGCCAGGCAATGCTGGTGCTGGTGCGATAGGGGAATCAGGGCCTTGTCGCGAAGCATGTAGCTATTGTCGGCGTACAACGGGCAATTGCGCAACCCGTCCGCTGGTGGCCCCGGTGACCGCCGTCACTTACCAGTTGGGATACTTGGCGCGAATCTTCTGGTACAGCGGCGAACTGGTTCCGTGTTTTTTGTGGTATCCCAGCACTGAGCCTCGCGCGGAGAAGGCCAGGGTCATTTTCGCGCGGAACCAGGCCTACCCAATTTTGCAGTTTGGTGCGCTCTGCGTGCTTTGGGTTCGTTCTTTGCGTCCTCTGCGGTTAAGAACTCTTGATCCAGACACTCTCGAAGTCGTCGCAAAGAACGCAAAGTTGGGAACTGTGTGTACGTACGCGCCCGGAATCAGACAGTCGCCGCTACGGTCTGCGGAATTTCCTTTACCGCCGGCCGCAGCGTCAGCCAGTCGGTGCGGACGCTGTCCCATTCCTGGATCAGTATTCCGTACGACTCGAAGAACTGGCGAATGCGCGCCCGTTCCCAGCCCACGGTTTCTTCAAGAATGGGTCCCAGGACGGCCAAGGCGTTGGTGCTGAGGATCGTTCTCTTGGCGATCTGGGAGACATGTTTCGCCTCCGAGACCGCGATGGTGAATCCGTCGCGCATCTTCACGTGCAGCATCACGTTGATGTCCGAGCTGCCGTCTCCGGTGTAGATAATGTGATCCGGCCCGATTTGTAACTCAGCCTGCAACTGATCAAGTGCTGCCACCTTGCCATAGCCGGCCGTCGCCCGTACCAGGGACTCAATTTCGCCCTTGGGGCTGTATACGAATTCGGTGCCGTAAATGTGATCCTTGGGCACGATCCCTTCCAGTGCGGACTGAATCACTTCAACCGGGGAGGCGGACAGAACATAAAAGTCGAAGTGATACCCATCCACCCCGTTCTTGAGGACCTGATACAGCAGCTCGATATTGTCCTTCAGGCGAATGGTTTTGCCGACCTGGTACAGGTGCTCCTTGCGCACTTTTTTGCGAAACTCGGGATCATGCAGCAACAGGTAGGCTAGTTCGGCCCCCTGCTGCACCAGGTTCAGCTTGGCCATTCCCTGCGCCTTGCGTTCAAATTCTGCGGTGGGAATGCCCACCAGTTCGCTCAGCACGTACCCAGAATCGTCAAAAGTAAGAGTCTGATCAAAGTCACTGGCAAAAAGATAGCGTTTCAAAGGTTTATCGCTCATATGCATATTAGATTCACCAGGAACTCGGATGGCCAATAAATACTATTGATCGCAGCTATTACTAAAGTGATGACCTGATTGGAGTTCCTAAACAGGAGTATGAGTCGAAAAGGGTGACAATAGCGAGAATTTCGATTGTGGTGTGGGTGAAATCGGCGCGGTGCAGGGGATGAGTTCATAGTCAGCTACTACTGATGCCCAACGTACCTTTACTAAAAGCCTCTCCACGGTTGAGAATGGTTGAAGCGAACCGCTAGCAAACTATTAATCAGGAAAAACGGCGTCATCGCCCGCAGCGGGCAACAGGAGCAGGTTCAAATATGGCAGCTACCGGAGAACTCATCCGCCTTATCAATTACGTTGACGACATCAACACCACGCTCCGCCGCATCAGCGCCTCCATACCCGTCATGGACGCCGACGAGCGCAAGCGCCTGGCGGAAAACATCCGCACGGCCAGCACCAATCTCAATGCCGTCCTAGGACAGTTGGACAAAGGACAGTAGTGCCTGCCGTCCACCCTGTGGTCGGAACCATCGCCGTCATCGGTGCTGGCAGGGTGGGCCGAGGCATCGCACAGGTGGCCGCCCTGGGTGGCTATCGCACCATTCTGGAAGATCTTCTTCCCAACGCCCTGCGCCGGGCGGAGAGTGAAATTCGCGACAGACTTGATCAGGCCGTGGACTCATCCAGAGTCTCTTTCGAGGCCGCCCGGATCGCGTTCTCTCGCCTGGAATTTGCCGGCAGCGTCGAAGAGGCTGCCCGACTCGCCGACCTGGTGATCGAGGCCGTGCCGGAAGAGTTGGAATCAAAGATTGAGATGTTCACGCTTCTCGACAAAATTTGCCGTCCGGGCACGATCCTGGCGTCCCACTTGTCCTCGCTCAGCATCACCGAGATTTCCCGCGTCACCTACCGCGCCAAAAATTGTCTGGGGATGCGATTTGCCGAGCCCGTGGACCGGGAGAAGCGGGTGGAAGTAATTCGCGGCCAGGAGACTGACGACGCCACGCTTGCTGCCGCAGTGGAAGTAGGCAGGCGTATGGGCAAAGAGGTGGTCGTGGTCAAGGATGGCGTCAGGGTCCGCGGCTAAGGTTACCGTAGCGCCGGCGTCCCGCCGGCTGTCCCGAGGGCGTCCCGCCCTCGGAGAGTGAGGCCCTAGCACTTCACGTCCTAGAATTCACTACAACCTCAAAAGCACGCGGGCGAGGGCGCCCGCGCCACACAAAAAGCCTGCGGCTTGCTCCCGCCGACGCCGGCGCAAAAACCCTTACTTGTTGATGTCCTCCTTCGCCTCCAGGCGCTTGGCGAATGCCTGCAGCGGCTGCTTTTGCCCATCCGGTGCGCCGGCGACTGCCACATTCATCTCTTTGACCGCGTCGGGGAAGTTTCCCTGTGCCGAGTACATGCGCGCCAAACCCACGTGCACAACCCACTGGTCGGGATTCTTCTTGGCATTTTCTTTGAAGATGGCAAAGGCCTCGGTCTGCTTGCCGCTGTTTTGCAGTTGACGCGCGTAGCCGTGCATCTGGATAGCATTGGCCATGGTCAGCGCCTTGTTGCGCGCGGTTGTGGCTTCGTCCTTCCGTCCGAGCGCGTCGAGGATTTGCGACCTGGTCATGTAATTGTCATAACGTGCTTCATTTTGAATGGACTTGTCGGAATACTTCAGCGCGTCTTCGAGTGCGATCTTTTCCTGCAGCAAATAGTTGGCGGCGTCATCCCAACCTTCCCATGTGTACTGGCTCAGTCCGCGAAGCTGCTGGTGAAGATTCTGTTCGACGATCTCGTGCGTGTCGACCGCGACCTTGAAGGGGACCGCGACTTTTTCCCAGCGCAGGGCGATGACGGAAGAGTCCGGGGTCACGTCGTCGAAATCATAAGCGAGTGCTTCATGAAATTCCGCCGCCTGCGGCTTCACGGTGACGCGCAGGCGCATCCTCGGCCTGGTCGTACGTGAAGCTGCCCCAGGAGGTCGAGTTGTTGGAGAAGATGACTGTCCACTCGTTTTCTCCGGGAATCATATGCAAGCCATAGGTCCCCTTGGCCAGGGGTTTCCCTTCGACCATGACCGGATCAGTGAACCTGATCGTCGTATTTTCGTTAGCTCCAGCCCGCCAGACCTGCCCGTACGGCACCAGTCCGCCCCAGACCTTCCGCTTGTTCACCATCGGGCGGTGGTAGTTGATGGTGACATCGGTGATTCCAATTCGTTGAGTCACCACCGCATGCTGGCTGGGCCGCGGCAGATCCAGAACAAAGGACTGCGCCATAGCCAACGATCCAAACATCAGCAAACCTTGAATTACGAGCACAGCACGCACCAGTAGTCTGTACACAGTGCAAACCTCCCAATCTGAGTTGTAATTTTGTGAGCCTGGACGAAACAGAACGGTCGTTTAGACGCCACGCGGTTGAAGCGGTTAGCAATGCAAGTGTAGCGCCGGCGTCTCGCCGGCTGTCCCGAGGGCATCTCGCCCTCGGAGCTGCTTAAACACCGCTAACCTTTTGCCCTTCAACGCGGTCTAAAGCATGAGGTAGACTTTTCTGGAACCCGGGACAGCCCCGCAACGTAACAGACACAGACAAAGGGGTTCGGCGGCGTGAGTGTGTGGGGCTCATCGCTGACTACGTTTTCCAGCAGGCCGTAAACTTATGCACTTGCTCTTCGAAACCGTTCGCCAATCTCTGGCCACGCTGTGGGCACACAAGCTACGTTCTTTTCTGACCATGTTTGGCATCGCATGGGGGGTGGGGTCGCTGCTTTTGCTCGTGGGATTGGGAGAAGGTTTCCGCAGCGGGCAGGTAAGAAACCTGGCCACCCTCGGCCAGGACATTATGTTTGTTTTTCCGGGTAGGATTCCGGCGGTGGCAGGCAGTCTGCAATCCGGCCAGACCTATCACTTTACCTACGAAGATTACGTTGCTATTCGAAATGAAGCCCACACTTTGCGCGCCTTGTCGCCAGTGATCAATCGCGAGGATATCCGCGCGGTCAGCGACTACGGCTCCACCAATGGGCAGGTGTTCGGCGTAGCTCCCGAATATAACCAGATCCGCACCGTGCCGGTCGGCACCGGACGCTGGTTGAATGACGAGGACAACACTGAGCGCCGCCGGGTTGCGGTGGTGGGATGGGAATTGCTGAAGAATGTCTTTCCCGGCCGTCCTGCGGTGGGCGCGACCATGCTGCTTAATGGCATTCGCTTTGACATCATCGGGGTACTGGCCAAGGTGGGGAAGGACGGCAACAACGGTACCAATGCCCGCATCTTCGTTCCGGTTGAGACGATGCGTAATCTGTTTCCCCTGAAGGAGCAGAACTCCGAGAGCGCGCTTTCTTTCATTAACTACCGGCCGCTGAACAAGGCCGAACACCTCCGCTCCAAGGAGGAGATTCATTCGATCATTGCCCGCCGCCACGGTTTCGACCCCAAGCTGGAAGATGCATTTGAGGATTGGGATACGATTGAAAACTCGCAGCGCGTGGACAAGATATTTGACGCCATGGACTATTTTCTCGGCGTCGTAGGATTCGTGACTCTGGCCCTGGGGGCGATCGGCATCGTCAACATCATGCTGGTCTCGGTGGCAGAGCGCACGCGGGAGATTGGTCTGCGCAAGGCTCTGGGCGCCACTTATCACAATATCCTGACCCAGTTTTTCATCGAGGGCGCGTTCCTCACCGTCTTCAGCGGCGGAATCGGGCTGCTGATATCGACCGCGTTCGTGACCGCACTTGCGCAGTTGCCTGCTCCCGAGGGATTTGACACGCCCCGTATCGTCCCACTTTCCGCCGTTGCCGCAATTGCCTCCCTCGCTCTGGCCGGCATCGTGGCCGGCGTTTATCCAGCCCGTAAAGCCGCGCTGCTGGCTCCGGTCGAAGCCATGAGGCAGGAATAGCCGTGATCGGAGAACTGGGATCGCAAGCCTACAGTGCGCTGCGCCACAATAAGCGGCGCAGCATCCTCACCATGCTGGGGATGGCCTGGGGCATCGCAACTGTGGTCCTGCTCCTGGCCTACGGCGCCGGCTTCGAACGTGGTCTTTGGGTGGCGTTCCGTTCCTTCGGAACCAACCTGGTCTTCGTGTTTCCAGGGCGAACCTCGCTGCAGGCGGGCGGCACCAAGGCGGGCAACGAGGTCAAGCTTACGGTCAAAGACCTGGATTATGTTCGCGACGAAGTGCCGCTGCTGAAGCGGCTCTCCCCCGAGGTTTTCAAGCAGAGCACGATCGCCTGGGGCACGCGCAGCGCCAGCTACGGAGTAAGCGGCGTCTACGCCGTCTACCCCCGCATGCGCCGCATGGAATTCGCCGAAGGCGGTCCCTTTGGTGAAGCCGAGGACTTCACCCACGCGCGAGTCGCGTTCATCGGCGCCGATGCCAAGAAGAAACTCTTTTCCGGCCAGAACGCCATCGGCGAGAACCTCCGCATCGACGGGATTTCGTACCAGATCGTGGGCATCCTCAAACACGTCATCAACAACAGCGACGACAATCTGAACGAGCACATTTACGTGCCCTTCAGTGCCATGAGCGATATCAAGGACACGTATTACTTGAACTCCATCGTCATGGAGTACGAAGGCGATAACGCCAAAGTCGTAAAGGCGTTACGGAATTCGATGGCGTTCCATCATGGCTTCGATCCCAAGGACGAGCGAGCGGTATTTGTGTTCGACGTCTTTTCCGACCTGCTCGATCTGCGCGTCATCACTACAGGTATCAAGATTCTCCTCGGCTTCATCGGCCTGCTGACGCTGGGGATCGGCGGCGTCGGCCTGATGAACATCATGCTGGTTTCCGTGACCCAGCGTACCCGTGAAATCGGCGTAGAAAAGGCTCTGGGTGCGCATCGCTGGCACATCCTGTTCCAGTTTCTGGCGGAAGCCATGGTCATCACTGCGCTGGGCGGATTGCTGGGAGTAGCGTTCGCCTACCTGGTTTCGTGGTCCGTTCCGTCGCTGACCCTCTGGAGTGCATTTCAAGAGGGCGCCGACGAAGGCGACATCCATCTTAAAATTGACGCAGCTACTCTCATCTGGTCTACGGGGATTCTCAGCTTTGTAGGAATCATAAGCGGCATGTTACCCGCCATCAAAGCCGCCAAACTCGACCCCATCGAAGCGCTGCGCTACGAATGAGACACTGAGAACCGGGAACTAGAATCTAGCAACTGATTTTCTCGATCCCAAGTCCTGACCTATCACCTCGCGAGCGTTCGGCCACGACTCCCGATAGAATCGTTATGTGACGGATGCACTAAACCCGCGGCTCGAACGCGTTCTCGCTCAACTGAAGCTTTACGAGCATCCGCTGCTGGATTTTTCTGCTCGCGCCAAGGGCGAAGGTGTCGAAGTCCTGATAAATTTCAGGAATCCCCCCGTTCCCGTGCACACCTATAACTTCGAGTTTCACCCCAGGGATCTCGACCATCCCCAGTTCGAGTGGTCGTTCCAGCGGCAGCTCTACGACTGCCTGCACGACTACCTGGTCGAAATGTTCATCCGCACGCCCCAGGACCGGGCGGAGCGGCAGCGGAATGAACTGTGAGTGTGCGCCAGATCATCGAGCAGGAAATTCGCGAGCGCGGGCCCATGCCGTTTTCCCGCTATATGGAGCTGTGCCTTTACCGGCCCGACCTGGGCTTTTACTCGCGGGACCCCGAGCAGTTCGGCAAGGCGGGCGACTTTTACACGTCGAGCGATGTGCACGCTGTCTTCGGACGCCTGCTGGCGCGGCAGTTCGACGAAATCTGGCGGGTGCTTGGCTCGCCTGCCCACATGGAAATTCTGGAGCTCGGCCCCGGCCGGGGACTGTTCGCCCAAGATGTGCTGGACTGGTCGGAGAAAAAATTCCCTGACTTCTTTCAGACGCTGCATTACTCGCTCGAGGAAAGTTCGCCACGGCTGCGGGAGCGGCTGCGGTCGAATCTGATCCGGCACTTCAACAGCGGTCGAGCGTCACTGCACAGCGCAGATTCTCCCTTGAAAGCCTGGTTTAGCTCGGAGGCTGTGCCAATATCAGGCGATTGGGCGAAATCGGAAGTGGGCCCTGGCGCTGCGGTGGAGCAGCGCTTCAGCCCTGCATTGACGCCTCCGCAAAGCGGGGCTTTAGCCCCTGAGACTCCTGTCATCATCTTTGCCAACGAATTCTTCGACGCCCTTCCCGTAGAAATCCTCAGCTCAATGGGAGCCCTTCGCGTCGCCCTTCAGGATGACCGCCTCACTGAAGTCTGGGTTCCACCTTCCGCGGAGGAACTGGAGTTCCTCGACCGCTACAGCGTCCATCCCGAGCCGGGAGAGCGAATCGAAGTACCACTGCTCGCGCAACGCTGCATATCGCGCCTCGCTGCGTCGTTACGCCGCGGTTTCATTGTCGCGATCGACTACGGTTATACCCGCGAAGAGCAACTGGCGGGCCGCCATCGCGGAACTCTCATGGCGTATCGTCAACACTCTGCCAGCCAGAATCCCTATGAAGCCCCGGGCGAACAGGACCTTACCACCCATGTGAACTTCACGTCCCTGGTCGCGGCGGCGGAAGAAAACGGCTTGCAGGCGCAACCGCTTCTCACCCAATCGCAATTCCTGATGGGAATTGGAGAGAACAACCAGTTTGCTGACGCCTTCGAAGACTGCCGCTTGCCGCAGGAGCGCGCCAAAGTAGCTTTGCAACTCAAACACCTGGTGACTCCCGCCGGCATGGGCGAAACTTTCCACGTGCTGGTCGCGTCCAAAGCCGTCGATGTGGCGCAAGTGGCTGGCCTCAGCGGTCTATCGTTTGCCAAGAGCAGGATGTGAGCACGGCATGAGGAAAAATTCTTCAAGCCATGAGAATCTTTCATGGAAAAATCCGGTGCTGGGTCGCACGTCCCGCCATCTATAAAGAGCCGGCCGAATACTTGCCCCGAGCAGGAGGAGATCCAGATGGAAGCTGAAGCCCGTCCACCTACCTGGAAAATCCTGCTGGCGTTCGCCATGATTTACTTCGTCTGGGGATCGACCTTTCTGGCGATCCGGGTTGGCGTCCACGAAGTACCTCCGTTCCTGCTGGCGGCCGTGCGCTTTTTTACTGCCGGGGTCGTCATGTACGCGTGGCTGCGACTGAAGGGCACGCCGGCTCCGAGCCCGCGCGAGTGGGTCAGCAGCGTCTCTGCTCGGCACCATCATATTCGTCGATCGACTATGGCTGCTTGTTCTGGGCTGAGCAGCGCGTGCCTTCCGGGAGTTGCGGCCGTGGTGCTTGCCACCATCCCGGTCTTCATCACGCTGATGGAAATTGTTTTCCTGCGCACACAGCGCTTGACCATTCGTCTTAGCGTGGCCCTTCTCGTGGGGATGTGCGGCGTGGCCGTGCTGATGAATCATTCATTCTCGCTGGGCGAGGTCCCCATCAATCGCGCCGGCGCGATGGCGCTGCTGGTTGCTGCGCTCACCTGGTCGGTGGCTACGACCCTCACCCGCCGGCTTTCACTGCCTGCGTCGAAGCCGATGAGCGCGGCCGCGCAGATGCTTACCGGCGGAGCCCAGCTGTTCGTGCTCACGGCGCTTACGGGGGAATTCACCGGATTTCGAGTACAAGCGGTTTCAGCCCACGCATGGTTCGCGCTGGTTTATCTGATCATCGCAGGCTCGATCGTCGGCTTCACCGCCTACGTCTGGCTGCTGCACTACGAGTCGCCAACGAAAGTAGGGACTTACGCGTACGTGAATCCGTTGGTAGCGGTTGCCTTAGGATATTTCGTCGGCGGGGAAGCAGTTGGTGCGCGCACGCTGCTGGGCACGCTGCTGGTGCTGGTAAGCGTGATCACGATTACGACGACGCCGAAGGTTGTTCTAACTAGTCGCGACTCTAGTGGTGCAGCGGTGTTGAGTCCGGCTAAAGCAGATTAGGACAGGAATCAGGAACCGTGTGGGGCCGGGTCTCTGACCCGGCCGGGCCGAGCGAAGCTCGGCAGATTGCTAGACACTACGAGGCACCGAACTGTCGAGCCTCGCTCGACTAGGGCGGGTCAGAGACCCGCCCCTACACGGTCTCTGCCAGAGCTGCGATCCGCCCCTACACGGTCCTTTACGGGCGGGTCATCTTCTCCGGCTTCATCAGATCATTGAACTCTTCGCGGGTGAGGTGGCCGGATTTCAGCGCCGCCTCAAGCAGGCTGGTGCGCTCGACGTGGGCGGTGTGAGCGATCTGCGCGGCTTTGTCGTATCCGACTTTTGGTGTCAGGGCCGTCACCAGCATCAGCGAATTATTCACGTACCAGTCAACCTTGGCGCGATCCACCTCGATGCCCTTGATCATGTACTCGACGTACCCGTGGCAGGCATCCGCGATCAACGTGACCGAATGCAGGAAGTTGTAAATGATCACCGGTTTGAACACGTTGAGCTCGAAGTTGCCTTGCGAGCCGGCAAATCCCACGGCGGCGGTGGCGCCATGCACTTGCACGCACACCATGGTCATGGCTTCGCACTGCGTAGGATTCACCTTGCCCGGCATGATCGACGAACCGGGTTCGTTTTCTGGGATGGAGAGTTCTCCCAGGCCGCAGCGCGGTCCCGAAGCCAGCCAGCGGATGTCATTCGAAATCTTCATGAACGAAGCGGCCAGCGTTTCCAGCGCGCCCTGGGCAAAGACGATTTCGTCGTGCGCCGAAAGTGCGGCGAACTTGTTGGGATGGGAGCGGAAGGGAAGACTCGTGAGTTCGGCGATCTTTTTGGCGGCACGCTCCGCAAATTCGGGAGGCGCGTTCAGCCCGGTGCCGACCGCAGTCCCGCCGATGGCAAGGTCGTAGAGCCCGTCCAGCGCCTGCTCCAGGCGCTTGATATCGCGCTCCAGCAGGCTGGCCCAACCACCGAACTCCTGTCCGAAGGTGAGAGGCACGGCATCCTGCAGGTGGGTGCGTCCGATTTTTACTATGTCTTTGAATTCTTCCGCCTTGGCGGCGATCGCTTTGTGCACGCTCCGAACCGCCGGAATCAGCGCGTGCTTCACCCGTTCCGCCGCCGCGATGTGCATCGCCGTGGGAAACGTGTCATTGGACGATTGCGACATGTTGACGTCATCATTGGGATGAATCGGCTTTTTCGAGCCCATCTCACCGCCCGCCAGTTGAATGGCGCGGTTCGAGATGACCTCGTTGACGTTCATGTTGGTTTGTGTGCCGCTCCCGGTTTGCCAGATGCGAAGAGGAAACTGGTCGTTGAGCTTGCCCGCGATGACTTCGTCGGCCGCCTGGACGATGAGTTTGGCTTTTTCCGAAGGAAGCTTGCCCAGATCCTGGTTCACCAGTGCGCATGCTTTTTTGAGGATGCCGAAGGCGCGGATCAGCTCGGGCGGCATGGTGTCGCGCCCGATATCGAAATGGTGCAGCGAACGCTGCGTTTGCGCGCCCCAATAGACATTGGCCGGGACTTCGATCTGTCCCATGCTGTCGGACTCAATGCGCGTCTGAGCCTTCGGTTTTGCGGGTACTGCCATATCGTGTTCCCGATTAAGCCACCGGGCATTAAAGCAACCGAGGATTGCAACGCGGACCGGAGCGGGGCTGATATCGGAGGTTACTTTGCGATCTTTGCGTCCTTTGCGGTCCAAAATCTTTAACCGCAAAGAACGCATAGAAGTCGCAAAGAGTACGCGACTAGCGACAGATCCTACTTTTTCCCAATCACCACGCTGAAAAACGTCGGCGGCATGGGATGAAGGGTCGCGGAGGTGTAACCCGAATTCTGCAGCATACGTTTATGTTCAGAAAACGTGTAGGCATCTCCTCCCGGAGTTCCGGCCAGCATGGCCAGGCTGAAGCGCGCCGGGATCGGCGGGGAGACGCGGTCTTCGTTGGGAACAAACTCGAGAATGACGGCCTGACCCCCTGGTTTGAGCGCCGCGTGTACCTTGCGCAACAGGTTTTCGCAGGTAGGTTGGTCAAAGTGATGCAGGAAGTTTGTAATCAGCACAACATCGTAGGCAGTGCCATAGTCAACATCAAACGCGCTCCCCGGAATCAGATGGTACCGCTCGGAAACGCCTGCGGCTTGAGCATTTTCGCGAGCGACTTCGAGCACGTTCGCCCAATCGACCGCCCAGACCTCGGCGTTGCGATTGAGGCGGGCAATTGTGATGTCGAACAGTCCGTGGCCTACGGCCAGGCTCAAAACTTTCCACTTCAGTCCTTCGTCCGCCTTCAACAGCTTTGCCAATAATTCAGCCGGCATGAACATGAAAGGCGCCATGCCGCGAGCGAACTCGACCCACACCGGATGCTCCGGCGTAAGGCTGTGCTGATCCTTGACGGTTCCGCCCTTTCGAACCGCTCCGGTCAATTCCCGAAAACTCTCAACCGCCGATGGCGCAAGCAGAAACTGGATCGCACCTCCAAGATAAGCAGGCGAACGCCGGTCAAGAAACACAGCTGAATCCTGGGTAAGACTGTAGCGTACGCCGTCCTTCTTTAGAAAACCATCACAACCAGCGAATCGCAAAGAATGCGTATGCCACGCTCCGATGCCTGGCAGCGCCGGGCGATCGCATCCGCCGTCTGGTTGCCATCGCCGATGGCGGTGAACACTTCCACTTCGACTGCCGCCTTCAGGGTCTCGGTTTGCTGATAGGCGGTGATGCTCGAAGAACAGTTCCGGGGAAGGCGGCGCGCTCACCTGATTTCCAGACACAGTTCGACCTCCGTGACATTCAATTTGCGAAGGCTGTTAACCACAAACGTCAGGAAGTACACGAACAAACCGAAAGAGTAAACCTTCGTGATACTTCGTGTCCTTGGTGGTTGATAAGATTTGCCCCGACTAGCGTGAAACAGACCACTTCCATCAGCCCAGCGCCTCGGCGCGCATGCTAGAATCGATAACTTCAAAAGGCTCTTACTTTCGTTCGTGCCTGCCTGCGCACGTCGAAGTTTCCGCCAGAGACAGCCGATTGGTGACCAAACAGAGTCCCGGCCTGACCCAGCAGATTCCCGAAACACTTCCTCGCGCCCAAATGAAGGGTGAGCCCGACACCCGGGCCGATGTAATCGTGATCGGTGCCGGGCCTACCGGCCTGGCCTGCGCGATTGAAGCCCAGCGTGCCGGGTTCAAGACCATGGCCATCGATAAGGGCTGTGTGGTCAATTCCATCTACAACTATCCCGCCAACATGTCGTTCTTCACCACGCCGGAGCTGCTTGAAATCGGCGACATTCCATTCAGCACGGCCCGGCAGAAGCCCACCCGGGAAGAGGCGCTCGAATACTACCGCAAAGTAGCCGAGCACTATCACCTCGATATCCGCCAGTACCAGTGGGTGAAGACCGTGACCGGGAGCGACGGTGATTTTCAAATTACTACCACCGACAGCATGGGTGGAATCTGCGACTACCATACCCGCAAGCTGATTGTTTCGACCGGATACTACGATCTCTCGAACCCGTTGAATATTCCCGGAGAGGACCTTTCCAGGGTCTTTCACTACTATCGCGAGCCCCATCCTTTTTTCGACATGGATGTGTTGGTCATCGGCGGCAAAAACTCGGCCGCCATCGCGGCGCTTGATTTGTGGCGGCACGGCTCGCGTGTGACCCTGGTGCATCGCGGGCCGAAACTGCACAATCACGTGAAATATTGGATCCTGCCTGACATCGAGAACCGGATCAAGAGTGGCGAAATCGCCGCTTACTTCCGCAGCACCGTGGTCGAGATCGGGCCTGACTACGTGAATCTGGAGACACCCGAAGGCTTGGTCCAATTGAAAAACGATTTTGTCTTTGCCATGACCGGATACCATCCCGACTACGATTTCCTCCGCTCGATGGGCATCGAACTCTCCTCCGAGCAATGCCGTCCGGTGTGTGACCCCTTGACTCTGGAGAGCAATGTTCCCGGGATCTACGTGGCAGGAGTGATTGTAGCCGGCTCGAAGACCAACGAAATCTTTATCGAGAACGGAAGATTCCACGGCAGGCAGATCGCCGCCCACCTCAAGCAGAAATTGCAGGGCGCCTAGAACAGACTCAGGCCAGTGTGACCAGTTCTTCTCCCAGTTGTTGATTGATCAGGCGGGCCACCAGCACCTTGAGTCTCTCTCCGGTCTTGGACAAAACAAAATTCTGCTCTGCATCTGACCAGTCCAGCTTGAAACTGGTGGCCAGAGCCGAAATCCAGATTTGCCGCACCGGGGCATTGGGAGAAATCACGAACTTGCTCTGGTCCTCGAAAGTAAACGTGCAGCGCGCCGGACTGGTCTTCCACTTCAATGTCAGCCGAGTCCTCAGCCTCCATGAGCGACTTCTTTAATGAGTCAAGCGCGGCGTCGGCCCGTTTGCGAAAAGCCTGTTCATCCATCATGAGTAGATTATAGTCGTTGGTCGTTGGTCCGCGGTCGTTGGCCAAAAACGGGATCGGCGGTTCGGCGATCCGGCAGCGAAAAGACGATGCTGCGACGGCTTCAGCCCATCTGCATAATCGCGGGCCACGGCCAACGACTAACGACGAATAACCATGGATCCGCAACCCGAACTCGCGGCCACGTCGATCTCGCTATCGGCATATCTCCGACTGCTGCGCTTGAACCGCAACTTCCGCCGCCTGTGGATGGCCCAGATCGTCAGCGAGATTGGCGACTGGTTCTATACCCTGGCCATCTACAGTCTGCTGCTGGAATTGACTGGACGGGCCAGTTCGGTCGCGCTGGCCCTGGTGCTGCAAGTACTTCCCCAGACTCTCATCGGCCCGGCTGCAGGCGTGATCAATGATCGCGTGCGCCGCAAACGGGTCATGATCGTCGCCGATCTAGCGAGAATGGTCATCGTCTTTGCCATGCTGATCGTGCGCTCCCGCTCGACAGTGTGGATCGTCTACCCTCTGCTGGTGATGGAAACGCTGATGGCTGCGTTTTTCGAGCCGGCGCGCAGTGCCGTGATTCCGAATATTGCGTCCCGGGAAGACGTACTGTTGGCCAACACCTTGTCATCGGCCACGTGGTCGGTCAACTTGCTGGTGGGTGCGTCGGTCGGCGGGTTCGTGGCCGCGTTGCTGGGGCGCCAGGCGGTCTTCCTGCTGAACGCTCTTTCCTTCCTGGTATCGGCGATCCTGATTGGCCGGATGAAATTTGACGAACCGCATGCCCAATCGGCCGTCCCGTTGCGCATTCGTGACGCTGTGGACTTTTCGCCGATCGCTGAGGGTATGCGCTACGTTCGCAAAGATCGCAGGTTACTGGCGGCGGTTTTCGCCAAAGCCGGTGAGCTGATGATCGGTCCGAGCTGGGTGCTGTTCACGGTCATGGGCGTGCAGTACTTTCACGTGCACCTGCGCGGCATCGATCCGCAGCGGGGCGCAGTGCTGGGCATGAGCCTGCTGCTGGGAGCGCGCGGGATCGGCGCCGTGATCGGTCCGTTGTTTTCCGCCCGATTGGCCGGGCACTCGGACAATCGGCTGCGGCTCGGCATTCTGCTCGGCTATCTGACCATTGGAGCCGGTTACTTCGGTCTGGGCGTCTCGCCTAACGTGTGGGTAGCGTGCCTCTGTATCATGCTGGCCCACTGTGGCGGCTCGACCGTCTGGGTTTTCTCCACCACGCTGTTGCAGCTCAACACCGAGGACCGTTTCCGCGGCCGGGTTTTCTCCGCTGACCTGGGCTTGGCCATGCTGACTGTCGCCATCGGCGCCTACGTCTGCGGATTTTTTCTCGACCGTGGCGTGTCAGCCCGGGTGGTGGCATCGGCAACCGGCGTGATCATGGTCTTGCCTGCGATCCTGTGGGCGTGGGCGATGCGACAGGGAAAAACAAAACCGGTGTTGTTCATCGCAGACGCAGATTAAACTAAAAGCCGGGGTGCCCCATTTTTTCGCGTCCTTTGCGAAAAAGTGGAGCTGCAAATCTCAGAACGCGCAAAGATGGGGCACACCCGGCGTTCCGGCCCCTCACCTCAGAATCTCAATCAGGAGTACCCATGCGTGAAAGACGCCGGCAATAAAGGAAAACAGAATTCCCGGAACCAGCCAGTAAAGGCCTCCACCGGAGTGAACCATTAATGAGATTCCGGCCACGCATACCGGAAGGCTTGACAGTTGGTTAAGCAAGACGCGCGTGCCCATCCAGTGCCACGGTTCACCTCGATGCTGCGTCACGTAACGCAGCTGAAGAAACGCCGTCATGGTCCACTGGCACAGGCCCAGGAGCAAGAGCTGCCAACCCAGCGCGGCCATGCTCTGATTGGGAATGAGACAAAGAGTTGCGATGACCAGCACGCTGAACAACTGCGTAATCGATTCTCTTGCCCGCCCCGGCAATGAGGGATATCTCAGGACTTTCTCCAGATTGATGGAGACAGCTACAAAGACAAGTCCGGTGAGCGCCGCCGAAGCTCCCGCCTCGGCAATCATGAGGTTCACCCACGCGTCGGTGGAATATGCGCTGGACAAGCTGGCCAGCCTATCACCGGCCTTCTGAGCCGCACAAGCCCGGGGTCACATCGTTCGTTGGGTGCCCCATCTTTTCGCGTGTTATGCGAAAAGGTGGGAAATCACAACTGTGGAGTCGATTTTCAAGCGTCAGAGAATCCCGAGCGGTCGAGCTTTGTGGAATCCCACCTTTGCGCACAGAACGCGCAAAGATGGGGCACCCGCTTCTTTTACTAGCCGCCGGCGATGGCGCCGATGACGATAAACGGCTCCTTGCCCGAGGCCACCGACTCGGGCAGTGGGGCGTCAGGTGGTTCGTGAGACAGATCCTCCTCGCAAGCGAAGAAGCGCAGAAACGGACGGCGCTGCAGCGTGTCGTGATCGCGGATGGCGCCGCGCAGCATGGGATAGCGGACCTCGAGCGCATCGAGCACCGAGCGCTGCGTCACTGGACCCTCGACTTCGAGCGACACTTCGCTGGCGGCCTGCGCCAGGGTTCGGAGATGAAAGGGAAGTATGACGCGGATCATATTCGACGCCATGATTTTTGCTTCAACGGAATAGTTCTGCAATGGTAACTCTAGCCGCGAAGCGGCGAAAGAATGCACCGCAGAGCGAAAGCCTTAGGGCTATTTGCAGAAAATATCAAGAGAGCCCCATGGGGCGAAAGATCGAGCCTGGGGCCAATTTCGTTTCTTTCGTCCCTGCGGGACTCGCACATCACCAATCCTACCCAGGGCTCACGCCCTGGACTGTAATATTCCGCCCCTTCGGGGCTGCATAGTGCAATTACCTATCCCGTGCCCTGGGCAGAAGACGCATTTTCCTCTATGGCATTGGCATAATCAAACTCTCTAGCCGCTAACGTTTCCATCATGCTTTCCTCAGATCCAAACAGGGAGAATGCATTCAAGTTGTGCTCGTCGAGTAGCTTCAGAACCTTACGTCGCTCCCCTGCGGGAATTGCAAACCTCCAGCACGTTCCTTGTTGATGGAGTCCGCTGTCGAAAACCGTGTCATATTGTTCGAAACGCCAGTCCTGTTCGTGTGAGAGGCACAGCGTGTACTCGCTTTGCTGTAGAAAATGGCGACGGTGAGTCTTGACGTATGGTCCGTAGCGGTAGACCACGCGCATGTTGTTCCCAGAAAGCGTAAAGCGGCGCTTGGAGAAAATGTAAATGGACACGTAATTGTTTGCATCCTCAATCGCATTGCTAAATGCAAAATACGCCGCTACGTATGGCGAGCGAGTCCAATCCAAAAGTGGGGATGGAAATCCATGATGGCGAAGGTACGCCATATAGGCGTATGCGGGGCATCTTCCGCTCCACAAGGCGAGATTGAACGCATCATAGTCCTTTACCAAGCGTTCTACCTCGGGATACTCCGGAATCGCCCACTGATTATTCGTTAGACTCTCAATCTGTGGCTTGATTTTCGAAATAACCGCGTAATAGTCCTTGAATGGAGTCCGTTGTTGCTTGCGTTCGAGTGTAGTGCTGAGCCACCAGTTCGAGTTCTCTTGACCACGAAACAGTAGCGAAGATTCTGCTTCACAATCCTCAGTATTGTCACGCTCTCGCTTCAGATCATCCAATTCCTTTATGAATTGCTCCCAAGTGGTTACCTTTCTTTCTTCCATGTAAACTTCTGGTGAGATAGTAGTGAGGCGCGAATGGTCGAGCAAGCCTTCTCCTAATATTAACGAACCTCCTCACCCCAGCGTCTGCACCTCCACGCTCAGCACCGCTGGCAGATCCCGCACAATCGGATTCCAGCTATCCCCGGCATCGGCTGACGCGTACACCTGGCCGCCGGTGGTGCCGAAATAAATTCCGCACTTGTCCAAGGAATCGACCGCCATGGCATCGCGCAGGACGTTGACGTAGCAGTCTTTTTGCGGCAGGCCTTTGGTGAGCGCTTCCCACTCGTTTCCGCCGGTGCGGCTGCGATACACGCGCAACTTGCCTTCGTGCACGTAGTGTTCACTGTCGCTCTTGATGGGGACGACGTAAATCGTCTCCGGCTCGTGGGCGTGCACGTCGATCACGAAGCCGAAGTCGGTGGGCAGGTTGCCGCTGACTTCTTTCCACTGGTCGCCGGCATCGTCGCTACGCATGACGTCCCAGTGCTTTTGCATGAAGAGGACGCCCGGTCGTTTAGGATTCATGGCGATGTGGTGGACGCAGTGGCCAACTTCCGCATCCTGGTCCGGAATGTATTGCGACCGCAGTCCGCGATTGATCGGCTTCCAGCTGGCGCCGCCGTCGTCGGTACGGAATGCACCCGCCGCCGAGATGGCGATGTACATTCGCTGCGGATTGCTGGGATCGAGAATAATCGTGTGCAGGCACATGCCGCCCGCGCCGGGCTGCCATTTGGGCCCGGTACCGTGGCCGCGCAATCCGGGGAGTTCCTTCCAGTTCTGTCCGCCGTCGGTAGAGCGGAAAATGGCGGCGTCTTCGACCCCGGCGTAAACCGTGTCGGGATCGGTGAGCGACGGCTCCAGATGCCACACCCGCTTGAACTCCCAGGGATGTTGCGTGCCGTCGTACCACTGATGCGTGGTGAGCGGCTTGGCGACCGCGTCGTAAGCGAACTTGTTGCTCTCGCTCTTGGGAGGACCCGCAGCGGCCGGTTCGCCGACCGGCGTTCCGGGCTGGTGCCAGGTTTTGCCGCCATCATCGGAGCGCTGGATCATCTGCCCGAACCAGCCACTGGTCTGCGACGCATACAACCGGTTCGGATCGGCAGGCGAACCCTTGAGGTGGTACAGCTCCCAGCCCGCAAAATGCGGTCCACTGACATCCCATTGTTCTCGCTTGCCGTCGGACGTCAGGATGAACGCCCCCTTACGCGTGCCCACCAGTACCCGTACTCCGCTCATGCTTTCTCCTTCCTGGATTTTGCGTTTAACTTCTTTTATTCCCCTCTGTTGACTTTGATGCTGTGGGACAGCCCCACGCGGTTCCTCTCACTCGAACGCTTTCCGGAAATTCACCAGCTGTTCTTTTAGATCAGATACCTCTTGCCGAAGCTCCCGGACTTCAATCTCCAGTCGCATCAGCATCTCATTGCCTTCGCGGACGTTGGGCAATCGTGGGCGAATGCACTTGGGCTACGCTGGATTCCTGCAGATCTCCAGAGAGGAGATGCATGTAACGCGCTTCCTTGGTGCCGGGCTGGCGAGGCAACACCTTAACCATGGGCGGCTCACGCTGCATCATGCGCTGCAAAGTGGATTGCACTTCGTCAAGGGCCTCGAAGCGGTGCATGCGCTCGGTTCGTCCTCGGAGCTCGCCGGGGGTTTGTGGACCGCGCAGCAACATCACGCACAGGATGGCGGTCTCACCGCGGCTGAAGTTGAAAACCTCCTGCATACGATGCTCGTACTTGGTCACGCGGCTGTCTGCTCCCCCGGATGGTCCTGCAAGATTCTGACCCTGCAGCGTATTCAGTGCCTGCCGCACCGTATCTTCATCGAGATTCATCACCGGTTCACGGTTGTTTTTCTGGTTGCACGCGTTGACCAACGCGTTCAGGGAAAGGGGATAGTAGTCCGGTGTGGTGATGTCCTTCTCGATCAGCGCACCGAGCACGCGAGTCTCCACTTCACTCAGAGGGTCCACGACCAAATTGTACAGAACCAGACCCGGCAACTTCGACCGCGGGGCGACGGCGTGCATCCCGGCTCGGGGCCAGTATCAGAGTAGCCGCAATTTCGGAAGCGCTAATTAACCGGATAGGTTGTGGATCGCGCCGATTTTCCAATCGGGGAGGACTGATCCTGATCTCGCTGAGCTACCCGTTTACCTTTTCGTAGCAAAGAGCAAGCTGCTTCGAGCGAGCACCAGCGATGGCATAACGGCTCCGCCCGAGTGAGGGGGAATCTGGAAATTAAGAGAAACTGGTTCTGAGTGGCCGACGACGGGCTCCGGAAGAGATCCGGTTGCCGTGGAACACGTGGTCTGGAGTGCCGCTCCGACTACTTGTTCCTCGAGCCGATTCGAACTTTAGGGTCATCGACCCTGGTGGCACGTCGCCGAGGCCGCCGGACCGCCCTGACCTTACCTGACGGTCCTCCGCCGCAGAAGAACTGATCGCGGCCATCGGACTCGAGCCCTGAAATGTATACCCCGGCCGGCATATCGAGCCGCTCTAGGACTTCGCCTGTCCGAGGATCGACCCGCCTTAAGTCGCTCTCTTCACCTTCCCATGTGGCGTGCCAGAGCTCTCCGTCCACCCAGGTAACTCCGGTGACGAAGCGGTTGGACTCGATGGTGCGAAGAACCGAGCCTGTCTCGGGATCAACTTGATAGATTTTCCGGTTCCGATACTGTCCGACCCAGAGTGTTCCTTCAGCCCACGCAAGCCCTGAGTCTCCGCCACCGCCGGGCGCGGGGATGGTGGCGAGCACTCGGCCAGTCTTTGGATCGATCTTCTGAATGCGATTGTCGGCGATCTGAAACAGGTGCTGGCCGTCGAAGGCGGTTCCTGCATGCGCAGCGACATCGATGGAACGTTGCATCTTCCCACTCGACGGATCGAACGCGTTCAGCTTGTCGCCTGAAGCAAACCAGACGTGCTGCCCGTCATAGGTCACACCATGGACTCGGTCGGCACCCGGGAAAGGGCCATATTCCCTGACGATTTCGGCGTTTGATCGGTTCATGCTTCCATCCTAGTCGCCGGGCAGTGGACCGGGGAGTAACAAAATCGTCGTGAATCCCGGCACGGGCGGGGCTATCCAGCGACGAGAGCGCGCCCGGCCAAACGACTGCACCTTGCCTTCTGCTGCAAGCGAATCGAGCGCCCGCTGGACCGTGCGCTGGCTGGCTCCAAGCGCAAGCGCCAGGGCGGAGCTCGACCACGACTCACCGTCTGTGAGGAACGCAAGTACTTCAGCGTGTTTCTCTTCGACGGGCCGGGCCAGCACGACGACTTCGCGTTCACGCAGCGGAACTAGTGCAAAGCCCCGCTTCGTCGCGCTGATGTCGGCCAGCTTCCGAAGCATCCTGCGAAGCCGCCCGATTTCAACACGCAACCGCGCGCGATGCGATTCATCCGCGAACCTTGCACCGAATGCACGCGCAAGGAGCACATCTCGCGGCACGTCGCCGGGCCACGCCTCGCCTAGCGCCCGTGCGAGAGCGAACAACACGGGACGTCTTGCGAGTGAAACGAGGGTGTCTGCGTGACGTACGACGTTGCGGCATGCATCTACGACGATGGTTTTGGACGCCAGCAACGATTCAACGTCTTCGAGCAGTAGAAGACGCTCGTCGCCACGCGCAATCAGGCGCGCTGCTGGTGTATTCAGGACGCGGGAGGCGCTTTCAACCTCCGCCATCAACGCAGGGATACCCGCTTGGTGCGCTGCGCGTTCGGCGCGAGCCAGCGCGGCGCGCGCTTCTTTCGTCCGCAAGCGCCGCATTGCGATTCCCGCAACTACCAGCTCGTGGAAAGTCCTCGACGCGGGCGGGAAAACACTCGGGTCGAGGTCAGCGAGCTTACCCTCCGCCTCGTCGAGGTGCCCGATCAGCAGGAGTCGCCGGACTTCAAGATAGCGTGCAAACCCGGCGTTCAAGCGGTCGCCGTGCGCTTCGAGGGTCGACCGTGCCGCATCGAGTGTTTTCGCAGGCCAGCCCAGGTCACGCGAGGCGAGCGCAATCTCGGCCTCAGCGACGATGCACCTCGCACGGGCCCCGGCTTCTTTCGGACTGAAGGCGCGTGCAGCACGTCGCAGGAGTTCCTTCGCTCGTGCGAAATCGCCAAGCTGCGCCATCGCTATGCCGCGAAGCGCGAGCGCCGGTGCATCGTCGCGTAGCGCGACTCGCTTCAAGGCTCCGAGGGGATCGCCCGCCGCGAGTGCGCGAGCTGCGGCCGTAATCAGCGAGTCCATACCAATCCCGCCACACTTGTCACTCCCACCCCTCCGACGTCCCGCGCTAAATATAGCGCATGGCAATCAAACACCAAGTCACATCGAGACTGGAACGAAAGGAGACAGGGGCAATGACCACACACAAGACCGGAACACGAGAACAATGGCTGAAGTCTCGGCTCGAGCTGCTCAAAGCAGAGAAGGAACTCACACGCAGAAATGACGAGTTGGCACGCCAGAGGCAGGAACTGCCGTGGGTGCCAATCAATAAGGGGTATCGCTTCGACACCGACGAGGGGAGCGCTTCGCTGGCAGACCTCTTCCGTGGCCGTTCGCAGATCCTTGTCTACCACTTCATGTTCGGCCCTGACTTCTCCGCCGGCTGCCCCTCCTGCTCGTCGATTGCAGATGGCTTCAACGGCATCGCCGTGCACCTGGCCAACCATGATGTAATGCTCTGGGCGGTGTCGCAAGCTCCGCTTGCGAAGCTACAAGCGTACAAGCGGCGCATGGGCTGGACTTTTCCCTGGGCGTCCTCCCTAGGCGCCGACTTCAACTTCGACTTCTGCGCTTCCTACACCGAGGAGCAACAGCGCGAGGGCGGTATCGAATACAACTACCGGCGTGAGGCGCCATTGCGGACACGCGGACGGGAAGGGGCCGAGATCTCGCGCTCGACGCCCGACGGGGCTGCGACGTTCGCGGCTATGTGCGGAACGTACCCAGCGACGTACATTCGCGAGAGGCCGGGCATGAGCGCATTCGCGCTCGAAGACGGCGTCGTCCACCACACCTATTCCGCCTATGCACGAGGGCTTGACGGTCTCTGGGGCATGTACCCATGGCTCGACCGCGCCCCGAAGGGTCGTAACGAAACCGGCCTCTGGTGGCGCCGACACGACGAGTATGAGAACCAAAACGAAGACGCTCGTGCTGCGGCGAACAGGTAATTGCGTAATGACTGGATGACACCCGGTTTACAAGTAAGTTCACAGGTTCAATTTTGCCTGCAGCCGGTACTGGGCTGGAGGGCCACAGAAAACGCGAAGAAGGAAGTTCAGAGGAGGGACATATGTGCCCGGCATGCATCTCAAGCACAGCAGTGATGGTCGCCGCAGCCACATCCTCGGGAGGAATTCTGGCGGTGTGCATCGGCAAGTTCAGAAAAGTTTTCAGATCAAGTGGTCTCGGTCTGTTTCAGAAAACAAAGGAGAAATGATATGGCAGCAAGCAAAGAGAAAGACACGGTTCACACGAAGGGGCATATCGCGATGAAGACACCGCCGGTCGTGCCGGAGCAAGAGTGGGCGGCTGCGCGGCAGCAGCTCCTCGTGAAGGAGAAGGCCTTGACCCGCTCCCGTGATGCGCTGGCCGCCGAGCGTCGACGGATGCCGTGGATGGCGGTGGAGAGGAAGTACGAGTTCGAGGGGCCCAAGGGTAAGGTTAACCTGCTTGACCTGTTCGAGGGCCGCAGGCAGTTGATCGTCTATCGCGCCTTCTTCGAGCCCGGAGTGTTCGGCTGGCCCGAGCACGCCTGCCGCGGCTGCTCCCTGGGCGCCGATCAGGTCTCGCACCTGTCCCATCTGAACGCTCGCGACACCACCCTCGCTTACGCCTCACGCGCGCCGCAGGCGGACATCGCGCGCCTGAAGGAACGGATGGGCTGGGAGATGCCCTGGTACACCATCACCGACCGCTTCGACGCGGACTTCGGCGTCGATGAATGGCACGGCCACAACGTGTTCTTCCGCGACGGCGAGCGGGTGTTTCGCACATACTTCATCAACAATCGCGCCGACGAGGCGATGGGAACCACCTGGAGCTACCTCGACATCACGCCCCTCGGTCGTCAGGAGACTTGGGAGGACTCGCCAGAGGGTTACCCCCAGACCCCGCCGTACAAGTGGTGGAACTGGCACGACAATTACGACGCCGAGGCCTCGCCTGACGCGAAGTGGGTTGAGGTGTCCGACGCTGGAGAAGCAGCTTTCCGAAAAAGCGACGAAGATGCGAAAGCGAGCTAAAGAAAGGCGACCACTTCACCGCGTTCGGACAGCCTATTCTTTCCCACGAGAGCGGAGCGCGTGCTTCCGCAGGGTGCGCGGAGCATAGCCAGGAGGACCCTGGCGACTGTGATGTCACCACCCTGCGGAAGTAATGCTAAGTCCGCCGTCCACGGCGATGACTTGTCCGCTGACGGGACTCGAACGAACCTGCGGCCTCCTGCGTGACAGGCAGAGTGGCCGAGTGCCCGCTCATGCAGACTTGCAGCGGGGAAGCACTTCGCCGACGCTGAGCTCGCGATTGGGGCCGTGTGGAATCACGGTCTGACCCGGCTCAAGATGAAGCTGTTTGCCATCGAGCTGCACCGAGACTCCTTCACGAGGACCTCCCAAAGCCCCTCGCCATGGATACAAGTGCGCCAGACGGTGCGCTTGTCATATAAGCTTATGCCAGAAGGAGTCGTCCAATCGTAGCCTATGGCCTCTCGATTCAAAGTGTGCCTCCTCCTGGCCTTGATCTCTAGCCCACGTCTTTTCGGCGCCGATTTTGCCATGAGGGTGACCGATAAGAACTATCTCGACACGCAGGGTTTCAGCGTGTTTCTCTACGACAGCACCTACCATCCTGTTTTTGTGGACCAAAAGAACACCGCCATGGAGATGATTCTCCACGGGCAGCGCATCGCCACCAATGGCGACGTGCGCCTTATGCCAACTCCCGAACAATGGGACTTGGTGGCAACCCTCAAAGATCGTCATGCCGACAAGGAAAACAATCGGCTCAGCGCCGATCTCGCTTTCCCAACTTTTGATCTGACTTACACCTTGGAAATCGCAGCGGAGCCGGGCGGTGTGAAGGTCAGCATCAATCTCGACAAGCCTCTACCGCAGAAACTGGCGGGGCGCGCGGGCTTCAACCTGGAGTTTCTGCCCTCGATCTACATGGGCAAGGCTTACCTCGTGGATGGGACCAGAGCCGGCATCTTCCCGCGAACGCCGAATGACCCGATGGTCAAAGTATTGCCGCTGGCTGACGAACCGAAAAAGGCCTACTACCTTGAGGACTGGGATAAGGCCAAGGGATACATGCAGCCACTGCCGTTTGCCGAAGGAAAGAGCATCACTCTGGGGCTCGATGATGCAATCGCTCGGGTGAACGTGAAGTCGGATACCGCCGACCTCATGCTGTTTGATGGACGCAACCGCGCACCGAACGGCTGGTTCGTTTTGCGTTCGCTGATCCCTTCAGGCAAGACCACCGCGGCAATCGTATGGCACATCCGGCCAGACGTGATTCCGAATTGGACGCGCCCGCCAATGATCGCGCACAGCCAGGTAGGGTATGCCCCGGGATTTTCCAAGGTGGCGGTTCTCGAACTCGACCCCAAGTACGACGCCCCGAAGACGGCCAAAGTGCTGCGCCTGATGGAGGACGGATCGTACAAGCCGGTGTTCGAGGGCCCGATCACGCCTTCAACGCCGTGGCTTCGCTATGTTTATTCGAAATTCGACTTCACCCCGCTGAAGGATCCTGGACTTTATGTCATCGAGTACGCGGACCAGCGAACGGCGCCGTTCCCCATCTCCAACGATGCTTACGCGAACATATGGCAGGACAGCCTCGACCATCACCTTGCCGCGCAGATGGATCATGTTTCCGTTCGCGAAGGCTACCGCGTGTGGCACGCAGCTTCACACCTGGATGATGGCCGCATGGCGCCTGTGGTCGGCGAGCAATTCGACGGCTGGAATCAGGCAACGGCAACTGACGGGAAGTACAAAGGCGGCGATCACATTCCCGGAATGAACGTGGGCGGCTGGTACGATGCCGGCGACTTCGATCTCGAGGAACCCGCGCAACTCAGCGTGATCCAGAGTCTGGCGCTGGCGTATCGCGAATTTCATCTCGATTACGACGAGCTTAGCGTGGATGAAGGCGCCCGCGCGGTTGAGATGCACCGTCCCGATGGCGTGCCGGATACGGTCGAGCAAGTCAAGCACGGGGCACTGCTCATACTGGCGCAGTTCCACAATATCGGTCACTCGATCCGCGGTACTCACGAACCAGACCTGCGCCAATATACCCAGATCGGGGACGGAGCGTCGAAAACCGACGGCCGCTTCTTTGACCCGAAGCTCGGTCTCAACGAAGTGAAGGGCGATTACTCCGGCAAGCCGGATGATCGCTGGATCTTCACGTCAACCAACCCGTTCTTCCAGTGGAGCAGCATCGCGGCGCTGGCTGCGGCGGCCGATGTGCTGAAAGGCTGGGACGACAAATTAGCAAAAGACTGCCTCGATGCGGCGATCAAAGCATGGAACGATGAGAAGGCTCATCCGACGCCGGTGGGTGGCGCCTTTGGCGGGGCTCCGGCAGGTGCTTCCGGAGGGGTGTTGGCGGCTTCGCAGGGTGCGGTCGCTGGTGCGCAAACCGGTCGTAGCGGAACAGGTCGTCCAGGCACTCCGGGAAATTCGGTCTCGGGGAATGCGCCAACAGCTCCGCAACCGAACTCCGAGCGCAACGGGTTCTCTGCAGGACTGGAATGGTCTGCGGCCCTGGAACTGACCATTGCTACTCATGGCGCCGAGCCCTACCAGTCGCGTCTCCGAGAGTTATTCCCCCAGATGATCACCCAGCAGCAGATCGGTTCCCATGGCTGGACCGCGGTCCGCGCATTGCCTTATCTGGATCCGAGCGCGAAAGGTCAAATGCGTGAGGCGGTGAAGACATACATGGCGGATCTGGACAAGCATTTAGACGCTACGCCGTTCGGCGTGCCTCCGAGCCTCGGCGGCTGGGGCGGATCGGGCGCCGTGGTTGATATGGCCATACGGATGTACTTTCTGCACAAGACGTTTCCGGATCTTGTGGGCCCCGAATACACGTTGCGCGCCGTCAACTACATTCTCGGCACGCACCCGGTATCCAGCACCTCGTACGTAGCTGGCGTCGGGACGGTTTCGAAAACCAAGACCTACAGCAACAACCGGGGCGATAACTCATACATTCCGGGCGCGGTGATTCCGGGATACATCATCATCAAGCCGGATTTTCCGGAGTGTATCGACGACTACGGATTCCTATGGTTCGAGGATGAAGCCGTCGTCGCCGGGTCGGCAAGCTGGGTCGTAGCCGGCAATGCCGCGGACGCGATCGTCAAGGAATCAAAGTGAGGCCAGGACTGGAAGCACGAGGGACATCTTTACTCAACCAGGTCTGCATCGTACGGCTTCAGCCGAATGACGCCTTCATATGACGTACCGCTGATGATCCCGCGCTTGCTGCCGCGAATGCTGATAGCTTTCTCTTCGCCGGTTGTATTCACATACAGCGTCCGTCCCTCTACTACGCGCGCGTAGACGCCTGGGGGAGTCCCTGGCCCCTTCTCGATGGCAAGAGCTGCATACAGACTGCGCACGAGCGGAGCAAGCGCCGACATCTGCGCAGGAACGGCGAGATAGATGGCGTGCCCTTTCCCGTAATCGTTGACCGTGATGGCGGGCGATTTCTCGGGGGTATTGGTAAACAGCGCCATCGGCTTGGCCGTCTTTGGCTCAAGCACTTCATAGAAACCGATGCTGGCCTTTTCCGTTTTACCATTCAGACTGAATTCCGGAGGCGCGCTCGGCCGGTAGAATTCTTCCGTACGAATCCCGAACACATCGCTCAGCCGTCCCGGTTGCGGTGTATCGAACCACTGGTTGTTCTCATCGACCTTCGCCGACATAGCGGTCATGACCACCGTGCCGCCCTTGCGGACGTAATTTCGGATGGCGTCGGCGCTAGCGGAATCCATCACATAGTCCGCGGGCACCACCAGCAGTTTGTAGTCGAGGGCGCTGTGTCCGATGTTGATGATCGCGGCATCGATGTTGTCTTCGAAAAAAGGCTTCAGGGCGCTCTGGACCTGATCGGTATAGTTGACAGTAAAGTATTGGCGAACTGTGTTGCTTGGGCCCGGCGGATGGGACGCCATGTTGCTTTCAAACGAGTAGGCGATGGCGACATCCGGCTTGTGATAGCGCGGAAAGCCTAGGCGCTGCAGCTTTGAAAACTCGCTCGCAATTTGCTTGTACTCCGCATATTTCCACGAGGGAGTGCCGTCGTGATCGAGCAATCCGAAAAGGGCCTGTTCTTCTCCGCCACGATGTGTGTTGAAGGTCCACGCGAGAAACGTTTGTCCATAGTCGATCAGGCCAAGATACGCCCACATGCGAATGATGCCTTTCGGGCCGCCGTAAGTGCCTCCACCCCCGCTTGTGAATTCGTTGAACCACAGCGGAGTAGACAGGTCGCCTTTTTCGAGAAGCGCGCCGAATGACACGTCAAGCGGATTCGCCGGGTAAAACCCCTCGGCTCCGTAGCTCACAAATTTCTTGTAAGAGCTCAGATAATCAAAGCCTCTGCGCGAGGCCCAGTCCCACAGATTGGAAACCGCGGGCAGATTCGGAACGTTGCGCTCACGAATTCTTTCAAGATCTTCGAGGACCGAAATCGTTTCGTCAGACCAGAAGCGCCGCAGATCGAGATATCGCTCGGGCGGAGAAGGTCCATCCGCGTAGGGCAGTTGCACTTCGTCGAACGAGTTCAAGTGCCGTGACCAGCGCTGGGTTGCCCATGCCTTATTGAGATCTGCAATCGTTCCGTATCTCGCCTTCAACCACGCAATAAATCTCTGCCGATCTGCTTCGGAGTACGACATGACGCCGTTGCCGATCTCATTGTTGTAGCCAATCGCCGCCAGCGCAGGATTGTGAGCATAGTGCCGGGTCAACTCATCAGCAAACCGAATCAGGTGCTCGCGATAAGCCGGGTCGCTGATGTCGTCCATGTAGCGTTCCGCCGGCTGCACGGTTGCGCCTTGTTCGTTGACCATGTTTACAGATGGGTACTTATGATGAAGCCAGATGGGCGCCGGCGATCCGCCGATGTCGAGGATCACTTTTATTCCCGCCGAGTTCATCTGCTCCAGGATCTGGTCGAACCATGTGAATTCAAACTGTCCCTCGGATGGTTCAAAGGCGTCCCAGGAAAGATCGCCCATGCGGACCATCGTGAAGCCGGCCTGCTTCATGAGCGCGATATCCTGCCGGATCTGTTCCGGTGACCGATCGACCGGCTGGTAGCAAGTTCCGACAAAGAGTTGACCTTTGCCGGGCCAATCGGGATGTTCTGCAGCGCTCTGTCCAAAGATCAGTGCGCTACTCAGGCAAAGTGCAATAGACGTTAAGGCTCGTCTCAAGCTCATATCCTCTGCTGCAAAAATAGGCTGGGCTCGTCCCTGCTTCCCAGAGCGCACCTCAGCTCGCAAGGATTCGGAACGAAAATGCATACTTACATGGCGGAACGTTGGGTGCTTGAATCTCGAGGCCTTCGGTTCCCCGCGTCCACTTGATCTCGGATTTCGCTCCCAGCAGTTCTACCTTTCGAATTTGGCGAGGGTAGTTTTGGGAGTTCGTAGCGAGCGACCTGACCAAAAACTTGCCCGCAGTGGGCCAGCCCAGAGCGATGGCATAGAGGGCCTCACCCTTCGTGGTAAATCGTATGTCCGTATGATCGAACTTGAGTTGCGAGAAGTGGTAGGTTGATGCCTTCCTCGCTTCTGTCGAAGGGCCTTCGCCGTAGATTTTCCATGGGCGCGTGCCTTTGATCGCCTCGCTATTTACCTGCTGCCATTCGGCAAGTTCATTCAGAAAGGAGATCTCATCGCTATCGGGCTCTCCGTGACCAGGCAGAGGAATGCTTAACAGGAGATTCCCATTCTTGCTGACGATGTCCACGAAAAGGGGAATGATGGTAGAGGCTCTCTGGTACGCGTGGTTTTCAAAGAGGCTCCTGCGATAATGCCAGTTCCCGATGCATGCCTCGGTCTGCCAGGGTTTTTCCTGAAGTCCTTCGGCAATCCCAAACTCGAAGTCACGGGTCAGCGCACCCCACACAGGCTCCGGAACTTCTTTCAGGTCAACCACTCCTTCCAGGCGGCCGCCATGCGCCTGCACGTTTTTGTTGTAGTAATAGGCCATGATTTGTGGCGCGAGATCGGGAATTCCCAGCCACACCTTCAAGTCGGGAGCCCCCTTACCACCGTCATCGAAGGTGAACTGCGCACCATCATCGAAATTCAAGATGTCGGGACTATAGCTGTCGATCACGTCCTGCACTCGTAGCAGGAACTGCTGCACGAACTCCGGGCACGGGGTGTTCTTTAGGTGGGGTTTTCCGTTGAGCATTTGCGGATCCATGCCCTCCCACCACTTTCCTTTGCCGTCTGCGATCGTTTGCAAGCCATCGTAAGGGACTCCTGCGAGCGGTCCGGTCGTATCGCTTTTGTAGCGAACCGGAAGGAACTCGTCCCAGGTGCGGTGCGGGGTTCCGTGATAGCTCACGCCAAATCGCAAGCCATTCGAACCGGCGATCTTGGCCCAGGTTCCCACGATGTCACGCTTCGGACCAACGTTGACGCAGTTCCACGGCTGATGCTTCGAGTTCCAGCAATCGAAGTTGTCATGGTGCGTCGCCAGGGCGACAAGGTATTCAGCTCCCGCGCGCTTGTACAACCTGACAAGCGCCTCTGGATCCCATTTTTCCGCTCTCCAGAGATGACAGATATCCTTGTATCCGAACTGTGAGGGATGGCCAAAATGCTTTACGTGGTACTCATATTGAGCCGATCCCTGCATGTACATGTTCCGCGCATACCAATCGCCTTGTTCGGGCACGCATTGTGGACTCCAGTGCGCCCAGATTCCGAATTTTGCATCACGAAACCAATCTGGGCAGCGGTAAGACTTCAGTGACTCCCAAAATGGCAGAAACGGCCCGTCTGGTACGTCTCCGTGAAAGAACGGCGATTGTCTTAAGGACTTGGCGACTCCGGCCAGCGTGAGTGCACATGCCCCGCCCAGCAGCAAGGATCGACGCTTCAAGATTACCTTCCTCCTTCATTTAACGCCGGCGGCCTTTGCTGCCCGATCTTCTCCAGAGTCATCAGGACGACATCATTGCTGCGCATCGGCAGGTGGACGAGTTGTGCAGGTCGCAGATCTTTGGGCGCGCCCATCTCAATGTACTCTGAATACGAATTTCGCGTCCCGGTGCCACTCAGGAGATTCAAGTTGATGCAACCTCATGATCTCCTCCCGGTCAGTCTAAGCTCGTTCCCCTAAAATCCTGAGAGCCCTAACCATGCAGTTCTCTGCATCGCTTATTCCGGTAGGCTCCTGGTTCCTTTTATTCGAAACGTTCCCGAGACTGATGGCGCCTCGGTATTCGGCTGGCCACCCCCGACGGAAACGGAATATTTGCCTTTCGCGATAATCGGCGCGCCGGCTTCGGTAACCATGCTCAAGTCGCGATCTCTCAGCTCGAATTGCACTGTCTGCGATTCGCCGGCCTTCAGATGAACGCGCTTGAACCCGCGTAACGCACGCAGTGGCGCACCCGCGACGTGCGGGAATTCGAGATACAGCTGCGCTACTTCATCTCCGTCTCGTTTGCCCGTGTTGGTAACCGTAACTTCCGCGGTCAAAGCATCCCCCGCCTTGATGGCGCTCTTCGGTAACGTCAATCCAGTGTAAGAGAACGTCGTGTAGCTCAGGCCATATCCAAACGGATAAAGCGGCTTGCCCTCGAAATAGCGATAGGTGCGCCCTTTCATTGCGTAGTCTTCAAATGGCGGCAGCTGATCGACGCCCGTATAGAACGTGACTGGAAGTCGCCCGGCTGGATTGTTCTTGCCCGAAAGAGTCTCCGCGATTGCCGCGCCGCCTTCCTCGCCTGCGTACCAGGACTCGAGAATCGCATTGGCGTGTTCCCGGGCCCAATTCACAGCCAGCGCGCTGCCGTTGGCGAGGACTAGAACTACCGGCTTACCCGTCGCGGTCACGGCTTCGAGCAACTCCTCTTCCGGTTTCGGCAGATCGATACTCGTGCGGTCGCCCCCCTTGAACCCTTCCTCGCTGACCGGCATCTCTTCGCCTTCCAGTTCACTTGTAATGCCGAGCACTGCGACGACAACGTCCGCGTCTTTTGCCGCCGCAATCGCTTCAGAACTGGGCTTGGGATCGTACTTCGACCAGATCATCTGCGCTCGTATGGGACCCGCGGTAGTTTTCGAGTAGTCCACCTTGAGCGAAACCTTCTTGCCCTGCTCGAGATGGATGTGCCCGACTTTTGTCTCCCCGACGTCGTCGGCACCCGCCCACCCTTGAGCGACGGGTTTCTCGTTCACCAGGACTCTCGCGAACCCCGCTTGAAAGCGCATGCCGATGCTGTATTCCCCTGTCTCCGTGGGCGTAAGAAAGCCATTCCACTCCGCGCGCACCGGATACTTGCCCGTGGCCTCCTGGGGAACGTCGTCCGCCTTCAAATCAACGGTGGTTACGTCGCGGGTCGTGAGAACGGTCGGTTTTCCGCCGAATATCTCCCCCGTGGCAAATTCCAGCTTGAGGCCCGGCTGCCCGTCACTTGTAGTGAACGCCGACGCGGGAACCGGGTCGCCATCGTTGCGCAGGAATTGTGTCCCCGGAACAAAGCTGATTTGCGCTTCAGGAAATTCCGCCTTGAGTCCTTCCAGCACGGAGACCGTGTGCGTGGGAACTCCGTTGTAGTTCCCAAGCAGATATTTGGTCTGATCTGCGAGCGGCCCAACCAATGCGATTTTGAGAGGTCCCGGCTTCAGAGGAAGCGTGCCATCATTCTTGAGCAGCACCATCGCTTCATTGGCGAGAGCGTGCGCCATCGCCCGATGCTCGGCAGTATCGAGTTCTTTCTCGTCAATCGTCGAGTATGGAACCAGCTCCGGCGGATCGAACATACCCAGCTTCACTCGCGCCGTGAACAACCGGACCAGCGCGGTATCAATCTCGCTTTCTTTCAGGATTCCTTGCTTATATGCGTCGAGGTAAGGCTTGTAGTCGTGATCGTCCTTTACCTTTGCGAAGTCGATGCACTCGTTATCCATGCCGCGCTGCACAGCCAGGGCAGAGGCTTCAGGCTGGCTCTTGGTGAAGTGATGATCCCGGAAAATGTTGATCACGGCGTCGCAATCCGAAACCACATATCCCTGAAACCCCCACTTGCCGCGCAACTGATCCTGCAAGAGAAATTCGTTCGCGCAAGCCGGCTGCCCGTTGATGCTGTTGTAGGCGCACATCACCGAGCCGGCCTTCGCCTCCGTCACCGTCGCACGGAACGCCGGCAGGTAAGTGTCCAATTCGTCATGCTTGCTGACTTTCACGTCAGCCCTGTGCCGTGTCGACTCGGGGCCGCTGTGTACCGCGTAGTGCTTGGGAGTCGAAATGACCCGATAGTATTTTGGATCGTCGCCCTGCATGCCCGTGACAAACGCCACGCCCATGCGCGCAGTCAGAAATGGATCTTCGCCGTAAGTTTCCTGACCGCGTCCCCATCGCGGATCGCGAAAAATGTTGATGTTCGGCGCCCAGAAGTCCAGCCCTTCAAAGATGTCGCTGTGCCCGTCGCGCATGCCTCGAACATAACTGGCTCGCCCTTCGGTGCCGATCACGATCGCCATGCGATGGATCGCATCGGTGTCAAAAGTTGCAGCCAAGCCGACCGGTTCGGGAAACTCGGTGGTTCCGTTGCGAGCCACGCCATGCAGCGACTCGCTCCACCAGTCATAATCCGGCACATTCAGACGCGGCACCGCCCGCGATTGGTTCACGAGTTGTGTGACTTTTTCTTCGACCGTCATGCGGTGAACCAAGTCCTCGGCCCGCTGTTGTGGAGGCAGAGCAGGATTCCTGTAGGCAGGTCGTTCGGGGTTCTGGGCAAACAAACATCCCGCAGCTAACCACGCAGCAATCGCAACCGACATTCGCGGCGTTAACATTTTCATCTTCGGCCTCCGACGACGGTATAACCCATGCCACGTCCATCCTTAAATAAGGACGCACGACGAGCAAACGCTTGCTCAAGCAAGAGACATCAGACGGGGCGAAATCGTTGCACTCTTGCCCCCAGAAAATATTCGAAAGTAAGGACAGTAAAACGATCCCGACGACTCTCATCGTAAACGTTTACGGCCCCGACCGCGCGGCCTCATGATTCGCAGACCGCGCTACCGGGGGTTCGTTATTGCTCGACCGAGACCACAGTCACGGACTTAGGCTCGAGTTGCAGAGTCAACTTGCCGCCTTGTGCCCTCGCCGAAATCGGCTTGGGGACAACGGTGTTCGGGGATTCGAAGGTGTTCACGCTGTCCACCTTGGGCGCAGTGAGTATCTCTCCCGAGGCAGACTTGGCGTTAATCCCGGTCACGTTCAAGTCGACCTCGGCCGCTTGATGTGGATCGACATTGGTGATCTCCACCCACAGCTTGCCGTCTTTGCCTCTTGCAGCCATGGCATCGACGCGTGGCAGGGTGAAATCCCTGGCCATGAGGTGGTCTGCCTCTTCCCGCGTTTCCATGCTTTCGCCCGAGAGTGCCAGGTCGGCCCAAGGCGACATCACCGCTGCGGCCGCAGGACGCAGCCCGGATAGGTCTCGTGCTCGGGCAACTAGTAAGGAGAGAAGTGAAAGCGTGAGGCCGCCTCCGGCGGAATCACCCATCAAACGGAATTTTTCGAAACCCCTGCTTAAATAGTCCCTCAAAGCAAGCCCTAGCAACTGCCGCAGGAAATGGGATGCTCAGGGGCTAAGCCGTCACTTCCTTTTTCTTGACGGTCTTGGCCCAGCGCTCGCAATGGAACGGCCCCCTGCGGCCCCTATGCTTCTCTTAGCAGCTCGGTGCGGTACTTTGGGGCGAGCGCTTTCACTCTATGGATGAACGCCGCTTGTTCCTTTTCAGAGAGTTTGGGCGGAGGTGTGGTGCGAGTGGAGACCGGAACTCCCACCTCCAAAAAGAATTTCTCCTGCCCGGCAGGAGAGCAAATACAGAGCATGCGTACGGCCTCACCAGAAGCGTTGTGAAACTGATGAGGAGCATTGGCAGGTATGTTCAGGGTTTCGCCGGCGCGGACGGTCGACTTCTTGCCGCGGAAGGTGGCTTCCATCTGGCCTTCGAGGAGGATGAAGGTTTCCTCGAAGTCATGCCGGTGCGGGGGCGGACCGCCGCCCGGCGGGATGTGCATGTCGATGACGCAGAAGCGTCCGGCAGTCTGCTCGCCGGTCACGGTGATGGTGTAGGTATCTCCAACCAGTCCAATGTGAGAGAGGTTGTCGGGTTGAGCGAGGGTCAGGCTGCGCTTTGGATCGTCAGCAGGGATGGGCGACACAGAAGATGACATTCCATTCTCCTCAAGGTCCTGTTTTTTTGGATGTTTGATGCCGATTACGATCCCCAGAGTGCGGCCGTTTCTGCGGCGAAGTCCTGGTAGCTGCGAGGCACGTGGCCGAGGAGCTTCGTCAGCTTCTCGGCATCTCCCGTATCCGCGACGAAACCACGTTCGAGATACCCTTGAAACATCATGCGGATGTCGAACGCAGACCACGACGGGGCCCGCTTTCTCATCTGCTCCTCGAACGCATCCATGTCGTGGCCCGCGTAACGAATGTCTTTGCCGAGCAATTGTCTCCAGATCGATGCCGCTTTCGGACCACTAATAGCTTCCGGACCGTTAAGGTTGTGAGTCTTGCCGTGGTGTTCTTCCGAAGTCAGAACGATTGCCGTGGCCTCCGCAATGTCTCGGATGTCGACCACAGAGATCCCTACGTTGCCGAGAGGCATCGGGTAGATTCCAGCCATCAGGGCGTCTTTCAACGTCGCATCGTTCTGCATGAAGTAGTTTGGGCGAATAATCGTGAAAGGGACCTCGAACTCCCGTAAGGCGTTTTCAATCGCGAGCTTTGAGGCGAAGTGTGGAACATCCTTGAAGTGTTCCACGCGGAAAACCGAGTGATAGACGATATGTTTCAGCTTCAGCTTTTTGGCCAGATCGTAGGCGATTAGGGCTTGCGTCAGTTCATCGGGCGAGACGGCGTTCAACAGGTAGAGTTTGTCAACGCCGTGCATCGCCTTCTCTACGGAGACCGGATCAAGCAAATCGCCGATCGCGACCTCAACGCCCGGCGGTGTCGGAGTGCCGTCCTTTCTTACAAACAGGCGAATGTCTGCGCTGCGCTTCTGCAGTTCCTTCACGACTTCTGCACCAACTTTGCCCGTGCCGCCAATTACCAGAATCTTCATTGCCCCTCCATAGTCTTTGCGCCGCACAACCGGATTTTTCTCCCGCCCAGCGCAAGTTCATGAATAGATGTTTCCTAGCCAAACTCTGATAAATCGGTACGCGCAAGGTAGAATTGCACCAGTGCAATACTTGATGAACTCAACGAATAGACACTGCGTGGCGGCTCTGCATGACTGAATTGGATCTCAACGATGTACGTTCCTTCGTCTCGGTCGCGCAGGCGGGCACGCTTACCGCTGCGGCAAAGGAGTTGCACTGTCCTGCTTCTACCCTGAGCCGGGCGTTGACTCGACTGGAAAAGCACCTCGGAGTTCTGCTGGTGCAGCGAGGTCCCAGAGGCCTTGTCCTGACCGACGCCGGGAAGGAATACCTGCAATCTTCCAGACGTGCGATGCAGAGCCTTCAGCACGGACGCGACGTTCTGGAAGCCCGCCGCTCCAGCCCAAGCGGGCTGTTGAAAATAGCTTGTCCGGTAACCATGGCGCGAGACACACTCGCGCCCTTGCTGAAGGAATTTCTGGAACGCTATCCCGAGTTACGGGTTGAGATCGAACCTTATGCGGCGAGTTGGGATCAGGAGCCGCGCGATGACGTAGACGTCTTTTTTAAACTGCGGGCGCCGAAGGACTCTCTGAGGCGCGTGCGGCCCTACCCTGGAACGGTTCGAGGCCTTTTCGCCAGTCCAAACTACCTCAAAGTTGCCGGAAATCCATCGACCCCGGAGGACCTTGCGCTGCACAAATGCGTCGGCTCCGGCCCTTGGAAGTTGAGCAAGGGCAAGAAGGTGGTAACGCCCAATATCCTTTTTCGAGTGGTTACAAGCGATCCGACGGTTGCTCTGAACCTCGCCTTGAGCGGGTTTGGCATCGTCATTCTTCCATTGTGGGTGGCGAAAAATCCGGACGTTCGAAAAGACTTGGCGCAGATTCTGCCGCAGTGGGTTCCCGAGCCGATTACCCTCTGTGCACTGTTCTCGAGCCCGTCGCGGTTGACGCCGAAAGTTCAAGTCCTGCTGGACTTTCTCGACGAGTACCTGGGAACCGATCGCGACCCCCGCATTAAGAACGACATTGCTGCAGGATATTTCTGCGACCGATCCCTTACGCCGACATCTGGTCCGTAACCATAGCCGGGACCAGGAACCTAACCCAGTCCATGGATGGTCGGCAGAGCTGAAGTAATCTCATTAGGGCGCACACCGTCAGAGGCTGTGCATCCGTTAGGCCTCCGAAACAAGCTTCAAGGAAGTCAGGCGGATCTGTACCGAGAAGTCGGCTAGGCTGGAGACAAAACCCTTGATGCTTGCGCGTTTACCGGGACTGATCTTGGTCTGCTTCGGTCGGTTCGGCTGCGTGGTCTTCTGTTCCAGATGCGAGGCGTTTGGGGCACCCATCTCATTGGAAGAACACACTTCCATGATGCCCAGACCCGCCGCCAATGTCAGCATCCTCCACTTCAAATACCTCCGCCATTCAGACATGGCCTCTGTTTTGATAACCACGTTTGAGATATTCACCAGGGTTAGCCCCAACAACTCGCTTGAACGCCTTACTGAACGCAGCGTCGGAATCGTAACCGACCGACCGAGCGACGTCTATGAGCTTTTTGTCACGCTGTTGTAGTAACTGCATCGCCTTCTGCATCCGCCACTCGGTTACATATTCCAGTGGTGTTTGTCCGAGTTGCTCTTTAAAACGTGCTGCGAATGCGGAGCGAGACATGCCCGCTGCTCCGGCCAGGGATTCGACCGTCCAGGGTGTATTCACACTGTCGTGAATGGCACTCAGGGCAGTGCCCATTTGAGGATCGAAGATCGCACGAAGCCATCCTTTGTTACGTTCCGGTCCCGACGCGATATGCGCCCGGAGTACCTGGATAAACAGGACCTCGGCTAGCCGATTCGCGACTATTTCAGATCCCGGCGCCTGTTCTTCCATCTCTGACGCAAGCGCCCGCACCGTGGTGTGAAGAGCAAGCGTGCGTGCCTGATCGGCCTTCATCAAAATGAAGCTCGGCAATAACTGAGTGATCGGCTTCAGGCTGGCGCGATCGAAACTCAAGGATCCACAGACGATTGTCGTCGGTGCGCCACCGCCGCCACAAAGAGCGACATTGCCGTTGGCCTTAGCCCCGACCTCGCGGAAGCTCCACCTCGGACGTGTTCGCAGGCTGTCGCGCAAAACAATCGAAGTCCCCTTAGCCAGTAAAAAGCAATCACCACCGGTGAGGGGAATCGGCTCCGCAATCCCTTCCACACTCAGCCAGCAGTTGCCGCGCGAAAGCATGGCGAAGTGTGCCAAATCTGTGGGTGAACTCTTTTTGTCGGAAGGCGTGACTTTTTCTTCGCTCTGGTTTTCCTGTATCAAGCCCCACGGGGCTGTGGCTTCGAGCCTGTGCTGACCAAAAGCGGTTACGTGCAACGTTCTGAAGATGTCTGTTATCGGGTCCAACCTAGCCTCCATCTGCTCTTCAAAGCCATAGTGTTCTGTGAGAACTGTACAAAACTGCACAGCTTCGCTTGTCGGACAAGTGCAGCATCAAGTGGAAGAGGCCTCTGCCCTGACGGACACTCTCCTTCCAGCGTCACAACTCGTACACTCCTTTTCCTCGAGCCGCGCGTCCCTCAACGAAAAAGGTGCAACACAGCTCGGTTCATCCCCTTTTTGGACGAATAGACAAAATATTGGGACTCCCGAGCAGTTCTCGTCCATCGCCAAAGAACTCTAACCTACTGTACTGGATTCAACAGGTCTATCGATGGGAGCAATTATGGGAAGGCTTGAAGGAAAAGTTGCAGTCATCACCGGTGGCGCTACCGGCATCGGCCGCGCCGCGGCAAGGCGCTTCATCGAGGAGGGCGCCTTCGTCTTCATCTTCGGCCGCCGGAAGGCAGAGCTCGACGCCGCTGTGGCCGCCCTCGGGCCCAATGCCCGCGCGGTGAAGGGCTCGGTCTCCGACCTGGCCGACCTCGACCGGCTCTACGCGGCGGTGAAGGCCGAGCGCGGAACCCTCGACATCGTCTTCGCCAATGCCGGGGCGGGAAGCCCGCTTCCGCTCGGCAAGATCACCGCCGAGCACATTGACGAAACCTTCGACACCAATGTGAAGGGCACGATCTTCACGGTCCAGAAGGCGCTGCCGCTGATGGGCAAGGGCGGTTCGATCATTCTGACGGGCTCGAGCGCCGGCACCACGGGCGCCCCGACGATGAGCGTCTACAGCGCGAGCAAGGCGGCAGTGCGCAACCTCGCGCGGACCTGGGCGGAGGACCTGAAGGGCACCGGCATCCGGGTAAACGTGCTGTCGCCCGGGCCGACGGCGACCGAACTCGCGAAGGCAGCGCTAGGCGAGGAGGGCCAGAAGGTCTACGCCTCGATGACTCCGCTCCAGCGCATGGCCGATCCGGCGGAGATCGGGGCGGCGGCTGCCTTTCTCGCGTCGGACGACAGCAGCTTCATGACCGCCAGCGAGCTCGCCGTCGACGGCGGCCTAGCGCAAATCTGACCCACTCGCCCTACGGCGCTCCATTCGATTATTCGGAGCGCCGCAGGGTTCGGTAAATCAAAGGAGAATATATGAGCTACGCAATTGTAGGATTCGGCAAGATAGGCCAGGCCCTCGCCCACGCCTTCGCCCGTAAAAACATCAACGTAACCGTCGCGAGTCGCCGGCCGCCCGAGTCGCTGGCACCGGAGGCTCGGGCGATTGGACCCACCGTCGTCGCCAATTCGCTGCGGGATGCGCTCAAGGCCGACACAATCATCCTGGCCGTCCCGTTCGGGGAACATCGCGAGGTTGCGAAGGCCCTGCCGAGTTGGAAAGGCAAGACGGTTATCGACGCGACGAACGCGTTTGGAGTTCCCCCTGAAGAGCTGGGCGGCCTCCTGTCCTCCGCCTTCGTTGCGAAGTCCTTCACCGGCGCCAAGCTCGTGAAAGGTTTTAATCACCTGGGTGCGGCCACGCTGGCTACCGATCCGATCGTCGAGGGCGGCCATCGAGTCGTCTTTCTGTCGAGCGACGACGAGGACGCGATCGCTCCCGTGGCGGATTTGGCCAAACAACTCGGATTCGCACCCGTCAAGTTGGGAAAGTTCAACGAGGGTGGCGCGCTGGTGCACGCACGCGGCCGCACTTGGGGCCAGCTCATCTTCCAGGATTTGTTCAAGAAGGAGCAGTAATCGATGACTATGTCAGCTTTGGAGCAATAGCAAATAAATTCAACATAAAAAAACAACGACAAATAAAAAGGAAAAAACATATGAGTAGTAACCATGGACAACAATTGGCGGGAAAAATCGCGGTTATCACAGGTGGAAGTAGCGGGATTGGCTTGGCCACAGCCAAGCGCTTCGTGGAAGAAGGCGCCCACGTCGTGATCACTGGGCGACGAGAGAAAGAGCTGAAAGACGCCGCAGCCTTCATCAAGAAAAACGTTACAACGGTCACAGGCGACGTATCGCGCTTGGAAGATCTGGATCGCCTCTATGCCGTCGTGAAAGAGAAACATGGTCACATCGACATACTCTTTGCGAACGCGGGCGCGGGTACAGTCGCACCGCTCGCGGTTGCTACCGAGGCTCATTTCGACCAGACCTTCGACGTGAACGTAAAGGGAATGTTCTTTACGGTGCAGAAGGCCCTTCCCCTCTTCAAAGACGGCGGCTCGATTATCCTGAACTCTTCAGTCTCAAACGTGATGGGGCTCCCAGGGTTTACTGCCTACGCCGCGAGCAAGGCGGCTGTGCGCAACTTCGCGCGCGGCTGGACGATGGAGCTGAAAGACCGCAAGATCCGCGTGAATTGTATGAGCCCCGGAGTAATTGATACCCCGGCCTTAGCGACCACGACGGGCCTCACCGCTGAACAAGCAGAGCAAGCGGTCGCCCAGTTCGCATCGCAGATCCCAATGGGTCGCAGAGGCAAGCCCGAGGAAATCGCGGCCGCAGTCGTGTTCCTCGCCTCCGATGAAAGTTCATATATCACCGGCGTGGATCTCGCCGTCGATGGGGGCATGGCGCAGGTCTAGTAAGGAGTGCAGATCAAATCGTGAGAGAAATCGACAAAATAGCGGCGGTGAGAGCTGTCGCGCCGAAATTGGACCTGATCAAAACATCGACTTTCGAGAGTTTCGCTCAAGAAGTGAAAAGCAGCTTAAAGTCAGTTTGGAATAGATCGGACGGGATGAGATGTAAGGGAAATGGAGAGATTTCGATGAGCACACAAGAGAATGTCCAGATTGTGAAGGATTTTTTTGCGGCACTCGGCCGCCGCGATAAGCAAGGTTTGCTGGCGTTGTCTGCCGAAGATATTGAGTGGATCATTCCGGGCGAGGACTGGCCGCTGGCCGGCACGCACCGCGGGCACGCGGGATTGGCGGATGTGCTGCAGAAGGCTAACGAAACGGTGGAAACTTCGTTCCCGGAGCCCCCCGAGTTCATAGCGCAGGGCGACCGGGTTCTGGTCGTCGGCTTCGCTACGGGGAGAATCAAGGCCACGAACAAGACGTTCGAGGACCACTGGGTTTTCGACATTACGGTTCGAAATGGCAAGCTGACGAAGATCCGGGAGTACATCGACACGCAAGCACTGGCGCGGGCCTCCGAGATGCCCGCGAGCCCCAGGCTTTGACCCATCTGAAATTGGCGGATCTTGGTTAGTGCATTTTCGCCAATGCACTCACTGAGACACGATAACTACCGAGAAGTCGGCTTATCGGTTACGTTTGGCACAGGACAAATTGGTCGATGCGATTTTGCCCACAGGTATTTTGCCGAAGACAAACCTCATCCAATGAGCGCTGTCTGGAATTGTTCTCGAATGGGACCATTCTCGTTCTGCGCTTATCGTCCCCTAACACCCCCTGATTTCCCGGACGCTAGGGTTGCAAGTGCTTGAAAAGAATGGCGGGGACGACGGGACTCGAACCCGCGGCCTCTGCCGTGACAGCGGATGTTTCAGAGGTAACGGATTGAAAATCTACGGCGCCGGTCGCCCATCTTGGCGCTTTGAGTAACCCTAGGGAAGTGTTACTGCACCCTGATTGCACCCAGAATAAACGGCTACCTTTACACGCAGAGCGTGAAGCTATCAAGGCACACCATGTCTGAGTAGCAGGTCCCAAAGAAGTCCTAGTGTAGTCCCTAGCATCGGGGCCAGTGCGGAGATCATTTCCGACAAGCTGACTTATCGTTAGCGATCCGTTCTTGTGAGCATTTGGATTACCTCCGGTTTGCCGACAAACCGATTCCTAGAATTCCAAATGAAGCCGGAAAGAGGGCACAAGCACCGGACCGCGGTCACGATTGTATCCAGGGTCGACGATATGTTGCAGGCCAGGAGCCACGTAGATGCCACGCCAAACATGTGCAGTGTAATAGGCTTCGACAATATTCTCGCGGCCATAATTGAGCGCACCGTCCCCGATGAGGAAGCCGGATCCTCCGTCAGCGAGGTAAGTCTGGTGATCCTTGGAAATTGCGTTCGTGAGAATTGCCAAACCCGCGCGGTCGTGTCGGCGATGCCAGATGGCGCCTTTGGCGCCTACACCCGCGGCGAAGGTTTGATCGATTTCCGTGTAGGCGAAGGACTCAGTTTTTCCATTGTTCCAGCCAAACCGGGCGAAGGCAGTCAAGTTGCGTGCGAGATTCTGCTCCAGGTTGATGCCGAAGCCGTACTTGCGAGTGATGTGCCAGGGATGGTTGGTGATGTCTGGTGCGGAAACAGGACCCTTCTCGAACTGGGCAACGGCATCGCGATAAATCCCCATATTGGCGTAGTTCGTGAAAGCCAAGGCCCTGACCACCCCTGGTTTTTTCGGGATCAGGCCATGACGTAATTCGTATTCGAAGTTCTCCGCGTGTACCTGCCACGGCCGCCACACCAGGTCAATGCCATTTGCCACCTAGGCATCAGCCCTTCGCCAAATCGAAAGCCCCAGTTGCGATCTTCATAATCGGCTGTGAAGCCGATGGTGTAGCCGCGCGTATCGGCGGCGTAGTCATAAGCGCCATTGTTATCGATCGTCCAGTTGGTGAACTGGAAATGAGTATCCGAGCCCACTGAATTCTGGTCGAAAAAATCCACCATGCTGAACTTCCCGAAGCGGATTTCTAAGCGGCGACGAGGGAGTTCATCGAAGAGCGAGAGCGCGTTTCGCTCGTTTTCGACTTTGTCCTTGCACAACCCAAACACCTTGTGGATCATGCCCCGCCCCAGGTACGGCACTTTACTCAGCAACGGGTTGCGCACAATGTCCAGATTGGGCGATCCGGCGACACCCAGACCCGTGCTCAGGGCTGCTCCGCCCGTTTCTTCGACGTCGACCAGCAGTTCGGTGGAGTTATTGAGCCGCACACCCGTGTACAGCGTCATCACTCGGGACGTGGCCTTCTCATAGTTGGGGTCCAGACTGTTCTTACCGCTGTAGGCGGCATGGAACGGAGGATGAGTCTGAAAGATGAAGTTCATCTGCCCCGAGAGCCAGAACCGCGTGTCCCTGAGCCGGTTAAGCATTGCCTGTGGTGGATCGTCAGAGGTGCTTGGGGAAGGGGCCGAGCTGTCGGTTGCGGATGTTGTCATGTTTGCGGGCCCGCCGGAGTTCTGCTCCCTAACCGCAATCGTGGGCTGAGCTGATGGTTCTTGGCCACGAGCACTGGAAGCCCAGACCAGGACGAATAGCCACAACGCGGTTCGTTTTCCCGTCTGACCCTTCTTAATTACCCAGCCCGTGAATTTGCGATTCCGCCTTGCCATACTCGAAGCTCAGTCCGAGTCCTGCGGGAGGTTCGTGTAGAAAACACTCGTAATGAGCGTACTGATTGTATTCATTGAGCCCGGAATGACGGCCAAAGTGCCTCCGGGAGACCCGATCGCGCCGTTATTTACCTCCGGTTTGCCGACCACCCGACGAGAATCGTCGGCATCCTCTGCCATGGGCTGCGTCGGCTATAATTTGCGCGCGCGATGGCCCTTGCGGTGCTGGTTGGTCATGCAATCGTCAAGCATTTATCAGGTGCAATCATGGGTCAAGATAGTTTTATTCCGGTTGCAACCAATGCCAGGTCGCGAAGCGACCTCGTCGAGCGCGGGTTCAGTCGTCAGCCGCTCAGGGTTGATGTAGACATAGCGCGCTCGCTGGAAGCGTTATCCCATGCCGCCTGGTCCGTTCCAAAGGACAAATACTACGATGGGGGCGACAGGTATCGTTCCTTAAATCGTGTCAGGGCCGAGATTGTTGAGGGCGGTGTAAAGGTTTGGTTGAGCGAAGAGAGCACGCCCTATGTGCAGCTGAAAAAATACAACACGACAATCGGCGGCCAGCCGCGAGAGTACGCTCCGCTGCCCCCGGCGATCGCCGGTTCCATAGGCGTTCGCAAGATGATTGCTCACCACCTTCATTACCTACCGCTGTCGACGGTGGGTACGAAGTATTTGGTCAACGTTCATCTAATAAGGTTCACAGCTGCGCCTGGCCGGCCGTGCGACACGAGTCCACCGGGCTTACATAAAGACGGGGAAAAATACATTGCCACGCATCTAGTGGGCCGCTGCGGGGCTCAGGGTGGCGAAGTCGTCATAACCGACAATGACAAGCAGGAAATGGATCGCTTTACGATGCGCGAATCGGGGGAGTGTTACGTCTTCGACGATGATCGCATCTGGCATATGCTGACGCCAGTGGCCGTACTGGAAGGTAATCAATACGCCTACCGTGACACGCTGGCATTCGATATGCTGCCAGAGGGCTGGGAACCGGTAAGGTGATCGGAGACGGAGGGACTCGAACCCCAGCAACAGTTGTTAGCGCGTACATCGGTGTAGCAAGCAAAATCAGTTGTCCTCTGTCGGCACCAGAACACTTCCGGTTAGCCGACCACCCACCAGGAATCCCGAGGTGTTGCAACTAGAGTTGATTTCTATACTGCTCCAATGCGATCCGAACCAGTTGACTGCGGGTCCGGACGCCGGTTTTCGAGAAGAGCTGCTGAAGGGTTGCTTTCACCGAGCTCTCAGATGCTCCGATTCGGTCAGCGATTTCTTTATTGGCCAAACCTTCAAACACGCACGAGAGGATCTGCCGTTCTCGATCGGTGAATCGGCTCTCTTTGGAGTCCTGAGGAGGTGCCGACATTGCTTCCTGCAGAAGCTTGCGGTCGAACCATACTTTTCCAGCGAGCACGTCACGAATGCCTTCAATCAGCAACGCGGCCGAGTCGTGTTTCATAAAGATTCCAGAGATGCCGCTGCGGACGAGCTGGGCAGCCTGGTCTTTGTCCACGCCGGCAGTCACAACCAGGACTTTGCCATTGAATCCTTGCGGGGTCGCCAAGCGCATGAATTCTCCGCCATCTCGCTGACCGAGATCGAAGTCGAGTAGCACGATATCAACCGGTGTCTTTCGCAGTGCCTCAAGTGCTTCCTCGACAGACTGGCAATGAGCGACAACGCTAAAATCCGGTTCTGCGCCTAGCAGGCGGGCCACGCTCTCGCGAAACAAGGCATGGTCATCCACCAACAGGATCGCAGTCTTCTGTTTAACCGAGTCTGGCACTGACAACTTCCTCCACTCTGGCCGTCGCGGGTACAACGACTGCAAAGCAACATCCCTGTGGTCGAGGCTCATAAAGCAGCTCGCCGCCGAAACTCCGCATGATCGAGCGAGAGACGTACAGCCCCAAGCCGGTATTCTCCGAACCTGGCCGGAATGGACGAAACAAGTCTTCGGGATTTGCAATCCCTATCCCGGTGTCTTCGAAACGAACCGAGATATGCGTCTCTTCAAGGAGGGCGCTTATCCGCAGCTTCTTGACCTCTGTCGCTTTCATTGCCCGTTGGCTGTTCTTCACGAGATTCAGGAATACCTGAGTCAGACCATAGCGGTCGGCCCACACCAGCGGCAATTGATCCTGCAGCTGCCATTCAAGCTCGATGCCCGATTCACAAAGGGCCCCTTCGACCAAAACCCGCAATTCATCGAGAACAGAAGTCAGTTCAACAGTTGCGGCCACATCGGAAGGAGTGGTCTTCACACTGATGATCCGATATTCGTTCCAAGCTCTTGATCAATGAAGTCAACGCCTGAAAGTCTTCGTTGCCTTCGAGCCCGCTCACGCGCGAAAGATTTTTTTGGAGAACAACCGCAGCTCCACAAAGGTTGCGGATTTCGTGCGCCACGGCGCCAATCAGAATTCGGCTGCTCTTAAGCAAATGATCAAGGCTTAAGTCCTCGCGATTTCTCAGGTCTTCCGATAAATCCACCACAACCGCCGCGAGGCGCAAGCCGGAAATCGTGCGGTAGGTGGAAAACCAGACTCCCGCTAGGAAAGCTTCTCCAGTGTTGCGTTGTCCTTTACATTGCAGAGTCGTGCGAAACGCTCTTGATGACTGAGATTGAAGCACGGACTGCAGCGACGGCAGATAGGAACTAATCGCTTGTCCTCTTAGGGGCGCACCGCTCGGAGCTAGCAGTTGTTGGGCCGCATGATTTGCCAGGCGAATTTCCCCGTTTGGATCAACCGTCACAATCGCGGCTGGACTGCTCTCAACCAAAACCTGTAGCTGTTCTTCGGCGTCGCGCCGAAGTTTCACCTCGGTCTGCAATTCTTCGACGTGCTTCAGTACCGTGCGCCGGCTTCGAACTAGCTCGGAGATGAAGAGGCCGGTGCCGCTCAGACCTATCGAACTCAGGACCAATCGCGAAACCATTTCGGTTTCAGGGAGGTTACTGAAAAGCTCCTGCAGAACCGCGCACACTAGAGCGACCCCAATGGTCTGGCCACGAGAGAGAAATCCGCCGACGATGATGATTGGGAACAGATAAAGAAACCCAAGGGAAATGTATGGCTTGGTGAGCCAGTCGATGATCGCAATGGCTACGATTAGCAGACCAGCAACAATGAGCAGCCTTGTTCGGTTTGCTGGTGCGAAGATGTGGAGCACGTCCTTCATCTCGATGCTCAATCTTGCCCTACCTGACGGTTCCAGTGATGCACTTTTCCGAACGCCCACCGAAAGATAGTTCTGCCAGGCCAAAAGATAGGTAACAACCCCAAAAGATAGGTTTCCCGTTCGGCGGTCATTGCAGACAATTCTAATTTGGAACGCTAGGGACGGAGGGCCAGTCTGTATGCCCGCCCGGCCTCCCACTTTCAACCCATCGATGCCAGCCTTCCCTCAATTGTCGAATACTCCGCTAGTTCTGTCTGAACAAGTGGTGTGCGCGAGCCCATTGCTGCGATCGAAAGGGTGTGGACGGTGGGTCGGAGTGCTTCATTTTGCTCCTTTTTTTGCGGTCTGCATGTGTTCGCAGGCGCAGCAGCCGTTGACCTGGCAAGACGTGCGGGACCGCTTCGAAGCGAACAATCCCACGCTCCTGGCAGACAGAGTGAGCGTCGACCAGTCCAAAGCGCAGGAGATCACGGCTTATCTTCGCCCCAACCCAACGTTCACGCTTTCAACAGACGGCACCCAAATCACCCGCTATCAGGGCGTATGGAAGCCGTTCACGGGGACAATGCTCTCGACCGGCTTCAGCTACCTGCACGAACGACAACGTAAGCGTGAATTGCGCCTGGAGAGCGCGCAAAAGGGGACTCTGATCGCGCAATCCAGCCATGCGGATTTGGAAAGAACCCTGCTCTTCAATTTGCGCAGCGCATTTGTGTCAACCCTTCAAGCGAAAGCGGTGTTGCAACTGGCAAAAGACAACCTTGCCTACTACGACCATGTGCTCGATATCAGCAGAACCCGCTTAAAAGGCGGCGACATCGCGCAAATCGATCTTGACCGGTTGGAGCTTCAGCGCGTTCAGTATGAATCCGATTTGCAAGCCGCCGAAGAGAACTTGGAAGACTCCAAGATCCAGTTGCTGACCTTGCTGAACGATCGAACTCCGATTGAGCAATTCGACCTAACCGGTCCATTCGAGTTCACCGACCAACTCCTTTCGCGGCACGATGCCCGGAAGATTGCCCTCGACACGCGGCCCGATCTGAAGGCTGCTGTTGAAGCCATAGACAAGGCCAATACTGATCACAAGCTGGCGATTGCGAACGGCTCAACTGATCCGACCTTAAGCGCGTGGTATTCCTACAACCCCTCGTTCAATAACCCCTTTGCTCACGACACGCTCGGTCTCAGCGTAAACATTCCGCTCCGCATCTTCGACCGCAACCAAGGAGAAAAATTGCGTACGCAACTCGATATCACGCGCAATGAGAAGTTGCATGACGCTGCTGAAGCTGGGGTGCTCAGCGATGTCGATTCAAGCTACGCCATAGTCGAAAGCAATTTATCTCTTCTGCGGCCTTACAAGGACAAGTATCTGCAGCAATCCGTCCGGGTTCGGGACACGATTTCGTTCTCCTATCAGAACGGCGGGACTTCGCTCTTGGATTTTCTGAACGCACAGACAGAGTACCGGAGTGTGCAACTGAATTACGTAAACCTGGTGGGTTCTTACTTGATCTCCGCAGCGCAACTCAACATGGCGGTTGGACGAGAGGTGCTGCCATGAAGGCTCCAGATGCAGGACGCATCTCGGCGATCTTAGGCGTCTTTCTGGTGGCGCTTTTGGGCGTCTCATGCTCCGACTTCACCAAAGCATCTCCAACCAAGTCCGAAGTCACGCTTGATCCCAACCTCTACACGGTGGAGCATCCCGAGCTGTTTAGCCTCGCGACGGCGGAGACTCGTAATCTACCGACAGTTCTGACGGCAAATGGAAGCGTGACCCCAGACGTCAACCGCACCATTCACGTTACTTCCCAGGGCTCTGGACGAGTTGTCGATCTGAAGGTGCGGCTTGGCGACTACGTGAGGAAAGGCCAACTGCTGCTGTCAGTGCACAGTACCGATCTCTCTGGGGCGTTCTCTGATTATCAAAAGGCTCAGGCCGATGAGCGGCTTGCGAACAAAGCACTCGACCGCGCCCAGTTGCTCTACTCGCACGGCGCGCTGGCGGAAAAAGATCTACAGCAGGCGGAGGACACAGAGGAAAAGGCTAAAGTGGACGTGCAGAACGCCGAACAGCACGTTCGCATATTGGGCGGCGATCCAGCACATCCAAGTTCCCTGATCGAGCTTCGCGCGCCGGTTTCAGGCACTATCGTTGAGCAAAATATTTCTGGTTTCGAGGGAATCAAGAGCCTTGATAACAGTCCTAGTCTGTTTACTATAGCCGATCTCTCGCAGGTGTGGGTCGTCTGCGATGTCTACGAAAACGATCTCGGCGAGGTACATCTTGGGGACCCGGCCGAACTCCACCTGAACGCGTATCCCCGCAAAGTTTCCCCTGGTAAAGTCGCGGACATCTCCCGCGTACTCGATCCCTCCACTCGTTCTGCCAAAGTTCGCGTCGTGTTGCCTAATCGCGATGGATCATTGCGGCCGGGGATGTTTGCCGTCGCGAATTTCCGCTCCCGCAAATCGCTGCCCCGCGTTGTCGTGCCCTCCACAGCGGTTATGCGGCTGCAAGACAAGGATTGGGTGTTCCGGAAGGATGGTCCACAGCAGTTTCGGCGCGTCGAAGTGCGCACTGGAGCCGGAACTTCTGATGGCACGCAGGAAATCCAGGGAGGACTCAACGCCGGGGAGCAGATCGTTGGGAACGCGTTAGCGTTCTCCTCAGCAGTGGCGGAGCAGGGCAAGTGATCCGTTATCTTATTGACTTTGCCCTGCGCAACCGCATCTTGGTGCTGAGCGTCGCAGTGGTTCTGTTCATATGGGGGATCATTTCCTTTCACAACCTGCCAATCGAGGCTTACCCCGACGTTGCTGATACCTACACGCAGATCATCACGCAATGGCCGGGACACGCAGCCGAGGAGATCGAGCAGCAGATAACCATTCCCCTTGAAGTCACGCTGAACGGCGTGGCCCACATGACCCATCTGCGATCGGTATCGCTGGCCGGGTTGTCGGTGATCACGATCATCTATGACGACGAAATCAGCACGTTCAGCGCTCGCACCGAAGTGATCGATCGGCTGCAACAGGTCACGCTGCCGAATGGGGTGAGCCCTGGTCTTGGCCCGGATTACAGCCCCACCGGGCAAATCATGTTCTACACGCTCCAGAGCACCAGTCCTAAATACGACGTGATGGAGCTCAAAACGCTGCAGGACTATGTGGTTCGGAATCAGTTGAAGTCTGTGCCGAACTTGGTGGAAGTGAATATTTTCGGTGGGCCGACTCGCGAGTATCAGGTCCAGATCGACCCGAGCAAGCTGGTTTCTTATGGGCTCTCATTGAGCCAGGTTGAGCAGGCGCTGAGCGCCAACAATATCAATGCCGGTGGAGGTTTCATCGAACGCGGCGAACAAGCGCTGAATGTACGCGCTGTTGGCCTTATGCAAACGACCGAAGACATCGCTGCCACAGTCCTCAAAGTTCAGAATGGCACGCCAGTGCGAGTGCGCGATGTTGCAATAGTCGTCCAGGCGCCCAAAGTGCGCCTAGGCCAGCTCGGTAAGACCATTCGCCATGAAGATGGAACCGTCATCAACAATGACGATGTGGTGGAAGGGATCGTTCTACTGCGTAAGGGCGCAGAAGCGGATGCCACACTCGATGCCCTACACACCAACATCAACCAGCTCAACGATGGCCTACTGCCCGTAGGTGTGAGGTTCGTCCCTCACCTCGATCGCAGCGAACTCGTTCACTACACAACCCACACCGTGCTGCGCAACCTGACGGATGGAGTTCTGCTGGTCACTCTGATTTTGTTTCTGTTTCTGGGTAACGTTCGCAGCGCGCTGATTGTGACCATCACCATTCCGTTCGCGCTGCTGTTTGCGGCAATCCTGCTCGACCTAAGTCACATTCCAGCAAATCTACTGTCACTCGGCGCGCTTGACTTCGGCATGGTCGTGGACGGTTCGGTTGTGATGGTCGAGAACATTCTGCGTCATGCCGAATTCGGGCGAGGCAAGAAGACATTGTTCGAGTTGATCGGTACGGCCGCGCACGAGGTGCAGAGGCCAGTTTTCTTTGCCCGCATCATCATCATCGTTTCCTACCTGCCCATCTTCACCCTGCAACGCGTAGAGGGGCGGCTGTTCCGTCCAATGGCTTGGACGGTTGCGTTCGCCCTGTTCGGAGCGCTGCTGTTCGCCCTCCTCATCGCACCGGTGCTCTGCATCTTGCTCTTTAAAGGAGAGATTAAGGAGTGGCGCAATCCGGTTTTCCACTGGCTGCAAGAACGTTACGGCCAGCGGCTCGACTGGTGCTTCGACCACATGAAGTTGACATTAGGTCTGGGCCTCGCTGCGCTGGCTCTGATGCTGTTCCTTGGCTTGGGTGGAGTCGTTGGTTCCGAGTTTTTGCCGCATCTCGACGAAGGTGCGATTTGGGTACGCGGCACTCTGGCTCCCAGTACTGGTCCATCTGCGGGCATTGCGCTCGCCAAGCAAGCACGCCTGGCGCTAGCGAATTTTCCCGAGGTCAAGCAAGTCGTCAGCCAAGTGGGGCGCCCTGATGATGGCAGCGACGCCAGTGGTTTCTACAACACCGAGTTCTTTGTAGATCTATTGCCGCGCTCTACCTGGCGCTCTGAATTCAAGACCAAAGACGAGCTCGTCGCGGCGATGGATAAGGATTTGAGCCGATTTCCCGGCGTGGACTGGAATTTCTCGCAGCCGATCTCTGACAACGTTGAGGAAGCAGTCAGCGGAGTCAAAGGTGAACTGGCGGTCAAACTGTTTGGCACTGACCTGAAGACCCTGGAAGCCAAGGCTAGCGAAATTCAAAGCGTGATGAGCAGGATTCCAGGAGTGGCCGATCTCGGCACCTTTCAAGTCCGCGGGCAACCGAATGTGAATCTGGTGGTGGATCGAGCCGCCGCCGACCGCTTCGGAATTAATGTCAGCGATGTCCAAGACGCGGTTGAAACCGCGGTCGCCGGCAAAGCTGTCAGCCAAATCCTGATTGGCGAGCAGCGATACGATCTGGCAGTTCGCTATCAGGGGCCATTTCGTAAGACTGTCGACGATATCGCTAATGTGCGGATTCTCGCGTCCTCAGGTGAGCGCGTGTCACTTGGGCAGCTCTGCCAGATCAAACTTGAAGACGGTGCCTCAAACATCTATCGAGAAGGAAATTCGCGATACGTCGCCATCAAGTACAGCGTGCGCCGTCGTGACCTGGGCAGCACGGTACGCCAGGCAATCGAAGAAGTCCGGCAAAACGTGGAGTTGCCCGAAGGCTACCACCTAGATTGGACGGGCGAATACGAGAGCCAGCAACGCGCCAACCGCCGCTTGGCTGTGATCGTTCCGATCACGCTGCTGCTCATGTCTTTCATTCTCTATTCTGCCTTCGATTCATGGAAATGGGTTGGCCTAATCTTGGCCGTGGTTGGACTCTCACCTCTAGGCGGTTTTCTGAGCCTATTGCTAACCGGCACGCATTTTTCGGTTTCGTCCGGCCTGGGATTTCTCGCACTGATCGGTGTGTCGGTAGAAGTCGGAGTCATCATGATTGAGTACATCAACCAGCTCCGCACACGCGGAATGAATCCGCGGGAGGCCGCCAAAGAAGGCGCATTGCTCCGCCTTCGCCCAATCATGATGACCATGTTGGTGGCCACGTTGGGCCTTTTGCCGGCCGCTCTGTCCCACGACATCGGTTCCGACTCGCAACGACCGTTCGCCATCGTGATTGTGGGCGGACTGATCGTCGAACTTTTCATCAGCGTGATCTTGCTGCCCACACTGTACGTCTTCTGGGCTAGACAAGACGACAAACTACCGCCGCCAGAGATCGGCTTTATCGAAGAGGGAGAACACGTTGACTAACACACGCCGACCTCCACCCACGAATCGGTCCGGCCATCCCACAATTTTCCGAGTTCTTGCCTTGCTGCTTATCCTTTGTGCAGACGGATCGCTTTTGGGCGATGATTCGCCGCAGAGCAATCAGGAATCCTTTTCTCGTGGGCACCACGTCGTTCTGCTTTTGGACATAAATCCCCATCAGAAGAGAGTTCTAGGTGTGGAGCTGGCTGTGGCAGAAGGGGTCATTCAAAGCCTAGATCAACCGGGAAATGTATTCACTGTGGTCACATTCGGCACCGGAGTGCCCTCGTTGCTGAAATCTGCCGTTCCGGCAGGGACAGCTATTGCCACCATCCGAGTTGTGACGCTTGAACAAACGACGGAGAAGTACTTTTCGGTCCATTTTTATGATGCTCTGAATCTCGCTATTAATCAGTTCGGCAGCGATCCTCGTTCCAAATCACTTGTCGTGATTTCAGAGGGCAACGACTATTTTCCCCACAAGACGTTCAAAGAGACAGTCGCGAGAGCACAACAATTGCAATTTACCTGCAATGCGGCGATGGTCGCAGATCACACGTTCTACGGCACAAAGGGAATCCAACGATACGGATTTGATTTGCGGAGACTGGTGGGAAAGACTCACGGACTGTACGTTGAGGTTGGCGGGAAACAGAAGAAGGTCCCTCGTTCAGTAGATCGGCTTTCTGATGGCATTCTGAATCAAGCTCGGATGCGCTAAATAGCAAGGTGCGCATTGAAGTTTAAGGCATGAGTACCGCTCGATACGATTGTTCCTCCCGAGTGACGGGCAACCCTTCCATAATCCGGGTAAGGTAAGGTTTGCCGACCATCCAGGAGCTGATGGAGTAACTTTGGAAAAAGCTACGGTATTCTCGCAGGCGGTTCTGGCCGAACACGTTGGCGATAGCGAGGCGATGTTTCACCTCCGCTGACATTGGCTACACGCGGGTAAATCGAGGGGGTGGGGCCTGCGAAGACACCTCGTAGTGCCGGACGCCGCCTCCTTTTCGATCAGGTAGTCAGAGTCGAAGTCGTAGTACTTGGCGATGCTGAAATCGTCTCCAGCGAAACGCTTGATGGCGTCGGTGTCGTCCCAGAACGTCAGCATCTCGAAATGCGTTACATCTGCTTCTGTGCGGTGCAAACACCACGCCCCGCGATTTCCGCGCGTTGCCAGATACTCGGGCAGCGCAATCCTGCGCATGAGGTCCAGGTATTCATCAGCCTTCGAAATGGGAACCATCCCGTGCCATAGTCGAGCGATCATGCAGCCCTCCCGTCAAGCGAGCGAACTCCGAGGAGAACATTCTCCAGCAACGACACAAGCCGAGTGGCGCATGATCGGTCAGGGTCAAGTCCGGGATCGTAGATAGTGAGTTCAAGGCCGAGCGCTCGTGGATGGCGGACGAGCGGAGTCAAGAGATCCACCAGTTCCTTGATTGTCGGCCCGCCCGGTGTCGGCGAATCCACCGCCGCCATGACGGTCGGGTTGATGACATCGGCATCCAAGTGAATCCAAAACCCACGCGGTTCCTCGCTCGATCCAGGTGATGTGAGCCGTTTGAGAGCTGCTGCCGCAACGTCGGCCACGCCGCGATCACTGAGCGCAGCACCGGGAATGTCGAGAATCGGAGACGCGGCAAGCGCCGCGTGACCGTACCATGGCTCGGCAGCGTCGCGGCGACCGATCAGAACGACATCCTTGGCGCGAACGAGAGGCGCATCCCCCGTGAGCCGAGCCAAAGGTGTCTCGCCGCGACCGACCGCCAGTGCGAGGCACATGCTGGCTACCGAACCGGTGTGAGACTCTTCGGGCGTCCCGAAGTCAGCGTGGGCGTCGACGTAAACAAGACCCACCGATCCTTGCGCGGTCTGTCCGCGCACCCAAGAGGGATCCCAACACGATGCTGCAATCGCCGCCCAGCACGACTGCAAAACGGCCGTCGCTGGTTGCCTCCGCCACCCGCTCACCGAGCGTCCGGCAATAGGCGCCGACTTCGGTTTCGTTCCTCGCCCGGCCTGGTGGACGTACGTAGTCTCGATACGCGGGCGGGATGACATCGCCCAGGTCGCTGGCCCCCAAACGTTGCACGAGACCAAGCTCGCGGAAAACTCCCGGTGCACGATCTAGTTGCCTGGGTTCGCCGCTGTCGTAAGTACGAATGCCGATGCTCGTCGGTGCGCCCACAATTGCGATGCTGCGGTTCATGGATTCACTCCTGTTCTCACCATCCAACTACGTTTAGATGGTAAGAAGACAATCGTAGCAGCAGCAATACAACCTGTCAAAAGTCTTTTGATGGTGATAAACTTCTTGAGTGGCTCAAAGCAGGCGACATCAGTTCATGCTGGTAGGAGGGCATCCGGCCCTCGACTTCATCAACACGGTGCACGACTGGACAGTATCCGCGCCACACGACTACCTCAGTGAATTCGCCGATGCAATCCGCTTTGGTGAAGCGGTGGGTCTCCTGACCCGGGCGGACCACTCGCGCCTCCGACAGCGGACGGCACATATTGAACTGACGCGACTGAGAGAGCTTCGCGCTTTGTTGAAACGGACCTTCCAGATGGGGCTCTCTGGCCAAGCACCTAGCAACGTGGACCTCCGGAAACTTAGCGCTAACCTTGCTGAAACCGCCCACGCAACCCGGCTCATAGCGGCCCCTCGAACTCGCCGCTCCTCTTCAGGTTCCGATAAGACGTGAGATCACTGCGGAAAGCGCCGGGGACGCCCTCCTGCGTCTCAGAATCGCGGAATCGGCGGTCGCGCTGCTCGTGTCCGATGCGATGTTGAGGGTCAAATCATGCCCGACCTGCGGTTGGTTCTTCCTTGATCTCAGCAAGAACCGGTCGCGTCGATGGTGCAGTATGGACGCATGCGGCTCGCTCGCGAAGGCGCGACGCTACTACCGGAAATTGAAAGCGGGCGTTAATCAGTGAGGCAGGCCGCCGCTCTCACTTCGATTCTAGGAAGCAATCATCCGCCGACAGGTGCCGACGCCCCGAGAGTTGGAATGGGGAGTTGTACGGTTCATCAGCGCGGCTCGCCGATTGTGGGAGGGTGACGGGCTAACCGGAACTAATGGCTCCAGATTGATCCCGATAAATGCCCTTGTGTTGACCGAGCCATTCCTGGCGACAAGCCGACTTCCCTGTACTGACCCCCTTCGTGCCCATCTGAACTACTTCCGGATCGCCGACCACTCGTCCGCAAAGGAATCTGACCCACAAAGATGCCCTGAATCTTACCCTGAAAAAGTCTTGCGGCTAATTGACGCCACGTGCGGGATTGTCAAGTGTCCGCTCAACCCAGAGGCCTGGAGGCAAGATAATTCAGGTTGGCTCGCAACGCATCCATACATTCGCATCGACGGTCCCATTCTGCTTGAGAATCCGTTCTACGAACCGGCTGCGCCCCTGCCTATGAGCTCTGTTCCGCGTGGTTCCTGATCGCCCTAAGCATGCCGGAAAAAATTATCGCGTGAACTGGGTACAACCCACACCAATAGATCTCTCCGGCCAAACCGCGCGGCTGGAACCATGCGCAGCACCGCAGAAGCGTGCGGTCATGGTGTTGGGGTGTAAGGTTGAATTGCAGCCATGCTTCGCCGGGCAGCTTCATTTCTGCCCGGAGCAGCACAGCGCTCGGCGCGTCGGCGCGTTCGACCTGCCAGAAGTCGATGACATCGCCGGTTTCGATACCGGACGCTCGTGGCCGGCCACGTTTCATGCCTACGCCGCCGATGAGTCGATCGATCCAACCGCGTACAGACCACAGAAAGTTCGCGTAGAACCACCCGTTCTTCCCTCCGACGTTCCCGATCAACTCAAACACGCGTTCGGGCGGAGCGTCGACGATCGTTTCCCTTACGTCGCAGATGATCCCCTCGGCGCGAAATGTCCGGTGCGACGCTCCGCCCATGCTCGGCAGCGGCATCAAAGGTGCGGGCCTCTCCAGTGCTCTTTGGACGGCGGCGGCGTACGAGATCGGACGGATCGAAGGAAATAGTCTGGCGGCCAGCGCATTGGTGCAAACGGATTCGCTTCGGAGACCCTCGATGAGCGGGCGAGATACGGCTGGCGGCACCGGCGTAACGAAGTCCAGCCAATAGGACGACAACCGCGGGGTCAGCACCGGAACGCGCATCAACAATCGGCGGAGCCCACGATGCCGCGCATACGCAAGCATCATGCTGCGATAGGTCTCGATTGTCGAACCGCCGACCTCGATGGGTTCTTCCACCGCCTCGCGCAGGTCAAGCGCAGCTTCGAGGTATTCGAGTACGTCGCTAACCGCTATCGGCTGTGTTTTTGTCACTACCCAACGAGGGCAGATCATGACCGGCAGCCGTTCTGTCAGGCAGCGAATGATTTCGAAAGACGTACTGCCATTACCAACGATGATGCCGGCCCGCAGTTCGATCAGAGGCGGCCCAAATTTTCGCAACACCGCGCCCGTTTCGTGCCGGCTCTTGAGATGCGCTGAAACCGTGGCTCCAGTCGCCGCCAGTCCACCGAGGTAGATCACACGCCGCACCCCGCACTGCTTCGCTGCTATGGCGAAGTTGTGGGCGGCCTGCGCGGTCCCGCAATTCAAATCCTTCAACTCGCCCGGACATCGAGTGAATGAGGTAGTAGGCTACATCGATTCCGTTTAGCGCCGGTGGAAGTGTCTCGGCTTGCAACGCATCCGCCTCGACGAACTTGATTTGCGGGCTGTGAAGTTGGGGAGGCCGCGCGGCATTACGGACCATACAGGTGACGTCGTGACCCGCGGCCGAGAGTTTGTCCGCCAGTTGCCGGCCGATGTAGCCGGACGCACCAGTAACCAGGACCTTCATGCTGTGCCTTTATTCAGGCGCCAGATTCCGAAGTTCAGGTAGGAAGCATATAGGACCCAGGCGCCGTAGGGTGTCATCAGCCAAAATGCCAGGCGTGAGAATTCCGCGAATCGCATGGCGGTCATGGCGATGGCGGCCAACAAAACGATGATTTCGACCAGGGCCGCTCCGGGCCTTCGCAGACCGAAGAAGACAAAAGACCAAAGTCCATTGAGGATCAATTGCGCCATGAACAGGGCCAATGCCAGCCACACATCTTCGTGAATTCGCTGCCGCCACACTAGCCAGGCAGCCGCCGCCATCAGCAGGTAAAGAATTGACCAGACTGGACCGAAGACCCACGGCGGCGGAGTGCCCGCGGGCTTGAGCAGACCGGGATACCATGTTTTCACCGAGCTTGCCGTGAATACCGATCCGCTCGCACCCACTGCGAAACAAATCCCGAAGAAGATCAGGAGCGCGATCCAGTCCCTAGACATGTGCCCGCTCCAGCTTGCCGATCTGCGCAATGTAACTCTTTGAGTCGAACTTCCGTCCGGTGCTGGCGAGCGACATATATCGCACCTGTCCAAACACTGGACGCTCGAACCAAGGGCGATCGTGCTTGCCTACAATGGCCCACGCAATGCCCGCGTAACCGTTGGGGTCGCGGCCGTCGAGTTCATAACGGTCATTGAGCCAAACCGCCCGTTGGTAAGCGGTAGCAACCGACGGACTCCACTCCAGAATTTTCTTGGCCCAGTACATCCGCATGTAGTTGTGCATCCAGCCCGTCAGGACCATTTGTTTCTGAGCAGCGTTCCACAGAGGATCGTGAGTTTCAGCCTGCTCGAGCTGTTCCTCGTCGTAAACAATGGGGCGACGGTCGCCCGAGTGTTGGGCAAAAGAGCGATCCGCCCAGGGCTCGAGGCATTCGAAGGAATCATAGTATGAGTTGTAACGGACGAAATTCACCGAGAGCTCACGTCGGACAATCAATTGTTCCAGAAATGCCTGCTTCGCGGCCGCCGGCGCCGATGCCGCCTGCACGGCGTGCGCGATGGTGAGAGGACCGATATGGCCAAAGTGAAGATAGGGCGAGAGGTGGCTGGTTCCGGAAAGTTCCGGATGATTCCGGTCTTTGGGATAATTCCGCAACCCATGGTTCGACAAAGTCAGCCAGAACGCTCAGCGCACGCTTGGTTCCGCCCTGCCAGTTCTCGACCGGCGAAACGGAGCGATCGAGCGACCAGCCGCCGGTGAAATCCTCATGCGCCGAAAGTGAATGCAGAGTTCGTGGCTTGTTCCATGGGATTCGCGCCTTGACGACCTTCGTTGGAACAAGGAACTGGGGCAACAGCGCCTGGAGCCGCGGGCGGATCGTGCGGGCGCCATAGTGCTCTTTACCCAGCAGCCGCGAGGGCACCACGACGTCGGCATCAACGGTCCAGAAAGGTACCTTCAAGTGTTGGGCGGCGCGGACTCGCCAGTGCTCAGTTTCGCGCAAGGGATTTTCGTCGCCAATTACGATCGCCGGGCGGACCTGTTCACAAAACTTTGTAAGGCTGTGATCAGGGTACGTCCGCAGGACAAAGCCGACATTGCGCTTGGAGAGTCCCTCTTCGATGTCCGGAATTCCGGAGGCGAGAAAGCGGTAGTGACGCAGATTGGCGTGCGGATAAAAAGGCACCGGAGCAAGGAAAGCAACCACCGGCTTGCCAAGTTCGTTGCCAAGCTCGACCGCCACATCCAAAGCTGGGTTGTCCAATGCCCGCTGGGCGCGCTGCATCCAGTAGACTACGCACTCTCCTTCTGGATTCGGCGCTCCGGGTTTCCGCACGGTGATGCGGGGATCGAGACTGAGTGTTTTGATTTTCATCCCAAGTGAAGCAGGGGAGAACGCAGAGACGTTCTCCCCCGTCTTCCCGTATCTTCCTCTAGCGAGCGCGAGCCGGAGCCGACTCGTGTCCCCAGCGATGCTGAATGGCCTTGAAAGAGACAGCCTGGTACAGCGCCGCCAGGCCAACCAGAGCGTAGACGACGGAACTGAGTGTCGAAGTCTCGCCGAATTTCATTCCGAAAATAGCGGCCACCAGGTCGAAGTGCGCAACGCTCACCAGACCCCAGTTCAGTCCGCCAACTACTAGAAGCACAGCTGCGATCACATCTAACGTCTTCATCTTTTCCTCCATTTACTTAGTCTTTGGGTAGAAGCACGGTGTCGATCACGTGGATCACGCCGTTAGAAGCCAAAACATCGGCCTTCACCACCTTGGCGTCATTGACCATGACGGTGCCGTCATTGACCGTCAGTTTCAGGTCCTGGCCATTGACGGTTTTCGCCGAAGACAGTTTCACCACCTGCGCCGCAGTCACGTCACCCGATACCACGTGGTAGAGCAGGATGGCCTTCAACTTTTCCTTGTTCTCGGGCTTGAGAAGCGACTCGACCGTGCCCGCCGGCAGCTTGCTGAAGGCTTCGTCTGTCGGAGCAAACACGGTGAAGGGTCCCTTGCCTTTCAGGGTGTCAGCCAGACCGGCGGCTTGAAGCGCCGTGGCCAACGTGTTGAAGGTTCCCGCGGCGACCGCGGTGTCAACGATGTCCTTTTGGGCGGAACCGGCGGCTGCCGGCATGGCGCTTACGAGGACGCTGAGAATCAATGCAAAACTGGCTACTTTCAATTTCATCTCTCCTTATTCTTCTTGTTCTCTCTGTTTTCTGTTGCACTCTTGCCCGTTTGCTGTATTAACTATAGAGAACAATTATTGTCGCAACACGACAAATAAACGAAATTCTGCAATTCATGTGAGTACCAGTCAAAAGTCCGACCCGCTCTTGTACTGGTGGGAAAACAGGAGAAGCGAGTGGTCAACAAAACAATTGTCGAAGGGCTTCGGCCCTATGCCCTGGGGGAGAAACTGCGGAGCCTACGGCTGCGCAAGAGCATGGGGCTGGTGGAATTGGGCAAGCACACCGGCCTTTCGGCGGCGATGCTCTCAAAACTGGAGCGTGGCAAACTGTTCCCCACACTCCCCACGCTGCTGCGTATCGCTTTGGTGTTCGGTGTGGGGCTGGAATATTTCTTCACGGACGAGCGTAAGCGTCATGTGGTGGCGATTGCACGCAAGAAGGAGCGCTTGCGGTTTCCGGACAGTCCGGACGGAAGGAGCATCGCGTACAACTTCGAGAGCCTGGACTTCAAGGCTACAGAACGCAAGCTGAATGCTTTCTATGCGGAATTCGAACCCATTGCCGCTGACAAGTCGCGGCCTCACCAGCATCCGGGCGTGGAATTGCTTTATCTAATCTCCGGGAAACTGGACCTCACGATCGGCTCCGAGACGTTCAACCTCGAATCAGGGGACGCCGTGTACTTTGATTCGGGAGTGCGTCACAGCTATCACCGTGCTAGCAAAAGTCCGTGCACTGGCGTCATTGTCACCGCGTGACAAACCGCAGCCCCCACCAGCATCACTATTTAATCAAGCCGGGCTCCGACTCTCGCGGGCAAGTGAGAGACACTTTGCCGTAGTACGGCTTATCCGTACAAGTGAATGCTCTGAAGGGATCCCGAAGTTCCGTTGCTAGAGAAGTTCGAAGCATCCTGGGCGCTTGGCTCCGATTGTGGGCGGTTGACGCTAGTGCTTTTTCGGACGCGACGCCGGGATGAGTGCTCAAGGCTAAAAGAAGGTGTGAGGCGTCGCGTTCGAAAAAGCCGTCAGAAGGAAGCCGCTGGCGCGGCGGACGCGGGACTTATGCAAATTGAATGGAGCGAGGGAGGGGTGTAGAAGTTCGCGGGAGTCGTCAAGGCCGGTGGAGGAGGAGCCGGCGCACCTGTGCAAAGACGAGTCGATGGCCGAAGTGAGCCTAGGCGGGGATAGGAAGAAGATGTCTGGGTGTAACGGAGACACACTTCGGCGAGACGCTCTGAAGCGCGCCGACAGTGCGGTGTGTGGGCGAGTGATTTCATGCAGCCGTGGCCAGGAGCGGTGGAGAACGGAGTTGGAGTTGTGCGGCCGTGAATCGTTCGACGACGACCATCGGTCCGCCGCACTTGGGACAGCGCCACAGCGGGTGCGCGGTAGGAGCGGTCGAGGTTTCCGATTCGTTTTTCGGTGGAGTGGCGTGGAGAGCGACGAAGCACCGTGGCAGCAGAGCGGCGCGCCTTCGGTTGGCGAGGAAGCCGAAGTGGCGGATGCGGACGAAGCCCTTGGGGAGCAGGTGAAGTAGGAAGCGACGTAGAAACTCATCGCGGGCGAGAGTCATCACCTTCTGCTGGTTGTGGTCAGCGGAGTCGCGCCAGCGGAAGGTGACGTGGTCGTCGGCCAACGCGACCAGGCGATGGTTTGAAATGGCGACGCGATGAGTGTAGCGGCCGAGATACTGCAGCACGTAGCTCGGGTCCGCCGAAGGGCGGTTTGGAGTAGACGATCCAGTCTTTGCGGAAGAGCGGACGCAGCCAGGCGGCGAAGAGCTTGGGATGGGTGAGCGGTGCGAGTTCTCCGGCGAGGTGCAGTTGGCCGCGCTGGAAGGCGGACCGCAGAGCGGCGACGAACTTGCCACGAAACACGCGCCGTAGCACGGCGACGGGAAGGAAGAAGCGTGGGTGCGATCGAATCCAGCGGCGCTGATCCAGCGAGAGTCCGCCGGCGGGAACGACACAGTGGACATGCGGATGAAGTTGGAGTTTCTGGTTCCAGGTGTGGAGGACGCTGAAGAAACCGATCTCGGCGCCGAGATGGGCGGGGTTGCGCGCAACCTCCAGCAGGGTTTCGGCGCTGGCCCGGAGCAGCAAACCGTAGATGAGTTTTCTGTTCTGGAGAGCCAACGCAGCCAGTTGCGGCGGCAGGGTGAAGACGACGTGGACGTAGGGCGTGGGCAGCAGTTCACGACGACGCGCCGCGATCCAGCGGTCACGCGCACCGGTCTGACACTTCGGGCAGTGCCGGTTGCGACACGAGTTGTAGGAGATGGTGGCACGATGTCCGCAGCTGGTGCACTCATCGACATGGCCGCCGAGAGCGGCGGTGCGACAGCGTGCGATGGCCAGCAGGACCTTAAGGTGTGTCCAGCGGAGCCACGAACGGTTCCTCTCGATGAAGTCTGTACCTGCGCTGCGGATGATGTCGGCCACCTCGAACTGTGGCCGCCTCATCTACTCCTCCCGGACGACCTGCCTTTCTTGAGCAGCAGTGCATCCAGCGGACTGGGCGTGGCATGCAAGTGCCGTTGCGAGAGGTGGAGATAGCGAGCGGTTTCTTTCAGATCGTGATGGCCTAACAGGATCTGGATGGTGCGGAGGTCGGCCCCGGCTTCGAGCAAGTGGGTGGCGAAGCAGTGACGGAGCACGTGGGGATAGATGCGTTTCTTAATCCCGACGCGGCGGGCGGCCTCGACGCAAGCGTGGTAGAGCGTCTTGTCATCCATGGGGTGATCACCGCTGTGCCAGCGGTTGCCGGGAAATAACCAGACGGATTTTTTGCGCAGACGGCGCCAGTGAGCGCGCAGTTCCTCGAGCAGGACGGGGCTGAGCATGACGTCGCGGTCTTGCCGGCCTTTGCCGCTCTGAATGTGCACGACCATGCGTCGGCTATCGATATCGCTGACCTTCAGGCGCGTGAGCTCGGTGCGGCGCACGCCGGTGCCGTAGAGGGTCATCAAAATGGTGCGATAGAAGGGAGTCGGCGCAGCATCGATGAGCTGAGCTACTTCTTCCTGACTGAGAATGGTGGGCAGGCGATAGCGCTTCTTGGGATAGGGAGTGTCGGCAATGCTCCAGGGCCTCTTGAGCGTCTGGATGTAGAGGAAGCGCAGGGCGCAGAGATGATTGGTCACCGAACCGGGAGTCAGTTTGTGCACGGTGAAGAGTTGGGCTTGGTACTCGCGGATATGCTGCGGTCCCAGGCGATCGGGCGAGCAGTGGAAGTGCTGAGCGAACCGTCGAGCACCGCACGTAACGTCGTGTGGTAGCCTCAGAGTAATGACGTCGCTGGAGTTCTTCCAGCATCATTTTGCGTATATGGGTCACAGGGACACCTCCTTGTGACCCCCAACTTATCTGAGCTGAAAATCAAGGACTGCCGACATCACCCACGCGGCAGCGTCCGCCGCGCCAGCGGCTTCGTTCTGACGGGCAAACAAGAAGTTGGCCTCTCGGTGCCCATCTGGATTACTTCCGGCTTGCCGACTATCCGTACAGTGACACGTTGCGAGCGAACTCCTGATCCCGAACCAAGAGCTGGACCCAGTTTTGATGACTGTCGTCCCAAGTCCGAGTTGGTCAAATCAGTGATTGACCGTTGCTGCGGTTGGCGTAGCGAGGGGCAGAGTCAAGTAGCTCCGTCGCTGCGCATCGTGGAAGATTTTGATGTTGGCAATCCGAGCATCTTCGATCCGCTCGTAGCCGATTCGCCCGCCAGTGTTGTAATTTTTTTGGTACGCGGGCGAATTCAGAGGCGCAACGGTGAGGCGCAGGCGCGCTCCTGCCGGAATCCTCCGAGCCATCCAATAGAACTCGAACGGAATCTCAGCAACCTGATCCGGCTTCAAAAGTTCGTTCTTGAAGTAGCTGTTGCGAAAGCGGGCCCGGCGGATGTCTTCTCCCAGCTTTACTGCAGAGCCATCGGACAGAACCATCAGCACCTGAGCCCGGAGATCGAAGTCCGGCGCGTCGGACTGTACGGTAAGGTTTAGGCGCATCTGTCCAGCGATCTCAGTGTCGCGAGCAAAAGGCTCCGAATGAAATGTGATGGCCCGCTTCTGGTATGCGCGGAACTGACTGAGCAGATTCTCGTTCGCTGCGTACTTCGCCACGTCCAGTTCGGGAAGTTCGTGAGGGTCACTCACGAGAACGTTAGGCGCTTCTGCCCTCGCAGGAGCGGTCTTCAAATACCCGGAGTGAAACACGTCTTCCGGTGTTCCTTCGAGGAAAAACCTCATTTCGCCGGACGTAGCGGCTTCGAGTGTCGGGGCATATCTCCACTCGTCAACCCCCATCATGAAGTACGTCACACGATCCTTGAGAAGGGCGGGCTGCGCTCCGCGATCAAGAACCCAGTCATACCAGTCAGCGCGCAGCTTATCCATATCAAGCATGGCCGATTGCGGAATGGCGAGACCTTCAATCTCCTTCACTGGATGATGTGTGCCAATGTGATCCCATGGCCCGATGACGAGGAAGTGCTTTTGTGCTGCGGCACGCGGCGCATTGGCGATGTGACGGCGGTAGTAGCGAAGAGAACCGGGCTGGTCGTCATCGAAATACCCGGTAGCGGTCAGAACAGGAAAATTCATGCGGGCGAAATCGGCCGGTTTCGGCTCGGCAGCCAGATTGAAAGCTTCGTCGCTCACGTGGTCGAGCCACATTTTCATGAAGGAAATCCGTCGGCCGCGGTCGTCGCTCATCCACCAGTCGTCCTGTGCGAGTCCGACGGCATCGTCCAACTCTCGGAAGGAGCGGTAGTGCGCGTAGTGTTCCAGCATTTTCTGTTGCCAGTAATCGCTGTCAACAAAGTTTGTATTGTGGGACCGGCCCGAAACGTCTGCCATGATCACCGCCGACCATGCCTGCGGAATTCCATTCGTGTTCGGAACGTCCCATCCCGGGTAGATCGGAACGTAAGGCGCGATGCCGGCAAGATGGGGTGGAACCTGGGCGGCTGTTCTCCACTGCGTCATGCCAAAGAACGACGCGCCATACATCACAACGTGACCATCGCTCCAAGGTTGGGCTGCGATCCACTCCACTACGTCGTATCCGTCGCGCCCGACTTGCAGTCCAAGGTTCTCGCTCTTCTCACCGCCTGACCGTCCACGACCTCGCACGTATACTTGTGCGTATACGTACCCGCGCTCCGTGAAGTAGCGTCCCGGCGTCATGCCGTCGATTTCATATTGCGTCAGACAGAGAACAGTCGGTGCCTTCGATTGGGGCCCAGAAGGCTTGAAGATCCACGCCTCAAGTTGAACGCCGTCCCGGAGGGGAATCATGCGACTCATCTCAATGTCATAGCCCGGTCCAATCTTCTGTGAGAGTCCCGGATGCTGCGACGCAAACTGTCACAAGAACGAAGAAGATAGGTACGGTGATCGCGATTGCCAGTTTGTACTTCACGAGTTCTAGTCTCCTTTTGGCTTCGATCAGTCGAGCGTGAGTATCACCCGAATCGCAACGTTGCCTACATCATTAGAGGACTTGATCGATCTCTTCTTTGCTGAGTGTCTCTCCAAGAAGAGTCAACCCATGTCGTTCGAACTCCGCTTTACGCGCTTCCTGGTTCTTCGGATCTTCGCTTCGTGCAACAGACGCCCATTCTGTTTCCATCAATCCGGCAGGTGTGTAGAGATGAATTGCGCCACAATGAGAATCCTGTGCCACACTCCAGCGGTGCGGGACTTTCATCGGCATGAGCAAAGAATCGCCAAGCTTCAGACGCATGCGCTCGCCGCCAACTTCGGCGACGAATTCACCCGTCATGACATAGATCCATTCATCCTGTTGGTGATGCACGTGAAGCGGGGCGCCCCGGTAGGGGTGATGGTCTCCTGGCGGAAAGACGAAAACTGCAAGGCGCCCTTCAGAGTCGGAGGAGCGGACAACCCCGGTGTCGAACATGCCTGATGGCGATGGCGCGCGCTCATTGGCGCCGTTGGGTTTACGTGTGAAGCCAGAGCGGACGAGCACGGGATGTCGCGCGGTCGCTTGATCCGAGGCGTGATTCCTTCCGTCTGAAGCTTGCAGCGACAAATCAAGACGGAAAGGAAAGCCGGTGAGCGTCAATCCTGCGCCAGCTGCGAGTAAGTCTCTGCGATTCACGGGATTAATTCCCACCGCGGCTCTTAGTCCCGTGAATTGTGACTGCTCGCTTCAGCGAACCACCGACCTCGCCCATATCGCCGGTTTGGGTGAAGGAGTTCGCGTGATTCCGGACCATACCTCGTGCCCGATCATCTTCTTTTCGCCTCGTGGAAATTCCATGTCGATCATCAGCTGTTTTCCATCCCACTGCAGAGAACTGTTGGAGTAGGTGCTGAAATCGCATGCGGCCGGACCGGAATTGTTGCAAAGCATCCCACGCAAGCTGTTGCTGGTTTTGTCCCACCAATGAAACGCGATAAGGAACATTTCTTCAGAAGGAGCACGCACGTGTTCCTCTTCCATCAAAACGTATCCACCCGGTGCCTGTGCGCCAGTTCTCTTCACCTGTGCCAGTTCCCCCGGTCGGAGAAATGCCGCCGGGAGCGAATTCATACGTTGTGGACCAGTTGCCCTTCAGGGCCTTTGCAAGACTCTGCATCTCCGGTGCCGGCCCGGCATCATTGGACTGTGACGATTGTTCTTTGATCTGGCTATTCGCAACCTTCGTCGCGTGAATCGTGAACAACCGCTTCCGGGGTCCACCTGGCTCCCCGTATTCCCCGGTCTGCGTGAACGAATTTGGAGTGATGTCTGACCAGACCTCGTGCCACACAGACTTTTTGCCACTTTTCGACGTTTCCATTTCATCGATGACAAACTGTTTGCCATCCCAGTTCATGGTGATGTCATTTTGGGCACCCTTGACGTCACATGTGTACGGCAGCAGGTTTTGGCATTCCATCCCGTGCAGGGATTTGGTCGCGGCGTTCCACCACAGGACCCCTAGGAGAAAAAGGTCCCCGTCTGGCATACGCAAGTGCTCTTCTTCGAGCAAGGTGAATCCACCGGGCCCTGGGCGCCAGGTCTCTTCGCCAGTGTTGACCACGCTATTCGGTGTTGAGGAGCTAGGCTCAAACTTCACGCTGAGAGACCACGTGCCCTCCAGGGATTTGGTAAGTCCCACAAGTTCGGCCGAGGGGCTCGGCGCCGATGTTAGTGACTGTGCGTGCGCGGTGGGGACACAAATCGGCAAAACGGTCAGAACAGCGAGTGAAATCAGAGAAGCTTTCTTCATGTTGGCTCCAAATAGTAAAGCGCGTTTCGTAGCGTTATGTTTTACTCGATTCGCGAGTTTGATCGTCAATAGTCCACGCCTCCACTGATGCAATGCGGCTGTGACTACTGTTTGCCGGGCTCCCATCGTAGGAAGTGGGCTGCATTGGTATAAAAGATGTCTCGTTTCTCTTCTTCCGAGAGAAAGTTTGCGGAACGAATTCCTTCGATCGCGATGTCAATTGCCCCCGGCCAGACCATCTGGTCGGAGCCGAACATGATCCTCTTGCCAAATCCAGCCTCTACGAGGCGGCGCAGATACTGATGGAATTCTCTGCGCGGAATGGCCCAGTCAATGACGGCAACGTCCACGTAAACCTGCGGATGCGCATAAAGAAGAGCAACCATTTGATCGCTCATGGGCCAGCCAGCGTGCATCACATAGAGGCGCAGTTTTGGATGGCGCACCAGCACGTCCTCCAACAACAAAGGGTTGCTGATTCGAGCGCGATATTTAGGTGAGCTGAAGTAAGAAGCACCGGGTGGTCCCAATCCCACGTGGATGCCTACGGGTATATCCAGTTCTTCGCACAGGGCGAAATACGGCTCCCATGCCGGATCATCGGGAGAAATGCCTTCGTACTGTGTGAGGGCCTCGCCTAGGACGGAAAATTTGCCAGCCTTGTAGAGCTGCCGCAACGTCTCCACGCTGGGAGCGCCCTCAAGATTGAAGGCAAGGCCAGGGATGATCCGCTTTGGAGAGGCCTCGTGCCACTTGCTCACCAACTCCGGTGAACCGCTGGTCACCGCCGCGATGTTGTATTTTTCCAGTCGAGCGAAAGTATCGCGCTGCACTTGCTCATCGCTCTGAGGCGCCTGCATTGGCGTAGAGCACGCTTCCGTGCTAAGCAGGCTGTATCCATTCTTTGGGTCGATGGGCACGAAGGCCAGATCATCTTGGTCCCCGGCACACACGGGTGGTGTGGGACTGCCAAAGGAATTGGCATGTAGTGCGTGCAGGTGTACGTCAATGATGGGGGGTACGTCCTTGGCCTGCTGTGCGATCGCAATTATTGACGTCAAACATAAGACCGCATAAGTCTGAATCGTCAGTTTTCCTAATCTGGTCATTTGTCTCTCCTCTCAACGGACGACCGCCGCTACCTTCGGTGCGAGTTACACGGGTGGACGAACGTTGCCGTACTCGAAGCGCGTTGAGCGATGCTCCTTTACCTTGTTGCCTCTGTTATCGAAGTCCTCTTCGATGCGCAGAAGCAAGCCGCTGCTTCTGGAGACCCACATCTGTCCGTCTTCTTTGACCTCTTCATATTCGCGGTGCACGGAAAACAGCATGACGGGATCGCCATTCACCGACTCGTTGCGAAGGAATTGGCAAGTTGACTTGCCATGCTCTTGTTTTTCCTTCTCCTGCTCAACAACGTCCTGCGAGGTCACGGGAATGCGCATCCATTTTCCGCGCGCTCGAATGTACTTCTGTCCGTTGGCGAATATCGTCTCAGCTTCCGTCGGCTTGCCACCGTTGACATCGGTACTGCTCGTGTAACTGTGGCTGGGAGTTGTTGCGACCTTCGTCAAGGCATCGAAGACCGGCTGGCACGAATCTGCCCCTCGCATCGATGCAGTCAGGCAAATTGTCATGAACGGTACACACAGGGCAAGAGCGCACAACCGATTTCGCATCATTCTGATTCTCCTGGATGTTTCTTGAGCAAGCGTTTTGGGCCCTTCGCGAAATTCATGTGTACCCCACTTCAGCGATATCGTCATCGGCGCGTTTGCGCACTACCTCTGTCCCTGCCACTTCCAGACATCGGAGTACTGGGCTCGAGGTTCGTTGTAGCGCTGCAAGTGTTGAATTCTTTGCATGAGCAGCCCTGAGAGATAAACGGTGGCTACAAACATTCCGGCGCGCCAGTAGGACCACTGCCGTGAGGGCTAAGACGGCAGTTGTCTTGCTCCCGCGCAGATTTCCTATTCCGTGTCGTTTCGGCCTGTGCGGCCATGCCATCTCAAGCCTGAGCGTCGCAATTGGCGTATGCGTCATCGGACATCCCCAGATGGCATCAGACAATTCAGGTGTGTTAGCCCCTGAACTGTGCGTCACTGCGAAGACACTTTGCTTTACGATCGTTGTCATGGCGACCTCGGCTCTCTACGGTTCGACCTTGTAAAGCGTTGCCATTCCGGCATCCATGTGGTCGTCAATATGGCAATGAAACATCCAGACGCCGGGATTGTCGGGAACCATGTCCACGGTCTCCATCTGGGCCTGCATCAGGGGGACGACATCAGTGCGTTTGCCATCATGCAACACAACGTTGCCGTGCCAGTGCGGGGTGTGAACGCTGAATTGTTCGCCGAGCGCAACCAGATACCAGCGAACGCGCTCGCCCTTCTTCATGGTCATCATCGGACCGGTTCCGTAGATGTAGCCGTTGATTGCAAACTTCGCGTTGGCGACGGTAAATCCGGAACCAAGGCCCGAGAAGTTACCCTGGTCGTCCACAGGAGCGAAATCCAGTTTCTTCACTCCCTTCGGGTCGCTGGTAAAGGTCTGAATGTTATGGTCGATGTACCAACTCACGTTTTCATCGAAGAGAAGGTACAAACACACAAACTCGCGATCGACATCTTTCGGTTTTCCGTCTTCAGCGGCCATACCGCGGCGGGTGATAATCATGGCCCCTACCAGTCCGCTCTCGACATCTTTCAATTCGTTGGTGTGTGAGTGATAAAGCCATACGATCGAACTCGGATCGTTCGGCCCGGGCCCTGCACGCTCGGGCACCTGCCAGGTGTAGACGTGCGTCTTTCCCGGCGGCACCGCGTCATCTTCCTTGTCTTTTCCCGACGTGCCGTCGTCGTAAGGGGCACCCTCCGAGTCTTTGTCGTAGAACACACCGTGTGGATGCATGCTGTAGGGACGGCTTGCATTGTTCTTGAACAGGATTCTGATCGTGTCACCCACCTCGGCGCGAAGAATGGGCCCAAGGATGCCGGCGTGCTCCCACTCGGGAGACCGGGCTTTGAGATGAGCGAAGGTTTCATCCGTGTACTCGCGGTAAATGGCCTTGCGATATACGGTTCCGATCCGGTGTGGCCCTCGTTCGGTAAAAACCGTCGAGTATCCCTCGAACTTCATGCCCATCATCTTGTTTACGCCGCCAGGAGCGTAGTCCCAGTCCACTTCATCGGCGGCAATGTAGTAGGTGCGGGTCTTGCCGGTGGAGGCGACCGGAGCCGTTTGGGCTACGCTTGGTGCCGGACAAATCAGCGCCATGCCGATGAGAAACACGGAGGTTATCCGAGCGACTGCGATGCGGTTTGTCTTTGTCATCTTTGCTCCTGCATTTACACGTTCTAAGACTTCGCTTTCTGATTTCTGCTCTGCCTCCTACTTGTCATCAGCCTGACTTTGGCCAGAAGTGCAGTATCCAGGAGGCAACGCTATGCCAAACTTGGGAGTGGCCAATCAAACTCTGCGTCTCCTCGTAGAGAATCAGAAACAAGCCTCCCCACAGGGTTGCGGGATGAATTCGTCTTCGAGAGGAGAAGTCATAGACAACAATCAAGAGAACGAAGAAGTACGTGACCATCGTGACGCCATGGGGTATTTCGTGAATCCAGTGCACAGGCCAACGAAAGATACCGGCTTCGCCGATAACCAATGTCGCGAGAAGGATGAGGCGCTTGTGTGTTTGTGGCGCGTTTCGATGCCGAAGAGAGAAACCGGCCAGGATGGCGAAGACCAGAAGTGAGGCCAAGGAATCGTAATAGAAAACCCACGGACCGTCGAAGCCTGGTGGGAAGCGGTTATGTGCCACGGCGGCCGTGACGGTGAACGCGCCGACGACCGGCATGGAGCAAAGAAGAAAAAATCCAGCGATCCCAAGACGGCGATGCCAAGCAACTCGCCCGGCGGACACGAGAGACGCTTGAGTCAACAGTAGAAGCATCCAGCCGAAGAAGAGCGAGGCGTGGATATAGACGAGCAAGCTGGGGAACGGAAAATACTCAGCTCGAAATCGTACATATTCCGAACCGAATCCGTAGAATACCGCAGCGAAGATCAGCACCGTCACCGAGAAAAAGAAGGACCGCTCCGTGTCAATACCGGTGTTTGGAAACGAGCGTTGTGTTGCGCCGACCGTGCTCAAGTTCATACCCCCTTTAAAGTGTGTTGAAAATTGGCATCGTAGTAGGCGCATCCCCTACGAAGTCATGCTTACTGTGCGCTTGCTGAACTCAACGGAAATTCCTGATTCATCCACTTCTCAAACACTTTCAGTTTGAAAAAGTGAGTCAAGTTTCTCGCCCCATTACGCCTAAAAATGGGACCGAACATCACAGTCTGACGCCCGCATGCTCCGCGGCGAATTTACCCACGATCGGCAGCCTGAAAAGTTTTTGCTGATAGGCCTGATACATCAGGAAGATCCAGATTCCGAAGCCGGCGACAGCGAAAATCAACATCAACGGCAGAGCAATTAAGCCAAAGACTCCTGCCGTCAAAGGGGTTAGCACGGCCGAGAGAATCATCCAGACAATCCAAAAGGCGACCCACGCGACATTGAAGAAGATCGACTGGAAAGCGTGAAAACGAACGAAGGAATTCGACTTATACGGATCCAGGACAAGAAACACGATCCCCGTGACGAAGCCGGCGAGGTAGGTGAGCGCTCCCACGACATTCGTATCCATCGTTTTCGACCCAGTCTCCGCCGACGGAGACATGACCGCGGCCCCAGCCGGACTTTCGATCGCCGAAACAGAGACATCTGACCTGAGTTCTGTCGGTGATCCACAGGACTGACAGAATCGAGTATCAGCGGCTAACGCGGCACCACAAGATTGGCAAGCGCTCATCTCGCCCTCCCCAGAATTGACTTGGTCGATGGGCTGCAACGACGGGAATGTGCTTGCAAACGGAAGAATTCGCAAACCAACTGTCGGCAAATTATGTGTTAACCCCTAATTCTTTTTCTTTTGTGGGCTTAGGGAGTTTGATTAACTCGTTTTAGCTTCGTTTTCCGTGCTAAACTCGACCCCTCAAAGCACTCGCCTTGGGGTATGAAGGCCTTAGCTACAGACAATTCTCCCGGCCGGGAAACAAGCTACAGTTTTGGACTCTACCTGCTCGACCCAGCCGATGGCACACTCACGCGCGATTCGGTACGCGTGCGCGTGCAAGAACAGCCTTTCCAGCTATTGCTGCTCCTTGTGGAACGCGCCGGGCAGATTGTTTCGAGGGAAGAGATTCGGAACCGACTCTGGCCGCAGAACACCTTTGTCGAATTCGACAAGAGCTTGGGCGTGGCGGTACTGAAGGTTCGAGAGGCCCTTGGGGATGACGCAAGCAATCCCAGATTTATCGAGACCATCCCTCGGCGGGGATATCGGTTTATAGCACCTGTTAAGGTCGAGACCGCACACGTTGCTGATTCCACCACCCCGACCCATGCGGCGCCGACTGTGTCCGCATCCCGCCCGAATCTCTATGCGACAAAGCACGGGTTGATCATCGCCACTCTCGTTTTGGTGTTGGTCGGTATGGCGCTTTATGTTCTCCGCACGAGGCATGGGGCTTCGCGTTCAACAGCCCAAGCCGGGACTTTAATCCCGCGAATACGCGTGCGTCGTTCGGTCGCAGTGCTCGGCTTCCGCAATTTGCCTGGCCGGGCAGAGGACAATTGGCTCTCTTCCGCTATTGCTGAGATGTTGAATACAGAACTCGCCGGTGGCGGCGACCTCCGCATGGTCTCCGGCGAAGATGTTGCGCGTGCCAAAAGTGAATTACCGCTTCGTGACGAAGATTCGCTGGGCAAATCGACCTTGCAGCGTTTGCGAACCAACCCGGGCGCTGATGTGGTCGTCGTCGGCGCATACATGATGATGCCAGATGACCCCGGGCATAGGATTCGACTTGACGTTCGCCTTCAAGACACCGCCGGCGGGGAAACGATCGCCGAGGAATCCGTTTCAGGTGACGAGAACGACCTCTTCAACCTGGTCTCGGATTTGGGCGGGAAACTGCGGCGAAGTCTCGGTGTGGCTGCACCGTCGGAAGAAATCGAAATTGCGACAAGGGCAGCTCTTCCGTCCAACGAAAAGGCCGCTCGACTCTACGCCGAAGGACGAGCCAAGATGTGGCAATTCGACTACGCCGCTGCCCGCGATCTGCTGAACAAAGCCATCGCAGCGGATCCGGACTACCCTCTCGCCCATTCGGCCTTATCCGAAGTGTTTTGGCACACGGGCAACGATGCGAAATGTAGCGCAGAAGCGAACCGGGCGGTACAACTATCGAATCATCTTTCGCAGGAACAGCGCCTTTTGGTCCAAGGACAATATCAAAAGGCGATGCAACAGTGGCCCGAGGCGGTCGAGACGTATCGTGCTCTGTTTCGTCTCTTTCCGGACAGTCTGGATTACGGCATCCAGTTCGCCTCCGCACAGATGCACCTCAGCCCGACGGATTCTCTGCAGACCTTAGCAAGTTTGCGGCGTCTGCCACCCCCTCTTGGCGACGATGCGCGAATTGACATGACAGAAGCTTCCGCATGGATCAACCGAGATTTCACCAAAGCCCGCGCTGCTGCGATGCTCGCGATCAAAAAAGCGACCGCAGAAGGCTCACCGATCATTGTCGGTCGAACATACGGCATTCTTTGTCAGCAAGAACCCGCGATAGGCGCGTCCTCAGAAGCCATCGATATCTGCCGAAATGCACTTGAAGGATCAATTGCCGCGAAAGAACCGAACGGCGAAGCTATGATGCGTACCGACCTCGCGGCACTCTATTATTTAAGGGGTGATCTCACACAGTCGGCGCAAATGTTCCAGGAAGCAGTCAAGAAGTTTCGCCAAGTTGGCAATAGGGACGGCGTTGCGACCGCACTCAGCAACTTCGCTGATACCCGTCTTTCTCAGGGCGACCTGATGGAAGCGAAGAAACTTTTGGAGGAGTCTATTCCGGAGTATCAAGCTGTCGATGATAAGGAAGGCGTGGTCCTCAACCTTAACAACCTGGGAGATATCTGGAGACAAACTGGCGAACTCGACAAAGCGGAGGCGGCCTACCGGCAGGCCGAAGTAATTGCGCGAAAAATCGAAGACAAGGACGCAACTGCCTATGTGCTAAGCGGGATGGGGGATGTAGCGTTGGATCGGGGTGACCTCGTCTTGTCGCGGAAGCGATACGAAGAATCTCTTGATCTCAGAAATCAAGCCGGAGAAAAACAGACCGCAACTGAAAGCCGTGTGTCTTTGGCAAAACTTGCCGTTGAGGAAGGCCACGCTACAGACGCTGAAACGTCAGCGCGCGCATGTAAACAACAGTTTCAGCAGGATCAACAACGAGACGACGAGCTGAGTGCCAGCATAGCATTGATTGATGCGTTACTCGCGGAAGGTAAACAAGGCGAAGCGCAAAAGGAAATGGAAGCAGCTCAATCGCTGGGAAATGCGACCCAGAATCGTTTTCTTCGTTTACAGTTCGAATTAGCCTCAGGCCGTGTGGAACTGGCCTCCGACCATCCAGATGCCTCACGTGCGATATTTCAGCGAGTCGCAGGTGATGCACACCGCTATGGATTTGTCGGTATCGAGCTTTCAGATGAGCTGGCGATGGCAGAACTTGCGAACAAAACGAAGCATGGTGCGCAGGCCCAACTCCAGTTGCATGCCTTGCAAAAGTCAGCTACTTCCAGAGGCTTCGGACTCATCGCCCGCAAGGCACTTCACCAAGGAGGTTCAGCTCAGTAACCTCAATTGCCTGGATGCGATTTCCGCGTCAATGTCGAGGCAATCAACCTATTTGGGATTACCGATTTTGCCGATTCTCGGCCCACAATCTCGGTCCAAGACGAAATATCATTCACGAAATTTTGAAAGACTTACGCAGCCGTGCTGTAAGTGCTTGCAAATACTGCTTAACGCCAGACTGAAAGAGCTGCAGATCAGCCCACCATTCATCCACCAATACGCACCGTACGGAAAATATCAGTTTCCCGAACGCCCGCGCGTGTAAATCGGTGGCAAAAGATCAGCTACTTACAGGGGCTGAACGCGGCGCTGAGAATATGGGTTTTGCGTACGCTGCTGGATCGCCTAAGCACGGTTGAGAGCCCCCGACGGCACTGATGAACGTCCCTCATTTTTTAGAGCTCTTCGCAGAAGTCCGTGTCCATCCCGACCCTCACGCCCAAACTGTCGTACTTGGTTTGTCTGTGGCTGTAACCGTCTTCGAGCGGTTCGTTCGTCAGCTGATTGACGGTACAATCGACCTTAGTTCCATCCCAGCGGGTTTGTGTGAAAAGCCCCGCCTCCTGCAAGTTGAGCATCTCGGCCTCGGCGTGCTGATCACAAAAGGCTTCTTGCTTCGGGTCCATTGAGGCCATGGTCGGAGCGTCTACGAAGTACGTCAGCGCGCGCGTCGCGGGCTTGTCGCAATCCGGGTAGTTGCATGTGACTCTGTTCTTCTCGTTAGGCATTGGTTTTCCTTCTTCACAAAAATTGAGTGGTGGCTTTGTGTATCTATCGATTAAATACTGAGGTCTGCGATATGTTCGGCCTTTGCCCGATCGGAAACGGATCGCAGTTCGACTTGCGCAGGGATACCTCCGCAGAAATTGCGCTCTGCGTGTATGCTTTCGGGTCGCAGGCAAGCGGCCTGCGCGAGCGGTAAACTACTATTTCCCGCCCGCATAAATGAGCCGCGTAACCCCTTTGTAGATGGGGGCTGAAACAACCCGGACGCGCATGGGGTTTTTAGCTCGCGGCCAGTGTCCGGATTGCCGACTATGCAGACACAAGAGTGTCGCCCCGCTTCCGGCTCCCGCGCAGTTAGAAGTCCTCGATGTGGAGTGAACTGGCCGGATCTTCACCACGCCATGAAGCTGCAAACTCGCGCTGGACCCAGCCGGCGTCTGAAGATTGTCCTTGAGCTTCGAGACACTTCCAAAGGCCAAAGAGAAGGCGCGGATTTCGCGGAGCGCGGCGCAGGCCTTCGCGGAAAACGGGTTCTGCTTCGGCAGCTTGGCCGCTGCGAAGCAGCGCCGCACCGAGAGACTGACGGATCCAGTAATACCAGGCTGGCGGGTCGTCATAAAGGAGAGCATCTTGTGCTTCGACGGCACGCCGCCAATTGGGAATTGCGGAGTTGGCATCGGTCGCCAGTCGCGCTTCCAAAACAAGTGCCGCGATGTTCATGATTTTATCGGCGGGATTGAACAGAAACATCGTCTGCTGAGGGATTGCCACTCGCGCTGCGGAAAAGGCCCGCTGCTCTTCCAGGGACTTGGCGCGATCGCCCTTCCCCGCGTACGCCAGCGCTCGGGCGTAATGACGGAGAGCCGCCGTCATGATCATCTTGCTGTCCGGCGCAGGCTCGGCCAGGACGTCGTCCCAGCGCGCGAAGCGGAGTAGCAGAAAGAGACGGTTCGGCAAGTAGTAGTCGGACATATCCGGCATCGAGTTAATTTCGCCGGCGGCTCGGGCAACAAGGTCGTCCACGGCGTTGCGTGCATCAGGGTAGAGCCCTTGTTCTGTCCTGGCACGTACGATGAAGTGCAGGTTGTGGCAGTAGTATCCGTAGCCGTAGACGACGCCGGCCGGGGCAAGCTTGAAAAGTTCGCGGTCGGCTGCAACGGCTTCTTCGTTGACCCGCGCTGCCATTTCCAGATCACCCACGCTCATGAAAATGTGTCCACCCATGTGAACGAGGTGTGCCGCACCGGGCGTAAGTCGGTGAAGAGCATGTGCGCTGTCCAGTGCGTACTCGGGATGCGGCGACGTGTCCAGCTCGTGGACATACAAATGGTGCGCGTAATAATGCTCCGGATCCCGCAGAATTACGGATGTCAGCACGCCCAATACTTCTTCAGAACCTTCTTCGGGATGCCCTTCTGCGCTGTACCAGTGGTAGCGGTGACGATTGAGGAGGCTGTCCGCAAAAAGTGTTTGGGCATCGAGATCGTCGGGGTAGCGAGCGGCCAGTTGGCGCATGGCTGAGGCATATTCGTCGTCCAGGCGCGCGCCGTCTTGCTTTGCATCTCCTGAGCATCGTTTCCCGAGCGCCTCAATGTAAGCCTTTTCATTCTCGGGGGCGCTCGCCATCAAAGAGCGGGCTTTTTCAATCGCTGCGAATGCACCTGCCGCATCGACATCCTGATCAAGGTACATGTTCAGATGGCGGCCTAGGGAGAGCGAGACTCCCCACCAGGGCATAGCGGCCAAAGGATCGAGCTCAGCGGCGCGACGGAATGAGCGTTCGGCTTCGGCGCGATTGAAAGCCCAGACGAGTGCCAAGCCTTGATCGAAGAATTTCTGAGCTTCAGGACTCTTGGTGGCGATGGCATGGTGGTGATTTCCAAGTCCTGGAAGGAGTTGCGCGGGCTGTGCGACACTCGTTCCCGGAGGTTGTTGGTTGACGCCGTTAGAAGGAATACCAACTAGGAGCAGAATCAGGAAGGAACAGTTTCGCATTGAGCCCCCTATGGAATCGGAAAGGAGTTCTGGGGGGAACCTAGTCCCACGGACATGTAGACGTCAAGGTCAACCGAATATACGCGAAGCCGCTGGACCGGACACTCGCGATGTCCCGAAACCGACGTTGTCCACAGCCGATTGGCGGCCGCCTTCCGCATGGTGCCCGGATCACGGGCAACCTGGAAACCAACGGCATGAAAGCAAGAGCGGGAGATCTCAGTCATGCCAGGAACTCCCGCCGTGACGTTCTGAGTCTATGCGTAGAGCGCCAGGCTGCTGCTGTTCGCATGTTCCTGGGCTTCTTCCGACTCGGTTTCCTTTCGACCGCTGAAAGAAGCTGACTTTCTGTTCTGGCGGTAGGTTGAAACTGGTGTAGATGTAGTTCGCGGGCCTACATTCCTTAGAGCGCCTCCTCCTGGAGACGGACTTTGTTCTTTTTTCTGATGGCAAGGGAGCACCTCATATCGGTCCCAGAGGGGGCGCTCTCGTCCTGCCCTCGGCCATTTCTCGAGTTCGTAACGAGAGTCCCTTTATGATCGCTGCGGTATCGACCTGGGGGCCGTCCGAACTCACGCTTGAACGCCCTGTTGAAAGCTGCCTCCGACTCATACCCGACGTCGCTGGCGATTTCTGCGACACCTCGCGATGTCGTTTCAAGTGATCGCGCGGCTAGTTGAAGCCTCCAGCGCGTCAAGTACGCCATTGGCGGCTCCGAAAGATATCGAGTGAACCGCTGCACCAAAGCTGATCGTGAAATGCCCACTTCGTCGGCGAGACTCGCGATCGTCCACGGGTGGGCTACCCGGCGATGCATCAGGCCAAGGCTTTTCCCCACGATCGGATCGCGTGCCCCCGTGAGCCAACCCCTTTGCTGTTCGGGCAATCCGGCAACGTAACGCCGTAAGGTGTCAACGAACAAGGCCTCCGAGAGCTTCGCGAGCATGGCTTCACTGCCGACGCGTCCCGAAACCGCTTCGTCGACCAGGTGCAGAATGGAACTCTCTAACCACTGCCCCGATCGATCTGTCCGAATGTTGACCTTGAACACAGGTGGCAGGCCGTTCAGTATCGGCCGGCTGATGTGGGGGTCACACGTCATGTATCCACAAACGAAGCGCGAAGTCGGGCCGCCGCCTCCGGCGTGCAACGGGCTCAAATCGCGGGCTCTGATCTTGTCATTGATGCCATAGTTCGGGAACGGTGGCTTATTTCCCTTGCTGCTCATGTGATGCGCATCGCCATTCGGGAAAATGACGACATCTCCGGACTTGAGCTCGAGTGTTTCACCGTCCGCCATTTCGACAAAAGCACTGCCGTCGACGACCAGATGGTAAAGCAAAAAATGGGCCGCTCCTGGAGCGAGCGTATTTGCTACAAACATTTGTTTCGAGGGAGGAACGGAAAATCCCCAAGGCGACGAGAACTCAGCGTTGAAGAACACAGCGCCGTTCAACTTGACCCCGCTCAGGATTTCGGAGAATGCGTCCATGTCTGGTGGACTCTCTGCAAAGTTAGTTGGTATCCGAGCAAAGGAATCGACGCTCGCAGGCCGTTCGAGCAAGTCAAAGCGACGCCCGGGCATGGTCGCCCGCCCCAAGTCCCCGCACAATTGTAGTCCTGACGCGAATCAATGCCAATCGGGAGATCATCAAATGAGCTTCAAAACCATGGAAACGAATCCGGCCCCAACCGGAGCCGCCAAGAATCCGAATCAAGCATTATGGGAAAAAGGCGACTTCACTGAGATCGCCGCTTTCATGCGGCAGTCCGGAGAAGCGGTTGTCGAGTCTCTCGGAGTTACGCCGCCGCTGCGCGCGTTGGACCTCGGCTGCGGAGACGGCACCACAGCACTCCCACTAGCCCTTCTGGGCGCCAATGTAACGGGAGTCGATATAGCAAGGAACCTTGTGAAGGCCGGCAACAAGCGCGCAAAGGAGGCAGGCCTCCATCGGTTGAAGTTTCATGAGGGTGATGCTTGCAATCTGGAAGGAGTCGACGACGATTCGTTTGAATTGACTCTCTCCGTGTTCGGCGCAATGTTTGCACCTAAGCCATTCGACGTCGCTAAAGAAATGGTGCGGGTCACTAAACCGGGCGGCCAAATCGTAATGGGCAACTGGATACCCAACGATCCGACGTTCGTGTCGCAGTTGCTCAGAATAAGTTCGGCGTTCACGCCTCCGCCTCCGGAGGGGTTCGTCAGCCCGATGACTTGGGGTGTGGAGAGCCACATCATCGAGCGCTTCGGCCATGCCGGAGTACCGAAGGAGGACATCTCCATGGTGACGGACACGTATTACTTCGCTCATTCCGAGAAAAGCCCGACGGAGTTCATCGAGCTGTTCGAAAAATTCTATGGACCGACCATGAATGCGGTCGACGCGGCGCGAAATAACGGGAAAGAAGACGAACTGCACAAGCAGCTTGTGGAACTGGCAAGTGCTCAGAACAAGAGCAACGCCGGCACGTTCATCCCTGCCACCTTCGTGCGAGTCACTGTTAACGTCTAGATAAAACATAAGGAGATTTCAAGAATGTCAGTACTGCATCCCGATCCCACTTTCTATCCTTCACCCAAGGCGGCTATGCAAGCTCCGCCAGAACAGCTTGCTTATGTAGCCTTGCTCAACGACGGCAAAAATGGACATCACGACAGTATGGGCGTGATCGATCTCGATCCCGCTTCGTCCGCGTATGGCCGCCTGGTTGGCCAGGTGGATTTTGGCCGCGGTGACAATGAGCTGCATCACTTCGGGTGGAATGCGTGCAGCGCGTGTCTCTGCCCTCAGGCCCCGCATCCGCACATGGAACGCCGTTATCTGATCGTCCCGGGCATTGGCTCATCCCGGATTTACATCCTGGATACGAAGCCGAATCCCAAACAGCCCAAAATTGTGAAAGTGATCGAACCTGAAGAGTTCATCAAGAAGACCGGTTACACGGCGCCTCACACATTTCATTGTGGACCGGACGCCATCTACGGGAGCGCACTCGGAGACGCAAGCGGAAACGGTCCCGGCGGCATTTTCCTGATGGATGCAAACACATTTGAGCTGAAGGGACCTTGGGAAAAGGATCGCGGCCCACAGGAACTGGCTTACGATTTCTGGTGGCACCTGGGACACGACACGATGATTACGTCCGAATGGGGCACTCCGAACATGGTGAAAGACGGCGTCAATCCGGAGTTGTTGCTGGCCGGAAAATACGGACACAAGATTCATGTCTGGGACCTGGACAAGCGCCGTCATCAGCAGGAAATTGACCTGGGTGCAGAACAACAATGGGTGCTCGAGCTGCGGCCCTCTCACGATCCCAATAAGACGTACGGTTTCGTCAGCGTCGGCGTTTCGCTCAAAGATCTTTCAGCCTCAATCTGGATGTGGTATCGCGAGGACGGGAAGAACGGCAAGTGGGCGGTTCGCAAGGTGATTGAAATTCCCGCCGAGCCGGCTGACCCGGAAAAGCTGCCTCCACTACTGAAGGGTTTCAAGGCAGTGCCGCCGCTTATAACCGACATCAACCTTTCGCTCGACGATCGCTTCCTCTATGTTTCATGCTGGGGGACAGGCGAGTTCATCCAGTACGACGTCTCCGACCCAGTCAATCCGAAGAAGACGGGCTCCGTCCATCTCGGCGGGATTGTCCGCCGTGCGGCTCACCCAAGTAAGCCCACGCAGGCCCTCAACGGCGGACCTCAGATGGTGGAGATCAGCCGCGATGGCAAGCGTGTCTATTTCACGAACTCGCTCTACTCTCCGTGGGATGAGCAGATTTATCCCGACGGCTTGAAGAGTTGGATGGTAAAGCTTGACGTGGACCCCAACGGTGGAATGAAGCTCGATAAGAAATTTTTCGTGGAGTTCGACGGCCTTCGAGCGCACCAGGTGCGGCTGGATGGTGGAGATGCTTCATCGGATTCCTACTGCTACTCGGAGGAGAAATGATGCATGCCGAGATGGGCTCAACGGTGCTGTGGCTGATGCTGCTCCTCGGTGCCTACCACGGAGTCAACCCTGGGATGGGTTGGCTCTTCGCGGTGGCACTGGGGATGCAGGAGCAGAAGGGGAGTGCCGTTGCAAAATCACTTGTGCCAATCGCGATTGGGCATGCACTGGCCATTGGCAGCGTGGTGATGGTTGCTGCGTTTCTCGGCAGGGCGCTCCCGCTCCTGACGATTCGCTACTTGGTCGCGGCCCTGTTGGTTGGCATCGGAATTGTTAGCCTGCTGGGTCACTGGCATCCGCGGTGGGTCCGCATGCGGGTGGGCTTTCGAGACCTTATGTCCTGGTCGTTTCTGATGGCTTCGGCGCACGGCGCAGGTTTGATGGTGATACCGGTGTTGCTGGGCAGCAGCACGGTCGAAGCACATGCTCATATGGCTGGCCACAGTCACATGGCTTCGACCGCGTCTCCGTTAACGGCGATGCTTGCCACAGGAATCCACACGGTCGGCTACCTTACCGTAACAGGACTGGTCGCGTGGGCGTTCTATCGGAAACTAGGACTATCGCTTCTCCGTAAGACCTGGTTCAACTTCAACTTGGTGTGGGGGGTTGCACTCGTGGCCACCGGTCTGTTCACTCTACTTACTTAAACAACCATTTCTGGATTCTGCACGGATAACGGGCTACCCTTACCAAATCCGGTAAGGTAAGGGTTGCCGACGACCCGGGAGCAACCGAATTACTACCTATCTTGCAGCCGATCAGGGCTCCGGGAAAACGCATGGATCATCCCTGTGCGGAGGAATGAGTCCTAGCGCATGTTTTTCATATACTTCATCCACGGGTACCATTCACGCCAGTGCGATTGGAAGGCATCGCCGTCTACGCGCTTGAATTCGATCCGGTAATAGTGCAACGGAATAGGGCTGTTATTGCGTATCGAATGCGGCGCCTGCGGGGGGACCGTTGTGCAGGTTGGCACCTTCATATTGAAGACGCTCGGCGCAGGACCCTGCCCGTTCCTCTGCCCACTGAGTTGGGATTTTGCGTCCAGCTTCGTGTCGACGATCTCTTGATCATCCACGGCAACGGTGTTGAACGCCAGCACGGACGCATACGGGTTACCATGCGCGGGAGTGGTTTCGCCGGGACGCACGGTGACTTCGACAAGCCGGACGTGTCCGTCTTCATATAAGAGCCGGTAGTTGTTAGGTGCGGCAAACACGGCATCGTAATGCATCGGATATGGCCACTCGTCTGACAATCTGGACGCGAGCGCAGAGCCGGGCTGCGGGTTCGGTGCGGGTTTGCCGGGGTTCAGCATCCACGGATACCAGTCCTTCCAGTGCGTCCGAAAGTCTTCGCCATCCAGACGTCGGAACTCGATTCGATAAAAATGCACCGGTACCGTGCCGTGATTGATCGGTTTATGAGGCGCCTCGGGCGGAGCTGTCGTGCAACGAGGAAACTGCAACCCCGAGGGCGCAGGTCCCTGTCCCCAACCTTTGCCGGCGAACGGGCTTGTCGGGTCGAGGTGAGTTTCTTCCAGCGGCAAGCCGGCGGTGCTCTGTCCGCTCCCGGTATCGCGCGCGAACACAGACGGGTAAGGATGACCGTGCATCTTGACGTCGAGTTCCGGCGGGTTCGATACTTCTAAGAACATGATGTTTTCGTTCTCAAACAGGACCCGGTGAACATCAGGATCGGCAATCTCGGCGTCGTACGATGTGGGATACGGATAGCCTCCCCATGGTGTTCGGGGATATTCTGAGCCGGATTGGCCCTGGACCGGCATGCAGCACCACAATCCACAGACCACCAGCAACGAGCACCTAGACACCAGAACTCTTTGCGTTCTCATCAGTCCTCCGCAATCTACTGTTCTCATCTTTCTGCTTCCAGAAACAACTCAGAGGCACACATAATAACCGAGCCTCAGGCGCAAGAGGTAAAGACACTCTTGGCGCGAAAGTTGCCTGAATCTGTCACCCGAAGCGTGCTTGTTGTCCTGCTTTTCTAGATGACCAGATGACCTTGAGATGGATTTCACGATCCTGAGCGAGTCACGGGCAATGTAGAAGTAATCCCAAGGTAGGAGTAGCCGACAATCCGTCGAGAAACCTCAGCTCTTCGAAGAACGGAAGCTCGACAAAACGTCCATCCTCTTTATCGCTTACAATTCCTCGTCTCGAAAGAAGGACATGCGGGAAGGACTTAGCATGGCATCGTTCATTTGCGGCGTTATTGGTGCCGCGCTCCTAGCCAGCGCTTCGGTTGGCGCACAATCGGCTCCAACCGTGAAGCTGTCACCCGAAGTGAGAGAGTATGTAAAGGTCGACGATCTCATCATGGCGCTCACCCATGTCCGGGTGATCGACGGCACCGGGCAGGCTCCTCGTGCTGATCAGACATTAATAATTCGTGATGGCATCGTCGCCCGTATGGGAGACACGACCTCAACGCCGATACCACCGGGTGCGAAACTTATCGACCTCACCGATCATTCGGTCATGCCGGGTCTGGTCGGCATGCACGATCACATGTTTTATCCGCAGCCTGTGAACTTAGCAGGTCAGCGCATCAGGGGAGCACTCCAGTTCGAGCAACAATCCAGTTTTACTTTTCCACGGCTTTACTTGGCTGCCGGTGTTACCAGCCTTCGTACCACTGCCAGCGTGGAGCCATATGCAGATCTGAACCTGAAGAGCTGGATCGATGCTGGTAAAATTCCCGGCCCGAAAATCCATGTGACGGGGCCGTATCTGGAAGGCGAAGGGAATTTTCGGTTGCCCGTCCACGAACTCAGAGGTCCAGACGACGCCCGCAAGAACGTTGAATATTGGGCCGATGAGGGTGTCACTTCTTTTAAAGCGTTCGTGCACATCACCACAGCCGAGCTAAGGGCGGTGATTGAGGGAGCGCATAAGCGCGGCCTTAAGGTAACGGGGCATCTCTGCTCTATCACCTTCCATGAAGCCGCCGAACTTGGCATCGACAATATCGAACACGGATTTGTACTTGCCACGGAATTCAATTCGGAAAAGAAGCCTGATATCTGCCCGCCCACCACCGAGCAGTCGCGAACTGCCTTCCTCGCTCTCACTCCCGGCAGTCCCCAGGTTAGCGACCTCTTCCAGACACTGATACAGCATCATGTTGCCATCACCTCGACTCTACCAGTCATGGAAGCGTACTCCTCCGATCGCCCACCACTGCAACAGCGTGTTCTTGATGTCATGTCGCCCCAGGCTCAGGCTGCATATTTGGCGCAGCGAGTGCAACAACCTGCCTCACGCACTTTGAAGAAGGAAATGGAACTGGAGTACGCGTTTGTCAAAGCTGGTGGAATGTTGCTAGCGGGGCCTGACCCAACTGGTATCGGCGGCGTCGTGGCAGGGTTCGGAGATCAGCGCGAAGTGGAACTCCTGGTGGAAGCCGGCTTCACACCCGTAGAGGCCATTCATATTGCTACTGAGAATGGCGCACGCTTTCTACACGAAGAAGATCAGATTGGCACGCTAGCTCCCGGCAAACGCGCCGACTTGGTGGTGGTTCGCGGAGACCCATCCTCCAAAATATCTGACATCGAGAACGTGGAGATCGTTTTTAAGGATGGGGTTGGTTACGATCCCGCAAAGCTGATTGACTCAGTGCGCGGCCTCGTCGGGCTACGCTAGCGATCCTCCTCCAAGCGGCTTTGCGCGCTTACATGCTTGGTTTCAGCAGAATCTAGGACGAATGGGAGGGAGAAAATGAGAGTCCCTGCTTCGAAACGCTTTCTGGATATTTCCGTGGCACTGATTCTCCTCGGATTGCTGGGACCGAACTCAGTAGCCGAGAGAGGGATTGCTGTACCGCCCGGCCAGCATGCGGTGCTGGTCGACAATATCGGCACCTACGGGCGGAAAATTTCCACAACATCTCCTCTTGCCCAGAAATTCTTTGATCAGGGTTTGCGCCTGGCTTATGGGTACTACTTCCCTGAAGCGATCGCGTCGTTTGAGGAAGCGCAGCAGTACGACCCGGATCACCCGATGATCGACTGGGGGCTGGCGTTAGCCATGGGTCCGAACCCCAACAGCAGGAAAAACGGCTTTCCCGACGACCCGCACGGTGACGGGCGAAAGGCAATTGCGACCGCACGCGCCCATTCGGCCAGGGCAACTGCGGTCGAGCGGGCGCTTATCGAAAGCCTGTCCGTCCAGTACGACGCTGACCGATACCCTGATCGGGCTGTTCGCGACGAGAAATATATTGAAGCAACGCGGTCAGTTCTCGACCGGTACCCGGATGACCTGGAAGCCGGGTTCATGTATGCAGACGCCGTGATGATTCGCGGGGCGTGGAATTATTGGCGGCGAGACGGCTCACCTCTCCCTGGGACGCAGGAGGCCTCCGCCGCGCTCGAACATGTCATGACGCTCGAACCCAATCACCCTGGAGCGGTTCACTTGTATGTTCATCTGTTCGAGAGTTCTGCTGCGCCGGAACGAGCTTTGCCGCAGGCTGATCGGCTCGAATCGCTCATGCCGAAAGAGGGCCATATGGTCCATATGCCCTCGCACATTTATCTTCGTGTCGGGCAATACGAGAAAGCGATCGCCAGCAATGAGCGGTCAGTGGCAGCGGATCGGTTCTTCTTGTCCGAATGGGGGGATCGGCCGTTTCCAACGGAGGGCACGTATCACCTTTCGGCCAGCACGCACGCCCCGCATGCGTGGGACGTACTGCACTTTGCAGCGATGCTGCAGGGCAATTATGCGCGGGCACTCCAAGCGGCGCGCGAAGTCGACGCTTCGCATACCATGATGGCAGCGAATCCACGGCAGCAACGGCTTCCGGCTGTGTGGCTGGTGTATAAGGTCTTTGGCAAATGGCAGGCGCTCCTCGCGGAGCCAGCTCCACCGACAGACCGGGTGTATTTGAATGGCGCATGGCACTACTTCCGTGGCAGTGCGTTTGTTGGGCTGCGTGAGCTTGATAAAGCGAAGGGTGAACGGGAATCGCTCACCGCGACATCACGTGATCCGGCGCTGAAGGATGTGCTTTACAGGGCAAATTCCGCAGCTCCAATCTTGACGATGCTATGTCGTGCGCTATCAGGCGAGATCGCCATGGCGCGCGGACAGTCGGGTGACGCGGTGCTGGAGTTCGAACAAGCTGTGCGGATGCAGGACGCCCTGATTTTCAATGAGCCTCCCGATTGGCCACAATCGATGCGCCTCTACTTGGGAGCAGCACTGCTCAAGGCAGGACGCTCCAAAGATGCCGAAGGGGTTTATAGCGAAGAACTCCGAGGTTTCCACGACAACGGTTGGGCTCTGTTCGGATTGTGGCAGAGTGTACAAGCCCAGGGCCGGACCGCGGAGGCCAAGCAGATTCGAGAAAGATTTGATCGAGCCTGGAAGAATGCAGATGTCGTCCTAAGCGCGTCGGTATTCTGAGAATCGAGCAAGATTTCTTCGACGCAATGAGGCGTTCCACCAGAGCGCTAGTTTGCCTGCAAACAGCGGATTGGACAACCGTCAATGATGCCTGTATTCGACGATGAAAGCACCAGAATTGGCGAAAGATTGGCATGCTTAAGGCGTGGCTTGAACTGAAGGGGTTCGATGAGTAAACGGCTAACGCTTCAGTGCGGCGCACCATTGGTTGTCGCACGTCTTTATCCGCCGAGAGTGAGCGGCATCTGGATAACGGGCAACTCTTACCTAATCTTGTAAAGGAAGGGTTGCCGACGATACACCCAGAATCGTCGCATTCTCTCCAAGGCGCCGCGGCAGGAATATAATGACGCGCACGGATGGCCCTCACCTCTGATGCAAGACTCGGACCCTACGAAATTCAATCACAGCTCGGTGCTGGGGGCATGGGCGAGGTGTATCGCGCGCTGGATACACGACTCCAACGCGTCGTCGCCGTCAAGATTCTTCCATCTCACCTTTCTGAAGACCCCGAGGCCAAGGAGCGATTCGACCGCGAAGCACGCACCATCTCTTCCTTGAACCATCCCAACATCTGTACTCTCCACGATGTGGGCCATCAGGATGGAGTCGACTATCTGGTGATGGAATACTTGGAAGGAGAGACTCTTGCCAGCCGCTTGGACAGGGGAGCCCTTGCACCCGACCAAATGTTGAAGTATGGAATTGAGATTTGCGCAGGGCTCGAAATGGCTCATCGAAGAGGTGTGGTCCATCGCGATCTGAAGCCGGGCAACATCATGCTGACCCAGACTGGCGTCAAACTGATGGACTTTGGTCTGGCAAAGTCTTTGACCGCTAGTGCGTCCTCTAGTTCAAGCTTGACCGTGACTCTGTCCAGCCCCACCGCAAATTCGCCGCTCACCGAAAAGGGAATGATTGTCGGAACATTTCAGTACATGTCGCCGGAGCAAGTACAGGGAAAAGAAGTGGACGGACGCAGTGATATTTTTTCGCTGGGCTCGGTGCTATACGAAATGGTCACAGGAAAGCGAGCTTTCGAAGGGAAGAGCCAATTGAGCGTGGCGGCTTCGATCCTCGAAAGTGAGCCGGCGCCTATTCGTTCCGTGAAGCCAATGACATCACCAGTATTGGATCACGCGATCGTCTGCTGCCTCGCTAAAAACCCGGAAGACCGCTGGCAAACCGCCCGTGACCTTGCGCTCGAATTGAAATGGACCGCTCAGACTGGGATCTTCACATCTGCGAGCCAACGGAAGGCCGGTCCACGATGGCTGGCCTGGAGCGTTGTGGCCTTGCTGGGCATAACTGTTGTGCTGACCACGTTCTTGTTTTGGGGCAAGAGGCCACTGGTGACCACGCCAGTGCGCTTCGAGATCCAACTCCCCCCAGGCGCTCTCACCTTCACCCTCTCACCCGACGGTCGCCAACTGGCTTTTCTGGCGCCAGGTCCGGACGGGCGCAACCTTGTTTGGATTCGCGCGCTTGATTCACTGGAGCCGCATCCGCTCCGCGGCACGGAAAATATCCTTGTCCCAACCTTTTGGTCCCCAGATAGCCGGTTCATCGCATTTCAATCGGGAAGCAAGCTAAAGAAGATCGAAGTTTCGGGCGGCCCTCCGCAAGAGATATGCGATACCTTGACCACGGTCATCGGCGGCGCGTGGAATCGAGACGGCACAATCATTTTCGGCACCGTGGGAAATGGCATTATGCAAGTTCCGGCTGCAGGCGGCGTCGCTGTTTTGCTTACGACCACGGAGGGGCGCAACGAAGTTCACACATTTCCGTCTTTCCTGCCGGACGGGAGGCATTTTCTTTATCTGAGAGCACCCAAGAATCCAGGTATTTATCTTGGGTCACTCGATGTTGAGCCCGGACAACAGAGCTCCAGGCGAATACTCGCTACATCGCAGATGGCGGTCTATGCGGCGTCCGCGGACTCCAAGACGGGAAGCCTGCTTTTCCTGCGGGAGGGCACATTGATGGCCCAATCATTCGATGAGAGGAGCCTACAACCGAAAGGCGATCCGGTCCCGGTCGCCGAACGGGTCGGGAGCTTTCACCTTTCCGGATTCTTTTCTGTGTCGCCAAGCGGCGTCGTAGCCTACAGTGCTGGACCAACGGCGCGTTGGCTTTCGCAACTCAACTGGTTTGACCGGCAGGGCAAACAGTTGGGCCATGCCGAGCAGCCTGGAACCTCTTCATACACCGATTTTGCATTGTCGCCCGATGGAAAACGGCTGGCCGTGTCGAAAATCGACCCGAGGGCAGGCGGAGAAACGGGCATTTGGCTTTTTGATTTGCTTCGGGGTGTGAGCACCCGCTTCACATTTGATCTGGCTCCGGATTCCGCGCCGGTCTGGTCACCGGACGGCAGCCGAGTGGCCTTTGCTGCACACCGCGCTGGCGGGAATGGGATTTATCAGAAGACTACCGGTGGCGTCGGAAAAGAACAGGCGCTGGTCAGTGTGACAGGCGACGAAAAGTTCCCGGACGATTGGTCGCGCAACGGGCGTTTCCTGCTCTACACTCAGCAGGATCCTCAAACCCATACCGATTTATGGGTCTTGCCTCTGGCAAGTGACGGGACACCGTCTGGCACAGCCACACCTTTTGCAAATACGGCATTCAGCGAGGAACAAGGCAGGTTTTCTCCCGACACACGCTGGATCGCTTATGCTTCGGACGAGTCCGGCAGATCCGAAATCTATGTTCAACCTTTTCCGGCGCCCCCGAACGGCGGCAGCAAGATTCCGATCTCCCGTGATGGTGGTAGCCAGCCCCGATGGCGGAGGGACGGCAAGGAGTTGTTCTATTCTTCCCTCGACGGAAAACTCATGGCTGTGGACGTGTCCGGGGGACCAATATTCAAGGCCAGCGTTCCTAAAACCTTGTTCCAAGTACCTGTAGCTCAGATCGGCCACAATGAAGGCGGCTTGCAGGTTCTCGGTTGGGACGTCGCACCCGATGGCAAGCGGCTTCTTATTGACACGGCGACAACGCCTGCCGAATCTGTCACGGTAGTGCTGAACCGGACCGCGGAGCTGAAGAAATAAACCTCGGCGGGAACAAAACGTGATCGACGCTAAATAGTAGGGCTCTGGCTTCTCATTGTGGACAGATGACGGGCAAACCGTCAGTTGAGAATTCGTGAGCAGCGAAGCTCAAGTTCAGAGTTGCCGACAAAACCACCCATAATCCGCCGTGAACAGAGTACCGCTTTGACTTCCTCAGCAGTAGCGCCCTAACATACGGCCATCCGGGGTTTCTGCGATACCCATGATCGGCCAGACCATTTCGCACTACCGGGTTCTCGAAAAACTGGGCGGCGGCGGCATGGGCGTGGTCTACAAAGCCGAAGACACGCGGCTGCACCGTTTCGTCGCGCTCAAGTTTTTGCCGGACGAAGTGGCCGGAGATGCACAGTCGCTGGCGCGATTTCGACGGGAGGCCCAGGCTGCCTCCGCACTCAATCATCCCAACATCTGCACCATCCACGATATTGGCGAAGAGAATGGCCACGCCTTCATCGCGATGGAGTTTCTCGAGGGAGTGACCCTGAAGCACAGGATCGGCGGGCGGCCGATGGAAATTGACGAGATGCTGCGGCTCGGGATCGAGATTGCAGATGCGCTCGATGCGGCGCACGCCGCCGGAATCGTGCACCGCGACATCAAGCCCGCCAATCTCTTTATCACCAAGCGAGGTCACGCGAAGGTGCTCGACTTCGGTTTGGCCAAAGTGAAGGCGGATCAGCATCGAGTCCTCTCAACTCGCGGGCCTGCAGGCTACCGCCGAAGGCACCGATCAGCACCTCACCAGTCCCGGCACCACGCTGGGCACGGTTGCGTATATGTCGCCCGAGCAGGCGCTGGGAAAAGAATTGGACCATCGCACCGATCTTTTTTCCTTCGGCGCAGTGCTCTACGAAATGTCGACGGGAACGCTGCCGTTCCGCGGAGAGACCTCGGCCGCGATCTTCGACGCGATCCTCCACAAGGCTCCGCGTCGCGCCGGTGCGATTGAACCCCGATCTGCCTCCCCGATTGGAAGAAGTCACCAACAAGGCGCTCGAAAAGGATCGCAATCTGCGTTACCAGCAAGCCGCTGAGATGGGGACGGACCTGCAGCGCATCAAGCGCGATCTGGATTCAAGCGGGCGGCTGCTCCCTTCGAGCATCGAATCCCCGGCTTCTTCCGGAGCCTCGACCGGCGTCCCTGTGGCGAGCGCATCCGCCGGGCAATTGTCCGGTCCTGCAGGTTCGGCCGCTGACGCCTCATCGCCATCTAGTGCTTCGTCTTCATGCCGTCGCCGCCGCCCGGCGGCACAAGACGGCCACCGGGGCCGCTCTGCTCGTCGGACTGCTGATCGCGGTCGCCGCCGTTTACGGCGTGTACACTCTTTTACGACACCCGGCCGCCGCTCCTTTTCAGAACTTTTCCATCACCCAGCTAACCAATACCGGCAAAGTGCAGAACGCCGCCATTTCTCCGGACGGCAGATTCCTGCTCAGCGTGCAATCCGATAACGGCAACGAAAGCCTGTGGCTGCGAAACATTCCCACTGGCAGTAATACGCAAGTGCTCCCGGCATCGGGGCAATCGTTCGCATCGCTCGTCTTCTCACCGGACGGCAACTCTTTCTATTTCCGAGAGACCGCGGGCGGCGCATCGGCGTTTAATCTTTTCCGGGCCCCGCTTCTCGGCGGTTCACCGACCTTGCTTACCAAGGATGTGGACGGAGGCCCGGTATTTTCCCCGGACGGCAAGCGCATCGTGTATTCCCGCTACAACGACCCCGAATTGAACAAATGGCGATTGCTGGAATCCGACGCCGACGGCGGGAACGAGAAAGTGCTGAATATCGAACCTGCGACGGGCGGGCCGCCCGCCGAACTCTCCTGGTCCCCCGATGGCAAACGCGTGGCGATTTCGACGTTGACTTCGAACGGCAAATCTCTCAGCCAGATTCGATTCTTTGATTTCGCGAGCGGGACCATGCAGCCCTTCGTCGCGCCCACCGACAAAATCATCCTGGGCAATGCCTGGGCGCCGGATGGAAGAGGAATCTTCGTCAACTATGTGCCCCGCGGGGACCACCTGACGGTCAAGGCTCAGATCGGGCTGTTCTCCTACCCCGATGGCACGTTTCACCCCATTACCAACGACCTGACCGACCACAGCTCTCTATCGATTGCAGGCGATGGCCACACACTGGCAACTGTGCAGAAGGAGACTTCGACCCAGATCGTTCTTATGCCGCCCAGCGGGGCCGGGCCCCTCACGCCCGTGCCCGGCGTCGCTGCCCGTGAAACCTTGCCGAGCTTCTCCTGGACAGGGGATGGACAACTGCTCATCTCGCATGGCGATCACCTGGTCCGGCAGCACACCGACGGCACCAACGCGGTGACCCTTCTGAGCGATCCGGCGGCCTGGATCAGCGCCCCTGTCTCGTGCGACAACGATCGCTGGATTGCTTTGAATTGGTTGGTTCACGGCGAAGGAAGCGCCAACCGAATCTGGCGGGCGAATCCCGACGGCTCCGGCGCTGTGCCACTCACGTCCGGAGAATTCGGCAGTCTTTGGGGATGCTCACCCGACGGGAAGTGGCTGTACTACAGCGAGCAAGTCGGGAACGGAGTGCTGCGGATCTCTGCCAGCGGCGGCAAACCCGAACCCGTGCCGGGAGCGAGTCCTCCGAATTCGCTCACGGGTCAGGCCGCCCTTTCCCCGGACGGCAGGACGCTGGCGATATTTACCGAAGTGTTGAATCCTGAATCGAAGACCTACTCGAACCGAATCGTGCTCGCCAGCCTGGACTCCGGCGTGCGAAACCTCGACCTCGATCCCGCTCTGAACGTGGTATTCCGTTCTCAGGGCCCCCCCGACAGCGCCGGCTTCCGCTTTTCGCCGGACGGCAAGTCGCTGGCCTTTGCGATCGATGAAGCAGGGCAAGATAATATCTGGATGCAGCCCTTAGATGGGTCCAAGGGAAGGAACCTCACTCGCTTCACTGATCCTGAAAAGATACAGGATTTCCGCTGGTCCCCCGACGGCAAGACTCTGGCCCTGCTGCGTTTTAGTTCTGTCTCCGATGTCATCCTCTTGCGCGACACCGGCAACAGTCCGAAGGCTCAGTGATGCGCCGTGTTGAATCTAGCCGGCAAACAAAAGTTCTTCCGAATCAATGAGGAGTTAATATACTTCTTCGTCATGCACCAATCGAAGCGACTTCTCCGCGCCCGAAAGCTCGGGTTGATCGCCTTGTTCATCGCGGGTTCTCTCGCGATGCTAGGCACGCACTTTTACGCCTACGGACAAGACAAATCAGGTTTTCCCGATGGCTTCGACGCAGTACAAGCTGCCCCGAATAGCCACAAAGTCATTTTCGAAAATGAATTTGTACGCGTGCTCGAAGTTACCGTACCACCAGCGGGCACGACGGAACCGATGCACCACCACCGGTGGCCGAGTTTCTTTCTTGACTGGGATACCGGAGGCGGAACGCCGCATATCCGTTATCACCGCCCCGACGGCAGCGTAAGGGACAGCCCCAGCACGAAAGAGCCAACTCATCCCGGCACTTGGAGTGTGCATTGGATGAAGCGGGAGCCGATGCACGCCATCGAGGTCGTAGGGAATCCTAAGAGTGCCGCTACCGCCAGCGAGGGCCATCCCGGCCTTCTTCGAATTGAAATCAAATGCCATCCGTGAAGGCGACGAATCTTACTATTTGAAATCCAAAGGGAAATGCGACGGTCGAGCATCGCTCCATCTCCATCCGTCACATTCGATCATGTCTGGATAACGGGCAACTCTCACCTAACCCGGTAAGGGAAGGGTTGCCGACGATCCACCCGGAGAGTTTGCTTGTGGGAAATGCTCTAGTTGAGGCTCTGGGTGGTTTCTCGCGCCGGAACTATTCCTAGCAGTTGCTTCGATATCAGTGAAATCCATACCCATGCCAGGACGAATATCAGATTCAGAAACAACTGGATATTCGTCCCTCCTTGGCTGGCGTGCGCGGCACTGAAGAAACCAGCCAGAAACAGCAGGCCAGTCATCGCGCTGAAAATAGCCCACGGGTTTTGCCCTAGTGAAGTTAATGTTCGCACAAATACAAAGCACGCTGCCATTAGGGCCCCAAAACCCACCGCACCGAAGATCAAATGCATTGTGCCGTGAAAGGTCATGCTGGTCGCGGAGCGTACAGGGTCAGCGACGAAGACTCCAACGCCCACCTGGCCAATTCCAAAGATTCCAACCAAGAAGGGCCCCCAAAACCGACCTTTGCTCAAGCGTAGTACCCGCCGCATTCCCAGAGCCCCGGCGACAACGAGAAGACCACCGATCACAAAATTGGCGATCTGGATCCATCCCAAAGATCCAATGCTCAGCAGGCTCGGCTCGCTGCTGGCAAGGTGAAATTCAGGATGGATGAATATTTGAATGAGGAAGATCAAAAGGAATAAAGGGCCAGCCGCCACGCCACAGCTCAATAAGGTTGTTCCTGCCGCCCTTCGCCGACCGTCGAATTTGTTTTGCATCATCGCACCTCTGCCGTAAGGTCGAACCTAGAAATGCGAAATCGACATGCCAATGTTTCTTTTTCTTAAAGGATTGTAGTCTGGCATGTCGAAAAGGGGGCGTCGACTCCGACTTCCCATGGAACGGCCCAAAAATATGGCCCAAAACGAAAGGAGCGGCAGACATGAAGTACATCCTGATGATGAACACGATGCGAGCAGGCCACGGGGTTCCGGCCTGGCCTCAGAAAGACCTTCAGTCGCATATCGCATTTATGATGCAGTTGAACAAGGACCTCCGTGAGTCCGGAGAACTGGTTTCGGCTGAGGGCCTGTCGTTTCCGGACCAGGCAAAGCTGGTCCGTGCGGGCAAGGATGGCTTTCCGATCACAGATGGTGTATTCCCCGAATCGAAGGAATTTCTTGCCGGTTACTGGATTGTCGATGTAGATGACCCGGAACGGGCATATGCCATCGCCGCACGAGCGTCGGCGGCGCCGGGGCCGGGTGGGGCGCCATTGAACATGCCGATTGAGGTGCGCCCGGTGATGAGCGCGCCGCCTCCAGATATGAGGTAGATGGACCTGCAATGACGCAGACCTGGGACACGACTTCCGAGCATCTGCTGCGTGAACTTGCGCCAAAGGTGCTTGGAACAGTCGCTCGTCGCTTTCGCGACTTCGTCTCGGCCGAAGATGCGGTGCAGGAGGCGATGATTGCGGCGTTCACACAGTGGCCAGAGGAGGGAATCCCCGAAAATCCTCGCGGCTGGTTGATCCAGGTTGCGTGTCGGCGGATGACCGACCAGGTGCGCAGTGAAGTGGCCCGTCGCCAACGGGAGACCACAGCGGCCAGAGAAGCGGAAACCCAGGCGTCCACTGTCGATATCGAGTCTGACATGGACCCGGACGACACGCTGATTCTGCTGTTTATGTGCTGCCACCCCGCCCTGACTTCGTCCTCGGCCATTGCCCTGACCCTGCGTGCTGTCGGTGGATTAACCACGGCTGAAATCGCCCGTGCGTTCCTGGTTCCAGAAGCAACAATGGCGCAGAGGATCAGTCGCGCAAAGCAAAGTATCAACTCTTCCGGTGTATCGTTCCGGCTGCCTTCTCCGCAGGAGCGTGCTGAACGGCTGCCTGCGGTCCTCCATGTGCTCTACCTGATCTTTAGTGAGGGCTACGTCAGCACCATCGGAGCACACCTGCAAAGGCTCGATTTGGCCCGGGAGGCGATCCGGTTGACTGGCTGCGCGAAAACACTCCTTCCAGAGGATCCAGAAGTCATAGGGCTGCTGGCGCTCATGTTGTTAACCGACGCACGACGCGCGGCACGTACTGGACCGCAAGAGGAGTTGATCCCCCTGAACAAACAAGATCGAACTTTGTGGGATCAGGCCGAGATTTCTGAAGGCATCGACCTTCTGACTGCTGCGCTATCGAAAGGATCGGTAGGCTCGTATCAGTTGCAGGCCGCGATCGCTGCGGTTCATGACCAAGCAGCGCGATCTGAGGACACGGATTGGCCGCAGATCCTTGCGTTGTACGAACTGCTGAATCGCGGGTCTCCCAGTCCGATTGTGACGCTCAATCACGCAATCGCGGCCGCCATGGTACACGGCCCTTCAAAAGGTCTCGAATTGCTAGCCATCCTCGATACCGACACTCGGCTTTCTGGTCACTATCGTCTCGATGCGGTTCGTGCCCATTTGCTCGAGATGGCTGGTGATTTTGAAAGCGCCGTCAAGCACTACCGCATTGCTGCTGGCCGGACCACAAGCATCCCCGAACAAAATTACCTGATGACCCAAGCGGCTCGGCTCGATGACACAAAAACCCAACGAGGAGAAGCCACTGCACGTTTCTCTAGACACACGTAAGTAGACCGGTCCTCGCCAAAAGCCAGCACGAAAATGCGCACCTCCGAGGACCTCGCACTTAGAACGCAAAAGAGCAACGAAAGATGTTGTGGCTCAGGTGTGGAGACATTGGATACCCGCATCACGGGCAACCCTTCCATAATCCGGTAAGGGAAGGTTTGCCGACCAACCTGTCGTAATCCCAAGGTAGGCGTGGTCGACAACGCGTCCCTTATTAATGACCGCACGAGATTCAGTCTGGGAACCTTGTGTCGCAAGACCGCCGGGCGTAAAGTAGGTAGATTCAAAACTGGAGCAAAGGGTACGGATTGATGATGTCGGTCAGAACTGATGCTGTGGCGAAGCGTCTTTTCCTCCGTCTGTTGATGTTCTCTACCGCGTCGCTCGCATTGGCTCAGCAGAACAACGATGTAACGAAATCCTGTGCGTGGTCCGGGGTGCTTGTCTCCAGCGCCTGCAACGCCGACGAAGCGTTCAATGAATCTCCTGAGTGCGCCAGGAAAGTGCCCGGCGCCAAGGTGGCGCTCTATGACGACACGAGCCGGGTAATGTACGGCCTGGACCCGCAGGAGAAGGTGGCTGCACACTTAGGCGATACAGTGACCATCCGGGGAACACTCGATGGCGATACCATACAGTTGTCTTCAATCGAGTTGATGTCCATCGGAATCGCGGTCGGGCAAAAGGCTCCTGCTTTTTCCGTTCGCGATCAGTTTGGCCGTACACAAACTCTCGACACGTTGAAGGGTGCGAACGGAACCGTCCTCCTCTTTTTCCGCTCCGCAGACTGGTGACCGTTCTGCAAAGGGCAGCTGGTCCAGCTGCAGAGTGCAATTCCACGATTCGAAAAGCAAGGGGTCAAGCTGGCGGCTATCAGCTACGACTCTGAAGAAATCCTGAAGTTCTTTGCGGACCGTCACAAGATTGACTACCCGCTGCTGGGGGACGCCGAATCCAGGATCATCAAGGCATATAGCGTCTTCAATGAGGAGGCGACCGGGATGCAGAAGGGCTTTGCGCGCCCTGGCTATTTCTACATCGACTCGAAAGGCATCATTCGAGAAAAATTCTTTGAAGGGAAATACCGCGAGCGGCTTACGGGAAACAGTATAGTTGCCAAACTTTTCCCGGAATTAGGCCAGGAAGTGACCGAAACAGTCGAAGCCCCGCACCTCCAACTCGCCCTCGAGCAATCCGATCACACCGGCGTTCCCGGGACTCGTATCACGTTAGTTGCCGAAGTGCGGTTGCCTGCGGATGTCCACGTGTATGCACCAGGCGCTCAGGGTTATAGGCCGATAACGCTGGTGATCGACCCGGTATCGGAAGTGCAGTTGAAGCCAGCGCTATACCCGCAGTCGAAAACGCTCCTCTTGCCTGTGATCAATGAGCGAGTACCTGTCTTCGAAGGAACTTTCCGAATCAGCCAGGATATAAAAGTGAACTCGGATATGGAGTTTGCCGCTTCGCTCGGGAAGGATGGGAAAACGTTCACGATCACCGGAAAGCTGGATTATCAGGCGTGCGACAAAACCGAGTGCTATAGGCCCACATCCGTTCCAGTGAAATGGCAACTGCAAGTGTTTCCCCTCGATCGAACTCGAGCCCCCGTGGACATTCGGCATAAATAAGCAGGCGACTTAGAAATCCGAAACGCATTCCCCCGATTCCTCCCGAGTGACGGGCAACTCTTCCCTAATCTTGTAAGGTAAGGTTTGCCGACCATCCAGCCGGAACCAAGAGGAAGGAATCGATAGAGACTCCTCGATGAATGCGAAGGACTGCTATCGCGAATTGAGATTCAACCGCATTTCAGCAAATGCCTGATCAATTGCTTTGACGTTGCTACCGAGAGCCTCATACAATTCGGGGCCGCGCGGAGGAACCCAATGCAATTTGCCTTGCTAATCTATGAATCGCCGGAAGCTTTTGCGACGCGAAAGAAAGATGAGAATGAACCTTACAAGGGCGCGTGGCGCACTTACTACAAAGCTCTTGTAGACGCTGGCGTTTACGCAGGCGGTGATCCACTAGAAGTGCCGGAGACTGGCACTACTCTTCGAATTGAGGACGGAAAGCGGCGTGTGCAGGACGGCCCGTACGCTGACACCAAGGAGCAACTGGCGGGATTGATTATCCTGGAACTGCCCTCGCTTGACGCAGCGCTTGATTGGGCGGCGCGCTGCCCGACAGCTTCGGCTGGGGCGGTGGAAGTCCGCCCGCTCGCTCCGGATACCAAGCGTCGGATCACCGAATGAGCGGAAGCGATCAGAAGGACGTCCATCGGACTATCGAGCGGGTTGCGCGCGAGTCCTATGGCCGTCTGGTGGCGTATGTGTCTTCTCATACGCGGGATGTGGCTGGTGCTGAGGATGCGCTTGGCGACGCATTGATAGCGGCGCTGACTGTCTGGCCACGCGACGGGGTGCCGCGAAATCCCGAGGCGTGGCTGCTGACGACGGCACGCCACTCACTCATCGATTTTATCCGTCATGAGCGCGCGGCCTTGGCCAGTGAGCCGACTCTTTTGCTCCTTAAGGAAAACCCCACGGACGAAACCTTGACGACTAAGTTTCCGGATGAACGGCTCAAATTGCTCTTCGTGTGCGCTCACCCAGCGATCGATCCGGGCATGCACACCCCCCTTATGCTGCAGACCGTCCTTGGCCTGGACGCGGCGCGCATTGCTGGCGCCTTCTTGATCTCTCCGAAGACGATGGGACAGCGTCTGGTGCGCGCTAAAACTAAAGATCCGAGATGGCGGCATTCAGTTTGAGATCCCGCAAGACCGAGAATTGCCGCAGCGTCTCGACGCAGTGCTTGAAGCAATTTACGCTGCCTTCGGGATCAGCTGGGATGAAATGGCTGGAGCAGACCAACGTGGCCGGGCCCTGGCAGAAGAAGCAGTCTGGCTTGCACGGGTGCTTCTACAGCTCATGCCCGAGGAAGCCGAGGTTCGCGGCCTCTTAGCTCTCATGCTCCATTGCGAAGCACGACGTGAGGCGCGACGTGGGCCGAAAGGTCAGTACGTGCCACTCTCGGAGCAGGATCCCAAGCAGTGGTCGCTTCCGTTGATACAAGAGGCGGAACGACATCTCGCGGACGCGGCCAAACAAGGGCGCTCCGGCAAGTTTCAACTGGAAGCGGCAATCCAGTCCGTACACGCTGAGCGGACGCACAGTGGACGGATTGAGTGGGCAGCGATTGTGAAGTTCTACGAACAGCTCATTCGTATCTCGCCGACGATCGGCACGGGAACCGGGTACGCTGCGGCGATTACCGAAGTAAAAGGACCTAGTGCAGGGCTGGCGATTCTGGATGCGATTGAATCGGATCTAGTCTCTCGCTATCAGCCCTACTGGGCGGTCCGTGCTCACGTCCTACAAGTGCTCGGTAGGACGCCCGAGGCCCTAGACGCTTACGACCGAGCGCTCGGCTTGACCGAGGATCCTGCCATCAGAGAGTTTCTACTCCAAAAACGCTGCTAATTTCTTTATTGCCCTTGTAGAAATCACGCCGCCTCACACGTCATCCCTATAGAGACGGTTTAGCGGTTATGCTTCACCACCCAAGAGATGAAGGAGCGACGATGAAGACAATCAGAATGACTCTTGCAGTATTCGTTTTGGTCGCATGCCTAGCCGGTGCGCAAGACGCGAAAACAATGTATGCAAGCATGGCTCCGGTTGAGCAATACCTTATTGCGGATCGAAATGCGGAAATCGCGCTGGCGCGGAGTGCGGCGCCAGAGGCGGTAGGGCGCGAGGCTGAGGTGAGGGTGCTCGGTGGCCGCGGTTACGAGACGTCCTCGAAAGGGACGAACGGGTTCGTCTGCCTGGTCGTGCGCGCGTGGGCTACCGGCTTCGACGACCCGGAGTTCTGGAATCCGAAGGTGCGGACGCCGCACTGCTTCAACGCAGCGGCTGCCCGCTCGGTACTGCCAGCGTACCTGAAACGGACGGAGTTGGTGCTGGAGGGACTGACGAAGGAGCAGGTGCTGGTGCGCATGAAGGTGGAGGTCGCGAAGAAGGTTTTCACGGCGCCGGAGACAGCCTCGATGTGTTACATGTTGTCGAAGGGGGGCCACCTAAACGATAAGGACGGCCATTGGCATCCGCACCTGATGTTCTTCCTCCCACCCACAGAGGCGGCGAGCTGGGGCGCGAACCTCAATGGCTACTCGCCGATCTTCGCCGCCAAGGGAGACCCCGAGTTGGTGACAACGTTCTTTGTTCCGGTGGCGAAGTGGTCGGATGGGACGGCTGATTACTAAATAGGCGCTGTGATATACAACGCTCTCACTTCTCCTGGACTAAAATCTCGGGCTGGTCACTAATGCGCGGTGAAGGAGTGGGCCCATGGATATGGCGTACCTAATCGTCACAATCGTTCTCGCGGCGATGGTGGCGTTCTCCGGACTCGGGAAGCTGCGTTGCGATCCGAAGATCGTGCACGTCGTTCACGAAGTCGTCCACGTGCCGTTGAAGTATTTTCCGCATTTAGCGGCGTGCGAATTTGCAGGCGCGTTGGGGCTGGTTCTTGGGATCTGGTGGCCATTCCTGGGAATTGCCGCGGGTATCGGGTTGGTCGGCTACTTTGTGGGGGCGATTGTGTCACACGTGCGCGTGGACGATGTGAAAGGGATTGGACCTGCTGCCTTCCTGCTGATCATGTCGGTCGCAGCACTCTCCCTGCGGGTCCTGGCGCACAAGATGGGCGCACCTGGCTAAATGCGGCGGCCTCAAACTGTGCGCCGGGCTAGTCCCTGGGGGCAAATCCATCTTCACACCACTTTCTTCCGGGTGTGTGGTTCTCTTCCGAAATTCACTGTCGGTTGACGAGCAAACCGGAGATTGACCGCCGGACAGGTAACGGTAAACGCGATTGTAGCCGATGATTCTGCAGCTCACCGCGAACGAACCGGGGGATTGTGGACTCGCCCTCTCGGTCGCTAATAGGACCGGCAATGCGCGGCCGCTGACTCCGGCTGTGCATCCCATCAGATGAGTGCGGAAGGATACACTTGTTCGAATGGTGCCTCCGGGAGAGGAACAGAGAACATGTCGTCTTCAGAGAAGGATCGGTTAGCTACTGAGGCGATGCAATGCTGGGCCGATTTCCAGGGAGGCCTTTCCTCGGACAAGCAGAAATATCCCCTGCAGCAGTTTCGAGCTTTTTGGGCGGTCACAAAACGCTACGCCGAGTTGACAAAGTCTGATCCTCTGATTCATAGGAGTGTCGCGGGTGCTGTTAATGGACTTGTCGATTTCCTAGAAGCGGAACGTAAGTGCGTTCCGGGCGACGTTCTTCGAGATGCCGAGCGCCTGGAGTGCCTCCTTTTTAGCGGGTATGACCCGCATTTCGAGGGAGATGAACCACCGGGCTTGTAGAGAGAGACGACGGAGCCTTCTACCGACGACGCGGCAGCGGTTGTTGCCGAGTCACTCTTTTCGCCATTCCAGGTTACCCTCGCCAACCAGATCACTTCCCTATTGCCGACAATTCGGTCAGAACCTTGTCCTTCCCGTCCCAAAGTGCTGTATCCGGACTGTGAACGAGGAAGGTAGCAGGTTTTGGCCGCCGGTGAAGCGGGGAAATCTATTTACTTATACATCGCCATATGGCAATATAGCTGTATGGCGATGGATAAAGAAGTTGCTCGTTTGAGCTCGGTCTTTGCAGCGCTCGCAGATCCCACGCGCAGAGCGATTCTTGCTCGCCTTGCTTCCGGCGACGCAGATGTTTCGGAGCTCATGAAGCCCTTCGACCTGCGTCAGCCGACAATCTCTAAGCACCTCCGCGTCCTCGAACGCGCGGGCCTCGTCATGCGCACGCGCGATGCACAGAGGCGTCCACGCACACTCGTGGCTGTCCCGCTCAAGGACGTTGCCGACTGGATAGACCCTTTTCGCCGCTTCTGGGAACAGAAATTCGCCAGCTTGGACGGGTACCTGGAAGAGATGCAAAAAAAGGAGCAAACACGTGGACGGAAGAAGCGATAGGGAGAGAGCACTAGTGAATAACATCGGGACCGTCACAATTACGACTCCTGGTGACCGCCAGATCGTGATGACACGTCTCTTCGATGCGCCGCGGGCTGTTGTGTTCGAGGCCTGGACTAAGGCCGAACACGTCACACACTGGTGGGACCCGAGCGGTGTCCCACTCGCTGTCTGCGAAATCGATCTGCGGCCGAACGGCGCCTTTCGCTGGGTGAACCGCGCTCCGGACGGTGGCGAGGGACACTCGTTCTCCGGCATCTATCGGGAAATCGTCCCGCCGGAAAAGCTCGTCTTCGGCGGCCTGCTCGGGACTGCGACGCTCGTCTTCACCGAGGATGGGAAGAAAACGAAGCTGACGATGACGATTGAGTGCGCGACCACCAGCGATCGCGACGCTTTGCTCCAGATGCGCGTCGATGCCGGCACGGCGCAAACCCTGGAAAACCTCGCCGCTTACCTGCCCACGATCACGTAAACCGGGTATGACGAGGAAGCGCAAGGGTTGCAGAAGCACAGCGAGGGACAAGACAGGAGGATCTATGAAACGGATTACGCTCGTCGTCATTCTCGCGATTGTGGTGTTCGGATCGCTGGTAATCCGGTATTCAGGAGGGAAGACTGTGAAATCGACCGGTGAAAATGGAACGACAACTTCGCGCGATGGCACGACCATCGCCTTTACGAAGAGGGGATCTGGGCCGCCGTTAATCATTGTGGACGGCGCTTTCTGCTATCGCGAAAACGGACCCGCTACGGAGCTGGCTTCTTTGCTCGCCCAACATTTCACCGTGTTCACTTATGATCGTAGAGGCCGAGGAGAGAGTGGTGACACGGCACCCTTTGCAGTCGAGCGTGAAATCGACGATCTCCGGGCACTGGCAAAGGAGGCGGGAGCAGCGCCATATGCCCTGGGGATCTCATCCGGCGGGGCGCTTCTCCTGCAGGCAGTGGCAAGCGGCGTTGACGTGAAAACAATAGCCCTGTATGAACCGCCTTACTTGGTAGATGGCAATGCCCCTCGCTCGTTCGGAGACGTCAAGAATCGTTTGCAGTCGTTGGTTTCGACCGGCGATCGTGCCGGCGCGGTGAGGTTCTTCATGACCGACGTCTACGGTGCACCGCGTCTGTTTGTGTTCGCGATGCCGTTCCTAATGCCAAACGCGTGGAAAAGGAACAAGCTGGTCGTTCATACAACGCCTTACGACGTGACGATTGTCGCCGACAGGTCCGTATTGAACGAGCGACGTTCTTCGATCTCCGTTCCCGCGCTGGTAATCGGCGGAGAGAAGAGCCCCAAGGCACTCCGCGATGCGGTCGTGGCTGTGGCGAACGCCCTTCCGAACGCGCATAGCCGATTCCTTCCCGGCCAAGACCACAACATTTCCGGTCCCGCCCTGGTTCCTATCCTGTTTGAGTTCTTCGGTACGAGCTAGGTGACCCTTGCATCGTAGATCGCGACCATGCAGAAATCGGGTTGGGTGACGGGCGGTGAGCAGCAATACTGAGGAATCCTTCGTCAGGAGACAAACATGCGGAGAATACAGGTCAGCGCAATCGCAGTGAAAAAGATAGCGATGGTCTTTCTGGTTGTCACTGCATGGCCAGCCATTGCACAGGACGTCAAGACACCTTATCCGAACATGGCCCCTGTTGACCAGTATCTAATGGAGGATCGGGAGGCTGAAATCGCGCTGGCGCGAAGTGCAGCGCCAGAATCCATTTCCCGTGACGCTGAGATCCTAGTGCTTGGGCGCCATGGTTACGAAACTGCTGTCAAAGGGAAGAACGGTTTCGTCTGCATCGTGGAGCGCTCCTGGACGGCTCCAATCGATGACCCGGGCTTTTGGAATCCGAAGGGGCGGGCTCCGCTCTGCCTGAATGCGGCGGCCGCACGTTCCTACCTTCCACGGACAATAAGGAAGACTGATTTGATACTAGCCGGATGCACGAAAGCTCAAATGATGGAGGCCATCGTTGCCGCCATCGACAAGAAAGAATTGCCGACGATGGAACCTGGAGCTATGTCCTACATGCTGTCGAAGCAGGGCTACTTGAGTGATCGTGACGGACACTGGCATCCGCACCTGATGTTTTTTTATTCACGAACCGACCCTACTGCATGGGGAGCGGGCCTGCCGGGTTCTCCGATCTTCGCTTTTAATGACACTTGGGAGCATCTGACTACGTTCCTGGTTCCGGTGCGAGAGTGGTCGGACGGAACGGCTGATCACTAAGAACGCCTGCGATGGGAGCGAATCCGTTTTAGCAGCACATTTTTGTGAAGTTGCCAACCTCTGGGCTGTGGCTCTCTTCCGAAATTTACCAGCGGTTGACAGGCAAACTTCCGTAATCCGGTAAGGTAAGAGTTGCCGACTATTCACGCACAACCTAATCCTTGACTTCCCCCAAACGCCGTTTCTGGTCCGTCCTCGTTGACTTCGGCTTCATCGCATCCCTAACATTAAATCCTGAGTTCCCTCGCATGATCGGCCAGACCATCTCGCACTACCGCATCCTCGAGAAGCTGGGCGACGGGGGGATGGGCGTCGTCTACAAGGCCGAGGATTTGACGCTTGGCAGGTTCGTCGCCCTCAAATTCCTGCCGCAGGACGTCGCCCAGGAACCACAAGCTCTGAGCCGCTTCCAGCGCGAGGCCAAAGCTGCCTCCGCTCTCAATCACCCTGGCATCTGCACCATCTACGAAATCGACGAGCAGGACGGGCACCCCTTCATTGCCATGGAGTACTTGGAGGGCATGACCCTGAAACACCTGATTTCGGTGTGTCCTATCGCGACTGATGTAATTCTTGCGCTGGCCATCGACGTTGCCGACGCACTTGAGGCGGCGCACGCGAAGGGGATTATTCACCGCGACATCAAGCCCGCGAACATCTTCGTGACCAAGCGCGGGCCAGCCAAGATTCTGGATTTCGGGCTGGCCAAAGTCGTGACGCAAACGCCGTCCGTCAGCCAAATCGCCGAGGCTGAGACCGCTGACGAACATCTTACCAGCCACGAAGGTATGGTCGGTACCGTCGCCTTCATGTCGCCAGAGCAGGTGCGAGGCGAAGGACTGGACGCACGTAGCGACCTCTTTTCGTTTGGAGCCACGCTTTACGAGATGACAACCGGAGAGTTGCCATTTGACGGAGTGAATGCAGCGGTCATTTGCGAAGCCATCATGAATCGGGCTCCGGTTGCTGTCGTAAGTCTGAATCGCGATGTCCCCCCCAAGCTGGTAGACATCATCAACAAGGCTCTCGAGAAGGATCGCAACCTGCGCTACCAGGGCGCCGCCGACATGCGAACGGATTTGCAGCGTCTGAAGCGGGACACGGAAATGGCGCGAATGCCGGTGGCGGTAGTGGTGGAGGAGGAACTCGAGCTTCGCCCGACTGGACCCTTCGACCACGCAAAGAGCAGGCAAAGGGTGCAGGCCGATTTAAAACGTCTCAGCCGGGATACTACCTCCGGGAAGGTCGTGGTAGTAACCGGTCCAGCGCGCATACCCAAATTAGCCTGGCAGTGGGCGCCCGCAATTGTACTGGTAATGTTGGTAGGCGCCGTGGCATTTGCCTGGCTCACCTCTCTTTCGCCTCCGCCCAGAGTGACGGCGACGACGCAACTCACCCGCGATGGCATCCCTAAGATCGGAGTGCTTACAGATGGCGCCCGCCTGTACACAACCGAGGCGAGCAACGCGGACCGGATCGTTCAGGCTTCCACGAGTGGCGGCGAGACTTCTGCCATCCCCACTCCATTTGCCAACCCGATCGTTAACGCGATCTCGCCCGATCACAGCCAGCTGTTGGTCCTCGATAGCGTGGGCAGCGAGGCCGAGTCGAAGTTCTGGAGTGTACCCCTGCCGTCCGGAGCTCCTCGCCGTCTCGGCGATCTTGCCGGCCAGAGCGGCACATGGTCACCCGATGGTCGCCACGTCGTGTTTTGCACTGGATTAGACATCTATCAGGCCAACGCCGATGGCACCGATCCGCACAAGCTGGCCACCGTTTCAGGCGATCCCAAAGGACTCCACTTTTCCCCGGATGGGGCTCGCATCCGCTTCTCCATTGCAACGCCCGAGAACGACTCGTCGGCGCTCTGGGAGATTCGTTCCGACGGCAGCGATCTTCATCCTCTGTTTCCGGGATGGCACCGTCCGCCCGTTGAATGCTGCGGCGTATGGACGCCGGATGGCCGCTACTATCTTATCGCGAGCGGCTTTCCGGAAAGCAACGTCTGGGCAGTGCGTGAACCGGCGGGACTGTTTCGTCGGCATTCTTCCATGCCCTTCCAACTGACCACCGGTCCGTTATCCTTCACCTCCTTGACGCCCGGCATTGATGGCAAGAAGCTCTTTGTGCACGGGTCGCAGTTCCGTGGAGAACTGGTCCGCTACGACCCCAAGTCGCAACAGTTCGTGCCCTTTCTTTCCGGGATTTCGGCTGGAGAACTGGACTTCTCCCACGACGGCAAGTGGGTCACGTACGTTTCCTACCCCGAATACACGCTCTGGCGTAGCCGCACGGACGGCAGCGAGCGTTTGCAGCTAACGTATCCGCCAGTTTCTGCCGGTCTACCTCGCTGGTCTCCCGACGGCACCCAGATCGCGTATGTTGACACCCAACTTGGCCGGCCCTGGAAGGCTTTTCTGATCTCCGCTCAAGGTGGTTCGCCCAAGGAGGTCTTCCCAGAAAGCCACACTCAGGTAGACCCGAGTTGGTCCCCCGATGGCAAGAAGCTCGCCTTGGGTCGAACCCAGGAAACCGGTCAGACGGAACCGCTGGTGATCCAGATTGTGGACCTCGTTACTCAGCACGCCTCGACCATCCCCGGCTCAGAAAATCTCTACAGTCCCCGCTGGTCGCCCGATGGGCAATATTTAGCCGCGCTCAGCCAGGACTCCACAAAACTCTTCTTGTTCAACTTTAAGACCCAGAAATGGTCGAACTGGATCACGGAACCGGGAGGTTTCGGCTTTCCGAACTGGTCACCCGACGGGCGCTACCTTTACTACGACATCGCGTTCAGCGAGCATCCCTCCTTTCAACGGAGCCAGGTCGGCAAGACTCGCTCGGAGCTTCTGGTCGATTTGAAGGCCTTGACCAGATTCAGGAGTCGTGCGGCTGGCCCCTGGAGCAACATTGCCCCCGACGGCTCCGCTCTCTTCGTCCGTGACTTGAGTACCGACGAACTTTACGCTCTCGATTTGGAACTGCCGTAGTTGACGTTTGCTCGTGACAGATTGCACTCGCCCACAAGACTCAACCGCACTAGTCCTGAAGCCTAGCCGTCAGGACTGAGGAAAAAACCGAAAATCTTGCTTTCCAGAAGTCGGCTTCGAGGAAATCGCAATTGATCTCCTCCAAGCCCGTTTCTGCATAGCTTGCGGTTTGCCGCCCACACGCTCGGAATCGTCGGGTTCATCCACGGGCAATACCGGCGATGAGCTCTGTACTGGTGTCGAACTGTAAGGTGTCAGTGTCGCACTGTAAGTGTCGCTAGCAAGTTAAAATGTCCGCTTTTCTTAGCACACGAGATGTCCGGTTCTAAAGTTAACCAGCAGCAGTCGGGGCTGTGGGAAAGTGGGAATCCCGCGGGGTTTGCGGGATTTCCAAGCGAGGTGGGAAAGTCGGCTTTATGACTTTTTCGCCTCGCGTCTTTTCCACAGCCCGTCGCGCCGGCGTTTCCGTCGTCGCCAGTGCCTTGCCCTGCGCCGTGTACCTTCCCAGACAATGCGGTCCGTGCGTGAGGCTCAGGGTTCCATCCAAATGCTGATGCACCACCGCCTGGCAGCTCGCCAAGGACGCTCTCCAGCGTACCCGCTCAATCTGCAAGCTGAGATTCTGAAAGCTCACCGTGTTGTCGCGATTCACCGTGCGCTCGAACTGCAGCGAGAAGATCAAGTTCAGATCCCGCCTCCGGCAAGGCAAAAATGCGCTTCCCCGCTGTGCCGCGGCCCTCTGAAATCGCTGGTTAAACTCGGCCATGTAGTGCTCCCGCAGAAATTCATTGGCGGCTTCCAGACTCGCGATCTGGTGCAGTCTCAGTTCCTGCGGCAAGCGCCCCTGCCAAGTCGAGAAGTTGCGCTCGCTGCGTCCCCGCGCTTGCGGCGAGTAGGCCGGAATCATCTGCACCCCCAACTCGCGCAACGCCCGTCCCACCTGGGTCAAACGATGCGTATCCACCTTGCCGCCCACCTTCGGAGTCAGCCAGAAATGGCTGCCGCGATCGCTGTACAGCGCACAGAACACGCCCTTGCGCTCGATCACTTCCCGCAGCCCCGCCATCACTGTCGCCGTCGATTCCTCTTCCACCAGTTGCGCGTAGTAAATCTCGCTGGTGGCATCGTCCAGAATCACGATCAGGTCGTACCAGCGTTCGTCCTGAAACCACTGGTGCCGGCTCCCGTCGATGTGCAACAGCATCCCCGGCAGGGGCCGACGCTCGCGCCGTTTGCGATGTGCTCCCCGCTTTCGCCCCCCCGCCACCAGACCTGCTCCCTGTAGCGCCTGCTTCACCCAGGTGTAACTCAGCTCGATCCCGTGCTCGGCCTGCAACTTCTCGTGAAAGTGCTGCACGTTCAGATCGAAATACTTCTCCCGGTAGAGCGCGAACACCCGCTCTACCGTCGCCACCGGCACCCGCCGTCTCGACGGCTTACCCCGCCGCCGGTCGAACAACCCGTTGTACCCTTCTTCGACGTAGCGCTCCCGCCAACGCCGCATGTGCCGGTCGCTGATCCCGAGGATCTCCGCCGCCTGCCACCACGTGATCTTCTTCGCCATGGCTTGCAAAATCACATCCTGTACTTTCATCGCCCGCTCCATCGCGGCCTTCGGGTAACAATCCATGCTTCGCATGGTCTCCTACCCTCACCGCCCGCCAACCGGACATATCACGTGCTATCTCAACCGGACATATCATGTGCTACCGACGGGTGTCGCACTGTAAGGTTGACAGCGTTTGTTGTTGGATCTAGGCTTCGCCTGTATCTAGGAAGGAACTGCAAGATGCTCATGTCGCCGACTGTGCGGTCGGGAGCGCTAATCATGCTTATCGCGCTTCTCCGGTCGCACAGTACCACAGCGGCAGTGCCGCCACCTTCCTCTGTCCAAGCGAGCGTCATTGGCGCAGATGCGACCGCGGGCAAGCATTTGTTCGAGCGCCACTGCGCCCTCTGTCACGGTATCGAAGGCAAAGGTGGGCGAGGGCCTGGCCTCAATCGAGTAAAGCTCGCCCATGCGCCCGACGACACGGCTTTAAAGTCAGTGATCTCGGATGGCATTTCGCCCGACATGCCGGCTGCCTGGTTTCTGACGGACGAAGACGTCGCGAACCTGGCAGCGTACGTGCGCTCGTTCGGCAAGATCCCATCGGAACCGCTGCCCGGCGATGCCATGCGCGGTGCTCGCGTCTACGCTAAGGGTGGATGCAGCAAGTGCCATATCGTCGCTGGTGCTGGCTTTGGCTATGGCCCCGAGCTCTCGAATATCGGTATACGACGCAGCGCTCCCTATATAAGAAAAGCTATTGTCAAACCTGGCGCGACCATGCCCGAAGGTTTTCTTCTAGTCGAGGCCATCACTTCTGCGGGCGACAAGATTGAAGGGATTCGCGTGAATGAGGACACCTTTTCAATCCAAATCAAAGACGCAAACGGCCAGTTCCACAGCCTGCGCAAGCAGGACCTGAAAGAATTGCATAAGCTACGCGGCGAGACTCCTATGCCCTCTTACGAGGAAGCCTTGAACACATCCGAACTCGACGACTTGGTCGCTTACCTTGCCTCGCTGCGAGGCGAACAATGAAATTAGCGCTTGCTGTTCTCCTGTGTGCCACTGCCTTTGGACAGGTGTCGTTCGATCGTGTTTCGAACCCCGATAAAGAACCGGGTAATTGGTTAACCTACTCCGGGAATTACCAGGGACATCGCTTCTCGCCACTGGCCGAAATCACAGCGGACAATGTAAGCCGTCTGACGGTGAAATGGGCGTACCAGTTCCCGGATCCGACCAACGAAGTCTCGCCAATTGTCGTCGACAACATTATGTATGTTAGCGGACCCAACTCTGCCACCGCGCTCGACGCACACACCGGACGCGTGCTTTGGAACTGGAAACGTCCCCTGCCATCGGATTATCACAGCATTGGGTTCGGTCATGTGAGCCGCGGACCGGCGGTGCTCGACGATAAGCTCTATGTTGCAACTTTAGATTGCTACCTCGTAGCGCTTGATCTGAAGAGCGGCATCGAGCGCTGGGCGGTCAAGGTTGCCGACTACAAAACCGCTTACAGCATGACCCTGGCGCCGCTCGCGATCAATGGCAAAGTCGTGGTCGGCGTCAGCGGGGGAGAAGCGGGTATACGCGGTTTCGTGGATGCCTACGATGCCAAGACCGGGAAACAAGCATGGCGTTTCTGGACGATTCCGGGCCCGGGCGATCCTGGACACGATTCGTGGGCGGGAGATAGCTGGAAAACTGGTGGCGGGCCCACGTGGGTTACGGGGACTTACGATCCAGACTTGAATCTGGTCTTTTGGGGAGTGGGCAATCCAAGTCCCGATTGGAACGGCGATCCACGAAATGGCGATAACTTATATACGTGCTCACTTCTTGCCCTGGACGCCGATACGGGACGCCTCCGCTGGTACTTTCAGTTCACGCCTCATGACACCCACGATTGGGATTCTAATCACATCCCGATTCTCTTCGATACGACGATCGGTGACCGCAAGCGCAAGTTAGTCGCAATCGCCAACCGTAATGCGTTCTACTACGTCCTGGATCGTGTCACAGGAGAATTCGTTGCAGGTCGCCCTTATGCAAAACAGACTTGGGCAACGGGTCTCGATGCGAAGGGTCGGCCTATCCGTTTACAGGGCGCGGAACCTACAGAAAAGGGCACCCTCCTTTACCCGAACGCGAACGGCGCTACGGTTTGGTTCAGTCCATCCTACAGCCCTCAAACTGGTCTGGTGTACGTCGCGGTTCGTGAGATCGGCGCGATGTACTTCAAACGCGATATGGAGTACAAGATCGGCACGTTTTATGCAGGTGGTGGTGAGAATGAATTGCCGGCTGACGATTCGTTCGGCGCCATCCGCGCCCTGGATGCAGCAACCGGAACGCAACGCTGGGAGTTCAGGCTGCACTCTCCTCCTTGGGCAGGAGTGCTTTCAACTGCTGGAGGCTTGGTATTTTCTGGCTCTGATGAGGGAAACTTCTACGCACTCAACGACCAAACAGGAAAAGCCCTGTGGGATTTCCAGACGGGGGGTACGATCGCGTCAAACCCAATCGCCTTCAACGTGGACGGACACCAGCGGATTGCCGTCAGCGCCGATCGCGTGCTGTACGTTTTCGGACTCTGAGCAGTTAGTGAATGGCCAAGCGTGCCGTTAGGCACCAGAACCGCTGCAACCAGTCTGAATCAAAATCAAAGTTGCTGCTGAATCCTCTTCGGAAGTTGGTCTTTTGGCCAGAACTCGGTTTCGGGGAAGTTTCACCAGATCGGTAACGACAAACGCGCATGGAGCCATGCATTTTCCCACACATCTGACCCTGGACTTGTGGCGCTATGCCGACTTTTGGTTACCTATCGGATCTCGGCGAGCGCGTTGGCGATCATGCACTCACCGAGATCCGCCGACTTCAGATTGCCAAGACGAAACAGCGCGATGGGTCAGGGCCTGGGGCTCGCGGCCGTCTCGGAGGCCCGCGCTAGTGCTTGCGTGTCGACATACTCCCGGACGTTCGTCAACTTGCCATTCTGAACCGTAATGTCGAAAACCCAGTGGTCCTCGAACGTCCTGTTTGTGGCTTTGATTCTCCCAGTAGCGAAGCCGACGACCAGAACCCGGTCCCCCTGCGCTATGAACTCGGGGGGCTCTGGGTACGAAGTTTCCACCGTTTCGTTAGCCTTCTGAAGTAAGTTATTCAATCCAGCGTGCCCGCGGTGCGTGCCGGCCAGCGGCCAGTCCTCGCCCGGAATGATCCACTCAATATCTTCGGCAGACAACGCCAGCAGATCTTGCTTGTCGCGGCGGCCGAGTGCCGCAAGAAAATTCTTCACAATCTGGACATTCTTTTCGGTGCTCATTGAAATCTCTCCTTTTCCCTTACATCAAGTGTGTCCGATCTAATCCGACGTTTCGGAACCATCCTTCTCGGGCCAAATCGCGCGGTCATAGACTGATTACTGCTGCTTCTTGAACAAATCCTGGAAGATGAGCTGACCCCAAGTGCGGCCGCGTGCGTGCACCAGCGCGCCACCCTCGTTGAGCTTTCCCAGCTTGACGGGTGCGAACCCGAGTTGTTTGGCCAAATCCGCCACGGGAGAGATCGCGTCCTCGTCGTCGCTCGACAGAAAGACGACCCGGTGGCCGCCCTTCGACGATCGGGTCGGTAGCCAAAATGGCTGCACCCAGGTGATTGAAACCTTTCACGAGCTTAGCGCCGGTGAACGCCATCGCGACGAAGGCGGAGGACAAGAGGCCTCCCAGATCTTCAGGGGGAACTCCAAACGCGTTCGTCGCGTCGATGACCGTCTTGCCTTCCCAGCTCGGCAAGGCCTTCGCAACCTCGCGATGTTCCCCGAACGGGACCGCCAGGATGATTGTGTCGGCCTCGAGTGCATCCCGCAGCGACTTGGCGACGACCGTGGGTCCAATCGCCCGAGCCTGCGGCGCCAACGCCTCAGGCGGCCGGCGACTCGCGACACTCACGTTGATGTTTTTACGGGCGAACGCGTGGGCGAGGGCCTGACCTATCTTTCCGAATCCTACGATTGCGTAGCTCATAGTTCTCCTCCGATCCATGTTGATATTGATCCAACTGATCGGATCGGGGCGAGCGCACTGGCGATCCTGCACTCACCGAGATCCGCCGACTTCAGATGGCCGAGAAGCCGCCGTCGACATTCAACTCCACCCCGTTCACGAAGCTCGAATCGTCGGAAGCAAGAAACAGCGCGACCGTCGCGATTTCCTCAGGTTGACCCATCTTTCCCCGCGGGATCAGGGATTCGAACATCTCCTTCGCTTCCTTGGTGAGAACTTGTTCCTGCATCGGTGTGGCGATCGGCCCCGGGCCCAGCACGTTCACCCGGATATTCCTGCCCTTCAGTTCGTTGAGCCACGTGCGTGCAAAGGAGCGCAATGCCGCCTTACTCGCCGCATACACGCCGAAACCGGGAAAACCCTTCACCGAAGCAACGGATCCGGTCATGATGATCGATCCGCCATCGTTGAACAGCGGCAATGCCTTCTGAACCGTAAACAGAGTTCCGCGCGTATTCAGGCCGAAGGTCGCATCGAAGTGTTGCTCGGTAATCTCGCCCAGTGGTAAGGCGTCGCCCCTGCCAGCGCTCGCGAACAGGACGTCGATCTTGCCCTTTTCCCGCTTGACCGTATCGAACAGACGGTCGAGGTCGTCGAGATTAGCCGCGTCACCGCGCACGCCGGTCACGTTTCGGCCAATCAGCTTTACGGCCTCATCGAGCTGCTCCTGCCTCCTACCCGTGATGAAAACGTAGGCGCCTTCTTCAACGAAGCGCTTGGCGCTCGCCAGCGCCATGCCGCTCGATCCACCCGTGATAACTGCAACTTTTCCTTCAAGCTTTCCCATAATTACTCCTTTCGATAGATGCGTGACATTCGGTACACTAGAGTAGAGTTCTTTGGTGGTGGACGAGAACTGCTCGGGAGTCCTAATATTTTGTCTATTCGTCCAAAAGAGAGATGCTAAGTTGGATTCAATAACAGACATTTTTAGAACGATGCACGTGACCGCTTTCGGTCTGCACAGGCTCGAAGCCACAGCCCCGTGGGGGATAAAACAGGAAAACCAGACCGAAGAAAAAGTCACGCCTTCCGACAAAAAGATGTCACCCACAGATTTGGCGCACTTCGCCATGCTTTCGCGCGGCAACTGCTGGCTGAGTGTGGAAGGGATTGCGGAGCCGATTCCCCTCACCGGTGGTGATTGCTTTTTACTGGCTAAGGGGACTTCGATTGTTTTGCGCGACAGCCCGCGAACACGTCCGAGGTGGAGCTTCCGCGAGATCGGGGCCAAGGCCAACGGCAATGTCGCTCTTTGTGGCGGCGGTGGCGCACCGACGACAATCGTCTGTGGATCCTTGAGTTTCGATCGCGCCAGCCTGAGGCCGATCACTCAGTTATTGCCGAGCTTCATTTTGATGAAGGCCGATCAGGCACGCACGCTTGCTCTTCACACCACAGTGCAGGCGCTCGCGTCAGAGATGGAAGAACAGGCGCCGGGATCTGAAGTCGTCGCGAGTCGACTGGCCGAGGTTCTGTTTATCCAGGTACTCCGGGCGCATATCGCGTCGGGACCGGAACGCAACAAAGGATGGCTTCGTGCAATTTTCGATCCTCAAATAGGCGCGGCTCTGAGTGCCATTCACGACAGAGTGAATACGCCCTGGACGGTCGAATCCCTGGCCGAAGCGGCGGGCATGTCTCGCTCCGCATTCGCAGCACGTTTCAAAGAGCTACTCGGACAAACGCCGCTGGAATACGTAACCGAGTGGCGGATGCAGAAGGCGATACAGCTACTTGAACGGCGTGACAAAAAGCTCCCAGAAGTCGCTCGATTGGTCGGTTACGAGTCCGACGCCGCATTCAGTAAGGCGTTCAAGCGAGTTGTCAGGGCTAATCCTGGCGAATACCTCAGACGTGGTTTGAAGGACCCAAAATCGACCGAAGCAGGCCACGATCAGTCCCAATCCGGGCTCGATGAGTGACATAGCGATCTCCAAATGCTTGCGTGCTCACTATCTATATGAAGCCTTCAGAGCGGGGCTCGCCGTAGTTCAACATTCCCAGACTATGTTGAGAGCAGATTTCTTAGAGGATTGGCCTGAAATGCTTTGAACTTCGCGTAGGCGGCCATTACCCAGGCCCAGGACCCGGGCTCAAGCGCCGGCGAAAGAAAGTTATAGCTTCTGCTTGCCGATGGCCTTCAGGCGCGGCAGGAGCACCAGGTCGGCCGCTTCCTCAGCCTCTTTGAGGAGCGTCTTGCGCGGCGTGCCTATCAGCGCACGCATGGTCAGGGCACGAGCAAAATCCGTGACTTGGATCGCGCGCACGGCTACCGGAAAGTCGGGCGGGATGTCTCCTGCGCTGATCCCGTCCCGGAAACGGCGCTCCACCAGCGCCGCGCCGCCCGCGACCGCGCTCTGCAGGAACCGCTGAACCTCAGCGTCGTTCACAAGCGGCGCGACGCACATCATAAGGCAGCCCCGGGCGGACCCTTTCTCGGTCGCACTTTCGACGGCGTACCTCAGAAAGCCCGCGATCGAGTCGCGAAGACTCTGTGGCGATAGGAGTGCCTTCGCGGCTGATGCGCCCTTCCGTTCTGCGTACGCCCTAAGGACGCGCAAGAATATCGCCCGCTTGTCCCCAAAGACCGCATACAGGCTCGGCCGTCCCACACCCATCCCGGCGACGAGATCGTCAATCGTCACTCCGTCGTAGCCTTTCGACCAGAACACCTGAGTCGCCTTTTCCAGCGCCCCCGTCTCGTCGAAGCTGCGAGGTCGACCCCGCGGTCTAGCGGTATTTTGAATCATTTAGTTCAAAACTCCTTGACAATCTCCATCCCCACCATTATACAACTGAATAGTTCGAAATTAACAAGCCGGCTCTGGCCTCGGGGCCTCGCGACTCGGCCTTCACCCTTCACCACGGAGACACACATGGAACATTCGATCGCACTCGTCACCGGCGCCACCTCCGGGCTCGGTTATGCGGCGGCCCGCTTGCTCGCCGCCAAGGGCTACCGCGAGGTCATCGTCACCGGGCGCAGCCTGGCCCGGATCCAGGAAACAGTCGCTCAGCTCGCGGCGGAGACCAAAACGAAGATCTTCACGCCGCTGGAGTTGGATCTGAACGCGCCAGCCAGCGTTCAGTCCGCCCTCGCCTCGCTGGTCAAGCGAGAGCGGCCGATCGATTTCCTACTGCTCAATGCCGGATTGGTCCCAACCAAGAAGCCCGTGATCACTGCGGCGGGCGTTGAGGCTTCTCAGTCCCCGCTGATCGGCCATCATCAACTAACTGTCGGGTTGCTTCGCGCCAACCTTCTTAGCCCCAACGCGCGGATTGTTATCGCCGGCGCGGAGCCTGCCCGCGGGGGCGTACCCATGTTCAAGTACACCGACGTGCCAGCCTTCGCGGCCAAATACTACCGGGGTGACCGAACCGCGGCTGTTGAAGCCCTGCTGCGCAACGGGCCGAACGTGAAGTACGTGCCCAACAATGCGTATGCTGACGCGAAGCTCATCATCGCTTGGTGGACCGCGGCGCTGGCCCGCCGCCTGCCCTCCGGCATGGCCGTGTACGCCGTATCGCCCGGTGGGGCGACCGACACCAAGGTGGTGCGAAACGCTGGCCCGTTGTTGAAGTATCTGTTTATCCCAATCGTGAACCTCATTCCCGGCATGAATCAGACGCCGGAGACCGCGGCCGGTCGGTACCTCCAGGCGTCGGAGTTCGGAACCGACGTCTCAGGGCAATTCTTCGCCTCGGCTCAAGGGAAGTTCTCAGGCCCAATTGAGGTGCAGCGCCACCCACACCTCCACGATCGCGCCAGCCAAGAAGCCGCGTGGCAGGCCGTCGTCAAGGTCTCTGGCGTCGACTTGTCTCACCCAGCATCCCTAACCGCCGTGTCCTGAGGAGCGCTGATCGGCGCGCAACTGGATGCCAAACAACATCGCCACCTCCCTAACTTGAATCACGGCGACAGAACGAAGAACAACCATTCACAAGGAGAAGACGCTTGAAACGGTACGAAGATAGAAAGGTGGTAATCATAGGCGGCACGAGCGGCATGGGGCTCGCTACGGCGAAGATGCTCCTTGATGGAGGCGCGCGCGTTCTGGTGACGGGTCGCTCGAAGGACGGCCTGGAATCGGCGCAGAAAGAGCTTGGCAATGAGGCCATCGTGGTTTCGAGCGACGCGCGGTCGTTGACGGACCTCGCTTTCTAAGTTGTCGATAAAAGATGAGATTGTTGCTGCCCTTGAGGCCTCGTTTGCTTTCGATCACAAGGCGATTGGGACGCTCACGACCGCAAACGCCTTTGAAAGTGTAGGTGGTCCGCGCGCGCTCCACTCAGGCCGCACTCATCGCGGTGCACGCTTCCGATGAGTACGGGCAGATGATGGAGTATCTGCGCATGAACGGGATTGTACCTCCCGCAAGCCGTAAATAAATTCAACTTCCTCGAAGGCCCACTTGGGCCAATAGCGCAAGGAATATTGCGGTGAGATACAGACGTCAGGAGGCATATGAACTTGCATAACTTGGTAATGAGCTGTTTGGCGGTCACTTATCTCTCAGCGAACGTATACGCCATCGTGAAGGTGCGGGTGTTTGAGTTAGCCCGTTCGCGCAAGCATCTCCTGCTCTATGGCGTCCCCTTCATATTGTGGGGCTCTCTCATCCTGTTGGGATGCAAGCTCATGGAGATCATGCGCCGATTCGATGAATGGGCCGCCTGACCAGGCGTTCCCAATTGAAGAAAACAGGCTAACGCTCTCATTGTCGGCGAGAGACCATCGTCGTGATGACTCCTGATAAACGCGCTTATCGCCAGCAGTCGTGCGGACTACTAGCTGGCTTTTCATTACGGCACGGACAACACCTTCTTGCTCGGCCTCATAGAGCTGGATTCAGCCCTTTCTTGATTCATTAGGAGAATCCCGCTCAAACACCATCTACCCCCAGTGCTGTCAAGGAATTGGAGAACGCCAGGCGGAGCGCTTCCTCAAGCGACTTTGGGATTATCGGCTGATTTCTCCTGATGCTCGATTTCGTTTTTGCTCACATTTGGAAGATAAATGGACTGTTGTTGGACGTACAAACCTAGCGCTGCGTACTTGCGCGAAAGCAAGCCGCCTGCAACTCGATGGTTAATCGAGCCTTTGTAGCAAATTCAACAAAACCCCTCACGACGGCACTCGGCCTTCACACGGCGGAGGCAGACGGCGAAATCACCTCTTCCTCACGTCAAACGTTGCCGGCCACGCCATGTCCCCGGTCATTGCGGGTCAACGGTAGACGCCAAGCGCGTCAAGATGGCCGATTTATTGTGACCATTCTGTGACCAGCGCCGATGTTCGCCTAAGCGTCGGCTCGGAGAAACATAAAATGAGGATAATTAAGCTCGGCAAAGATTCGTCGTCAAACCATTGAATGCCGGCTGCCAATTGGGCAGCGTTTTGGCTCTTCGAGACCTAGCGCAGCGGGCGTTTCGACAAGCGCCTGGGCCGTCGGTCAAATTCACGGGTCGCTTGAGACAGAAACAGATGCGCCGCCCGGTCTCGTTGATCCCGTTTTCAATCAGGCTGGCAGTGATCCACAATCTTTGTCCAGACGAAGGGCTTTGTCGTCGCACGACAATCTTGTCCGTCGCCCGTTAACGACTTTACGGTTGCCAGCCCCCGCCGAGCGCCTTGTAGAGTTGGACGAGGCTTCGAGACTCATTGCCCCGCGCGGCTGCGAGCGTTAGTTCTGCCCCGTAAAGAGAACGCTGCCCGTCCAGAACTTCGAGGTAGGTCGTCGTGCCCCCCTTGTAGCGAAGCGTGGAAATGCGCACCGACTCTTGCAGGTCGGCGACGCTATCCTGCTGTCGAACTCGGACCTGATGCAGCTTGTCATAGCCAATCAACGCATCGGACACATCCCCAAACGCTCGCTGTATGGTTTGTCGATATGAGATGAGAGCCTGCGCATGCTGCGATTCTGCCAAATGCAAATTTCCACGAAGAGCGCCGCCGGTGAAAATCGGCTGGCTGACTTGTGCACCGTAGGACCAGATTCCGACCTGCGTAGGAAACAGGCTGGTGAAAGCGGAGCTTCGTCCGAAAGAACCTCCGCCTGAACCAGTCAGTGCAATTTGTGGAAAGAATTCCGCCTTGGCCACTCCGATTTCAGCGTTGGCCGCAATCAGAATCTGCTCTGCTTCGCGAATGTCTGGGCGGCGTTCGATAAGGGACGAGGGCAGACCCGGAGGCACCTCCGGCGGCAGTTCTTGTTCGACCAAGGCAAGGCCGCGCGGAATTCCATTCGGGTAATTGCCGAGCAGAATATTGATGGCGTTTTCTTCTTGAGCAATTTGCCGCTCTAATTCAGGAACCTGAGCGTTCGCGGTGTCGAGCACCTGCTGAGCCTGGAGCACATCCAACTTGGTGGCGACTCCATGCCCGAGCCGGAGTTGAGTAAGCTTGACCGAGTCGGTTTGCGTGTTAACGGTTTCACGTGTGATTGCTAGCTGCAGATCCATTTGCAGCAGGGTGAAATAGTCGCTCGCAACATCGCTGACCAGTGTTAGTACGACGACTCGCCGCGCATCTTCGGTGGCCAGAAGTTGGGCGCGGGCTGCTTCGTTGGCGCGGCGCAATCGGCCGAAGAAATCCAGCTGAAACGCAGCATCGCCAGCAAGCGTTAGAAAGTTATATTTTGATTGAAATGTATTTTCTTTGCCGCCGTTGAAACTGCCGCCAGCGTTCACCTGCGGGAACAAGCTGGAACGAGTCAATGCAAGCTGAGCCCGTGCAGCGTTGATGTGCTCCGTGGCGAGTTGCAAGTCGTAGTTTTGCTTGAGTGCAGTGCGGATGAGTTCTTGTAGTTTCGGATCTTTGAAAACCTGCCACCACGGGAGGTCGGCGTAAGAGGCGGACTGGGTCTGGATTTGCGCATTCTCCGACAGATCACGAAATGCGTTCGGAGTCGCCACGCCTGGGCGACGATACTTCGGCCCAACGGCGCAAGAGCAGAGGAAGCTTGCAAAAAGCACGGTACAAATCAGGCGCCCGATCTTAGTGCGAGAGTACATTTTCAGTCTCCTATTGCAGGGGAGGTGGCCGGCAGTGTGCCGGGCGCGGGTTCCTCTGCTGAGTTCAACCATTTCTCCACGCCGTAGAAAATTGCTGGAATGAGGAATATCCCAATCGCGCTGGCAGCCAGCATTCCACCGATCACCGTCGTCCCCATGATTTGACGGGCCACGGCGCCGGCCCCCGTCGCTGTCCACAACGGAATGCAGCCAAAAACAAAGGCAAAGGATGTCATCAAGATTGGCCTGAGACGAAGACGCGCGCCTTCAAGTGCCGCATCCGCCAACGGCTTGCCTTGTTCGTATTTATCTTTGGCGAACTCGACGATCAGGATGGCGTTCTTGGCGGCCAGACCGATGAGCATGACCAGCCCAATTTGCGAATAAACATCATTTTCGATTTGAACCAGGTAAGGCGGCAGGAAATAACCGAGCAACACCCGGCGCAGCCAGAGTATGGCGAACGCTCCAAAAACAGCCACAGGCGTGCTAAGCAGAACACTGAAGGGCAGCGACCAACTTTCATATAGCGCAGCGAGTATCAGGAATACGAACAATAGGGATAGGCCGAAGATGACTGAGGGCGGGACACCTTCCCTTGCTTTTTGCTCCTGAAACGAGATACCGGAGTAATCGAACCCCATCTCGCGCGGCATGGTTTGCTTGAAGACCTCTTCGAGAGCAGCGGTCGCCTGATCCGCGCTATACCCTGGCGCGGCGCTGCCATTGATTTGAGCCGACCGGTATTCGTTGAAGCGCTGGGTGAATTCTGGACCGACGCGGGAGTTGATAGTCGTAAGCGTCGAGAGGGGCACGCTCTCTCCCTTGTTGTTTAAAACGTAGAACTTTCCCACGTTGTTGATGTTGGAGCGGTCCTCCTTCTCAGCCTCTACGTATACCTGCCATTGGCGCCCAAAACGGTTGAAGTAATTAACGAAATACCCGCCCATAAACGCCTGAATTGTCCGATACACATCGTTCAGATTCACACCTTGTTTCAGAACCTTATCTCGATCGACATCGATGAATTTCTGCGGGACGCTGGGAAGGAAAGTCGTATTGATGCTGCCGATTTCGGGCCGCTTCCGCGCCGCATCGAGAAAAGTACTAAGATTTCTGGAAAGGAACTGAATATCACTGCCTGAGCGGTCTTCGAGAAGGAACGTGAATCCGCCCGCGGTTCCCACGCCTGGAATTGCCGGCGGAGAAAAGCCAAACACGACGGCTTGGGGGAGTTTGCTGAATTCACGATTCAGATTCGCTTTCAACGTTTGGAACTGCTCACCTCTTGTCGTGCGCTCGTCCCAAGGTTTGAACGTCACAAAGAAGGTGGCGTTATAGGTCGTGCGAACGTAACTCAACAAGTTGAAACCCACCAGGCACGTCGCGTATTGGACGCCCGGTGTATTCAAAATAACTTTCTCCACGTCACCCACTACTGCATTCGTTCGTTCTAGCGAGGATGCGTTTGGAAGTTGCACGACCACATAGGCGTAGCCTTGGTCTTCGTCGGGAAGGAAGCTGGTGGGCACGCTGTGGGAGAAAAATCCGGCAGCCAGTCCAAATATCGTAAGCAACACAACCACGACGATGGTCTTCTTGACCAGCACTCCGCTCCAATGTACATAGCCGTCAGTCGCTCGCTGGAACATGCGATTGAACCAATCGAAGAATCTTCGCAACAGCCCGTAACTTGGTTGCCGCGGTCGAAGCAGGAGCGCAGCCAGAGCCGGACTGAGAGTGAGCGCATTGAACGCAGATAGAAGAACGGAAATGGCGATCGTAACCGCGAATTGCTGGTAGAGCCGTCCCGTAATACCGGGAATGAACGCAGTGGGGACGAACACCGCCGACAACACGAGCGCAATTCCAAGCACGGGGCCTGAGAGTTCTTCCATCGCTTTTAACGCGGCCTCCTTGGGAGTCAGTCCCTCTTCAATGTGGTGCTCGACGCCTTCGACCACAACGATGGCATCATCGACTACCAGACCTATCGCGAGCACCAGCCCGAAAAGCGAGAGCGTGTTGATAGAGAATCCAAAAAGCGGAAACAAAACGAATGTGCCCACCAGCGAAACTGGCACCGCAAGCAGCGGAATCAAAGTGGCGCGCCAGCCCTGAAGAAACAGATAAACAACGAAAATCACAAGGACGAGAGCGATCACCAGTGTCTTAACAATCTCTCTGATTCCTTCGGTTACGGAGCGAGTCGTGTCGAGGGAGGCAACGAACTCCATGTCCTGCGGAAAGCGCTGCTTCATCTGCGCCATCAGCTTTCTGACGTTGTTTGCGGCATCGACCGCATTCGATCCCGGCAATTGATATGCCGCGATAATTGCGCCGGGCTTGCCATTAAAGCGGCCGGCAATGCTGTAGTCCTGCGAACCCAATTCGATGCGGGCCACATCTTTCACCCGCACGATACCGCCATCGGGTGTTTCGCGGAGGACAATCTGGCCGAACTGCTCAGAGGAAACCAGTCGGCCCTGCGCCAGCACGCTGTAAGTAAATTCCTGTCCTTGCGGAGAAGGTTCGCCTCCTGCCTTTCCGGCAGGGTTCACGGTGTTCTGGGCTTGAACGGCATTGATGATTTGCGGAACCGTGATACCGAGCTTTGCCAATCTATCCGGGTTCACCCACAACCGCATCGCGTACTGCCCTGCTCCAAATACCTGCACGTTGCCTATACCGGGTGATCGGAGAATGGGATCAACAAGATTGATAAATGCGTAGTTCGCCAGAAAAGTCGCGTCATAGGTTCCGTGCGGTGAGTAAACCGCAATCACGATGAGCGGAGCAGTTACTGATTTTCGAACCGTGATTCCATAATTGGTAACGTCGGCCGGCAGCTGCGAGGCGGCTTGCGTTTCGCGCGACTGCGCGAGAATGAAATCCGTATTGGGATCGGTCTTCTGATCGAAATCCACGATCAAGTTGGTACCTGAGTTTCCCGTCGCGTTCAGGGAATACATGTAATTCATGTTGTCCACACCGTTCATCTGCTGCTCGAGTGGAGTGGCAACAGCTTGTTCCAATGTTTGAGCATCAGCCCCGACATACGTAGCCAGGATTTGGATCTCAGGCGGAGCGATGTTGGGAAATTGAGCGACCGGCAGTGTGAGAACCGTGAGTGAACCCACCAACACCAGAACGATGGAGATCACCATCGCAACGATAGGGCGATTGATAAAGAACTTTGACATTGCTTTCACCTGTTCCCTTGGTTGCCGCTGAATGGTTTCGGATTGACCCGGACTCCTGTGTGCACTTTCTGAACGCCTTCGGCGACGATGCGTTCACCCGGATTGAGCCCGCTCGCAATCACCCAGCGGGTATCCACCTGTGGTCCGACGCTGACCGGCCGGATCGACACTTTATTGTCGTTGTCTACGACGGCCACCTGATAGCCTCCCTGCAACTCAGACACTGCTCGTTGCGGCACCAGCAGCGCGTCATGCTGGACCTGAACGACGGCACGCACTCTGGCGTAGCCGCCGGGTTTCAGAACGTTGTTGGGATTGGGAAAAAGTCCGGCAATCCGAATTGCGCCGGTGCTCTCATTCACTTGACGATCGGCAAAGTAGAAGCTCCCGTCGTGTGCATAAATCGAACCGTCTGCCAAGATCAACTGGAGCCGCAAACTCTTGTCCGCGGCTAGCCGGCTTTGTTCCGTGGGGAAGCGCTTTCTCCACGCGAGATACTGCGGCTCGCCAATGGTGAAATACACCTTGATAGGGTCGACTGTCGAAACAGAAGTAACGGCTCCGCTGGCGGGGTTGACGAGAGCACCTACCTGAAGTTGCGCCTGTCCGGCGATGCCATCGATTGGGGAAACGAGCCGCGTAAAATTCAGGTTAATTCTTGAGGTTTCGACGGCCGCCTCAGAAGTCTTGATTTGTGCTTTGGCCGTTTCGACGCCAGCGATAGCGGCGAGATTGTTCTGAATCGCGTTGTCGAGATCCTGTTGAGTGGCGGCTTGCTCCTTCGCGAGGGGAGTGTAGCGCTTGACGTCGAGCTCTGTGCGGCCTTGCACTGCCTCGGCATTGGCAAGTTGCGCCTTGGCCTGCGCCAATTGACCTTCGGCCTGATCGAGCACCGCATGAAATGGCCGTGGGTCGATCTGAAAGAGGAGTTGTCCTTTCTTAACGAGTCCTCCCTCCTGATAGTTCTGCTTGAGCAGGTACCCGCTCACCTGTGCCCTGACATCAGCATTGACCAAGCCATCCAGCGTGCCAATCCATTCTCCAATGATGGGAACATCCTGTTGCTGGACAGCCTCAACCTGAACGTCGGGGACACTCGCCGGCTGTGCAGCCTGCGCATGCTTGTTTGGGCGAATCGCTCCAACGATTAACCCAATTGCGATGATGACGGCAACCCCGCCGCCCCAGATGTAACGTTGCGACACATTCATATTCATCTCCGCCGTGTGTGCCCTTTTTGACTTTACGGAAGCGTTACGGACAGGTGTGATTAGGCCAGAAAAGTGGAGACGAATCTATTCGACGATGGTCGTGATCGCTACCTTCGCACTAGACCGGTGTCGGAGGCCGATTGCGCCGACTAAGATTCCCGCCTGACATTGGTCCAGTCGTGATCCGATGAGCCGTCGCGTGCTCGCGCGTCTGCGGGCCAGTGCGGCACAAGGAAGGAACAGGGTGTTTCGTAACACCAACTAACGCGCCATGATGTTTGGCCGAGAAGTCATCCTCGGATGCGAACGCTGCCTTCAGCCTCTTGGACCTCGTACACATTAAGTGCCTTGATCGCCGGGCCGTTGATCACCGCTCCGGTGGCGATATCGAAGCGAGAGCCGTGACATTGACACATGATCGTCATTCCTGCGAGCAACCCCGCGGAGAGCGGGCACGCCTCGCGTGCACAGGTGCAGAGATCATCGAAAGCGTACAGACGACCTTTGACACGTGCGATCGAAATCCGCAGCTTTCGATCGTCCAGGTAATAAGGAACGACGAAATCATCAGGAATAGCCTCGCTTCGTCCGATCGTCCGGAAAGCGTCGCTGGAGGTCTGAATAGAAAGCTCTATCATCGTCTTCTCCTCTAAGGCGCCTCAATATGGGTAGTCCGGGATGATGTCTGACCTCTTCGTATCGAGTCGCAGTTCGCCCAGAGCGCCAGCAGGTACGATTGGACCACGCGGCATCACAGGTCGGACGCGCTCATATCCCGAGCCCAGAGGCGGCCGTCTGTCCGCATCTCCTTTGTTTGGCCAGAGTGACATTGCACGCTCGGCCAAGGCTGTGATCATGAGCGACGGGTTCACTCCCGGGTTGGCCGGCATCACGCTCCCATCCATGACGTGAAGACCTGGCTGACCGAATGCACGCTGGTACGGGTCGATGGCTCCGCTCTCGCGGCTGTCCCCGATCGGGATGCCCGCCTACGAAGTGAGCCGAGGCGTTGCGATTGATGACTTCCGTGAGCAGCGCCCCCTCACTGCTGCCCAGCTTCTTCGCCAAACGGTCGACGAAGTTCTCGACGATTGGGATGTGCACAGAGGGAGGCGTGCCCTGGCCTTGACGACTTCGCAGCAGGCCGTCCTTCCAATATAGATCGATCGAAGTGTCAGTCGTCTGCATACACAATGCGACGAACGACCGCTCGGACCAATGGCGCGGATCGTCGAAGGTGAGCACCTCTTTGGGGTTTTGGAGTAGTTGCTTTAGCCAGGATTCGAACGGATGCTTCTGCTCACCACGCTGGTGGTACGTTCCGAGCAACGCGAATACATTGCTTCCAACTCCCCAGAAGGTGGGCTCAATGCTTGTCACCGGGTCTGGCCAGACGCCGGAGGTGATCGCTACCGACCCCGGCTGGATGTGGACCTTCTCCGGATCGCTCTTCCATTTTTCGTGCGTTCGCGTGACGTATAGAAGCTGTTCGGAGTTCGTCCGCGCTCGTTGCCCCACTTGACTTGAAAGGCCCGGTAGGTGGCCCCGGTGCTGCATGTGTAGGAGTAGCTTCGACGAGCCATAGGCGTGCGCAGCCACGATCACCTGCTCAGCGGTGTACACATGATGCTGTACATGCGCCGCTCGCTGCGCCCATCCCGGGTGGCGGGTGTGCACTTCGAAACCATCTCCATCGATCGGAATAAGATCGAACACTTCGTGCAACGGATGAACCTCGGCGCCGAGTTTCTCCGCCAGATAAAGATAATTCGACGTCAGCTTGTTCTTGGCGTTATGCCCGCACCCGATACAGCAGTTGCCGCACGAGATACAGCCGCTGCGGCGCGGGCCGACTCCGCCAAAGTATGGATCGTCGGCCTCGACGCCTGGGCTACCGAAGTAGACGCCTACAGGAGCTTTGTTAAACGTTTCGCCTCTTCCCATCTCGATTGCAACCTGCCGCATCGCCCGATCGACGTCGTTTGGCATGTACGGGTAGCGCACGACGCCGAGCATGCGAGTCGCCTGATCGATGCACGGCGCCAGTTCGTCGGCCCAGTCGGTAATCCCGGCCCACCCTGGAGCATCGAAAAACTTCTTGGGAGGGACATACAAGGTGTTGCCATAGACATGCGATCCGCCGCCTACACCCGCGCCAGAGAGTATGAGCACATCGTCCAGGTACTCGATCCTTTGGATTCCATACAACTCAGCTGCAGGGAGCCATAGGAAACTGGGCAGATTCCATTGAGTCTTCGGAATCTCTTCGTCTTTCCAACGCTTGCCAGACTCCATCACACCAACCCGGTAGCCTTTTTCTGCGGCACGAAGGGCTGCAACACTTCCACCAAATCCCGAACCGATGATCACGACGTCGTAATCGAAGCTCGTCATAACTTATCCTTTCTGGCTCATGAACCCGATGGACCCGATGCTCACCTACGGCATAGAACCAGCGGTTCGAATGGAGAATAGTCAGTCCATGGTTTTGCGGACGCGTTGGTTTCGGCCGGGCGTTCCGTCAACCGCTCGATAGCGCCTAGTTGAAGTCATCTTGCGTCCCGCAGAAAAACTCTCGCTGACTGCCGCGACATCAAAGCACCGACGCCTTGCATTGGGCTTCGCTTATGTTTCAGCATCGACCGACTGTGTCGAATTAACTGAACCCGTGCTCGATGCAGCCTCGCCTTTACCGTCCCCACCGGTACTTCCAAAATCTCGGCCGCCTCTTTGGCCGACAACTTTTGCAGACTATGCAGACGGAGGACCTCAACATAAAGCGGTTTCAGTCTCTTCAGTCCTTTTTCAAGCAGATCTCGGCCTTCGTTCGACATATACTCCTGCTCTGGATTCGGCCTCGTTTCCACTGGATGAAATCTCGCCTGATCCGCGTCTGTTTCTGACACCTCATCAAGTGATGTTTTCGGCTCCCGCCGGTTCACACGCAACCGCATCAAGGCCGCATTCATGGCAATGCGAGTGAGCCACGAGGAGAATTGCGAACGGCCCTGGAAATTATTCAAATTACGGAACGCATCGAGAAACGCAGTCTGCACGGCATCCTCAGCGTCTTCCCGATTGCGAAGAATCCGCCACGTAACACGAAGAAGTGCGTCCCGGTGCGGCATGACAAGGCTCTCAAATGCCGCCGAATCGCCTCCCTTCGCAGATGCCAGAAGGATTGGCTCTTTACCTGCTACAAATGAAGATTTGATGTTCGCTACATCGTTCCGTTCGTGACTCATCGTGACCGACATCGGTTTGCCTTTCTCATTCTCTTGATTTTCCGTGCAGCTAAGGTCACGGCTGTTCAACGCGATCAAGCCAGCGCCACGAGAGGCACCGTCGTGTCCGTGTTATGGCGCATATCGCGTGAAGACGAAATCGTGAGCTTTAGCGGGCTCATGGCAAGGAAAACAGGTTTTGTGCTTTGCCTCATCGGCAGGTTTGCCATCCGTGAAATCAGCGAAGCCCCAGCCTCCCGACGCGGAGTACTTCGTTGAGTCCTTGACCATGACCTGGATATTCGCCGGAGGTCCTGCAACGAACGCCTGGACGTGGCCAAAGACTTTGTTGTCCTCATCCGAGGGAACCCGCTTCCAATGCAGCGCGACAATAATTGCGCCGTCGGGGAACGAAAGCTTCTCTTCGCGATAGGCCTTGATCGCTATGTCGTTGCCCAGTTGGGCACGCAACTGGTTGAAATCGCCTTCTTCGTGGGTCACCGAGATCAAACTCCAGTCGCGGTATCCCGGTGGGATCGTTACTCCGTAGATCGGAGAAGCTCCGACCGTAGAGGCTTCTTCACGGGCGTTGCCGGAAGCAGGCCTCCCAAACGCGACAATGCCAGCCAGCGATGCAACTGCAACCATCAGGAAAACGATTCGTTTCATATGCATTCCTCCTCTTAAATATGTTTGTCCGCCACACTCAGTCCGAAAATGTCGATAGCGCAACGATCGGAGCGGCTCGAAGCTCTTCAGCAAAAAACTGTGGCTGCTCCTACGCCGCGCAGTGATGGGATCCTGCTGTTTTTGTTCGAGGTCCATGTTTCATCTTCCTTTTGAAAATCTATTGCCAGCCCGAAACCGGTTGCCCTCACCGATCGCATCAGAGCAGAAGCCGGAGCGCGAAACAATTGGACGATGGTAGTGCCGCGACCAAAGTCGCGGCTCGGTCATTGCACAATCCGTTGTTGTTGCCGGCGCATTGCCCCCACGGCGGCGCACCACGCTCATGAAGTCGCATCGTGCCGCGAGACGGGAAGCACACGGCCGGCTGGCGATGCGAACCACGACCTAAGTAGCGATCACGACCATCGTCTAATTGTGCGACTGCTGCGCTCGCGAGAATATCGTCTCGCGTTCTGCATTTTGCATCCTTGCAAGCGATGCATATATAGCAAACGACTTCTGTCAGTGGAGGGTTTCAATGCTCAATACATCGAAAGACATCAACAGCATGGCACGCGTGAAAGGCAGGGCCGCCGTGGCGGGCATTGCGATCGCGCTGAGTGCGTTATCCGTTTCGGCGCAGACTGCCAAGGACGTTAAAGGGGCGACGCCGCTGGTGGCAATCCAAAATGAGGCTCCCGCGCAACTGATTGTCGATCCCCCGATCCCCGAACAGCTGGCCCTGGGCCGCGTGTTCATTCAGTACCGGACCGAAAATCTCCGTATTCTACCGGTGTTCGGTAAAGCCGCTTTGGAAGTGTCGCCGCGCGTTGGCCATCTGCACTATTTCCTGGACGACCAATCCTGGCCCACGGTCGATACAAGCGGAGAGACGGTGGTCTTCGTGGGTCTGCCGCCCGGCCCGCACAAAGTACGCCTCGAATTGGCCGACACAATTCACAGGCCGATCGCCGGTTGCAGCAAAGTGGTGGAGTTCACGGTTTCCGCTCCCCAACAGAAATAGCTGCGCTCGGGAATTGAAACTGACCAAACGCAGGAATGCCACAACCATTGGCTGAGAACGTTGCATCTCGCTGTTCCAAAAGAGGGTAGATCAATATGTCAACCTTAACGATCGTTCCGAGTAACGTTACCGCGCCAACACAGTTTCTCCAGGTGAAGAACGAAACATACGCGTACCGCCGCTTCGGCGGCGGTGCTGCGCATCCTCTCGTCCTTCTGCAACACTTCACGGGCACGCTGGACAATTGGGACCCGGCAGTCACCGATGTCCTCGCGTCCGGACGAGAGGTCATCCTGTTCGACAATGCAGGCATCGGGCACTCAACCGGCAAGGCCGCCGAGACAGTTCAAGGAATGGCGGCGCACGCGCTCGCTTTCCTGGATGCAGTCGGCTTCGAATGCGTGGATGTACTGGGTTTCTCGCTCGGTGGGATGGTCGCGCAAGAAATAGCTCTCGCGCGACCGTCACTTGTACGGAAAATGCTGCTGGTTGGCACCGCTCCTGAGGGTGGTGAGGAAATCATGCGCATGGAAAAGCCGGCTGTGAAAACAGTCTTCGCTTCCAATCTCACAGCATCGCAAAGGCTAGTGAAGCTGTTCTTCGCGCCGAGCGCGTCGAGTCAAGCGGCAGGACAGGCTTTCATAGCAAGACTGGAACAACGCAAGCAGGATCGTGAACCCGCATCGGCCCCCGCGGTGGCAAAAGCCCAGATCGCCGCTTTTCGCGCGTGGGAGAGCTTCACCGGCGAGCGCTTCGCTAAGCTTCGCAAAATTGGCCAGCCGTGCCTCGTGGTGAGCGGAGTGTTCGACATCTTAATCCCGGTCAGAAATTCCTATTTGCTGAGCGAGCACTTGCCGAACGCGGTGCTGCTTACTTATCCCGACTCCGGCCATGGTTCCTTGTTTCAGTTTCACAAGTCTTTCACGAGGCAGGCTGCCGCCTTCCTCGCGTCGGACTCACAGTTCGCGCCTTACTGAGTAACCTGGGAGAACACCTCAGGAAATTGAGAAAACTACAAATTCACAAAAAGGAGAAGTCGCAATGTCAGACTTTACAAATAGTGGAGAAAGAGTCGAAGGAGCAGACGGTCTAAGAATTTTCTTTCGGTCGCTGCGTCCAAAACAACAACCTCGCGCCGTTGTCATCATTGTTCCAGGTTTTAACGCCCACAGCGGCTACTACGAGTGGGTGGCCGAACAACTTGTTGCAGATGGCTTAGCCGTGTACGCCGTGGACCTGCGCGGTCGCGGCAATTCTGATGGTGAGCGTTTTTACGTCGACAACTTTGAGGATTACGTCAGCGACGTCGAAGCCGTGGTTAAGGTGGCAAGGTCGCGAGAATCAAGCTTGCCGGTTTTCCTCCTCGGTCACAGCGCAGGCGGGGTTGTCTCTTGCCTCTATACGCTCGATCACCAGACTGAACTGGCTGGATTGATCTGCGAAAGCTTCGCCCATGAATTGCCCGCGCCCGATTTCGCCCTCGCGGTTTTCAAAGGACTCGGCTACCTTGCGCCTCATGCCCACATCTTGCATCTTCCGAATGAACGGTTCTCGCGCGACCCGAAAGTCGTGGAAGCCATGAATGCGGACCCTCTGATTGCGCACGAAACTCAGCCGACACGAACGATGGCCGCGATGGTCCGAGCCGACGAACGACTCAAGAAGGAATTTCCCGAGATGACTCTACCTGTGCTGATTCTTCACGGCACAGCCGACCAGAACACGAGGCCCAGCGGCAGTCAGCACTTTTACGATCTCGCCGGCTCCGCGGACAAAACCTTAAAGCTTTACGAGGGAGGGTTTCACGATCTTCTCAACGACCTCGACAAGCGCCAGGTCATGCAGGACATCGAAGACTGGATCGACGTCCGGCTGCCCGCCGCGGTGGAAACACCGGCCCAGGTCATCGCCGCATCGCTCAAAGAGACGTTGCTAGCATAACGGCGAATCATCAAAACTGCACGGCGTTCGCAAGTTTGGGTTGTTCGTGTGAGCACGGCAGAAACACGGGGACAGACGCGTGTTTCCTGCTTTTTAGATCCTCGTCTTGAAAGGTGGAACCGTCGGTCCCCGAACTGTCCATAGGAGGAAAGAACACATGCCGAATCTGAACAAACGCGCATTTTTACTATCGATCGCGGCCGGGGCGTTTTATGTAATGACAACAACAGCGCTCGTTGTCGCACAAAGCACAAGCGACAGTTGTAAGCCCGCCACTGTAATCCCGCTCACCGACACCGATCCCCCAGCGAAAATCTTCATCGATCCTCCGCTGCCCGGACCGCTCGCTTCCCGAGGTGTGGTGATTATCCAATATTGCGCTCGGAACCTGCACATCGCTCCGGTCTTCGGCCCGGGTGCCACGGCAGTTTCGCCGCGCGTCGGACACGTTCATGTGAGCCTTGACGATGCCCCCTGGATGTGGGCCGACGCGAGTGGGAATCCGATCATCCTGCAGCATCTTCCTCCGGGCCCGCACAAAGTTGTTTCGAATTGAATGATGCGAACCACCACTCTCTCGACAAAGGTTCGGTCACATTTGTCGTTCCGGAGAAGACTGGGGTCGTAGAACACGTTGAAGAGCATCAGTGAGGAGTGGTTTATGAATTTCAAGACCGCCGACGTTTTAGGGCTGAAGATCTTCTACCGCGAGGCTGGGGACCCGTCGAAGCCGACCATCGTACTGCTGCACGGCTTTCCGTCGTCCTCGTACTCATTCCACGACCTCATTCCGCGTCTCGCGGATAGGTTTCATGTCATCGCGCCGGACTATCCCGGCATGGGGTACAGCGAGGCGCCTGCCCCGACCGATCCTGCGACCGACCTTCGACGATATGACAATGGCCATCGAAGCGTTCATCGCGCAGACGCGCGCCCGGGCCAGTCATTCTGTACATGCACGACATCGGCGGTCCGATCGGCATGCGGATCGCGACGGCCCATCCTGAGCGGATCGCCGGCCTGATTTTTCAGAACTTCACCATTGCCGTGGAGGGTTGGAACGCCGACCGCCTGAAAGTGTACGAGCACCTCGGCGGTCCTGAAACCCCAGAGAATTTGGCCGAGACCGAGCAATTTGCCACGGTGGAGCGCTCCATGTTTCTCCACAAGAGGGGAGCGCACCGGCCCGACGCCCTGAATCCGGACTACTGGGCGATCGACGCTTATGCGTTCTCGATCCCGGCGACTCGGGTCTTCATGTCGAGGTTGTTCATGAACGTCACGGCGAACATTCCGCACTACCCGGAATGGAAGGCCTATCTGAAGGACCGGCAGCCGAAGTCGCTCATCGTCTGGGGCCGAAATGACCCTGTCTTTTCGTCAGCGGCTCCAGAAATCATCAAGCAGGCCGTGCCGGCGGCCGAGATGCGCTATTTCGACGGCGGTCACTTCGTCCTCGACGAGTATGCCGACGCGATCGCCGAGGCGATCATCGAGACGTTCTCCCACGATAGCGGGTCACCCGATGCTGAACAGATTCGACCGAGAATGCAAGCAACCAGCTGAACCGAAACTCTGCGAACCAAGGACAATGACAATGAACAAACTCGCGCAGCAGGCAATCGCCGCGCACGGCGGCCTTGAACGTTGGAACCGTTTCAGCACGCTTTCAGCCCACCTGATCGATGGCGGGGTGCTCTGGACTGCCAAGGGCAAAGCCGGTGTCCTGGCGGACGTAACCGTGACGGTCAGCCTCCGCGACGAGAAGGTTTCGCACTGGCCCTTCGGTTCTCCCGATCGAAGGTCGTGCTTCGAACCGCAACGAGTCGCAATTGAGGACGCGAACGGTAAGGTGCTCGAAGAACTCCTTCAACCCCGCGCCTCCTTCGGAGGACACGCCGGCACCTGGAGCGATTTGCAAACCGCCTACTTCGCGGGATACGCAATGTGGACCTATCTGAACACTCCGTTTCTGCTCGCCAGACCCGGCGTTGAGTCAGAAGAAGTAGAGCCGTGGCAAGATGCAGGTGAAACGTGGCGTCGTTTGAAAGTCCGCTTCCCCGCGGATATCGCGACCCATAGCACGGAGCAGACGCTCTACTTCGACCGGCAAGGATTGTTGAGGAGGCAGGACTACAACGTCGAAATAGATGGCACCGCTGAAGCCGCGCACTATGTCTACGATCACAAAGAGTTTTCTGGCATCGTCTTCCCGACGAAAAGGCGGGTCTTCCGTCGACAACCGGACGGACGCCCCGCTCCAGAACCGTTAATTATCTCCATCGACCTCGATCGCATTGTGCTCAGCTAGGTTCAAGAGGAAGTTTTCCCATGAATAAGGCGATTGAAGGTTCACTTCAAGATTTCACGATCACTGTTCTCTCGACGATGCTAGTGGGCGAACCACGCGGCATCGGCGAGTGGGGCTTCGCTGCTCTTGTCGAAGTCGATCACCACCGTATGCTCGTCGACACAGGCGGTCGGCCGGACACAGTGTTGAAGAATGCGCAGGAATTGAATGTCGATTTGTCTGGCGTGCACGAAGTGGTCCTGACGCATTCTCACTGGGATCACGTTAGCGGTCTTCTCACGCTTCGGCGTGAACTCACGAAACGAAATCTTGACGCTCTTTCCATCGTGCATGTGCCGGAAGGCATCTTTGATAGCCGACCGTCGCCAACTGGCGAAGGCAATCCGATGATCGCGATTCGCAAAGAATATGAGGCAACCGGTGGAAGCTTCGTTTTGCACCCGTCCGGTGCGGAATTGGCACCTCGAATTTACTTCACCGGCCCAGTTCAACGCGTTTATCCGGAGCACAATTGGAGCGGGTCGGGCAGGGTTCTGACGCCTTCCGGGCTCGTGGAGGATAACGTCCCAGAGGACTCATCAGTTGTTCTCGATACCCGAGAAGGATTGGTGATCCTCACTGGCTGTGGACATGCCGGCATCGTGAACATAATGACCGCAGTTGAAAAGCATTACGGGAATAGGCCGATCTTCGGAATCATCGGAGGGCTGCACCTGTTCGCTGCGAGCGATGATGTTGTGGACTGGACGGCTATCAAGCTTCGGGAATACCACGTAGCAAATCTGCTGGCAGCACATTGCACGGGGATCGAAGCCACGTATCAATTGAGGACCAAGTTGGGGCTGAACCGCCAAACCGCAGTGGTCGCCGGTGTGGGCTCATCATTCTCATCTGCGAAAGGTATTGTGGCTGGTCCTCTTGCGAAGTAGTCGCGACACTTCCGAGTGGGAGAGTACTTTAGTACGTCATTGCTGTTCATGAAGATCAAAAAAGGAGAGCACTTATGAAAATCTTCGCTATCGCAAGCCCGAAACCCACCGTCACGCCCGACCAGTTTCAGCAGTACATGCCGGCCGAAGTCTCGGCCACCCTCCACCACAATCTCGACGGCACGATTGAGCAGTTTTTGGTTTCGTGAGAAGCTCGGGCCGATCTTTCTTATGAGCGTCGAGTCGGTCGAACACGCTAAGGCGTCACTGGCCGAGCTGCCACTGGTTGCGAATGACCTAATGACGTACGAGGTCTTTCCAAGTCACCCCGCTCAGCCCACTTCGCCTTCTGATCCACGGCAAGTAAGACATAGCCACATCCCGCTCTTCGTTGGCGGTGGAGAGGTCTGCAATATAAAACCAAGACCCTACGGTTGACTAGATCCTACGGCGTCGTGGAGTCCCCGAAGTCTCTAACCAAACGTGAAATCGAGTGCTTGAACACCAAGATCGAGGAACTCGATTTCGAAGGTTCGGTCTTCGATTGGACCTTTTTGCCGGATGAGCTGATAGAGTCGGGGCTCTCGAATTTGGCCGGAGCCGTCCGGGGCCGTATCAATACCGCAGTTTTCCCCGGGAGCGGCGCCATCCAATCGCACAACAAACCGCACCGGCTTGCCGTTCTTCGCAGGAGCCAGCACCAAGTTCAGGTCGCGGCTGTGGAACCGGAACACGATCTTGCCAGGCATTGCCTGCATCACGGCACTCTCGGCATTGATGTTCCACGACCCGCTCAAGCCCCAATGATTTAAAGAGAGTTTCCCGGGCTCGCTGAAAATCTGAGTCAAACCTTTGTGTACTTTTTCCGGTGAGGCGAAATCCTGGGCCTGGCGATAGCCGACGTAGGTTTCCGGAGATCGTTCATCCGTCCAATCAGGAGCGGCCTCGATTCCAACACCGGATACCCTGGTCGTATCAGAATCTAGGCCAGTTGCTCCGTTTTCCTTCAGAAGTTCCTGGATGACGTGCTCGATTTCGCCGTAATCGTCTTCCCCAAAGTGGTGGTACCGAATTCGCCCTTTCGCGTCGACGAGATATTGGGCGGGCCAAGCTTGATTGTTAAACGACTGCCATATCCTATAGTTGCTGTCGATGGCGACGGGAAAAGTAACATTCAAGGTGCGAACGGCATTTTCTACGTTCATCGGTTCGTGCTCGAACGAAAACTCCGGAGTGTGGCGCCGATCACGACAAAGCCTGCATCCTTGTATTTCGTGGCCCACGTCTTCACGTAGGGCAAGGGCCGCAGAGAGTTGATGCAGGTGTACGTCCAGAAATTAACTAGAACTACTTTGCCGTGAAGCGACTTGCGGCTCAAGGGAGCTGAATTGAGCCAGCCGATGGCGCCCTCTAGGTCAGGCATAGCGCCTTCGTCGGCAAGTGAAGGGTGAAATCCGCGCTGTAAGGCGCCGATCAAACTGTCCTCCGCTGCAACGTAGCGGACGTTGAGGAGGCTTGCATCGATTTGCTTGATGGGCTCGGAGGAACCATTCGAGCCAGGTACGTTCTGCCTGCTGGATTGTGCCTCAGCAAGGCCGCTCACCGCCAAAGTAACCGCGGCAATGATAGTGACAGCGGTGGCGATCGCCATGGATCGTCTCCGCACGTGGCTGCGATCAAGTTTGATTTGTTCAGACACTCTATTTTCCTAAACTTGGATTAATGTTAGTCTTGCTTGGCCCGCCGCTGCGCGGCGGGACCGGTAGCAAGTTTGTGAACTAGCGCAGTGTCACTTCTGAAGTGCCTTTGTGGCGGCTTGTTCGATCAAGTCGGCGACTTCCTTCGGATGGGACAGCATAGCAACATGGCTGGAGTTAAGAGTGATTGTGGTCGCCTTCATTGCGGCTGCCTCGGCCCGCTCAAGGTCAGGAGGAATCACTCGGTCGTCGGCAGCAACCACAAACCAGTCGGGTTTTGTCTTCCAGGCGGCGGCTACCGGGAGGTTCGTACTGAAGCAGGAAACATTGGTCGGCCCCTGCGTGGCAACCAGGAGTTTTTTGTCCCGTTCGGAAAGATCCTGGGCAAAGTCTTCCCTGATTCCCTTGGGCGTCACGCTCAAGAATCCCTGGGTATCCGGCCGGAGTTCCGTTCCGATCGGCGCCGGAGGATACGGCTGGCTGATGCCAAACACCGATTCCCCCTCATCAGGAGCAAAGGCCGCGACAAAGACGAGTCCGGCCACTTTGTCGTCATTGCCGGCAACCGAGATCACCGCACCGGCGTAGGAGTGTCCGACCAACACAACCGGACCATCCTGCAGCGCCAGGGCGCGTTTCACCGTAGCGGCATCGTTCTCCAAAGACGTCAACGAAAGCTGCACCGCCACCACATGCAGTCCTTTCGCTTCGAGAAGGGGGATCACTTTGTCCCAGCTTGAGCCATCGGCCCAGGCTCCATGGACGAGGACTACGTTCTTTGCCACTTGCGTTGAGTCTGTTTGGGCAACTGCTCCGATGGTGAGCGCAGTTGCGATTGAGAAGCCAGCGATTGCCGCAGAAGCGGCGTGGAACATTTTCGAAATTGTCATATGTCTCCTCCTAAATTGAGCATCCGGACGGTACAGCTCCCTTGTACTCGGCACCGACGTTGCTGCTCAGTGGCGATTAAGCCAGAGGCGGGAAGACGAGTCTATTCCACGAACGTCTCGATCAATACCAAGGTAGTGATTGGACATTGCCCGCATATTGTTGCATCCTAGCTGCTCATGCTGGACGACTCCACATCGGTGGGAATGCCGGTGAATGGGACTGACATTGGACGGGCTTGGTCATGAAACCGCGCCTTATTTCACACACCATTCTTGGCTTGCTTCTTGTGGCCCTGTTCTGTGGGAGAGTTGCGGGGCTTGACCCTTCGCGAAAGATCTCCCAGTACGGCCACAAAATGTGGCGAATCCAAGATGGGTATTTGCCATCTCCCCCGGAGGCCGTTGCCCAAACAGCAGACGGTTATCTCTGGGTCGGGACTGACGCAGGATTGGTCCGCTTTGACGGAGTGCGTTTCGTTCCATGGGCCTCGCCGAACGGCGAAAAGCTTCCCAGTGACCAGATCCTTTCTCTTCTGGGTACAAGCGACGGAAGCTTGTGGATCGGAACGACGAAAGGGTTGGCACTCTGGAAGGACGGAAAACTCACCACTTACAAGAATCTGATCACCGGTATCTGGGATATCGTCGAGGATCATGATGCAGACATATGGATCGTAAGGTGGGATACGGACGACGGACGTGGTCCACTCTGTCGCATTAGAAACACCGATGAGCGCTGTTTTGGCCGGAACGACGGAATTCCCCTGCAAAACGCTACCGGGCTCGCGCTCGACAAATCCGGAGTTTTCTGGATTTCGGGAAATCAGGGACTGTGCAAGTGGAAACCCGGAAGCCCGTCGCTGTACTTGCGAGACCTGAGGGAGCAGGGCTACTTGACGGGAGTTCATGGGTTGGCCGTAGTTAATGAAAATCATGCTTGGATCGGACTGCAGCAGCCCAACGGGAGCCTTCAGCTTCAGGAATTCGACCACGGGAAATGGGCAGCACACGCCTTACCCAAAGCGCAAGGGCCTCCGCCGAGTACGAATGCACTCTTCCGTGATCGAGCGGGTGCCCTGTGGATTGGGACGGCACGCGACGGCGTGTATCGGACACATGGCGATGAAACGGACCACTTCTCAACTGCGGATGGCTTGTCCAGTGACTCCGTCTTGCAATACTTCCAGGATCGAGAAGGTACGTTATGGGTCGCGACGACGAGAGGAATCGACAGCTTTCGTGACCTGCCCGTCGTGAGTTATTCGATTAAGGAGGGCATGCCTTCGGAAACTCTCAGTACCATTCTGGCGTCGCACGATGGCGGCGTATGGATTGGTGGTGCCGGTGCGCTGAGTTTACTAAAGCAAGGCAAACTGTCGGCCTTCCGCACAAATCATGGCCTGCCAGGACGCGACATAACCACGATGTCCGAGGACCACCGTGGTCGACTCTGGATCGGCGTGGACAGCAGTCTAGCTGTTTTCGATCACGGACACTTTCTCCCAATTCGTAAACCCGACGGAAGCTCGCTCGGAATCGTTCTTGGAATTGCGGAGGACGCCGCAGGAAACCAGTGGGCGATCACGAGCGGGAAGCTCTTTCAAATCGAGAACCTTAAAGTTCTAAAGGAAATCAGTTTGCCGCAAAAATGTTTCTCGATCGCACGCGATTCCAAGGAAGGAGTGTGGCTAGGTTGCGTCAATGGTGATCTGGCCCACTACTATGCCGATCGCTCCGATACATTTCCTCGGGTCAGTACTACCTACATACGCCAGGTGCTGCCCGATCCCAGCGGGGGCTTGTGGGTTGTTTCCGACGATGCGCTCATCTGGTGGAGCGGCAACACTAGCGCAACAATGACGACCCGGAACGGACTGCCGTGCAACGAATCGTATGCGGTTGTGAAGGACGAAGCGGGCACGCTCTGGATCTACGCGCGATGCGGACTCTTATCGATTGCTGCGTCCGAACTGGCTCGATGGCATCAGAATCCGTCCGTGCAAGTCAAGGTTGACGCCCTTGACGTCTATGATGGCGCCCAACCTGGAGTTACTCCCTTGGAGCCACAAGGCACAAGTTCGGTCGATGGCCGTCTATGGTTCGTCAACGACAACCTTGTTCAAACATTTGATCCCCGCAATTGGCCGAAGAATACGCTGCCGCCCAATGTAGTAGTGGAACGGCTCGCCGCCAAAGACGTCACTTATCCAATCGGGCACGCCCTGAAACTTCCAGCTCTCATCCGAAATCTCGAAATCGACTACACGGCCTTGAGTTTCGTTGTTCCGCAGAAAGTGCGCTTCCGCTACAAACTCGAAGGGAAGGACACGTCGTGGCAGGAAGCTGGGGTTCGCCGCCAGGCGTTTTACACCGACCTGGCCCCAGGTTCTTATCGCTTTCGCGTGATCGCATGCAACAATGACGGCGTTTGGAACCAAGACGGAGCCACCGTCGATTTCACTGTTGCACCTGCATGGTTCCAGACAATCTGGTTTCGCACTTTCTGTGCGGTCGCGTTTCTCCTGTTCTTATGGAGTTTGTACCAGATGCGCCTCCGGCAGGTACGGCACCAGTTCAACGTCAGTCTGGATGCACGCGTGAATGAGCGAACACGCATCGCTCGAGAGCTGCACGATACAGTGCTGCAAAGCCTTCACGGGCTTTTGATGAGTTTTCAGCGCGCCGCCAACCTATTGCCAGAACGGCCGGTCGAAGCCAAGCAGAGACTCGAGGGCGCGATCGATCAGGCTGCCCAGGCGATCACCGAGGGGCGCGATGCCGTACAGGGATTGCGATCCTCCACAGTCGTCGACCAACGACCTTGCGCTTGCGATTCAAACTCTCGGTGAGGAACTTGCGGCCACACAAACAGCTCAGAATCACTCCTCTCTTCAATGTTGCCGTCGAGGGCACGTCGCGTGACCTCAATCCGATCCTGCGCGACGATGTCTATCGGATTGCCGGCGAGGCTCTGCGCAATGCCTTCAACCACGCGCAGGCACGGCGCATCGAAGTGGATATACAATACGACAAGCGTCAACTGCGTCTGCGGGTTCGCGATGACGGCGAAGGGCATTAGACGCCCAGGTTCTTAGTAATAAAGGACGCTCTGGACATTGGGGTTTACAGGGCATGCGCGAACGCGCCAAACTTGTTGGCGGGCATTTGGAAATCTGGAGTGAGCTAGATTCCGGTACGGAAATTGAACTGAGCATTCCCGCCTCGATTGCTTATCTCACCTCCGCTCCCAGCAATCGAGAAAAAGCACGGCAATGAAAACTATGAGTGACGATCGCAAAGTCATTCGAATTCTGACGGTCGATGATCATCCTGTAGTCCGAAATGGCATCGCCGGATTGGTGACGCGATCAGGCCGACATGGTTTTGGTCGGCGAAGCTTCCAATGGACGCGAAGCGATCCAGCAGTTCCGGGCTCATCAACCGGATGTCACTCTGATGGATCTGCAGATGCCGGAACTGAGTGGCGTCGATGCGATTATCGCGATTCGCGGTGAGTTTCCTCAGGCTCGAATCATTGTGCTTACTACCTATACCGGCGACGTCCAGGTAGTGCGCGCTCTCAAAGCAGGGGCTCAGGGATACCTGACTAAAGAATCTTTTGCACAAGGAACTTCTGGATGCGATCCGGAAAGTCCATTCGGGCAAAAAGATTCTTACGCCTGAGTTTCCGGTGAGGTTGCTAGCCACGCGGTCGATGATTCTCTCACTCCTGCAGAAATCTCCGTTCTACGCCTGATCGCGGACGGAAATGCAAATAAGCAGATTGCCGCTCAGCTTTCGATCAGCGAAGAGACGGTCAAGAGCAGAGTTAAGAACATCCTCTCTAAGCTGGGCGCCAATGACCGCACCCAAGCGGTCACCATAGCACTGAAGCGAGGCATCATCGAACTGCAATCACTCTAAAGGGTGAGCGGATTTCCCCGCTTTCGGGGCTATTCCTCCCAATCTTGAACATGCAATCCTTTGTAGTTCCGTCCCCAGTATCGGGCGTTCAGTGCGATAAGAACGCCCTTTTGAGACGACTATTTTCAACATTCGCTCGTGGTTGGCCGGGTGCTGGGCTCTTGTTGTTGCGCCTGGTCACTGCCGCTGCTCTCGTTGGATCAAGCGATTGCCACGTTGCCGACTGGGCACTCGCTGCAGTCTGTCGTAATCGCTGTATTCCGGCGATAGTAGCGGAGTCTTTTGCTCGTAGGGGTCTGGACCCCAATCGCCGGCGCTCTCACGGCGCCGATTGAACTACGAAACATCCTTGCACGGCGACAATCCTTGGATCTGCGTATTGCTGGGAGCACTGGGCATGATCTCTAGCAATGATCGGACCTGGCGCATGGTCTGCGGATGCTCGCCGCTACGGCTGGAAGCGCATTGATCCCCAAGATCGATAGACTCGCCTTCCCCGTTAGGCGCACGATTCCTTCAGCACATACTCCGCCATACCCAAAAGAGTGATCGAATCCGCACGCAACCGAGTCAACTATTTTCACTGTGACTGGGGTTTTCGCATGGACGGAATCGTCAGATACTCGACATGGTTCGCGAAAGAGTTTTCTCAGGCGATGATCAAAGCGATTAACAACTGGGACGATTCCGGGGCTGAAGGCAACAGCGAGATACGAGTGCAGTCGGAGTAACAAGAATCATTGGAGGAAATTCCATGAATGTAGCGCAGGCATTTGGGCAGCAGCTGGGGTTGCCCACAATCCCGAACTTTACACCAATCGTTTTCGTGGTCGATGAGGACATCTCGGTTCGTACATCACTGGAACTGTTCATTCGCTCCGAGGGGTGGCAGCCGGAGACGTTCGCATCGGCGCAAGAATTTCTTGCTCACCCTCGACCCCCTGTTCCGAACTGCCTGATCCTTGCTATTTCTCATCGGAGTAGCAACGGCATCGAGCTGCAAAGGCAGATGGCAGGAGAGCGAGCCGAGATGCCGATTATCGTAACCTCCAGCGACGAAGATATCCCGACAACGGTGCAAGCCATGAAGGCCGGAGCCATCGATTTTCTCGTGAAACCGTGCAGACAAGAGGTTTTGCTGGCTGCAATCCGTCAAAGCCTGGAACGCAGCCGCGTCCTTCTCGATCGCGAAATGCAGCTGCGTGATCTTCGACACCGCTACGCGTCGCTGACTCCTCGCGAACGGCAAGTCATGGCGCTGGTGGTCTCGGGGTTGTTGAACAAACAGGTCGGCGGAGAACTCGGGATCAGCGAATTAACGGTGAAGGCACACCGCGGGCAGGTCATGCAAAAGATGAAGGCGAATTCACTCGCCGATCTGGTGAGGATGGCCGGCAAACTAGGCCCCATGCGCCACGCAATTCATTTGGCGTGAGGAGAGAGTCCTCAATGTTTGTCGGGCTGAAAGATGATGCTGTGAGCAATTTTATCCCTAGCTCTGTGCTGCATTATGCGGTGATATCTGTTCGCGGTGAACCTTCTTGTGAACGGTTGGTCATGGCATATCCCGACGAGAAAAGCCTGCGGGCCCTTATCGCAGCTCCGAGCATTTTGGGACTAGGCTATCGCTCTCGCAAGGAGGCTCAGGCAAACATCGACCGTTGTGCAACCACAGCCTGCAACTCATGGCGAAAGTTGACGATGGCATTAGTGAGTCGCGGGTCTCATTTTGAATTTGTTGCGAATCATCAGCTTCCGGGAGCTGCGGCTAGCTTCGAGAGGACTTGTTGCATTATCGGCGGTCTCCTACACCATAGCCTGGCGCTAGCCATCGGGGTCTTGTATTCAAAGAATGTCTTCTCCGCAGCGATTCGAACTCTAACTTTATTTTGAGGAAATCGAGATAACTCCGGGGGAGATATGGCAAAAGTAATCGAGCTTTATGAGTTCTAGGCGGAAATCTCCGAAGGTCACTTCGACGGAAGGCTGGTGGCGACGGCGGCGTCCAGCGGATGCCGCCCGCGCGTCAAACACCGAAACAATCACCAGCAAAGTACAGAAAGATGAATAAGGAGCTACTGCCATGAAGAACCCGATCACCCCCGAGGGCGCTGCTTCAGCGCAGAACCCGCTGCCGCCTGTGCCCACCACGAAGATCCTGGCGATCTCCCATTTCATGGGCACGCCCATGACACCCGCCCAGCGCGCCCAGATCATGCCGCACGAAGTGCATGACACGGTGAATGCTTATCTCGCGGGCAAGATAGACCAGTGGTATTTCCGGACCGACGGCAAGGGTGTGGTTTTCATCGTCAACGCAAGCACACCGGAAGAGGCGAAAGACATTTTGGAGAAATTCCCGCTGGGGCAGGCCGGTTTGATGGGCTTTGACTATATCCCGCTAGGTCCGCTCAGTCCGCTGCGCATCATCAATGACATGGTGAAGTGATTTTATTGGCTGGCACGCCGCCGGTCCGGTACAGAGCGAGCACCGATATGACGTATCTTCCGATGCATGGCGGCTTCCTCTACTTTGTGACCGTAATGGATTGGTTCAGCCGCTTCGTGATCAGTTGGGAACTCTCCGACACCATGGAGACCGGCTTCTTCTGACGGCGTTGGAGGCGGCATTTCACTTCGGCCAACCCGAAATGTGGAACTCCTCACCGCAACATTCCCCCCCGCAAGCGCCTAGCCGTATCGCGGGACTGTCGCTCAACGGTAGAAGCCAAGCCCTTCTGGTCTGCGCTCTACCAACCGTTAACCTTTGTAGATGCAGAGAATTAGGAATATTGAAGATCGTCGATTTATGAAATATCGACTCAATGTGTCAGATTAATAATGAAAGGTAAATTATTGAATTTTATTGATTTGGTGGCCAGGGAGGGAGTTGAACCCCCGACGCCAGCCTTTTCAGGGCTGGATTCTCTCGGCCTAAACCCTTTTTCAATCAACAACTTAATCTGTCGAGGTGGCCACAGTTTTGTGACCACTCTGTGACCAGCGCCGATGTTCGCCTAAGCGTCGGTGAGTCATTCAGGAATTAACGAAAGAACAACGGTCGGACGTGCGCCTCTCCCGTGACAGTTAGCGGGGCGTTAGGCAATTTCCGAGTCCTCACGGATGAACGCGGATGATCGTCTTTCCCTTGATCCGCTCGGTCGGGTTGAAGGCGGCAACCGCATCGTCGAGGGCAGCCACGTTGCCGATGTTTGTCCGCAGCCGACCATCCCGGACCCGCTGGACGACCTCACTCAATTGGGCGCGATCGGGTACGACGACGAAGTCGATAGTCAGGCCGCCAGAGGGCCGCGCCTCGGTCGGGCCGGTGACGGTCACCAGCGTTCCTCCGGCGCGAATCACGCCCGCAGACCGCTTCGCGATGTCGCCGCCGAGGACATCGAAAACCAGATCGACCTCGCCGACGTCTTCCAGGGCGTCGTTATCGAGGTCGACGAACTCCTGTGCGCCGAAGTCGAGAGCCGTCTGACGGGCGGCAGCGCGCCCGGTGCCGATGACGTACGCGCCGGCCTCACGTGCGAGCTGGCTCGCCATCGAACCGACTACGCCGGCCGCACCGTGCACGAGGACGCTCTGCCCCGCGCGAAGGCGGCCGTGCTCGAACAGCCCCTGCCACGCGGTCAGGCCCGGCATCACGAGGGCCGCGCCCACCGTGAAGTCAACGTCGCCCGGCAGCGGTGCGAGGTTGCGTGCCTCGACGGCCACATACTCCGCCAGCGTGCCGTCGCGATACCAGTCCGTGAGGCCGAACACCCGCTGTCCAATCGACAGCCCCGTCGTGCCATAGCCGAGAGCGGTGACCACTCCGGCCAGTTCGTGTCCGGGGATTGAAGGCGTCCGGTCACGGCCGACGCGATCGGTCCAGGTCGAGGGCCACGTCAGCTCATCCCCGGTGAATCCCGACGCATGAATCTGAACAACGACGTCGTTTATCGCCGCCTGCGGTTTGGGCCGCTCCACCAGCTTCACCCCGGCCATTCCCGCAGCCTGATCCGTCACCACAATCGCCTTCATCGGTCACCTCCCTGTGTCGAGTTCTTGCCTGCAAGGTAGCCGCTCCACCAAATTTGTCGAGGTGGCCACAGTCTTGTGACCACTCTGTGACCAACGCCGATATTTGCCTAACGTCGGCAAAAGCAGCGAAACGCTTAGCGCTACAAGGTTTGTCTCCAACGCAATATTGCCTGAGGTTCTTCCCCATGAGTGAGAAGCAGAGGAGTCTTCGGGCCTTACGCCAACACCCTCGACGACATATTTGCAGCGCTTTTTGGCATCATCGTCATCGCCGCCATCTTCGGGACTTCGGTACTCCGTGACTTTCAGCGCGACACGTACCAAATCCTCTTTACTCAGCGTTAGTAGCGACGACGCCAATCCGTTTCGAAACTGAATCAAGCCGCGCGGTTGTACGGTGTCAGTCGGGTCGGAGGAGGCGCGCTGTCGCGCTAGCCTCCGTCCGCCGCTCAAACTGTACGTGCCGATTTCCGGCATACAGCTTTCACGAAGACGCTCGTGAACGGGAGTGAGAACCGAGCGAGCGTATCAGAGAGATGAGGTTTACCAAGCCAAACTCTTCATACAGCTTCGCCTTGGGTAACTGGATCCAACCCCGGGTCCGCCACCGGCAGAAACGGTGCGACCAAATGCGCCGCACGATCCAGCCTTCAAGTTTGTGGAAGAGCATTCGAACGTGGGCTCGTTTGTAATACTCAGCCCAACCTCGCAGAGTCGGATTCAGCTCGTGTATCAGCTCCGCGGTCTTGCGCTGAGCACTGCGTCGCGTCAGAATCCGCACCCGATCTCGGAATCGTCGGATTGATTTGCGTGTGGGATATGCGATCAGCCCTTTTGGGTTCCATCGCTGAATCATGCCGCGGGGAATCTTGCTGTTCCCGCTGGTTCGCACCATTCGGTATCCCAGAAAATCAAATCCCTGCTGAATGTGCACAATCCGCGTCTTCTGCGGATTCAAACACACACCCAACCGTTCCAGTATCCGAGTATTTGGCGAGCAAAGGATCAGCCTTACCGTCCATTTTAGTAGTTCACCCTGCGCGTGGATGAGAGCCAACTGTCAGTTGTGATAGCTACGTCGAACTGTCGATTCGTTTCCGCAGTGGACGAACAGTCAGCATATTTGTCCGTAAACGACTACTAGCTAGAGGACGTCTCACAATCTTTTTCCAGCGATTGATTTCGCCTTCTGGAATCCGGCGTGTACAGTTTACGGGTGGTTCGCGATTGCAATCCTGTTCTCGATGTTGCCGGAGAGCGACCTCACGCCGTGTTGTTCCGATGACTGAACAACTCGCAACCGTTCGCCGCCTCGCTCACGAATCCGCCGACTCGGGCTTGTTGAGTCCCGAGTTGGCGGCGGGGATCAGTCGAGTGAAGGGCGTCAAGCAGCTTGGGTTTCGCTCCGGCAATTGGCTGAGCGCGGAGCAAAGTTCCGAAGTGCTCAAACATGCCTATGGCGAAGGCATGCGCGCCAGGCGAGTTTATGCCATGCTGGCCATGGCTGTTCGGTTGTGGTTTTCGCAGATCGGAACTGGTGGGACTGGAGTTGGACGAAATCCAGATGCGTCAGGGGCACTGGGCGGTGGTAGACTTGATCGGCAAGGGCGGCCACATCCGCACCGTACCCATTCCCCGAATAGGTAAAGGCCGCGCTCGATCAATGGACGGCCGCAGCCGGGGTCAGGGAGGGACGAATCTTTCGCGCCGCCGCCAGGCTGGGAAAGGTATGGGGCAAGGATATCTCGCAGAATGTCGTGCGGTACGTAGTCAAGACCTGCTGCCAGAGAGATCGCAGCGTCTTGTGTCCTGACTCGTGCGCGCTTGCTGGCTCGGTCGTCATTTCATCAGTGACTCTGCCGAGCTTGTCCTTCCACGCCTCAGATCTCACAATTTTTTCCTGCTTTCGTACCAGTCGTCTGGTGGAAAAGATACGCCCCAAATGTTCTGCGGTTCCGCTAGCCCGATTCCACAGACCAGAGGCCGCTCTGGATCGACATAGACAACCCTAGAGGCCAGTCTTCTGCCGAAATCCGAAAATAGACAACTGGCAGCCTCGGTTGGCGCTGTTTTTGACGGATTTGATGGATTTACCCTATGTAATCCTTTGCTAAACAAGTGTCCGGGGTCACGATACTCTTGGAAAGCCGGCCAAGTCTGCGCTCCTGGAAACGATGTCATGCCCAAGTGCGGGCAGAGCGCCTGCTTGGCGGAGTATTCTGCGGAAGTGTGCCCACATTTCGGCGTGCCCATGGCTTGGGCACCGACCCGCGCCGCAAAAGCCTGTGAGGCTCCTCGCGCCCCACATCGTTGCAGCTCACTGCCTAACAAATCAACGCTTTGACCATGCGGTTGCTGCGAAAGCGACGGATCCGCCGGGCAGTCCAATTTGGCACACGTATTGCTGAAGAACACGCGTATTGCTCAACAAAAAGAGGCAGGTGGATATGGATAGCAACTACGTATTTCTCTGCGGCGTCATGTGGTGTGGCTACGGGAATCAAGACGCTGGCAAAGAACTTCTCAGAGCGACTAATTCTCGTGATCCAGATACCAAGACTCTTGCCTGGGCCATGCTGGCCAAAGGAATGAGCGAGCTCAAAAAAGGCTTTCCCACGGGTTGAGCTGAGGTCCGTGCATTGACACGTCGATGGAGAGATTGCCGGAAACCGGATAATCAAGGTTCGCGACCTCGAACAATGGTTTGATCGCGAGCCCACGCGACATCACCTCGGCGCTCACTTGACCCTCGGGCGAATAATGCCGGTTCGAAAGCGCGGTGCTGAAAGAGGAATTGATGTACCCCTGGCGGTCATTGACCAGCGAGACCATTCTGCACCGAGACACCGTACTTGGTGGTTCGCAGTCCCAGTTCCAAGCTGCGCCATTGGGTAGTGGTCCACTTCGAGATTCGGTCGTTCAGACGTGCCTGGACCCGAGGATCATTCATGCTGCCTTCGACGAGCACTTCCGGGTCGGCGGCACCGGCAAGGTCGACGGAGGGTTGAGAGTTTGTCGGCGATTTGCTTATTGGCATTGCCTTCGCCGAGGCGCACGCACGTAGTCCTCTCACTGGGCATCCTGCTGGCGTGGGAGCAGCAGGAGGATGCCAAATTCGCCGAGGGCTGGCCCGGCGCTGGTCTTTTGCTTCAGCGTGTGCTGACGGGCATGATTCTGTTCTATTACGGAGCCTCGCATCTCCTTGAAAATACTAGATTGGCTACGGACCTCCCTTATGTGATTGCGGCGATGCGTATTTCTGTTTCTCGGCCTTTGGACACCACTCGCCGGAATCACGATTGCGATCGTTGGGGTCTGGGTATTCTTTGCGTGCTCAGCGCATTCGCTAACGCCAATCATAGTGGCTGTCCTGGGAGCCACCGTGGCGATGATCGGGCCCGGAATGTGGTCGATTGATGCCCGACTCTACGGCCGAAAACACCTCCAAGACCCGCGACGCTAGACAAGGTCCATCCTCCAAAAGTACTGCTGCTCGCTCGCCTGGAAGTACAAACCCGCGCCCCCACAATGTTCCCACACCACAGTCCCCCGATTTGACCTTGTAACAAAAGCGAACTCATCGCAGACTCTTCTCCATCATGAGATACATCGTGATGCAATTGTAGAGTGGGGAGGAACTATGGCGTGCGCGAGTATTGCTTTCACAAACCCCGGAGACCTCGCAGGGACCAACTTTCCCAGCGTGGGTGGGCTCGAAGCCGATCAGTTCCATCTCGAACCGGAAATCAGCTCTGAGCACTGCTTCGAAGACATTGTCGGCAAGGGCCAAGCCCTCCGGAAAGTGCTGGAACAAGTCGCGATCGTTGCGCCCACCGACTCGACCGTCCTGCTTCACGGGGAGACAGGAACCGGCAAGGAGTTGATTGCACGCGCCATTCACAACCTTAGCACCCGGCGCGAGCGCACCTTTGTGCGCATGAACTGCGCGGCCATTCCATCGGGCCTATTGGAAAGCGAACTGTTCGGGCACGAGAAGGGAGCCTTCACTGGAGCTCTGATGCAAAGAAAGGGCCGATTCGAACTGGCGGACGGGGGCTCGCTGTTTCTGGATGAGATCGGCGACATCAGTCTGGAGCTGCAGCCGAAACTATTGCGGGCCATCCAGGAGCAGGAGTTCGAGCGGCTGGGAAGCTCCAGGACGATCCAAGTCAACGTGCGACTCATCGCCGCGACCCATCGCGACCTTGGGGCCATGATCAAGGAAGAGAAGTTCCGCGAGGATCTTTTCTATCGATTCAACGTCTTCCCGATTGAGATTCCGCCGCTTCGCGAGCGGCGCGAGGATATTCCGTTGTTGGTAAGTTTCTTCGTCTCGAAATTCTCGGCACGGATGCGAAAGCAGATTACGTCGATACCAAGGCAATCAATGGAAATCCTGACGAACTGCCCGTGGAAAGGCAACGTTCGTGAATTGGCGAATTTTATCGAACGGGCCGTTATCGTTACACGCGGTGAAGAGCTAGACGTACCGATTGCGGCCCTTCAAACCTCGTCCGACACGGTTGTTGCTGTTAGCTCATGCTCTAGCTTTCGACAAGCGGAATGCAGTGTGATCGTTGAGGCTTTGAGAGGCGCGTCGGGGCGGATTGCAGGAAAGGGTGGAGCCGCCGAGCGTCTCGGATTGAAACGTACGACCCTGCAAAACAAAATTCGCCGCCTCGGCATCGCAAAAGCACATTACCAGAACTAGCGAGGCTGAACTCAGGGGTAGCCGTGCACGCGGAGCGCTAAAAGGCATCAACGGGTGGAACAGGGGGGTAGAAGCCATGACTGAAAAAAAGGATAGAGACCGAGTGATGGCCGAAATCACACTTTCACATCTTTTGCGACTGGCCACCGAACAAGGCTCCCCTGTGAGCCGGGAGCAAGCTCTCGCATTTCTCAATCAAGAGGGACACGCGTTCGAGATGTGGAAGCAAATGATGCAGGCCGGTGAGGAGTTTATTGCACGCAGCTTATTGACGCAGTGCATTAGCCCTGAAAGGGCACTGCCGATGGTGTCTCGGTCATCACTCTGAGGACGTGACTGGCTATCACGCCGACACTTTGTGGAAATAAAGCCTCGTTTTCCTAAAGCTACGCGGTTGTTGTCGCAAAACCACCTTCACTCACACCCCTGTCGCTTGGGTTCATGAATGCCGGGCGGCCCATACAGCGGGAGTAAGGTCTGGAAGGCACCGGCTCGGGAGATCAGCGAGCTCGGCGAGGATCGCAGAAAAATAGTCGCGCACTGGGAGTTTCAACCTGCGGCAGCTTTCCACGACCGAGAGAATCGCCGAAACCTCGTGTCCCGCCTGTGGGCTGCCGATGTGCAACCAATTCTTTCGGCCAAGAGCCACCGGACCAGGAACCGCTTCGGGCCATCGCGTCCCCGGGCTAGACGAAAGTCGATTTTTTTCAGTTCAATTCCGAGGCAATTTCTTCAACATCCTTAATCACCCGAAATTTGGCTGCTCCATCAAATACATTAAGTCTCCACAGTTGGCCCAGTCCTCGCAGATGGCTGAATAACTACCTCGGCTCGGGGGCACAAATGGCGCCTCAACCCGCTCTACCAGATCGGCCGACACGCCTGCCGAAGAGTGTCGCGGAGGTCGTAGTCAGACGAAGTACGTTCCCGCGCAGAAGTGGTTTTGCTCAGCGGCACGTTGGCGAAGTTCCCGTCGCACGAGACATCATCAAATGGAGTGACCGGTGTAAGACAAGCTTGGTGGAGGGACGTGGTGCGAATCGGTGCCGAAGCTTGTCACCTTCGAGGTGCGCCCTTTGCCCATCGCAGGGCAGTGCCTGCATAGCGGCAACGCGCCGAGCCCTGTTCCAATGGTTGCCATTGGTGAACAAAGAGTTACAAGCGTACGCTATTGGAGGCCCAGTTGCTTTGCGACAACTGGAGGTAGGCACAGCTAGAAAGGCGCTCCTTATGCTCAAGCGCGGTTTCTCTATTCGTTGCATTTATGCTTGCTCCTGCGTTTTGTCGTCTCTAGCTATGCCGTCTTGAGGCTTAAGATGCGATTTCGCAATTTCATTATCGCTTATGCACTCGTGATGGCCTTCTTGCTGATTGCCGTTCGAGGGCGTGCGCCAGTTCGTCCACAGAACAATTATTCCAAAGTCGTGGACCTGACTGACCCCGGGCCGGCGAAGAAAAGCTCAGAGGCAAGATCGGGCACACGCATTATCTCCCCAGCCGCTCTGATTCCCGGAACCTGGGGCGCAGCGCAGATTCCAGCCGAACGGTTGATCGGTCCGCTGGTCGTGATGGACTTGAATTCATCGTCGACAGAAATTTCTGTCGCTGATATTGCGAACTGGGAAGCACAACATGGGTATGTACCACAGGGAGCGGTCGTTGCGGTGCGGCGTGCTGAATCTGTCGGTAGTTCCTCCTCGAGTCAATTTCCCCTCTCATCGGATGCGGCGCAGTTTCTCATGAATGCGCGCTCGACACGCGGCTTCATTGTCGAAACTCCAGCCAGCCTCGCTTCCAATCGCACGCTCTCCCGCCAGATCGCTCTGCACGGGAACTACGTAGTCGAGGGGTCAGCGCGGCTGGCAATACTGCCTCAGACCGGATCGCTCATCATTGTTGCTCCGGAAAAGAACAGGAATGCCACCGAAAGTTCAGTGCGCGTTCTGGCGATGCTGGGATAGAGCCGCTCTGAACCTTTCGCTTTCAGCACGTATGTTTCGGACGCACGCGCTCGTCTTCGAACGCCCCGCCTTCACAAAAGGTACGCGAGATAATCCCCTTGGGCTCAGGACACAGGTCGCCATTTTGTCGGGCCTCTCTGCCGCAAATGTTCGATAGTTGCGGACCGGCATCGCAAAGCTACACAGAGAAAACAGGAGCCCGCGGCCGAAGCCGCGGGCAAAATCATCGTACACAAATCAGAACCGCTTGCCAAAATGCAAGAAGGTCCGCGTGGATTTTACGTACGCTCTCGCTCCTGGAATATTGAGCTCGATTTCCGTACCGCCATCCAGTTCAGTCCAGATCGCTAGCTTACCGCCTACGAGTTTCGCTCGTTCCCTCATACCCGGCAAGCCGTAGTGCCCCTCACGGCCGTCTCCGCTGAGCACGTCGGAGGGAATTCCTTTCCCATCATCCCGAATGCGGAGCCGGAAATACTTTTCGTCGTAACGGATTTCCACTTCGACGTTTTGCGCCGCCGCGTGCCGGAAGGCATTGCGCAACGCCTCCACCGCAAGCCGGTAAACTTCATCTCGCAGGATCGGATGCAGATTGCGAGATGCTCCTTCCACAACCACGTTGAAGTTGGGCGAGGGCTGAGTGCTCGCAGCAGAAGCGAGTTCTTCCCCAACCGTCCGAATGGCGACGGCCAGATCATTCTTCTCGACCGTGGACGTGCGCAACCCTTGCACCGCATCCCGGCCCTCGGCGATCGCTTGAGACGCATGATCCGCAGTATCTTCAAGCACTTTACGAGCGTCAGCCGGACGTGCCGCTAACATATTGATGCCAGCCTGAAGACGTGGCAAGAGTGCCTGAAAGCTCTGCAAGAGCGTGTCGTGGAGGTCGCGAGCAACCCGTGTGCGTTCGGCTACCCGCTCCTCCAGACGCATGTTGAATTGCGCTGCCAGTTGCCGCACACGGAGATGGTACGCCGCCCACAGCAGCGCCAGGAAAGTGGCCGCACAGGTGGCGCGGAATCCATTGGTCTGGTACTACGCCGGGATAACGGAGAACTCCAAGCGTCGCCGGCCTCGTTCCAGACGCCGCTGTTGTTGCAGGCGATGACGCGGAAGCGGTAGCTCGCGGAACATCATTGTAGAATCGCCTGCCGGCGATTGCCGGCATACTGCCAATCCGGATCGTAGCCCTCGAGCTTGTATTTGAACCGCACCTTCTCCGGAGCGACGAAGCTAAGACCCGTGTAGTCGATCTCGAGGCTGCGCGTCAGCGCGGGCACAGGGACTTTCCTGGCTTGGCCATGCGACAGATTGTGCCAAAGCGTCTCGCCATCCGCTTTGATCTGCTCGACTTCCACGGGTGGGGCCTGACGGTTCGAGGGCAGGTGATGCGGATCAACGACCATAACGCCGTCAACCGGGTGAACCACAGTTTCCCATCCGCCGCTTTGGGCGCGCGGACCGAAGTTGTACACGCCGGCATGGCTGGTGACGCCGTCGGAAGCATCATAGACCGTCCCCTGGACTGCTCCGCGCCGGATTGGCTACCCAACTTTCTAAGTCGCCCCTTCCAATGCGCACAAGGCCGCATGCCATGTGTACCCAAAACGCGTGCGTATCATCTTCCAGAAAATCCTGGGCACCATCGCACGGCAACCCGTTCTTGCTGGTCAGCGTGATCGCGCGGCCCTTGAATATCCAGCTCAGCCCACCATCCGTAGCCGCCCAGAGCCGTCCGCTGTTGTCAAACTGCAATGAATTGACCCGTCCTCCGCCAAGCCCTTCCCGTGTGCCGTACGAAGCACGGACGTGTCCATCCCGAAAATAAATCACACCGCCGCCCCAAGACCCGACCCACACACCCCCCTCTGCGGGATCTGCGGCCAAAGGATTGGCAAGTGCGCCCCCAATTCCCAGCTTGGTCCAGGGAACCTGCTCGACCAGTTTTCCTTCATCCAGCCGGACAAGGCCCCGGTCACTTTGGGCGGTCCAGAGATTTCCCGCCGTGTCTTCGACAAGAGGGTTCTGGGGTGCAAACGGTAGGCCCGCTACGCGAGAGACCTTGCCGTTTTCGAAATAGGCAAGCCCGCGTGCAGTCGAAAGCCAGATCCGCCCTTTACGGTCCTCAAACAACGAAACGATGAAGTCCTCAGGCAAGCCCTTAGAGGTCACCTCGCGGACTCTATCACCCAAAGAAGTTCTGGAATTCTCGCGGTGTGCTCTCCTTGTTACCTTGCGGTAAATGGTTACGCGTCCGTCTTTCCACCTGTTCAGGCCGTCCGACGTGCCAAGCCAAACACTGCCATCCCGTGCTGCCAGTACGCATAAAACGACGCGGCTGGACAAACCCTGTCCGGTACTGATCGTCGGAATCGTGTATTCGCGAAACCGGTCTATGCCCCTGTTTGTTGCGACCCAGATACTGCCCTCACGATCCTCGAACAGACCTTCCATTGAATTGCTCGTGAGGCCGTCCTGGTCCGTGAAGAAGTCCATCCTTCCCTGGTGCACATGCGCAAGTCCGACATCGGTCGATGAGATCCACAGACTTCCATCGCGGTCCCGCAACAATGTCGTGTTCTGAATGGCGGCGGTGGGGTTGGAAATGGGAATGGCTCGGTCCTGCCATCTGCGAACTGCACGATGTCGCGAAACCCGCCGATAATGAGTCCACCGCGTCACCATCGATCATGTAGTTCCGGCTGAAGACCAGGGTGGGGCTACCCCACCCCCGCGTTAAATGGATATCGCCCGCAGGAGCAGGCTTCCATCGCCATATTCCATTCGCCGCACCCAACCATAAATTCCCTCGGTCTGTCCTCGTGAATCTGCGTAACTCCGAATCCGAAAATGCCATCTGCTCCGATGCATTGACGCTGCCCACCTTGATCGCGCACAATCTACCCGGTTCCCAGAAAGCGTGCTCCCATCTAAGACCCGCGGCCCACACAGCCCCCTCGTGATCCTCTGCGAGGGTGGGTACGTCGTACCCGTCGAGTTGCGGATAATGGGTAAGCTTGCCGTCTTTCCAGCTTGCAAGACCCTTGTCGGTACCGATCCAAAGCGTTCCATCGCGGGAGACGCGCAGGTCGCGTATTTCTCTACCTGGCAAATGCTCGCCTGGCGGCGGCTGCCAGGGAACGGCGTGAACGCCATCAAACCGGCGCAATCCGCTTTCGGTTGCGAGCCAGAGGTATCCATCCTTCGTCTGAACAATCGTGTGTGTCGTGTCGTTGGCAACGCCTTCGCCGATTTTCCACGAAGTGTGCGCGTACTGGCTGATATCGAGAGAAGGATCGAGGGCGGAGGCGCAAGCGCAGTACGCCAGCAGGATGCCAGCTATCATGCCCGCTCTTCCGCACAGCTTCCTCATGCGAGTACATCTTAATCCACTCGGCGGTCGTCCTTAACCACGGATGTTTCATAACCTCGGCTTCAGTGAAGAACTCTTCCAACGATCCGATGAACGTCACGTTTCTTTTTTCTGCTCCCGCTTTTGAGGAATTCCAAAGGTGCATGTCAGGTTCCACCGCTTCGATGCGGTCTGGAAGCCGACTGTGCTCCTGCTCGATGCTGCTGGCAAAGAGCGTGTGCGACTGGAAGGTATCTGCCCAACAACGATTCATCTGCTCTAATGAGCGGTCTCGGTCGTATCGCCTTTGCAATTGCAGACCTTGACAACGTGCGCGTTGGAGCGACTTTCTCTCGGTCGTCGCGGAGACCCTTACGCCGGCAAGGTCGCTGTGGTCGCCGAGGTGGACGAGGAGTGGACCACTCCGGTGGACACACGCATGGAAGCGCTGGCTGGCTCGGTTTTGCGTCGCAGTCTTTGGGAAGTGGAAGACACTCAGGATGAACGGGACATCGCATCGATCAAGGCCGACATCGCTCAGCTGAAAACCGAACACGCGAGGCCAAGGCGGAGCGCAAAGCGAAGCTGCAGGCCCGGATGGACGCACTCAACGCAAGGCTGCAAGAGAAATTGGACAAAGCCAAATCAAGACTCGAAGCTATCCCGCACGAGGCAGATGCCAAGGTGGAGGCGCTCAAGGCAAAGGCGGCCCAATCGAAACAGGACGTCAAGGCTAAGCAAGAACAGCGTATGGCCACCGTGAAACAACACTATAACGAGTGGCTGGATCGGCAGGAGAGACGCGCAAGTTAAACTATTCGCCGCGTTCAAGTCCCGATCTTCGCGCCGCAGCTCCAACGGACGAAGGTCGGGACTTGCGCCGCCCATCTCCATTGACGTGCGGAAAGGATGAGGACCCCTGACCTCCCGCAGTGTCGCCCCGCCGGGTATTGAGCAGCCGCAAAAGCTCAAATCGAAGCCGCCAGCTTCTAAGAACGCCCCACGCTTTGATCTCAGCAGCGAGCTACAACGTGTCACGGGCGTGGACCTTACTCGCATTGACGGAATCGACGTGATGGTAGCCGAGACGCTGATCAGCGAAGTGGGTCTGGATATGAGTCGCTGGAAGACCGAGTCGCACTTCGCTTCCTGGTTAGGGCGATGCCCAGACAACCGGATTACTGGGGATAGACTGGTAGCCAGGGGAACGCGTCGTGTAGTCAATCGTGCCGCTACTGCACTGCGACAGGCCGCCAACACGCTCGTCCGAAGTCGCGGTTACCTCAGCGCCCAGTATCGCCGTCTCCGTACCAAGCCAGGAGCGCCAAAGGCCGTCACCGCGATGGCCCATCGATTAGCCCGACTCGTCCATCGCATGCTCAAGTACGGTCAAGCTTACGTCGACAAAGGGACTGCGTACTACGAGGAACGATTCCGCCAACAACAAATCCAATTACTCCGGAAACGGGCGGCTAAACTCGGGTTTCAGCTTGCGGAGATTCACTGAGAGAAAGTTTTTGGAGAGAGGATGTCAAACAAAAACACTTCTCCACGCCTCTTCGTGAGACCTCGATCGGTGCTTGCATCCAGGCCCCTCCTTGTTCGTGGAGAGGATTTTGGTTTTAACGTCTGGAGCGCCACAGAATACGACAGGGATACCGATCGCAGTGGCTGGTCTGCCTTGAGTGGTTTCATGCAACGGTCCCGACACCATTCGTTGTAAGCTGCGCAAGCCAACCATTGGCTTAAGTGCCAGTCGGGTCGGAGGAGGCGCGCTCACGCGCTGGCCTCCGTCCGCCGCTCAAACTGTACGTGCCGATTTCCGGCATACAGCTTTCACGAAGACGCCAACCCCGGGTACGCCACCGGCGGAAACGATGCGACCAGATGCGGCGCACAATGTGGTCCAGAATTGGCGCTTTCCCGTCGTGAGGTTGAGATTGTAAATCTGCACGTTGATGCCGTCGTGGCGCTCAAGAAACACGCTCAAGAAATACGTTGTCGGAATCGCCGTGCCAGTTGATGATTTTCTCGCCCGGGGGCGATGCCGGAAAGTTCGCGGGCCGAGCCGCCCTCGAGCGACTGCAACCAGTAATGGTCCTGGCCGTCGGCCTGGATGCAGGACTTGCCATCCAGAGATACTCCCGGAAAGAGTGTCATGACGAAGGCTGCAGTATAACGATCCTTGGGACCGATGGAATGAATCGAACCTGTCTCAATATCCTGCACCGCGCTCTGCGGAGTCTGCTCGGCACCTGCTGTGGTGACGAAAGCGTGTTTGTCGTCAGGTAACAAGGAAACGCCGGTGTAATGATTCCGGGGGTCGCATGCAGGCTTCGGGCTTCTCCGATGCCTGTGGGAATGACAGAAAGATTTTCAGCATGCCCTGGATCGACCGCCATGACCCACTTGCCGTCCCTTGAGAAATTGCCGCCGGCGCCGTGCCCGACCAAGACAGAAGACGCGTCCGTGCGCTGCACGTAGAGCCGGTAGTTGGTGTCAACGGCGATGTCGAAACTATTGATCAGGATCATGCGCCCATCGTCAGAAATATTGCTTAGCACGGTGTACTCAAAGGCAGAGAGATCCTGGAAGTGGCCGGATTTGCTGTCGCCAGCGCCCACCTGGTAATTTACGACATCAGAAGTGAGCAGTACTTGCCCGTCCTCCGCGATGTCCTGAAGGATGCAAGCGAACGGGCGCAGCAGCGACGATGCGGGTCTGACCGCCGAGATCGACGGCCCGCAGAGCGTTGAGTTCTGCGGCAACAGGCGGTGAACCAGATTTCCTTTCCGCTGGCCGACCAGGCGAGGCCTTGCTCGCTTTCGAAGTCCTTCGTCGGCACGCGACGATGTCCCTGCAGATCGACGACGGAGACCGTACCACGACATCGCCGACAATTCCGTGGTCGAGGAAGAGGACGCGATGTACCGCGATAACGATCGTCGCATCAGTCAACCGGAATCTCATTTGCCGTCTTTGGCGGCGGGTGCCTTCTTGGCATGCAGAACTCTTTCAAGAAATCCGCGCTTGACCGTTTCAGTTAAGCCGATGCTGTACTTCGCGGCGGTCGGCTTCCCTTCCCTTCGCAGCGACCGATCACTTGACTCGGTGGCTATAATGCGCGCCGCAAATCGGTCCGATGACGCCCGAATTTTCACTTGACACGTGAGCCTATAGTTGTACAGGAAAGAGGAGAAATGGAGGATCAGCCCGATGCGCACCAACACCACCGAAGAGCAGCGCGAAAGGAAAGAACTGACTGACACCATCGTTCCCAATCTGCTGTACATCGACAACTACGGGAAAGACCTCGGCGAACTCGAACGCCAGACACGGTCGTCGAAGCCAATGCCCAGCGGACTCTGGAGTACCATCCGCTCAAGTAGCACGACTGAGCGATTGTCCCCATTCCCTCCAGGGCACACCGTTGCGTCGCCCAATGGAGGAACGACGAGATTGACTCTGGCCGTCGCAATCATCCTGTCCGCTTCGCTCACTGGGCAGCAAGTCAAACATGAACTGACAGCCGCACAGTGCCAAGCTGACCAACGGTTGTGGCTTGATGAAGCTGAAAATAGTCACACCCACCTTAATTTTGTAAACATGGATGGTTGGTTAATGGAACTGCATGACTGCGAGAGAGTAGACTCCAACAACCGTTTCATCTACCACAACACCGAATCGGAAGTAATAGCCGAACAAGCGTTGCGTATGGAAAGTTTCATCCAACGCCACGGTCTTTGGAACAAGTTCATCAATGAAGACTCGGCAGGGAAGCGTTAGGAGGTTACCGGAACTTCCTGCCTTTTGACACAGACTATAGAGTCACCACATTCGTGAATTCGGCGCAACGGCTTTCGTTCTACAAAGCGCCTACAAAGATTCGATGCTTATTAGTTGCAAGGCTTCCCAGGTTTCTGCCCAGATTCGGGCAGTTGCCATTCAGAGGGAATGTCACATCGCGCGAACAGCAACAAAGTCAGGCAGTCAGCAGTGGCGTTGTTTTGGCGCGCCGATTGCTTTTGTGATTGGCGTTATAGGCTGGATGTGATCGTAACAACAACCGGTCATGAGCGGGATCGAAGGGCATCCTAGAAGATGCCTGAAACGAATCGACGTAGCTATCACAACTGACAGTTGGCTCTCATCCGCGCGCAGGGTGAACTACTAAAATGGACGGTAAGGCTGATCCTTTGCTCGCCAAATACATGGGATGAAGTAGGCACGGAGGTCACATTCACGTATTCCGGTCCGTCATGGGTACGACTCCATAGTCCACGTCCGCATGGACTACGATTGCGCGTCGCGACCGGCGCGTGCGAGTTCCTGGGATTGAAAAACAAATAATTGAGGGAGCTTCGGCCCGGCTCCCCCTTAGTGGGCACGCCGCAACGCCGAACAGGAAGCGGGCGGCTAGCCGGCTTTTTCGACAATACGTTGCCAGCTCAAGTGGAAGAAGTAAAGGCGACCAGGATTATGTTAAGTTGTTACCGCCTTCGGGTCGAACAGCGACAGATTGTCCGCCGTGAGCTGCGGTTCTTCGCCCTTGTCATCTGGTCTCTTCTCGTCTGTCTTTGGCAGCGCTGTCTTTGATTTCGAGCAAGCCTTATCTCTCTCCTCAATGGCTCTCACCGCTCCGGCGATTTGCTGCTTCGCCTCGTCTACCGGCTGCTGCAGCGCCCGGTGTGAATCGACGAAGGCTCTCAATTGCTGCGCTAGTTCAGCGTCGATTTCCTCTGGCGTTCCAATCAGAGAAAGTGGTGTGGTCAAGGCATGAATTGCCGATGCGGGGATTTGTGCAATCTTGTCCTTGTGGGCGTATCCGATTTTCTCGTTCGCTTTGCTGTCTTTCGCTTGCGTCGGGGAAAGACATTGACCCGGATTCGCCCTTCGCTGAGAGCTGCCACCGAGATGGTCAATGGCCGGCTCTCGATTAACGGCAGGAGTTCAATGAACATGGAATCTCCTCGCTTCTTCCGCTTTAGGTGTGGGGGATGGAAATATGTCGTTGACCTATGGTGTTAGACCAAACAAGGATGGCTGCTCGGGCATAACGGAGCGCTGGCGTCTGCGGCTGCGCAGCGCCTATCGGCGCTGGCCGAGCAACAACTGTACCAACCCGCAGTGTGAGTAATTGGAGCGTGGCTGTAACGGATTGGAGACTGCACCGAATAGCTTGCCCATGAAGCAGTCGCGTGAACCGTCGGGAGTCTCGAGCACGTCGACAGTTGAATACCGGGTGGCTTAGGCGATGATGAGATGAGGTTCACAGCCCGCCGCTCGCTCCTTGACCATATGAGGTCCGCCTGCCCGTGAGCGGGCATGTTACGGCCGCCTTCCTGCGTCCCACGCCTTCTTGCAGAACCCCAATACGCGTAGATGACTTGATAGGGCGGGCGCGTTCGGAAAACGCTTGTCTTACTAACTTGAGGGCCGACATGCGGCGAGAGGGGGCCACCACCGCGGTGGTGCGCAGTTGCTGCACTCGCTGAATCCGTCTTTTGACCGTGCTCTCTACCTTGTCATCATTGGCCACCAAAATGCTCGTAGAGGTGAATAGTGCGGGGGCGGCTTCTCCCCAGCCAGGAAATAGGTAGAACCGCCTGAGGATATTTGAATTGAAAACTAAGTTGGTATTGGTGCTTTTTGCCGCATTAGTCATAGACCTGATGCCAAACTTAGCGTGCGCATTCGACACCGGAACGAATACCTCTACAACCATCGCACCCAACGCTGCGGAAACTGCGAGAGCCGTCACAGTTAAGCCTGAGCAAAAAGAGCACGGGCCTTCTCAAAAGCCGGTCGAGATCGCCAGGCCATTTGGTTTTCCGATCACCAACTCGATGGCGGTCAGTTGGATTGTGGCTTTGGGCCTCATCATCTTTGCCCAGCTAGCTACGCGGCACATGAAGCCGGTTCCGGAAGGAGCCCAGAATTTTTGTGAGTGGCTTGTGGAGGGCCTGTACTGCTTTCTCGAAGGCATCATCGGCCCACACTTGGTGGAGCGAACGTTCTGGTTTTTTGCGAGTATCTTCATTTTCATTCTTGCGGCGAATTGGGCCGGCTTGATTCCGGGCGTGGGAACGATCGGATGGGGGCATCAAAGTTCGCACGGTTTCATCATCGATCAACCTTTCTTCCGCGGCGCGAATGCGGATGTCAACATGACGCTCGCTATGGCTCTGGTCTTTTTCGGCTGCTGGCTTATTTGGGCTCTACGGGAAGACGGTCTGGTCGGATTCCTCAAGGAGTTGTTTGCGCCCAAAGGTGAAACGGAAGGGCTGATGAAAGTAGTCATGATAATCGTGTTTTTTGCCTCCGGCTGCCTGGAGATTATCTCGATTTTGTTCCGTCCAGTCTCGTTGAGTTTTCGACTCTATGGAAATGTCTTTGCGGGCGAGAACATGCTGGACGCTATGGCCACGCTGGTTCCCGGTTTTGGCTGGCTGCTGCCGATTCCGTTTTATTTTCTCGAGTTGCTGGTAGGTGTGATTCAGGCTTTGGTGTTCATGTTGCTGACTGCTGTCTTCACGTTGCTGATTTGCCAACATGAAGAAGAACCTGCGGCGGCACATGGTTGATCAATGAAATCGCGGCGCCTCCGGGCTTGCCGGAGGCACTCAAAAAAGGGGAAATCACATGAGTGGAAACTTGCACGTAGGTCTGGCAGCGTTCGGAGCGGCAATTGCCGTGGGCATCATTGGTATGAAAGCTTCGGATGCGGTAGGCCGCAATCCGGTAGCGTCCACGAAGATTCTGGTTCAATCGATACTGGCCATTGCCTTCGCGGAAGCGATCGTGTTCTACACCTTGTTTTTGGTGAAGTAGAGGAAATTAAAGAGCAAGCGAACAACATACTACACGAGAGCGTGACTTATGCATTCTTTGGCATTACTGGCGATGGCGGCAGGGCCCGGCGGACAGATCCGGGAGATCGCCTTTACCTTTGGAGTGGATTGGCCTCATCTGATGGCACAGATGATCAGCTTTTGCATCGTCTGCGCTCTCCTTCAGCGATTTGCCTACAGACCGGTTCTCAGAGTCTTGCAAGATCGGCGGCAGCAAATTGCGCAAGGTCTGGTCGACGCACAGAAGATGAAGGCCGACCTAGCGCAGACGGAGATGCGGCACCAGGAAATTCTGATGCTGGCTAACGCCCAAGCGACGCAAATGATCGACGAAGCGCACGCGGCGGCGGCTCGGGTGCAGCAGCTGGAAACGCAGAAGGCCATCGCAGATGCCGAACAGATCATCGTCACGGCGCGCGAAACCGCAGAACAGGAACATGCCCGGATGCTTGCCGAGCTGAAACGCGAGCTGGGTCGATTGGTCGTACAGACGACCGCCACGGTCACTGGCAAAATTCTGACACCGGAGGATCAACGACGGCTGGCTGAGGAAGCCAGCCGGCCATTGGCCGTCTAGACGAGAATTCAAGCCAAACTATGAAAACACCCAAACAATCCGCATGGGAAGCCAACAGACTTTTCCGCTTCTGTGTCGTGAGTGGAAAGTTGAACGAAGAGCGTCTTCGGCGAGTGGTGCGGAGAGTCCTCGAATCCAGGCGCCGCGGTTACTTGGCGATTTTACGTCAGCTTCAGCGATTGCTGAAGATTGAGTATGCGCAGCACACCGCCAAGGTCGAGTGCGCAGTGCTATTGCCGTCTGATTTGCAAGCCACCGTGAAGACCGGATTAGAGAGCATCTATGGCCAAGGAATTCGCACATTTTTCATCACGAACCCGCGACTCATCGGCGGAATGCGCATTCAGGTGGGTAGCGATGTCTATGACGGCAGCGTGCTATCCGGGCTAGTTGCGTTGCAGAAGGGCTTCGGTATTGTGAGCACGAATGGAGCCAGCAGGTAAAACCTTATGATTGATTTGTTACAGGAAATTCAAGAGCAAATCGCAGCGGTGAAGGTGACACCCTCCCGGCAAAACGTGGGTGTCATCCGCGAGGTCGGTGACGGTGTCGCCAGAGTAGAAGGCCTAACCGACGTGATGCTCAACGAGATGCTCGATCTGGGTCGTGGGATCACTGGTTTGGCGCTAGACCTTGACCAGAGCGAAGTTGGTGTAGTGGTTCTAGGGGACTATACCCAACTTGCGGAAGGCGACGAGGTGCGTTCCACTGGCAAGCTCCTGCAGGTACCAGTAGGCAGGGGTCTCCTAGGACGCGTCGTGAACATGTTGGGAGAACCGTTAGATGGCAAGGGGCCGATTAAGTCTGAGGTCGTCTATCCGGTCGAGAAGATGGCACCAGGGATCATCCGGCGCCAGCCAGTGAGCCAGCCCGTGCAAACGGGCATCATGCCGATTGATGCGATGATTCCGATCGGCCGCGGTCAACGCGAATTGATCATCGGTGACCGTTCCACAGGCAAGACCACGATCTGTGTCGACACGATTATCAGCCAGGCGCGTCTCAACAAAGCGGCGGAGGCAGCCGCCGACAAAGAGTATCGCCCCCTTTACTGCATTTACGTAGCGATCGGCCAAAAGCAATCGAGCATCGCCCGCGTGATAGCGGTCCTCGAGCAAGCTGGGGCAATGCCATACACGATTGTTGTGGCCTCTCCCGCTTCAGATTCGGCTACAAATCAGTATTTGGCCCCCTTCGCAGGAACGGCCATGGGCGAATGGTTCATGGACAATGGCATGGACGCGCTGATTGTCTTCGACGATTTGTCCAAGCACGCGGTGGCGTATCGACAGGTCTCACTAGTCTTGAAACGGCCGTCGGGCCGTGAAGCGTATCCGGGCGACATCTTTTATCTTCATAGCCGGTTGCTGGAACGTGCGGCCCGCGTCGGCGAACGGTTCGGCAACGGATCGCTAACTGCTCTGCCCATTATCGAAACCCAGGCCGGCGACGTGTCGGCTTATATTCCTACCAACGTCATCTCGATTACCGACGGCCAGATTTATTTGGAAACAGATTTGTTCTATCAGGGCGTGCGCCCGGCTATCTCAGTTGGCCTTTCCGTTTCGCGAGTCGGTTCCGCGGCACAAATGAAATCCATGAAGCAAGTGGCCGGGCAGCTCAAAGGGGACCTCGCTCAGTTCCGCGAATTGGCGGCCTTTGCGCAGTTCGGCTCGGAGCTGGATGCCAAGACGCAGGCGAAGATCGATGCTGGTAAGCGCATTATCGAGGTCTTCAAGCAACCCCAGTACAACCCCATTCCGGTCGAGATTCAGGTGGCTGTGATCTGGACTGTGCAGAACGGTTACATGAATGATGTGCCGGTGAAACGGGTAAAGGAATTCCAAAATAAGTTGACCGAATATTTGAGCACTCGCAAGGCCGGGCTGCTGCGCAAAATCGAAAAGGAACAAGCGCTCAGCAAGGACTTAATGGCCGAACTGAAAGCTGCGGCCGACGAGTTTAGACAGACATGGAAATGATGGCGCTGCGGTCTCACAAACTCTTGCCACAAGATCAGTAGTGGATTTGACACAACGGACACAGGACTTTTGATATGCGAAGCATCCGTGATCTCCGCCGACGCATCCGGTCGATCAGCAGCACGGCGCAAATTACCAAAGCCATGCAGATGGTAGCGGCATCGAAGATGCGTAACGCACAGCAAGCTGCCACAGCCGGGAGGCCCTTTGTGCACCTGTTGTACCGCATCCAGCGTGAGGCGACGACTCGGATGGCTGAGTTTCACCATCCCTTGCTGGACGCGCGCGAAGTCCGCAAAAGGGCGATCATCCTGATCGGTGCAGACAAAGGCTTATGCGGCGCACTCAATACGAACCTGTTCCGAATGGTTGCTCGGTTTGATCCCCAATCGACAGTCTTCATCACCGCCGGACGCAAAGCGGCACAATTTGTTGCCCGCACGGGGCGGCATCTGGCCGCCGAGTTTCCCGGCGCAGGCACGCCTCAGTTCCCAGATGCCGCAGCCATTGCCGCTTTCGCGCGCGATCTCTTTCTGAAAGGAGAGGTTGATCAGGTTCAGGTTGCGACTACGCAGTTCGTCAACACGCTTACTCAGCATCCTCTCCTGCTGGAGTTTCTCCCCGTGGGCGAAATCAAGGCGCTAAAGGTTCCTGGTATGGAGTCGGAACAGGATCTGAAAGTTGACAATAACGAGTCGATATTCGAGCCGACCCCCGAAGCTGTTGTCAGTTATCTCCTTTCGCACTATCTCAATATTTACGTGCATCAGGCTTTGCTGAATGCCAAGGCCAGTGAGCAAAGCGCGCGTATGGTGTCGATGAAAAACGCCACGGATAGTGCCGAGCGTCTGCTCAGTGACTTGTCGCTTGAATATAACAAGCAGCGACAGGGCAATATCACAAGGGAGTTACTAGAGATCGCCGGCGGCCAATCTCAGTGACCGACGGGTTGGATTGGTCGTTGAAAACGAGTGTGAATATGAACAAAGGCACGATTGTGAAAGTTACGGGTCCGGTAGTGGACGTCGAGTTCCCGGAAGCGCTGCCCGCTATCTACAACGCGTTAACGGTTGAGTACCGAGTTCAGAACCAGCCCACGAAGATAACGCTCGAAGTGCAGCAGCATCTTGGTGACAAGGTGGTCCGATCGATTTCCATGGCCGGCACCGAGGGCCTCAAACGCGGTTTCGAGGTGACCGATCGCGGCGGGCCCATTTGCATGCCGGTTGGAGAAGGCGTCATGGGCCGGATATTCGATGTTACGGGGAACCCAGTGGACGATCGCGGGCCCGTCAAGGCGGAAAAGTACTACCCAATCCACCGCACACCGCCTTCTTTGGAGGATCAGTCCACTTCTCCGCAAATGCTTCCTACCGGCATCAAAGTGATTGACTTGATCTGTCCGTTCCTGAAGGGTGGGAAAGTTGGTGCGTTCGGTGGCGCGGGAGTGGGAAAAACCGTGGTGATCATGGAGTTGATCCACAACATAGCAAAACTCCATGGTGGAGTATCAGTCTTCGCCGGTGTCGGCGAGCGTACGCGCGAAGGGAATGATCTTTACCACGAGATGTGCGGGGCAGGCGTGATCAAGCAGGACAATCTGGGCGAGTCCAAAATCGCCTTGGTGTACGGCCAAATGAACGAACCCCCAGGTGCCCGCCTGCGCGTTGCGCTTTCCGGCCTTGCGATTACTGAGTATTTCCGCGATGAGAAGAACCAGGATGTGTTGCTGTTCATCGACAACATCTTTCGCTTTTCTCAGGCCGGCTCCGAGGTGTCAGCCTTGCTCGGCCGCACGGCCAGCGCTGTCGGTTATCAGCCCACGCTTGCTGCTGAGATGGGAGCTCTCCAGGAACGTATCACCTCCACCAAAAGAGGCTCGATCACTTCCTTCCAAGCCGTGTACGTTCCGGCCGACGACCTGACCGATCCGGCTCCAGCCACAACCTTCGCGCACTTGGATGCGACCATCGTGCTGGATCGCGCAATCGCCGAGTTGGGTATCTATCCGGCCGTGGACCCTCTGGCTTCAACCTCTCAGGCTCTCGCTCCGGAAGTCATAGGCCAGGAGCACTACGAGGTTGCGCGCGGAGTACAGCAGGTGCTTCAGCGCTACAAAGATCTGCAAGACATTGTTGCAATCCTGGGCATGGATGAGCTTTCCCCGGAAGACAAGCTGGCAGTATTCCGTGCGCGTAAGATTCAGCGTTTCTTGAGCCAGCCGTTCAGCGTTGCGCAGGTGTTCACCGGCCGCGAGGGTAAACAAGTGCCCGTAGCTGAAACCGTTCGTGGCTTTAAGGAGATCCTGGACGGCAAACACGACGACGTCCCCGAAGGGAACTTCTATATGAAGGGTTCAATTGAGGAGATCAAACAGAACTAACCAAGGCACAGAAGCACGGCTGGAAAAAATGGTCAACACCCTGAGACTCGAGATCGTGACGCCGGATGCCGTAATTTACTCCGAAAATGTGGAGATGGTCACGCTGCAAGGCGTGGAAGGCCAAATGGGAGTCTACCCTCAGCACATTCGGCTCATGACACAATTGGTGCCAGGTGAAATGATTGTGCGCAGAAACGGGAATGAGGACTTCTTGGCTGTCGGCGAAGGGCTCGTCGAAATAACCAACGACCGGGTCTCCATCTTAACGGATATGGCTGTGCGTGCCGAGAATATAGATGAGGCCAAGGCTGAGGAAGCGCGTCAACGAGCCGAAGCCCGCCTCCGCAATCAAGCGTCTTCCCAAGATATCGCTGCTGTCAACGCCGCTTTGGTTCGCTCCGTGGTGCAACTATCCGTCAAGCGTCACCATCGCAGGCAATGAGTCGTGATCGAATTCAGTTATCCTCAATTAACCGAGCGGGTTCGGAGTCCAAAGCGAGCATACTGGGCGCCCTAACTACCTCGCTGGGCGATTGCGGGACGTTCGAAGAGGTCGGGAACAGCTTCTGATGTTCACGAGTCAGGGCGCGCCAAACGTTATCAGCGGTCTCTCCGATTCCGTTCTTCTCCACCAACTCGCGGGCCATCGCAGAAAGCATGTCATGATCCTGGTCCATCGTCTGCAGTCCCTCACCCGCGAACTTGCCCTCCATCGTCAGCGCCACCAAGAGCTTTTTGCCCATCAGGCGCAGACAAGCCGCTTGCAGGGTCTGGTCACAACACATGAACTTCACACGCACCGGTTGCCTCTGCCCGATCCGCCACGAACGTCGGCTCGCTTGCCGCAGCGTGTGCAGCGAATAACCGGACTCGGCAAAAGTGATTCCATCTTGGGTCAGCCGCCGCTCATCGATGACGACGGGCCGGCCGGTATCGGAGTTGACGGCGCAGCCCAGGTTTGGCCCGGAACGCGGAACCTGGTAGGCATGCCGCCAGAAATAGCCCAGCTTCGCCCGCTCTCGTCCCACGATAAACAAGGCCGGCTTTCGGCACAGAGACAACCAGCGCTTGCGTGAACTCGTGAACTGCTTGCGCAGTCGCAAATCGCTCAGTGTCGTCTGCAATCCTTCGCGCACGATTGTGCCGCCTCTTAATCGGACTTCATTGATCCCATGCGGAACATGCGTGTCACCACCGTTTCGCATGTCGTCAATCAGGAACACGCGAATCCCCGGAATAGTGAGAAAGGCCTCCCGCGCCCACTTCTGCACGAGATGCGGCGGGACCATGGCGACCGCGGTGTATGGTTGCCCTTCGCTCGACACGTGCATTGCGCCCAGGGAAATCAGGGTCTTCCCGGCACCACACTCGGCCACCGCTAAGGCGGTAGTTGCTATCTGCCAGCGCTTCACAATCCCCATGATGGCGACCGACTGCGCTGGAAATGGTGTTCGCAGCAGCGTGGCCAAGCGCGGCGAAACCGGATCGCTGAATTGGTGCAGTGCCGGATAGCGTTCGAGAATGCGCTCCCCTAGGTCCGTCGCGAACAGACGCATGTATGTGTAGATATCCGTTATGTTGTCGTTCTTCATGGACACCTCGTTCGAGTACGACTCGTTCGGAGGACGGTTTAATTTCTGGCGCTTGGTGTTCGATTAGCTATGTTTCTTGACAGGGAGAACCGCTTAGGTCGCCATCAGGCGGTCGATCGGAGTCTGTTGCAGGTGAGGATTTTGCAGGCCGAGTCCTCAACCGACGGATTGCTCGTAGTCCAGACAATCACAAGAGGAATCGAAAAGTTCGAAAAGCACGGCCTGGCCGATGTCGATAATTTCGGTGGCGCGCTCGCCCAACTGGTCAAAACAGCCGTTCATTGCATTAGCTCGACGCGCCCTAACTCAGGACTGGTCGCGTACGGCTGCATCACCCAGGTAGCGCGCAACGGCAATCTCCAGATTGAAATGCATTCCTTCACGTCCCAGCAACTGCCCCAGCGGTGATCGTTGTACGATGGCCAAAACTCTGGGAGTCATGCCAATCAGCCACAGTTGAACGCCATGCTGGCTTTGCCTCTTCGCGAGTTGTGCGAACATTTTCACCGCGGTGTACTCCATGTCGAGGACTCCGCTAGCGTCGACGGCGACGACCTTCGGTTGCGCTTCCCTGACCAGCGGCTCAATCTTGTGTGCGATCTGTGCCGCATTCGCAAAGAAAATTGGACCTTCCGGCCTGAGCAGTAAGAGGCCAGGAAAACTCTCGTCGTCGGGATGTTCCGGCGATTGTGGCCGGAACACGTTGGTTCCTGGCTTGCGGCGCAGGACATACACTGGAGGATCGGCTACCTGGTATGCCAGTGTGACCAGGGAAACGATTATTGCGACGATGATTCCCTTTAACGTGCCGACGACCACGACGCCTGCGAAAGCCACGATCGCCCAGGAAAATTCGGTCCTGCGAATACGAAGAATGTGATGAAACTCGATCGGCTTGATAAGTCCGAAGGAATAAACAATCACCAGCGCTGCCAATGCAGATTGCGGCAACATCGCGACGAGTGGAGCGAGAAAGAACATCGTCACTAGTGTCATCGCCGCAGTTACCATCTCCGCTAATTGCGTGCGAGCTCCCGCGCTGACGTTGACTGCCGTTTGCGTGGTGCCGCCGCCGCCCGGCATCGCACCGAGAAGTGCGCCTCCGATATTGGCGAGTCCTGTGGCAAGCAACTCTGTGTTTGCTCGCGGCGCGGGCTCGTCCTTTCGCGCGAAGGCTCGGCCGGCCGCAACCGTCTCCGTGAAACTCATCAAAGCAATCCCGAGTGCCCCGGGCCACAGCGCGCTTATCAACGAAAGGTCTGGCCTCATCAGCGAAGGGAGTCCTTGCGGTATGTGACCCACCAGTTCGACACCCCGATCCTGCAAGTTCAACAAGTACACGCCCGCGATCGCAGCAGCTGCAGCCAGCAGCGGCGCTGGGACCTTCGGCAGGAACCGTTTCATTCCCAGCAGAAACACGATTGTCGTGAGCCCAACGGCCAGCGTTGCTAACGACGTTTTCGGAAGATGGTGAACGATTGAGAGGACGTTCTGAACGAATGTCCCTCTTGGGAAGTGGATGCCAAGGATTTTCGGGACCTGGTCGACCACAATGACCAGCCCGACGCCGGCTTTGAAACCAACGAGTACCGGCTCGGAGATAAAGTTCGCCACGAACCCAAGGCGCAGGAGGCAGGCCAACACAAGTGCGGTGCCGACCAGCAGCGTCAACGTCGCGGAGGCACTCAGCAGGGCTGCGGGATCGCCGCTGGGCACGACCTGGCCCAACTGAGCGGCGGTCAAGATTGCCAAGGTTGTCGTCGTACTGACGCTGAGCACGCGCGAGGTGCCGAGCACCGCGTAGATCACCATCGGCACCAAGGCGGTATAGAGGCCTACCTGCACCGGCAGCCCGGCAATCATCGCATACGCCATCGCCTTGGGAATGATCACTGCGCCAGTGGTCAGCCCCGCGACGATGTCCGCGCGCAGCCAATCGCGACGGTCGGAGACAAGCCACTCTGGTAAGGGACGAAACCACCGATGCTCTGACATGCTGCAGGCCTACCAGAGCTGCGGGACGCTTCGATGCGTCTGCTTCGGCTCTACATACCCTTTCCGCTTTTGCCGTGGCGGAAGCTTGGGAGGCGTATAAGGAATCTCCTCGTACGGGATGCTGCTGAGTATGTGCGCCATGCAATTCAGGCGGGCGCGCTTTTTGTCGTCTGACGGAACGATGAACCAGGGAGACGCTGCTGTATTGGTGGCTGCGAGCATTGCATCCCGGGCGCGTGAATAGTCGTACCAACGGCGGTGCGACTCCAAGTCCATCGGACTAAGCTTCCAGCGCTTGGAAGGATCTTCAATACGCGCGAGGAAGCGCTTGTGCTGTTCCTTTTTCGATACTTCGAGCCAATACTTCAGCAGAATGATGCCCTGGCTGACCAGAAAGCCCTCGAAGCTAGGACAATCCCTGAGAAATTGCCTGTGCTCTTCCTTGGTACAAAACCCCATCACGTACTCAACCGCGGCGCGGTTATACCAGCTCCGGTCAAAGATGACGATTTCACCTCCGGCGGGGAGTTGTTCAACGTAGCGCTGAGCATGGAGCTGCGTCTTCTGCCTCTCGGTTGGCGCGGGGAGGGCTACCACGCGAAAGATGCGCGGGCTGACACGCTCCATGATGCGTTTGATCATCCCGCCTTTGCCGGCAGCGTCTCGTCCTTCGAAAATGATCACAATGCGGGCGTTGGTCGCCTTGACCCAGTCCTGGAGTTTGACCAACTCAACCTGTAGCTTGAAAATCTCGGCCTCGTATTCTTTCTTGCCGATCTGCGGTTGGCCGTTGACGCCGGAACTTTGAGGGTTGCCGTCCAGCCCTGACTTTTGTTTCTTTTTTTTCTTGGATTTGTGGCTCATCGTTTTTTCGGGTCTCCAGAACCTTGTTCAATTCGACGATCGATTCCAGCACTCATAGTCATTTCGGACCGTCCTCGGCCCTTCCCCAAGTCGAATCGGGATTGAACCGTTTCATAGACGCGGCGATTGCTTGAGTGTTCTCGCCCAGATCCTTCTCGAAAACAACTCCGTCCGTGCTCACCAGAAACGTCTTCACGCCAGATGACCGGTGTTCAGCTGGATATGCCAGGAAAGCGAAACCGCTAGTCATCTTGCCCCCTGCGAAGTAGCTCTTCGCACCACCGGGCGCATTCTTCCCCTGACTTGTGAGGATGCGGAAAAAATAGCCCCGATATGGGATGGTCCCCCGGCCTTTTACGGCATACCCGTATGCAGCCGCCCGGGCAACGAGAGGTCCAATAGGACTCTCCGGTTGGTTGCTGGAAGCTTCCCAGTACAGTCCGTTGTGCTTCCCTTCATCGCTGAAAAGTTTTGCCGCGTATTCATGATTCTGTTGGGAGAATTCCTTCTCTGCCGCTGCCAGTTGCCGGCAAATCTGAATCGCCGATATCTCATTCCTGCCAATCCGGCGGAATAAGATTTCCTGCTTTCCTGCCTCGGTATCGAAGTACCAATCATTCTGTTTCTTAACGATGGGTATCGGGACAGGCCAATTCTTGGCACCGATGTACAGACTGACCGTGCCGTTGGGCTCCTCCACCAGACGATGCATCTCCTCGTACCCCTGGAGAAAGGTGGCACGACTCTCCGCATCTTCAGCCTCATCCCCGGAATACAGGATCGATTTCCCACGCGGCCCGAAGATTTCGAGGAGTTCCGTTTCATCGTTGCTCTTGGCCGTCGTATAGAGCGCCTCACTCGCTTCTATCGGTGTAGAAAAGGTTTTCTGGCCCTTTTCCTGTGCTATTGCCTGATTCTCGAGAATTCCGCTCGTTAGAAGGAGTGCGATCGGGACTAACTTTCGAAATCGGTCCAGGTACTTCTCGAAGTTCCATTTCGCTCGCCGCATTCAGCCTGCTCCTTTCAGATCTTCTGGTCCACAGTGAAACCTTTAGCTCTTACTAGCGATGTGGCCCGCCGCCACCGCCGTGGAAACCGCCACCGCCGTGAAAGCCTCCGCCACCGAAGCTGGACCTTCCCCTTGCCGAGTAACTTCTCTCCTCTCCGCCGTGGTTGTAATTACTGAACGCGCCAGTGCGCGTATTACTTTGACCTCGTGGATCCCCGTACCCTCGAGCCGAACGCGTGGCCCCTTCGGACCGGTTGGCAGATGTCCCGGAGTGGTTGTACCCGTTCCTGCGTTCACCCGAACCTCGGTTTGAGGTTCGGTTCCAGTAAGAGTCGTGGCCGCCACGGCCACTCCGGTAATACCCACTTCGGTTGTAGTAAGTTCTACTGTGGGAGTAGTACCGGTAGTGGTCATGCTCTACCCAGTGGTGGTGCCAATCGCATCCCCAGTGGTGCCAGCCCCACCCGTAGCCGTAATAGAATCCGACTCCGTACCAGACGCCAAACGACACGTAGGTTCCCGAATACCAAATCCCCGGATACGCATACCATCCTGGCCAAGCCACGACCACCGGGTACCCATACACAACCCAAGGGTCGTAGGCAGGCACGTAGACAACCTCTGGGTCAGCGGGCTCAATAATGATCGTTTCGCTCTCGGTCTTTACGTCTTGCTGCTGGGTCGTCTTCAGATTGCCAGCTTGTTCGGCTCGCTGCCGCATAACCTGGACAGCGGCCATTACGTCCGCTTGCTGGTTGTAATAGGCATCGCCCAACGATGAGGTCCAGGACAAATTCTTGTCCATGTTGCCCAGTACGGACGGGAAGGCGGTTAGCGCTTTGACGCTGGGATCCCACGGTTCCTCGTCGACGGCCTTCGCAAGGGCATCACCCTTGAGATCTGGATGTGGTTGAATCCAGCGATCGGCTTCTACCACCTGCTCGGGAAAGGTCGAAGCGGACAGAATCTGGGCCACGAGCGAATCCGGGTATAGAGCAATCGGGGCAACCAACTGCTGCAACTGCGCGGGGGTCTTGGTTGCGTATTCAGGCCTCATTGAACTGGTGGGGGCTGATGCGTCCTGCATGGCCGACAGGACTTCTGGGAAAGCTGTCAGACACAGCGAGAGGGACAACAGCAAACTCAGGCCTCGTCGCACTTTACAGGCTCCGAGCAACTCTGACGAACGATTCACAATGTCATCCTCCTGACCCGTTAATGTCATCCCACATCAGAACCTCTCCGTTCCGCGCGCTGAAGTACGACCGCGGCGTCAGCGGTCTGCGTCTTCAGGAAGCAATATGCGGGCCACTCTGCACCCCAGCGAGCACAACAACTTAGATGGAATGACGCCGAACCCGCGCCCGAATACGGGCAGAGACCGCTTCGATCATGGGCGCGGAAGCATCGATCAGGGATTCATTTTCGGGCGATTGGTCGGCGTTTCGAGTGGAAGACACTGGCGCACAGGCTAGACGGCGTCCTTCTGACAGTATTGTTAGGGGCATTGCGTTCGCCTACCCTACCCCATTTGCCGCCGCATTAAAGAACCAGTTCGCTGCGATGGAGCGGCTATGTCAGGAACCCGCGTCGATAGGCTGTCGCACTAAAAAACCATCTGGCCATCTTACAGTGACCGAGGGAGTAGACTCGCGCGGCTCCTGATGGGCTGAAGCCCGCGTCTTCTGTGACCCTGAAAGGCCCGATTGACGCCGGGCCCATTCGAAATCAATTCACGAGACAGATGACGGGTCTTAGGATCTCATTGCTCAAATGAGATTACCGTCACAGATTTGGGATCCAGTTTCAGAGATAACATATTGCCCTGAACCTTCGCTGCGACGGGTTTTGGCACCACCGTATTAGGCGTCTCGAAGGTGTTGACGCTGTCCACCTTGGGCGCAGTGAGGGTTTCTCCGACTGCCGATTTCGCGCTGATGCCGCGAAGATTCACTGCAACTTCGGTGGACTCGTTCGGATCGAGATTGGTAATTCCAACCAGAGCTTTCCACTGGTGCCCTCGGCAGCGATCGCATCGACGCGGGGCAATGTAACATCGCCGTGCGTGTAGGTGCTGGCATCGAAAGTGACTGGGACAAACGTTGCGTCCTGGAATGGCACATACATTTTGAAGACGTAGTAAACTGGTCCCGCACTTCCCGCCTAATGTAGACCTGTGCACGGGCTTCTCCGCAGAAGTGGCGAGCTTCTGCCGCATTGGCTGCCTCTGAATTCCACCTGAGCACGGTAAGCTGGGAATCGCTGCACTGAATCACAAACCAGTGGTTCGGGGCTGTTGGTGATCGTGCCACAGATTTCGCATCGGAATTCCTGAAGAGATGTCATGCACTGCAACTGGCCTCGTAAGTTTGCACAAGACTCAGAATCATGTTCGCGGAGCACTCGTCGCCAATCGCGGTATTGAGCATTAGGTGATAGATCGGACGGTCCGGCCAATCGACATTGAAGTACTTCTGAATAAAATCAGCACGTTCCCGATCCACGCTATCGACCAGCTCTTCGGCCTCCTTCTCACTTTTGCCCCGGGATAAAAGTCGCCGGACTTTATCTTCTCTTGGAGCGTAGAGAAAGATGCGCAACGTATCTGGACGCGTCTTGAGGAACTGTTGAGATCCTCTGCCCACGATGACGCAATTTCCCGTCTCGGCAGCATGCTCAACCACGCGCCTGGTGATTCTGAGTATGGTCTCGCTGTCGACCAGATTAAGCTTTGGAGCGTTGATGGCGCCTTCGTAGCTTCCGCGCATGAAGGATTTGAAAAGTCGGTAGTATAACGGATCATTCTTCTCTTGATGTTCCTCGACCACGGCCTTCGGGCAATGCGCCAGCCTCGCGATCTCCTCAGTCAATCGCTGGTCCCATAGCTTCCAGCCGAGCCGGTTCGCCACAAGCTGAGCGATGTCGCCGCCGCCGCACCCGTACTCGCGTTCAATGGTGATGATGTTGACCATGAAACCCAACCTTATCCCTTCTGCATGCCGATTACGTGTGGATTGCGAGCACCGGGCAGGGCCCCAACTGAATTACTCGATACGTGGTCGAGCCGAAAACAGCGCGGTCTACGGCATCGCCTCCACGCGCTGTCATAATTATGAGGTTGGCTTGCGCTTCCGTTGCGTGTCGAACAATCTCCTCGTAGGGTTTTCCGAATTTTACTGCCGACCTCACTTTGAGACTCTTGCGTTCTGCCTCTGACACTAGTTTATCGAGTTCCTGTGTATGCTCGGCGATGATCGCCTCAGCCCTTGCCACATCGGAGGCGCTCTCGGCCACGTGCAGCAAGACCAGCTCGGCGTCGTACTCCTCGGCCAACGAAATCGCATAGCTACGCGCTCGCTCAGAGTTATTCGAAAAATCCGTGCAGTAAAGGATCCGGCTCAAACGGTGGCGCCCATCGGGCCCAGTGCCGAGCGCGTTGTGAGAGGAATCCGATACGACCAGCACCGGGCATGCCGCCTTGCGGAGCACCCGGTCGGTCGTCGAACCCAGCACGAGACGGTCAAATCCTCGTCGGCCGTGTGTTCCCATAACGATCACTTCTATGTTTTCTTTTTGAGCAACTGAGAGGATACAGCGGGGAGCATTTCCCTGATGAACCACGAGTTCCGGCTGAAGTCCAGCGGCTGAATACTGCTTGACGAACCGCTGCAGCTGCACCTCGCCGCCCTCGCACAGTGCTCTGGAGAATTTCGCGTAATCAGCTTCTTGGGCGGCATAATCGGCGAACGGATATTTCCAAAGCTCAACAATGTGCAGTGCAACGATCGTAGCTTTGTAGTACTCCGCCAACGATAGCGCGTATTGATACGCCGCAACGGAGAAGTCAGAAAAATCAATCGGACACAAAATGGATTTCAATTGCATAACAGTCATTCGGCTACATGCACACCACCGCCACCGGGATCATTCTTCTTCAACATAAAGCTCAACAAGAACATGATGCCAGCGGCCACGGAGAGGACCATGAACGTATCGATATATGCCAGGCTTGCCGCCTGCCTTTGCACCGACTGATAAATCTGGGCATAGGCGGTGGCGAGCGCTTCGTGCTTTCCAAGTCCTCCGTTGGCAAAGTGCCGGCCCAACCCGTGCGCCGCATTCGCAAAGTTCGGATTATCAATCCGCGCCTTCTCTACTAACCGCAGCTGATGAAATTGCGAACGGCGTGCAATCACAGTTGTAACCAGTGACGTTCCGACACTGCTTCCCATGTTGCGCATGAAATTCGCGATACCGGCAACCGAGTTGTTCTTCTCCGATGGAATGCCGATGTAGGCGACGAGCGTAATCGGCACAAACAGGAACCCCAGGCCCACGACCTGAGCAATGCGCAGCCAGGTGGCGGCGCTGAAACTCATCTGTAGATCAATTCTCTTGGTGGAATAGAACATTGCCACCGACAGCGCCAGCCAGCCGAAAGCAATCAATCTCCGTGCTTGAACTTTCGTTGTCAGCTGGCCCGTGATCGGTGTTTCTATCAGTAAGACAAGACCTCCAGCGGAAAGAGCCAACCCTGCGAGTTCTGACGTGTACCCCAAGAGCGTCTGCAGGAATTGGGGCATCAGAACCAGGCTGCTGAATAGCAGAATGCCGAGCATAAACAGCATCAGGCTCGCGCTGGCGAAGTTGAAATTCTTGAACATTCGAACGTCGATGATCGGTGCTTTCTCAAACCACTCCCAGACGACCAGTGAAATCAGACACACAGTCGCAACGATGATCAGGGTGGTAATGAAACGCGATCCGAACCAATCGTCTTCCTGACCTTTATCAAGCAAGAATCTGCAACGCGCCAACGCCAACGGTCAGAAGCGCAATGCCAACGTAGTCCAGCTTGACTCCGGCACGCTTGATCCGCTCCAAGTAAGGAGGGTCCTCGACGAAGCGCCGTACCAGGAACCACGTGATCACGCCAACCGGAAGGTTGATAAAGAAAATCCAGCGCCAGGAATAGTTGAAGGTGATCCACCCGCCCAGAGTCGGGCCGATCGTGGGCGCCATAATTGCAGTGATTCCATATGCTGCAAATGCAAGCCCACGCTTTTCTGGCGGAAAAGTGTCGGCCAGAATGGCTTGCGCCATCGGCTGCAGACCCGCCGCCACCAGCGCCTTGCATGATGCGAAACAGGAGAAGAAATCCCAGGCTTGGCGCGAACCCGCAGAGAAGCGAACTGACGGTGAAGATGCCGAGACAGCTCATGAAGAATCGCTTGCGTCCGAGCGCCCCGGCGAGCCAGCCCGTCATCGGAAGAATGATGGCGTTCGAAACCAGATAAGAGGTCAAGACCCAGGTGCTCTGGTCATTGCTCGCGCCCAAGTTTCCGGCCATGTATGGAAGCGCGACATTGGCGATGCTGGTGTCGAGAACTTCCATGAATGCCGCCAGAGCTACGACAACGGCAACCAGCCACGGGTTATACCGTGGCCGCCAGATGTCCTGGTCGAGGGTGAGTGCAGCGGTAGTCATCTCAGGTATACGTCCGGAACTACATTCATGCCGGGGCGAAGCCTCCGGTCCCGATTCTCGCCAGGCTCGAGGACGAGTTTTACCGGCACGCGCTGCACGATCTTTACGTAATTTCCAGTGGCATTTTCGGGTGGAAGCAAGCTGAATAGCGGCCCAGTCGCGCCGGCAATACTGTCAACATGGCCATGCAGAGTCCTGCCGCTTGAATCGACATGAATGTCAGCTTTCTGACCGATCTCCATGTGCTTCAGTTGGGTTTCTTTGAAATTGGCGGTGACCCAGATTTCGTCGAGAGGCACAATTGTGAGCAGTTGCTGTCCCGGCTCAACGTTCAATCCGACTACGACCGTTTTGTTTATCTCGCCGTTGACCGGAGCAATGATCTTCGTATATTGCAGGTTCAATTCCGCCTGCTGCACCAGCGCCCGCTTTTGCTGAACATCCGCAATTGCGGCCTGTACTCGCGCCTTGGTGGACGACACTTGTTGCGGACCTGTCTGTGCGTAGGCGTGATTGGCGGTAGCCTGCGCTAATCGGCTCTGTGCCTGTTGCACGAACTGCTGTGCCGCGGACTCACTCGCCTGGGCGGCCGCGACGTTGGCGGTGCTGGATTTAGCGGAGGCTAGCGCCTGATCATAAATCTGCGGTGACACTTCGCGTTTATCGACGAGTAACTTATATCGGCGGAGATCGTCCTGGGCCTTAACATCGTTTGCCGCTGCAGCTTCCACTTGTTGATGGGCGGCAGCAAGTTGCTTTTCAGCCGCGCTGACTGCAGCTCGCGCATCCTCGATCCCAGAAGCTGTGAACTGCAGTTGGCTCACGCTGTTCACGGATGTGATGGGGACGGTGATGTTGAGAGAGCGTGCGGTCGCTTCCGCGTTTGCCAGACTTGCCTGCGCTTGCGCCAGCGCAACCTGGTAGTCGGTCGGATCAATCTCGACCAGGACGTCACCTTTGTTGACCCATTGATTGTCATTGACGTTCACACGAATCACATAACCCGACACACGTGCACTGACGGGATAGAGATGCACATCCGCCTGGGCGTCGTCTGTCGATTCATAGCTGCTCAAGTAACGCCACAAGAGCAGTCCTCCGACGACGACAACCACCGCGGCTATCAGAATGATGAGATTTCTGCGGCGCTTACGACGTTCAGCAGGTGAATACTTTTTCACCGGCGGAGGCTCTGAATACACCGAAGCCCCGGTATCAGGATGCGAAGGAGATGCGTTTTCGTCCGCCATGTTTATTGTCCTGGGAAATATTGTCTAATGCCCTGTTCGCCAGCACCCAGGGCACGGATGAGCGAAATTTTCGCGAAATTGTACTTGTACAAGCTGGAAATGTATTGGTCATGCGCGCCAGCCACCGCTTCTTGCGATTGGACGACCTCGACGGTGTCGGTAACGCCCGCATTGAAGCGGTCCCGCGATTGCGTCAACGTTTGATCGGCCAAATCGATGTTGCTGCGAGCAACCTGCACCTGCTCCGCAGAAGATTGCAGGTTGAGCAATGCCGTGCGCACATCGGCTTCGATTTGCGCCCGCAAGTTGTCGACCCGCTCGCGGGCCTGTTCGAGTCGTGCATCCGCTTGCTGAATATCACCGTGAACTCTGTTGCCAGTGAAGATCGGAATCGACAGCGTCCCACGGATGTCGTATACCCGAGTCGCGTCGGAGGGATGAGCCCCTCCCGTTCCATAGTCGGCGCCGAAAGAAAGCGAGGGGAAGTAACCTGCGACGGCTGCTTTTCGCGACAGTTCCGCTGCCCGGACATCGGCCATTGCCGCCCGGTAATCAGCGCGCGATGCATAGGCGCGTCTTAGAACATCGTCGATGGTCATCGCTTCCGGTGCCGAGTAAAGCGATTTGTCAGTGAGATCAAAATCCTGGCTGGTCGCCAACCCGATCACTCGTGCGACGGTGATTTTCTGAATGGCGAAATCGTTCCTCGCCTGGATCAGTTGTTGCTGCCTAGTTTGTAGTTCGACCTTTGTGCGCAAGGCATCGATGTCGGCCGCCGTGCCCGCATTCACCTGGTCGGTTGCCTGGTCAAAGAGCGCTTGGGCCGTCTGAACCTGAGCTTCATCGGTTGCAATACGGGCTTCATCAGCTATGGCCTGAAAGTAGACGTACCCGACCGCCAGTACCACAAGGTCGTTTGCATCTAGCACCGTGAAGTCAGCCGACTTGACACTCTCGCCGGCCGCACGAGCGGCAGTTGATGGCTTTCCAGTCGAACAAGGTTTGAGTTACGCTCGCTCGAGCGTCGAAATAAGAAAAGGGACCGACCGCCGGAGAAATGTGGAAAACATTTGCCGCGGCATTTCCCAACCCGACCTGGGCGAGGTTGATCTTCGATTCGTCCACGTAAGGATCCGCGTTGACGTGTGGCAACAAGGCGCTCAGTTCCTGCCAGCGCTGCCCGCGGGCAGCGTGAGTATCACCTCGCGAAAGTAGCAGTCCGAGATTGTGCTTCAGCCCGAGATTAATGGCATCTTGCAAGGACAACGGCATGCGTCCGGGGATGAGTTTTGTCGGTACGCTGCCGCCAAATGGGTTCGCTGCGGTTGTCGCCGGGACGCTCTGCCCTGAGGTATTCGAAATGGAAGTCGAGTACGTTTGGGCATGACACGTCACCGCCGCACATATTAGGGCTTTTGTGCACAACACACGCAGTGACGCTCCTGTCCGAAGCACGTAAACCTCCTACCTGTCGCAAGAACCCCGCTTTGAGAACCTGATTAGGCCAGAAGAAATGGAAGGAATCTATTAGACGAAGGTATTGATTCACCCGCTCCCCGGGCGCCGAAGGACCGCGAGTGTTAGGGCCAACCGTTCGAGCTGAAGATGGTCCTCGTCTATCTCTTTCATACAAGCTGAGGGAGTTCGAGTTTTCGCTGTGTTCTGGGCGCTTGCGAGTTTCACATGGTTAGGACCACGCGGAACTCTGCCTTACCACTCAGCATCCGTGCGTAGGCTTCGGCCGTCCTTTCGAGCGGGTAGGTTTCGATCATGGGGCGCACGCCAGTCAGCACGCAGAAATTCAGAGCGTCTTCTGAAGCAGCAGGCGTTCCCGCAGCCCATCCTTGGATCGTTTTGCTGCCAAAAATAAGCTGGGCTGGCGTAACCTCAATGGGTTCGGGTGCCGCTCCGACCACAACCAGTTTGCCGTTCGGCCCGAGACCGTCAACCAATGCGGACATGGCTTTGGAGCTGGGGGCTGTTGCGAGGATGACACGCGCTCCCCCCATTTTCTGCAACTCCTGCGCCGCATTCGTCGCCTGGGTGTCAAGGTAGACGTGCGCTCCCAGCTTTTTGGCCAACACCGCGTTTTCGGAGCCGCGCCCGATGGCCGCCACGTTATAGCCAAATTTGTTAGCGAACTGGACGCCCAGGTGACCCAGGCCGCCGATGCCCTGAACGGCGACGAGATCGCCGGGCATCGCGCCGCTGTTGCGGAGAGCGTTGTAAGTCGTAATTCCGGCATCGAGCAGGGGCGCGGCGTCGTTGTCAGTAAGGCCATCCGGGATCGGCACCAGCGCTTCCACAGGAGCCACCATGTATTGCTGATATCCGCCGTCGTAGCTTAACCCGGTGACTTTTACGTTGCGACAATTACGAAAATCGCCGCGGCGGCATTCGCGACAGGTATTGTCGTGGCCGCCATGCCAGCCGACTCCGACACGCTGACCTTTGTTCCATGTAGTCACACCGGCGCCAACTTCATCAACGACGCCCGCGACTTCGTGTCCTGGAACGCGCGGAAATTGGATTCCCGGCAGCAGTCCTTCTTTTACGAGCACATCGCTGTGGCAGATGCCACAGGCCTTGACCTTAATGCGCACCTGTCCCGCAGTCGGGCTCAGGAATTTCGCGCTCGACAATTTCGAACTCAGCCCCAGGCTTGGGAACTTGTGCAGCCTTCATGGGTGCTACTTCTGGTTTCGGTGCCACTCTCAGCGTTGCCATATAGCCTCCTCCGATTTTGTGTTGCAAAGCCCACTCTCGACGGTTCTTTCCTCCCTGTTTCAGCCAAAGCGTTTCAGCTTGGACAAAACGGTCGGGAGATATTCCGCAACCGTCGTGTGAATAGCCATGGCGCGCTGGATCACCGCGTAGGGAGCCTTTGCCTACATGACTGTCGGCTCACCATCCACTGCGTGTAGCAGGACTTCGGGTCAAGAGCACCCCGCTCACGACCATGCCCCACAACAGCCCGACGGCGGGCGAGACGAAGCGCGAATAGACGCCGTCCGGTGCCCAGAGTTCGCCGCTCAGCCAGGTAGTGCCGCCCAGCAAGACGAGCACGACGGCAGCGACCCCGACGGCGAAGAGTGCGTTCGAGATCAGCCGGGCCCGCCAGAGCCCAAACGCCGCGGACATGATAAGCATGGCGCGCGGGAACGAAGTCAACACGAAGCCTGCCCATACGAAGTCGTTCAGGCCTGATGTGAGCATGTGATTTCCCGAGCCGGCGATGGAGTACGCGAGGGCTGCGACGACCGCGGTGAGCAAGAGGAAAAGCGCTCCGAGGGCAGCACTGGAGGCGGTCGCAGCCGCGCCCCAACCGTCTTGTCCCGCATCCGCCAGGGTGGTCCTGAGCGCGCCCGCGAACCACATGAGATTGAGGATAGCCAAGCCGTAAAACACGGCCGCGATCAGAATCCGCATGCGATTGCCATCATAGAACGCTGCCAGTGCGTCGGCCGATGTGCCGACCTGCGGCTGCTGGCCGTAGACGATGTAAGCGACAATGAAGCAAAGGACTGACTGGATGCCGGCTGTCCGCCACAAGCGTTCCCAGAACGCAGGAGTGTTGTACGCGCTGCTGGATTTCACGCCGGCGGATGAGGTAACGGCAGTCGTGGATGCGGTCATGAGAATCTCCTTTCGAAACTGAAAGTGAACGAAGCTTCCGGCGAATGATCGCGAAGCCACCGGATTCAACAACCGCTTTGCTGCTGCCGGACGAAGGCATCTTTATCCACTGCCTAGAAAGAAGCAATTAGACGAAGGTATTGGTTATAGCTTCGTATCAGTTATCGATGTGTCGCGCGGACTTCCTCGATAGAGCATTGCCATTGACTTGATTTGCCAATTTTCCGACGCCGCGATCGGACCGCATGCCAATGTCGGACTCCAATCGGGCCGAGCTAGGACGGGCCTGCCTGGTCCGTCCCGATGATGATTGCGTCGAAGGGGTTCATGACAGTCAGCGGGCCCCTTCAATGTGGAGCTTGCCCTCTCGGGCCGCTTCTTCGGGTGTCTTCCCGTTTTGGCGCGCCACAATGTAGGCGGCGTACCAGCCCGACCAGTGGTGCTTCGGAGCCGTCGGTTCGTATTCGCCATGATGTTGCTCGGTCTCGCGCAAAAGCTCCGCCAGCGTCGCCACGTCCAGATTGCTGAGCCCTCGTCCGGGCAGACGGGTTGTGATTTCCTGGAATAGCCAGGTGTTGCCGTCCGGGTCGCTGAACGTAGCAAAGGTGAAGTAGCTGCGGTGACTGGGATCCGGCCCACCGACGCGACCGACGCTTTCGGGACGGAACTGACCACCCGGTTTCGATGTGTGGAACACCTCACTGACCTCGACACCATGGGCAGTGATCTCTTTGCGAGCAGCGTCGACGTCGGAGACGGTCAAGTACAGCCCCTGGGCCGAACCCGGCGCGGCCGTCGTTATTTTCGTGCCGAACTGCACGGAGCACCCCGACCCTGGCGGCGTAAACTGCACGACTCGGAAGCCGTTGTCGAATCGGAAGTCAACGTCGAGCCGCCACCCAAGCTTGGTGTAAAAAGCCTTTGAGCGGTCAACATCCGTGACCGGGATGACGGCCACCTCGAACTTCATGTCCACTTTGGCGGCGCTGACGTCGTTGACCGATTCGTTATTCATTGCACTTGAACTTGCCATTTTTTATCCTTTGTATTTCCTTTCGTCGAAAGCTGGAGTTTTTGAATAGTCGCACTGGGCGGCGACAAAGTGCTGGAGAGCGAATCCGCCGTGAAGGGGGCACGGCTCATGATGCGCGGGCCTCTCTAGCCGAGCCATTCCGGGCTTCGATGGCTTTGACTGAGTTTACAAACGCTTTTTCTAAAACGCCCTTTCCGACGGTTCCGACGACAAGGCCGAGCAGCCAGCCCTTGAGGTTCTTGCCCTCGCGTACGACGACCACGTCAATGTCGGTCGTACCGTTTGGATTACGCGTGAAGTTGTAGGTGTGGCCGGACGAACCTCCCCAAAGGTTGGAGTCGGTTGTCGTGAGGACGACGTGGTGGGGATCGGACCAGTCGTAGTGCAAGCGTTCCCAGACGCCCCCCGAACCTTCTGTAACGTCGGCCTGCGAAGGGCCGCGGTTATGCACCTTAAGATATTCGTCGGCGCTGTTGCCAAAGAGCTTCGCGCGGCCAGGCCCGAAGTCGGTGAGCCCGGCGATGTACTGCTCGGGCGTGGAAGTAGTTGTCTGGTGCATGTGGATTGTGGACATGCGTACTCCTTGTCTTGGGCGGTGCCGCTAAACTCTTGAGCTCACAATTCGAGAGTCAGATTTGTTGAATTCAAACATCCGAAGACACTCAGGCTGCCTTTGCCGATGCGGTGAATGTCGCCGCATTTGTCCTGACGAACTCCTGCACGCTCACCGGGTGTTGCCTCGTTAACGTGAGCACGTCGTCCGTCATTCGGTCGAACCGTCCGGCGCGGTGCAGATCCGCCATCGTCGCGAGGTGGTTCACCAGGTGAACCGGCAAGCCGCGAGCGAGCAGCGCGTCCCGCCACGGCTGGACCGGAATGTCCTGAAAGGTGATCGTGCGGCCAAGCGCCTTCGAATACTCTTGTGCGTAGAAATGCATGTTCTCGGACTGCGGACCGGTTAGGTGGTAGATCTTGCCGATGTGCGGCTGCGGGTTTTCGAGCAGCGTGGCAATCACGCGTGCAACGTCTTCCACTGCGACCGGCGAAGTCTTGCCCTCACCGAACGGTAGTCTGATCTGATTTGATTCCCTGACTGAATCCTTAGTGACAATCAACAAGAATCCTTCGAGAAAGACTGTCGGCCGCACGTGTACGACCGGCAAACCGGACCAGTTCAGCGTCTGCTCGGCGAGCCATTGCAGCTTGTGCTGCGGGCTCGCGGTAGTTTCGGTGATGCTCATTTGTGAGAGCGTCATCTGCGACATATTGATGAATGCCTTCACGTTGTGATGCTTCGCTACCGCCGCCGCATTGACCGTCGCGGCCAAGTAGGCATCCGAAACCGACATGCCGAAGTACATCGTCTGGCAGCCGGTGATTGCCCTATGCATCGAATCAAGATCGAGGAGATCGCCGACCACGACCTCCGCACCGAGACGACGCAATGCTTGCGCGCGCTCGTCCTCAGTTCGCACCATCGCCCGCACCGCTTTACCTTGTTTCAACAGCTGTTCGGTGACCGTGCGTCCTACTGCCCCGACACGGCCCGCCGCGCCGGTAACCAGAATGGAATCCGACATCTCTTTTCTTCCTTGGCGTTCAGTTAAGTGCCTCTTTCGCGTCCCAAGAGGACCGGGATTATGAGTCTCGTCTTTACTACGGCGGTCGATACTGCTCTGCCGCTATGCGGCCACGAACTGCTGTCCGCCGTCAATGTCATAGGTTGCGCCCGTGAGGGCGGTGTTCGTCATGATGTGTACCGCGAGCGCGGCCACGTCGGCCGGCCCGACTACTCGTCTGATAGGAAGCGTGGTGCGAAGCTGGTTGCGACGCTTGTCGAGCTGATCGCCCAACAGTTCCGCGGACAGTGGTGTATCCACGAAGCCGGCGGCAATAAGGTTGACTCGCACCGGCGCAATCTCAAGCGCGAGGTTAGCGGTAATTGAGGGCATCGCAGCGGTGACTGCACCCGCGATGCTCATGCCGAGGGCTGGGCGTCGGCCACCAGTGCCACCCATGAAGATCAGCGTTCCTCCCGGTCGCACTTTTTTGGCCGCGTTGCGGGCGACGTAAAGTGCTTGTAACAGGTGCTCACCGATAAGGTCGTGTATTTTTGCGAAGTCCATATCGGCGAGGCGACCGTAGTAAGGCCGACCGGCGGTTACCATCACGTGGTCAATCGTAGGCAAGTCGTGGAAGAACTGCTCGATGGCAACGGGATCCGTGGCATCGAAGGCCGAAGTGCTCATTGCATCAATCTCGGTTGCAGCATGCTTGAGACGCTCGGGATTACGCGCGGTGAGAATCACCTTGGCACCCTCCGCACGCGCTCGGCGTGCCGTCTCGAAGCCAATGCCGGCGCTGCCGCCGATCACCACGACAGTCTGCCCGAGGAGTTCCGGTTCTTGTTGGATAGTAGAGGCAATGGCTGAGGCGCTCATGGATTCCTCCAATCCGTCTTCGACGCACTTCTAACGTGAAATCAACGATCGTTTCGCCGCATTCGCAGTTCCCCAAAGCGAACCTGGATTAACCCGATTTGGGTGGAGGGCCAACATTTTCTCGTAAAGGCCCATCACCGTCGTTGTACCTGCGTCAGCAGCATTAAAGTCGCGAATGTAACGTCGGGTTTCCTCGATGTGACGAGGAGAGCTATCGGGGTCAAGCACACCATGGCCGGCTACTACGGCTCGCGGATGCAGGGCCTCGACTTTGTCCAGCGCGCGCAGCCACTCTTCCCTAGCTTTTTCATCGCACTCAGCGAGATAGGGGTGAGTGTTGTTGTAGACAGCATCCCCCGACACAACCAAGCCAATCGAAGGCACATGCAACGCAGTCGTATGCACCGTGTCGGTATGGCCAAGTTCGATTACCTTCAGTTCTTCTCCCTCGAGGTAGAAAGTATCGCCTTCAAGGACTTCCGGCGCTGCCAAAGGCGATGGAACCTGACCAGGAAATCGCAGCTCCCAGAAGGATTTGATTAAGTCCGCGCTTATCTGTTTTTGCATTGCAGCAACAGAGGAGGCTGTCGCAAACGCTCTTGCGCTAGGAAACCTGTCGAGCAGCAGCCTGAGCCCGAAGAAATGGTCGCCATGGGCATGCGTGATGTATATGGTCGTGAGATTCTTCCCGCTGTCGACGAGCCAATCTACCAATTCCCTTGAATGTTGGATGGACAGGAAGGTATCAACGAGCACGGCATCGCTTTCGCCATAAATAAGCGTGACCGTATTGGTAACCCATGCGAGGTCTTCTTTCCCGGGAGGAAGGCCCTGTGTAGAGCTGCCACGTTTCTTGGTCAGTAGTTTCCAACTGAGCTTTGGCATATTGCCCTTTCCTTCGATCACGGTTCGAATAGCACGCCACCAGATTCCTGGGGCAACCCGATCTGCCCCCCCGTCGTGGTTAGACTACGGCGTTGTATAGTCCCAAACATCGGGTGGAAGCTTATCCTTGAGCGCTGCATACATGGCATCGCGGAATAGTTTCAGAGCCGGATACGGCCGTAGGGCAATCGTGCGTTCCACGATCAGCCCCTGCTCGTTGTCCACTATGATCTCCAAACTCTCGAACTTGTGGCCATCCATGGTCCCCAGCCAGCGCAAGAAGGTAGTGCGCGGATCGAGCTTAAACTCGGCCGTATAAGTACCGGAGCCGCGCGTATTGCTCGACTGAGTGAAAATCGGCGCGATGAGCTCCCGCCCCTGGATCGGCCGTGCCAAAATCGGGCTGTTGAATACGATGTTTTCGGCAAGCAGCTCGCTGATCTGGGCGAGTGTAGGCTTACCGGATTCCCGCAGTTTGCGTAAAGGATGCATTGTGATTCCTCGTATGCTGTGTCACCGAGGTCGGGTGTAATTAAGCCAGATAAAAGGAGGCGAGTCCATTAGACGAACGTATCGCCCAATACCAAAGTATTGGTTGGACAGGCCTAATTCAGTTGATCGCGAAGTGTGGCGGCCTTGTGATCAGCAGTGTCTGAATGCGCTATGACGGCGCCGCCATGGAGTCTCCCAGCCATTTTCACCAAATCCGCAACCGAGTTGGCCTTCATCTTCTGCATCACCTGGCCTCGATGGGCCTTCACGGTGATCTCGCTGATGCCTAGCTCGCCTCCGACCTGCTTATTCAACAGTCCGGATACGACCAATGCCATGACCTCCCGTTCGCGAGGAGTGAGGGAGGCGTAACGGTTCCTGAGTTCCTGCATCTTTGCCTCCTGAACAAGGGCCAGACGGCTTCGTTCCAGAGCTTGCCGGATCGCGCTCAACAATACTGCGTCATTGAGTGGTTTTGTCAGGAATTCGACGGCTCCTGCTTTCATCGCCTGCACGGTCTTCGGAACATCACCGTAACCCGTGATGAAGATGATCGGCATGTCGGTCCGTTCGACCGAGACATGCTTCTGCAGTTCGAGACCATCGAGGCCCGGAAGAGAGATATCAAGCAGCAGGCAGCTCGGAACAGCAGCACGGGGATAACCGAGGAATTCTTGTGCGGATGCAAACGTTTTTGGCTGCCAGCCTTCGTTGTCGATCAGGAGTTCGAGCGACTCGCGTACCGAAACGTCGTCATCAACAACGAACACGATTGGCTTTGCAGTCGCCATTAGTGATGACCCCACTTCATGACTAAGGGTGCCGGCTAAAGTCATTGTAATCCCCAGAAGTCCCGAGACCTGCGGCCTCATCTCACGGGAACGGCCGCGTTGACAGCATCAAGTAGAGCGCTATCGCTGAACGGCTTGGACAGGAACTTCACCGCTCCTTGTCTGAGCGCTTGCTTCTGGATGTCTTCGTCCTTCTGACCAGTGATGAAGATGATGGGGATCTCTTTCCCCAGGCGCTTCAATTCCTGCTGAAGATCAAGTCCACTCATTCCCGGCATCGCGACATCGAGGATCAGGCACCTCGTTTCATCCAAATAGTTGGACGAGAGGAACTGTTGCGCAGAGGAAAAAGCTCGCGCCGCAAAGCCGAACTCCCGGAGCAAGTCGGGTAACGACTCGCGGACCGACTCATCATCATCGACTACGGACAAAAGTGGACGTTCCATCGCCTTCTTTACCTGATGGCCTGCACAACAAAACAATGCGCCAGCCCGCGAGCGGCGTCCATTAGACTTTGGTATCGGTTCTCTGCCCGGACTAGGAGCGCCGGGCTCGGATCACGCTGCGGTCGGTGCTCTTGGATTGGCGCGTGAAGCAAACCACGAAATTAAGAGATTCTGCAGCACCTGAGGCTGGTGTGATGAAATCTGTTTGAGTAATGTCGTTACGTCGAAATAGATACGGGCGGCCGTGATCTGCCGACGGACCGGGTCGAATTCGTACACCCCGCAACCCGGCAATCTTACCGGCGCGCCGGTTGCAACGGTGCCTGCAAAGGCCCCCTTGTGAGCGGCTTCGAAGCTCCATTCGACGAGCACGACGTTTTTCCCGAAGATCATGTTCTTCACGATGTGACGATTTCCGGGAAAGCCCGCGACAAAGGGGCGAACAAATTGATCTCGGAGGGCCGCCTTTCCATTAATAAGTGCGCCCGGAATCTCCAGCGACACGGTTTCGGCGTAGTAAGAGAGAATCCGATTTTCGTCGGTTCCTTCCCAAGCTTTGAAGTACTCATCGATGAACGCCCGGACGTCAGAGTCGGAAGCAATTATGCTAGAAACACCCATAGCTCACCCCTTGGCTGGACATGTTAACTCAATGTGCTTGCGCTATGCACATCTCGCTCCCGTCAGAGCTTCCTTACAATTACGCCGTGCCCGAGGATCTGTCTGAACCGCAAGGTATAGAAAATGAGAAGGTTGCACCAGGGCCGTCGTTTGGCTCGGCCCAGAGGCGGCCATGGTGTTTCTCGATGATCGCGCGGCAGACAGAAAGCCCGATACCCATACCGGTGCTTTTGGTAGTGTAGAAGGCCTCGAACAGCCTTTCGAGCTCTTGAGGATTGACACCGGTGCCGGCATCTTGAACGCTCAGACACACATGATCATCGCCTTCTCGCCGAGTTCGAATCAGGAGCTGCCGCGGGCGATCCTCGACATTTACCATCGCGTCAGCGGCATTTCGGAGCAGGTTCAGAGTAACTTGCTGCAGCTGAATTCGGTCCCCGATGACGGCGGGGAGGTCTTCGGCAAGTTCGGAACGCAGAACTACCCGATCCCTCTGAAGATCGCTCAACGACAACGCAATCACCTCTCGGGTGGCCTCGTTCACATCCAGCGGCTCTAGCGTGAACTCCTTCTTACTAAACAGGGCACGCAACCGCGTGATTACATCCGAGGCGCGGTTGCCGTCGCGAAGGGTCCGCCGCACAGTTTCGCGCGCGCCGTCGATGTTCGGTGGATCGCCATTCAACATCCTGAGACATGTGCTGGCGTTGGTAATGATGCCCGAGAGCGGCTGATTGATCTCGTGGGCGATCGAAGCGGTTAACTCATTTAGCGTTGTGACACGCGCCACGTGCGCCAGCTCAGAGCGGGCCCTGTCCAGCGCCTCTTCGGCAACTCTGCTTTCCGTCACATCCTGAAGAGCGCCGATGAACAAGGGATGCCCGCCCACCTGCGTCATCACACGCGCCAAGCCGCGTATGTGTTTCACAGCGCCTCGAGAGGGCACGATCCGGAATACAAAATCGACATCCGTGCCCGTCATTCCGCGCGCTATCACGGCGTCGAACGTCGGCAGGTCCTCTGGGTGGACAACGTCCCGAACCATCTGAGCCGTGACCTTGGTCGAGGGATCGAGCTCAAAGATGCGGAAAGTCTCCTCGGACCAGTCGTGATTATCGGCCAGCAAGTCCGTGATGAAGCTGCCAGTCTTGCTCAGCCGCTGGGCTTCGGCTAGACGAAGGTAGGCTTGCTCGACTTGTGCCTCAGCTTGTTTTCGGTCCTCTATGTCGAACGCGGCCACATACCACCGATCGATTCGTCCTTGCTCATCGAGCAGAGGATTGTAGCGGACCAGGAACCATCGATATCTGCCGTCCTTACCCAACGCACGTTGCTCATATTCGAACTGAAGCGGCAGTTTTAGCGCCTGATCGCGCACGTCCCGCAGCCGTTCCGCATCGTCCGGATGGTAAAAGCGAGAGCGAAAGTCCTTCTTCAGCACATCCTGCAGGCTGATACCGTGGTAGTCCAGTACCGCTTGATTCACCGACAGTACGGTTCCATCAGCTCGTGACACTTGTATGAACGTAGGGATAGCGTTGATCATCAGGCTCAGATTGCGCTCATTCGATCGCAGAGCCTCTTCAGCCTTTTTGCGATCATCGATGTCTGTAAGGAGGAGATACCACGCGGTTATCGCACCTTTCGCGTCCCGCACTGGGAGCCCTCGAACCTGGAACCATCGGTAAACGCCATCAGCGCGTAGACAACGGTGCTCAACCTCATAGATGCGCCCGGTTTCGATGCATTTTTGACGTGCCGCGATTACGCCGGGAAGGTCGTCAGGATGCACCGCGCCGATGAGAGACCAGTTCTTCAATTCCTCATTGGTTCTGCCGAAATACTCCAAGGTCTGTCGGTTCAGAAACTCTACCTCTCCCATCGGACCCATCGTCGCCACGAGTCCGGGAACGTTGTCGACGATCTGCCGCCAAGACAGTTCGCTCGCACGCAGTCCCTCTTCCACCCGCTTGCGATCTTCGATGTCTATATTGGTTCCGTACCACTTGAGGATCTTTCCGGATTCGTCTCGCAAAGGATTGGCGCGAAACATGAACCAGCGATATGCGCCGTCGCAACGACGCATCCGCGCTTCGGCCTCCACGGGCAGGCCAGAAGCCAGAGCGGACTGCCAAGACTCCACGAGACCATTAACGTCGTCGGGATGAATCGCCGTTCCCCAACCCCAGCCTTGTGCCTGTTCTTCCGACAGACCGGTATAGTCGAGCCAGCGTCGATTAAGAAAGTCGGCGGAACCGTCGGGACCTGCCGACCAAACCAGAGTCGGAATCGTATTGATAATGGCGGCGAGGTTATGCTCACTTGCTCGCCGCGCCTCCTCGGCCTGCTTGCGATCCTCGATATCGGTGCTTGTACCGTACCACCTGACGATCTTGCGAGAGTCGTCGCGGAGCGGCTGAGCGCGAATGAGAAACCACCGATAGACTCCGTCGTGCCGCCGAAGGCGTGCCTCGATTTCATCTGATTCTCCTGAAACCAACATCTTCCGCCACTTTTCTGTTAGCGGCGGCAAGTCCTCGGGGTGAAACGCAACTTGCCAGCCCCAACCATGCGACTCCTCAGGGGACAGACCGGTATATTCATGCCAGCCTTTATTGAGGAACTCATTGGGCCCGTCGGGCAAATTGCACCACGCCAATGTGGGGATCGCATCGATTACTTGACGCAGTTTACCTTCTGAGGTTTTGATTTCATCCAACGCCTTATGCAACGCGGCTTCGCTGTTCTTCAAATTTTCATTGGCCGCGGAAAGCCCTTCGGTTCGTTCCGCGACTTGTCTCTCGAGTTGATCGGCGGTCCGTTTCTGCTCGGAGAGCAGCCACGCTTCCTTGAGCCCGATCGATGTCTGGTTTGCCGCCACGCTCAGAAGAAGACTCTCGGTCTGCCCGGGAAAATCCGCCCGACTAGACCCTATTAGGATCATGCCGGTCTCGCCATGTACCCCCAGTGGCACGGGGAGTATTGACATATCTTTGTCCCCGAGTCGGGTTCGCATCCCCGCCAGGGATTCCTGGGCACGACCTTCAAACCAACCGCCGAACACTTTAGGGATCTCGTGCTGATTAAGGTTGTATGAGGGAGCGACCCGGAGTACCTCAACGGGCGTGTCAGTGACCGGGTCCTTCACCCGAGCATAAGCTATATCGAGGCGGAGCATACGCAGGAGAACATCAAGAAGGATTTCGATTACTTGGGAGGGTTCCCTGCCATTCCATACTGCAGGCAGACCAAGCAAGGCGACTAGATCGTCAATACAGCGCTGAAGACGATTAGTCTCCTCAGCCGAAGTGTTGAGTTGCAGATCCATATCTCGTAGCCCAGAGCGCTACTTAATGGTTTTGAATTATCCCCTATTCAGGCTTGCCATACCACTCCGATTGCCCTTCCGCCATTGTGGGTCCCAAAATCGCCTTAAAAGGTTTTCCCAAGAGAGGGCTGTCGCGTGAGGTCCATCAGGGATCTGACCAACACCAACGCTGGGCCACTTGAATGCGTGACTCTCCGTGCGGTTGTCCAACCGGTACTTTGGCATTGGTCGATACGTTCGTCTAATGGACTCGCCTCAGCTCATCTGGCTTAATCGCACCAAGCACGATTGAGGGCCTCGGTGTTGACCCCATGAACTCCTTACACACAGCAACCGATCTCGTTGCTCGTTCAACGACGCCGGTCCGGCATCGCGTTGTGATTGTGGGCTCTGGCTTCGGCGGGCTGTTCGCCACACGAGTTCTGCAACGTGCCGACGTTGACGTCAGGCTCATCGACCGCAATAATCATCACCTTTTTCAGCCGCTGCTGTACCAGCTTGCAACTGGAATTCTCTCCGAGGGTGATATCGCGCCACCGATCCGAGACATCCTGCGCCATCAGCGCAACGCCAAGGTGTTACTCGGAGAGGTAAAGCAGATTGACCTTCAGCATCGATACTTGACTGTCGACACCCTAGGACTGTACAGCGACGTTCCGTACGACAGCCTAATTCTCGCTACCGGCGCGAGTCAGTCCTACTTCGGGCACCCGGAATTCGCGCGTCATGCGCCAGGCATGAAGACGATCGATAATGCGCTGGAGCTCCGCAGTCGGATCTTCGGTGCATTCGAGATGGCCGAGCGCGAATCCGACGCCACGCTCAGAAAGGCGTGGCTGACGTTCGTCGTGGTAGGCGCCGGACCAACTGGTGTTGAGCTCGCGGGACAGATCGCCGAGCTCGCACGTCGGTCGTTACAACACAACTTCCGCCGTATCGATCCATCCACCGCCCGTGTGGTACTCGTCGATGCCGCACCGACGATTCTTCCAGCGTTTCCGGAAGCTTTGCAGCGGCGGACCGCGCGAACGCTCCAAGGCATGGGCGTGGAGATCCGCCTCGGCGCGATGGTCACGGGCGTCGATCAAAGTGGTATCGACACCAATTCGACCGACGCGCGATTCAAGAGGCTCGAGGCAGCCACGAAAATCTGGGCAGCTGGCGTCGAAGCCTCCCCGCTCGGACGAATCGTCGCACGTGCGGCTGGCGCGGAGGTCGACCGTGCCGGACGCGTGCAAGTGCTTCCGGACTGCACGCTCCCAGGATATCCAGAGGTCTTCGTGATTGGCGACTTGATGAACTTAGACCACCTTCCGGGACTAGCGCAGGTCGCCATCCAATCCGGCCGCCACGCCGCCTCCACGATTGTGCGCCGCCTTAGCGGCGACACGACGCAACGGCCATTCAAGTACCACGACCGAGGTACGATGGCGACAATATCGCGCTTTCACGCGATCGCGTCCATCGGGCGCGTCCAATCATCGGGTTCCTTCACCTGGCTGCTGTGGCTCGGCGTACATCTTTACGCGCTGACTGGATTCAAGAACCGTATTGCCGTGCTCGCCAACTGGCTGATCGTCTTCCTCGGTCGCGGACGCCCGCAGCGCGTGATCACCGCGCAGCAGGTCTTCGGTCGGGAGGCGCTCGAAGCGGAGGCGACGGCGATCACAGCCACCATGTCAGTTCCGCCCGGCGAAGACCTCTATAACCACAACTCCTAACGAGTCTAGAAAAGAAGGAACAATGCTCGCATACCGACTTCTCCAAGCGCAAACGCAACCCGAATTTCAGGAAGTACCCGAGCCTCACCCGGGACCTGGCCAGGTGGTAGTAAGAGTTGCAGGCTCGGGCTTATGCCACACCGACTTCACGGTCATATCTCGCGACCGAAGCTACTGGAAGAATGAGCCGCCACCCTTCACTCTCGGGCACGAGATCGCGGGTCGGGTCGAAGAGGTGGGAACCGGAGTGACGAAGTTCCAGCGTGGTGACGCCGTCGCAGTCAATCCATCATGGGCAAGCTGCGGCCGCTGTCACATGTGCCGCTCCGGAGAAGAGAATCATTGTCTCTATCAGAAGGCTATTCGCGCTCCCGGGGTGGGATATGACGGAGGACATGCGCCGTACGTCCTCGTTCCCGAGGCGAGATTTCTCGTCCCCATTGGCGACCTCGACCCGATCGAGGCCGCGCCGCTCACAGATGCTGGCATCACCACATACTCCGCGATCAAGCCTGCACTTCCCGGCATCTGGCCGGGCAGCACTGCGGTCGTGATCGGCGTCGGCGGTTTGGGGCTCTACGCGGTTCAATTTCTTCGTCAGCTGACCGGAGCACGAATCGTCGCGGTCGACTCGACCGAAGCCAGACTGAAGCTGGCTCGCGAGTACGGCGCCGATGATGTTGTGTCGAGCGGTCCTAGCGCTGCTGATCAGATTCGTGAGCTCACCCGCGGGGTCGGGGCGGCATTCGTCCTAGACTGTGTGGGAGTGAACGCGACCCTCGCCACCGCGGTCGCGGCCCTTTCATGGCGCGGCCGTCTGACAATGGTCGGTGCAGGAGGCGGCTCCATTCCATTTGACTTCTTCAAGGTGCCTCCTGGCGCGCAGCTGACTACGAGCTTGAACGGCGGCAGCATCGCGTTGATGGAGGTGGTCGAGATGGCGGCTCTGGGGAGACTCAAGATCCTAGTGGACCGCTATCCGCTCAGCGCGGCGAGGCAGGCGTACGACGATTTCGAACACGGACGTCTGGTTGGTCGTGCCGTGCTCATGCCCGCAACATTGCAAGCTGATGATGACGAAACCGCGTCGTCACCGGTTGCGGTGACTACGAGCACTTGAGCTCCACGGTGCAGACCGATACCAAAGTCCAATAGACAGAGGCATGTTCCGCAAATATTGTTCAGCAGAATTCGTCGTTCGCCAGAAAAAAGTGGGCAACAATGACTCGAACTTTGTTCGCTACAGTCCGGACGTTGAGCACATCAAGCCCGATTTCGAACAACGCCTGCAGCAGGTTCTGTCGGCGCTGAGATGCATCGGAAATCTGGCGGAAACAAGCCCGATCGAGCAGAAGGAGCGCTGACAGATGCCACTGGATTTCGTCCGCTATAGGCCTGAGATGGAGACGCTCGATCCGGATCTCGATCGGCTCATGGAACAGATCGTGGCCTTCTGGGAAAAGAAGGTCCGCGAATCGCCAGTGGTCGAGGGTAGTGGGCGAGCCGTCCGCGGCGCGCATGCGAAGACATTCGGCGTGGTCAAGGCGGAGGTCCAAATCCTGCGCAACCTGTCGCCGGCATACGCGCAGGGAATTTACGCCAAGCCAGGCCACCACGGTGCGCTGATCCGGTTTTCCAGCGCCTCCAATCATTTGGGGGCGGACGCCACGCTCGGAGGGGTTCTGGGATGTGCCGTGAAGATCTTCGAGGTTCCCGGATTGAAGCTGGTTGAGGACGAGCCGGACTCGGGCACCTTCGACCTCGTGCTCAAGAACAATCCGGTATTCGTCGCCAACACGGCGAAGCACTATCTGGTGCTCCAGGAGATCGGCAACAACGTGCCACAGTACCTGGCACGCAGCAGGACGGGCTTCCACGAGCTGCTCACGGATTTTGTCACCGGCAAGGGAACGTTCGAGCGGTCCGACTGGGCATGGGACGAGCTGTTCGCATTCGTCAAAGCGTCGCAGACGCCTGTACGCAACCCGCTGTTGACCATGTTCTGGAGCATGGCTTCGGTGCGTCACGGTGACTACATCGCGAAGATCCGCCTCGCTCCGGTCACGGAAAACACCACGCGTGTGATCCATCGTGAGAATCGACCTACGCGGTCGGCCGGACGTGTTCTATCCGACCCTGGTGGACGAACTCCAAGCCAGCGCATTCGATTTCGACCTCCAGGTCCAGCTGTGCACCGATCTCGAGGCAATGCCGGTCAACGAGGCAACAGTCGAATGGCCGGAAAAGCTCTCGCCCTTCGTGACGGTTGGACGGGTACATGTCCCGCGCCAGGACATTTCGGGGAACGAGAATTTCGAGAAGACGGATGCGCTCGCGTTTAACCAGTGGCGGGTCACCGAGCCGACCACAGGCCGCTCGGCGAAATCATGCGAGGTGCGACGCATCTACAGCGCGTCCGCCAAGCTCCGCCGGACCCTCAACCACCAGCCGCAAACCGAGCCCGCAAAAGCGGATGAGGTGCTGCCGTACCCGGTGGCCCCGAGCTCGGCTCTACGAAGCAAACCAGATCCGTAAGAAGCTGAATGTTTATAGCTGCCGGAACGGTCTTTGTTTTCGGCACTCCACAGGGGGGAATTCATAACGATACTCGAAGCTATGAATTTCGCCTCTATGAGGCGATTCGAAGCGCACGAGTAAGTGAGATACCGAAAGGAGAAAATAGTTATGGCCACTGAAAAAAAGATAGCGACCGCGCCCAAACCGGAACTTGCAGGCGCGCAGAAGATTCAGCAGCTGGCGGACTTGTTCGCCGACGCGACGGAAGTGGGCAAGAAGGCGCTGGAGAACGCAATCAAAGAGTTGTCGTCGCAGGTTTCGGAACCGCCGCCGCCAATCGAAAGCGCCGGCCGTGTCGGAGCTCGTCTCGGCAAGAGATCAGAGTTGACGATCATTGTTCGGCGAGTGCCTGGCGGTGCGAAGCGGCTTCGCACATTCCTCCAATTGCTGGGCGGCAACCTTTCACCCGGTGCGAGCAAGGTCGGCACCCTCCATGACATGCGCTTCGTGTTCTTCGACAATGACACGAGGTTGCTCTTCGCCACTTCCTTCGACGGCGATTGGGACACCTATATCGACGACTTCATCGCGTTGATTCCGGACTATCTGGACCTCATGGACTCGGCCTGGGAAGGCTGGCCGGGGATTCGCAACCCCGGGGCAAAGGATTACCTCGTTGAGCACCAGATCACGGCAGAAGGCTGGTTCGTTGCCGAGCCGGATCTCACTTTGGCTGAGATCCAGCGGTTGAAGCGACTCGGCAAGGCGGCTGACGAATTCCTCGACAAGGTTGCGTAGCCAGAGCATCACTCGTTTGGGGTCCGGGCCGGAATGGATCCGGCCCGTGAATATAAGAAGGATGCGCCGATGTCATCCGCACAAGAATCCGTCAGCGGGAATGTTTCGACGAACTCGCCGGTGATCGAGTTGCATGAGATCCAGGCGACCGTCCTCCGGCAGAGGCCGGCGCCGTACTTCTGGGCTCCCACGTGCTTTTGCGCGTCGACGATGCTCAAGCGGGCCGCCGGTTCCTGAGCCAGCTGACACCTTATGTCGATTCCGCCGCGGGTTGGCGAAACGCGGCGAATGCCTGGATTGCGGTCGGGATCAGTTACGCCGGGGTCGAGGCCCTCGGCGTCCCGCGAGATTCTTTGCAAAGCTTTCCCGAAGCGTTTCGCGAAGGGATGGCGGCGCGAGCCCGGCAGCTCGGAGACGAAGGCGTCAACGATCCACAGAATTGGGACCAGTCGTTTGGCAAGGGACAAGTCCACATCGGGTTGAGCGTATTCAGCGACTCGGAGGAGAAACATCGCCGTGTCCTCGCGATCGCTAGCGAGCGATACAAGGTCTCAGGCGTCAGCGTCTTGGCCATACAGGATTTCGGCGCGCAGCCAGGCGACCTCAACCCACTGGGTTACAAAGACGGCATCGACCAGCCATCGATCGAGGGCAGCAACCCCGAGCCCCCGTCGTACGGCCCGCCGATCAAGGCCGGGGAGTTCATCCTGGGCTATCCGGGTGAGGCAGGTTTCCCGCTGCCGATGCCGCAGCCATATTCGGCGTATGAACCCGCGTGACACAAACCTCACCCGGCTGACCCACGTCAACCTGCATCGCATTATCAGGCGCGGCACCACGTATGGACCGCCATACGATCCGAACGCCCTGTCCGAAGCAGATGACGAAATCCCGCGCGGGGCCGACTTCCTGTTCATTAGCGCCAAGGCGATGGACACCATCGAGTTCCTTCAACAAGAATGGATCAACGACGGCAATTTCATCGGGATCGGCGGCGAACGTGATCCAATCATCGGACGCCAGGACGACGATGCGATTTTCACCATTCCGCGGGAACCTGTGAGACATCGCGTCCATGGCATCGAAACGTTCAACGTGCTTCGCGGCGGCGAGTACTTCTTCATGCCGAGCCGCCGTTTCCATTGCCCCCTCTAAAATTCCGTACGGCGGGTTTTCCCCAGTACGGCTTCAAGGCCGGTATATCAGATGATGCCTTCCCTTCTTCGCGCTCGCTTAAGCCTGCTCCCGGCATACACGATCGTTTTGTCGGTTTGCATCCTCCCTTCGCTTGGTCGTGGAGTGACATCCGGTAGTCCCGTACTGAGCCGGGAGGATGACCCTTGACCAATACCACCGTTCGGGCTCGCGCCCTACCCAGGAGCCCTCGCTCCGGTCCGGGTTATAGTGTCCCGATCCACCACACTTAATCGACCCCATCCGAGCCACTGGCAAGCACATTCCGACTTCCCGCCTCTGCGGTTATACGAAACGCCTCAGCTGTGCGGGAGCGCCTAGGCCGCCCGCCACTGGGTCCGTGCTTTCGTTGATGGTCTTTCGCAACATGTCGTCCTCTGAGACCACGGGGAACTTTCCGGCTGCACTTACCCAGTACTTCACCGGAAACACTGGCCTTCGACACGGGATAAACGTCTCGGCATTCCCTTCATCCTCGCACTCCGATCCTGGTGAGGTAGTGCTTTTCGCGGCTTAACTGCGGTTCGCTTACGCTACGACCTGTTGCTTTGCTTGCCCCCCTGTCGGAGCGGACCGGACTTACGTCCAGCCCTCGAGGGCGTTTACATCCAGGCTTCCGACGGCTTGGTCACCCGTGCCGTCGCCGGATATAACTACAGCGCCAACTGGGTAATCTGCGCCGGCACGGACTCTCACCCGCCAGATCATCAACTAGCTTCACTGCACTA
>CAWDFF010000009.1:0-277173 GCA_963801545.1 Terriglobia bacterium | reverse complement strand
GGCCAGGGACGGAGTTGAACCGCCGACGCCAGCCTTTTCAGGGCTGCGCTCTACCACCTGAGCTACCTGGCCACGTTCTGGCTCACAGCTTGTCTGCTGGCGCGGTGCGCCTCGTCTGGCAGGCCAGCGCCTGAATGGAGTTGTCCGTCAATTCGGGCAGTCAGACTCTGGAAGCGTGTGGAACAGGGAAGATTATAGCAACGGAGTTCAGTTCACTCAATGGCGGCCGCTTACTGGGTCGCCGCGTTGCTTCGCTCGCGCGGTCGCCATCTAGCTAGGCTACCGTTTTTTTCTCCGGCGCTATTGCGTCCGGGATGCAGCCACTTCGCCATTGAGAACTGAGAAGGCGCATCGGCTCGATGCAACCCAATATGCGATTTCCCGATAGTCTCCTATATCGAAGACTGCAAGGTCCGCATCTTTTCCCGGTGCGATCGACCCCTTTCTCTCCTGCAGGCGCAGCGCCCAGGCGCCATTGACGGTCGCGGCTGTGATCGCCTCGGCCGGCGACATCTTTAAGTGCGTGCTCGCCAGGGACAACACGAATGGCATGCTGGCGGTGGGCGACGAGCCCGGGTTGTAGTCCGTGGCCAACGCTACTGCCACCCCGTTGTCGATCAGCTTGCGGGCCGGCGGGAATTTTTCCAGCCCCAGAAAATAGTTCGCGCCGGGAACCAGCGTGGCTACAGTCTCCAGCTTGGCGAGTTGAGCGATGTCGCTGTCGCTCACGTGATCCATATGATCGAAGGATGTGACGTTGAAATGTAGCAGCGGCCGCAGGGCCGTCTCGCTCAACTGGCAGACGTGCGCCCGCACACCCAACCCGTGGTTCTTGGCGGCCTCAAAGATTCGTTCGGTGTTTTCCACGCTGAAAGCACCGCGGTCGGTGAACACGTCCACAAAGAGCGCCAGCTTCCGCCTGGCCACCAGCGGAATCATCTCTCTGCAGACTACTTCGACGTACTCCTGCGGCCTGCGCTCATACTCTTTCGGAACAACGTGAGCGCCCAGCAACGTGGCTACCACAGTTCCCGGCCATTTGCCGGCAGCGCTGCGGATGGCTTCGAGTGATTTGATCTCAGAATCTACTGTCAATCCGTATCCCGACTTGGCCTCGACCGTAGTTGTGCCCTGTTCGGCCATCTGGTGCAACGCATCCAGAACGCGATCCACCAGCATTTTTTTGCCGGCCTTGCGCACGCCCTCGACGCTGGAACGAATTCCGCCACCCGCTTCGGCAATCTGCTCGTAGGTAGCACCGGCGATGCGCTTCTCAAAATCCACCAGGCGCGGCGCCACGAATACCGGATGAGTATGCGAGTCCACGAACCCGGGTAGGACAACCTGGCCTGCGCAATCGATCTCGACAATTCTTTTGCGGTTCTTCCTGATCCAGGGATCGCGAAGAGCGTCTTTGCTCTTGCAGGCGGAGACAATTTTCCCGCCCACGCACAACACGGCCCCGTCTTTGATGATGCCGAGTTCGGTCAACTCAAAGCCGCGGCGCGGACCAGCTTTGCCCGACGGACTGCGTAGCGTAAGAAGCTGGCTGATGTTAATGAGCAGCAGGGCACGATCGGAGGTTGATTCGTTCTTGGTGGGAGGATTCACGCAGCGGTTAGTTTAGCAGTGACAGAGTCAGGGACCGAGACTGTGTGTTTTTACCCGGAGCATATTTCCAGCAACTGGGTTTCCCAAAAGGCTAGAAGAGCAAGAGCCTGCCGAGCCTTGCTCGGCCTGGACGGGTCAGAGACCCGTCCCTACACGGTCGGTGGTGATCCGAGACCCGTCCCTACATGGGCGTCTTCACGTGCTTCGTCTTTGCAAACTTTTTTGCTTCTTCATAGCCGGCGTCCACGTGGCGAATCACTCCCATGCCGGGATCTGTGGTCAGGACGCGCTCGATTCGCTTGGCCATCATCTCGGTGCCATCGGCGACCGTCACTTGCCCGGCGTGCAGCGAGTAGCCGATGCCAACGCCGCCGCCATTGTGGATCGAGACCCAGGACGCACCCGCCGCCGTGTTCAGCAGAGCATTCAGCAGCGGCCAGTCGGCCACTGCATCACTGCCATCTTTCATGCTTTCAGTTTCGCGGAATGGCGACGCAACCGATCCGCAATCGAGATGGTCGCGGCCGATCACGATTGGGGCCTTGATCTTGCCTTTCTTCACCAGGTCGTTCATGGCCAGCCCGAATTGTGCCCGCTCGCCATAGCCCAGCCAGCAGATGCGTGCTGGCAGCCCTTGAAACTTGATCCGCTTGCGCGCCAGATCGATCCAGCGGCGGAGAATGCGGTTGTCAGGAAAAAGCTCCAGCACCAGATTGTCAGTCACCGCGATATCTGAGGGATCACCCGAAAGCGCCACCCAGCGGAAGGGACCGCGCCCTTCGCAGAAAAGCGGTCGAATATACTCCGGCACAAATCCGGGGACGTCGTAGGCGTTTGTTACTCCACGCTGGAAGGCAAACGTTCGGATATTATTTCCATAGTCAAAAGTTACGGCGCCCATTTTTTGCAGGCGCAACATACCTTCCACGTGACGCGCCATCGCATCCAGCGACCGTTCCTGGTAGGCATGCGGATCGCGCTGGCGCAGCTCCAGCGCTTCCGGCAAAGTCATTCCATTCGGAACATAACCATTCAGCGGATCGTGCGCCGAGGTCTGGTCGGTCAGAATATCGGGCAGCACGCCCCGCTCGGCCAGTTCCGGAATCACGTCGGCGCAATTCCCCACCAGCCCGACGGAAACATTTTCCTTCTTTCGCACGGCGTTCTTCAGAATGCGCAGCGCCTCGTCCAGCGTTGTGACCATGAAGTCGCAGTAGCCGGTCTTCAAACGCTTCTTGATGCGCTCGGCATCAACGTCAATGCCCAGAAACGCCGCGCCGGTCATGGTTGCAGCCAGCGGTTGCGCGCCGCCCATGCCGCCCATACCGCCGCTGACGATCAGTTTGCCTGCCAGCTCTCCGCCGAAATGCTTCTCGCCCGCCGCCGAAAATGTCTCGAACGTCCCCTGCACGATTCCTTGCGAACCGATATAGATCCATGAGCCCGCCGTCATCTGGCCATACATCATCAGGCCGGCGCGTTCCAGTTCATTGAACTTTTCCCAGTTGGACCAATGTCCGACCAGGTTGGAATTTGCGATCAGCACCCGGGGCGCGTATTCGTGGGTCTTGAACACGCCGACCGGCTTGCCGGACTGGACCAGCAGGGTTTCGTCATTTTCGAGAGCCTTCAGCGACGCGACGATCGCGTGATAAGCCTCCCAACTCCTGGCCGCGCGCCCGGTGCCGCCATAGACCACAAGGTCCCGCGGCCGCTCCGCGACTTCCTCGTCAAGGTTGTTCATCAGCATGCGCATGGCGGCTTCCTGCTGCCAACCCTTGCATGTGATCCCGGTCCCGCGGGGGGCGCGAATCGGTGTGTAGGTGGATGCGGTAATGTCGGTTTCAACGGGCATGGTTAGATGTTAGTGCGTAGGCGGGAACTGTTCAAATCCGGCTTGTGTGGCTACACAAACCTGTCCGCACAAAAGAACTGAGGACAATTTTCTTTACCAGGTGTTGTAGGCGGTACCGTCGCTGGATATCTGCTCCGCCCCGCTGTGCACGTCGCTGATTCCCGGATCCTGCTGGTCCACTGACATCAGTGAATCTTCCTGCTCCACCGTCCAGGTACTGTTGCTGCCGGTCATGGGATCGTTTGGAATCTGCTTGATATACCCTGCTTGCACCAGGTCGTCGAGGGATTGGGGAGCCTTCTGTTTGTCCAGGGTGTATTGCGAAATCAGCGAGCGCAGTTGGAACAAGTCCTGTTTGAGAACCGATTCCTTGGCCCGCAGGATGGACTGGTTGTACGCCGGGATCGAGATCGACACCAGGATCAGAATCAGGCTGATGACGATCATCAGCTCAATCAGGGTGAAGCCGCGATCGCTCCTTTTCCCGAATCTTGCCATTTACCAGTCCTTATATTCCGTACCGTCCAAACCCGTGCCGCGCGCTTTGGTGAATACGTCGAAAACATTCTGCCCGCCCCATGAGTCCGACGTCGGGTCATCCTGCATGGAACGCAGTCCCCACTCGGTGGAGTTGGTCATGGGGTCGGTGGGAATCTTGCGCAGAAAACGCACCTTCTTGCCGCCCACATCCACGCCGGTGACCAGGGTATCCAAATCCGGCGGGTACCCCTCGCTGCCCACCTTGATCTGGAATGCCTGGCGGTCTGCCGCGTCCTTGTATCGGTCGATCGCGTCCCGCAGCTGCCACAGGTCGTAGCGCAATTCGCGCTCTTTTTCCCGCTTGATGGCTACGCGGGCCATGGGTACCGCCAGCCCGGTCAGAATCACCAGGATGGCGGTGGCCACGATCAATTCAATGAGCGTGAACCCACGCAGGCGGGATGCGGAGCTGCGTCTAAGACCGACAGACTTCATAGGACATTATCGTCGAAAACCGCCTGGACTTTAAGCACTCGGGGAACGGCACGCGCTTGAGCCCAGACAGACCCAGCCGGCGAGTTCGCCCGGCGGCATCGATGGCACCAGACTGCGATGACACCGTCTCTATTGTACCGTGACGGTGGCCACGGCCCCGGCCACTGGCAAAGCCTGCATCGACGGATCGCGCGCTCCGCCTTTGGAGATGGTCAGAGTGGACTGCCCGCTTCCTTTACTGAGGAAGGTCAAAGTGATGACCGCGCCTTGTCCGGAAATGCCACTCGCTCCTGGCGGCCGGGTGGCAGTGACCTGTAGTGCGCCGGTGGTGTCATCATCGCGATGCACCAGCGCCACCGCCTGGCCATCCTGTGAGAGCAGCCCTCCGTTCGACACGTTCACTACCTGCAAAACCTTGGGATCGTAACTCACCTGCAGGGGCACGGAATACACGTTCTGCGCCCCTTTCAGCATTACATTGACGGCGAAAGTGGATCCCACCGGTTGAGTGACGGTAGCTGGGTCAAACACGAAACTGGCCGCGCCGGGCGCTGTCTGCGGGGCGGCTGCCGGGGCCTGCTCGGAGGTCGGAGCCGGCGCGGCTGCCGGAGCTGGCTCGGGCGTCGGGGGGGGCGGCGCCTGGCTGGCACGCCGCAGTTCGATGGCGGACGCGGTCCCCACCTCAAGAGCCTTCTCGTTGAGATCAGTTACATCTCGTGCCCGGATGATGTGCGGAATCAGGGCAAAGACGATCTCGTTTTCCTTGTGCTCGACATTGCTCTGGGCAAAGAGGTATTTCAGGATTGGAATCTGCGCCAGCCCGGGGATGCCGCTGAGCGATCGAATGTCCTGATCCTCCAGAATGCCGCCCAGTATGTTCACTTCGCCTTCTTTGAGGCGAATTTCATGTTCGATCTTGCGTTGGCCGATTACCGGCTGGCTGATGCCGCCAATGTTCGATTGCCCGGTCACCGACGAAATGTCCATGGAGACTTTGAGCGTGACTTCGCGGCCGGCATGAACCTTGGGCGTGATATCGATGTTTACGCCAACGTCAAGGTATTGAAATTGGGTGTTGACCAGCGGGTTGATGCCGACGCCGCCGATGCCCGGCTGAAACGACCCGGTAGCCACCGGAACGCGGTCGCCGATCTTGAGCGATGCCTTCTGTCCATCCACCGCGCGGATCTGCGGGTTCTGGATCAGCTTGGTGTTGCTGTCGCTAAACAGCGCTGTGGCGGTCGCGGGTGGAATCGTGACCGTGAAATCAGTTGCCTTCAGATTTCCCAGCCGGTTCAGGTTGACCTGGTTCGCGGTTCCCGAGGTGGTCGATGAGCTGGTGGTCGTAGTCGCGGTGCTGGTGGTGGTGTTGATATTGTTCTGCAAGGCGACGGTGGCGCTGGTCGGCGGACTGATTCCCAGATTTCGCGTCTTGTCGCGGCTTACCTGCATGATGGCCACTTCCACGATCACTTCCGGACGCGCCTTGTCGAGATCGCCCACTAGTTTTTCTGCCAGCGCGATCTGGTCCGGGGTTCCGCGCACCACCAGGGCGCCCTGCGAAGGCAGGGGCTGGATGCGGGAAATTTCCAGGATTTGACGCAACGCGTTCACCACATCCTGGAGTTCGGTAGGCTGAGACAGGTTGGCCAGGTAAAACGTCTTGATTACACTCTGTTCCACTTCCTTGCGCTTGGCCGGATTGTCCGAAGCGACGAAGATGGTATTGGTGGTCACGGGCCGCCAGAAAGTTTTCGATTCCAGCGCGATGATTTCCAGCGCCTCCTGCAGAGTGACCCCGTTGAGCTCGATTTTGATTCGCCGCGAAGTGTAGTCCGGGTCGAACAACACATTGATTCCTGCCAGCTTGCCCACCGTCTCGTAAATCACCTTGGTGTCTTCGGTGAGCTTCAGGGTAATGGGAACGTTCGAGATAGCGGCCAGGTCGACCGGTCCCTGGGCTTCCTGCACACGCTTCTGCAGACCGGTAGGAGGTGGTGGCGTCGCAGCGCTCGGGGGCACCGCATTGCCGGCATCGATCATTTTCTGCGTGCGCCGGATTTCCTGCTGCGCGATGAAGCTGGAGGAATCGATCTCTGCCGCTTTCTGGAATTCAATCAGTGCTTCCTGTAGCTTGCCTGCCTCGCGCAGCAACTGCCCGCGATGTACATGTGAAGCGCCAGCCAGAAAACGGGTGCGCTCGTACGAAGTCCGATATGCCAGATCCCGGGGCTTCTGCTCGTAAGCCTGCTTGTAGAAATCGTAGGCCGCTTCATAATTCTGGCGAGCCTCCGCGTCCTTTCCTTTGTTGTATAAGGATTTGGCGCTGTCGGCAGCGCCGGGTAAGGTTACGGCCACGACCAGCAATACGATAGCTGCCGGGCGAATCAGGCGTGTCTTCACTGGTCCCTCGCAGGCAGTCTTCCCTCGGGGATCGGCCAAAAACCCCGGGCTAGGCCGCTGAAAATGCGCTTGTTGGAGACGTTAGCTGGCTGATTATAGCATCGCTCCTCGGCGGTGGAAGTGACTGCTGTGGTAGCAGTTAAACTCATAAGGCTTAGTCCCTGTAGCGTTACCGGAAAGGCCATTTCGGGAAAGCATCGGTCCCAATTTGGGTCGGGCTCTCCGTATTCGGATGCATGAATGCGCGCATCCCGCGTCGGCAATCACGCCAATTTCCCTCGATGCGGGCGCGTTCTCGCGCAGTGCGATAACCTAGATACAGCCATGGCACGCCAGCCCGCACATCAGACCAAGCCTAATCCGGAGAAGAATCCCCGTCGCGACCCCACCGCGGCCGGGGAGCGTGACGCCGCGGTCAACCGGGCCGCGTCCCACAATTACTTTCTGCTGGAAAAGTTCGAGACCGGAATTGCCTTGACCGGGACCGAGGTCAAATCCGTCCGGGACGGCCGCGCCAACCTCAAAGACGCTTACGGGATACTTAAAGATGGCGAACTCTGGCTGCTGAACTGCCACATCGGACCCTACGAGCACGGCAACATCTTCAACCACGCGCCCCTGCGCACCCGCAAGCTGCTGGTCCATAAAGAGGAAATTCGCAAGCTGATCGGCAAGACCCAGCAGAAAGGGCTCACCCTGATTCCCACTCGCATGTATTTCAAAAACGGCAGGGTGAAAGTGGAACTTGCGCTGGCCAAGGGTAAACAGCTGTGGGACAAGCGTGAAACCGAACGTCGCCGCACCGCCGACAGCGAAGCTCGGGAAGCCGTCGCCCGCTCCCGCAAAGGCCGCTGAGAGTCTCCAGGGGTGCCCCGTCCAAGCTCCGCTTGGGCGGGGAGGTTGACGTTCACTTTTCGACGATTGGGATCGTTGTTGTGGATTGCCCGATGCCCCCGGCGACTGAAACCGTGCAGATCGTCTCGCGGTTCAAAGTCAAGAGCCAGCGCAGCGGAATCTTACTTCCGAGGACCGTTGGGACGCGGAAGCTTCAGTTAACAGCCTGGCCCTTACTGTGGTGTCGGTGTTGCGGTTACAGACTCCTGAACTGGTTGGTCCTGTTTGGGATGAAAGGCCCGGGTGAGTTTGCTTGTCGGGCGGAATTTCAGTCCCCTGAGGATAGATGAAGATCTGCACCGTACCCCAGCCCACATCCGAATTTGTGTCGGTCTGCTTGCCCATTCCCAAAGTTTTGAGTTGGGTATCATCAAATCCGTAATTGTCGACCAGGTACTGGCGCACGACCATGGCCCGGGCTTCAGTCAGCACCAGGTTTTTCTGGGTATCGCCTTCCATGCCGGTTGACACCACGACCACCGCGAACCCGAACTGGTTGGCAGCCAGGAACTCGCCTCCGGGGTTCAGAGATTTCTGGTTTTTCAGTTTGGCCGAGTCTTGCTTCTCAAAAAGCTGCTTCGCCGAATACGTGAACTCCTTTGTGGGCGTGCCCTGCGGCAACCGCTCGATCTCATTTCTCGCCAGCTCGCTGGAATCTTCGTAGCCCCGGCTCTTGAAATAGCCACGCACGAAGAAGCTGTGCTTCAGGGCTGCCATATTCTCCTGGAAGTCAGTAACCCCGGCTTGCGCCTGGACCACCGTGTCACGCATGGCGCTGGTCGTCTGTTCCAGGTTGCTGTAAAGCCGTTTGTCGTTAACCAGCGCGCCGGCGGTTCCCTGCCCTCCATCGATCTTGGCGCTGATCGACCGCAGATTCTCCGTCGCCAGCGTGGCGTTCTGGATGGCTTGCTGGCTGCTATCCAGAATGCCGCTCGTTTTCTGGAGCAGGTCTGACATTTCGAGTGGCGCCTGGCTGGCGATAATATCGCCGTCCCGCACCTCAGCTTTCCCGGCGGATCCAAATGAGATCGCCAGATACTGATTCCCTAACAATCCCTCGGTTTCGATCGACGCCACCGAGTCTTGCTTGATGATCTCGTGCGTCGACTTGGCGAGATCCATGACCACGGTGACTTTCTCGCCCGGCCTGTGGGGCAATACGATGTCGCGTACCGTTCCACCGTGAACTCCGCCCACCCGCACATCGCCGCCTGCGTCCAGGCCCACCACATTGTCGAATTGTGCCTTCAACTGGTACGTGGAGCTGAAAAGATATTGCTTGCTCCCGATGATGAAGACGCCGGCTGACAGAATTGCCAGTGACGCAACGATGAACGCCCCCAACCGCGCCGCTCTCGACATATGGCCCCCTACGAGTGCTTTAGAAATTCCTGAACGAACTCGACGTCACTTTTCTGAAGTTCTTCAAAACTGCCGTCGATCACCACATTGCCTTCGTTGATCAGGACCAGACGGTCCGCGATCGTCTTCGCGCTGTGCAGATCGTGAGTCACGACAATGGACGCCATGTGATGCTCCGCCTGGAGCTTGAGGATCAAATCGTCGATTTCTGCAGAACTGATGGGATCGAGACCGGCGGTGGGTTCGTCGAGCAGCAGGATATCCGGCTCCAGAGCCAGCGCCCGCGCCAGTCCGACTCGTTTCTGCATGCCACCCGAGATATCGGACGGCATCTTTTCCATCGCGTCTTCCATGCTGACTTCCGCCAGTAATTGCCTGATCCGGTCGCGCTGCTCCGGCCGCGACATTTCGCTCCTGTGGTGCTGCAGCGGAAAGGCCACATTCTGCTCGACGTTGAGCGAATCGTAGAGCGCTGCGTGCTGAAACAGAAAACCCATTTTCTTCCGGATAGCGCCGAGCTGGTCAAGGCCCAGACCGGTGATGTCTTCACCGTGGATGCAAACCGCTCCCGAGTCGGGCTTCTGCAGGCCGATGATGAGCCTTAGCAGTACGCTTTTGCCCGTACCACTGCGTCCCAGCACCGCCAGCGTCTCGGCGCGCTTTACGGTCAGGCTGATCCCGTTCAAAACTTTTTGATCTCCGAAAGACTTGTGCAAGTCTTCGACTGCAATCGCGGGAGCAGTGCCGTCTTCCCCGGCTACTCCTGGCTTCGTCTCCGGTTGAGTCCCGGTTTGAATCTGAATTTGATCGATGGTGTCCATATTTGTTTCGCGACTGTTTAGTCAATGCTCAAGGGAAAAATATAAGAATGATTTTCACCAGCACGACATCGGCCAGAATCACGAACAGCGAGGACAGGACAACCGAGCTCGTCGCCGCGCGGCCCACGCCCGCGGCGCCTCCCTGTGTGCGCATTCCCTGAAAACAAGCGATCAGCCCGATGATCAGGCCAAACACCGCCGTCTTGAACGTGGGTGGCAGGAAATCGTTGAAGCCGGCGCCATTAAAACCGCTATTGATGAACTGGTGGAACGAGAGCGGCTCAACCAGGGCCTGCGCAACCCAGCCCATGAACAAGCCGGCTGCGTCGGCAACCAGGGTCAGGAGCGGCAACATCAGGATGCAAGCCAGGATGCGGGTTGCCGCCAGTAACCGGTAAGGGTTTACCGCAGATGCCTCGATAGCATCGATCTGCTCGGTCACCTTCATCGACGCCAACTCCGCGCCAATGCCGGCGCCCACTCGACCGCTCACCACCAGCCCAGTGATGATTGGACCGGTCTCGTGGATCACCGAGAACACGATCGCGGCTGGCAGCAGCGATTTGGCCCCGAATCGAGTCAGGCTGTAACGGGCTTCCATCGAGAGAACAACGCCTGTGGCGGCGCCGGCCAAGGCGACCAGGGGAAGAGACTTCGATCCGATCTCGTCGAGTTGCCGAAACAATTCGCGGAATTCAAATGGCGGAGTGACCGCGGCCCGCAGAACTTGCCAGGAAAATATTCCCAGATCTCCAAACCACTCGAGAAACTTGCCGATCAGGCCCCGCGAGGAGCCCTCCATCGGGGAATTGTGTAGGATCCGTTTCCCAGGGACTGGCCCCCCCATGCCCGCAACCGCAGTGAATTTCTGGTCGATCACGGATTTGAGCCCGATGTCGGCGCTCCGTGCGCATTGTTCAGATGCATGCGAGAAAGCCATGAGTGGGGCCCGCTGTAGAGGAACTCCAGAGCGACATTTCCGCCTGCATAACCCAGCAGGCTGTAGTTACCCATTCTTAATGCATCCCTGGCATCGTAGCGGCCCGGATACCACCCATAGACCGCAGTCATAGTGCCCGCATATGGGCCGACCAGAGCGGCGAAGGAGAAGACGCGATGGCCGTCGTCGCCGCGGCGTGCGGTAAAGGTCGAAATCAAGGCGTGGCCCAGCCGCGGAAACACGCCTTTACACTGACAGCGGTAGTACAACGTGTCTTCCCTCAAGGCCTCTGCCAGCGCATAGCGCGTCGTGGTGCTTACCGCTGCGATGCCAAAGTCGGACGCGAATCGCTTGCCGTATCCCTCCGCGCCCTGCTTCCACTCGGGTGGAGTGTTGTCCGCCTGATTGATCCCCGCCGCGAGTGCACCGCCGACGATCGGATAGGGGCCGAATGCATCGAAGGCGTAGTTGCGGATCTTGATTTTTTCTGTCGGGCGCGTGTACGTCAGATCCGGTTGCGAATACGTAGTGCGGTGTGACGGCAAGACCGCCGCGGTGGAGGAGTCGCCTGCATCCGCCAGTGATTGCGCCATCGCCAACGGTGGCAGGACAGTCAGCCCGGCAATTGCCAGCAACAAAAACGTGAGTCCTCTCATCCTCTAAGTTTAGAGCGGCAGAGGGCAAAGAACTGTTCAAGTCTGCTCACCTTGGCAGACCTGAGACGCGCTCAATCCAAATAGCGCCCAGCACTAGCATTTGCAATGAGTTGGCGGTAAAACCGCAGTTACTACTGTAAGCAATAAATTACTTCCGGCGTGCCTCGGCTTCGGCCAGCCACCCACGGCGCAGCTTTTCGGACGCAATGCTGGAGAGATAGGGCTTGATATCGAGAATCGGCGTCCCATCGAGCATATCGACGCCCCGAACATGGAGCTCGACACCATCGCGGCGAAGCAACTCGACGACGGTCAGGCCAATCGGGTTCGGACGTCGCGGAGACCGGGTCGCAAACACACCATGCTGTCGGTTGTCAGAAGGCGGCGAAGCCAGCAAATCTTCTCCCCGCAATTCAACCCGAGGGGAGCGATCGAACTCCCAGAGGACGATGAGATGCGAGAAGCCCTCGATGTCGGTGAGCCCCGGCTCAAAGTCAGGCAGTATCTTGAGCACACCATCGGCCTCGTGTTTAGCGCCAAGACCCTTGGGAATCTCGCTGGTGTTCTTGTACGGACTACTCACAAATCCGATCGGCTGCGAGGTAAACATACGATGCCTCCATCTCCTCATACTAATGATGACAAAGTTTCTTCCAAAGAAAAGTCTGTGGCTCGGGCTGGACTCGATATTTCGAAACCGCGAAAGCTATGCGCACTCGTCGAGAACCAGTAATCCCCTCCAGAGTTATACTTCCCGCGGAGATGTAGCGCCCGCAGTCAATCATAGGGAGGTGGTGGAATGAAGAGAATCATGTTGCTGCTTGTGCTCGCCCTTCCGCTGCTTGCCGACGGCCCGCTAGCCCAGGCAGCCAACGCGTTATCGGAGCCGCCCTTTACAGCAAAGGGAGCTTTTTTTGCGCTGTCGGTTGTGGACCTAGAGAGTAGTGCGAGATGGTACTCGGAGAAGTTTGGCCTAAAGATCGTCATGCAGGCGCCAAAGACGAAGACCGTGAAATTCGGCGGTGGCTGTTCTTGCCGGCGGTGGGCTACTGGTCGAGCTGATCCAAAACGATGACGCGAGGCCCTTGAGCAAGATCGCTTCGGGCATTCAATCCCCCGAGTTCGTCCATGGATTTACGAAATCAGGAATCATCGTGGACAATTTTGACGAAACCGTAGCGATGCTTCGGGCGAGAAACGTGCCGATTTTGATGGGACCCTTTCCCGCCCACGACTCAACCGGGCTAAAGAACCTGATAGTAAAAGACAACGCAGGAAACTTAATCCAGTTCTTTGGGAAATAGGAACCTGGCGCCCAGTTCTCGCGGTTTTTTGGGATGCGATGTCGCTGCGGCGTTGGCTCAATCAATGGGAGGGCCGCATGATCGCTCGAATATGGCACGGGATGGTTCCAGTTTCCAAGAGTGCTGCCTATCTGGAACTGATGCAAAGGATCGCGCTTCCCGAGTATCGGGCGACGCGAGGAAATCGCGGGGCGTGGTGTTTGCGGCGCGCCGACGGAGATGTAACTTATTTCCAGATGCTGACATTCTGGGACGACGCCGACGCCATCAAGCGTTTCGCGGGCGACGACTACAATCTGGCCAAGTACTATGACTTCGACTCCTCCTACCTGATCGAGATGGAGACCTGCGTCAGCCATTACGAGCTGTACTCGCTCGATCCATCGGGAGTCAACTCCTGAGCGCTGCTGTGTTCACCGTCACAAGTGGCAGGTAGCCCAGCTTCCGCGAAAATCTGATATAGAGGGTGCCCCGTCCAAGCTCTGCTTGGGCGGGGTTTTGATGTTCATCCGTCACAGACGTAGTGCTACCTAAGTGGAAATTTGTTTCGACTCGCACGGAACTTCTTTTCCCAGGGTAATTTGAACTGAAATTACCATCGTAACCTCAGCACGCTTGCGCTGAAACGAAAGTGCGACCTGGACGAGGTAGTCTTGCGGGCCCACGCGTGAGCTAAGTCTGTCCAGCTGGTGAACTTACGAGCCCGGATGGGCACCAAACGAAACGCTGCAGTCGCCACCTGGTAACTTCAACGCCTTTGGCCGCCCACCTGCTTTTACTTCTGTCAGGACAACCCAAAAGGCACAGCTACACGCGACAGCAGTTCGAGGAAAGTATGACATTCGAACAGACACGGAAACTCAAAATCGGCGCGCTTCTGGCAGTGATAGCGGTCACGATGATCGTCCTGATTCCGAGCCTGGGACGGTGTTTCTTCTTTGTTCGCGCCTATAGCCCGTTCCCGGTGAATTACGTGGCACGGCTTAAAATGCTGGAGCACTGGGACACAGAACCGGGCGACGGACTTAATTGCTCGGGCTTTATCTCGAACGCTCACAGTGAGAAGTTCCACCGATCGAGCGATTTCTATCTGAACACGTTCGAAGATCTCAATCTCATTGAGGAAGTCAACAATCGGGACCGGATCAACGAATCGATCCTGAGCCCCGGCGACGTGGCCGCGTTTGAAGGGCCAGATTGGCCGCGTGCAGCACGGGTCGGTGTCCACGTTGCGGCATATCTCGGGCATGGCGTGTGGGTTGATGCAGACTCAAGACGTGGTTATGTCGAGCAATTCCGGATGTCGGAAAAAGACTCTACCGATCAACTTTTCGCAGGGCACGTTCGACTTTATCGGTGGAAGTCGGCGGAACGATTTTCCTTCCTTGCGGCCATGGATACGCTTGGACAAGATAACTCGTCAGAGTCAAATCTAGAGGCAACCCATTCAATGCTGCTACAGATTGTCCGTGATCTCACCACTCGAAAAGCAACAACCGGTTGATTTCACCGTCGCGACTGTAAACAACTTTGGCCTTTCCGCCAGCAGGCGGGTGGCCCACCTCATCGTAAGATTGATCTCGGTAGCCTGGGCCACACCTTTCGCGGTTTTCGAAAGGTGGGATACGGCAACAACCCACAGACCTTCCTCGGCGCAGACCCCGTGCCTCATCGCTTTATCACCTTCGCGCGCTTCGAAGATTTCCCTGTCTTCTTGACTCTCGATGCCGGGGCCCGTGCCCCCGGCACCTTGCCGATTCGAGGGTCCCGGGCAACGATAAGTTCACAGGCGCGCATCGCCGCCGCCTCGAAATCGGGCGCGTCCGCCGGAAGAACCTGCCAGCCCGTTACTTTCTTCCCGAGCACCTGAATCGAGCGCATGTTCGGAAATTCAAGACGTAGGCTCGGATGATGCTCTTGGGTAGTGGCCAGCCACACCCCGTTGTCTGCGGTTTCTTTGCCCTTGTCGCGCAGCACCAGGACAATCTTGTCTTCGACATAGACTGCAAGGCATCCGAACATCGGCCGGGTCTGAGGTGACAGGGCAGCGATCGCATCCAGCACAAACTCATGCGGGACGACCTTACGCTTCTTGAGGGCGAAGGGGGTGTCGTCCAACGGCAAAGAAAATGTATTGTGGCGAGGCTTGGACATCGGACTTATGATATCGGAATGAGCACACCGGAGATGTATTACGGAAACCGGTAGCCGGGTTTCAGCTCGCAGCGAAAGACTTTGGTCTGGTCCTTGTTGACCCGGGCGTTGCAATCAGCCCAGCTCAGATACAGATTTGGTCCGAGCGGAAACGTGATGGCTTCTCCGTTGAGCTCGGCCTGGATGGTTACTCCCTCCGCCGATCCTGGCACCGTAAAATTCAACGCCTGGCCGAATTTCACGGGATAGGATGTGCGCACCATGTCGCTGACCATGGGATGAAACACCTCAGCCTCCAGCAGGAAGGTCGCGGTGTCCGACCAGTTACGTGCCGACACATTGATAGTGCGGCCGTTTTGCGCTAAGTCCTCGTCTTCGATCTTGGTAAACGGACAGGGCCCCGCTATACACGAGGTGCGGGCATTGCGGAATTCGTTGCCTTCTCCGGCATCCATCGTGGCCGAGCCCATCGATGCCTTCCATTTTCCGTCGGGCGAGCATGGAGGCTGCTTCTTGCAGGGCACATTGCCGGTGTTCGCGACTTCGAAGGTGGTTACTGCGCTGCCCACGTTGGCCGCGGTTGTGGACTTAACCGTGTAGCGGGCCGTGACATTGGACACGGTGACGTCGGGACGATTGGGGGCATGCGCTTCATGAGGGACAGGCACCAGGTGGGCCACGTAGATCTTGTCTCCGACGAACTCATGCATTTCCAGCGGCTGGTAATCCGCGTGCTTGAACTTCAGCGTGACTGCCCGTCCTATCCAGAGTCGGGTGCGCAACGTGACCGTGAAAAATCCTGACGAGTCCGACTTGCCATCGCCAAGGACCGAACCGTTCGCGACCGCAATGACTTCGACGTCCGCAACCGGCAGCTCTTTCTTGGGATCAGCGTCTTCCCGGACGACAGCACCCCGCAGCGACATGGGTCGGGTGTGAGGACGGGTCCAGAGAATCCCGACGAGAATCGCCAGCAAAGACACTATGCCGGCCACGACAGTCACGAGCTTGCGTTTGCCAGTCATCTTCGTCTTGCCACTTGTCGTCTCGCCATTCATCTTCTGGCCATTCGTCTTCCCGATCGTCTCGCCGACGCGGTCGCCGCCCATCTCGCCGGTCATTTAACCACCCTCACCTAACCACCTTCAGCGGATATTTTACGACGCCGGGCTCCACCCCCGGATTTTTAGTGTGGTCCCCGGTTTCGTCAAGGTCTTTAGGCTCAGTCAGTGTAACCATCCCTGTTACCTTCGATTGCCGTCCGTGATCGTTCCCCGGCTCAGGATCATTTAAATTTGTCAGGTGGATGGTCAGGTGGACGCCAGGAAGTTTAGCCCCAACCGACGTACCCGCCGGGAATGGTTACGCCAGGTTGCCGGCATGGGGCTGTGTTTGCCTTTGGCGAAATTGGGATTGGCTTCGCTCGCACCACCCGCACCATTTTCGCCATCCCCCGAGCAGCATCCCCATCCCGCGCCTCCGCCCGTTAAGACTTTTCTTTCGCCGGATGACGACAAGTTTCTGGAAGACCTGGAGCAAACCATTTTTTGCTACTTCTGGGAGCAGGCCAATCCCCAGACCGGGCTGGTAAAGGACCGGTGCAACGCCCGCAAGGCGTCCACCGACAATGCCGTGGTGGCCAGCATCGCGGCCACGGGTTTTGGGCTCTCGGCGATTTGCATTGGCGAACAGCGGGGCTACATTTCACTGAACGAGGCGCGAACCCGGGTGTTGAACTCGTTGCGCTTTCTTTGGAAAACTCTGCCCAACCATCGCGGATTCTTCTACCACTTTGCCAACGTCCATACCGGCGAACGATTGTGGGACTCGGAAATTTCTTCGGTGGACACGGCCATTCTGCTGTGTGGAATCCTGAGCTGCCGGCAGCATTTCGAAAATTCCGAAATTCGCGATCTGGCCCGCGAGATCTTCGATCGCGTGGACTGGACCTGGCTTTCGGAAGACACCACTCTGCTGCCTCACGGATGGCTGCCCGAAGCCGGTTTCCTGCCCTACCGCTGGGACTACTACAGCGAGCTGATGATGATGTATCTGCTGGGGATGGGTTCTTCTTCGCATCCGCTCAAGCCGCAAACCTGGGATGCGTGGAAGCGAAACGTTTTTGAATATGATGGGCTGCGTTACATCGGGTCGTTCGCGCCTTTGTTCGTGCACCAGTATTCGCAGGCCTGGTTTGATTTCCGGGGCAAAAGGGACCGCTACGCCGACTACTTTCAGAACTCCGCCATCGCCACCGACGTGCATCGCCGCTTCTGCCTGGAACTGGCGAAACAGTTCCCCGACTATAGCGACGACCTGTGGGGCATCACCGCATCGGATTCGGAAAAGGGTTACGTGGTCTGGGGCGGTCCGCCGGCGATCGGCCCCATCGACGGAAGCGTGGTTCCCAGCGCCGCCGGCGGTTCGCTGCCATTCCTGACGCAACCCGTGATGCGCGTTCTCCGCAACATCAGGAATCACTACCCGATGGCGTGGAGCACATACGGTTTCGTGAATGCCTTCAACCCGCTGCGCGGCTGGTACGACAGTGATGTGGTTGCCATCGACACCGGAATCACGCTGCTGATGGCGGAGAACGCCCGCACCGGCTTCGTCTGGAATAACTTCATGAAGAATCCGGAAGCGATACGAGGCATGCAGCGCGCCGGGTTCAAGACCTACCAGCCTGCGGAAAAACTGGGAACCGGACTGCCGTCTACTGTCGGCAGTCCGGGAGATCCCGCTTCGTAATCGACCACAGAGTTAGAAGTTCCGGTCATTCACTCTGCTTTCCGGATTGCTGGTACCGTCAGGCCGGGAAGAGTCTGCCGGGGCAGAACCTCCTGCCGACGCAGACGGTGTCGCGGTCTCCGGCATCACAGTGGGCTGCAGCTTCACCGTGGCCAGTATCTTTTCCAGCTTGCCAAACACCTGCTCGCGATCGATCGGCGTAGTTCCTTCCACGTTTCCGTCGCTTTCGGTTCCGATCCCCAGAGCAAATTCGTAGCAGGTCCGGTTGCTGAACACGTGATAGTACTTTGCGTCTGTTTGTTTCATCGCGGCGGCCTCGGAGCTTTCAACCTGGTCGAACTCAATGGCGCCAATTTTCACTTTTGAGGGTTTCGCTGGAGTTGATTTTACCTGCGCCGATGCGTCACCTCCGGCAGCCGGGTCCGGAAATGCGAACTGAGTGCAGTCTTCGGACGTCATACCTGGATTCACACTGACATTCAGGAATGCGGACTTGAAGTCGGTTCCAGGATACGAGTTGTCAGGCAGCTTCACGTCCGCGAGCGTCATTCCACCGGGATGGACAAAATCCATCTGGGCGGGCTCCGTGGTCTCGGACGCAGTTTGTATTTCCTTCCCGGTCTTCAACTGGTAGGTTCGAGGAAAGTTGAGTGAGATACCGTACTCAGGGTTGACGTAAGAAAGTGTTGCCGCCCGGTGTTTCTTTGTTTTTGCCTTTACCTGCGCCGCTACGGGCGCCGGCACCGTGGCCGGAACTGTCACCGCAGGCGCCGAGACCTGAGTGGCGGGTTGGATGGGTTGCTGAACCGCTACCGGCTTGTTGCTGCGGGAACAACTGGCGATAACAATCACCACGACAAACATGGCGAGCGCTCCCAGCGCGCCCACGGTCTGGTCCTTGATCGATCCGTCATCGTATTCCGCAGACGGTTTCTGCTGCTGTGCATTGTTTGGCTGCCTTCCGGACAAGTTAAGTTGCGTCATATTCTCCTCCTGTGTTGCCTCCGCCAGTGAGATCGCACGGGAGCGGCCATAGCAAAATGCATTGATTAGGCTTGGGTTACCGGGCGCGTCGAGTGTGCCGAGCGTGGCGCCGGAAACACGTTGTGGCGGGAAGAACACATAGGGACGGTATTACTCCGGGAAGTTGACCCTGGGTGGAGCAGCGGCTAACAACCGGTTTAACGCCCGCCCAACATCCCTACATTCATTGACTTGCCCATTTCACCCACGTAAGATTCGCGACAGTGATCGACCAGACAATTTCCCACTACCGCATTATCGAGAAGCTTGGTGGCGGCGGGATGGGTGTGGTTTATAAGGCCGAGGACACCCGGCTGCACCGTTTCGTAGGCTTGAAATTCCTGCCCGATGAAGTTGCCCGCGACCCGCAAGCGCTCAGCCGCTTCCAACGCGAGGCCCAGGCTGCATCCGCGCTCAACCATCCCAACATCTGCACGATTTACGACATTGGCGAGGAAAACGGCCAGGCTTTCATCGCCATGGAGTTTTTGGATGGCGACACGCTGAAGTACGTGATTCGGAACCGTCCGATGGAACTGGACGCCCTGCTGTCACTCGCCATCGAGACGGCGGATGCGCTTGACGCGGCGCACTCCCAGGGAATCGTCCACCGTGATATCAAGCCCGCCAACCTCTTCGTGACCAAGCGTGGGCACGCCAAGATTCTGGACTTCGGTCTGGCGAAAATGACCGCAGCCAGGCCGTTGAACGAAGCTACCGCGACCCACACTGCCGATCCCAATCTGACGAGTCCGGGATCGGCGGTGGGGACAGTGGCGTACATGTCGCCGGAGCAGGCACGGGCGAAAGAACTGGATGCCCGCACCGACCTGTTCTCGTTCGGTGTGGTGCTTTACGAGATGGCGACGGGCCAGGTGCCTTTCCGAGGGGAGAGTACCGCGGAGATTTTCGACGCGATTCTCAATCGCGTTCCAGCGGCGCCGGTACGGTTGAATCCTGGCCTGCCGGCCAAACTGGAAGACATCATCAACAAAGCTTTGGAGAAGGACCGAAACCTGCGTTACCAGCACGCCGCCGACATGCGAGCGGACCTGCAGCGACTGAAGCGGGACACGGACACGGGACGTGCGGGCGCGGCGAGTTCCGGAGCAACGCTGGTGGGGTCGGATGGTGGTTCTCAGGCGGCAGTGGTGCCGCCAATTCCATCTTCGGGCTCGACTCCCGCAGTGGTTGGGGCAACTTCGTCACACTCCAATCAGCCGTCGGCAGTTACTGCGACTGGGGGAAACAAACTTTGGAGAGTGCTTGTCCCGACCGCGATCGTACTCATCGCGGTACTCGTTGCCGCTGGCCTATACCTGCGCTCGCGGCCGGAAACCGCCGCGACCAGGACAGATCAACTCACCGAGAAAGACACCGTGGTGCTCGCGGATTTCGACAACAAAACCGGTGATGCCGTCTTCGACGATGCTCTGAAGCAGGCGTTGGCGGTACAACTCGGACAGTCACCATTCCTCAATATTCTCTCCGACCGCAGAGTCGAAGAAACGTTGCATTTGATGGGCCGTCCCTCGACCGAGCGGATCACGCGCGATGTAGCACGGGAACTTTGTATTCGGACGGGCAGCAAGGCGATCGTCCTCGGGTCGATTTCCAACCTGGGAGGCCAGTACGTGATCGGCCTGAACACCGTCGGATGCAGCAGCGGAGATACGCTGGCTACCGAACAGGAGCAAGCAGGCGCGAAGCAGGACGTGTTGAAGGCGCTGAGCACGGCAGCCTCTGCGCTCCGGGGAAAACTTGGTGAATCCCTGGCCACTATCCAGAAGTTCGATGTCCCGGTGGAGGCAACCACGCCTTCGCTGGAAGCTCTAAAAGCCTACAGCATGGGCATAACCACCGGACGCACGAAGGGTGACGCTGAGGCCATTCCGTTTATGAAGCGCGCCATTGAACTCGACCCCAATTTCGCCATGGCCTATGTCGGGCTGGGCGTCGAGTACGCGAACCTGGGGCAAGCGAGCCTGGCGGCGGGATATGCCAAGAAAGCCTATGACCTGCGAGATCGCGTCAGTGACCGCGAGAAGTATCGCATCTCCGCCTTTTACTATCAGTACGTCACCGGTGAAGTGGAAAAAGCCACCGAGGCCTACGAACTCTGGGCCAAGACTTACCCGCGGGATCTGGTACCGCACACCAACCTGGGTTACATCTACAGCACTCTCGGACAATACGACAAGGCGGCGGCCGAGACTGAGCAGTCGCAGCGTCTTGAGCCCAGCCTGACAGGGTTCGGTAACCTTGCCGGCATTTACATGAACCTGAACCGTCTGGACGACGCCCGGGCAGTGCTGCAGCAGGCTCAAGCCAACAAACTCGATGGCTTGGTGATTCGTATCACCTGGTACGACCTTGCATTTTTGCGCAGTGATGCGGCTGACATGGAGCGACAAGCAGCCTGGGCAGCCGGCCGGCCAGGGGAAGAAGACGCGATGCTCTCGACCCAGTCTGATACTGAAGCCTATTACGGTAGATTGGGTCGAGCCCGGGACTTCTCCCGCCGTGCGGTGGACGCCGCGGTGCGTGCCGATTCCAAGGAGACGGCTGCGCTGTGGCAAGCCAACGCCGCTTTACGGGAGGCGGAGTTCGGCAATACCGCCGCCGCCAAACAGCAGGTGGCTGCTGCCCTGGCCAGAGCTCCAGGACGAGACGTAAAGGTGCTGGCCGCCATGACCATGGCGCGGGCGGGCGAGACAGCACGAGCAAAGGCGATCGTCGATCAGTTGGAAAAAAGCGAAGCTACCAACACGATGCTTAAGATTTACTGGCTGCCGACGATCAAGGCCGCCAGCGAACTCAACAGTGGCAACTCATCTCAGGCACTCATCGATCTGGAAGCACCCGCCCCGTATGAACTGGGTGGGCCCGTGCCCATCAGCGGCTTGTACCCGGTTTACGTTCGCGGCCTGGTGTTTCTGATGGCTCACAACGGCGCTGCGGCCGCCGGTGAGTTCCAGAAGATTCTCGATCACCGCGGCATCGTGCTCAACCTGCCTCTGGGCGCACTGGCCCATCTGCAACTGGGCCGGGCCTATGCATTGTCCGGCGACACGATGAAGGCTCGAAGCGCCTATCAGGATTTCTTCAACGTCTGGAAAGACGCCGACCCCGACATTCCCGTCCTGAAGCAAGCCAAGGCGGAGTACGCGAAACTTTAATCGCGCGCCGGTGAATCGATGCGTTTGATCTTGACTATCGACCATCATGATTTTGCAACCCACCGCCTTGGCGGGCGCAAGCGCTTCAACATTCTTCCTAGTCTCCGCCGGAAGTAAACGTCGCGCCCTTTGCGAGGGTTTCTTTGCGTCCTTTGCGGTTAAAAGCTCTTGATCGCAAGGCTGCAGAGACCGCCAAGGAAAACTGCGTTGGATCAGAGTGCTTGCCTAATTCCCTTCCCGCCGACGATACTGGAAGCACACAAACATGAAAACCAATCTTTCCTTCTTTACACCCGCTGAAGTTGAAACCGAATGCCTCGTCGCCGTCGTGCTTGATCGTGGCGAAAAGGACAAGCCGCAAGTGTCGATCGAAACTTCCGACACCGCTGTCAAAGATGCGGCCGCGGACGTCATCACCGGAGGCGAAGTAACCGGCAAGACGTTTGAGACCACCCTGCTTCATCATCCTGCGAAACTCAAAGCCAAGCGGCTATTGCTCCTCGGTGGCGGCAAAGCCAAGGGCTTCTCCGCTTTCGAACTGCGCCGACTCGCGGGCGCTGCCGTGCGCACGCTCAAATCGAAGGGATTGCGCAGCTTTGCCATGCTCGCGCCGGAAGCCGGCCTGAAGATCGAAGACTCGGTCAAGGCCATCGTGGAAGGCGCGTTTGTCGGCAACTTTGATCCTGACTACTACAAGAGCGATCGCAAGGATCAGAAGATCGACACGCTAACCGTCGTGGCTCGCGGGGATCAAGCGAAACTTCAGCAGGCCGTGGATGAAGCCGCCATCATCGGCGAATCGCAAAACTTCACTCGCGACCTGGTCAACGAGCCTTCGAACCGCATGACTCCGACGATCCTGGCCGACCGCGCAAAAAAGATGGCAGCGGAAGTCGGATTGAAGTGCGAAGTCTACGGCGCTGACAAAATCAAGGAACTCAAGATGGGAGCGTTCTGGAGCGTAGCCCAGGGTTCGGACGAACCACCCGCGCTCATCGTCCTGCGCTACGAACCCGCGGGCGCTCCGGAAAAACCGGTGCTGGGACTGGTCGGCAAGGGCATCACCTTCGACACCGGGGGCATTTCCATCAAGCCCGCCGACGGCATGGAAAAAATGAAATACGACATGGCCGGCGGGGCCACCATGATCGGCGCCATGCGCGCCATTGCCCTGCTCAAGCCGAAGGTGAAAATTACAGCTATTGTTTTGGCCACCGAGAATATGCCCTCGGGCAAGGCGCAGAAGCCGGGCGACGTGCAGATTGCCATGTCCGGCAAATCGATCGAAATTATCAACACCGATGCCGAAGGCCGCCTGGTGCTGGCTGACGGTCTCTTCTATGCGCGCCAGCTCGGCTGCACTCACCTGATTGACGCGGCGACGCTCACCGGCGCGGTCGTGGTCGCACTCGGTTCCATCAATGCCGGTATCTTCGCCAACGACGATCCCATGTATGCCCGCTTCAGCAAGGCACTGGACAAGGCGGGCGAAAAGATGTGGCGCATGCCGCTCGACGACGAGTACAAGGAAATCATTCGCTCCAACATCGCCGACATCGTCAACTCCGGCGGACGCTGGGGTGGCGCCATCACCGCCGCCATGTTTCTGAAGGAGTTCGCCGAGGACACGCCCTGGCTGCATCTGGATATCGCCGGCACCGCCTGGACGGAAGAGCAAAAACCCTGGATCGCCAAGGGCCCATCGGGAATTGCATTGCGCAGCCTGGTTGAGTTTGCCCGTGACTTCGCTGGCTAGGACTGTCGCACGGGGACTGTTACCAGAAGAGTCTCGAAGGGCGTGGATTAGAAGGCTCTAAGCATCCCATCCTCACATGCCTGCATCTCAAGCGCCGCAATGATCACTGGTGTCCGCGGAGTATAGTCAAACAGGAGGTCTTCCTATGAAGGCTCTATTTGCAGTGGGGCTCGCGGTGATGATCCTGGGAATCCTGTCGTTCTTCGTTGCAATTCCGCATTCCGAAAATCACGGCATCAAGGCGGGCGACGTCAATATCGGGGTTCAGACCCATGACAGCGAAAAGGTCTCACCCGCTATCAGTGCCGTGATACTGGTGGTCGGAGCAGGACTCATGATCGCCGGGCGCGGTAAGAGTTAGCCGCAAGCGGTGACAATTTGCCGCCTCGCTCGTCTGTGCTTCTGGCACAGGAGGCGGCATGCGACTCCGAAGCAAAGCTGCGGCGTTCATAATTTCACTCGCAAGCATCACTTCCCTTCACGGTCAAACACCCCCGGCTAGGCCAACTCCATCTCATCCTTGTCAGGACGATCCTGCGTATCACAAGCTCGACTTCTGGGTCGGCAAATGGGATGTCTACGACAATCACGACGGCACCCTGAATGGCACTGACATCGTAGAAAAGATCGTAGGGGGATGCGCCGTCGTAGAGAACTGGCAGGAAGCGGACGGCAGCGGCGAAGGCAAGAGTCTCTTCTACTATCAAAAGGCCAAGAAGCAATGGAAGCAGGTATGGGTAACCGACGCCGGGCCCATAAAAGAAAAGCAGCTGATCGAGGAATACAAAGACGGCGCGGTCCGCTTCCAGGGCGAAATCCCGCACCTGGATGGCGGATCCCATCTTGATCGCACCACACTCACGCCTCTGACGGGCGGACGCGTGCATCAGGTGATTGAGATTTCACGTGACGCGGGCAAGACCTGGGAGATCGTTTTCGACGCCGAGTACCGGCAGGCACAACAAAACTCGCGACCAAACTGAAAGTAGTCTCGTGGGACCAAAGCCCCCGACCTGAGCCGGGGGCCGACGGCTATATCGGCTGGAAAGCGGGCCCTTAGCGATGATCGTCGTGGTCGTGGTCGTGGTCCCAGTCCCGGTCGGTGTGCCATTGATGATCGTGTCCGTTCCACCAACCGTGGTACGAGTTCCAGCAGCGTTCGCGCTCGGCATTCAAATCACGCCGCCGCTGGTCTGCCTGGTGGCTGCGTTCGCCGTGTTTGCGAATCGCCTCATCGAGTTTGGATTCCGCCCTCTCGATCTGGCGCTGGCACTTCGCATGATCGTCCGCGTACGCCTGGGGTACGGCAACGAACGTCGCCGTACTCAGAGCTATTGTCATAACCGCCGACACCGCAACTCTCTTAAGGCTTTCTAGTTTCAAGCAGCCCTCCTGTCCGGGTTTCGGACCTGCCTGTTTGATTGGGTGTCGGTCGTCGGAGTTGCCCGGCCCGAAAGTGTAACTTGGTTACTATTTCCAATCTGGCCCACGTACCAGAAACTCACAAAACCACATTGCTCCTTGTGGAGATTCCTGAAGGCAAGCTGAAGGGCGCTGTCAAAAACGGCGAATTCCGCCTCGCCGTATCATCCTGAAACAGAGTAGCGGCTTCGCATGGCAAATCGCGACGTAGTCGAAGGACCCCTGTACTTTTCGTAACGCGGGAACGCGCTCTAGCCAACACCAAGAGTGAAATTCAGCGACGCTGCAAGGGTCCTTCGACTGCAACAACGCATTCGCAAGCGAATGTGTTGTCTCCGCTCAGGATGACACTGGATAGAGCAGTCACCAAACATCCGGCAATGGAGGCGCTGCCAGGGGCACCGAATGCGGAAAATCCTGGCCCATGAATGCGGCTACGGTCGCCGCGACCTGCGCTTGCGTTACCGGCGCGCTATTCTCGCGTTCACCGCGCGCGGGAGTGTCCGGGCCCATGACTGCAATCCAGATATTTTCCGATCCCTTTTGATCCACACCATGTTCTTTCCATTCGACCAGGCCGCTGCCTCGTCCGTGGTCGGTGGTGAGGATGAAAGTTGTCTGGCCGCGATACTCCGGCATGGACTGCATTTCTTCCCAAAGCTGTTGTACGAAATGATCAAAACCGTGCGCGCTTTCCAGCACCAGATCGTAGCGGCCCTGGTGCGCCCAGTTATCGGTCTCGCCATATCCGACGAAAAGAACACGCGGATGACCGGTCTTCACGTATTCCAGCAGCGGTACCTGCACAAACGAATCGAAAACGTCGTCGCCATCGAAGCGGGTCGTGGTCTGGTACAACTCGTTCAGCAATTCCTGACGCGGCGTGAGTTTTCCCTTCTCGGGCAGGTCCCAACCGGCCTGCATCACCAGGCCGCTGCGCTTTTCATTGAAAATATCCTTGAACACGTTCCAGGTGCCATAGACCGCCGCTTTCCCATGAAACTCCGGCATTTTGTTCAGCCATTCGAAGACGGTCAGGTTGGGATTCATGCCGAACTCGTTGCTGTCTATTTTCGGATCGGGATGCCCGGTCAGCATTTCGTTGTAGCCGGGGTAGGAAAATGCCATGCCATTGCTGACGCGCGCCACGCTTCCCTTGGTCTGATTGCCGAAGACCTGCCCCTGCTTCGCGACCACGCTCCACAGGAAGGGAAAGAGCGCCTTGCGCCGTTCTTCAATATTGTCACTCCAGAACTTCTGCTTGAGTTCTTTGGGGTCCACCCATATGCCGCCGTGTTCGCTGTCCATGAGCGTGGGATCAGCTCCTGTGAAAATTTCCTGCCAGCGCAGTCCGTCACTTACGATGAGGACAACATTGCGGGTTTTCGGCGGATGCGAGGGGATTTGCGCCGATGCAGGCGCGATCAAGAGTATGGCCGAGAGCAAACACATTCCTGCGACGAGGACGGCTCGAACAGGTTTCTTCACGATGTCTCCTATGGTGCGGAGGGTCATTGTGCAACGCCCGGAAGGCGGCAGGCAATCGGGCGCAAGAAAAAGACGGGCGAGGACGCCCGTCTCTCCATCGAAGAATTGTTAGGTCATAGCTAAGAGCTACGAGCTAATAGCTAGAAGCTCAATTGATATCAAACTGCTCCTGGTGTAACGCCGGATCGCTTTTCACGATCACGGTCTTTTTGGTCATCTCCTCCATCTCGAGCAGGGCTTTGCCATTGTTGGCTTTCAGTGCTTTGGCTACATCGGGATTCACCCGCAGCATCACGTCGGCATGTTCCAGATGTCTCGCGATCTTGCGCATCTCCAGATAGATTTCATTGCACACCGTGGTCACCGACTTCACAAAGCCCGTGGATTGGCAATATGGGCATGGTGAACCGATGGTGCGTTCCAGCGACTGCTTTACCCGCTTGCGGGTGATAGCCACCAACCCGAAGTCGTTAAATTGCAGAACTTTTGACGGCGCGCGGTCACTGCGCAACGCCTCTTCCAGAGCCTGCATAACTCGCTGGCGATTGCGGCGTTCATCCATGTCGATGAAGTCGATCACGATGATGCCGCCCAGGTCGCGCAGCCTGATCTGGCGTACGATCTCTTTGATCGCGTCCACGTTGGTTTTGACGATGGTGTCTTCGAGACGTGTGGTCTTGCCCACGTATTTTCCGGTGTTGACGTCGATCGCAACCAGTGCCTCTGTTTGATTGATGACGATGTAGCCGCCACTCTTCAGCCAGACCTTTGACTTGAGCGCCTTGTTGATCTCCTCGCTCAGACCGAACTGCTCGTACAGCGGCACTTCCTTGGTGTAGAGCTTGACCCGCTTGACCAGCGCGGGCTGGAAGCGGTTCGCAAAGCGCAGGATGCGTTCGTACTCCTCATCGCTGTCCACCCAGATGGCAGAGAAGTCAGAGGTAACCTGGTCGCGCAGTACCCGCTCGACCACGTTGAGGTCGTGATAGATCAGCGTCGGCCCTTTGCCAGCATCGGCGCGGCTCTTGATCTCTGCCCACAGACCCTTCAGGAAACGGATGTCCGCTCGCAAGTCTTCTTCCGCGGCATTCATCGCAGCGGTACGTACGATGAATCCGCCGTGCCCGTTTTCGCGCTCGCTTTGAATGATGCGCTTCAGGCGCTGGCGCTCCTCTTCCGAGGAAATCTTGCGTGACACCCCGGTGTGATTCACGGTCGGCATATAGACCAGGAAGCGGCCGGGCAGCGCGATGTGGCTGGTGATACGGGCGCCCTTCTTGCCAATAGGTTCCTTGGCGATCTGGACCAGAATTTCCTGCCCTTCCTTGAGCAGGTCGGTGATCTGCGGCATGTTTTGCTGCTCGTTACGGCGGAAGCGGCGTCCACCCCCGCCACGACGGCCACCACGCTGCGGCCGGCGGTCGAACGCCGGACGCGGCGCACGCTGGGTATAGCCTGCGGTCCCTGCCGGCCCGCGGACTTCGGCGCGGGCTTCGGTCATTCCGGCTCCGCCCGCTTCGGCGGCCAAAGCTGCTTCGGCTTCCGCCTGGGCTTCGTCGAGTTCCGCTTCGTCTTCGGCTTCTTCGTCGACATCTTCCGCTGCGGCTACGTCAACTTCTTCCGGAGAGATCGCGTCGGCTGAGAACGGCACAGCGTCCATGGTTGCAGGTTCTGCGGAAGCAGCGATATCCTGCGTGTCGTTCTCGTCAGCAGCATGGTCCTCACTGGCATGGCTGTCGTCGGCATGGGTTTCACCAGCAGGGGAGTCGCTGGACCCGACTCTCGTGATGCGAAGCTCGCCGGATTCGTGGGTCTCCTCTTCGAGTTCTTCGAAGGTGGCGTCCTCTTCGAGTTCCTCGACGTAGTGTGCCAGGTCGGCCTCTTCCTCTTCGATCTCTTCTTCTTCCAGAGTTCCGGCGGCGGCCGGCGCAGCTTCCAAATGATCCTCGACGGCGGGCCGAGCCTCTGCCGTACCGCGGTCTCGCCAGACCGGCTCCTCAGCGGCTTCCCCGCCGAATACTGCCGCCACATTCATCTGGTGCAGGCGTTTCTGTTCGCGGTCCCAATCGGACGATTCGGTCTCGGCAGACGGCTCTACGGGCTCTGCCAGCGGTTTTTCTTGGGCCTCAGGCTGACGCCCTGAATCGGCGAACAGAGGCTCGTCGGTGGAGAAAATTTCCGAGATGGGCGGTGCAGAACGTTCGACAGCGGGAGCAGACAAAACTTCGCTGCGTGGCGCCGGCCTGGCCTGCGCCAGGCGCTGATATTTGGAGATAGACTCACCGGGCAGAATGATGGGCTGATACCCCGGCGGCGGGCCGTACTCGGATCGCTCTGAGCGCTCGGGCCGTGCGGATCGCTCTGACCGCTCGGGGCGCGCCGTGCGCTCGCTGCGTTCGGGCCGATCGCTGCGTTCCGATCGATCCCTGTCAGTCGAAGTTTTCTCCGTTCGTTCTGTTTCACTTCGATCGGTGCGCGGGGCCTCACGAGGAGCTTCGGTCCCCGGACGGGCAAACTTCGATTCCGGAAAGCGCTCGCCGCGGCGTCCGCGACGGCGGCGGCGGCCCCGCATGCCATCGCGGTTCTCGCGATCGGCCGGGGCGGAGGACTCGTGATGCTCGTTTTGTCCCCCCTCTGAATGTGTTGGTTCCTCGGTTTGCGACTCGACAGCCGGGGCGGCAGCAGCCTCCACGGCGTGCCCCTCGCCTTGCGGTTGGGACTGATAAGCCACCGGGCGGTTGGTGGGAACTTCATCGAGGTCCTCGGCGTCTTCCAACTCCATAAAGTCGGAGACGTAGAGGAACGCGTCGCGCTCCAGGCCAATGTCGACAAACGCCGATTGCATTCCGGGAAGTACGCGGGTTACGCGTCCTTTGTAGATGGAACCTGCCAGGGTGTATTCATTTTCGCGCTCGAGGTAGATTTCCGCGAGCAGATCGTCTTCGACCATCCCCACTTTGGTTTCGTGAGGAGTGGAAGACACAAATAATTCTTTCGTCATGCGAACTCCGGTCCCGGGCCGTCAAGCGGCCGCGGGATCACCGGATGGAAGGCAGGAAAATACCGGGACGATCAAGCGTTGCGATAGCCGTCCCAGACAAGGGACAGCCCAAGCCCCGGAGCTCTCTCCGTGGCCGAATTCGTTGCGTAAGATTAGGAATCTTTTGCACTTATCGCATTGCGCTTCGCCAGGTTTGTGACCGCTCTCTCAACTTGAGGGGGCCGTTACCGGCCTGGCCGGCGCCTTTGCTTAATCCTGCCCGGCCTTTACTGCTTTTCTAGCCGGTGTGTGCCCTCTTTACGCGAGGGCGATCGTAATTAATCTTGTTTTCTGCCGCGGATGGCTAATCGCGGCTACTCCCCTGCCATCTTCTTCCCGCTTCAGTTTACAAAACGGCGCATACGGACATTCATTACAATGCCCAACGCCAGGAATATAAACAGGACAGAAGACCCGCCATAACTCATCAGAGGCAAGGGTATTCCGGTGACCGGCATAAAGCCGACCACCATGCCGACATTGACCAGGATATGGAAGCTAAGCACCGCGACCACACCCATCACTACGAACGTGCCAGCGCGGTCGGGCGCCGTTTGCGCGTTCTGCGTCAATCTCATCAGCACTATAAAGTATAGCAGCAATACCGCCAAAGCACCCACAAATCCATGCTCCTCAGCAAAGGCGGCGAAAATAAAGTCCGTTTGTGGGACGGGAAGAAAGGCCAGATGAGTCTGGGAACCCTCCGAATTCCCCCACACTCCTCCCGAGCCCACGGCAATCAGCGACTGGTTCACCTGGTAGCCGGAACCCTGACTGTCGGCTTCCGGGTGCATGAAACTGGTAAGACGATCGCGCTGGTAGGGCTTCAAAGTATGCCATGCCAGCGGCAGGAGCAAGGCAGCACCCAGGGTCACAATGGCCGCCTGTTTGAACCGAACTCCGCCCAGAAACAGACCCATTATCGCGATGGGCAGGTACGTCAGGCTGGTTCCCAGGTCGGGTTGGCGCAGAACCATGAGCATGGGAACGATCACGATCGCGCCCGCCTTCATGAAGTCCGGCCAGGAAAGCTCCCGCTGGTGCAGGTCGGCAAAGTACTTGGCCACCGCCAGAATCAGGATCAGTTTCACCCACTCGGAGGGCTGGAAGTGGCCACCCCCCGGCATTTTGATCCAGCGCCGCGCGCCCAGATACTTCTGCCCGAAAATCATTACCGACATCAGTGACGCCACAGCCGCAATGTAGAACCAGTGCACCCGGTCCAGCAGTTTCTGGTAGTTCACCAGGCTCACCAGAAACATGCCAACGACCCCGCCAATGATCCAATAAATCTGTCGGATGTGCGCTCCGGCGAATTTAGTGTGCAGGGTGGCGCTGTGAATCTCCATCACTCCCAACCCGCAGATCAGCAGGATGAAGGTGAGCAGCAGCCAGTCGAAATCACGAAATGAGATATAGCGGGACATGGGTTTAGTTCAGTCGTCAGCTTTTCGTCGTTCGTCTTTGGTCCTTGGTCGTTGGCCCCATAAGTTTGGCTTACAGCTTGTTTACTATTTTGGTTCCACTTTCCCGGGCGCTGGTTTTTGTAGCGCCGCCGTCCCGGCGGCTGTCTTGAGGGCGTCCCGCCCTCACCATCCGAGGGCAAGATGCCCTCGGGACAGCCGGCAGGATGCCGGCGCTACGTAAAATCAGGGCGCCACTTACCGCAACCCTGGCGCGGCCGTGGCCAGCGGCACTCCCTTCTCCGGCAGATCCATCACGAAATGCCCTCCGTGAATGGAGTCTTCGTCGGATCCGTGCCAGACCGCTCCCACATCCACTTGCCCGGTTGCGCCGGCCATCTTGCTGGGCAAGCGACGCTGCTTCTCCACATATGCCTTGATCACCTGGGCCGCGGTGCGGGCTGCCAGGTAGCCGTGCTCGCCTTCCTCCAGCAGGGTGCAAACCACAATCTCCGGATTGCGCCTCGGCTCGACTCCCGCAAACCATCCGTTGTCCTTGAAGTTGGCTTTTCCGGCGGCTCCCAGCTTGGCCTTCAATGCATTGCTGATGGTCTGCGCGCTGCCGGTTTTCCCGGCAAAGTCGATGCCCTGCAGATGCGACAGCGCCGCCGTCCCGCCCGGGTTCACCACTCCCGCCATGGCATCGGTGATCGTCTCCCAGTTATTGGGATCGATCGGAATCCTCACCTCATCCGGAACATCCGACGCCGGCACGATGCCCGGCGGCAAATCCCGCGGATTGGTGACATGCGGCCGTACCAGCAGGCCTCCGCTGGCAATGGCCCCAATCGCCCGCGCCAGCTGAATCGGCGTCGCGGCGATTGCTCCCTGTCCGATACCGACGGAGATGGTCTCGCCCGCATACCACTTCTGCTTGAAGTTGCGGACCTTCCATTCTTCAGACGGCATCACGCCGCTGACTTCCTGCGGCAAATCGATTCCCGTCTTCTGCCCCAGGCCAAACGCCATGGCGTATTTCGCGATACGCTCGATGCCCAGCTTCTCTGCCAAGGTATAGAAGAAAACATCACAGGACTGGTAGATGGCCTTGCTGATGTCAACGATACCGTGCGTGCGGTGCTCGGCCACCACCCAGCACTTGAAATATCGTCCGTAAAACGACGCCCCACCAGTGCAATTCACCTTCATGGCCTGTGCGATGCCTTCCTGCAGGCCGGCCGTCGCCATGATGATCTTGAACACCGAACCGGGAGCCAGTTGCGCCTGGATGGCCTTGTTCAACAAGGGATGGTCTGCGTCGTTGACCAGCTTCATCCACTCGTCATTGGAGATTCGTACCGCGAAATGATTAGGATCGTAGGTCGGACGGCTGACCAGGGCCAGAATCTCTCCGTTCCTCGGGTCCATCGCCACAATCGCCCCGTTCCTGCCTTCCAGAGCCTGTTCAGCTGCGATCTGCAAGTCAATATCGACGGTCAGCTTGAGCTGCTTCCCCGGCACCGCCGGCTTCTGTTCCAGTTCCTTCACTTCCTTGCCGCGGCTGTTCACCAGCACCTGGCGGGAACCGTTCTTGCCCATCAAAAGCTGGTTATATTCCAGCTCCACCCCCGACCTGCCGACGACGTCGCCGGGATTGTAGAGTTCCCAGCGCGCCTGATTCAGCATCTGCTCGCTGACTTCGCCCACGTAACCCACCAGGTGAGCCATAAAGCCGTTGCGCGGATACAGCCGGCGGTGCGCCATGATGGTGTCCAGCTCCGGCAGCTCGTTGCGGTGAGACTCGACAAAAGCCAGTTCATCCGGAGTGATGTCTTCCTTGAGATAAATGGGCTGGTACTGGGGGGCGCCGGCAAACTTGCGCAGGCGATCGTGGACTTCTTTGGGATCAAGATGCAGCCCCTGAGCGATCAGGTCCGCGTCGGCGGAAAGATCGCGGGTAGAGTCGCGCAGCAGCAAGGCGGTGAACGACGGGTAGTTATCCACGATGACCCGGCCGTCGCGATCCAGTATCTTGCCGCGCGGCGCTAGAATCGGAACTTCGCGAGTCTTGTTCTTCTCCGCCAGGTCCGCGTAAAACTCGCTTTGCACCACCTGCAGCCGCCACAGCCCGTAGGCCAGCACCAGAAAAACGGCGAGCACGATGTATTGCACAGCGGTCAGGCGTGAAGGCGAGACTTTTTCATCGCGGCCAAGCATAGGTTAGTCGTCGGTCGTCAGTACTTCGTCGTCGGCCTTTGGTCGTTGGTCGTTGGCCAATCTCACTGCCTTTATTGTAGACCGGAGGGCAGCGGCTTTTGTTGTCGTCGGCGGTGACGGAGGGACATTGTCGGTTGGATTGTTGATTGAGATGATGAAAGGATGAGGTTGGCCAAACGACCAATAGCCAACGACCAAGGACGGTCCCTATGCTCTCTGCTTAAACCGATCCAGCAGGGTGAACACGATTGCCGCAGTCGCGGCGTTCAGCAAGGCTGCACCGATCTCACGTCCCCAGTTCAAGTCCAGGGTCAGCCCGACCAGTCCGCGGGCTACGGTGAAGTAGACCACCTCGTGCACCCCGTAGAAAAAGAGGGTGACCAAAAAGCGGGCGCCAACGTTGTCTACATCCAGCCTCGCGCCCAGTGACGATGCCCCAAACCCTACCACCGTCTTGGCAATACCGTTCATGCCGATGGGCTGATGTGTGAGTGAATCCTGAAGCAGGCCGATCAGCGATCCGGTGAGCAGCCCTGCAACCTGGCTTCGCCGGGCCACCGCGAAAAAAATCACCACCAGCAAGGGCAGGTCAAACAGCGAGAAGAATGGAAAGCGCAGTGGCACAAACGCCTGCAGGAAAAGCGCAATTATCGGAATAGCGATGGCTGCCGGAAGACTGAACCGGTAAACCTCAACCTGATCCTGAGATGTGTAGGTGATGGGCACGCTAGTGGGGTTTGTCCTCCGACGTTCCGGTAGCAGACGCTCCAGATTCTGAAGAATGAGGCGCGGCGGCAGCGCCAGGTGACTTGGTACCGGTCACGCTCGTTCCCGGCTTGGCCGCTTGCTGCGAAGGCTTGTTGGACGCGGGAGTCAGCTTGGGCGTGGTTGCCGGCGTTCCGGCTCGACCGGCTGAGTCAGCCGTTGAAATATTTCCCGCGGGGCGAGCCGCGCTCACTTCATTGTGCGGCTTGGGATTTGCCGTCGGCGCCCTGACGATCCGGCCGCCGACGCTCCGTCATTCACCGCCGGCTTGGGGGCCGTGGCCAACGGTTTTGACGAGCCCGAAGGCGTGCCCCCGCGCGCCCGCCGGCTTGTCTGGAACCGACGGTAGTCGCTGGGTCAAAATATCCACCGCGCGCACTGAGCCAGTCGAGGCTACCGACGGCGCACGATCTTCTTTTTTTGTGATCACCAAAACTTCTTCCAGCCGGTTCAGGTTGGCGCTCGGCTTTACCCGGATATTGAGAAAAAGATCCGCTCCCGGAGAAACCTTCATCACCGTCCCTACGGTAAGGCCCTTGGGAAAAATCTGGTCACCACCACTGGTCACAACCTGCTCCCCGGCTGCCACCGATTCGTCGGTCATCACGTTTTCCAGGATCAGCTCTCCAGCAGCTGTACCTTTAACGATTCCCTGCAGGCGCGATTGATCCAGGATGACGCCAACCCCGCTGCTGCGATCGTTGATCATGAGGACCTGGGCGGTAGAACCGAAAGCCAGCAAGACCTTGCCCACCACGCCATCGGCGGTAATCACCGCCATGTCTTTCTCAACCCCGTCGTTCGAGCCCTTGTCGATGAAGATGGAGCGTGATTTTTCGCTGCCGCTGGATCCGATCACCTGCGCCGCCACGGTCTTGGCGATGTACTGTTCCTTGAAGCCGAGCAAGGCCTGCAGGCGGCGAGCCTGCTGCGCGTCGTCCGCCAAACGCACCTGCTGCAGTCGGAGTTGCTCGATCTCGAATTTCAGGTCGCGATTTTCCTGGCGCACGCCGCGGAGGTAGATGTAGTTGTTCCAGAGATTGCCGAACCCGCCCTCGCACCAGACGATGACCTTTTCCAGGGGAGTGACGGCGCTGACCGTCCACAGGCGGATCAGGCGGGTGGGCTCATCGGAGCCGGCCCGTTTGACTTGCACCGCCAGCCCCAGCACCTGCACAAAAAGGATCGCTACCAGGATGGTGACGTTGCGGTAGCGGGTCATCAGATTTTCCATAAAACAAGCCGTCAGCTCTCAGCCATCAGCCCTCAGCGGACAAATGCGCGGTTAAGTGTTTCCGCTTCCTGAACTCCATTTTCGGTTTCGATCTTCGGTTCCGAGTTTCAAGTTTCCGGAGAAAAGCGGGCGGGTAACATCGACGGTCGCGGGCACTCCACAGCCCCATTTAACCAACCAGAAACTGGAAACCGGACACTGGAAACTGTTTCACACTTATTCGATTGAAATCTTCCTGAGCAGCTTGAAATCGCTCAGCATCTTGCCCGTGCCCAGCACCACGCTGCACAGCGGATCGTCAGCGATGGAGACCGGCAACCCGGTTTCCTCGCGAATACGTTTGTCGAGATTTTTCAGCAGCGCCCCACCGCCGGTCAGCACAATGCCGCGGTCGCTGATGTCGGCGGAAAGCTCGGGCGGCGTACGTTCGAGGGCCACCCGAATGGCGTTCATGATGGTCGAAACGCATTCGCTCAGGGCCTCGCGGATTTCGCTGTCGTCTACAGTGATGGTTTTGGGCACGCCTTCGATCAGGTTGCGGCCCTTGATTTCCATGGTTAACGGTTTTTCCAGCGGATAGGCGGAGCCGATCTCCATCTTGATCTGCTCGGCGGTACGCTCTCCCACCAGCAAATTGTATTTGCGCTTCAGGTAATTCATCACCGCTTCGTCCATCTGGTTGCCGGCCATGCGCACGGAACGGGAATAAACGATGCCGCTGAGAGAAATGACTGCAATGTCGGTGGTGCCGCCGCCAATATCCACGACCATGTTGCCGCTGGGCTCGGTGATGGGCAGTCCGGCGCCGATGGCGGCCACCATGGCTTGCTCCACGAGATAGACTTCGCTGGCCTTGGCGCGATAGGCGGAATCCATAACCGCGCGTTTTTCCACCTGGGTGATTTCCGAAGGCACTCCGATCACGATCCGCGGATGCACCAGCATCTTGCGGTTGTGCGCCTTCTGGATGAAATAGTTGAGCATCTTCTCGGTGACTTTGAAGTCGGCGATCACGCCATCCTTCATGGGCTTGATGGCCACGATGTTGCCCGGCGTGCGGCCCAGCATCTCTTTGGCCTCTTTGCCGACGGCTTCGACTTCACCCGTGTTCTTGTTGATGGCCACGATGGAAGGCTCGTTGACCACGATGCCCTTGCCTCGCGCGTACACCAGCGTGTTGGCTGTCCCCAGGTCGATGGCAAGATCGCTGGAAAAAATACTGAACAGCGACCTCAGGTTGTGCAGGCGCGTCGAAGAATGAAATCCGTTGGATGACATACGCGATTTAGCTCTCTCGAACCGCTGTCATTACCGGGCGTACCCGGTTTTTTCTGCGCGGATGGGGGGCCGTTCCCTAATTCTATGGGAGAATCCCCGTTTCGCACTCAAACCAAAGTTCCAGCACCTCGGGGGTTCGGTCCGAGGGGTTCTTCCTCATTGAATCACGATCTTTTTCTGTAACGTGTTCACTCCGCCCTTGGCATTCTGGGCCGTAATGGTGATCAAGCTCTCCCCCGGCGGAAGGGGAGGCATGAAGTAGTGAAAACTGCCGTCGACGCCGACCACGGGCACTTCCCGGCCGTTGACCATCACTCGCGCCCCGGCTTCAGTCTTTCCGGTTAATTCGATTACGTGACCATGTTGCATGAACGGATCCAGTTCCAGGTTGATGGCGGTCGTGGCTTTACCCTTGGGAATAATAGTGAAGCGGTTCTTCTGGCTTTCCAGAGATTCCTTGTCATTGGCGTCGTAGGATTGCACCAGCCAGTAATACGCTCCCTCGCCCAATCCCGATACGATCACATCGGCGGTATTCACCTTGCGATCCACAATGGTCGAGGAAAAATAAGGGTTTTGCGATATACGCAGGCGGTATCCCACCGCGTTAGCCATCGCCGTCCAGGAAAACTCCACCGGCTTGGGCGCGCCCGCGGTGAAAATCGGCATCATGTTGGCCGGGGATATCGGAGTGGGCGGACCGATTTCCTTTAACTTGGCCATGCGTGGAGACTGCGACTGGAACCCGACTTTCTCCCACTCTGCCAGGTGCAGGACTTCGCCGTTACGCGTGATTTCGCCTGAACCCTTCTTCACCAGGATCTCGTGCTGATCCGATTTGGGGTCGTTGCGCACCATGGCCGCGCTGTCCGGGGCCAGGGAGGCCGTGGCCCCGGCCACGATCACCGATGACTTCGATCCCTGCACGTAGGTTGCGGTCGTAAGATCCACCGTGCCCGTGCTCACCGCCACTGACACGTTGGTCTGCTGCTGGTCATTGGCCGAATTTTCCTCAATCACGATCAGCGAATCCTGCTTCACGGTGTAGTTGGTGCCGTCATTGAAGACGATCTTGGCCATGCCTTCCGATCCGGTCTGCACCACATCGCCTTTTTCCAGGGGCACGTTATAGTCGGCGGTTACCCAGCTGTTGCTGCTTGCCTTTTTCACCCGTACCGTACCGTCCAGTGCGGTGATATGCGCCTGCTGCGAGTTCGATGCCCCGGCTTTGGCGGTTCCCCCAGCCCCGGCGACCATCTCCAGCAGCCGATTACCCAGATTACTGGCCGATTTCACTCCCTTTTGCGTGAACTGCGGGAAGGCGAAATTCATCCCCGCGAACAGCACGATTACCGCGAACAGCACGGCCAGGGCCACGCTACGATACGTGACCGTCTTCCACGCTACATGGATTCCTGGCTTGCTGCTCGAAGACACAAATGGCACCGGAAACTAGTCAAACCCAAAGAATATGAGGTATTTGCGAGAGTATCACAAGCCTAACTCCCAGGGCAGCGTTGATTACCTTGGGTCACACCTCTGGCGGCCATGTCCTGTGGTGCAGGGTAAGCGGACCGGTACAGGGGCGAGCACAGGGCTCGTACGGGCTTTAGTCATTTTCTTGTGCCAACGTCATCTTTCAGCTCCGGCGTCATCCCGAACCGAGCTTTAGACAGTAAGGGTTCCTGCACGCATTTTGAATTGCCTAGACCCATGGTCCGAATCTGTGGGACTATTTCTGGCCCGAGGTGACAGACGATGGCCGCCCCACACGCGCTCCCTGCGGAAATACCTATCCCAGAATCGGTCGACTTCGTCTGGGATATGGGGCTTCGTAAGATTGGCGATCAAATAGAGATGTTTGATGCCCTTGATTCGAAGACCGGCGTCATTGTCGGTTTCGTGGTGGTCTCGATTGTCGAGCTTCTAGGATTCTTGATTCTAGCTGCCGCCGAAGCGGTCCAGCCAATCCAGCTTCACCATAGCCCGGCGTTTTCCTGTGTAGTCGGCATTTTCTTCTTCTCGGGCTTACTCCTCAGTATTTTTTCCACCTGGCTTGGACTACGTGCGATTCGAGTGCGGCAATTCGCAATAGGATTTGATTACGCGAGAATGCTGGGACTGGCAAACCTAAAGGCCGCTGAATTAAAGGCGATTTTCCTGGATGATCTGTTGCAATCAGTCAATAGCAACGAGCGTGTGCTGAATGATAAAGTGAAATTCGCCAAAGCTTCAGCAATCTCAGTATTAGTTGGCCTGATGTGTTATACAATGGTTGTTGCAATGCTGTTTTTGTCCTTCATCCCGAGTCGCTAAGATGCCTGACGCGACTACTAATTCGCAGCAGAGCGGAAACGGCTCCCAGCAGCCGGGCCGGGACGGTTCCCCGCAGACTAACCGCGATTCCCAGTCGGCCGATGTGCGGGGGCGTTACGTGCCGCTTCCCGGACAGGGGCCGGACTATGTGTCCAAGGGTGATGCCCCGCGTCGGCCGAAAGAGTAACTTTATCTAACGCACCACAATCCCATAGTTTGGATCTGGTCTTCCCAACCCAGCCAGTCGAGAGCTTAGCTGCGCCCCCTCTATTGCCGGGCTCCACTGCGGGCCTGTAGCATGGAGAGTTCCGGAAATTCTTCAGGAGGCACTTATGGCGACCGATACCCTAACCAGCCCAGCCATGCTTGGCAGCACCACCAACACCAAGGTCTACAAGAACTTTATCGACGGCGAGTGGGTCGAATCCTCGACCGGCGAGACCTTTGAAGATCGCAACCCGGCTGACACGCGCGAGGTTGTCGGCATCTTCCAGAAATCCGGTAAAGCAGACGTAGACGCGGCCGTCGAAGCCGCCCGCCAGGCCTTCACTAAATGGCGGCTGGTGCCGGCCCCGCGGCGCGCCGAAATCGTCTTCCGTGCCGCTGAAATGCTGCTGGAGCGCAAGGAAGAATATTCCCGCGACATGACCCGAGAGATGGGCAAGGTCCTCAAAGAGACTCGCGGCGACACCCAGGAAGCCATCGACACCGCCTACTACTTCGCCGGCGAAGGCCGCCGGCTGTTCGGTCCTACCACGCCTTCAGAGTTGCCCAACAAGTTCGCCATGGCGGTGCGCACTCCCATCGGGGTTTGCGGCATGATTACGCCGTGGAACTTCCCCATGGCGATTCCGTCATGGAAGATTCTCCCGGCCATCGTTTGCGGAAACACCTGCGTGATCAAGCCGGCCCAGGACACTCCACTCTCCACCTTCAATCTGGTGCGCACCCTGGCCGATGCCGGCGTGCCTCACGGCGTGATCAACATCGTGACTGGATTCGGATCGTCGGTAGGTACGCCACTCACCGAGCATCCGCACGTCGGCGCCATTTCGCTGACCGGTTCGACTGCGGTAGGACGAATCGTCGGCACCACCGCCGCTCAGAGTTTCAAGCATTGCTCGCTGGAGTTGGGCGGCAAGAATCCCATGATCGTGCTCGATGACGCCAACCTCGACCTCGCCATCGAGGGCGGACTCTGGGGCGCCTTCGGCACCACCGGCCAGCGTTGCACAGCTACCAGCCGCATCATCGTTCAGAAGGGCGTCTACGCCGAATTCGTGGAACGTTACGTGGAACGCGCCAAGCGGTTGAGAGTCGGCAACGGCATTGACGAGAGCACCGACATGGGCCCGGCGGTCAACGAAGCCCAGCTCAAGACCGATCTCAGTTACGTAGAAATCGGTAAGGCCGAGGGCGCCCGCATGAAGTGCGGCGGCAATCGCCTGGACAAGGGCGAATACCAGTACGGCTATTTTATGGAGCCCACGGTATTCGTGGACGTCGATCCCAAGATGCGAATCGCCCAGGAAGAAATCTTCGGCCCGGTCGTGTCGATTATCCCTTGCGAAGATCTCGAAGACGCGATCGCCATCGCCAATGGGATCGAGTACGGACTGTCCTCCGCGCTCTATACCAAGGACGTGAACAAGGCGTTCGTCGCCATGCGCGACCTGCACGCTGGCATCACGTACATCAATGCGCCCACGATTGGCGCGGAAGTCCATCTGCCGTTCGGCGGCGTAAAAGCCACCGGCAACGGCCACCGCGAAGGCGGCATGGGTGCAATCGATTTTTACACGGAGTGGAAATCGGTCTACGTGGATTATTCGGACCGGTTGCAGAAGGCGCAGATTGATCGGGTAGATTGACGTCAGCAACGTAGCGCCGGCATCTTGCCGGCTGTCCCGAGGGCGTCTCGCCCTCGGCGCTGCGGGCGAGACGCCCGCAGGACAGCCGCCGGGACGGCGGCGCTACGAGTACGGCGCGGCAGTTTTTTGCGACCTTTGCGGTTAAAAGCTTTTGCACTTGAAGCATGCTGCAGAATTGACCCAACCCATGCCCAGCGCACAAATCCGTGAAGTTGCAGCCGCCCAGCGTCTCGCCAACGTCCGTTATGCCATACGCGACCTGGCATCGGTCGCCGACGAGGTGGTCAAGCAAGGCCATAAAGTCCTTTCACTCAACGTAGGCGATCCCAACATCTTCGATTTCCAGACCCCGCAGCACCTGATCGAAGCGGTTTACAAAGCCATGCGCGAGGGCAAGAACGGCTACGCGCCCTCTCCAGGAATACCGGAAGCCCTGGAGTCGATTCGCGGCGAAGCCGCCCGCAAGGGCATTTCTACAGTGCAGGATGTATTCGTGACCTCGGGCGCAAGCGAAGCGGTAGACATCTGCCTCACTGCCCTGGTCAATCCCGGCGAAAATATTCTGACTCCCAGCCCCGACTACCCGCTCTATTCCGCGGTGCTGTGCAAGCTGGGCATTCCGGTGGTGACCTACGATCTGAACGAAGACGATAGCTGGCAGCCCGACCTGATCGACGTGCGCCACAAAATCACTTCGCGCACCCGCGCCATCGTGCTGATCAATCCCAATAATCCCACTGGTGCCCTCTGCTCCCGCCGCATGCTGGAGCAACTGGCGGAGCTGGCACGGCGCAACAATCTGGTCATCTTCGCCGACGAGATTTACGACAAGCTGATACTCGACGAGACTGGCGAGCAAATCTCGATCGCTGCCATAGCGCCGGATGTCCCGGTCGTGACTTTCGGCGGGCTATCGAAAAACTATCTCGCGCCCGGCTGGCGCATCGGATGGGGCATCGTCAGCGGCGATGCTGCCGCCGTAAAACCGTACGTGGAAGGCATCCACCGCCTGCTGCGCGCGCGCCTGTGCGCCAATCATCCCGAGCAGTACGCCATTAAGGCCGCTCTGGACGGCCCCCAGGACCATCTCAACGAGACGCGCGACAAGCTTCGCGCCCGCCGCGATCTCACTGTCCAGTGGTGCAATTCGACGCCGCGGGTAAGCTGCGTGTCCCCCCGCGGCGCGTTTTATGCCTTCCCTCGTCTCGAGATCAAGGAGGGCGACGACGTCTTCGTGAAGGAACTGTGCCGTCAGAAACACGTGCTGGTCGTGCATGGCTCCGGCTTCGGCCAGAAGGCCGGGACTCGCCACTTCCGGATCGTGTTTCTGCCCGACGAGCCCATCCTGACCAGAGCCTATCAATCCATCGCGGAATTCATGACTGAGAGATACAAGTGACAACGCCAGCTTGCGTTCCGCTCGTGCAGAGCGCCACTGGGTCAACCTTCTGACTTCCCCGCCCTGTCTCTCCAAAACCTGGAGAGACAAGGACGGCGCACCGTCTTTGTTTGCGGTTTGCGCCAAATTCTGCATCTTCGCCATCGTCTCTCCCATCTATAGGTTTTTAGTCCTGTTCCGCAATGTTTCCGCGGACCGGAGCCCTGCTGCGAAAACTCATCTCCTAATCCCCAACTCCTGAGGACAAGAATATGAAAGCAGTTCAAGTCAGCAAACCCGGTGGAAACTTTGAAGTGGTGGAACGCCCGATTCCCGAACCTGGCCGCGCCCAGGTACGGATCAAGGTAGAGGCCTGCGGCGTCTGCCACAGTGACGTCCTGGTAAAAGAGGGAGGCCTTCCCGGACAGCAATACCCGCGCGTCCCCGGCCATGAAATCGCCGGACGCATCGACGCGGTTGGAGCCGACGTCACGCAATGGAAGCCTGGCCAGCGCGTAGGCGTAGGCTGGCACGGCGGTCACTGCTTCACCTGCGACCCGTGCCGTCGAGGCCATTTCATCCTTTGCAAGTTCGAAAAAATTACCGGCGTCAGCTACGATGGCGGTTACGCGGAGTACGTGGTGATCCCGGCCGAAGCGGTCGCGGCCATGCCTGACGATCTCCCGGCGGACGAAGCCGCGCCCCTGCTCTGCGCCGGCATTACCGTGTTCAACGCGATGCGCCATGCCGGAGCGACGGCCGGCGACCTAGTGGCGGTGCAGGGCATCGGCGGCCTGGGTCATCTGGGTGTCCAATATGCGCGCCGGATGGGTTTCCGCACGGTGGCGATCGGCCGGGGCGGGGACAAAGAGGCGCTGGCCAGGAAACTGGGCGCGCATCATTACATCGACACCGCGACGACCGCCGCAGCCCCAGCCTTGCAGGCGCTGGGCGGCGCGCATGTGATTCTGGCGACCGCACCCGATTCGAAGGCAATGTCGGAGTTGGTTGACGGACTGGGGCCGGACGGAAAACTGCTCATCGTCGGCGCCGGCCCGGATCCGATCGCCATTACTCCGGCGCAACTCATCTTTCCCCGTAGCAACATCCAGGGATGGCCCTCCGGCACCGCCAAAGATTCCGAGGACACATTGCAGTTCAGTTTGTTGAGCGGCGTTCGCCCCATGATCGAACGCTACCCGCTGGAAAAAGCCGCGGAAGCCTTCGATCAGATGATGTCTGGACGAGCCCGCTTCCGAGTCGTGCTCACCATGGGCAAACAGTAGCTGGTTCGCGTGGGTGCCCCATTTCTCGCGTATTCTGCGAGAAGTGGGGAGGCATCTTTTCACAGAACGCTTGCTCTTTCAGGCCGAGATCTTTGACATAATAGTAGCCAGGCATGGCAGGTCACTACGATGACCAAAGTTTAGAGATGATAGAGCCGCGGGGCTTACCTCCTTGGCGTTTTCCTGAGAATCTGCTTAAATCAACCTACAGCGCTCCCCCTCGAAAGTCGACGTGATCGACATCCATTGCCATATTTTGCCTAAAGTAGACGACGGTCCTAAATCCTGGGACACGTCATTGGAGATGTGTCGCATGGCGGCCGACGACGGGATCGAGCACATCGTGGCCACTCCCCATGCCAACGAGCGCTTTCAATACAACCGGCAACACCTGGCCAGCCATCTCGAATACCTCAGGGTGTTGGTAGGCAAAACTCCGCGCCTGACTCTGGGTTGTGATTTCCATCTTTCCTACGACAACTTGCAGGACGTCCTGATTGCGCCTGAACGCTACACCATTGAAGACAGCCACTACCTGCTGGTGGAGTTGAGCAACTACAGTATCCCGGCGCAGATCAATGAATGCTTCACCAAGATGGCCGACGTCGGCATTACGCCTGTGATCACACATCCCGAGCGCAATCCCATTCTGCAGGAGGCGCAGCAGCGGGTTCTGCAATGGGTGGATCTGGGCTGCGCCGTCCAGGTAACCGCTTCTGCGGTGACCGGCGGATGGGGACACAAAGTTGCGCGCGCCGCCGAGTGGCTGCTCGAACGTGACGCGGTACACGTGCTGGCCAGCGACGCTCATGACACCAAGCACCGCATACCATCGCTCTCAGCTGCCCGGGAAAAGGTCGCCAAAGGCTACGGCGAAGATGTTGCCAAAGCTCTGGTCGATGACAATCCTCGCGCCGTCATCAGCGACAAGCCGTTACCGTATTTTCCCAATCCAGTGATGAAGGGAAGATAGGGCGGGCGTCAGGCGTCAGGCGTCAGACCTCAGACTTCGGACCTCACACTTCGAGTGCTCGATATCAAGCTCACCTTTAAGATCTTGCTCACAAACCACTTCTTGCGATCAAGCCCTAACGGGTGGGTCGAATCTAGACTGAGTCCGAGGTGGAAGGTTGAGATCTGAAGTCTGGAGTCTAAGGGCCGACGCCCGAAGTCTGAGGGCTGACGCCTGAAAGCCTACTTCCGCGGCAGGATCGCCGCAGCGGGGGTTCGGTTCATGATCGAAGCAGGGCGCATAGGCGCGGGCGGGGATGTCATGGCGCTTTCCGGATTCAGCAGATGTTCGTGATCCGGTCCCAATCCCAACTTGATCAATGCGCGGGAATCCGGAACCACTTTGCTCTGCCAGCCATTGTCGGCCTGGAAGCGTTCCATCGCACTCTGCGACTTGGTGTCCCAGGTGCCGGAAGCAGGCCCGTCGAGATAATGTTCGCGGATCAACGCTTCCTGAATTTCGCGGGCGCGCGTCGGATCGATTTTCTGCTGCCCCCGCTTGCGGGAGACCTTTGCGCTCTTGCGTGACTTCTTGCTCTTGCCGGAGGTGGCAGAAGCGGATACGGTCCGCAACCTGGCCGTAGACTTCTCCTGAACGGTGGATGCCTTGTTCTGGCCTGAAGCCAGGCCGCACACCAGAAGCAAGGCGCTCCCGGCGCTTAGCCACTTAGCCGGAATGGGACCGCCCAGTCTCAAAGTCGTAGCTCCGGAAATAGCTCTTTCCCCCGATGCAACAACAATTCTGATCGAGCAGGCAGGGTAAACGATCCCTGGTTCGAGTGCCAGTCCCCATTGGACCAGCGTCAGGTTACGGAAGTGTACCGGCCAGAAAGATGGTGCCACCCTGTCGACCGGCACCCCGTTGACGGACCAAAAAGACGACGTCCTGTCCGCTCTTCAACGTGCTACCCACGCGGTTGAACTCGTCTTCACTGTTCACCGCCTGCTTGTTGACCTCGAGGATGATATCACCACGTGTCAAGCCGACATCTTCGGCGAAGGACCCGGGCTTTACCTCCTGCACGATCACGCCTTTGTTGGCAGGCACATCGAGGCGATCCGCCATGTCCTGGGTGAGGGTACGCACACTCACTCCGAGTTTGCTCTCTTTGGGTCCGGCTTCGGGGCCGCCTTCGTCGTCGTCGCCCAGGCGTGCGGCAAAAAGCTTGGCCCGGTCGGCTACCGTGGCCGTCGCTTCCTGCTTCTTGCCATTGCGAATGAATCCAACCCCGACTTTGGAACCGGGCTTGCGCGCAGCGATATCGGCCACCAGTTCATCGCCATTCTTCACCGGCTTGCCGTCCACGGCAACGATGGTGTCGCCCACTTTCAGTCCAGCCTCCTCCGCCGGGCTGCCAGGGGTTACGTCCGAAATGGTCACGCCTGAGCCGGTGCCGTAGACGCGTGCGATGGCCGGATTCTCCTGCGCGTTGAACATGATTCCGATCGAGCCTCGTGACACGCGGTGATCGGGACCGATCAACTGGTTGTAAACCTGCACCACAGTATTCGAAGGCAGGGCAAATCCCACGCCGGCATAGGCATTGGTGTCGGTAAGAATCGCAGTGTTGATGCCGATTACCTCGCCCGCCATATTCACCAGCGGCCCCCCGGAATTACCCGGATTGATGGCTGCATCGGTCTGGATAAATGACTGAAATTGTCGTTGGGGCACGATGTTCCGGCCCTTGGCGGAAACGATTCCCGCGGTCACGGTTTCCTGCAATCCAAATGGGCTGCCTACCGCCAAAACCCAGTCTCCCACTTCCATGCTGTCAGAGTTGCCCAGCTTTGCCGTGGGCAGGGCTTTGTCGCTTTCAATCTTGATCACCGCCAAATCGGTTTCCTGATCCGAGCCGACCACCTTGGCGTCACGCAGCAATCCCGGCGGATCGTCCTGCAGCTTCACCCGAATGCGGTCTGCCTTCTCAACCACGTGACGGTTGGTAACGATGTAGCCTTTTGGATCGACGATTACGCCCGAACCGAGAGAGCGCTCGCGAATCGATCCGCTGCCACCTTGCCCTCCCTGTCCACCCTGACCACCTTGCCCGCCGAAAAAGCGGTCAAAGAAGTCGTCGAATGGATTCACATCGTCGTCCCCACCTTGCCCGCCGCGCCGGCGGCGCTGGGTCTTGATCGTCGATTCAGTGTTGATGTTGACCACACTAGGCTCGAGTTGCTTGGAGATCTGCGAGAACTGGTTGGAGAGAGTCTGCGGTGAGGGCACACTCAACGGGGTCGCATCGGAGGCGATCTTTTTATCCTGTCCCTTCACTCCGTAAGAGATCACCGTGCCAATCAGAATGCCCACGGTTAAGGTGACCAGAATAGAAAGGGTGTAAGCGGGCCGATTCGCCTTCAGCCAGGCCCAAAAAGCGCTTGCGCGCTGATTCATATTAACTTCCTCCGAGTATGATCGCGACTTTCCCGATTATACCTTCTCAGCAACGGCAGGGTCCGGCGGAAAGTAGGGCCGGCTGTCCCGAGGGCGTTCCTTTGGCTTCTCCGGAGGCTCGCCCTCGGCGTCTCAGTTGGTTAGACGCGAATTCCCGGAAAAGTGTTGCGGCGGAAGAACCACGTAGGCCCGGACGCCCTCGTCCGGGCAGGCGAGCGAAGCTCGCGGCAGTCTTGTGTGGTCGCGGGCGACCCGCCCGCGCGCGGTATCTCGACGCCCTACCCATGCTGCGCCGGCACCCCGGCATGGTCCGGAGACACCCCCATTGACTCCACACTCGCCTTCTCTTCCGAAATCAACAACCCGGCCAGAATGCACGCCGCACCCAGGCCGCTGCGTCCGCCCAAACGCTCCCCGAGAAAAATAAATGAAGTCAGCCAAGCAAACACCGGCTCCAAAGTAAAGATCAACGCGGTGTGCGTCGCCGGAGTAAACTGCTGCGCCCATGCCTGGATAGCAAATGCCAGCGCCAGGCTGAGAAACCCGGTGATCCCGATCCCCCAAAGCACCCGCGGAGACCACACCACGGAAACCTTCTCCCCAAGGGTGGAGGTGATGATCATCAAGAGTGCGGTCACCGCAACCTGCACCACGGTGATCTGCTGCCAACGATGGGCCTGGGTCGCAGTGCTCGATAAAAATGATGTGGAAGGCAAAGACCACCGCCGCGCCCAGCGTCAACAGGTCGCCATGATTCATGCTGCGCAGATTGAGCCCGGCCCCCGCGGACGCCGGAACCGTCAGCAGATACAATCCGGCAAATGCCATAACTACACCGATGGAAGTCAGGCGATTGATGCCGCGCTTCCAGAACACTGCGAGTAACACCGGCACCAGCACCACCGAAACTCCGGTGAGGAAAGCGGACTTCGAGGGCGTCGTATATTTCAATCCGACGGTCTGCAGCTCATTCCCACAAAAAGAGTAGCCAACCAACCAGACAGCCGGCGCGCACCGCACCCGCGGTAAGCTGCGGCAGCTCACGATAAAAAATCGCCGCCAGCACCACCGCCGCCAGGCTCATCCGGACAGCATTAAAGAAAAGTGGAGAAATATCCGCCAGCGCATTCTTGATGACCACGAAATTCGATCCCCAGATCAGCGTGATCAGAACCAGAAGAATATGGGCTTTGAGGGAGCGCGACACGGGTACAGGGTAGCAAAGCGAGGGACCCGATGATGCAATGGTCTCCGTCGGTTCAAGACAAAAACGATGTAGCGACGGGCGTCCTCGCCCGTCCTTACGGGCACCATTGGACGGGCGAGGACGCCCGTCGCTCCATCGAATCAGGATCTAAATTCGGCGGGCGGTTCACTTGGCCTCGTAGACGGTCTTCCCGCCTACGACTGTACGCAGCACTCTGGTGGTGAGAATTTTCTCCGGAGGGCACGGCGGTGATATCGCGATCGAGCACGACCAGGTCGGCCAGCATGCCGGGCGTCAGGGTTCCCTTTTCTTTTTCGGCGAACTGGGCGAATGCCGATCCCGTTGTGTAGGCGGCGATGGCTTGTTCCATGGTCAACTTCTGCTCGGGATAGTATTCCTTCTTGCCGTCTTCACTCTTGCGGGTGACCGCGGCGTACAGGCCGCGGAATGGAGTGACTGGCTCGACCGGATAGTCGGTGCCGAAGGCAACCGTGACTCCCTTCTTCAGAAATTCCGCCCAGGCGTAGGAGTGCGCGGCGCGCTTGGGACCGAGGCGGGCCTCGGCCCAGTTCATGTCGGTGAGCAGATGATTGGGTTGCATGGAGGCAATGATCTTGAGTTGCTTGAATTTCGCGACCTGCTGTGGATTCGTAACCTGGGCGTGCTCGATGCGGAATCGGAGGTCCGGGGCTTTCGGCGCGACTGCCGAGCTTTGCTCGGTCTGGACGGGCGCGACGCCCGTCCCTCCATTACCAAGGGCGGCGGCGTAAGCGTCTAAAGCCATCTGCACGCCTTTGTCGCCGATGGCGTGGAACCCGATCTGAAAACCTGCGTCGACGCGCTCTTTGGTCATCTGATTCAACTTGTCCTGCTCGTATTGCGGCAGGCCGGTATTGTTTGCATTATCGGCATACGGTTCGAGCAGCGCGGCCGTGCGCGAACCCAGCGATCCGTCCATGAAGCCCTTGAGCATGCCGGTGTGCAGCATGCTGTCCGATTGAGGATGGGCTGCGCGATGCGCCTGCAGCGTGCTCAAGTCGTCGTTGAACGGCATCCATTCCGAAATACGCGCGGTCAGTTTGCCGCCGCGTTCGATCTCCTCGAGAATCTGGAAATCATCCCAGCTGAGATGCGAGTCTCCGGCATCGGAATTGTCCTGAGCCGAAGTAACGCCCCACTGGGCCAAATCCTGGAGCGCGGTCTCGATGGCCTGGCGGCGACGGTCGTGGTTGGGCTTGGGAATCACCGCGGTCACCGCGTCGCGCGCGGTCTCGCGCAGGATGCCGGTGGCCTGGCCGGTGGAGTCGCGATCGATTTTGCCGCCTTCCGGATCCTTGCTGGCCACGGTGATGCTGGCCAACTGCAGCGCGCGGGTGTTGGCGACAGCGATGTGTCCGTCGACGCGCTGCAGAAAGACGGGATGATCGGTGGTGACTTCATCGATGTCCCAGCGGCTGGGCAGCTCCTGCACCGGCCACAAGGTCTGGTCCCATCCGCCGCCGATAATCCATTCTCCCGGGCCAGCCGCCTGGACGCGGTCACGAATGCGTTCGCGAAACTCGGTCAGTGACTTCACGCCACCCAGTTCCACGGTAAGCCTGCGAAAGCCCGCGTTGGCCAGATGCATGTGAGCATCGTTGAATCCCGGCATCACGAAATGCCCGCCCAGATCGATGACTTCGGTCGCTGATCCCTTCAGCTTCAGGATGTCGACGCTCCGGCCTACGGCTGCCACCCGGCCATCGCGAACTGCAATGGCTTCGGCGCGCTGGATGGCGTGAAAGGAAGACACGGCCTCCACTCCGGTGTAAATGTTGGCGTGAACAAAAATAATGTCGGCTTTGGGTTGCGTGGGCAGGTTCTGCGCCCCGGCGATCGACATCATCGACAGCAAAAAAACTGTGGTTCTCAATTTCATAAAGCTACTCCGGCGAGCCCGAGCAGAGTCAGCAGGATGCGTTTGAGTCCGAGATCACGGCCGCTGCAATCGAACCATTCCTGGAGGGTATGGGCTCCGCCGCCGGTGCCGCCGCCCCCGATGGAAATGGCTTCGCGGCCCAGCGACAGCGGTATGTTGGCATCGGTCGACGCGCGCTGCACCTGGGCGGCGTTGCCCAACTGCGAGTCCACGGCGCGAATCACCTGCAGGATGCGGGCATTGGAATAGAGTTCGCCCGCCGGACGATTGCCGATCACCACCACTTCGCAACTGAGTCCAAAGGGCCGGCGCTGCGAAGACATCCGCGCTTCCGAGGCTCGCGATTCCTCAGCCACGGCACTATCCAGCGCCTGCCGCAAAGCTCGTTCCAGGCGCTCCATTTCCGCCATCGACGTGGAACGAATGTCCACTCGCATGCTGGCCGATTCGGGAATCGAATTGACGGAGGTCCCGCCGCGAATCACGCCCACGTTGAAGGTGGTCTTGGGCGAGGCTGGCACCGAAGTTTGCGCGAACGCCTGAATGACTCGCCCCAGAACGACGATGGGATTGGGAGCACCGAAATCGCTCCAGGAGTGTCCACCGGGGCCGCGGACAATGACCTCAAAGCGGCGGCTGCCCAGAGCTTCAGCGACGATCGTGTCCGAACCCGCGCCATCCAGCACCAGGCTGTAGTGGATGGAATCTTTCCAGGGCTGGGTGGAAAAAATGTGGCGCATGCCGCGCAGATCGCCTTCGCCTTCCTCGCCCACGTTGCCGATAAACACGAACGGCAACGCGTGCCGGATGCTCACCGCCTGCAACGCGGCCGCGATGGCCAGCATGGCGGTGACGCCGGCGCCGTTGTCCGACACTCCGGGCCCATACAGACGGCTGCCCTGTTGCCGCACATTCAGGGGCGTGCCCGCGGGAAACACCGTGTCCAGGTGTGCACTCAACGAAACGTAGCCCAGGCCGTATCCCGCATGAGTGCCGAACACGTTGCCCACGTCGTCGCTATGGACTGCGTCCAGTCCGAGTTCGCGAAACTTGCCGGACAGCCATTCGCCCCGGGCACTTTCGCCAAACGGAGGCGCAGCAATGCGGGCCAGCTCCAGTTGCCATTCCGCAAATTGCTGCTCGTGCGCTCGCAGCCAGGTAAAGGCCGAGCGCATTTCGGGCATCGCGCAAAGCTGCGCGACCTCCTGTTGCACGCTGGGGAAGAGTTCCGACACTTCGGCGGAGGACTTGGGGGACATGTGGGTGCAGTTGCCAGTCGTCGGTCGTCAGTAGCGGGCGGCAGGCCGGGTGATCTTGCTGACGACCGGCGACCGATGACTGACGACTGAAGCTGTCATCTTACAATGCTATGTCGAAGGTTGGAGGTGGCGTTGCGGACGCCCACCGGTTACGCCGGACGATTATGGAGGGGCGGATCACGGAGAAGGTAGGAGGGAGACCCATACTCTTGCCGCCCTAACTTTCCACGCATTCCCGGATTTCGGCTTCACTCAGGGTGTGGTCTGAGGCTTTGGCCCGGTTGTAGACTCGCTCCACGACGTCATCGGTCGCAGGCAGACCATGGCGTTCCAGCCAGAACAGGACGTTCGATTTGCCGCTCATCGGTCCGACGTCAATGACTTGCTCAAGGCCAAACATCTGCGAGGGCACGCCAGAGTACACGGCGTTTGCGAGTTCGGTATCTTTCTTCCTGTACGCCTTGATGACGGCGGCGGCGTGAACTCCAGTTGCGGTGCGAAACGCATCCTCGCCCACCACCGGATAGTTCGCCGGGATGGGCACGCCTGTGGCCTTCGACACCGCCTGGCAATATTCCTTCAGCTTGGTCAGGTCCTGTTCGGCCCACGGAGAAACGCCCATCAGCTTCAGATTGACCAGCACCTGGTCCATCTGCGTATTGCCCACACGTTCGCCGATCCCCAGGGCACAGGCGTGCACGCATTCCGCCCCCGCCGTCAGAGCCGCGATGGAGTTCGCGACCGCCAGGCCGCGGTCGCAGTGGCCGTGCCAGTCCACGCGAATGTTTTCGCCCGAGGGCTTTACCACCTCGTCGAGGACGAACCGCACCAGGGCGAAAGCGCCCATGGGCGTGGCGTGCCCCGCGGTATCGCAAATCACGATGGAACGTGCCCCGCAGCTGATTGCGACCCCATAAAGACGCTTCACCATCTCCGGATCGCAGCGCGTCGTGTCCTCGGTTACGTACATCGAATCGAGGCCCAGCGAGACGGTGAACTTCACCGCTTTTTCCGTGGTCTCGAGCAGGAAATCCTCGGTCCAGCCTTCGGTATAGCGGCGAATCGGGCTGGATCCGATGAACGTAGCGGCCTGGATGTTGAGCCCGGTGCGCTGCACGATCTCGGCGATGGGACGAATGTCATGCTCGTGGGTGCGGGCCGCGCAGTTGGCGCGGATCTTCATCTTGTGTCGCGTGATCTCGCGGGCCAGGGCTTCACAGTCAGCAGCTGCCCGCGGCCCCGCTCCCGGGAGTCCGAGGTCGAGCGAGTTGATGCCCAGGCCTTCCATCAAATGCAGTATCTGGATTTTTTCTTCGATCGAGGGATCGCGCACTGAAGGCGACTGGAGTCCATCGCGCAGGGTCTCATCGTTGAGCAGCACCCGTCCCGTCGGGCGCAGCCTGGCAGCGTCCATCTGGTTCCAGTCGTAGATAAGTTCGGAAATTTTCACGATGAGAAGAGTTTCATTGTCATCCTGAGGCGCCGCTCTTGGCGCCGAAGGATCCAGGCGAGTGACCGCGCGCAATCGCGCCCGCGATTGCAATAACGCGCGACACGAGCATCCTTGTCGCGTTACTTCATGCGCTCACTTCTTGGCCGGAACCGTCAGCCCGAAGATCGAAGTCTGGCCCTGCCCCGCCACGTTCAGCCCGCGCACTCCCTCCTGATTGGGCAAGTAGAGCGTCTTGCAATGCTCGCAGCGATACACTTCCGCATCCGGTCCCCAGGCCTGTTCCGCATCGCCACAGCTCTGTTCGACCACGTCAGTCGTGTAGAACCAGCGCTTGAGGTGCCCGCCGCAGAACTTGCCCTTGGCGTCCTTCTCATTGCAGGAACGTTGCCCCGGCTTCTTGATTTTCACTTTGTGATGTGGAAGCTGCGGGGGAGCAGTCGCGGTTTCGGTCGTGGCCAAAGTAGCTATCCTCGTCGCTGCGGCAACGGTGCCGCCGGAATCACGATTTTTATTTTACTCGAAGCGGTTTCAGCGGGGCTACGAATGTCCGCAATTAGGCAGCCTCTTGATTCATGAACCAGAAAGGACACGAAGGTACACCAGGGAGACTCTCAATCGTTCGTGAAACCTCGGGTCTCCTTCGTGGTCAACGAATTTTACTGTCTTCAGTCAAACTCTATCCTGGGTGCCGTCTGTTCGGGTCCCACACGGCCAGCTCCGATATCGGCGGCGAAATAATTCTCGCCCTTGATCGGGCCACCCGCCATCCTGCGCAGCATCGCGATCTGCCCTACGTGGGTCAAGGAATCAGCCACCGGGCCCTGGAAGAGTTTCTCGGCGGGCGTGTGCAGAGGCTCCGCGGAAGCCAGGTAATCGTCAAACCTTTTCAGCGCGGCAAAGAACCGCGCGGTGCCCGCCTCCCAGGGCAGGGGCTCGGAATCTCTCCAACTCTGTTTTCCCTGCGCGATGGAGAGCCCCCAATCCAGCAGGTCGCCGAGGTGAGCAAGGATTTGTCCGGCGGAGCGGCCCGACGGGTATGAACGAAAATCAGCGAATCCTGCGGGAGCATTGCGGACGGCCTTGCCACCGCGGTAGGCAAGCGTAGCCACAGTGTGACGTAAGAGTTCACGTTTGGGATCAGAAGCTGCAATCATCGTCTATCTCTCCATCGGAGGAAGAATTGCAAGTCGAACGGCACTTTGCGGCGATCTGGAGATCAGTGACCATGCCTGGCAAGGCTTTCGCGGGCGAGTCGCCCGCGACTACACAATCCTCAGAGGAACACAATCCCAGCCACGCCATCCCAATTCACACTATCAGACGTTAATACTCGACACTTATCAGGCACAAGCCGCTGGCGGGTGCCGTGGCTCCGGCGGCTGAACGGGAACGTGCTTCCAGTATGCTCGCCAAGTCGCCAGGCTTCAAAGTGCCCTTACCCACCAGCAAAAATGTTCCTACCAGGTTGCGCACCATGTGGTGCAGGAATCCATTTCCCCGCACCGCATAGACGAGCTCATCACCTTGGCGCTCCCAGCTCGAACAGAAGATTCGCCGGACGTTGGAGACTTCTTCCTGCTGTCCGCGTTCCGGGTCGACGGCTGCGAACGAAGTGAAATCATGCTCGCCGAGAATCGCAACGGCTACCTCTTGCATCATAGCCTCGTCCAAAGGATAGGGATAATGCCAGACGTAGCGCGCCAGAAAGGGCGGGCAGATCGCGCCTCGATAAATCCGGTAGCGGTAAGTCTTGGCCTGCGCGGACTTGCGGGCGTGAAACTCAGCCGGCATCTCGGCGACTTCGAGCACTCGTATTGCGGAAGGCAGCACGTCGTTAAGCGCGTTGACCAGGTTCTCCGCAGGGATCGGCGATTCCGTAGCGAAAGTGGCCACCTGGCCGAGGGCATGGACCCCGGCGTCGGTGCGCCCGGAGCCCTGGGGCAGGACCTTTTCACCAGTCACCCGTTCAATGGCGGTGGCCAGAGTGCCCTGGATGGTGGCCGCCGCGGGCTGGACCTGCCAGCCAGAGTATTCCGTCCCGTCGTAGGCCAGGAGCAATTTGAGATTGCGCATGTTGATTGTTTGCAGCGTCCTGCGGTCTGCCATCATCCAACCCAAATCGGCTGTTTTACAAAGTGTCGCGACGTATTTCTTTACAAAGTTTTACCTGCCGCGGCGGAGCGCGACCTCAGATCGCGGCAGGCGTGTCAGCTATACTATTTTATTCAACTTAGCGATGTTGGACGGTAGAGAAGAATCGCGCCCGTGGACATAAAAATGAAACCCAGCGCTCACGTTTTGCGTACCATCGCTTGATTCCGGAAGCCTTTGCGTCTTCACCATCAGCTTTTGCAGGGAGAGAATCGAATGTTTTTGTCTGCTTTGCATTGCGCCGTCCGGCGAACTCTTGCGGTCGTTCTCGCCGGTGTTTTAATCGCCCCCGGTTGGGCTCAGACAGCTGCCCCCCCGGCTCAATCCGCGCCTGATGGCCCGCGACCACAGAACCTGATGATGCAGGATTATTCCAAGCCTCGCTCTCATTTCCCCAATCCGATTGGGCCCTACCGGCCGCACAGCGTGGCGCCGCCAGATCTGAGCAATACGCCTCGCATCGAGCAGCTGATGCGGGATGGAAAACTGATGCTTTCCATGAATGACGCGGTCGCGCTGGCGATGGAAAATAACCTGGACATCGCGATTCAGCGCTACAACCTGAATATTGCGGACACCGACGTTCTGCGCGCCCTGGCGGGCGGCAGCACATTGGGCGTCAACAGCGGCATCGTAGCTGGCACCCCCGGAGGGGGCACGGGTGGTTTGAGCGGATCGGTCGGATCGGGGACAGGAGGCACCAGCGCGGGCTCGGGAGGCGCCGGAACCGGTACCGGAGGACTGGTCAACTCCACGCTGGGCAGCGGTCCCGCCATCACCAGCTTTGATCCCGTTCTCACCGGCACTCTGCAAATGGATCGGGCGTTTACTCAGTCGACGAGCATTTTCAGTCCCATCCCCGTGGCCAATCAGAACACTGGAACGGCAAACTTCAGTTATCTGCAAGGATTCAAGACGGGCACCAACTTGTCGGTAGGATTCAACAACACCCATATCACCACTGACAATCCCACCGCCACGTACAGCCCCGCCATAAGCTCTGGGCTTCAGGCCAGGGTCACCCAGCACCTGCTCCAGGGTTTCGGCTTTGCGCCTAATACGCGGTTCATCAAGATTGCCAAGAACAACCGGGAGATTTCTGACGTCGCATTCCGGTTGCAAATTATCACTACCGTCGACCAGATCGAAAACATGTATTGGGATCTGCTCTTCGCCTATGAAAATGTCCGCGTGCAGAATGAATCACTGACCTTTGCCCAAAAGACCCTTTCCGACACTAAGAAGCAGGTGGAAATCGGCACTCTGGCTCCAATTGAGACAGTACGCGCGCAGAGCACTGTGGCCACCGATCAGCAAGCTTTGACCGTGGCGCAGACCAACCTGCAGTTACAGCAATTGCTGATGAAGAACGCGCTCAGCCGCACCTTGGTGGATCCGAGGCTGGCGGATGCGGAAGTCATTCCGACTTCCACCATGCAACTGCCGGCAACCGAGCCAATCGTTCCGACGCAGGACCTGGTTAACGACGCGCTCAGCCATCGCGCCGAACTGGCGGAAGCGCGCATCAATCTCTCGAACACTGAAATCAGTAACAAGGCAGTGCGCAATTCGCTGCTGCCGAGCCTCGACCTCTTCGCTTATTACGGAGGCACGGGCATCGGAGGCAATGTGGCCCTCCCCGCCTGTACTCCTACCAGCGGCCCTTTCGAGAGCTGTTTTGATCCTACCCGGGCAGCGCCCCCGTTCCGCAACGGCGGCCCGGTCGGTTACAGCAATGCACTGAATCAGTTAGTCGATTCCAGCGCTCCCGACAAGGGCGTGGGCTTGAGCTTGACTATTCCCTTGCGCAACCGGGTGGCCCAGGCTACCCAGATCCGGTCCGAACTGGAATATCGCCAGTCACAGATGCGGCTGCAGCAGTTGGAAAATCAGGTCCGGATCGAAGTGCGCAACGCCCAGTTCTCGGTGACACAAAACCGGGCCAGCGTCGCCTCTGCCCAGGCTGCGGTTGACCTGGGACACCAGTCGTTGGACGCGGAACAGAAGAAATACGCCTTGGGCGCATCCACTACAACTCTTGTATTGCAGAACCAGAGCGCCCTGGCGCAGGCCGAATCAACGCTGGTGTCGGCGATGGCGGCTTACGAGAAAGCCCAGGTGGAACTGGATCGCGCGACCGGACTTCTGCTGGATCACGCGGGCATCATGATTGCCGATGCGGAACGTGGCGAAGTCACGCACATGCCGGCTATTCCGTTTGTGGCACCGCGCAAGGACGTCCCCACCTCCGTGATGCCGCCGCAAGCTGCGCCGGTAGACGACCCCGCCGCCGCAATAAACACTCCGACGATCCGCGTAGGGGCAGAGCTTGTCCTGAGCGAAGTCGAAGGGATGTCCTCACCTGCCCAGCGGAGCAACGCTCCGCGGCTTTTGGCTAGCTTCGCTCGCCTGCCCGGGTCCTGAGCGAAGCCGAAGGAGGGCATCCGGGCCTACCTGGTTCGCGGAGATAGAAGCATCCCTGCGGGCATTCCGCGACTGCGGGGTTACGGTTTATCCTCTCCGCGTGACCCTCTCTGTGGTTTTAGTCACCTACAACGAAGAAGCCAATCTGGGGCGCACGCTTGAGAGCGTGAGGTCACTGGTGCGCGACGGAGCAGGGGAAATCATCGTCGTAGATTCGGGCTCGACGGATCGCACGGTGGAAATAGCAAAGTCATTCGGCGCCAAAGTTCTCGCAGAGGTCTGGAAGGGCTATGCCGCACAAAAGAATTCTGCAATCGAGAAAGCAACCGGGGACTGGATTCTGAGCCTTGACGCCGACGAGGAATTGGACCAGCAACTGCAGCAAACGCTCGCGAAAACGTTGGAGAGTCTGGAGCGGGCAGATGCACTTCGAAGACAGACCGACGCTCATCCCTTCATGGTGGAGGGTGCCCAGGCCGAGCTTGAGGATTGCGTTGGCGTGAAAACGAACGCAGAAATTTCTGGCATTTCTGTTGCGCGCAAGAACTATTTTCTGGGGCGATGGATCCGACACGGGGGCTTCTGGCCGGATCCGAAGCTGCGCCTGTTCCGCCGCGGTTGCGGCCGGGTTGAAGAACGCGCGGTGCACGAGACAGTGAAAGTCACCGGACACACTGCCACACTGAAGCATGGGGCAATCCTTCATCACTCCTACCCAACCCTTTCCGATTACATCGATCACATGAATCGCTATTCGTCTCTGGGTGCGGAGATGGCGGTGGCGGAGGGGCGTACCGGATTCAGTGTGATCAACATTGTGATTCGGCCGTGGCTCACGTTTGTTTACAATTATTTTCTCCGTTTGGGTTTTCTGGATGGCCGCGAAGGACTGCTGTTGCATCTTTACCATGCAGTCTACGTTTCCTGGAAGTACGCCAAGGCGTGGGAACTCGGGCGGTCGGGTAAGACTTAGCCTGCTCGGGTGCCATCCGGCACCGGACTTTCCGGTATCGCCAGCACGGGACGCACGCCGTCGGCGTAGCCGATGTCAAACAGCATCCCTTCCGAGAGCACGCCTCGCATCTTGCGCGGCTCCAGGTTCAACACGAACAGCGCCTGCTTGCCTTCGATCTCGCGCGGATCGGCGCGTTCTGTCTTCATGCCAGCCAGGATAGTGCGTTCGTGATCGCCGAAGCTCACCCGCATCTGAACCAGCTTGTCGGAGTTGGGCACATCGGCCACCGCGAGAATGGTTCCGACGCGGATGTCAATCTGATTGAGTACGTCGATGGAAACTGCGGGCTTGATCGGAGCGGGCGTCATAACCCTAAAGATAACCACAGAGGCACGGAGCAACCCAGAGAAAAATCAGAGCATTTCCTGACTGATCTTCTGTGTTGTGTCCTCTGAGGTTATGTTTTCCTTAGCTTTGCTCTCACAAATTCGACGATCTCAGGCGTGACATATTCGGGCGGGCAAATGTGAAACAGCGGCAGCCCAGCCACCGGTTTCAGCGAGACTTCGCGCCACGCAGGCTGTGCCTTGCTTTCGTGCAGGATGACCGCGTCTGCCCGATCCATGAACTCCTGTGCTGATTTCTTGAAGTCCGCGGTCGCGGGGTCGAGGACGGTAAGGTAGAGATCGGGACGCAGGAACTTGAGAATGCTGTTCGACTCCAGAATCGCGTTCTCACACTCGGCCAGCTTGCGACGAATGGTGGGCATGGCTTCCGCCAAACGTCCCTGCTCGGTCCGCACCCACCATGCGCAGCCAGCCCCGGCGGCCAGAAAACGCGACGTGTCAGATTCTCCGGAGCGGTCCTGCTCCTGGGAGATTGCCCAGCTGTGATCATCAGTCGCGCAGTGACATGGCTCACCATCCTTGGAGCACACGCCGTGCCCATATTGGGTGATTTTGAGCGCTGTCCAGTTGTACTCGCGCAAAGCCGCGATCAAACCGGCAACCAGGCTGGTCTTACCCACGCTGCGAGAGTGTCCGCCGATGACGATGAGGGACATGGGAATTGGTCGTTAGTCGTTAGTCGTTGGCAAAATCCAAACCTGCTGGTTCGTCGAACAGCTGTTAGCGAAGGGCCAACGACTATTCCCAACTATTCTTTTCTCGCCAACCGCGCCAACGCTGCCAACTGCTTCAGATATTCGCGCACCGGGCGCGCCGGAGTTCCCCAGAACGCGACTCCCTTGCCGCGCAACACTTTGTTAGGGAGAACGCCACCTTGTCCGCCCAGCATGACGCCTTCTTCGATGCGGGCGTGCTCGCCGATGCCAACCTGGCCGCCGAGCACGACGTCCTTCTCGATCACAATGCTGCCGGAGAGACCGGTTTGCGCGGCAATCACCACATCTTCCCCAATCTGGCAGTTGTGCCCGACGTGAACCAGATTGTCGATCTTGGCGCCGCGCCCGATGCGAGTGACTTCGAGAGCTCCCCGATCAATGGTCGTGTTCGCGCCGATCTCCACGTCATCCCCGATTTCCAGGCGCCCTACCTGGGGAAATTTCTCGTAGTGTCCAGTCGCCTGGTTGCGGACGTAGCCGAAGCCGTCGCTGCCCAGCACCGCTCCGGCATGAACAATCACGCGGTTGCCCAGTCGCGCCCCGGGATAGATCGTCACATTGGGATATAGCTCACAATCGGAACCGATACTGACTTGCACGCCGACTACTGTGCCGGCACCGATCCAGGTCCGATCGCCGATTTCCGCGCTTTCGCCGATCACGACTCGCTCTCCCACGCTTACTGCCTTTCCCAACCGTGCCGAGGCGTGCACCACGGCGCTGGGATGAACCCCGGGGTGGCGATCGGGCGCAGGAAAAAGAAACTTCGCGGCACGCGAAAATGTCAGTTTGGGTTGCGTCGAAATCAGCATGGGCTTTTTACTGTCTTTCTCTGCGGCGAACTTGCCCACGACTACGGCCGCGGCGCGCGATTCCAGCGCGAAGCGCAGATGCTTTTCGTCCTCGACAAACACCAGGTCTGCCGGAGATGCCTGCGCGATGCTCGCGACTCCGCTGACTTCGACGGTACCGTCTCCCACGAGTTGCGCCTGGACCGCTTCGGCAACCGACCTGAGCGAGCGCCTCATGGCATCTTTGTATACGTTTGGCGGAGGAAAGAAAAGCTGATCGAGCCCACCGCTCACGTAGGGGCGGGCGCCCTCGCCCGCCCAGCCGGGCATAGCCCGGCAGGTCTCAATCCGCAATCCAAGTCCGGCGAGCCACGCTCGCCCTCCGGGACGATGGCCTGCCCTGGGCGAAGTCGAACGGACGTCCGGGCCTGCGTGCGCGACTTAGACGACAACGCCACTCCGCGCTTCCAGCCCCTGAGGTGGCAAACTGACCCACTGCCCAAATTCGTCAACCACGAAGGACACGAGGGTGCACGAAGGTGCGATTTCCGAGTGCCCCCTTCGTGCGACCTGGGTGCCCTTCGCGCTGAACGTGGACGCTTTCGGAAGTCTAAAATAGACGGATGGAGAAAAAGATCTTCTGGATCACCTTCACCGTGCTGGGTTTGGTGGCGGATTTCATTCTGCCCCTCTGGTGGGCGCTGGGCGCGACTCTCCCGATCGTTTATGCCAGCTGGTGGATCGCGTATCGCAGTGATTGGTTTTGAGAGGAAGCTTCTAGCTCCTGGCTCCTGGCTCCTGGCTTTTGGCTTCTGGCTTCTGGCTTTCGGGGCTTGCGATTTAGCCAGAAGCTAGAAGCTAGTAGCTAGAAGCTAGAAGCTTCCTTTCAATACAGCCCGGGCTCCCCGGGTGGCCGCGTCTTCCAGCGTCGATGCACCCATAGCCACTGTTCGGGATAGCGGCGCACATAGTCTTCGGTGATTTTCGCAAACAGTTGAGTATTCGCGACGATGTCTTGTTCGTCGTTACCGGTGCGCACCAGGTTGACGGCCGGATCAAATCGCAGCCGGTATTTCCGCAATGCGGGGTCCCAGATGGTGAAGGTGGGGACGACCGCGGCATCGGTGCGGAGAGCGATTCTGGCCAGGCCACTGGCGGTGCAGGCCGGAACTCCGAAAAAATTCACGAATACGCCTTGCGGCGGGGTCATGTTCGTGTCCATCAGAATGCCCACGACCTCGCCTGCCTTCATCGCAGCCAGCAAGCCACGCACGAAGTTATCTTTGTTCACCGTGGTATTGCCGTGCATGGAGCGATAGTTCTGGATCAGGCGATCGAGATAGGCGTTGTCCAGGTTGCGCACTACGACGTGCATGGGATGGCCGTGCAGCGAGTGCACAAATGCGGAAAGTTCCCAACCGCCAAAGTGCCCAGTGAGAAACAGGACGCCCTTGCCGCGGGTGAAGGCGCGCTCGTAGTTCTCAAAGCCGTCGTAGATTACCACCCGGCTAACATTTTCCGGCGTGTATCGGGGAAACTGGCAGACTTCGGCCAACTGACGTCCCAGCGAGGTGAATTCTCCGCGCAAAATGCGGGCGCGTTCGCTACTTTTTTTTTCCGGAAAGGCCAGGGCCAGATTGCGCATGCCGACTCTTCGCAGCCGCCCATGCAGCAGGTAGACCAGCCAGGCCAGCGAAATGGCCGCCACCCGCGCCAGGGGACGCGGCAGCAGGCTCAGAGTTTTGATTAGAGGCCACGCAAGCGCGTACTCGAGTCGCTGACGCATGTTCAGGAAACTGGTGACGGTAGCAAGGGGAAAACTGGTTGTCAAACGTGTGTGTGCCAGTCGTCGTGTCCTAAATTCATGAACCACCAAGGACGCGAGTTACGCGAAGGCACGAGTTTTAAGCTTTCCTTCGTGTACCTTCGTGTCCTTGGTGGTCAAATCAAGCGCGCCCACGTTGGTGGTGGCAGAGCAATTCTCCGGCTTGGACGGCCGGAATCGCCGCGCTACTTCTTTTCAGAAGCCGACTTGGCCCACTTGGCCAGTGTATTCAGGAACGGAAACGAGTTCGGAGGAGGCTCGATGTTGCCCTTGAGCGAGGTCTTGAAGGGCACCATGCGGCCGTAAAATTCACGCGTTGCGTCTTTGTCCTGTCCAATCGCGGCGCCGCTCAGCTCCAGCCCGGCGAACAGTCCACGAGCCCGGGAATAGCTGAGGACCTGCGCCTTCATTTTCCAGTCGGTATCGGCGGCAGCATGCCGGCCCACGGGTCCGGCGGCCACGCTGGCGTCCGCTCCCAGCTTGAACTGGCTGTTGAGCAGGTTCTTCATGCCATTGTCATTCATGATGAGCATCACCAGATCGACCGCCTGGGCGCCAATCTGCAGACCGAAGCTGCCCCCCTTGATGGTGAAGAACGCGGGCGCGCTCCAGCCCTTGGGCGTGCGGCAGCTGGCAACGCCTCGCCCGTAACGGGCGCCGACGATGAATCCACCCTTGAGCATGGTGGGAACCACGGCCACGCATTCGGCCGATCCCAACACCTCTTCCGGGATACCCTGGTCGGGCGCGGACTCGATTTCCTCCAGCACGGTGCCGGCAGCTTTGACGCGGTCCTCGGCCTTGTTCTGGTCTTGATCTTCATCCTTGGCAAATGTGGCGACGGTGAGACAGGCAACTACGCACAGAATCAGCAGTCTTTTCATTTCTTCCTTACTTTCGGGAGCTTATGGAGTTTGGTGCAATTCGATGCCACTGATTCTAACGGATTTCGCTCCGGAAAACTTTGCGGTGGATCGAGTTCTTCGTGGCGCCCTTTGCGGTTAAAGACTTTCACCGCAAAGTTCGCAAAGGCCGCAAAGAAAAACGGGTGAACAGACGCGAAACCGCATCAAAACGGAATCTGCAGAGAAGAAATGGTGTAACTCAGAACTATCTGGACGCAAAAAAATCGGGGTTAGCAGCGGTGACCCTAAATCTCCGCTTCCAACCCCGTCTCCCAGGTTCTGTGGTAGGTGAAGCGAGTATGCGGCGGGACAGAGAAAGCGACAAGATTACCTAGGTCATTGTCCTAAAGTAATCGGTGCACCAGCAAGAGATCTACTTCGCTGTGACCAGAGAATGCGTGATGGCATGCACCGAAAGTGCGATGCGGTTTTGCACTCCCACTTTGCGCATCAACTTGGCCACATGGGCTTTGACGGTGCGTTCTTCGATCCCGAGGGCGGAGCCGATTTCCTTGTTGGAGCGGCCCGCGACCAGCATTTCCAGAACTTCCTTCTCGCGGTCGGTAAAGGTCACGCGACCCGCAGGGAAGACTCGTCCGGGAGCGGAGCTCACGCGCTCAATGAACATCGAGAGCACGCGGCGCGGCGCCCAGACCGATCCCTGGTTCACAACCCGTATAGCCTGCACAAACTCGGTCGGCGAGGCGGCCTCGTCTACATAGCCTTTGGCGCCGGAAGCAATTGCTTTCAAAATGGTTTCCTCGTCCATGCCTGAACCTGTCACAATGATGCGCAGGTCGGGACGGCTGGCCTTGAGGCTGGCCATTAGGTCGAACAGGTTCTGGCCGTTGCGATTGCCCAGCAGCACCAGGTCGATGTTCAGGGTTCCTATATCGGGAAGAGACGCGGCGATGAGCTCAAAGTCAGTTTCCGAATCAAACAAGGCGCGAAATCCCACAAAACGTAGTGGATCGCTCTCCACCACAGCAAGACGGATGGCCGGTTTTTTTACCGGTGAAGCCTTCATGGCGGTTGCAGCCTTCATAGGGTTCCCTAGTCTGGTTTGAGAAGCTGGTTTAGCATATCCACATTTGCCCGTGATTAGAACATTCGACCACCGGTTGGCGATTACGGCGGTAACATGGTAAGCGTTCAAGACAAGCCGACTAACTACGCGAGTAACCAGACAATGAAAGGGATGGAAACTTAATGAAGCGATATCGAAGACTGGTTCGGTGGACTGCGGTGAAGACGGTGGCGATCGTGCTCATGGGCTGCATCGCAGCCGGCGGGCAGACGACCTATCAACCCAAGTTCAAGGGCGATCCGGCCAGGTCAGACTCGGAAGCTGCCGCCCTGGGCTACATGCGCACCGTGCTGCGAGCCCAGAAGCTCTACAAGAAAAAGAATGACAAGTTTGCCGCTTCGCTGGCCGACCTGGTACACACCGGCTCCTTTACCAAGCGCATGGTAAATCCGGAACGGGGTGACTATTCCGTGGGCTTCAAGCCAAACAAGGACGGTTTTGATCTGACACTGACGCCCAAGCAGCTCGACGCCGAGCACCGGTCGTTCTACGCGGACGAGGACGGCATCATTCACGGGGACGACCAGGGTCCGGCGAATGAGAAATCTCCTGTCGTGAAATGAATTTAAGTCGTCAGTCGTCAGTCGTCGGTCTTCAGAAAAAGCAGGTGGTTGTTCTTCTGACGACTGATGACCGACGACTGCCCCTCAGTCTGGCTGGATCTCCGATACCTTGCCATCACGGTACTTGATCGTGAATGGCTTGCCACCGTTGGCATAGCGTGCCGTCTGCACTGCCGAGTCGCTCGAGCGCTCCAGGGTTCCCATTCCCAGCGCGAAATCCACCTGAGATTGATTCATCCCGGGCTTGACCTGGTGCTGATCGATTGCAGCCCAGATATCTGTCGGCCAGTGTTTGTACAGCTCATGCGGATCCTGGATAAAAAACAAGTCGTCGGAGTAGATGCTGTAACTGCTGCCGTTGACCGAGCCGATGGGAACTGCGTAGGTCTTCCCGTCTTGCTCGAAGACAGCCATCACCTGCTGCAAATGCGCGGAATGGGGTGCGGAGTCCGTCACTACATCTTTGATCTCCAGCTTCTGAATAGGAAGCAGTAAGCCAGCCTCGTGCGAAAAGTCAGTGCGGTGACGTACCAGATCGTAGGGATAGTAAGTGTGCTGGTAGCCTTCCCTGACCCAAACCGGCTGCTGGGCAAGCTGTTTCGCCGATTTCAGGTCGGTGGGATAGAGTTTCTTGGGCACGACGTAATCATCCGGATTCAGCGGCGCCGCTTTCCTGCTGGCCTCGGCAGCGTCGGCAGCTCTCTCGGAATAGCGCTCGTAGACAATGTATCCGGCACGAATGCCCACCACGGCGATGGTGACGGCCAGCGCCAACTGAATTTTTTGCTTCGCTTCTGGACTCATCGTGTCCCTCACCCCGAGCGCTGAGAGAAGTGTAAACTAACTGTACGAACACTCCGCCAGCCGCAGGGAGTGCCGATTTTCAGGAGAACCGCATGGCTACTCTCACCGAGGACGAAGTTCTGAGCGCACTGAAGCAGTGTTATGACCCGGAAATTCCGGTCAACATCGTGGATCTTGGCCTGATCTACGGCGTCCATTTTGAAGACGCGCCCGAGGAAAAACAGGACGTCACCGTGGAAATGACGCTGACGGCCCAGGGCTGTCCCTCGCATGTCCAGATCGGAGAGCAGGTCAAAGCCCGCGTGGAACAAATGCCCGGAGTGCGCAATGCGACCGTCAATGTGGTATGGAATCCACCCTGGAGCCCGGAGCGGTTGAGCCCGGACGCCCGCAAACAACTGGGCATCGAGTAGATCAGCTGCTCAGCAGCGACTCGTACCATGTCTTGGAGTGGTTCTCCGCGGCTTCCGCCAGACGGTCTCCCACCCGCGACGCCACCTCAAGAAAGTTATTGCCCCGTTCGATGAAATCGGGCAGCCGTTGGCGAACTTCGGCAAACTTTTCCGGGTATTCGGAGGCCAAGGTCGCCACTCCCACACCCGCCAGAATGATGCCGGCGGTCCACTTCTTCTTCAAGAACATGAAGGTGCCCGCACCCGCTGCACCGGTTACCAGGGCTACTTTCCAGTTTTCCATTCTGCCCTCCGCAGATCACCCTTCGCGGATCACTCTTCAAAGATCAGGGAATTATTAGCCAAGGGTGAATTCGAATATCTTATACTGCCCAACTTACCACGGAGAACTTTGATGCTGAAACCTGCTCGCAGAACCAGGATTACATTGGTTTTTTCTTTGCTGGTAGCCGCGGCCCTCGCCCAACCCGAACCTCGTGCCCGGGACCTGGGCGTTCCCTTCGACGGCGCACCCGGCCCGTTCAACGCCATTACCGACGTCAAAGGTGTAGAGGTAGGGCACACCACGCTGATTTCCGGTAGCGGCCCGCTGAAGGTGGGAGTGGGTCCGGTACGCACCGGTGTGACCGCGATTTTTCCCCGTGGCAAGGATTCCCTGGATGCGGTGTTCGGTGGCTGGTTCGCCTTGAACGGCAACGGCGAAATGACCGGAACCACATGGCTGGAAGAGTCCGGCCTGCTGGACGGGCCGGTAATGATCACGAACACCCACAGCGTGGGCGTGGTGCGCGATGCGGTGATCGCGTGGCGAGTAAAGCGCGCGCCTCCGGACGAGGAAGGTTATTCGTGGTCACTGCCGGTGGTCGCCGAGACCGCGGACGACGATTTGAATGACATGAACGGATTCCACGTGAAGCCCGAGCACGTCTTTCGTGCGCTCGATACCGCACATGGCGGGCCGGTTGAAGAAGGCAGCGTGGGAGGCGGCACGGGAATGATCTGCAACGAGTTCAAGGGAGGCATCGGGACATCCTCGCGCGTGCTGGATGCCAAGTTCGGCGGCTACACGGTCGGGGTTCTGGTGCAATGCAACTACGGACGTCGAAGCCAGTTGCGCATCGCCGGCGTCCCGGTAGGCCGCGAGATTTCTGACCACGTGGTGCGCGACGAAGACATCGGATCGATCATCGTAGTCGTGGCCACAGACGCGCCCCTCATCCCGACCCAGTTGAAACGTGTGGCCCGAAGGGTGTCGCTGGGTTTGGCGAGGGATGGAAGTTTTGCCTCAGACGGTTCCGGAGACATTTTTATCGCGTTCTCAACCGCCAACCCCGGCGTCAAGGGAGCGAAAGGCTTGCACCAGCTGACTATGCTTCCCAACCAGCGGATGAATCCCATTTTCCTCGCCACCGTTCAGGCCACGGAAGAAGCGGTGGTCAATGCCATGGTCGCGGCCAAGACGATGAAAGGGATTAACGATTTCGAGGTCATGGGCCTGCCTCATGACCGTCTGCGCGAGATTTTGAAGAAGTACAACCGGCTGGTGAAGTAGGCAGGATGTGCCTTGGGACTGTGTGGCATGAGATTGTGTGGCGCGGGCGCCCTCGCCCGCGGAAGTTGGCAACCATTCCAGTCGAAAAGGAACTGCGGAGCTTCGCTCCGCCTGGACGGGCGAGGGCGCCCGTCCCTACACATGTTCTTTCGGTTAGTAAATGGTGTAGCCCGGCGCCGGCGTTCGCAGGTCCGGCTTCGATGCCATCAGCAACAGCGCACCGATCTTCTTGAACGCGCGCAAATCGTCCAGGCTGTGGAAGGACTTGGTCTGATAGTCATCCGGCGTGGGCGTGTCGTCCGGAATCCGCCGGGATTCCACGTTCTCGAAGGCATGCTTCTTCAGCAGCTCGACGTATTCCGCCTCGGAGCGCACGTGTACCGGCACTTTCAGCTTGTCGACCCATTGCAGCGAGTAGGGATTGTCTTTGTACAGATTGATCAGGATGAACAGGCGGCCATGCGGCGCCATGACGCGAAAGAGTTCCGCCAGCGACCGGTCCTGATCTGGATAGTAGTAAAACGACTCGACCGACAAGACCTTATCGAAGAAATTCTCCTCCCACGGAATCTGCAGCGCCGATCCCCACACATACAGAATATTTTCGAAGTCTTTTGAGGCCGCCCGGGCCTGCCGGATCATTTCGTCGGAAACGTCGAGGCCGACCACCTGACCAAAACCCTCAGGCCCTTCTCCAACCAGGCGCGAGAGCAGTCGCGTAGCCCAGCCGGAGCCGCACCCGAGATCGAGGACGCGCTCGCCCGGCCGGAGGTCCATCAGGCGCAGAGTCTTCTCGGTGATGTCGAGATGATGGTTCTCCATCTTCTCGCCTTCACCCGCTTGCGCCCAGCGATTGAACTCGAGTTGCAGCTTTTCATCAGGAGTAGAGGATTTGTCCCGCATAGTCGTATTTTAACGCCGTCGAAGCACATGTCGTTAAACGTCGCGATGCCCACGTAGGGGCGGACGCCCTCGTCCGCCCGGCCGGGCGAAGCCCGGCGGTGCCCACGGTTCACGCGCCCAGAAACCCTGGCGAGCTTCGCTCGCTCGCCCGGACGAGGGCGTCCGGGTCTACGTGGTTCGCGGCGGAAGAAGTTCGGTAACCCACGACGCCAACGCGGCGTCTATGCTACATTTGCCATCTTCATGGCGCCAACCCCTCAGACGGAGCCCCGCACAGAGCCTGACCCGGAGCCACTGTACTGCCCCAGGTGCAGCCGGGAAGTTACCGATCCGTTGACTTGCGGCGACTGCTCCGCCGTCATTTGCCGTCGCTGTGGAACTCCGCTGGAATCGCCCGACGAACTGGGGATGGGATAGGATAATGAGCCTGCCTTCGGTTTTCCCGTCGTCTGCCGCGCAGTCTGAGTCTCGCCCCAGCCTGGTTCGCGGGCTGTCGCTTTTGGACTCCGTTCTGCTGCTGGTTAGCGGCATCATCGGCTCCTCCATTTTCCTGACCGCGAAAGACATCGCTGGCCCGCTGCCGCACGCAGGATTGTTTTTGCTGGTTTGGCTCCTGGGCGCCGTGATCTCGCTGTTTGCGTGCGTCGCCTTCGCTGAACTCGGGTCCATGTTTCCCGACTCCGGCGGACAGTATGTGTACCTGCGTGAGGCGTATGGCGACCTGGTCGCCTTCCTCTATGGATGGATGCTCTTTGCCGTAGCCAACGGCGGCACCATCGCGGCGCTCTCGGTCGCCTCGGCCGCCTATATGGGGCAGATCGTTCCCGTGATCTCGCAGGAACACGTGGTGTTTGCGGTTGCCGGCATCACGTTCACCCGCGCGCACATGGTCGGGCTGCTGCTGATTGTCGTGCTCACTCTGGTCAACGTGTTCGGGCTTCGCTGGGGCGCTCTTCTGCAGAATGTTTCCACCTGGACCAAATTCACCGCTATGGCAGCATTCGTGGTTCTGGGATTTGCCATCGGCAAGGGCCATTGGACAAACTTTAGCGGACACGGCGTCGGTCTCACCATGGGCCTCAGTCCCGGGCAATTTATTTCCGCCCTCGGGGTTGGTCTGATTGCGGTGTTCTGGGCCTATGACGGATGGGTTTACATCACTTGGGTCGCGGGGGAAGTCAAGGATCCGCGCCGCAACGTGCCTCTGGCCATGGTGCTGGGCGTGCTTGCCGTGGGCGTGATCTACATGGCGATGAACATGACCTACGTTTATGCCATGCCACTCTCCGAAATCGCGAAACATGAAACCATCGCCCACGCAGCCGCCGCCACACTGTTCTCGCCCCACGCCGCGGTTTGGCTCTCGGCCATGATCGCAATCTCCTGCTTTAGCGCCGCCGCCACCTGCACCCTTTCCGGCGCGCGCGTCTGCCTGGCCATGGCGCAGGACGGCGTCTTTTTTCGGCGGATGGCGCACATCCACCCCAAGTGGCGCACACCGGCCTTCGGCCTGGTCGGACAGGGACTCTGGGCAGCCCTGCTCACTCTCAGCGGCCGCTACGATCAGCTCTATACGTACGTCATCTACGGCATGGTCCTCTCTTACACGCTGACCGTGATCGGCCTTTTTATCCTGCGCTGGAAGCGCCCGGATGCTCCACGCCCCTATCGCTGTACGGGATATCCCTGGTTGCCCGGCATCTATGTGCTGATCGGCGCCGCCTGGACGCTGAACACAATCATCACCCGGCCCACCGAAGCCTTCTGGGGGACGGCGATTGTGCTGATTGGCGTGCCGGGATATTTGTACTGGAAGCGGTCGAGCAAGAGTTCGTTGCGAACGTCCTGATAGATAATCTTTGCGTTCTTTGCGGCCTTTCTTTGCGAGCTTTGCGGTTAAGGTTTTGACCTTTCCGCAACTCAGGCAAGAATCTTAACCCGCAAGCCGCGAAGACGTCGCAAAGGTTCAAGTTGTCTTACGTTTGTGACCTGCTTTTCGCACACCAGAGTGGACGAAGCCGGACTATCTTCCGACCCGACAGCCCTGAGCGCCCGAGGCCACTCCTCGTCTGATTCCGAAACTTCTAACCAGCCCAAGCGGGTAATGGGCTTCCGCGACCTCGTCCTGTTTTACGTGGTCACCGGCATCAGCCTGCGCTGGATCGCAACCGCTGCCGCCGCCGGGCCCAGTTCGATCGTGATCTGGATCGGAGCATGGCTGGTTTTTTATATCCCTCTGGCTTTCTCGGTCGTGGAGCTGTCGTCGCGCTATCCCGATGAGGGCGGGCTTTACGTCTGGAGCAAGAAAGCGTTCGGAGATTTTTCCGGATTCATGTCGGCGTGGGCTTACTGGACCAGCAATCTGCCTTATTTCCCCGCCGTACTTTATTTCGCCGCCAGTAACGTCATTTTCATGCGGCAGAGCGCCTGGGGACATCTCTCAAACGACGCCACCTTCTACATCATTTTCTCGGTGCTGACGTTGACCCTCGCCACGGTAGTCAACGTCGTCGGCCTGGATGTTGGCAAATGGCTGCACAACCTGGGCGCTATCGCGATGTGGATTCCGGCGGTGATCGTGATCGTGATGGGTGGAATCGCGTGGCACCGCTTTGGCTCGGCGAACGCATTCACGTTGCACACCATGACGCCCAGCCTTCACTTCAAGGACATTATTTTCTGGTCTCTGCTGGTGTTCGCCTTCGGGGGATGTGAAACCGGATCATTCCTGGGCGGGGAGATCAAGAATCCCCGGCGCACCATTCCCTGGGCGGTGTTCGTTGCGGGAGTCACGGTGGCGTTCTGCTACATCATCGGAACCGTGGGCGTGCTGGTGGCGCTGCCGTCGACGCGAGGTCAGCAACCTGCAAGGCCTGGTACAGGCGATCGCCAAGACAGTCGAGCGGGTCGGATACTTCTGGACGCTGCCGTTGGCCGCGTTCCTGATCGCCCTGAGCAACGTCGGCGCGGCTGCCGCCTATCTGGCCGCTGTGGCCCGCTTGCCATTCGTGGCCGGCATCGACCATTTTCTGCCGCCGGCGTTTGGCACGCTGCATCCGCGATGGAAAACGCCCTGGGTCTCGCTGCTCACACAATATTTTGTCGGGATACTGTTCATCTTTCTCGGGCAGGCCGGAACCAATGTCAAAGGCGCCTACGACGTGCTGGCCAGCATGACCGTCATCGTTTATTTCATTCCCTATTTGTACGTTTTTGCCGCCATGATCAAATTGCAGCGCGAACCCGCAGGGCCGGAGGTAATCCGGGTTCCGGGGAGGAAGCCTGTCGCGGTTTTGATCTCCGTGGTCGGCCTGCTCACCACCACCGCCACAATCCTGCTGTCTGTCGTGCCTCCAGCGGATGACCCCAACAAGCCGCTGGCGGTTCTAAAAATCGTGGGAGGCACGGTGGCGTTGATGGCCGCGGGCGGTTGGATCTACTGGGCAGGAAAGAAAAGGGCCTCCCACGCGAACCGTGTGGGACCGGGTCTCTGACCCGGTCAAGCCGAGCGGAGCTCGGCAGGCTTTTAGCGTGCGCCAGGAAAACACTGTCGAGCTTCGCTCGACCTGGACGGGTCAGAGACCCGTCCCTACATAATCTTATCTACACCGGTACCGCCATCTTTCTCTCGGGATTGAAGAACGGCATCTTCACGACTTTCGCCGTCACCCTCTGCCGCATGGCTTCGATGGTAATTTCCATCTGCAGTTTGGTGCCGAGTTGTGAGTGAGCCGTGTCCACGCTGGCCAGCGCGATCATCTTCTTCAGCACCGGAGACCATGTGGTGGTCGTCGCTTTGCCGACTTGCTTGTCGTCCAAGTACAACGGAACTGCCACGCGTGAGGCCTGGCTGGGCGCTGCCGGCGTGAGTCCAAATTTCTCGTACCGCTCCTCAACTTCGGGCCAATCGATTTCCAGCCCGACGAACTGTCGCGGCACACCTTGCTTTTGGTTCTGCGCCAGAGCGGCCTTGCCGATAAAGTTCTCTTTTTCCAGGTGAACCATCTTGCCGAAGCCCAATTCGTAGGGCGAATATTTCTGCGACGCAATCAGCGCCTTCTTGCTGCTGGTATAGTCCACTTCGATGAGCAGCAACCCGGCCTCGACCCGGGCCACATCCAGGGCCAACATGCCGGCGGCGTGGATGTCGAACTGTTTTCCCTTTTCCATGACTGCGTCCCAGACTTTCACCGCATCGCTCCACGGAACCCAGATCTCATAACCCAGGTCGCCGGTGTACCCGGTGCGGGAAATGTCCACGAAAATGTTGGCGATCTTGCCCCGCGTCATGCGGAAGTATTTGAGATTGGCGATGTCCGCCGCCTCCACCACCGCCTTGAGAAGCTTGCCCGAAGTCGGGCCCTGCAAGGCCAGCGCGGCCAGCTTCTCCGAAATGTCCTCGACCTGAACATCCATGTTCAGGCCGTTCTGCCGGAACCAGCGCAAGCTGGGGTCGGCGGCAGTCCAGCGATACTTGTTCTCTTCCAGGCGAGTGATGGTACCGTCGTCGATCACTTTTCCCTGCTCGTCGCACCAGCAGCAATAAATAACCTGGCCCACCCTCACCTTGCTGATGTCGCGCGTGATGATCCGATTCACCAGCTTGGTCGCATCCTTGCCCGTGATCAGATACTTGTAGAGCGGCGTAATGTCGATGAGCGCGCAGGCATTGCGGATGGCGTTGTACTCGTGCTCGTGATGCACTTCGTAGACGCTGACCGCGTAGTATCCCGACCACTCGCGGTAGTTCAGGCTCTGGCAAAGCGGAAAAGTTCTCTCGTGAAACGCGGTTCCGACTGGCAAGGTAGTTCCCTCGTTAGGAAGAAAAACGTCGCAGCTGGATTATAAGCAGCGCTGATGATCTGACGCCAGTGCCGTGATGACTGCTGGTCACGGCTGATCGGGGTTTTGTCTTTCTTCGCGACCTCCGCTTTGTCTTTGCGACCTCTGCGGTGAAAAGCTTTTAACCGCAAAGATCGCAGAGAATTTCTGGAGAACGCAGAGAAATGCATCTCACATTCTTTGCAGACAGAACTCGAACTTCCCGGTAGAATGACATTTCGATCAGGATCGTTCGAACCATGACTTCTCCCTGGAGCGTCATTCTTACCTGGACCGTTCTTCCCAGCGGACTCTGAGCCCGCGTCTCTTCGCACTATTTCGGAAACTGTTAGAATCCTGGGCAATCTTGCATCGCAGACACAGTCCTTTTCACGGACTGAGAATTGAAAGCTGGCATGCCGTCCAACACAAAGTACGACGCAATCGTGATCGGCGGAGGCCACAACGGCCTCACCACTGCCGCCTACCTGGCGCGCGCGGGAAAGAAAGTTCTGGTGCTGGAACGTCGTCATGTGCTGGGCGGCGCCGCTGTCACCGAAGAAGTTTTCCCTGGATTCAAGTTCTCGGTTTGCTCTTACGTTGTGTCACTGCTGCGTCCGGAAATCATTCGCGATCTCGACCTGCCGCGCCACGGCCTGGAAATCCTCCCGCTCGACGGCACATTCACTCCCATGCCCAGCGGCGACTATCTGTGGCGGGTGAACGATCACGGCAAGACTCATCGCGAGATCGCGCGGCATTCGAAAGTCGATGCCGAAGCCTACGACGAATTTGGCAAGGCGATGCAGGCCATGTGCCGCTTCGTGAAGCCGATTCTGAGCATGGTCCCGCCCGATCCCGCGACGCTGAATCCCAAAGAGCTCATGAAACTGCTGTTCATCGGCCGCCGCTTTCAGGGCATGACCAGCGAGGACAAGTACAACCAGGTTCAGTTGATGACCATGAGCGCCATCGACTTCCTGGACCAGTGGTTTGAGACTGACGTGCTCAAAGCCACCATGTCCGCCTCGGGCATCATCGGGACATTCCTGGGAGTGCGTTCGCCGGGAACCGCATACGTGCTGCTGCACCACTACATGGGAGAAATTGACGGCGCGTTTCGCTCCTGGGGATTCGCCCGCGGCGGCACCGGCGCGATCTCGAATGCGATCGCCGATGCGGCACGCGAAGCCGGCGCCGAGATCCGCACCAAGGCTGCCATTGCGCAGATCATCGTAAAGAACGGTAAAGCGAAAGGAGTGGTCCTCGCCGACGGCGATGAGATTTATGCCGACATCATCTCGTCGAGCGTCGATCCGCGCCTGACATTTACGAAGTTTCTTGAGGCCGGCACGCTGCCTGGCGAATTTCTGGAAGACGTGAATCGCTATAAGTACCGCGGGTCTTCGGGCAAGGTGAATCTGGCCCTGGACGCACTACCGGACTTCAAGGCGATACCCGGTCCGGGCGCTCATCTGCGCGGCGCGATTTCGATTTCTCCCAGCGTCGAATACATGGAACGGGCTTACGATGACGCCAAGTACGGCAACTTCTCCCGCCGTCCTTACATTGACATGGTAATTCCCACGCTGACCGATCCGTCGGTCGCGCCGCCGGGCAAGCACATCATGTCCTGCTTCGTGCAGTACGCTCCTTACAAGCTGCGTCCCGGCCTGAACTGGGACGATCAGAAAGAAGCTTTCGGCGACAATGTCATCAACACCATCGCCGAGTACGCGCCCAATATCAAGGACATCATCCTCCACCGCCAGGTGGTCACACCGCTTGATCTGGAGCGCGAGTTTGGCTTGAGCGAAGGCAACATTTTCCAGGGCGAGCTTTCGTTGGAACAACTTTTCTTCCTGCGGCCGGTGCCAGGATGGGCACAGTTCCGCACACCTATCAAGAACCTCTACATGTGCGGATCGGCCACGCATCCCGGCGGCGGCATCATGGGCGGGCCGGGAAGGCTGGCGGCCCTCGAAATCCTGAAAGACTTCAAGGGAGCCGCCTAGACCCATGACCGAAAAAACCACGAGCGCGGCGAACCGCGACGTTGTCATCATCGGCGGCGGCCATAACGGGCTGGTTACCGCCTTCTACCTGGCCAAGGCGGGATACAAGCCGCTGGTGCTGGAACGTCGTGCGCAGCCCGGCGGTGCAGCCATTACGGAGGAATTTCACCCCGGCTTCCGCTGCTCCATCCTCGCCCACTCCGCCGGACCGCTGCGGCCCAACGTGGTCCGCGACATGCAACTGTCCAAGCACGGCTTGAAGATGATTAAACCCGAAGCGGAGATGACTGCTCTCTCTCCCGACGGGCGCGCGCTCACTCTCTACAGCGACACAGAACAAAGCGCGCAGGCAATCGCCAAGTTTTCGCAGAAGGATGCAACCAGGTATCCCCAGTTCCAGGCATCACTGGGCAAGATGGGGAGAGTAATTGGCAAGGCGCTCGCCCTGGCCCCGCCGAACATTGACAATCCCAGTTCGGGCGATCTTTGGGGAATGCTGAACACCGGCCGCGCCGTGCGCAACCTGGGCCGCCGAGATATGTACCGCCTGCTGCGCTGGGGGCCGATGGCGGTCGCCGATCTGGTGGCGGAATACTTCGAAACCGAACTGCTGCGCGGAACCATTGCAGCCCGCGGAATTTTCGGGACATTTCTCGGGCCGTGGTCCGCGGGAAGCAGCCTGGTACTTCTAATCCGTGCCGCCGCAGACGAGCATCCCGCCGGCTCCTGCTGGTTTGCCTCCGGCGGCATGGGTGCAGTGACCCAGGCCATGGCGGCGGCCGCACAGCAAGCAGGTGCTGAAATCCGAAGTGGTGTGGAAGTGATTGAAGTTCGCGTCAAGGACGGCGTCGCCAGTGGTGTTGTCCTCTCGACCGGCGAGGAGATCAGCGCGCGGGCGGTCATCTCCAACGCGGACCCCAAACGCACCTTGCTGAAACTGGTGGACCCGACGCACCTGTCGCCGGATTTCGTGATGAAGCTGCAGCACTACCGTATGCCCGGCACCGTGGCCAAAGTAAACCTGGCGCTCTCCGGACTCCCCAAGTTCACTGCACTGGAAGGCGAAAATCACGGCCGGTCATTGAGCGGCAGGATTCATATTGGGCCGGAAATTGATTATCTGGAGCGAGCCTTCGACGAATCCAAGTATGGCAATTTTTCCCGGCAGCCTTACCTCGAAGTTGCCATTCCATCGCTTACCGATCCCACGCTCGCGCCCGAGGGCAAGCACGTGATGTCGATCTACATGCAATACGCTCCTTATAAGTTAAAGGGCAGCGACTGGGAGAAACAGCGTGTGCCGCTGGGCGACACCGTGGTGAAGACGCTGGCGCAGTACGCACCTAACTTGCCGGAGCTGATTCTGACCCACCAGATCATCACGCCGCAAGACCTGGAAGAAACCTACGGGCTCACCGGAGGACACATCTTTCATGGCGAGCTGGCGCTCGACCAGTTCTTCACCATGCGTCCGTTGCTGGACTGGGCGCGCTACCGTACCCCGATTCGGAATCTGTACCTGTGCGGATCAGGAACCCATCCCGGCGCAGGCCTGACCGGCGGTTCAGGCGCCAACGCAGCCCGCGAAATCCTGAAAGACCTGAAGAAGTAGAGCTCCCCAATCACTCTCTTTTTTAGGCGGTCATCCTGAGCCCGCGCTTTTGCGGGCGAAGGACCCAGGCTCGCCCCCGTGCGCAATCGCGCTTTGCGCGATTGCAATAAAGCGCGAGGCGAGCATCCTTATTGGTGTTTCCCCCAGAGCACCCCCGCGGGCGGGTCGCCCGCGACCACACAAACAGCACCCGGGTCCGTTGTGACTTTAGTGCCGCCCCTTCGGGAAAACGATTGTGCCAAAAGCCCACATTAGGTTTTACTAAAGCCAAACCTGTGTTTACCGGCGTAATCGAGTTCTCGGGAGCGTAAGCGTGGTAGAAGATCCAAAATGGGAACTGGCCATTCTGGCCACCGTGCAGGGCTTCTATGAGAAGCTGCTGCAGGACTCCGTTGGCGGCGAGGTCCCGGTTCCCGCGGGGCTGGAGGCAATTTCCCTGCAGGAAGGCGATGGTGAGGTACATGCCACGCTGGACAAGATGCGCCGCTGGCTGCTCCTGCTCGATCAGGCCATCACACCGGCCATGCTGCGCCGGGCTTTCACCGCTGATATTGATCCGGAAATCGCCGAAGCCGTACTCCGTTATTACACGCGAAAGAAAGATACCAGCGACGTAAATCGCGACAAGGCTGACCTGGTCGCCACCTTCCTTTATCGTCACCCACGCGTCCCCGGACAATGGGAGCGCCGGGGCTACGGGCTGGACGGCTCGCTTCCGCTCTCGCCCTTCGAAATTGCCCTGATCGAAATACTCGCCGACAACGATGTGCCGTCGTTATCCGAGGAACACGTACAGCTGTTGCGGCGCTTCGATCCTCTGCAGCAGGAGGCGTTGGCCTTCGCCGATCTGAACGCGCTGCTGGAGTCGGAAATCATCACCCGGGTTCGGGATCTGAAGCAGTCCCTGGAGTCAGCTTTTTATCATCCCGGAGTGCTGGCGACGATTGCGCCCTACAACGTCGCCTTCGGCAAGAAGTTCGATGAGCTCTTTCACGCCGCCGCCTCCGGGATCAGGGAGTTTGCGTCCGCCTTGCAGGAGCAGGGCGGCACCATCCTCGGCAACGTGGAAGGCGTCGACGTCACCGTCGAACATGTCGCCGCGCTGGAAGAGAGCGAACTGTTGAAAATTGATTACACTACCGCTCTGGACAAGTTTCGGCGCGTCTCCAAGCTCAAGCAGGCCCTGGAGCGGCGCCCACCGATCCGCCGCATGTCGTATTTTACGAAGCTTCCCGGACCTGGCTCGGCTGCTGCAAACACAAACTCAAAAACCGGCCGCGCGGCTGGAGCCGCCCCGACAGCACGCCCGCGCCGTCCGGTTGTCGATTTGAAGGCAATGCGTTCAGCGGTTACGCCACAACAGATTTCCACCGAAGAGACCAAAATTCGTCAGGTCGAGGAATCCATCCGGATCTTCGTCCGGGTAGCCGACCCGAAATTCCGCCAGGTCGTTCCCATGCGGTTCTTCAATCTGACGCTTACCCCCGCCGAAGCGGACGCCTGCAGCGCTGAATACCTGGACGAAAAGTCTCCGCGCGGAAGTGTGGCCCGGGTGTTGTTGCGCATCGTGGCCGTGGTCGCGCGCATGACCACGGAACTCGAAGAACTCAAGCGGGCTGAAAACTCGCCGTCCTTGTGGAAACTGCACGCCGACTCGCTGGTCGCATTATTGGAATCAACTGCCGCCCTCGTGCAAAATGCCAGAAACGTGATGACCGAAGCCACCGATCAAGGCCCCAATGCCGGCGAGCAGACCATCAAAGTATCGTTACAGCGGCTTCGCCAGCGTTGCGACCTGATTTCCGATACCCTGGCGCCGGCGGGGACCGAAACTCAAACGGTTTGAATTTACGTTGCCTGTTTATTTTGTAGGCATGTGCTCGTCCTTTACTGGCCACCTGTCCTGAGTCAGTAAACTGCAAAACCGAGTTCCGGCTTGCCATATTCCTGCCTGCTGGTGCACCTTATAGGCTCGCCAATCGAGAGGATTTGCGCATGGCCACCGCTGACGACAAGTTTTACCGCGCCAGAATTACTCAGCGCAAGGACTTTGCCTCCGACCTGTGGATGATCCGGGTCCAGGCAAGCGGCGAATTCAAATTTGCGCCCGGCCAGTACGCCACTTTAGGTCTGGAGCGCGCGCCGGACAAGCGGTCGGAGCGGCCTTACTCCATTGCGTCTTCTCCGTATGAGAGCGAAATTGAATTTTTTTTTGAGCTGGTTCCCGAGGGCGAACTGACGCCGGACCTTTACAAGCTGCAGGTCGGCGATGAGATGCTCATGCGAAAAGTTCCCAAGGGACGCTTCACGCTCGATACGAAGAGTGGACGCACCAACCACCTGCTGGTCTCGACCGTTACCGGCATCGCGCCCTTCGTCAGCTACATCCGAACTCTCCACAAAGACTGGAAGGAAGGCAAGTTTGCCGGTGAGCAGAAACTGTTCCTACTCAACGGCGCAAGCCGCTCGTGGGAGTTCGGATACTCGGATGAATTACAGAAGTTCGCCGGGGAAGTGCCCTGGCTGAAGTACGTGCCCACGGTCAGCCGTCCCTGGGATGATCCGAAATGGACCGGCGAAGTGGGCCGGGTCGATGACTTGATCCGCAAATACGCCGACATGTGGGGGCTCAATGGCGCCAATTCGGTGGGCTACCTGTGCGGCCATCCCCAGATGATCGAGCACGGCAAAGGAATGCTGCAACGAATTGGCTTCGCCAGGGAAGTATTGAAAGAAGAAATCTACTGGATCCCAGGAAAAGAAACCGCAACAAAGTAAAGCTGGGCGGAGCGGGCCTTCAGACCTGCATTTTCACGGAAGCCTGTTGAGGGGCTCAGCCCTGAGGTAAGGCCCTCCTTCCGTGATGCCCCCTAACTCTCCGCGGGCGCAAAGAAAACCAGCACCACCAATTCTTCCTCGATGTCGTAAAACCGGTGTTCCGCCCGGGCCGCCACAAAAATCACGCTGCCCGCGCTGACTCTTCGATCTTCCGAGTCCACGCGCACGCGAGCCCGCCCGCGGACCACGTAGTACATCTCGTCTTCGCTATGCGGCCGCTGCGGATCGACGCCTCCGGCAGGCAACGTATACACACCCGCGCTCATGGCCGGAACCCGCAAAAACTCCAGATACGACTTCCCTGCCCGCACCCGGTCCTGATCTAGTTGAGCAATCTCAAAAAACTTTCCTTTCTTCATTGCGGAAAGAATATACAGGGCAAACGAGATTGCCAATCTCCGGAGTGCTCTTGTGGGACCGGGTCTCAGACCCGGTCAGGCCGAGCAATGCTCGGCAGTTTGTCAGAACCAGAAAAGCTTTTAACCGCAAAGATCGCAGAGAGACACCGCAAGGACGCAGAGAAAACCAACCACCAGACCCCGGTTCCTAAGATGAACCTTCCTCTGTCATAATCTTTCTCCCATGGATCTAAAACACCGCAGTCACGGCATCACCGACGGACGCGACCGGGCTCCGTCCCGCGCTATGTTCAAGGCCATCGGATTCACCGACAGCGATCTGGCCAAACCCCTCATCGGCGTCGCCAACACCTGGATCGAAACCATGCCCTGCAACTTCCACCTCCGCCGCCTTTCGGCGAAGGTGAAGGAAGGCATTCGCGCCGCAGGCGGCACGCCTATGGAATTCAACACCATCGCCATCAGCGATGGCGAAACCATGGGCACGGAAGGGATGCGGGCGTCGCTGGTCAGCCGCGAAGTGATTGCCGACTCCATCGAACTGGTCTGCCGCGGACAGATGTTCGATGCGGTGGTCTGCGTGGTGGGCTGTGACAAGACTATTCCCGCCGGCGCCATGGCGCTGGCGCGGCTGAATCTTCCCGGCCTCGTCCTCTATGGCGGTACCATCGCGGCTGGAAACTACCGCGGCAAAGACGTGACCATCCAGGATGTGTTTGAGGCCGTTGGTGCGAACGCGGCGGGAAAGATGACCGATGCCGACCTGCACGAACTGGAGAATGTCGCCTGCCCGGCCGCGGGCGCCTGTGGCGGCCAGTACACCGCCAATACCATGTCCACGGTAATGGAGATGATCGGACTTTCTCCCATGGGCTTCAACAGCGTTCCCGCCATGGACCCACAGAAGGATCAGATCGCGTACGACTGTGGTGCACTGATTCTGAACCTCCTGCGTCAGGGCACAACTCCCCGAGACATCCTCACCCGGCCTGCGTTCGATAATGCCATCGCTGGCGTAGCTGCTACCGGAGGCTCGACCAACGCGGTTCTGCATCTGCTCGCCATCGCGCGCGAGGCTGGTATTCCTCTCCACATCGATGACTTTCAGAAAGTCAGCGAACACACTCCCCTGCTGGCCGATCTCAAGCCTTCAGGCCGCTTCGTCGCCGCTGACATGCACCGCGCCGGCGGCGTGCGTCTTCTGCTGAAACGTCTGCTGCAGGCCGGTCATATTCACGAGAACACGCTCACTGTCACCGGCAAGACTTTGTCCGCGGAAAGTGAGAGCGCGGTCGAAACTCCTGGCCAGGAAGTAATCGCGCCGCTGGATAAGCCGCTGAAGAAGACCGGCGGGCTGGTAATTCTGCACGGCAACCTTGCGCCCGAGGGATGTGTGGCCAAAATCAGCGGGCATGAACGGCTGAGTCATCGCGGGCCGGCGCGGGTTTTCGAATCCGAGGAAGATGCCATGAGTGCGGTCACCGCCAAACGCATCAAGGCCGGAGACGTCGTGGTGATCCGGAATGAAGGGCCAAAGGGCGGTCCGGGGATGCGTGAGATGTTGAGCGTCACCGCCGCAATCGTGGGTGAAGGCCTCGGCGGATCTGTCGCCCTCTTGACCGACGGGCGGTTCAGCGGGGCGACCCGCGGACTGATGATGGGCCATGTTTCGCCCGAAGCTGCGCTGGGCGGACCCATCGCCGCGGTACACGAAGGCGACACCATTCACATCGATATCAATCAGCGCGTGCTGGAGGTCGAAGTCAGCGACGCCGCCCTGCGCCAACGTTTGGCCCAATGGAAAGCGCCACAACCAAGATATCCCACCGGCGTGTTTGCGAAATATGCAGCTCTGGTGTCCTCGGCGTCGGAAGGCGCAATCACCAAGCCCCGGTAGGATTGTCTGGTAGCGGGCGACCCGCCCGCGCGGTTGAGGGTCGGGATTGTAAGCCAGTCGAATCGACTCGAAGAAATCTCGAGCGAAAGATCGTTCGCAAATGGCTAGCGAGACATGAAGCGGAATCGGCGACGCCAGCCTTTGGGCTCAGTGGTGCTGGTTGCGGGAAACTTGGGTGCTTGCAAGTCTGAAGTCGTATCGTCCGCAGGTGGCTGGTCGTCGGAGGAAAGCAAAGGAATGCTGGAGCGCAGGGCTTCAATCTCCTGGCGGAGGCGTGCCAGGTCCATCTCCTTTTCCCGCAACAGCTCGTTGACATCCTTCACAACCCACCTCCAACCACAGACCGGGAACCGCTGCCAACACGGCTTTCCGCAGGCAAAGATTATAAGTCAAACCCGTAGCTCGTGGACCAGGTCGCGTTGACTTGGCCTTCAGGACCTGCCTAACATGGCGCCTCAGCATGATCTGTAAGATCATGAAAAGGTGAGCCATGCAACGCTCTAGGAGCCCAAGCAAAGATCGGTCAGTCTATGAGCAATCGTGATCGCAAAACAATCCGGGTCATAGATTCCCACACTGGTGGGGAGCCTACGCGACTGGTGATCAGCGGCGGCCCGGACCTCGGCAGTGGTCCATTGAACGTTCGGCTGCAGCGATTGCGCACCGAACACGACGATTTCCGCTCCGCCGTCGTGAATGAACCGCGAGGTTCCGACGTGATGGTGGGCGCGCTCTTGTGTAAACCAGTGGACCCGTCCTGCGCCGCAGGCGTGATTTTCTTCAACAATGTCGGATACCTGGGAATGTGCGGCCACGGCACAATCGGGCTGGTCGCTACGCTTTCATACATGGACCGCATTCAGCCCGGCGAACTCCGCATCGAAACTCCCGTGGGCACAGTCAGTGCGATCCTCCACGAAAATGGAGAAGTCACGGTGAATAATGTTCCCAGCTATCGCAGCGCGGCCAATGTGTCGGTAGAAGTTCCGGGCTTCGGAAAAGTATGCGGCGATGTTGCCTGGGGCGGAAACTGGTTCTTTTTGGTTGAAAATCACCATCACGACTTGACGCTCGACAACGTGGAATTCTTGACCAATTACACTTGGGCGATCCGCCAGGCATTGCATGTCCACGGAATTACCGGCGCAAGCGGCCAGGAAATCGACCACATCGAATTGTTCGGCCCATCACAGCTACCGAAAGTGAACAGCAAGAATTTCGTTTTGTGTCCGGGCAAGGCCTATGACCGATCTCCGTGCGGGACGGGAACCAGCGCGAAGCTGGCGTGTCTTTATGCCGACGGAAAGCTGCGCGAAGGCCAGGTGTGGAAACAGGAAAGCATTGTCGGCAGCGTATTCGAAGGCAGCGTCACGATACGCGACGGACAGGTACACCCGAGCATCAAAGGCTCCGCGTTCGTCAACGCCGAGGCTGATTTGATCCTGGACGCGCGCGATCCCTTCTGTATGGGCATTCAGGGATAAATGCGGGAATGAGCACACTAACCTACGATGTGGTTGTAGTCGGGGCCGGCATCGTGGGGGCGGCTTGCGCGGACGAATGCGCCCGGCAAGGGATGCGGGTAGGAATCGTCGACCGGGATGTGATTGGGGGCGGCGCCACTGCTGCCGGCATGGGACACATTGTGGTGATGGATGATTCCGAGGCCCAGTTTGCGCTGACCCGTTACTCCCAGCAGCTTTGGCAACAATTGCGGCCGGAGCTCACGCCGGATATCGAATACGAACAGTGTGGAACCATCTGGGTCGCCGCCGACGAGGAAGAGATGGCGGAGGTGAGACGGAAGCACACCTACTATGGCAATCTCGGAGTTCCTACTGAAGTACTCGATCCGGGAGAGTTGGAATCTCTGGAACCGAATCTGCGGAAAGGCGTGGCCGGCGGCCTGCTCGTGCCCGAGGACGGCGTACTTTATCCTCCATGTGCCGCACGGTTGCTTGTCGAGCGCGCCCGCGTAGCCGGGGCCAAAGTCCATCTTGGCTGTCCGGTTTCAGAGATGGGAAAAGGGCGGGTTCGCTTAACCGATGGAAACGAATTTTCCGCAGCTCGCGTCATCAATGCGACCGGGGCGTGGGCACCGCGCTCACGCCCGGTTTGGCTATCAAGAAAAGAAAAGGCCATCTGGCCATTACCGATCGCTATCCTGGATTTCTCCGTCACCAGTTAGTAGAACTGGGATACTTGAAGAGCGCCCACTCGAGCTCCGCGGATTCGGTGGCTTTCAATGTGCAACCGCGACAGACCGGACAAGTTCTAGTCGGATCATCGCGCCAGTACGGAGCGGATGATAAAGAAGAAGAAGATAAAGAAGTCGATACCGCTATTCTGGCCCGCATGCTGCAGCGCGCGCAGGAGTACATGCCGCAATTAGCGCAGATGTCCACGATCAGAGTCTGGACAGGATTTCGCGCTGCGACCTCGGACAAGCTGCCGCTCATCGGGCCTTCGCCGGGAGATCCAACATTGTTTCTGGCGACCGGTCATGAAGGATTGGGGATTACCACGTCTCTCGCCACCGCGCGCCTGGTGGTCGACCAGATTGCAGACAGGAAGCCAGCGATTCCGATCGAACCATATTTGCCGTCTCGCTTTTCTATGGAACACGTCTATGCCTGATCCAATCACGCTGACCGTGAACGGGACACCCGTTACCGCGCCTCCCGGCGCAACGGTTGCAGTTGCGATTGCGCTGGCCGGAGCGGCTTGCCACAAATCTGTCACCGGAGAACTGCGTGGACCGTTATGCGGAATAGGCATTTGCTTCGAATGCCGCGCGGTCGTGAACGGACAGTCCCATTGCCGCAGCTGTCAGATCTTGTGCCGGCCCGGCATGGACATCAGGACTGGTGAGTAGAGTGATGAAGAATCAGTTCGACGTGCTCGTGATCGGCGGCGGCCCTGCGGGTCTCGCGGCGGCCGCGTGCGCGGCGGAATGCGGACAGCATGTTGGGCTCGTCGATGACAACCCCAGCCTCGGAGGCCAGATTTGGCGCGGCAATTCGAACGCTGCGAACTCCGGCACCACGACGCCGGAAGCAGCAAAATGGTTTGACCGCCTTCGTGCTGCCGGAACAGAAGTTCTTTGCAGCACACGTATCTTCCACCAGTCAGGGCCACGCACCTTGCTCGCGGAAGGGGCGGAGAATCTTTTGGAGTTGAGCTACGGGAAATTGATTCTGGCAACCGGCGCCAGGGAACGATTCCTTCCCTTCCCCGGTTGGACCCTGCCCAATGTGATGGGCGCAGGTGGTCTGCAAGCTCTGGTTAAATCGGGCCTCCCGGTGGCTGGCAAGCGAGTGGTTGTCGCCGGCAGCGGCCCTTTGCTTCTGGCGGTGGCCGTGTATTTGCACCAACATGGCGCCGAGATTCCCGCGATTTGTGAGCAGGCTTCGTGGACCTCTCTCCTGGGCTTCAGCATTGCCCTGCTGCGCCAGCCTAAGAAAGTCCGCGAGGGATTCTTGCTTCGCAGGCAGCTTTCGGGAATTCCATTCGTACCGAATTGCTGGCCCGTCGCCGCCCGAGGCGAAGATGCCGTCCAGGAAGTGGTCATCTCGCATGGCGGAAAAATCAGCACCATCGCTTGCGACTACCTGGCTTGCGGATTCCATCTGGTTCCCAACATCGAACTTGCAGTCCTGCTGGGATGCCAGGTGCAGGATGATTTTGTGCAGGTAGACAGTCTTCAGCAAACCTCGGTGCCGGGCGTATTTTGTGCCGGCGAACCCACCGGCATCGGAGGTCTGGAGCTATCACTTGTCGAGGGCCAGATCGCCGGCCTCGTAGCAGGCGGACACAGCGCGGTCGCCAAACAACTTTTCGCGCAGCGCGAGAGTCTGCGTAAGTTCGCTCGGGCGCTCGACCGAACTTTCGCTCCACGCGCCGAACTGCGAGGCTTGCCGCTTCCCGAAACCATCGTTTGCCGGTGCGAGGACATTACCTATTCGCGCATCGCGCAGCACGGTTCCTGGCGTTCCGCGAAACTGCAGACTCGCTGCGGAATGGGGCCGTGCCAGGCTCGGGTCTGCGGACCCGCCGCCGGCTTTTTGTTTGGCTGGTCGCCGGATTCGGTGCGGCCGCCCATCTTTCCCACTCGTCTTGAAAATCTCAGTACCATAACCTTCAAGCCAGAAACCGAGCCCAGCGAAATCACAGGAGGACGAGGATGAACTGGAAGGGCGTAATGCCCGCGATTACTACTTGCTTTGATGAGGCCAGGAAAATCGATCATGGTTTTACGGCCGGACATTGCCGATGGCTGCTGGACAATGGCTGCACGGGAGTAGTGGCGTTGGGGTCGTTGGGTGAAGGTGCGACCCTGTCGTTCGAGGAGAGAGTGCAGATCGTGCGGACCTGTGTCAATGCCGTCGAGGGCCGCACGCCGGTCGTGGCTGCGATCTCCGCGCTCTCCACCGCCGAAGCGGTGGCCCAGGCAAAAGCTGCCGCGGACGCCGGATGTGACGCGTTCATGGTTTTGCCGCCCTATGTCTATCAAGGCGACTGGCGGGAAATGAAAGCGCATGTTTCTGCCGTGTTCGCCGCTACCCCGCTTTCCTGCATGCTCTACAACAATCCGGTGGCGTACGGAACCGACTTCGTTCCTGAGCAGATACAGGAACTGGCGGCGGAGCATGAAAACCTGGCGGCGGTCAAAGAGTCCAGCATGGACGTCCGCCGGGTCACCGCGATTCGCGTTTTGCTGGGCGACCGTCTGGAAATATTCGTTGGCGTGGACGACGCGATCGTGGAAGGCATAGCGGTGGGGGCCAGCGGTTGGATCGCTGGATTGGCCAATGCCTTTCCTCGCGAATCGGTAGAACTGTTTAATTCCGGGAGCCATGGTTCCGAGATAAGGGGCGAGCGGGAAAAAGCCTTCGAACTCTACCGCTGGTTCCTACCTCTGTTGCGAATGGACACGGTGCCCAAGTTCGTTCAGCTCATAAAGCTGGCACAATCCGAAGTTGGCATGGGCAACGCGCGGGTGCGTCCGCCACGGCTGGAGTTGACCGGCCAGGAATTGGAGCACGCGAAAAAACTTATCCACCATGCGTTGCAAAACCGGCCGCAGATGGTCGGCGCACCACTGCCAAGTACCAAATAGTCGGGAGCGAAACTTTGAACATCTCGGACAAGTCGATCTCGGGACGATCGATCTCGGGAAAATCGATCATCGGATTCCGCAGGGGAATAGGCACCACGAGTTTTCGCGCTGCCAATCCAGGCACCGGGGAGCATCTGCTCCCGGACTTCTTTTCCGCAGAGTCCGGCGAAATCGAGAAAGCCTCAAGTTTGGCCCACGATGCTTTCGCAATCTACAGTCGGGCCTCGGGCCGTGAAAGGGGCCGGTTCCTGCGTACCATCGCGGCCAAAATCGAAGCCGCCGGGGATGTGATTGCGGAACGAGCCGAACTGGAAACCGCTCTGCCGAAAAAGCGGCTGCAGAGCGAAACTGTGCGCACCTGCGACCAGCTCCGCCTGTTTGCAGAAGTGGTAGAAGAGGGTTCGTGGGTCATGGCACGGATCGACCGGGCTGATCCTAGTCGCAAACCGGCGCCCAAGCCCGATCTGCGCTCCATGCTGCATCCCCTGGGGCCCGTCGTTGTCTTTGGGGCGAGTAACTTTCCGCTCGCGTTCTCGGTGGCAGGTGGGGACACCGCCTCCGCTCTGGCCGCCGGAAATCCTGTCATAGTCAAAGGGCACCCGGCCCACCCCGGCACCAGCGAAATCGTGGGACAGTTGTTGCAGGAGAGCGTTCAGGAGTGCGGCTTGCCGGAAGGCGTTTTCTCGCTGCTGCTCGACTCCGGCACGACGGTTGGCGTTGCTTTGGTGAAACATCCGCTGGTGAAGGCCGTGGGTTTCACCGGATCCCTCAAGGCCGGACGGGCGCTCATGGATATCGCTGTCGCCCGCCGCGAACCCATCCCGGTTTTTGCCGAGATGAGCAGCACGAATCCGGTTTTCATATTGCCGGGCGCGCTGCGGGAACGAAGCGACAACATCGCTACCGGACTGTTCGCCTCTCTCTCCCAGGGAGCGGGCCAATTCTGCACCAAACCTGGGATCGTATTGCTGCCCGACGGTTTCGAGGCCGAAACTTTCATCGGCAAAGTAAAGAAGTTGGTCCAGGACTCGCATCAGTTTCACATGCTGACGTCCGGCATACGGTCTGCCTATCAATCGGCCACTGCACGCCGCAAGCAGGAGCAAGGAGTGAAGCTCCTGGCAGAACTCTCCGCCAATGGTGAAGAACTCGGAGTAAGTGCCTCGCTCTTCGAAACTGATGTCCAGTCATTTTTGCGCAATCCGGATCTGGCAGCGGAGGTCTTTGGGCCCACCACCCTGGTGGTTCGCCACTCCAGCCGCGCGCAGATATTAGAGGTCGCCCGCCATCTCGAGGGACATTTGACCGCTACCATTCATGGAACGGAAGACGATCTCCGCGAGTTCGGCGACTTGTTGGAGATTCTGAAAAACAAAGTCGGCAGGATTGTATTTAATGGGTTTCCCACCGGGGTTGAGCTTTCCCACGCCACCGTACACGGCGGCCCCTATCCCGCAACTTCGGATGGCCGCTCTACCTCAGTAGGCAGCCAGGCGATTTTCCGGTTCTGCCGCCCAGTCTGCTATCAGGGGTTCCCCGATGCAGCCTTGCCGGAGGCACTGAAAGACAGCAATCCTTTGGGCATCTGGCGGCTGCACGATGGAGAAATGAGCAAAGGTCCATTTTCCCGGGATCGTTCATAGCTCGGCGGTTTGCACATCGGGGGTTCTTTTCGCCGCTGGCACGACTACGCGCACACCGCGAAACCGGTGAGCCGCGGCATGCGCTATGCCGTAACTACCTGGATGGCTGCGGTCGGTACAGACAGGATGCACTCCGCCACCGCGGGTGCTAAGCCGCCCGTGGCAGCAATGAAGCGCAGGATGGCTCACGGATTTACCCCGAGATGAGGACCTCTTTCAACTTGATTTCGAGATATTTGACCGGTTTGCTCGCAGTCTTGCCGCTGCCTCCAACTGCATCGCTCAGCTGGCTCGGCGTCAGCTCCCCGGCAAGCATCCGCGGCTGGATCAGGCAGGCGATAGTGTCCCTGTCTTGCACCACGCGTACATCAACTCCCGCGGGGGTTTCGATCCCATACTCCTGAAGCAACAGCGCGGGATCATTCAGCAACCGCTGTTTAAGACTCTCGTCAGCCCAAGCCTTTTGGACGAGTCGCACCCACTTCTGCTGCTCCTCGGTTGACGGTGTGACGTTTTCGTTAGCCATAGCGATCCTTCCTCCCGGTTTGATTTCGCAAAACCGCTTTGAATTCCGAAGTTGTGCTGACAGTCTACGGAGTTCGAAAGCTCATGTGCCGCGCCCCATCATCCGACGGCGGAACCAGAACCTGCGGCACTATACTCCCATCCTCTCGCCCTGTAAACACCGCGCCCACCGGGCAATCCGCCTTCAATCGGACTTGTATTCCCCACGCAGCTTGCGCAGCATCTGGTCAAAGCGCACCGCCGCCAGAGAGATGTCGTCGAGCGAAGAGTCCGCCAGTTCGTCACCATCGTCCTGGCTGGGATTGCCATAGCCCAGGCGACTAACAGTTACCCGCAGACGATCGGAAAGAAACATCGCGATCGAACGATAAAAGCGTGCGGCAAACGCAGTGTCCCGGGTGAGCTGCGATGACAGCAGTTGGCGGGGAATGGCCAGCAGCCAGGCATTGGTAAGAGCGACGACCGAGGCCGAGGGTGGCCGCGAATCCACGAATGACATCTCGCCCACAATTTCGCCGGCATAGAGTCTGGCAATCTGCTTGTTATCCAAAGACCGGGCGAGCACTGACAACTCCCCTTCCAGCAGAATGTAGAACCACTGAATGGGCTCGCTCTCGCGGATCAGTTCGGTGCCGGCTTCCACGTATTGCCGGTTGCCGTGCCTCGCCATCCACGCAACATCGGTATCGTCCAGCACTCCTAACAACTGCAGCACTTTTCTCATGATTGCTTCCCTTTCGAACCGCAACCTCCAGGCGTCCATCCTGAAACCCCTTCAGGCCGCGAAGAGCCTGCCCTGAGCGAAGTCGAAGGGATCCGGCGTGCAACGGATCTGCGCCTTGCCTCGAATTTCGCAATCGCTCTCATGCCAACTGGCGGCTTACCAGGTCCCGGAACACGCCTTTCTGATTACGCAGTTCCTCATAGGTTCCAGCCTGGACCACTTTCCCCTTGTCGACGACAAATACCCGATCGGCGTGGGCGATGGTGCTCAGCCGGTGCGCGATCACGATCCGGGTGGCACGCAGCCGCTCAAGATTACGACCCACGATCGCCTGCGTCTGGTTGTCCAGAGAGCTGGTAGCTTCATCCATCAAAAGGATTCGGGGTCTGCCCACGATGGCGCGGGCGATCATCAAACGTTGTCGCTGGCCTCCCGAAATGCTCCCGCCGCCCTCGCCGATGATGGTGTGCATGCCCATGGGCATGCGCTTGATGTCCTCATCCATGCCCGCCAGGGTCGCCGCTTCCCAGGCGTCGTCTATGGTCAGAGGCGAAGAACCGACAATATTGGTGAAGATGTCCCCGCTGATCAGGCGGCTGGTTTGCAGCACCACCCCCATCTGGCGGCGAACCGCCTGCACATCCAGCCCTGCCAGGTCCTGCCGGTCGAAGTAGACCGTCCCCGACTCCGGAGTCTCGAACCCCAGCAGCAGACGAAACAGCGTGGACTTTCCCCCGCCTGACACACCCACGAAGGCGACGAATTGGCCGGGCAGAATCTCGACCGACAGATCCTGAATCACTAACGGGGTGTCAGGCCGGTAGCGGAAGGTCACATGGCTCAACTCGATCGCGCCTGCGAGCTTGCCGGGACTTGCTTTGCCTGCGGCCGTCTCCGGCAAGGTTTGAAAGATGGGCTTCGCGCGTTCATACAGGGGCACAATGCCGAGCACCGACATGAGCGACGAGCTGACCAGCAGCGCACCCCCCAGGAATTGCGAGAAGGCGGCGATAAAGGCAACGAAATCGCCAGTCGACATCGGATGGGAGAGCGAACGCTCCTGGATCACCGCGACACAATAGAAGATGGCGGCCAGGCTGATTACCGGAAAGACCGAGTTAAAAACGGTAAGCCCGTTGGACACCTGCCGGGCGCGTGTCGAGATCTGTTTCTTCGCTGAAAATTCTCGCGCCCAGCTGGCAAAGGCCCGGTGTTCCGCGCCCGCCACCCGCAATTTCGCGATGCCCGTTACCAGCTCAAGAAGCAATCCCGAAATGCGTCCGCTGAGCCTGAAAAACTCTCTCTGATAGCGAACCTGCAGGTACACGCAAGCCGCGGAGACAGCGCAAGCAAAGAAAACCAGCGCCGTGGCCAACAGCGCCAGTTCCCCGCTGTAGTAAAAGAGCAAGCCCCAACTGAAAACGGAAAAGATGCCGGAGAGAATGGCCGAGAGCAGGGAGCCAGTCAAAATCCTGCTCATCTCCGCGATGGCCAAACTGCGCGAGGCCAGGTCGCCGGAAGTGTAGCTGCGGAAAAACGGCACCGGCAGGCTGAGTAACCGGTCCCACACTGCGGCTTGCAGCCCCTTGTCGATTTTGCCTTGCAGACGCAACACGGCAAAGCTGCGGATCAACGTGAACATGGATCCGGCAATCGCAATCACCAACAGGATCAGCGCCATCTGCACCAACTGGCTGCGTTCTGCTCCCGGAATCAGGCGATCAAAGATCAGGCCGGTAGCGTAGGGTGTGACGATTCCCATCAGGCCAGCGGCCGCGCCCATCAGCACAATTGTCACGACCTCGTTTTTCCATTCACCGATGCCCAACTTCAGCACGTCCGCCAGGTCCAGATCCTTGGCCGCGAAAGGGCGGTAGAACATATACGCAAACGTGCTAAGCGTGAAGTTCGTCTGCTCGGTGACGGGCAGCGTGGTCAGATCGACCGGATCGTACACGTCATAGGCGGTGGCCGAGCGTGGCAGCAATGCAACCGGGCGATGGTCGGTGTCACGAAAGGCCAGCAACGGACCCACATCCTGTTTCCACCATTCGCCTCGGAGCTGCACCTGGCGAGTGCGCACGTTCGAAGCCCGGGCGATCGCGGCAACTGGATCGGCAAATTTCATGCCCCGCAACATGTCAGGGTGCGGTTTCAACTTGATCCCCATCTTGTTCCCGACGGCCTGGGCGGCGAGAAAAATCGGATCCGCGATCGTCTCTTCGCCCTCTTCGAGCGAGGACGCCCCACGCAACGGAGTGGCCAGTCTTAGAAACACGCCATGCAGCAAGGTTTTGTCGGCGGCGTTCCTGGTCCGTTGACGTTTCCGTTCTTCTTCGTGTTCCGCTTGCTGCTTTTGGACCAGCAGAGATAACGCCATGGCATGAAATGCCTGTAATGCGCGGCCTTCAGAATCGAGCCGGAAACAGGTTTGCGAATCGACGCAACTCAGAACGCTATCGGGCGCAACCTCCAGCCAACCGTACCTAGAAACGGGAAAGAAGTGGTCCGGACCGGAAGCAACAGATTCCCGCCCCAGGAAGCGCGACGTCCCATTGCGTTGCGCAACCCACACCACTCTGTCCCTGGCAACGATCCCCCTGGCTCCGTCCGCTGAACCGCCTGGGCTAAAGGGATCACCCGGATCGATAGCAACCAGATTCGCCGGTTGCGAGCCGCTCACTACGCTGGAGAGACGGTTGATCCAGTTCTCCAGGAGAAGCCGGGCATGAGCATCACCGGCAAGCGATGCCAGTTCACGAAAGAGAGTCGAGGGAATCCGCAGCAGTTTCGTGTCAGGAAATGCGGAAGCGATCAACTGGGCGTTGGCAGCAATGTTTTCTCCGACGCCGAACACCGCTTCGCCCTCTTCCACCCGCATCACCGGGTAACGAGCACCGGTCGGTTGGCCGTTCAAGCCGGAGACAAGAAAGAGATCGAGCCTGCCCCGTTCGACGATCCAGACGCTGCCCGCATCGCGCAGCGAAAACGGCGCGTTGGAAGCTGGGGCTTCCAGTGTGCCGATTTTCTCGAAGGTTGGATCTAAGGCCATGGCTCAAGTAGCCTGGACCAGCCTGGTATAGGGACCATCGACCTGCATGAGTTCCTCATGCCGGCCGCGCTGCACTACCGTTCCCTCGTCGAGAACGACGATCTCATCGCAGTCGCGAATGGTGCTCAGGCGATGAGCGACAATCAGGCAGGTACAACCGCGGCCGCGCAACTCATCGTCGATGCTCTTTTCCACCCTCGGGTCCAGTGCACTGGTGGCTTCGTCAAGCACCAGAATGCGAGGGTTGACCACCAGCGCGCGCGCAATCTCCATGCGCTGGCGCTGGCCTCCGCTGAAATTTCGGCCTGTTTCTTCCAGGGCCGCGTCGTATCCGCCGGCGCGGTTCATGATGTCATCGTGAATGGCCGCGTCTTTCGCCGCCTGGACCACAACGGGTTCCGCAATGGTCGTATCCCACAGCACCAGGTTCTGGCGGACGGTTCCTTCAAACATGAAAATATCCTGGTCCACGAAGGCTACAGAGTTGGTCAAAATGCTGCGCGGAATCGCGTGGCGCGGCTTGCCGTCGAACAACACTTCGCCCGACCAGGGCTGGTAAAGTCCGGCCACGATTCTCGCGACCGTCGACTTTCCGCTGCCCGATGCGCCCACCAGCGCCACCCGCTGTCCCGGTGACAGGGACAAACTGAAATCACGTATCAGAGGTGGATCCAGGCGGCTGTATCCAAAGGTCACGTTGCGCAGATCCAGGTAGCCTTCCAGCTTTTCGGTCCCGTCTTTCTCGGCTTCGTCTTTTTCAGTCTCCAGCACCGACGACGCCAGGGCAGGATCCGGTGGGAAGTTGAGCACATCATCCAGACGGCTGAGATCGCTTTGCGCCTGCTGAAACTCGCCTCCCAGGTCGACCAACCGGTTCACCGGCTCAGAAAAACTCCCCATCAAAATCTGGAAAGCCACGAGCATGCCCATGGTCATGAGGCCATTCATGACGCGCAATCCTCCGATAGCCAGGATCGCAACCACGTTCAACGCGGTCAGAAACGGCGGCACCGCGCTCAACCATTGCGAGGAGGCACGAAGATCCTGTTCGGCATTGACCACCTTCGCGTGGCACCCGGCCCAGCGCGCGAAGTAGTCCTGCTCCGTACCCATCGACTTCACGGTTTCGATGATCTGCAGCCCGGACATGGAGACGCCGACCAATTTGCCGTACTCCTGTTGCAGACGGCGATTTTCATCCACCCGCTTGCGAGACACCAGGTGCAGAGCCAGCAGATTGATCAGTGCGATGGCGACCCCGATCAGGGTGAGAACAACGTCGTACTGGATCAACAAGGCAGCGTAGAAGCCGATCAGCAGAATACTGACAATGCTGGTGGCGAGGTCGCCCGAAAGCAAATTGGCGACCCGATCATTCAGTTCGACCCGGGACCCGATCTCCCCGGCAAAACGCTGGGAAAAAAACTCCATAGGAAGCTGCAGGACGTGCCAGAAGAACTTGGCGGAGGAACTCAAGGATAGCTTGAGCTCGAGCCGCAGCAGTGAGTTCTGCTGCAGGTAGCACGCGAAGGCCTTCACCATGCAGGCGATTGCCATCATGATCAGCAATGGCGCCAGCCAGGTCGCTTTTCCCTCTACCAGGAAGTCGTCGATATAGGCGCGAGAAAAAAAAGGAATGATGATATTGGGCAAGGCCAGCGCCAAAGTTGCCAGGACCACATAGATCAGCCCCAACCGGCTTCCGGGAAGCCGCTTCTTCAGGGAGTCAACAATGGACGGTTTGACGCCGCCTTTTTCAAAACTCAGAGTCTTTTCGAAAACCAGGATGAGCCCGGTGAACGACAAATCAAACTCTTCGTGCGTAACCACCCGTGGACCGGTGGCCGGATCGTTGATATAAACCTTGCCCGAAGAGAATCCTTCCACCACGATGAAATGGTTGAAGTTCCAGAACACGATGTAGGGAACGCGGACATCGAGTAACTGATTGATTTCTTTCTTGTAGCCTTTCGCAACCAGCCCATACTCGCGCGCCGCCTTGAGCATGTTGCTGGCTTTGCTGCCGTCGCGGGAAACTCCACAAGCCACGCGCAGACGCTCCAGCGGAACAAAGCGGCCATAATGGGCAAGAATGATACCCAGCGCGGCGGCACCACACTCGGTCGCTTCCAGTTGCAACACGGTGGGCGTGCGGACCCGCTGGCGCGGAAACTGAAAGCCTCCGCGAGCCCCCGGCCCGGCTCCAGCAGCGGTCGACGATGCGTGGCTCGCCATACCCTCTTCCTTCAGTCTCGATTACTCCAGTCCCATCCGGCTCTTCATGTAGGGCAAAACCAGGGCGATCGGCCTTTGCCGCCGCGTAACCACCAGCACCGAACAGATCGTCCCGCTGGTGATGTTGGTCGACGGCCCCATCGACGTCGACCATTGAAACCCGGTGGGAGTGCGAGCATCGTGTTCCAGGGCAATGCGCATCTCGGTGACCGGGCCGGCGTTGGTCAGGGACGACACCAGCAACTCGTTCTCGAAATTGCGCATCAGCGCGGCCGTGGTCGCGGGATAGTCGGATACGTAGACGATCTTGCCCTTCATGAACCCATACTCCTCGCGCTTTACCGTCGAAGGCGAGATCTGAACTTCCATGCCTTCCCTCGCATTCTTCGCCTGCGAGGACGGCACGTAGGCCAACAGTTCCAGATTTTGCGCATCGGGTTGCAGACTGATGATGGCCTGGCCCGCCTGCACGTTGGTGCCGGCCGAAACCTTGAGCTCGAGGATCTGACCCGGGTAAGGACTGACCACGTTCTCGGCCATGCTGAGCTCTTTTTCGAGCCCGGCCAAATCCCGCTGCACTACAGAAATGCGGAAGCGCATGTCGGCGTCTTCCTGGTCGGGCTGCATTTCGAGCTTGAATTTCTGCGCATCCAGTTCCTTGAGCTGGGCATTGAGAGTGGCAATGTTGTCCTGAATGCCAATCAGCTTCTGTTTGATGGCCAGGGTCTGCTGTTTCGTCACCAGTCCCTTGGCCAGAAGTTGTTCTTCGGACGCAATCTGCTCGTTGGTCAACTCCGCCTGGTCCTGCAGTTCCTTGATCTGCCCTTCGGCGTTGGTCCTCTGCCGCACCACCGCCTCGATCTGCATCTTTCCCACATTCTGATGAACTTCCAGGGCATGCTCGCGTTCCCTGACCGCTTCGGCCAGCGCCGCACGGGTGGCGTCGCGTTTCTCCACTAATGCGGGCTGGGCTACAGTCGCCACCACCTGGTTGGCATTGACGCGGTCGCCGACATGCACGTTCAGGTTCAGTACGGTGCCGGCGCCGTGGCTCACTACGTTCAACACTCCCCCCGACCGGACCACTACGCCCTGTCCGGCTGCGGTGGTCACGATGCTGCCTTTGAATCCCCAGATCACCGTCGTGATCAGCAGGATGCCGATCGCGAAAAGCCCCAGCCAGCTCTTGGGGTCTGTGACCCGCAGCAACTGGTCGAGTTGCTCCGGTGACGACAGCCGCTCGACCGAAACCCGGCGAAACAAAACTTCGTTCATGGCCTGGCCCTCATCGACAGACTCCGGCATCAGTATCGAATGGCAGCGTATTGAACGCCTGCGGCCTCACGGTTTGCGCGGGCTGGTCCGGCGCAATGATGGTTCCTGTGGCCAGGCGGAACTGGATCAATGCAAGCGCGTAGGAAAGCTGCGCCTGGACCTGGCTGCTGAGCGCATTGTTCAGCCGATCCTCGACCGTGAGCACATCAACCACCGGACTTATGCCGACGCGATAGCGTTCCCGCTGGCCGTCCAGGGACAGGCGAAAGCTCTCCACCGATTCCCGGGCTTTCTTCACCCGCAAAATTGCATTCCGAACGCCTTCAAGAGCAGTTACGACAGAAGTACTGATGTTGCGGGCCACCTGAACCGCCTGGAGTTCGTTCTGTTGCGCGAAAGCGTCCGCCTGCATCACCTGGCCGCGGGCGTCGCTATTGGCAGGCGGGAAGCTATAGGAGACGCCAACGGTCGCGTCCACTCCGCCATTCCCCGCCGCTGGCGACGCAAAAAAATGGCCTAGGGCGCGCCCCTCGTCCAGCCGCGTATACCCGCTCTCAAAACTCAGATTCAACTGTGGCAACAGCGCATTCTTCGCTGCCACGCGGAGAACCCGGGCTTTATCGATCCTGCGCTTGGCCGCGAGGAAATCGGCGCGATGCTGCAAAGCTTGATTCAGGCAGGACTGCAAAGAACCGGGGGTGTCTGCGGGTAGAGGCTGGTCCTCGCCGGGCGGAAAATCATCCGTTGGATCGAGCACCGTAAAAAGATCATAGGCACTCGTGCCCATGTCGAGGGCAAGTTGTTGCCTCGCGATCACCACTTGCTGGTCGGCCGCGAATCGGTTGGCCGAGCGGTCGGCCAGATTGGCAGCTACTTCGTCCAGATCACTGCGAGGAACGTGGTCCGCTTCGATCAGAGCTTTCACATTGTCGACATAAACTTCGCCCCGGTGTTCTGCTTCCAGTGCGATGGCCACCAGTTTCCGGGAGGCCACCAGGTTCCAGTAGCTGGAAACCGTATTCGCCATCAACTGCGCCATCAACTGGTTTAGATCAAGCAGGCTCGCCTCGACCTCGGTCGCGGCCGCAATTTCAGGCGCGTCTACCGCGTTGCGTCCGAGTCCGCGCAACAGTGGCACGGTCACCACAAAACCCAACTGTGAGGTATTGAGAACCGGGTTCACCGAGTAGCTGGAGTCCCGGTTCAGGGCGATAGACGGGCTGATTTTGACGCCGTTGCGGAACAACTTGCCCGCCGAAAATGTAAGGTTCGTCAGATTCGATACTTGGCTGGTGCCGACCGGGATCCCCAACTGGGCGGCATCAAAGCTGCTGATCGGGTTGTTCAGGTGACTCTGCGAAAGCCCGCTTTGCAGAAGAGTGTCGAACTGAGCCGAAGCCTGCAAGGTCAGTCCGCGATTGTTAGTGACCTGCGCCTTCTGTTCGCCAATCAAAGGATGATGTTCCAGGGTATAGCGCACCGCATCCAGCAGCGTGATGCCGGAAGTCGCAGGACCTGCCGTATTTTGGCCGGCAGCGGGAACCGCCAGCATGACGCAAATTGTGAAGAGTGTCCCTGCCCCGTTCACCACGAGTTTCCTGGTCATGCCTGCTTCACCCTGGCCCTAACCCTGCCGGTCCGGTCTACCCTACGGAGCAATGTGGTTCAATTCAGCCCGGCTGTAATCAGCGCAAACTGCGCCCCACGCCGCATCCGAGGCGGCATTGTACACCGACTGGCTTCGGGCCGCTTTGTGGCAGGGTGCGAGGCTGCGTGAATCCATTTACAGAATGTTGGCGCGAGATGGTTTGGGATGGAGCAGAATGACCTGGGGTGGAGCAGGATAATCTGGTTGGAGTCGGGAGCAGGGGTGATCCGGGGAGCAGGGCCTCGGCCCTGCACTATGGGCCCCGAAATCAGTAGGGCTTCAGCCCTTGAGGTAAACAGCTCACTCCCCGCGAGCCAGAAACTCCCCGAGCTTTGCGTACGAGGTCAGCCAGGTTTCCACCGGCTGCTTGTATCCCTTTAACTCCGCGAGTCGTTTTTCAAAATACTTGACAGCGTCCGCCGAGCCACCCAGGCACTCGAATGTCAGCCGGCCGAGGGCAATATCACATTGAGTGTTCTTGGTCGCGGTTTCCAGACGGAACGCCGTATTGACGCTGTCCCCCAGAGGACTGAAGTCAGGATGCTCCAGAGGGCCGCTGTTGCTCATCACGGAAAGCCCGGTGTTGATTCCGGCTCCGATGCGCACCGGCGAAGGCAGGGGGAACTGCTGGTGCAAACTGGCGGTGAACTCCTGAATCTTTAACAGGGTTTTCAGCACGCGGCGGATTTGCTCCGGTTCCGGAATTTCCCCCTCGTGGACCCAGACTCCCATAGCTGCGTCGCCGATGTATTTGTCGGTGGCACAGCCGCTTCGCCGAAGCATGGAGCCGAGCTCCCGAAACCAGGTCCCCATGGCCTGAGCCAGCAATGCTTCGTCGATCTGCCGGGCCAGTTCTGTAAAACCGCGGATATCGACCACCAACACGGTGATCAGGCGTTTCTGGTACAGAATCAGCGTCGCACGTTCGTCTTCGGAAGCCAGTTTCGCTGCCTCGTCTACCGCCGCTGCCGCCGCCTTTTCCCCGGCCGGATTGTGAAACACCAGGGTGGTCTCGCCGCAAAGAATCGAGTCTCCATCGTGCAATTCAACCGAGGTGGTGATCCGCCGGCCATTGAGCGACGAGCCATTACGACTGCCCAGGTCGATCATGTAGAACTTGCCGGGCTGCATCTGCTGAATCAGGGCGTGCCTCCGCGACATGGCGTCATCCTCGACGACAAATGCGCTATCCGGAGACCGACCAATGGTCCAGGAGTTTGCGCCGACGAGTTGCAGTTTCCGGCCTTCCGGCGCGCCTTCCACCTCAAGATACGGCTGCTCAATTTCCAAAATGCGATCTCCAGCGTGAAAAGTGATTCCGAGCTTGCATTCTCAGGATTTCGCGAACACCGCGAACCAACCCTGCAGAGGACACGCGACCCCCGGTGCCCCGGCTCGAAGCTACTGCGTCAAACACAGGATACAAGAGCCGCATGTAACAACTCCGAGTTCTGAGAGGGGTGTCATACCGTGGGTTAACCGGCAGGCCGAGGGATCAGACGGAAAGTGGATGGCCCGCAACCTTCCACGATGCCCATTTACCCCTTTGGAATGATGCTGGTATTGGACAACCCGCCGTGAATTGGGTATATAATTCCGCGTCAGCAGCGCAATCTTTCCCCCGGCCTGCCTCAGCAAGTCCTTTCTAAGGAGCAGAGCCATGACTGAAGAAATTAAGGATCAGCAGCGTGCAGAATTGTCAGACCACGACCTGAACCACGTAACCGGAAGTGGTGGTACCCCGTCGCCATCGCCACCACCGCCGCCCAAGACGCCTCCGCCAAAATCAACTCTCAAGGCTGAGTTTCCGTCAGCCGACCATAAGGATTGGTAGCTTTCAGTCCACGTGGATCCATGTTTGGCTTTCGGCGACAAACTGCCTCTGCAGATTCGCTTGCCGAATAGCAGCTCAATGGCGTAGATTTTGTGAGCCTTTCGGGGGAGGGTACTCCGATGCACGTGCTTCGTCAGTTGTTGCGGAGTTCCATTATCGCGACGTTGGTTTGTCTGATTTGCGCCGGTGTTACCAGCGCCGCGGACGAGCCTAATCTTACCAAGGAACAGATCACGAATTTCCTTCTCACCGCGAAGGTGGTGGGTAGCAAGGCGGCCGCTAAGGGCATTACCAACACCTGGCGGCTCACTCTCAGCGACGGCTCCGTCACCCACGATGCCTCGTTTCAGTCCATTGATGAACACAAAGCCTCGATGCAGCTCACCTCCGGCACCGAACTGGGTTTCGTCGATTCCTACAAATACAACATTGCCGCCTACCAGTTGGCTGAGCTCCTTGGCCTGGACGACATGGTTCCCGTGTACGTGGAGCGCAAATGGAAGGGCGATACCGGCTCACTCAGCTGGTGGCTGCCAGTGAAGATGGATGAGGCGGACCGCGTCAAGCGGAAGATCGAAGTGCCGGATCCCGAGGCGTGGGATAAGCAGATGTACAAAATCCGGGTCCTGGACGCGTTGGTTTCCGATTCCGATCCCAACCTGACTAACGTATTGATCGGTGAAAAGTGGAACATTTGGAGAATTGATTTCACTCGCGCGTTTCGACAGCGCAAAGACTTGAGAGATCCCGATGCTAACCTGGTGAAATGCGACCGGCAGTTGCTGGAAAAACTAAAGGCGCTCGATGGCAACGTTCTGGCCGATAAGACCAAACACTATCTGACCAAGGATGAAGTGAAAGCGCTGATGGCTCGACGCGACAAGATCCTGGAGCATTTCCAGCAGCTGATCGCACAAAAAGGTGAAAACCAGGTCTTGTACTGAACGTCTTGTTATTCAACGTTTTGTATTCAACCGGGGCTGTGTTGAAAGCTTTGCCGATAGTCTGACTTGCGAGCGCGGGCGTACCACTTAGGCGCGCTCTGGCATTCGCAGGTTGGGACGAAGTTTGTCGTTCTCGGGCCCAGGGCCATTTGTAATGCATCACAAATCGATCCGGTGTAAGAGGAGATCTTATGGTGAAGAAGTTGCTTGCTCTGCTGTTCACATGCGTACTTGCCTTCCCGCTGGCCACGACGTTATTCGCGCAGGACACGATGGCGAAGCCCGCAAAGCAGGACCGCTGGGAAGGCACAATTATTCGAAGCAGTCAGGATAAATCCACCTTGACCGTCCGCAAGGTGGGCGGCAGTGACGAAAGAACCGTGCAGTACGACAGCTCGACGCGCTGGGTGGCCCAACAACACGGCAGCAAGAAAGTGGACAACATCGACGTCAGCCAGGTGAAAGACGGCGATCGCGTGATCTGCGAAGGCACTTGGGACAAGGGTGGTGTTCTGCACGCTACTTTGATCTCGAAGCGGCTTTCCCACAGTCAATAGTGAAGTAAGCGTCGCCCGGCAGCGCAGGTTGGACGAAACCCGCTTCAACCGCTCAGGCCGCGAGAATCATTAACCTGGGACAAGGACGCTTTGTCGGTTTCCCATTAGCTCGGGAACTCCGCATGGCGTCCTGACCGGTTCGAGGTGTGACTGCGGCTGTCGTTCAGGGGCCGATCGCGGCATCGCATGCCCGTTGGGCAGATGTTGGGTCCAGCCGATCACTTGACGAATTCCCCGTGTCCTCCGCCGGCCCACGGATCATAGGTCAAACTGAACCGAACCCGGTCGGAAATTGGAGGATGATCGTAGAACAGGAAAACATTCATGCGATTCGGATCGGGATCGGATAGATCCACCTCGCCCAATACCTGGAATGCTTGCGCCGCTATTTGAGCGGAATCCGGCGTCAGCCCATGCGTGACCTCCAGCCCGTACTGGTCCGCCTGATGCTCCAGGTCCCGGCTGAAAGCGGAGCCGATTGGATTGATCGCAAACGAAAAGACTGACAGCAGCAACAACAGCGCCGGCAACGACGCCCAATCCTCCAGCCCGCGAATCTGCCACTCCGCACCCCAGCGCGCCAACAGCCATCCGATAGAGCGATAGCCGAGGTAAAAAGCCACCAGCAGGAAGACCGCGAAGAAGACCAGCCCCTTCGGAATGTGTTGCAGAACATAGTGTCCCATCTCATGGCCTGCAACAAACACGATCTGTGGAGTGCTCATCCTCGCGATGGTCGTGTCCCACACCACGATACGCTTCGAAGCACCAATGCCCGTCACATACGCGTTGAGCCCAGTGGTTTTTTCGCCTGCCCCCATCCAGAACATCCGCTCGGGGGGAATGTCCTGACCGGCGCGCTTCACCAACTGTCCGAGACTGGCGGTCAGTGCGGGATCCTTTTGCTGTAATGGCTCAAACTTATGAAACAGGGGATCGATAACCAGCGGTTGCAAGAAAAACAAAAACACACCCAGCGGCAACGTAATCAGCCAAAAATAGAACCACCAGCGGCGAACGCTCTTGCGGATCACGAGATAAAGCAGCCAGATAAAAATAGTCCCAATCACCAGCGAGATCAGTTCTGCCTTCACCCAATCCCAACCCCATGAACCCCATCCCTGCACGGAGAGTCCGTACTTTTTTTCTATCCATTCGCCATAAATATCCAGCGGCAATGTCAAAATCGCGAGGGTCAGCAAAAGCAACGGAGAAAATACCAGGCTCTGAAGAAAGCTCTTCGACGAGAAACGTTGACCCCAGTCACGATATTTCGGCGCCAGCCTCCAACGCAGAACCAGCCACAGGACCACGATTCCGTATACAAAGCCAATTAAAGCCAGCCGGAACCGGATGCGGTTCAGATCGTGCGCCTTCTTGTGAAGATCAGGGGGCAGAGTGTAAGAGGTAACGATCCTGCTCGCACCCGAGTCCGCTGTCTTGCCGGGTGGAATAGTTGTGGTTGTGGTCGCACTAGAAGAAGGAGATTGCGACTGCGCGCCCGATGCAGCAGTTGGTGATTGTGCTTGGGCAGCAATCAATGGAACTGCAATTAGCGGAAGCATAAAGAACGTGACCACTGAAAGTGCGAAAGCAACTCGGGATGTTTTCACATCCTGTTTTCGGCCTTGCATCATTCTCAGCTCCAGAACCAGAGATATTGCACAGCACGAATTGCGGCAAGAATTGTACACCTGCAGATTGCGGTCCGAGTGTGCGACTACCCACGCGGTGCGCTTGCCACCGCATTTTGTGGAAACGCCAACGTGTGTGGAGCCCGCGGCCCGCGCGGGTGTGCGGCTTGGTGACGGAGGAGGAGTTGAACCCCGATCTTGACCCCCACCAAAATCAGAGGATAAAGAGCAGCGCATCGGAGTGCCCCCGCCTGGCTGAGCGCGGAATAGAGTGGGGTCATGTTCAGTCAAGAAACTCTGGAACAGGATCGCGACAAATCCCGAACAGCGGGGGTCTTTTTTTGTCTTTTCCCTTTTGATTCCCGCTGGTTTCTTCCGCACACGTGTATTTCTCTTCTGAGAAGTGGCCTACAAGCAGGCGGTCACTTCGAATAGTCCTGAAATAGATTTTTGTTTTTCCTATACGTCGAGCAGAGTGACTACTCGTCGTCACCGTTGTCCTCCGGTGCACTCTTATCCGCAGGCGTGAAGAAGCCGAAAAGACCGTGCATCTCATCGCTGACGCCGGCGGTGAAGAACAGCCAATTGCTCGGTCCAGCACCCTGGTCGTTGCCAAAGCGCAGCGCCCACAGGCGATCGTTTTGCAGTGCATGTCCACTTGCATCGCGGAGTAGGCCGTCGAAACGTCCGCTGTCGACGTCGTAGACAGCAATCTGTCCGCTCCCTGCATTGCCGATCAGCAAGTGATTGCTGAAGAACCCGAAGTTTGCCGGTGCGATCGCGACCCCCCAGGGCGCATTGAGCCATGGCCCATGCTCCAATCTCTGTAGCCGCTTGCCTGCTGGAGAGAATTTGTCCACGAATCCGAGGCCCGGAAAGTCGAAGTCGTCGTGCTTGCTGGCATTCTGTTTCGCGTATGCGACGTACAGATTTCCGTTTACCTCCTGCACGTTAAACGGGGCGAAGCCGCCAGGGATCTCACGATCGGTGAACACTTGATCACCATGGTCATTGTCAGAATCGTCAAGGTCTACGCGCTTGAACTTGGTGTCGTAAACCTCGATGCGACCTGAGCGAAAGTTCGTGACATACAGAAAAAATGGTCCACCAGCTTTCATCTGAGCGATTGTGGCGCCCTTGTAAACTGCACCCCTATTGGCGGAGGGGATCTTGGAGTTATCCACAACCACAAATGCGTCATTGGGAAGATCGGTTGGGTTAATTCCAGGACCCCACGCCACGATCGTTCCGTCCTCGGTCACGAACGTGAAAACTGCGCCGGTCGTTGTGTCTTGTCCCTGCGCGTTTTTCGCATGGAACGTAAATCCCGCAGCACCTGTAAAAACGACTCCGGTTGGAGTGCCCGCGACCCCACTTACCGGTGACGGGATATTCACTACAAGTCCTTGCTTCACTCCCTGTCCGTTGTAGAGGGTCGAAACGCCGGCGTTGTTATCGGATATCCACCACGGACTTGTGGAACTTGAAACAAGACCCCAAGGATTGACGAGCTGCGCATCAGGCTGACCGCTCGGTGGGTTTTGAGCGAGGCCCTGAATATCGGAAACGAGGTTGGTTTGTTGGTAGGCTTGCGCGATTCCAAGGGTACTGAAAGCAAGCACAGCGGTGAAGATCAGAGCCATCTTACGCATGACATTCTTCTCCAGTCGGAAGTCTTCGTTTGGAGGCTAGCGAAGGGCAAGGACGCGAGTGTCACGTATGTGTCATTCTCTCGTAAAGGAATTGTCACTCTTCACGTCGTAGAGGCGAGGGACTACTGCAACTTCGCGTACTCTGTTTGGCTTCGTTCAGGATGGGCATGTCGGGATCGGCATCTTTCCAAGGGGTGAGGAAATCCTGGTAAGCGCTTTTCGCTTGCGGTGGCCGGGTGCTCGCCCGCTGTCCGAAGTCGATAGCGCTTGCCCCTTGCAACAGTTCGACCGCCCGGTTCCGGTCTTTGCGCTCCAAGCAACGGCCGCCCCGATTGTTGGCATATCACTGCACTAACGGTTTCAGTTCCCCTCTGCGATAACCGCTGCTTAAGTTCCAAGGCGTCGTCCGCGCCTGCCCCAGAACGCTCATCTACAGTATTTACCGTATTTCCTTCACAGAAGCCGAGGAGGACTGTTGATACTGGTGAACATCCATGAAAGCGGATATTTACATTGATAAGACGGAAGGCGGAGGTGTTGAGATCTCGGTAGTCAAGCACGGTCTAAGCTCTGGCGCTGCGAACAAATATAACGCCATCGAGAAAGCCAGGGCGGTGCTTGTCACGTTCGGGCTCGACGCAGATCTGATTGATCATCAACTCAGAACCCTTTCCAAGACACCTCCTGGCTTCTTGCTCAGGTTCCCAGAGGTTGAGATAGAGGATGATGTTTTGCGATCGCTGGGATTCACAGCGGCCGCATTTCAGGCGGCGTAAGGTCGTTTCGAGCACGGGCAATTTCAAGGTCAGACGACCGGGATCACGGATGCCCGCTGCGGAGGGTTGAACCTCTTTTCTCCCAGAAAAGAGGGTGGGACGGCTGCGGCGGAATCTCGAGGGAGGAGTGACTTATGGCAGTGCTGGTGAGTAAAGAGCATCAGACGGCGAAGCTGGCGAATGTCAAAGCGAGCCTGGACCATGAGTACAACGATCAAGTTAAGGCCAAGCAGTTGCTTGCGGATTTGAAGGACAAGGAAGCGGTCGCCCGGGAGATGATCGCGATTCTCAGGGGAGAACGGGGTCGCGATGCCCGGTACGAGCGGAAAGCAGCGCTGAAAGTGCTCGCCAAAGTCAAGCAGAGACGTGCCCTCACAGAGCAGAGCCTGCGTTGCAGCCAGAACCGCCTGAGGGGCTTGGAGGCGCAGTTGGCCAAGGTCCACCATGCCACCGCCAAGAAAGCGCAGGACCTTCGCATGAATGGTAGCCGTACTTACATTAGTCTTGCCACCGCCACCGAATCACTGCCCATCACAGCGGAAATCCATGGGACAGCAAGTCGTGTTGCGGGACCTCCATTGGAGGGAGCTTCAACGGCTTGTTGGGCCGAGTCGGGGTAGCAATTTCAGGTGAAAATCTATTGTCTCCCGGGCTGATACCAAAACTTAATAGTGAATTGTTGTCACCTGTTGGACAGATCGAATCCAATGACGGATGGTCGCGACTGTTGTTGATTTGGTGCGACCTTGGCGCGAGGTCAAACCTCCGAGGCAAACGATCTCGGCTCAGGCCTAAGGTCGCGGACGGTTAGAATGGCATTCATTCTTTTCTGGTTGCTTCAGATAACCATGAAAGAACATGTGGGCGTAGTATGCACACTCGCTTTGCTGACAGGTTCGCTGGCTAATCTATTCGCGCAAGGAAGTCAGCCAACCGAGCCAAGGAGCCCATGGTCGATACTCGCGAGCTAACCGCGGAATCTCGATCCTACAGCGAACACTGTAGAGTCAAGCCCAAATTTTTCTGCTAACTAAGAGAACAAGTGGCTGCGGTTCCCGCATATTGCGTTGGGTTAGTGAAGACCGTGAACGCGGGAGAGGTTGGTTGATAAGACGCGGCCGTATCCGTTTCCGGTCGATCCAGCAACCGGGTTTTTCCCCGGGACAGGAAGCCCGAGACGGAAGCCCGGCACCGCAAACAATATTCCGTGATGGTTTCACCAGGAGAGGAACATGAAGAGAGGCGATCGTCACGCCCCTAGGGTGAGTCTTGTAGACAAACCCGCGCCCGGTTCCGGGAACGGCCACTCCACTGCACTGGCAGAGCCGCTTTCGGCCGATTTGAGCGTGATACTGGCAAGCCTGCAAACCATGCGTTCCGGGGACTTCTCGGTTCGTCTCCCGGGCTCATGGACAGGGCTGGCCGGAAAGATCGCCGACACTTTCAACGACATCGTTGCCGTCAATCAACAGATGGCGCATGAACTCAGGCGCGTCGGCCAGGTTGTGGGTAAAGAGGGTAAAACGCGGGAGCGCGCAAGGTTTCACGAGTCCCGAGGAGAATGGGGCGAGATGGAAGCCTCGGTCAACACGCTGGTGGAAGACTTGCTCCGTCCCACCACCGAAGTGACCCGGGCGATCGCCGGTGTCGCGCAGGGCAATCTGACCCAAACCGTCAGGCTTGACGTCGACGGGCGGCCACTCGAAGGCGAGTTTCTCCGTTCCGCCAATATCGTCAACACGATGATTCAGCAGCTCAGCGTATTTACTGCCGAGGTTACGCGCGTCGCCCGCGAAGTGGGAACCGACGGAAAACTTGGAGGCCAGGCCCAGGTTCCCGGCGTTGCCGGTACTTGGAAAGACTTGACCGACTCGGTTAACTCGATGGCCAGCAACCTGACCGGACAGGTGCGCAACATCGCCGAAGTAGCTACGGCCGTGGCCAGCGGCGATCTTTCCCGCAAGATTACGGTCGATGTTCGCGGCGAAATTTTGCAACTCAAAGAAGCCATCAACACCATGGTGGATCAGTTGCGGTCGTTCGCTTCTGAAGTGACTCGTGTGGCGCGTGAAGTGGGAACCGACGGCAAGCTTGGCGGACAGGCAGTCGTCCCCGGCGTGGCCGGCACCTGGAAGGATCTTACCGACTCGGTGAATGCCATGGCTGGGAACCTGACGGCCCAGGTGCGGAATATCGCCGAAGTCACCACAGCGGTTGCGCGCGGAGATTTGTCACGGAAGATTACCGTGGACGTGAAGGGAGAAATCCTCGCTCTCAAAGACACGATCAACACCATGGTGGATCAGTTAAACGGCTTTGCCGGTGAGGTAACGCGCGTGGCCCGCGAGGTTGGTACCGAAGGCAAGCTGGGAGGGCAGGCGCAGGTGCCTGGAGTCGGCGGTACCTGGAAAGATCTCACTGACAACGTGAACTTCATGGCCAGCAACCTGACCGGGCAGGTTCGCAACATCGCAGAAGTGGCGACCGCCATCGCCAGCGGCGATCTCTCCCGCAAGATCACCGTCGACGTGCGCGGCGAAATCCTGCAACTCAAGGAAACGCTGAACACGATGGTGGATCAACTGAACCGCTTCGCCGGCGAAGTAACGCGTGTGGCCCGCGAAGTAGGCACCGAAGGACGGCTGGGCGGACAGGCCAACGTGCCCGGAGTGGCCGGCACGTGGAAAGACCTTACCGATTCAGTGAACTCGATGGCTGGAAACCTCACTGGACAGGTGCGGAACATCGCCGAGGTGACAACGGCCGTGGCCGGTGGTGACTTGTCGCGCAAAATCACCGTGGACGTGAAGGGTGAAATCCTTGAGCTGAAAAATACGATCAACACCATGGTGGATCAGCTTAACGCCTTCGCGGGCGAGGTGACCCGTGTGGCGCGTGAAGTCGGTACCGAGGGTAAGCTGGGCGGCCAGGCGCAGGTGCCGGGAGTGGCCGGAACCTGGAAAGATCTCACCGACAACGTGAACTTCATGGCCAGCAACCTGACCGGGCAGGTTCGCAACATTGCGGAAGTGGCTACTGCTGTCGCCCGCGGCGACTTGTCGCGCAAGATCACCGTTGACGTGAAGGGAGAAATTCTTGAACTGAAGGACACCATCAACACAATGGTGGACCAATTGAGGGCGTTCGCTTCGGAAGTGACGCGCGTAGCTCGCGAAGTGGGCACCGACGGCAGGCTGGGCGGCCAGGCACAAGTGCCAGGCGTGGCGGGCACGTGGAAAGATCTGACTGACTCGGTCAACTCGATGGCCAGTAACCTGACAGGCCAGGTGCGAAACATCGCTGAAGTAGCTACCGCGATCGCCAGCGGCAACCTGTCCAAGAAGATCACGGTAAACGTAAGCGGCGAAATTCTGTTGCTCAAAGAGACGATCAACACGATGGTGGACCAGCTCAACGCCTTTGCTGGCGAAGTGACCCGCGTGGCGCGCGAAGTCGGCACCGAAGGCCGGCTGGGCGGACAGGCTAATGTGCCGGGAGTGGCCGGCACGTGGAAGGACCTCACCGATTCGGTCAACTCGATGGCGGGAAACCTCACCGGCCAGGTGCGCAACATTGCGGAAGTAACAACCGCCGTCGCTCGTGGTGACTTGTCGCGCAAAATCACCGTGGACGTGAAAGGCGAAATCCTCGAACTGAAAGAACACGATCAATACAATGGTGGACCAGCTCAACGCCTTCGCCGGTGAAGTGACTCGTGTGGCGCGCGAAGTTGGTACTGAAGGCAAACTGGGCGGTCAGGCGCAGGTGCCTGGCGTGGGCGGAACCTGGAAAGACCTCACTGACAACGTGAACTTTATGGCCAGCAATCTCACCGGCCAGGTACGCAACATCGCGGAAGTGGCGACGGCCATCGCCACCGGCGATCTTTCAAAGAAGATTACCGTCGATGTCCGCGGCGAAATTCTGCAATTGAAAGAAACCCTCAACACCATGGTCGAGCAGTTGCGTTCGTTCGCGGCTGAAGTTACGCGCGTAGCCCGTGAAGTCGGCAGCGAAGGCCGGCTGGGTGGACAGGCGAACGTACCCGGCGTGGCCGGCACATGGAAAGACCTTACTGACTCGGTGAATGCCATGGCCGGGAACCTGACAGGCCAGGTGCGTAACATCGCTGAAGTTACGACCGCTGTGGCCCGCGGCGATCTCTCCCGCAAGATCACGGTTGATGTGAAAGGCGAAATTCTCGAACTGAAGAACACGATCAACACCATGGTGGACCAGCTCAACGCCTTCGCCGCCGAAGTGACCCGTGTGGCCCGTGAGGTGGGCACCGACGGCAAGCTTGGAGGCCAGGCAAAGGTGCCTGGAGTGGCAGGCACGTGGAAAGACCTCACCGACAACGTCAATGTTATGGCGGCCAACCTTACCGAGCAGGTGCGCGGCATCGTCAAAGTCGTGACCGCAGTGGCCAACGGTGAGCTGACGCAGAAGCTGACCGTAAACGCCAAGGGTGAAGTCGCGGCCCTGGCGGAGACGATCAATAACATGACGGACACGCTGGCCACGTTCGCTGACCAGGTGACTACAGTAGCCCGCGAGGTCGGAGTAGAAGGCCGCCTGGGTGGGCAGGCCAACGTGCCCGGCGCTGCCGGCACGTGGAAAGACCTGACCGGTAACGTCAACCTTCTCGCTGACAATCTTACTAATCAGGTGCGTGCAATTGCGGAGGTGGCGACGGCTGTCACCAAGGGAGATTTGACCCGTTCGATCCAGGTGGAAGCCAGCGGTGAAGTCGCGGACCTGAAAGACAACATCAACACGATGATCGATAACCTGCGTCTGACCACGGACCGCAATACCGAACAGGACTGGTTGAAGACGAACCTCGCCCGCTTCACGGGCATGTTGCAAGGTCAACGCGACCTGACCAGCGTGGGTCGCATGCTGTTGTCGGAGTTAGCGCCCTTGGTCGACGCGCAACAAGGCGTCATCTATCAGATGGAGACCGAAGAGTCAGCTGGCCTGGTCCTGCTTTCGGCATTCGCAGCGGATGGAGCCGACGGGCATCTCCGGCGCTTGAGGGTAGGAGAAGGTTTGGTAGGACAATGTGCGGCGGAAAAGAGACGCATGTTGATTGGTGATTTGCCGCCGAACACAGTGTCGATTCGTTCAGGTTTGTTCGAAGCCGTTCCCCGGAATGTGATCGTGTTGCCGGTGCTGTTCGAGGATCGGGTCAAGGCGGTGATCGAACTGGCGTCCTTGAGCGCATTTACCGCATCACACCTGGCATTTCTTGAGCAACTGACTTCAAGCATTGGCATCGTGCTGAACAGCATCGAAGCGACGATGCAGACCGAAGGCCTGCTGAAGCAGTCGCAGCAGTTGGCCACGGAACTTCAGACCCAGCAAAAAGAGTTGCAGCAAACCAACGAGCAGCTGGCGCAGAAAGCCCAGCAGCTCGCCGAACAAAACGTGGAAGTCGAACGCAAGAACCAGGAAATCGAACAGGCGCGGCGCGCTTTGGAAGAGAAGGCAAAGGAACTGGCCCTGACTTCAAAATACAAGTCGGAATTCCTGGCCAATATGTCTCACGAATTGCGCACTCCGCTGAACAGCATCCTGGTTCTGGGCCAGCAACTGACAGACAATCCCGATGGCAATCTGACCGGAAAGCAGGTGGAGTTCGCGCGTACCATTCATGGCGCTGGTACTGATCTGCTGAACCTGATCAGCGACATTCTCGACCTGTCGAAAATCGAGTCGGGCACGGTTTCGGTGGATGCGGAAGAGGTCTTCTTCGCGAGCCTGCTCGACATGGTGGCTCGCCCATTCCGCCACGAAGCAGAGAACCGGCGGCTCGGTTTCGAGGTGCATACCGATCCGCGACTTACCCGTAGTCTGGTTACCGACTCGAAGCGACTGCAGCAGGTACTCAAGAATCTGCTGTCTAACGCGTTCAAATTCACCGAGCAAGGGGGGGTAAATCTCACCGTATCGGTTGCCGACACGGGATGGAGCGATGGTCATCCGATTCTTGACTCGGCAGCTTCCGTCGTAGCTTTCCAGGTTTCCGATTCCGGCATTGGCATTCCGCCGGAGAAGCAGAGGATTATCTTCGAGGCATTCCAGCAGGCCGACGCCGGCACCAGCCGCAAGTACGGCGGAACCGGTCTGGGGCTTGCCATCAGTCGTGAGCTGGCCAGCCTGCTCGGCGGCGAAATTCAGCTGCGCAGCACGCCCGGCAAGGGCAGCACGTTCACCCTGTATTTGCCTCAAACCTATGTCGGCCCGTCCGCAGCAAACGTTGCGACGGCGGACCGCAAAACTGTTACTCTGCCCCGTCAACTGGCTGCAGTCGCGGCCGAGCTGAAGATCGACCGGGTCGCAGACGATCGCGCGGAGCTGCAGCCCGAAGATGCGATCTTGCTGATCGTCGAGGATGATCCCCATTACGCGCGCGTGCTCTGCGATCTGTCCCACGACAAGGGGTTCAAGGTCTTGGTCGCGATGAATGGAGCGGAAGCCCTGGCCCTGACCCGCGAGTTCCATCCCACTGCGATTTCCCTGGATGTTTTCCTGCCGGACATGCTGGGCTGGACAGTGCTTAATCATCTTAAGCAGGATCCCTCGACACGGCACATCCCGGTCCAGATGCTGACCCTGGATGAGGACCGGCATCACGGCTTGACTCGCGGCGCGTTCGCATTTGTGACCAAGCCGACGACTCCCGAGGGGCTCGAATCTGCCCTGGGCCGGATCAAGGAATACACCGCGCCTCGCCGGAAGCGCTTGCTGGTCGTGGAAGACAATCCTGCGGAGCAGTTGAGCATTCGCGAACTACTGGGCTATGACGATATCGATGTTTCGGTCGTAGCCACCGGTGAGGAGGCCTTGGCCGCGGTTACTGACTCCAGCTTCGATTGCGTAGTGCTCGACTTGCGCCTTCCTGATATGTCAGGTTTCGACGTGCTGGAGCGTTTGCGCGACAATCCATCGGTGGGTGACCTGCCAGTGGTGGTATTCACCGGCAAGGAACTGTCCCCAGAAGAAGACGCTCGCTTGCACAGTCTCGCCCGGAGCGTGGTGGTGAAGGGCGTCGAATCGCCCGAACGACTCCTCGATGAGACAGCGCTTTTCCTCCACCGAATTATTGGCAACCTTCCGCCGGAGAAGCAGAAGATGCTCGATCGTCTTCATCGTTCCGACGATGCCCTGGTGGGCAAGAAGGTGCTGGTGGTGGATGACGACGTGCGCAACATCTTCGCACTCAGTAGCCTGCTGGAACGCCGCGGGATGACCGTGCTGAGCGCGGGAACCGGCCGCGAGGCAATTGCGACACTGGAAAAAACTCCGGAGATCGCGATTGTGCTGATGGACATCATGATGCCGGAGATGGACGGGTACGAGACCATGCAAGTGATCCGGCAGAACACCTTGTTCCGGCGTCTGCCGATTATCGCGCTGACCGCGAAAGCGATGAAGGGCGATCGTGAGAAGTGTCTGGAAGCGGGGGCTTCCGAATATCTGGCTAAACCAGTCAACACCGAACAGTTGCTCTCCGCACTTCGGATGTGGCTGCACAGATAACACTCATGTCCGGTGCCGGTCAGTGTCGGAAAAGATGAGGAGTGAATGAGCGCGAGAGACAAAGTCAACGTCTTGATGGTGGACGATCAGCCTGCGAAGCTGCTCAGCTATGAGGTCATACTCGGTGAGCTGGGCTTGAATCTAATCAAGGCGACCTCGGGACGCGTCGCGCTCGAGCACCTGCTGAGGACCGACATTGCGGTGGTTCTGATGGATGTCAGCATGCCCGAAATCGACGGTTTTCAGCTGGCCGAGATGATTCGAGACCATCCACGCTACCAGAAGACCGCCATCATATTTATCTCCGCCGTGCATATGACCGACATCGACCGGCTCAAGGGGTACGAACGCGGAGCGGTCGACTACATTTCCGTCCCAGTCGTTCCGGAACTTCTACGGGCAAAGGTAAGTGTTTTCGCCGAATTGCACCGTAGGGCTCACCAACTGGAGACTCTTAATCGTGAGTTGGAAGAAAGGGTCGCGGAGCGAACCGAGGAATTGAAACAGCGCGCTGAAGCGCTGCAGTGCTTGAATGGCGAACTTGCGCGCAAGAATCAGGAACTCGATGCCATCGTAAGAACGGCTCCGGATATTATCTTCAGCCGGAAGGCAGATGGAACCCGGGATTACATAAGCGGGCGATTCTACGAGTTCACTGGCGCGGCGCCCAATTCCGCCAATGGATTTGGCTGGCTGGAGTATGTCCATCCCGAAGACAAAGAGCGAAGTATGGAAGAGTGGTTGCGCTGCGTGCAATCCAGTCAGAATTACGAGTCTGAATATCGCCTGCGCGGACGGGATGGGGAATATAGATGGTTTCGCGCCCGCGCCGTTCCTCTTTTAGATCACTCCGGGAATGTTTTGCGATGGTATGGCACCTGCGCTGACATTCACGACAGCAAGCTGCTTGAGCATTCGATGCGCAACAGCGCAGCTGAACTCGAGAAGATTGTTGATGAAAGAACTTCTGCGTTGCGGCTCCTGTCCGCACGGCTGATGAGCATGCAAGACGACGAACGGCGTCGCATCGCGCGGGAACTGCATGATGGGCTGGGGCAGGAACTGGTGGCGATGAAAATGATGGTAAATGGCCTCCTGCATGATGCGCCCTGGCTCAAAGACAAAGTGGATGAAGTGACCGGCGTGATTGACAGTGCGTCGCAGGACATCCGTAGCCTGTCCCATCTTTTGCATCCTCCATTGCTCGATGAGGTCGGACTAATCTCGGCGGTCCGCTGGTACCTGGATGGTCTAAACAAACGCAGCCACATCGAAACTGCGCTTGAGGTGCAGCCGAATGAGTTCCCCCGCCTCTCGCCTGACTTGGAGAGAGCCATCTTCCGCATCATTCAGGAAGCTCTGACGAATGTCTTTCGACATTCCGGGGCGCAGAGAAGTTGGGTGGCAGTCGAGCGGCGGGAATCCGAAATAATCGTACGGGTACGGGATGACGGAAAAGGAATTACACGGCAAGTGTCGGAATTAATGCCTAGCCAGATCGGCATTGGAATAGACGGGATGAGCCAGCGCGCAAAAGAATTTGGCGGAGAACTTCGAGTAACCAATGCTCATCCCGGCACAGTTGTCGAAGTCGTGATCCCCTGTTGCAAACCACCAGCCCAACAATCTGTGCCGGCATGGGCGCCTGGGGCTGACCCATTGCCGGCGATTTCCGGGCAAACATAATTGCTGCGCGTCAGCCTATCGGCGCTCCTGACGGATTACATGGGGGGCGCGATTTCAGTGTTTGCTAAGCCGTATGAAATTCCCCCAACAGTCATATTGTGTACGGTCAGTAGAGGCTAGTGCAGTCAGATGAGACCGGAAGTTTCACGCGGCGAAGCAACAATTCCTCGTTAGGCCCGTGGCAATATCAACGCCTAGTTCGAACCTTGGCCGTCATGTGTTTGGAGCGGCGGCTTTGGCTTTTGCCCTCATCACGCTGGCTTGGCACGACTACAACGGCTGGCATCTACCGCGTTACATTGTCTACCCCGCCGTCGCTGCCGAGATCTTCGGCGGAGTTGCGATTCAGTTCCGTCGGACCGCGAAAATGGGCGCCGTCGTCCTTGGTGCGGTTTATCTTGTCTTCGCCCTACTGTGCGTGCCACAAATCTTCGCCAAACCGCAGATCTACAATAGCTGGGGCAACTTCTTCGAGCAGTTCTCCCTCGTGACCGGGGCGGCGATCGTTTATGAGCACTTGTCATCGCCATGGTCGCGGGAAACGCTTAATCGGATCGGCCGCATTCTTTTGGGCGTCTGTGCCGCTTCCTTTACCCTCGAACAGGCGATTTATCTCGGCGCTACCGCCAATCTTGTTCCGAAGTGGCTTCCGCCAACTCAGATGTTTTGGGCGGTAACGACGACTGTTCTGTTCGCACTCGCGGCTGTGGCTCTTCTTACGAATCGAATGGCGCTTCTCGCGACTCGCCTTCTGACAATGATGCTCGTGATCTTTGGGCTACTCGTGTGGGTACCGTTGATTCTTTCGGATCCCCACAATCATACGAATTGGAGCGAAACTGCCGAGACCTTCGCGATTGCCGGAGCAGCGTGGATTCTCGCTGATCTCCTCGGCGAGTATCGGCTTAATGACCATCGCCCGCGATGATGGAGTTCCCTCCATAGTCTCATCCCGGGTACGGGGGCGATTCTCAGTTCGTGTAATCGCCTGTTTACATCAACTATCGACTACGCCGCCGCGGCCAGGAAGCAAATACGCACATCATCGCTGGCATGCGTAGAATTGGCGAAGCCGAACGACAGTTCCGGCTCAATCGCCCCGCCCAGTACTCGGCTCAAACCGAGTAGGGACTGACTTCCACAGCCAGCACAATGGCCGTTTAAGCCCTCACTGATGACCTCGCAGTTGGCACACAAGACTGCCTTCTGCAGACGAACCAGATTCGCGTTGCGCCAAACTTGATCAGTCATTTGTGTCCTCCTCCATGTCGGGTTGATCAAATCAACCTTCAGAGAAAATTGGCGCAGTTCAGTTGCCAAAGCAGGAGCGACGGAACTGGCTCATTCGGGTCAGAGTGGCCATAAAATCGCGTCGAGAGTTACAACTATGTGGAAAAACCTTGCACACGGCATCGCCGAGGTGCCAGAGGTGCTTAACCCGGATTGCCGTTGAAGGTTCGAGTTTCGGGAGTAACCGGTTACTGGTGTAGACGCCTGCTTAGAACAGTTATGGGGCCAGCGCACCCGCGCCGGCGAGGGACATGGGCTACAGCAATGGTTTCCACGGTTGACGGGGAATTGAAAATGGCAGAACAGAACCGAATCCATGCTGCCGAGTGCGATAGAAGCTCAGTCCCACCGATTGCATTTCAATCCTGCACCCCATTAGTTTTTTCTAGGGTGGCGAGTGCCCATGCCATGAGGGGCCAGAGCGTGCCGTAGCCGATGACAGCGAACGTGTAGATGTTAGCGAATCCGACCAAACGCCACTCCTTGAGCGCCCAATAGATTTCGGCTCCCACCGGAAACATAAGCGCAAAAATCGCTGAGCCGCGACCTTCGACGCGGTGAACAATCTTAACTGTCCAGAAGTGAAGACCGAGGCCACCTAGTATTAGTCCGATGTAAAAAACAGCTAGAACGCGCAACAAGACGACCTGACGCGCCCTGTTCATGGCGGACTGGATTATACCCCTTGGGCATCAGTTTATGGAGTGCTGGCGAAAAGTCGCGATGATATCAACAGCCCTGCCAGCCGAAACCTTCCGGCCCTTCCGGGAACCGGCGAGGCGGCCAAACCGAATCGTCCAAAATCAGACACTTTTCCGAAGCTGGCTATTGGTCGGTTTCGGGTCTTGCCAGAGGGGAGAGATGCGCGGAAAGGCAGCGACGGATTTCCGCTTCGTCGATTTGGAAAAAAAAAAGGCGAGCAGAAGCGCAAATTACAATCTTTGACCGCTTGTCGAGTCATGCACTTCTTAGATAATCCAAATTACTCGTGCTGTGAGTAGCAGAAGGGCGACGTTTCAGTGAGCTACGAAGGGCATGAAGGATGCACATCGCATCGTCCAAACTTTCCCCTCTTCAGCGTCGTCTCCGACTGCATAAAACAGGTCTCGCGTACGTATTACGATCGCAGCTTCCGCGTCATCTATACGTCCCGCCAGCTGGTTCAAATCCGACTCGCAAATCGCAGCTTGGTACAGATCTTTCCACGATTGGGTTTTCAGCCCTCTGCAAACGGCAGTACACATAAGCTTATCCCCCACAACACAAATGCCTCGACGTTGGTTGCTTCTCCACCCTTTAGGACGCAACTCTGGCGGCTTAAATTCAGGCTGTTATTGACAGTACGCTATACCCAGTCAGACCGAAGGGTCAATTGCCAAAATACGGTGCAGACACTACGCGGCATCTTGAAGGCCGTGTTCCTGACCAAAAGACCATGATCCTATCCCGGTTGCCCGATATTGCTGCCGCATGGCGGGATTCGGGAAAGCGCGAGTTCACGGCGGCCTGAATGACTGGTCCGTCTGCGACGTTTCCTCAGCTGCCTGGCGGGGAAACCGTTGCGTATCGCCACGTGGCAGAGGGTGAGTCCTCACAGTCGCTAGAGCCTACGAAAAACTCTCCCCGCAGCTAGTGAAGCGGGATGAAACTGAAACTCCGCACGAACATGTAGCGGGTGATGTTGGTGGTGGCTAGACCACCCCAGCCGGTGCTGTTCGTTCCCCAGTGGTTGATCATAGCGAACGCTGGGGTTTGCGGGACGACGCCAGTGTGCGTCGCCACCAGCACGCCGTCCACATAGAACTTGATTGAAGTTGACGTCCACACGCACTTGTAAGAGTGGAAGCCTTGCTCGGGTGCGAAGGACGCTTGGGTCTCGGTATATTGCTTGGTGTTCACGCTGGTCCAGCTTGTCCACCAGAGCGTACCGGGGTTCTGTCCTTCAATCTCCGGGCTGTCGATCTCGGTCTGTGAATTGTTCACAAAGATGAAGCCCGAGCTGATCTGGCCGGAGACGGCTACACCGGATCCCGTGGGAGTGCTTGAAGTCGAAGAAGCGCGCATAACCCACTCGTAGGTTCCGAAGCCAAAAGCCGTTTTGGACTGCAGTTCGCCGCCCACTGACGCGACCCCGCCGCCCGAAGAGGTCTGCGTGACTTTGACCCGCAACATCCCGGAAGAGAAGTCGAGATACGAAGGAACGAACGTGCCTCCGCCGGGAGCGCCCCAGTTGGAGGGGATCCATTTAGAAGTGTCGAGCGACCCACTTGAAAAATTGTCGAAGAACGTCGCGCCAGGCGGGGCTGTCGGCACGCCGCCCGTGCCTGAGGTGTACGTGTAGCCACCACTCAATGTGCCCACCTGGTTATCCGTGTTCCTCACTCCTACGTCGGCCGCTCCTGCGGCGTGCGCCGGAGTTGTCGCCGTAATCGATGTGCTGCTCACCACGGTCACGCCCGTCGCCGCCGTGCCGCCGATCGTCAGCGTCGCTCCCGACCGGAAACCTGTACCCGTGACGGTCACCGCCGTGCCGCCGTTTGTTGTGCCGGTATTCGGCGAGATCGCACTCACCTTCGGCGCCGGATTACCCGAACCTGGATTACCAGAACCTTGTCCACTGGCACGGAAGGCAACCATCTGCATCACCCAGTTCCCCGAGTAGTTTGGCGCTGTCGCACTGTAGCTTCCTATCGTGCCGACCGTCTGGTCTTCCGCGATGTCCGCGTCCGGATAGGTAATGATCCGCGAAATAAATCCCGCTCCCGCCGCCTGGAAATGCGTAGCGGTCATCCCCGCCCCGAAGATCAGGTCGCTTGCTGACGTGGTCGTGGCCGCACCACTGCTCGCGGCCGTCCCGCTGCCCGTCGCTCCCGCCTTTACATCCAGTGGATTCGCAGGGTCCAGTCCGCTATACTCCAGCACCCGGACATCCACATACGTGGCCGCCTGGTTGAACCTTACCGTTACCGTATTACTGCCCGCCTTGATGCCCGCAGCATAGTAGATCGACTGTCTCACCCCCGTCCCACTCGTCGGTCCGATCGCCAGCGCATAGTTGTTCCCGAGGCTGTCGCCTACCATACTCACCGTCGAGGTCGTGTCGTTCCACCCCACCACCACCACGTTCAGGTTTCCCGCCGTCTGCGCCACCGTATAGGTCAGTGCCACCGACGCGCTCGCCGTCTGCGGGGTCGCCGACTTCACCTGCACAAAGGTCGGCCCGCTGGCAAGCAATGCAGTGTTGGCGAGGAGAAGAGTTGCAAAGACTAAAGCGATCACCCTCATCATAGAAATCTCTCTCTCTTACAGGGGATGGGGATTGGCGGACCAATCCCTAATGGCCAGAGAAAAAATTGCATGGGCCTAGGTAAGCGAACTTTTCAGTTGCTCGATAAGGAAAAACTCTCTGAGCCGAGCCAGACGAAGGACCCGGCAACACAGAGAGCTAATGCTGTAGACGAATAAGCGGCGGGCAAACTATAGCAAGATATCTATTTAATGTCACCGATAATTACACTGGTTTACCCGGTTTTTGAGGGTGTCCTTCCGGCTTTGGGCCTGGACGGGATGGATTTGCCTTGACTGTTCTAAGGGCGATTACACCAACTATCCCCCCGCCAGAGTGGGCCAAGGGGTTGTTGGTGCAATGACGATTTATCAACAATGATAGGCGGATTGGACCCTTCGGACGCTGTCAGCGTCGTATCGAACTACATCACTGCATATCAGATGCTTTGTTCAATGCGATTGCGGCCCGATCCGAGCGCCAGCCGCACGGCGATCTCTTTCGCCTGGTTTGGCGACGATCCAACCAGACCCCTGAACCGCTCGCAATGCCGCTCAACGAGTGACTCGGCCTGTCGGCAACAGTTGACTGCACCTTACTCTCCATGCCACTGTTGCAAGTTTAATCTGAGGGATTCTTCGTGCGGATCGCTGACCTTATCCTACCTGTATTCGCAGTGATCCTAACCGGCTGGATCGCTGGCTACACGGGCTATGTGTCGCGGGCGTTGTCTGACGCGCTGATTCACTTCGCCTATAACATCGCAATGCCGGCATTGCTGATCGTCACAATTGCACAAGAACCAAGTCATTCGCTGATCAATTGGCGCTTTCTTGTCGCCTTTGGTGGTGGCTCCCTCATCTGCTTCATCCTCGTGTTCGGCATCATGAGCATTCGTGGCTTCCCGAAACCTCGCAAGCCGAACGATGCATGGCATGGCGGCATCAATGACCAATACCGGATTCGTCGCCTTACCCGTTCTGCAGGCGATCTATGGTCCGCGCGCCGTGTTGCCGGCCGCGATTGCCACGGTATTCGTGGCCGTTGTGATGTTTCCAGCTAGCCGTGATCTTGCTCGAACTTGATCAGCGGGATGCGTCATGGCTCACGCACGGCCCCAATGGTCACAGTTAAGCATGTCGTGCTTAACCCAATGGTCCTATCAACCCTGATCGGCATGCTTTGGTCGGTCCTCGATCTCCGCATGCCTGGGCCGGTCACCGCCTATTTTGGCATCTTGGCCAATGCGCTCACGCCTTGTGCTCTGTTCGCCATCGGACTGGGGCTGTCGATCGAAGGATTGCGCGCCAATATTGGGCGAGCTTCGCTGCTCTCGGCCGTCAAGCTCGTGATCATGCCTCTGATCGTGTACGGATTGAGCGTGTCCTTGGGGCTCGACCCCCTCTACACCATTGCGGCCGTAATCTGCGCCGCAGTGCCCACGGCCAAGACCGCCTACATTCTTGCAGGAGAGTATCACTGCGAGGAAATGATGGTAGCGTCCACGGTTTCGATGACAACTCTAGCTTCCGTCATCTCGCTCGTGGTCTGGCTTTATGGGCTATCCGGGCTAGCAGCACGCATCCCTCTCGGATAAGGGCAGGAAGCGATCAGACGTGCCGGCGTATTCCCCGCGATGAGGAGGACCGCGTCCCAGCAGTCACTCCTGAGCTTTTGTTGCGTCTCGATAAGCGCATAATCGCATTGTCGCTCAGCCTGCGGTTTGCGGGTGAGTAACGGGCAAACCGGAACTGTTGTAATCAGATGGGATGAGAAGGCCGGTCTCCGGACGGGATGCTATAGGCTCCCAAGTTATCGACGCGCTCGAAGCGCAAACAGATAAAGGAGACCGGCAATGAAGAAGAGTAGCACTGTGGCGGCACGAGCAAGCGAAGAATTTCGATCAGAAGCTAACCATCGGTCTGGACCTGGGCGATCGCTCCAGCTGGTACTGCGTGCTGGACGAAGCTGGCGAAGTCATTGGCGAGCAGAAGCTGGGCACGACTCCGAAGGCGATGAAGGAAGTCTTCGCCAGCGATGCCGCGCAGCCGGATAGCGCTGGAGACGGGGATGCACTCGCCGTGGGTGAGCCGGTTGTTGAGCGAGTTGGGCCATGAAGTGATCGTGGCGCACGCCCGCAACGTGCGCCTGATCGGAGAGAGCCGGCGGAAAGATGATCGGCTGGACGCCAGGACCCTGGCGCGGCTGGCGCGAATCGATCCGCAGTTGTTGTCGTCCGGTGAAGCATCGCAGTGCCCAGGCCCAGGCCGACCTGACGGTGATTCGAGCGCGAGCCAGCCTGGTGCGGGCGCGGACGGCGCTGGTGAACGCAGCGCGTGGACTGACCAAGTCGTATGGCGAGCGGCTGCGCGGCTGCAATCCACGCAACCTGGATACAGAGAAAGCTCAGGCCCTGAGTCCGGAACTACAAGCTGCGCTGGGACCGCTGCTGCAGGCGCTGGAATCGCTGAGTGAGCGCATTACCGAGTACAACCAGCAGATCGAAGCCATCGCGCAGCAGAGCTATCCGCAGACGGCGCTGCTGAAGCAGATCAAGGGAGTGGGCACGCTGATCGCGTTGACCTACATGCTGACGCTGGAAGATCCGCATCGTTTCCGCAAGAGCCGCGACGCGGGTTGCTACGTCGGACTGCAACCGGGGCGTAGAAACTCGGGGCAGAGCGAGCCGCAGATGCACATCAGCAAAGAGGGCGATCCGTATCTGCGAACCTTGCTGGTGCAGGGAGCGCACCACATCCTCGGCCCGTTTGGAGCTGACAGCGATCTGCGACGATGGGGTCTGAAGCTGGCCGAGCGTGGTGGCAAGGCGGAAAGAAACGAGCCATCATTGCGACGGCTCGCAAGCTGGCGGTGCTGCTGCATCGGCTGTGGGTCAGTGGAGAAGTTTACGAACCGCTGCGCAATACGAAGCGGACGATGTCGGCAGCAGCTTAGTTGGACTGCGAAGTACAGCAGAAGCCCAAAGCCGAGTTCCGGTGACTGCGTCTATTGCCTGGCCCACTTCTATCCTAGAGATGGAAGAGAGGTCGCCAAACAGGTGGCAGCACCGGCTGAAACGAGAACACCCAACTTGCACCGAGCGAGCAATCGCTCATCAAGAGTGCGGATGGAAGGGTGGCGACAGTGGCGACTCGGTGGAGAAAAACCTTGCCTTGGAATAGGGACGGATGAAGATCCTGCTTGACTACGACCGGCCTTCTCATGGAAGGCGATTACACTCATCATCCTGATTGTGAGGTGTACTTGTCCGGAACGGCTCCTCATTTCGACTGAATTTCGACCGGGCTCGAAAGCTGAATGGCGGTCTGAGAGCCGCCAACTACGAGTTTTTGGCGTGGCTCCGCGCGATGTTTGATAGTGGCGGCTGGAAAACGCGGAGCGTGTTCGAGCGCTATGCGATCGTCTCACAAATCGGACATCCGCGATGCGATGACAAAACTGGAAGCTGGACAGCAATGCCACAACCCGGAAGCAGTCGAAGAGCGAGAATCAGCGCAAGCGCGGTTTGGGCAGACTTGAGCAGAATCGAGCGTGATCGCGCTGATTCTCGCAGCAGTTCGTTTCTACCTCGCTGGCAGGCTAACTAGATGTTACTAAATGGATTGGACCTGGTGCCGGGAGGGGGAGTCGAACCCCCAAGGTACTAAGTACCGGCGGATTTTGAGTCCGCTGCGTCTGCCAGTTCCGCCATCCCGGCTTGGGTGGTAAGTGCCTGAAACTAAAGCTTAATTCACAGGATCAGTTTTGTCATCTGTACCATGTTCGCCATTAACTGTGGCTGGTTCTATGGTCATTGTCAGGCTTCAGTCGCACGCTGGTGCTCCTCGATCTTGGTCGTCGCTTCCTTGATTACTTCCATGTCGATGATGTTGTAACGGCGGTAGACGCTATTCGTCTTGTGCCCGCTGATTAGCATACCCACATTCTCTGGAATACCTTTTCTCGACATGTTCCGTATGCCAGTTCGTCTCAAATCATGGAAGTGGAGTCCGACGTACTTTGCCTTTTTCTTGGAGTTGCACAGACTGCATCTTCGCCCAGTCGTTACGGTCTGTTGGCAGTCCCGACACTGGAATCGACCCAGACCAGCACGAATACATGCGTTCCACCATGCATCCCTGAAATCTCTTACCTTGCTTCCATCGTCCGCGTGAACACAAAGTCGTCAGGCTTCTTGCCATGCACGCATCGCACGAGGACACGGAATACGTGTTCCGTCATTGTGATCATCCGCTGATCACCGTTCTTCGTCTTGCCAAGGTCGATGATCCTCGCGATGAAATCCAGTTGGCGAACCCGCAGACCGAGCAGTTCGTCCTCACGCCAGCTATACGCGTAGTCCGTCTCGAACAAGCCTTCCAGCCAAACTCCTTCGGCCGCGCACCCATTCGACAGTCGGACGTACTGCTCATCCTGAAGAAAGCCACGCCGGATGTTGTTTTCATCAAGCATGTTGAAATGCGGCACGAACCTTACCTTGGGGGGCGTCTGCGCAGTGCCGTGATTGAAAGCCGCCTTAAGCAATGCCAATTCCCGGTTTATCGTTCCATTTTCGGGAGACGTGCCACTGCGCGTCTTCTGCAATTTGCGGTTGTTTATATAGCGGTCGATCAACTCTGAGGACACTTGCGTAGCTCGCAGGTGTCCGAAAAATGGTTTCAGATGATTAGTCCATCGTGACTTGTCGTCGCTGACGCTTCTGTTCCCATTGTTCGTGTGCTGCAGCAGAAGATCATCGACCAACTCCGCCACTGAAACCTTCAGAATATCCGGGCTGGACAAACCGACAGAATATTCCGCCTGATTCCTGCGGACGGGTTCTACGAGTGGCAGAAACGTGGAAAGCCAAGCAGCCGTACTGTTTGGAAATCAACGCAGGGGAGTTGTTCGCGTTCGCGCGATTGTGGGATCGCTGGAAAGACCCAAGCGGCAACTGGGTCAAGTCCTGCTCGATCCTGACCACGACCCCAAACGCGGTGACATCCGCCGTCCACGACCGCATGCCAGTCATCCTTGATCCAGACAGCTACGATCTGTGGCTCGATCCGGGGATGAAAAACGTGGATGCTGCTTCCGAACTGCTGAAGCCCTGCGATGCCCGAGTGATGCGATGCCATCCCGTGAGCACGCGGATCAACCACGTCGCGAACGACGACGCAGAATGCTCGCGACCTGTGGAATTCGCACCGACTCAGAATCGGCTATTCTCATAACGCGATGACCAATGACGAACGGATGCAACGAGAGTCCAGCCTGATCGCTACGATTAGAAAGAATCTTCCCGACTTCGCGAAAGCGTGCGCGGATGACGCGGAACTGGTTTTGCTTCACCAAGACGCCTTTGCTGCCCACTACCAAGAGGACGAATACGTGCTCCTCAGCATGGCGATTAAATACGCTGGGCTTCGGGGAAAAGAAGTGCGCGTGATCGGGAAGAACCGCAGCGCTCTCGGTGAAGACGGCACGATCCAGTGAATGCATTCGTCCGATTCGCGGGTAGAGAAGAGGTGAGCATTTTTGCTGGTTCGGAGGTCTAGCTCTCCGACTCGCCTAGTCGAAGCACTGGGGATTCTGTTCGGCAGCAGACCCCATACCGTTGCCAAAGCTGAAACCAAAGGCTGTGCGCGAGCATTTCGTCGTGCCTTCGATTGGCAGCAGAGATGTCGCTTGCGCTGAGTGGCCTAATATCCGGCGCTTCGAACATTTCCTGAATCTGCTCAATCTCGTCAATGATGCGTTCAACGTCCATCTCTCAAGCGGTATAGCGAACCAGCGTGCAGCCCAGTGGCGCGATAGAGCATCGTGCTTACGCCATGGCAAGGGGATACGCACTGGCGCTAGAATTCTGCTGAATGGAATCCACCGAACTTGCGCGACTGAGGCGGGTAGCTGGAAAGCAGACCACGGTCTTGACCCACTATGGACGTAAGACGGGGAAACCCCATGAAGTCACGATTTGGTTCGTTCTGGACGGCGACAAGCTTTACATCGGTACTGCGAACGTGAATCGCCAGTGGGTGCGGAATGTGCAGAAGACGCCGCAGGTAAAGCTGTCTATCGGCGCTGAGAATTTCAAGGAACAGCCCGGTTCCTCAGCGACCGGAGCGAGCACGAACAGGCCATGTCTGCCATTCGGCATAAGTATTGGATGTATCGCCCGGTCATCGAGCTTGGGAGGATTCTCACCACAATGGGGTTCATGCGCGACAATACGGGATCGTTTGAGGTCACTTTGGCTGGCTAGGGCTTCCGCACCCAGTTGAAACGATACGCCGTCATGCTGCACAATTTGGCGATGAATCCCTGCCGACGTGACTTCCTACGTTCCTTTGCCGCACTTGGACTTGGTACGCTTTTGCCTGCTGGTTCTCTGTCGCAGACCACGGCAAACCCGCAATCGCGAAAATTCCGAATCTGGGTATTCTCCGATGCACACGTTGGCAGAGACCTGAAATTCGGCAACGGTCGTGAGAGCCTCGCCGATGCTATTCGTCAGTCGGAATCGCCATCAGGCTTTGATTGGGACATTGCGCTTGACCTCGGAGATATTTCCGGCGATGTTGGCCTGCCGAAAGATGCTGAGGGCGAAGAGGTCGTCCGCCAGTTCGCTGCGCTAAAGAAGCATCGTCGCGAGCAGATTTACGATTTAGGCGGGAATCATGATCGCAGTGGTCTCGATGAATCACAAGAATGGTGGTGGCGAAAGTGGGTTGACCCCACAGGGGAGCATACGCAGTTGTCGCACGTCGATGCGTCAAAGCGACCGTTCCCGATTGACGGCACATGGGAACGGTATTCCTTCCGCGCTGGCAATCTCTTGTTTCTCATGATGAGTGATATCAACGAGCCCAGCCAAAAGTTAGGGCGCGGGACGTTAGGGGGAAATCCTGCGGGAGTGGTCAGTGGAGATACATTCCGCTGGTGGAAGCGCATGGTTGAACAGAACCCCTCTTCGATCATCATCAGTGCACATCATTACGTGCTCAAGAACACAACCGTCGCATCCGGCGATTGGGAGGGATTCCGCCGCGATGAAAAAGGCCAGTGGAAGGATTGGTACCACGGCTACTACGAAGGAAAAGGTTCCCCTCGTGGTGCATCGTATCTCTATTGGGTCGATAGCAAACAGGACTCAGGTGCGTTTGAGGACGGTCTGAATGCATCTCCCGATCGTGTTGACTTGTGGCTCGGAGCGCATACCCACACCGCTCCGAACGACACTTACGGCGGCAAGTCGCACATCGAACAACGATGGGGCACAACGTTCATCAATGTCGCTGGGCTGACGAAGTATATGGGCTCGCCTCAAAACTGCATCCCAAGAAGCTGGCTTCTAACGTTTACTGAGGCCAGCGACGAAGTAGCCGCGCAGTGTTGCCTGCACACCAGCGACTTTGCACCGCAGGGGTGGTTCCCCAAGTTCGACCGGGTGATTAAGCTTACGAAACCGTTCAGGATGCCCGCGAGATCGGCAGTATAGCGAGGCTTTCCCTATGGAAAACTTGAAAGACCGCCTCTCCCGCTACCGTCAAATCAAACTGAGTGTGATCGGCAGGAAGTCGGGCAAGACGATCTCCGTGCCCGTCTGGTTCGTGTTGGAGGGCGATAAATTGTATCTGCTGCCCGTGCGCGGCTCCGACACACAGTGGTATCAGAACGTGCTTAAGAACCCGCAGATTCGGATTGATGCGCGAGGAGCGGAAGCGGAACTTCGGGCGCAGCCGATCACCGAATCTAAGATGGTGAAATCGGTGATCGAGAAGTTCCGTGAGAAGTACGGGGCTGGAGACGTAAAGAAGTATTATTCGAAGTTCGATGTGGCGGTTGTGGCTGCGCTACCGAGATGAACATGCTCTGCGCTTGTTCATCAACCGCCAAGTGCGTCACCTCTGCGTCGGGTCGTCGTTCTTATAGATCATGTGTCCCGGCTGCAGACATTTCCGTAGTTCGTCTCTGGTCATTGGAGTTGGGGTCTCACCTGCCGGGACCGAAATGCAGGTCTGGAACTCATCAAAACCGGGAGCAGAAAAGACAAACGTCAGATCAAGCGGCTCACTAGAGATGTTTCTTAAGCCGATCCACGTTTTGCCGGAATGAAAACGAGCCCTCCGGCATGCAAATCGCGACCCCGTTCACCAACTATGACGTGTGCCGTACCTGAATGGATCAGCAAGAGTTCATCTTCTGTGGGGTGTTTGTGAGTAGGGATCGATGCGCCGAGTGCTATCTGCTCCGTCCCCCACCACGAAATGCTCTGATCCGTTGATCTTCGGTCCGGCTTTCAGGGTGAATTGTGATGCTGGGCTAGGCTGGGGTCGCGGACGCCGCGTTCGCAATTCCCCTTCGTTCCTTTCGAGCAACAGCGGCTTGGCTGGGGAATTTGCGGCAAGCAGTGTATGCACCGAACCGGATTGAACGGAAGAACTCGACACTTGCTCCGGAACGATATTCGCGTGCCGGGCTACTTCCTCCCAGCGCCCGCCCTGTGTCATCCATATTCCCGTGAAGCGCAAATGCTCTGTTCTCCCGGCATTCGGCATCCTGCCACCCCATACCACCACTTCGCTGCCAGCCACGATTGCCGTGTCGCCATAGATGCGGATGTACTCAATGTTTCGAGTATAGGAAATAATCACGAGAAAGCCGGACGACTTACGGCCAGACACACGAAATGGTGTGCCAATATCCTCTTTTGACCATTCCCAAAACGGAAGCTCATTGCTTGTTGACGAACTTGTTCAACGGATTCGTAACCACGAAATCGTCCGACCACAGGCGTGCCATTCGTCCGGGGTGAATCCTTTTGACAGAACGCTTGAACCTCCTCATCATTCAACCGCCGCTGGAAAAGAGTTCTTTTTCGCCTTCTTGGCATTTGATTTGGCTCGAGAAGTACCAGGGTCTTGAGCCGACCGATGATCCGTTTAGCTGGTTTATTCAACTCAGACGTGGGCGAGTCCTACGAGATGCTCTATCAGAGCGATTCGCCATACCTGTTTGACTCTTCCAAGTTCGCCAAAGCGTTCGGTTTCTCTGGCACGCCCTACTCCGAAGGAATTCATGCCACTGCCGCCTCTTTCAAGAAGGCTGCCGCAGCAGCGAGATAGAAGAGTCGCCCTGGTCTGCCCCTTGAGAAAAGCACGGACGCTACTGTAAGAAAAACGGAGCCATCAAGCGAAGGAGAGCGAACTAAATCTGTTTCACCAGACGACCCCCTGAGCACGCTCAGCGAACCTGCAAGTCGGCAACCATTCTACTTGCTGCAGCGTCTTGGAAGGAGAAAGGCTGTACCTACTGCCCGTGCGAGGTTCGGACACGCAGCGGTACAAGAACGTGCTCCAGAACCCGACGATTCTGATCGATGCGCGAGGCGTTGGAGGGGAGTTCCGAGCCGTTCCCGTGACCGATGCCAAAGCCGTGAAATCCGTGATCGAGAAATTTCGAGAGAAGTACCGGGCGAAGGACGTGAAGAAGTATTATTCAAAAAGCTACGGGCGTGGTTTCGCTTTCCGACGCCAACGCCGCTAGACGTTGACCTTCCCCTTAGTCCACACCTAACATGTCTACCCAGTGGCTACGCCCTCCCAACCCGTGGGGCAGACGGTTTCCCATTACCGCATCCTCAGCAAGATCGGCGGCGGGGGCATGGGTGTGGTCTATGAGGCGGAAGACCTGAAGCTCGGTCGCCACGTCGCCCTGAAGTTCCTTCCCGACGAACTCGCCAACGACGCACAGGCCCTCAGCCGTTTCCAGCGGGAAGCCAAGGCTGCGTCCTCTCTGAACCACCCGAACATCTGCACGATCTACGAGATTGACGAGGCCGATGGGCGAACCTTCATCGCCATGGAACTGCTGGAGGGGCAGACGCTCCGGCACCGGATCAGCGGCAAGCCGTTGGAGATCGAAACGGTGCTCGATCTGGGCATCCAGATTGCCGATGCGCTCGACGCGGCACACTCGAAGGGCATCGTCCACCGGGACATCAAGCCCGCGAACATCTTCGTCACGAATCGAGGTCAGGCGAAGATTCTCGATTTCGGGCTGGCGAAGGTCTCCCTGAAGCCGGAGAGCGTTGCCATGAGCGCCCCGACCATCGGCTCGGAGGAGAACCTCACCAGTCCCGGTTCGACGCTGGGCACCGTGGCCTACATGTCGCCAGAGCAGGTGCGAGGGAAAGAACTCGATGCTCGCACCGACCTGTTCTCGTTCGGGGCAGTGCTGTACGAGATGTGTACGGGCATGCTGCCGTTTCGAGGCGACACCAGCGGTGTAATCTTCGAATCCATTCTGAATCGAGACGCCAGCCCCGGCAGTGCGGCTGAATCCTGACATTCCGTCGAAGCTGGAAGAGATCATCAACAAGGCGTCTGGAGAAAGATCGCAATCTGCGCTACCAGCATGCCTCCGAGATTCGGACCGACCTGCAACGGCTGAAGCGGGACACTGAATCGGCAAGTCACAGCGAGCGGTTCCGCAAAGCCTCCGCTGGTCACGTCGGACGATGTTGATCGGCGCAGTAGCTTTCGTGTTTGTCATCGCAGCTCATTGCGGTGGCAGCGTTCTATTTTGGCAGCAGCTGGTCGCGCCCGCATCAACTCGGTTGCTGTACTGCCCTTCGCCAACGCCAGCGGCGATCCAAACGTGGAATACCTGAGCGACGGCATCACGGAGGGTGTCATCGACAGGTTGTCGGGTCTCCCAAATCTGAAGGTGATCTCTCGCACTTCTGCCTTCCATTACAAGCAGCGTGACATCGAGCCCCAGAAGGTGGCGAAGGAGCTTGGCGTGGAGGCGTTGGTCACGGGCAGGGTCATTCAGCGGGGCGACGATCTCTCGGTGAGCGCCGAACTCGTGGATGCACACGAGGACAAGCAACTTTGGGGCGAGCAGTACAGCCGGAAGTAGCCGACGCTCCATCCGTTCAGCAAGAGATTGCGACTGCGATCTCTGGGAATCTGCGAGTACGGCTGACCAGCGAAGACAAGACCCGTTTGGCGAAGTCGTCCGCGACAAATCCTGAGGCTTATCAGCTTTATCTGAAGGGCAGGTATCACGCGAATCAATCAACAGCAGCAGGGCTAAAGAAGAGCATCGAGTATTTCGAGCAAGCCATCGAAAAAGACCCCGGCTACGCTCTAGCCTACGCGGGTTTGGCCGACTCTTACGCCGGACTTGGTGGCGATTGGTTATATCTTCCCCCTAGCGAGAGTTTTCCGAAAGCGAAGGCAGCGGCAATGAAAGCTTTGGAGCTGGACGACACGCTCGCCGAGGCACATGCTGCGCTAGCTTACGCCACGGTCTTAACTGGGACTGGGTCGGTGCAGAGCGAGAGTTCAAGCGAGCCATCGAGCTGAACCCGAACAGTGCAATCTCCCATGAGCGTTATAGGGATTTCTTGGAAATGAGACTACGATTCGACGAAGCCATGACCGAGGCTCAACGGGCGCAAGAACTTGACCCGCTCTCACCGGAAATCGTTGGCGGAGTGGGAACCGTCTATGTGTTTACGCGACGATACGACGAGGCGATTGCTCAATACCAGAAGGTGCTCGACCTTAATCCAGACCTTCCAGTGGTTCGTGCCGAACTGTCTTGGGCATACGCAATGAAGCACATGTATCCGCAAGCCCTTGCCGAGTACGACAAAATCGCCGAGCAGGACAAGACTGTCGCAGCAGAGAACCAGTTCGTTGCTGGCGTTCTAGGGTGGATTTATGCCGTCTCCGGCAGGCGGGCTGATGCACTAAGAATCGCCAAAGAGTTCAAGGACTTGTCCTCGCACACTTATGTCGATTTCTATCAATTCGCTTGGATTTACGCGGGACTGGGCGACAAAGACGAGGCGTTCCGGTTGCTCGAAAAGGGCTACAAGGAGCATTCGGGTGGCATGGTTTATCTTGCGAGAGACGTGGCCTGGTACGGGATGCGTTCCGATCCCCGCTACGCTGATCTGCTGCGCCGGATCGGACTGCCGCAACCTAATTAGTCCAACTGGTCAAAAGGTATACCGGACGGACCAGCAGAATCGGAAACTCCGAGTCAATGAATTCAGTCGCTTGCCGTACTTGGGCGGCAAAGCCTTTCTGACCACCGCAGCCTAACCTGTGCAAAAACAGGGTTGCTGTGGTAGGCTTCGTCGAATTTCATTGAGATCACATGAACCGGACAGAAAGCACGCGATGGCTGCCAATTTCCAAGATTCTGGTAATGCTCGCTGTCGGAATAACTCTTCATGTCGCCGGGATTCCAGTGCGAACCTCCCTCGCGCAAAGCGGAGCCCAAGAGTTAAGGCATTCCTCCACCGACGCCCGCGATGATCTCCAGCGTTCGGCTAGAGATGACGACTACAGCCTAGTTGCAGACCATGGCGTCGGTCGAGGAGAGAACATTTACTTCTATAAATGCTGGATGTGCCATAACAAGTACGCTCAAAGCGCACCGTATCTAGGTGATCTTTATCGGCGGTCGACACTCGTGTCCGGCAAACCCGTAACGGACTTAAACGTAGCAGCACATATTAAGAACGGCAGCGCAGCCATGCCCGGCTTTAGAACCGATTTGTCTGATTCCGAGATCGCGGACTTGATAACGTACATCCGATCAGGAAAGTGTTGTGTGGAGGGAAATGATTCGCCTTCTAACCCGTGGTATCGCGCTGCCACCCACCACTGGACGGTACCAAGCACCTTGGGCGGCGGGCCTCACGGCAAGCTCCGAATTGCGAACGGTGATATTCCAGAGGGTATTGGTGTCCAACTGGTTGCTCCCAATGGCGTTCGAACCACCGTGTACACCAATATTGAAGGAACTTATGAGTTTCCCGAAATGCAAGCGGGAAGCTACACGTTGCGAATCCCAACTCCACGGGAATTTAAGCCATATCGTCACGATGAGGTTGTGATCAGTGGCAAAACACGACTGGATGACATCGTGCTCGAAAGAGTGACAAACTCAGATGCGTTGCCCCCGACTGCCGAGATGGAATCACAACTGAGCGGGGCTGAGCTGATGTGGAACTTGCCCGGCACAGTGGAAGAAAAGTCCGTCTTCCAAAAGAATTGTTCTCCCTGCCACGGTTGGAAACAGATACTCAAGAACCGCTATGACGAAAATGGCTGGCGGCTCATTCTTGATCGGATGATGCACTACTCAACCGCTGCTCTGGTCGTTCCGAAAGCGAGTTCCGCAACCGTTGATAAGGATTTCGACACCATTCTGAAATGGCTCTCGAACGTTCGTTCGCCGCAAACACGAGGCTCACCACTTCACGTGTTCTCCCGCCCGCAGGGAACATCAACCCGCGTAGTCATTACCGAGTATGAGCTCCCCCGCGCCCTGCTTGCTCCGCATGACGTGGCTGGCGACAGCCAAGGCAACATCTGGTACACCAGCCATAAAACGGAATACGTAGGAAAGGTCGACCCTCGCACAGGCGTTGCCACGGAATACAGGATTCCCAACACGCCGGGCGCTATGCCGGGCACACACCGCATAGCGATAGGCAAGGATGACACCGTGTTTGTTTCGGTACCGTGGGCGCACAAACTTGACAAGCTCGATCCAAAGACTGGAATAATCTCGCAGATTCCAATAGAGGTCGCCGAGCCTATCAACTTCGCTGCGTTCACCAACTTCGCGCTTGCCCCCGATGGGTCTGTCTGGGACAACGAGCGCCATTATGTCAGAAAGATAGATTCCGTCACCGGGGAAGATCGTGCAGAGATTTCCGAATCAAACAGAATTCAGCTATGACAATCTGATTTCCGCTGACGGAAAATACTGGGCCGGCGGTGGACATCCTTTTGCTGGAAACACGGCAGAGCGCCTCGACATTCAGACTGGAGCCATGGCAGTCCTAAACACGGGCACGCATAATGCAACCGCGAAGCGAGGGGGATTTGATCTAGGCGACAAGGCTTGGTTTGGCGGCGGCGACGGAGCCTTGATCGAATTGGACGCGAGCGCCGGACGCATCGTGGAACACTGGCCTCCAACGGCACCGAGCCCTGTCACCGACTTCTATGAAGCCATGCCTGACAGAAACGGCGGGGTCTGGGCGGGCGTGTTGAACGGCAGGCAAATGGTACGATTTGACCCCCGTTCGGAACGTTGGAATGTTTATCAGTTACCGGAACCGTACTCGTATGATCGTCGGACTTGGATCGACAGTTCCACCCATCCTGTTACGGTGTGGTACGTGGACTACAATGGCGTGCTGGTACGGATCCAGCCGCTGGACTAACGAGGCTCTGCACCCCCCTGCGATTGCATGACAAGATTCCTGCTCATAACCCACGCACTCCTGAGTCGTAGGTGACACCATTTGCCATCGCTGCATCCTTCGGAAGCCTCGGAAAAGAATGGGTCGCGGCTGAGGTCAAACATGACGCGACTACGCTTAGGCGTATCCTTGATGACAAATTCGTCGCCAGCTTCAACGCCGAGAAACTATACGATAAGGAAGCGTTCATCAAGGAAATACTCGCTGGCGATGTCGATCCTACAGATCCCAAACCCTGACCGACGAAACCGTGGTCATCGACAACGACACGGCGGTCGTAGTTGGCACCGACACTGTGCGCGGAACAGACAAGGGCACGGCGTACACGGTGGTGTACCGATACACGGTGACCTACGTTCGTCGTCAGGGGCAATGGGTAGCACTAGCCGAGCATCTGGTCGAAGCACCGCAGTCAAAGTAGCAGCTACACGGGGCAACAGTTTGCGATGCGCTGTAGTACAGACGAGGTGCAATGAAGTCGGGACCGACATCCCTATCCTGAAGCAAGCGAGGAGCCGAGTGCCGCGAAACTGCTTAGCCTCGTCATTCATTTGCGGCTGCTGCTCCGCCTTTTTTGACCATCTCAGGGTGCGGGACGAGTCGTGTTTTCGTTACAGACAAGATTGCGGATGTACTCGTCTTAGCGCATGTCGGCTGCTGTCAAGCTCATATCGCCGCTGGCTACTCGTGTCCTCATATCTTCAACTGACATCACATGTGCGGTCGATGCGGCGAGAATCACCAGAGTGGCATGATGGATTTCGGCGGCTGGCAAGTCAGTTCCCGACCATCACGTCAACCTTCTTCATAATCAAAGTCGCCCACTGGACAGCCGCTGCAATCATCTTGTCAGTCCGTGGGCTTCCCTGCGGCCCACCGAATAGGTCGTCCACCCGGTCGAGATGCCGAGCCATGAGAATCCCGGCGATGATTCCGATAACCCGCTTGCGGTCTTCGTCGGTTCCCATTCGGAGCATGATACACCTTTCGCTTTTTCGTCGCTGTGGATTTGTGCTACTATCCCGCAGGTCTCAGTGCAGGGAGAGCCGCAAATAACTAACTTTGCACGGGAAAGGAGGAGTGAACGATGAGAGTGAATGTTTATAAGGAAGAGCAAACGGATGAAGTGCAGGTCGTCAAAAAGAAGGCAGGGACGGGGGCCGAGTACGTCGGTGTCAGCTTCATCCTTCATTCCCCGACACAGCTTCACGAGGATGCTGGAGACGACGACCGGAGTGCTGTGACGTTCTGGGGTACGAGTCGTGAGGACTTGGCTCGTTTTCTTTCAAGGGCCGTGGACGAACTTGAGAAACCAGCGAGGGGGCTAGTCACAGCGGCCCGTGAAATGACACGGCGATAGAAGGTCAGTCTTCTGGCTGCGTGACGAGACGTACATCAACGCGGCATTCTTCAGCGGTGCTGTCGCCGCGCGGCGCCTGCCAATAGAGACACCCTCTGATGACCTTATCCAGGTCCTCGGTATTCTCCCGAACTCCGCATGTCCGAGTGTGTACCGTTACGTGACCAACAAAGTCAAACATCTTCTCACAAACCCGCACATTTCCGAACTATGCTGGGTTTGCTTGCGTGAGGTATGTCGCTGCAAATGAAAGGAAAGAATCGACCTAAGCCGGACTGGGCCTGGGATGCCCCGACTCTTTTGAGTCCGCTGCGTCTGCCAGTTCCGCCATCCCGGCCCGTTTAGAATCAACTAGCTAGACACGAGAGCTTCTATTATAGCAGTGCGGCCTTTGCCGCTCTTCTGTCTTGCGTTGCATGCCTGCATACCCGTTGCGATGTAACTCATACGGACGCTCGTTGGGTTATCGAGTGCGGACCTTCCCAGTGCATTCGGTTGCGAGCGAGCCGCGAAGGAAGGTCCAGCGGGTCGCCTTCGTCGGCCGCAGCGCCCAGCCGTCGACGCCCATCGCGAAACCCTTGCGGTGAGCATCCCATCACGCCCCTCAATGCCGAACTGGGCGCCTTAGTTGTGCCGCTTCGCCAAAGAAAATCACCTGGATCGAATTAGCGCCGAATTCGCAATAGAGTTCTGGCTAACCGTCAGCAAAACATCACTCCAACGTCTTGCCTGCAGGGCTATCTGGCCAAAGGTGCTTGGGAACGATTTTCCGTCTTGGCAGAAGGTTTCAGGAATTTTTCATCGCCAATCGGAACGTTCTGCTGAATCTCGTTTACATGGATCGTTGACCTGCTTCCGGGGCGAGCGATCGTCCAGGTGAACGGAGTTTGCACACCATCGACCGCACGATAGTCTCCGTAATCGATTTGTGTAGGATCGAGCCCCAGAGGGGACTCGGCATAGCGCACGAGCCGCACTAGCAGCCCCGACTGCACGTCGAAGAAAAATTTCCACGAGGCCTGGCCTTCCCGAGTGCCCACCACTACGTAGGTCTCACGACCGTCGACTGCTTCCGGGTATTCCACCCGCAGTTCGGGGAAGATTTGTTTGATGTGCAAAGCGAATTGTAAATCGGCATCCGCTTGGGCCCCGTCAAGATCGGAGCCGCTGAGATCGCGCACCGGACGGTTCGGGACGCTGACCCAACCAGAGTTGCCGTCCAGAGCAGTAATGCTCTCGCCAGCCGAAGTGTGCTGGATAAACAACTCCTTGTTTGTTCCCTTGTTGAAAATTTCGACGCCAAACGATTCTCCACCGACCTGTGCGCTTCCCGTCTCCACTCGCGTTGTGATTTTCTCGAGTGCAGCCGCCCCGCCGAGTGCTTGAATGAAATTGTCGATAAGCTGATCGGGAAGGGGCAGCTCGCTGGGGAACTTCTGGCCGATGGCACCCGCCTCTCGCGACGGCATTTCACCCGCAACTTCCGGGACATCAATCGGCCGGGGCGCTCCGCGGTGACATGAATAGCAAGTCACTTCGCGAGTGCCTTCAAAATGGTTCTGATTGATGGCGAACATCATCCGCATCATGCTGCGAGCAATCTGCTTTTCCTTCTTGGCATCATCGTCGAAATGACCTTCGACGTGGCAGAAACTACACTGCACGCCGAGGGAAGAAGTAATGAAGCGCATGCTCGGAATCAGCTGTTCGGAGGGGATGCCATTAAGCACTTTGAGGTTTTTGAAAACCGCCTCTGCCATTTTCGGCGAACTCGACGGAGATACTGGCGTTAGCTGAGCGGGTCCAGACTGACCTTGACCAGGTTGTTCCTCCATGAGGCCGCGAACTTTTTCGGAAAGTTCATTGGCCTTCGCTGGATTTCGCTGCTGCTGGTAAAGATTGATCAAAGCGCTGGTTGCCGGCAGATGTAAGGGATCAAGGGCAACAGCGCGCTCCAGGTGGGCAATCGTGCCGTCAATATCCCCCGCCTGCTGGTGGGCGGCGGCAGCATTTGTCTCCGCCACGGCCGAGTTCGGACGTAGCGACAGGGCACGTTCAAAGGCAAATTCTGCTTCGGAAGGTTGCTTTCCGACAAGCAGGGCTGTTCCCATGGAGGTGAATACTTCAGGGTCGGAGGAGAATTCGTTCTGCACCTCAGTCAACAGTCGATATCCCCGAACCAGGGAAGTCGTCGATCGACGTTGCAGGCCCGCGCTGACGTATGCAATGCCGAGGTTACGCTTCTGTAGATCAGGCGCGGGCTCGCGCCATGCAGCAATATCCTGAGCAGGTGGCCCGTTAAGCTGGGCCTCCGGACGCCGCTGAATCCTGTGATCGGTAAAGGCCGTATGCCCCCCGTCTTGAGCGTCTCGCCGCGGCATGTGACAGCCGATGCAATTACTCTCTGTGCCGGGATGTGCGGCGGGGAACGTTGCCATGTGGCAGGTCAGGCATCGCGAACGGTAGTACTGAACAGACTGAGTTGGCTTGTTGTGCGGATCGTGGCACGTTCCACACCACAAACGGCCATGGCTGTTCCGGGCGCAGGCGCTCATTGCCAACTGCTCCACGTGGCTGATGACTTTGAATGTGCCTGCGGGTGTATTCGGGGGCAAAACATCGTGATACGTGGTGAAGGTGTTTTCCAATCTTTGCCCGGGCTGAAAATCACGGAATTCCCGCCCAGGATTAAGCACCCGAGTGACCCCCATCAAATGGCACTGCTCGCAAATGCTGTCGCGTGCGCCAGGTTCAAGCTTTGCCGGATTCACGATCGTACCGGCTCTGGGGTCCGCAAGATGCTTTTCGGTGGGGCCGTGGCACCGCTCACAAGTGATGGCCTCGGCCGGAAAAACCGGAGAGCGATACTGGTTGTCGGTGCCGGAAACGTGAAGCGCAGATCCTGTGTGGCAAAAGACGCAACCCTCGGCGACGGGACGTGTGAAATCCGGATCCTGCGTCTTCTCATAGCCGGGGGCCAAATCGTACGAATTGCGACTTTTATAAAAAGCGACAGGAGACTGGAAGAGATGCCCCGCGATGTCGACTAAATAGCCGCTTGCGTGGTTGCCAGAGCCGATCACGTAGTCGATGTGGTAGTTGCTGACGTCTCCTGCGCTGTCCAAACGCTGCCAAGAACCGGTCGGAGTGGAGTACATCGTAATATTGCCGTTGGGAGTGTTCACAGTGCCGATTGGTTCCTGGCCGGCTCGGCGCAGAGTGTGGGCCATAGCGGAACGGGTGTACCCTTCGACTTCGGCGGCATGGCAGACCTTGCAGCGACTTGCGCCCGCAGGCTCGCCCGCCAAGGGGGTAGCCGCAATTTGCGCACCCGAGCGGGCGGCGCTGCTGCTTTGGGACTCTCCCAGTCCGGGAGAAAGAACCAGGCCCATCAGAATGAACAGCACTAGGGGTAGGATTCGTCGTCCGCTCATAAATCCCTAGTCAATGCTTTCCAGCCAGTTTCGCTGCCACCGCGCTAAAGCCGGCCGCGAACACATTGTTTCCGATCTGCGCAACCACGGCGTCGCGATCGGCTCCCACTACTTCGAAATCGGCCCACCACTCCGCGAACGTGAGGTTGCCCTGGGTGACGCGATGCAGGCGGACGCCCGCGACGTAGCCACGTACCGGCAGAGTGCCTTCAATTATTTCGTAGGTGAAGATGTAGTTCCGGTCGTCCATGCAGAGCAGAACTTCCCGCACAAAACCCTCCGCCAGCGTGAGCCGGCGCACGCAGCCGACCTGGTCGCTCGGACGGCCATCTTCGATCAGGCTGTGCTTGATTCCGGGATGATACGAGGGCATACCGTTGTAGTCACGCATGATCTTCCATACGTCTTCGACAGGCGCATCGATCACCGCGCTTATGTAAACCGTGTTCGGCATTTTCCCTCCGGTGTTAATCCGGTGTTAATTCAGTGTTAAAAGCTGATTCGCTTGAAATCCTGGGTTTGCTTCGTGATGGCTTTTTCGGTGGGAAGACGCTCCATGGAACTCGCGCCGTAGAAGCCATGACAATGGCGAGTCTTGCTGAGCACGAATACGGCGTCGGCGGGTTCAGCGATCGGGCCTCCGTGGCAAAGCACAATGATATCGGGGCGTACGTCGAGAGCGGCTTCGGCGATGGCATCGATCCGGCCGGCGCAGCTTTCGAGCGCCAGCGCGGTTTCTGCGCCGATCGTGCCGCCAGTGGTGAGGCCCATGTGGGCGACAAGAATGTCCGCACCGGCTTTCGCCATGGTGGCTGCTTGCGACGGGTCGAAAACATAAGGAGTCGTCAGGAGGTCCTTTTCGTGGGCCAGGCGGATCATCTCAACTTCCAGCGCGTAGCTCATCCCGGTTTCTTCCAGATTCTGGCGGAAGACTCCGTCGATCAATCCGACGGTGGGAAAGTTTTGCACGCCAGAAAAACCGATAGCGGCGACGTTGTCGAGAAAGTTGTCGAACTGACAAAAAGGGTCGGTGCCATTTACTCCCGCGAGCACGGGCGTTTTCTTGACTACTGGTAAGACTTCCTTCGCCATTTCCATCACGATGTCGTTGGCATTGCCGTAAGCCAACAGTCCAGACAACGAACCCCGGCCGGCCATGCGGTAGCGGCCAGAGTTATAAATCACAATCAGATCGATGCCGCCAGCTTCTTCGCACTTGGCCGACAACCCGGTGCCGGCTCCGCCGCCGATAATCGGCTGGCGGCGTCGAACCATTTCCCGATACTTCGCTAATAATTCCTCACGCGCAAAACGTGGCATGAACTATTTCCTTAAGACGGTGTTCGTCCGGGCAATCGCCAGGAATTCTTCGCCCGCCGCCTGTGCGAACTGGGGATCGTTAATGTGATATGGAATCTGCCGCAGTTTCCGCCGGCTCGTCTGCTTCAACTCGGCGGTCAGCGTCTCGAACAACGCTGCATCGGCTGCTGGATCCCAGAAGGGTTGTCCCGGCGCATCTAGCGCCGAAACGCCGCCTGTGGGCAACAGAAACCTCACTTCCCCTTCACACTGATTCAGCCGCTCGGCGATCCACCGGGCCTGGCGGATATTTTCCTCGACGGTAGTCCGCATCAGCGTGATCTGCGGGTTGTGCCGATAAAAGTTCCGTCCCTGATAGCGTTCGGGCACGGTCTCTGGCGCCCCGAAGTTCACCATGTCGAGGGCCCCGCAGGAACCGACATACGGCGCCTGAGTGCGAGCCACAGCACCAAAGCGGTCGTCGGTGCAGGCCAGCACACCGCCGAACAAGTGATCGCACACCTCGGTAGTCGTAGTGTCGAGTACGCCGCCAAGATAGCCATCTTCCAGCAGCTTTTCCATTGACTGTCCGCCTGTGCCGGTGGCATGGAATACGATGCAGTCGAAGCGGTCACCGAGCAGACGCGAGATCTGCTGAACGCAGGCGGTAGTCACGCCGAACATGGTGAGCCCAATGGCGGGGCGCTCCTCACTTGCCTCCGGGACAGAGTGCAGCATCATGCCCGCGACCGCGTGGGCTGCGTTGCCCAGCACGCGGCGGGAGATCCGGTTCAGGCCTGTCATGTCAGTGACGGAATAGGCCATCGTGATGTCACAGGCACCGACATACGGGGCAACATTGCCCGAGGCCATCGTCGAAACCATTAGCTTGGGCACGCCGGAGGGCAGGGCTCGCATAGCACGCGTGATCAAGGCTGTGCCACCGGACCCGCCCAGGCCCAACATGCCGCCGATGTCGTCGCGACTCTTTACAAAGCGCTCAAACGCATCGCTCATTGCAGCAATTGCAGTTCCCCGGTCGCCGGTGAATACTGCGTTCCGGGATTGCGGGTGATACGCCGCGATGTCCTCTGGCGAAAAATATATCCTCGTCGATGCAGGGACTGAATTGCCCGACGTGGAGAGATCTGCCAGTGCTACAGGTACTCCGGCAGCTTCGAGCAGAGTGCATACGTAGATGGCTTCGTCGCTCTTGGTGTCGAGGGTGGCCGCAACCCAGGCTCGCTTGGTTGTCTCCATGTCGCCTTTGGTCTTCCTGGGGGTCGGCTCGAAAGTATATCCCGGAACCTGATGGGCGAAGCGTATGTTGCTCCAGCTCCCGACCATTGAACCCGCTTGTCTTGAGTTAGGAAACATTTTGGCGATAGCGCTGGCAGCAAATCAAGCAGTTGGGTCAAAACGATATCTTGATCGGATGACCCTCGAACCTCACAGACCGTATTTCTTGTCTCAGTCTTATTTCTATGTTCCTGGGCACAGGCATCAGCATGCGGGAGCCGGGCGCGAGTTCCAGAGCCAAAGAGCGCAGGGCGTCATCCCACGTCATTTGAATGCCCATCCACTCCCCTTTGCGGTGGTTGAAGGAAATGCCGTCATCTTCGTAGAGCAGGAACGAACTGTCGGCTCCGGAATAGACCAAAACAGACAGGGGCTGATCGACTGATTCTGTTGTGTACTGCTTGACTGGACCCAGGGGCAAGATTGATGCGGCGCGCACATACAGAGGGATGGTCCCAAGGTCAACATCGCGGCTTATTTCGCGGCCTCCCTCTATGTGTTCATTGGTCCAAAAATCGTACCAGCTGCCCCTCGGAAGGTAGACCTTGCGCATGGCTGCGCCTTTCTCCACAACCGGCGCAACCAACAGGTTTTTTCCGAACAAGTATTCGTCGCCACATGCCACAGCCCTGGGATCGTCGGGATAGTGCAGCCACAAGGCGCGCATGATGGGCATGCCTGTTGCGCAGCACTCTCTGACGGCACTATAGAGATAGGGCAGCAGGCGGTAGCGTAGCTCCAAGTATTTTCGGCAGATCGGTTCGACTCTTGCATCGTGCAGTTGGCTAGGATCAGGAATGGCGGCTCCGCTGTAGTTGTTGATCTCGGCCGGGCCGGCGTCGCCTGTGTTCCAGCCCCAGGGCAGGCGCAGTTTCCAGGCACGACCGTGGCTGCGGAAGAGCGTGCAAAATGCTCCAAACTGAAACCAGCGCAAGTACAACTCTGCGGTGAATTCTTTCGTGGGCACAAAGCCCCCGATATCGGTTCCCCAATAAGGAATGCCGGTCAGCGAGGTGTTGATGCCAATCGGGACCTGGGTCTTCAGAGTCTCCCAGGTCGAAAACACATCTCCAGACCAGAGAAATGAAGCGTAGCGCTGCATACCGGCATAGCCATTGCGATGGAGCGCGTAGGGACGTTCATTCGGCCGGTCAATCTGCGGGCCTTCCCAATACATTCGGTTGCGAACCAGCCTGGACGCGATATCGAGCGGGTCGCCTTCGTCCGGCCACCAACCGTCCACACCCATGGCAAAGTCTTTGCGGTGCGCGTCCCAGTGGCAGCCCGCCTGCGCTTCGTCGAATTGAGTGACCTCACAGGGATCGTGTGCTGTGCCGCGGAGTTTGTCCGACAGAATCACAGCATGGAGCGCAACCTTGAAATGGTCCTTATGTAGTTCCTCGATCATTTCCTTGGGATCGGGGAACACGCGGGAATTCCATACGAACGAGCCATTCGCCGTGTTCCAGCCCGACGGACAGAAGCCCGTACCCAGGTAGATCAAAGTGTCGCAGGGCAATTTCTTTTCGCGGAATGTCTTTCCTTCAGCGAGTATTTCTTCACGGCTGGCTAGCGTGCGATGCGACTGCTGATAACCGAAACTCCACAGCGGAGGCATTTCCGCATGTCCAGTGAGACCAGCGTATTCGGCCACGATTGTCGCGGGATCACTGGCGACGGTAAAAAAAATGTCGAGAGGAAGAGCAGCCTCCGCACTGGCAGGAAGAAACTTGCTTTGCGGACTGGTAAAGTCGAAAGTGCCGAACGGCTGGTTAACAAACATCGCCCAGCCGGACGTTCCGATGATCCAGGGAATGGGTACTCGGCCTCCGTGAGTGGCGAGCTTGTAGCCGCCCTGGCCGGAAATCATGTTGTCGATAGAACCACGACGATCGAATTGCGCCCCTCCCTCTCCGAGGCCGAACAGCGGTGCGTTTCCGGTTGTGAAGCCGATGACACCGGAGTCTCGATTCCAGGTAAATGTCTGGATGGTTTCACCGCCTGCGGATGAAACCGTAAACGCAGGTGGGTCGGGTGAGAAATGCAGGGCCAGGCTTCCGAGTTTGACGGTTTGAGCGGGTGAATCGCCGCGCAGCTTCGCGATCGGAGCGTCCCAAACGGTTCGAATCAGGGACCCATTAAAGGGAATAGAGGCCACCTGGCCATTCTTGACCGGAAGGATGCTCAACCGGAGGGTGTGCTCGCTGACAGAAGCAATCTGGATCTCAATACTGTCCTGACCGGCAAGGCGTGGAGGTGAGTCGGCCACAGCTCCTCCAGGCAGAATCATCGCCGCGGAAGCAGCGGCCAGCTGTTTCAAGACTTGCCGACGATTCCAGCGAGCGTTCATGCAAAGTTCCTTACGACGTAGCGACTACGAGTTTGTCGGTCATCCGGCAATTGCATTTGAGTAAACGTAATCCCATATCGAAATGAACGATTGCAATCTTTGAACTGTCGTCGAACCACGTTGACAATCGTACCTAAAGCGGAGTTAAATCTACCAGGAAAGTAAACGTTTTCTACAAGAGAACCGCTCAATTCGAAATGTTGTACGGCGGAAGCGCAATCGCCATGTTTGCCATACAAAACCGCCAGCATCGCATGGCTGGTAGGATCGCCGGGACGCAACCGCAGCACATGTTGCAAGAGCGGAATCGCTGCGATGCTACCCGCTTTGTATTCCAATTGGGCTGCGCCTTCCAGAGCGGGAAGATATTCAGGAGAAATCTTGAGCGCATTGCGAAACGAAGCTAAGGCTTCCTTCTCGTGATCTTCGCCCGAGAATGCGATCCCTTGCAGCGTCCACAACTGCGCGCTTTTCGGAGACTGCTGTAGCGCCGACCGAAGCAGCTGAAGTGCCTTATCAAATTCGCGGGCTCGCAACGCCGACGTAATCGTGCCGACGGTGTCTCCGCCGGTCTGCGTGAAGCCCAAGGGAAGAAAAGACACCACCGCCGCCAATAAGGCCAGCCTCTTAAAGACACTCATACCGATCACTATTTCCTGTTACGGAAAAGCCGGAGGCGACGATGACTCACTCCGCGCCCACGTGTGTCGGTCTCCCGGGTTCTGCGTCAGGCGGTAACCACGGGAGTCCAGACCTGCATCGACGTTTCCTGCCGGTTTGACCAAGCGTAATACGGAATAAACGTCAGCGTAACCCGGCGGCTTTGCGCCGGACCGCCGCCGAAGCGGGAGTAGAGAGAGTTGCGCAAGGCAGCTCTTTCGTAGGCCACGCCGGTGTGACGCAGCACAACCACGCCTCCGAGCAGGTCGCTCTTCAATTCGCTCTGGAATTGGGATTCAGGTTTCCGTCCCAGCTCGACGGCCAGATCGCTCATCGCTACTCCTGCGGGCTGGTCGAGTTCCTCCAAGCAATAGACGAGGGGACCGCGCTGCACGGCAACGCGCCCCGTGTCGTCGGCCACCTGAGGGTTCGCCTGCAGCACTTGCACGGGCATCTCTAATTTCAAATGAATGACGTCACCCTGAGCCCACTCCGTGAAATCGCCAGGTATTCTCCTGGCTTCGCTCCGCTTACCGCCTTTCCATTGACGGCGACTTCTGCGTGATCCGCCCACCCGGGAACTCGCAGATAAAAAGTAAAATTCGAAGGCTGGGCCGGAGTGACGGTCACTTCCATCGTGCCCTCCCAGGGATAATTTGTTTTTTGCACGACCTTGAGGCCGACGCCATTTTCCAGATGCCAATTCAGTTCCGAATTGTCATAAAGGTGCAGGTAAATGCCGTCACTGCTGGTGCTGTAGAAGTATCCCGGCAAAGAAGCAAAAGTGCGCTCAAGGTTCGGAGGACAGCAGGTCGTGTCGTACCAGGGATTGCGAATCTTTTCTCCCGTGGATGGATCGAACGCGAGGGGGTTGCGATAGCAATAGAGAGTGCCGTCCAGCGACATTCCGGAATTAATCCCGTTATATAGCGCGCGTTCGATTACATCGGTGAACTTTGCGTCTCCCGTCGCGGCCAGCATGCGCCAGTTCCACATCATGTTGCCGATGGCTGCGCAACTCTCACCGTAAGCGCGATCATTGGGCAGCTCATACGCATTTCCGAAGGCTTCGCCGTCGGACCGCGAACCGACTCCGCCAGTGACATACATTTTGGTGGCGGTCATGTCATCCCACAGCACGTTCAAGGTCTTCCAGTACGCCGGGTCGCCGGTCTCCATGTAGTAGTCCGTGGCGCCGCAGCATGCGTACATCGCGCGCACCGCGTGTCCTTCCAGCTTCGTTCTCGCGGTGAACGGTGTTCCGCTGAACATGTAGATAGTTCGGCGCTCCGGCAGATGTAAGCGCTCGTCTCCACCCAGGATGTATCCCGCCAGGTCGAGTTGCCGCTTGTCGCCGGTGATACGGTACAGTTCGATCAGTGCCAGTTCAATCTCGGGATGTCCGGAAACGATCGGTTGTTTGGGAGCGGGGCCATAGCTGGACACCAGGAAATCATCGACGAAGCGGATTCCGGCGTCGAGCAATTTGCGGTCACCGGTAGCCCGATAATAAGCGATCGCACCCTGCAGCATGTGTCCGATGTTATAGAGTTCGTGACCCGTAGTCTGGGTCTGCGTAAGCATTCGGAGAGACTTATGATCATCCTGGTAGTAGGTGTTTAAGTAACCGTTGGGCTCCTGGACTGCGACCACCTCAGCAATAATTTTTTCTGCCGTGGCACGAAGCTCCGGACGGTCACCCGACTGAAGGACGAACCCTGCTGCCTCGGTCCACTTGTAAACATCGGAGTCTGAATACACAGGACCGCTCTGAGCCGCCGAGCTCTTGCCGACCAGGCGGAGAAAATTATTCATGCGACCGTTCGCTTCGAGAAGATCGTGCATAGTGGGGATGCTCTTGGTCACGTTGATCTCGCGCCGCTGCGCCCAAAAGCCGCTCTGGATGGTCACTGCACGCACCGGAATATCTCGCAGCTTCGCGTGCGGTGACTTGGTTAGATTCTCGATTCCCTGATCTTTCCAGTTCGGATCCCTCCAGCCGGGGCTGCTGGTTCGCACGGCTTCAGTCTGTCCCAGTCCTCCGTTACTAACTCTTGCGAAGAGTTGATCCACGGGCAGGGATGCGATGGCTGCTGTCGAGACCGCCGAGGCGACGAACTGCCTGCGAGAGATTTCCTTTGCGGGGGCCATGAGTTTCTCCTTCAATGTACTGGTGACCTTCTCACCACTGTCGGCCGCGTCCGCTCCAGCGACCGGTCAAAGTAAGAACGCTGTCAGCACGGTGCGCAAATAAACTGGTTTGCGTTTGCCTTCCGCGCACCACGTTGGTTCACAGAACTCGTTCGTGCAAATAGCCGGCGGCCTCCAGGGCGGAGAGCAATTCGGCGATTTGTTCTGGACCCCGTGTCTCCATGGTGATGTCGATCGCGGTTTCTCCCAGATTCACGCCATAGTAGGTGCGGTCGTAGGATGTTTCCACAATATTGGCTCGATGATCCGCCAGGATTCCGGTGAGCCGGTGCAGGGCGCCGGGGTAGTCGGGAAGGTGGATGCGCAAGCGCAAGAGACGCCCGTCTTTGACCAGACCGCGTTCGATGATGCGTGACAGCAGGGTTACGTCCATATTGCCGCCACCGACCAGGACTGCAATCTTTTTTCCAGAAATTTCTATTTTGCGATTGATCATGGCGGCAATCGCCGCTGCGCCGGCGCCTTCGGCCATGGTTTTTTCGCGCTCCAGCAGGAGCAGAACCGCGTTGGCAATTTCTTCTTCGTCGACCGTGACAATTTCGTCCACATACTTCTGAACCAGAGGAAGAGTGCGGTCGCCGGCGCGCCGCACCGCGATGCCGTCTGCGATGGTTGCAGCCGGAGGGAGGGTGACCGGCTTGCCCTCGCTTACTGCAACTTTCATGGAAGGAAGCCGAGTGGTCTGCACTCCGACGACTCGCACTCCGGGATTTGTTTCCTTGATGGCACAGGCAATTCCGCCGATCAAACCACCGCCTCCGATGGGGACGACGACTGCTTCAATTTCAGGATGCTGCTGAAGCATTTCGAGGCCGAGCGTTCCCTGGCCGGCGATGACCGCGTCATCGTCAAAAGGGTGGATGAAGGTGAGATGTTGCTGCTGGCTGCGTCGAATGGCTTCTTCACAGGTATCGTCGTAATTGGCGCCGTAGAGAATGACGTCCGCGCCGTAAGCCTTGGTGGCCGACACCTTGATCAACGGAGTGACCAGCGGCATACAAATCTGGGCGCTGATTCCAAGCCTGCCCGCGTGACAGGCCAGTCCCTGGGCATGATTTCCGGCCGAAGCTGCAATTACTCCGCGACCGCGTTCTTCCACGGTCATGGTCAACAGCTTGTTCAGCGCACCGCGCTCTTTGAATGCACCGGTTCTCTGCAGATTGTCGAGCTTGAGATAAATGGAATTGCCGGTAAGCTGGGAGAAAGTCGCGGAAAGAGTGCACGGCGAAAGGTAGATCGACTGGCGAATGCGTTCGTAAGCAGCTTTGACGTCTGCGAGAGTGATCATTAGATTTCGTTAGGGCATTCTACAGGGAGATGCGGGTTTGGAGGAGGTGTGCCGCCGGCTCCCCCGCCCGCGTTGGCTGCCAGTGAAAGTCAAGAGCCGCGGGCGAGGGCGCCCGCGCCACACGAACATCCTCTAGGCTTCTACGGGCGCGCCGGTCGAAACTGGCAACTCCGCTTTTTGCCATTCGCCGAATCCACCGCTGACGTTGAGCACGTTCTGAAAACCGGCCCGTTGCAGAAGGCTGCAGGCAATCATGCTGCGGTAGCCGCTCTGGCAATGCACGGCCAGCGGAATGTCGAGATCAACCTCCGGGAGCGGAGAGCCGGAAACGATCGAGTGGCCACCATGCCGCTTCCTCCAGATGCCCTGCCATAAATTCCGGTTCGCGCCGGACGTCGAGCACGCGTATCTTGTTTTCCGATAGCCGCTGATGCAACTCCTGCACTGTAATCTCCGGCAACTGCGCCAGATCAAAACCGGCCTGCTTCCATCCCGCAGTGCTGCCGTCCAGATAGCCGCGCTCCCCTTCGATACCAACCCGGGCCAGGCGAACGCGGGCTTCAGCCAGTTGCTCCGGCGTATCCGCGATCAAAACGGGCCGCGACGACAGACCCAGAATCGTTCCTGCCCAGGTGGCGAACTGTCCCGAGAGCGCAATGTTGACGGAGCCGGGGACATGGCCGGCGGCGAACTGCTCTCCTGGCCGGATATCCAGCGCGATCACTCCCTCCTCCATCAGGGTCTTCAACTCGGCGGGGGAAATTGCCTTTAAGTCCGGCAGGTCAGAAAGCGCGGGGGCGCCTTCACGATTGATTTCGGCATCCTGCAAAAAATAGTCCGGACGTACGGGCAGGTTGCTGGTCAACTGTTTCACGAACTCTTCTCGGCTTTGAATTTGGAGGGCATAGTTGGTAAGGCGCTCGGTGCCAATCGTAGACGAGCGCTCGGCCCGCATGTTGCGGCCACAGAGCGAACCGGCACCATGAGCGGGATAGACGAGCACGTCGTCTGGCAACCTCATCAGCTTACTGTGCAGGCTGTCATAGAGCATGCCAGCCAACTGCTCCGGGCTATGCGTGCGGGAGAGGTCAGGACGGCCCACGTCCCCCAGAAACAGGGTATCGCCGGTGAGGACGGCCCACGGTTTCGGCATGTCATCTTTCGTGACCAGCAGGCAGATGCTCTCCGGCGTGTGTCCCGGAGTCTCCAAAACAGTAATTCGCGCCTTCCCAAAACGCACTTCGGAGCCGTCGTGAACCGGAACGTGCGGGAATGTTACCCCTGCCCTCTCTCCGAAATAAATCTGCGCCCCGGTGCGGGCGGCGAGTTCGCGGTGGCCGGAAACAAAGTCAGCGTGCAGGTGGGTTTCAAAAATATGCCGGATGGTCAGCCCATGGTCTGCGGCCGCCTTCAGATAAAGGTCCACATCGCGCTGCGGATCGACGACCACCGCTTCGCCTTCCGATCCAAGCAGGTAAGAAGCATGGGCCAGACAGCCGAGATAAAACTGTTCGAAGTACATAACCCCTCGCGTGGCACTCAGAGATCCAGTAAAACGAACATCAAATCATGAGAAAGAAAAGATAAAGATCAGGACGACGATCGCAAAACAGAATTCACCGTGCAACGAAACATTAGCACTTTTCCACATCGCTCTGGGTTAGAATCGCGGCCAGTAGCAGCGTAACCTTTCCACCGGCCGGAACAGAAAGCGCCGTCTGCTAGTCCTTCCCCCGGAGGTAGCTCGTGCATCAGTCCGCAGTCAGTAGTGTGCCTGGCGCCGGTTCATGGATGGATGTTCAGTCCACGATCCGCGGTTTGACCCAGGATTTTGCCACCGCTTTCAATACCGCAAATTACGATCAGGCAGCGGCCCTGTTCGCATCGGACGCATATTTTCTGTCGCCGCACCGTGAAGCCGTGCAGGGGCAAAGGCCGATCGAACTGATGCTTCGTGAATATGGCGAAACCGGGTTCCAGAACCTGCGCCTGGAAACGATTCGCGTCGACTACTCGGGCGATATGGCAGTCGAGGTTGGCCGTTACACGGTTGCCATTCAGCAGGCGAACGGTACCACGGTTGCCGATCGAGGCAAGTTCGTGCAGACCTGGCGCCGCCTGGGCGCCTGGCTGATGACGGTGGATTGCTGGAGCAGCGAACTGCCCGCCGCAACTTGAATGTTGTTCCGGTGCGAGCTTTCGCCGGTTGTCACTCTTGAATGTCCAGCTGGGTGGGCCCCACGGGCACAGCACTCAACGGGTTTCGGTTGGGGCCAGCGTGCCTGACAGTGGGCCTCGCATGCGTCTACAATAGTCAGGACCCAATCAACTTCATGAAATCAGGAGAGTGGCATGCAACGCAAGGCAAGCGCAATATGGAAGGGCGGGCTCAAGGACGGCAAGGGTGCGGTGTCTGCATCGAGCGGCGTGTTGTCCAACACTCCCTATTCATTCGTCACACGTTTTGAGAACACCCCCGGGACCAATCCCGAAGAACTGATTGCGGCAGCGCACGCAGCCTGTTTTTCCATGGCGCTTTCGGGGCAGTTGGGTGGGGCGAACCTGACCGCTTCGAGCATCGAGACTACCGCAACGCTGACCCTCGAAAAACTTGACTCGGGCTGGACCATCACCACCGTCCATCTGGACGTCGTGGGACGAGTTCCAGGCGCGGACAACGCAGCATTCCAGAAGGCAGCTGAAAATGCCAAGAGTGGTTGCCCGGTGTCCAAACTGCTCAAGGCAAATATCACGATGTCGGCAAAGCTGGAGGGTTAGGAAAATCAGTCGTCAGTCTTCAGTACGGGTCCAGATTGGCTGACGACTGAGGACCGATGACTGCCGACTGGGTTCAGAAAACCCAGTTGTCAGTTGTTTGTTTTCAGTTGTCAGTCTTTGGCGTCGGCTGGGGATGACGACTGAGGACCGACGACCTGCCGACCGTTTTTGCAGTATTTTCCTGATCTCACGGTTGGTCTGGGTTGCGTCGCGTGCGGCGGTATCGATCATCTGGGCCCACTTCTTGTGGGTTCCGTCCAGTTTCGCTTCTTGCAGGAGATAGGCAGCTTGCAGAATGGTCTCAAGCGAGTTGCTGAGATCATGGGACAGAACGCCCAGATGTTCGACGACATCCGACGGTGTTTTGCGTGAATGTTCCATTTGAAGTTCCGTCCTTGGCCGACTACCCACCTGTCTGGCAGGTTTGACAGTCCGTGCTCCCCCTGTAGAATATTACTCGTAGTTCTTTCCTGGAAGGCGGCCCTAAGAAGATTGCCGCATCCCAGTCATTACTTTGCCATCGTGGCGGAATTGGCAGACGCGCATGGTTCAGGTCCATGTACCCGCAAGGGTGTGGGGGTTCGAGTCCCTTCGATGGCACCAGCACTCTGATTGAGCCTGCTGGTATTGCGGGCTGTGAGCAAGTATCCTCTTTTGACTAGGAACTACCATGAATCAAAGAGCCGTCATTTTTCAAATCTTTTTTCTGTTACTCGCGGTTTCCATTGCGCTGCGGCCGGTAGCCGCGCCCGCAAAAGGCAAGCGCGATGTCCGCAAGCAGTCCTTTGGAAAAACCGGGGACGGGAGGCCGGTCGATCTGTATACCCTAACCAACTCACAAGGCATGGAAGTGCGCGCTATGACGTATGGCGGCATCATTGTGTCGCTACGCGTGCCGGATAAGACGGGCAAGTTCGACGACGTGGTTCTCGGCCACGACACCCTCGACGGATATCTTGTCAACCCTCCCTATTTTGGCGTCATCGTCGGACGCTATGCCAACCGGATTGGCAACGCCACCTTCACTCTCGACGGCGTGAAATATACGCTGGCTAAAAACGACGGGCCAAATTCGCTGCATGGAGGCCTGAATGGCTTCAACAAACAAGTCTGGGAGGCCAAGCCATTCAAGGACACAACCGGAGTCGGGGTCGCGTTCAGCTACCTCAGCAAGGACGGCGAGGAAGGCTATCCCGGCAACCTGAAGGTCAAGGTCAGTTACGTACTGACCGATGAAAACCAGTTAGTCATTGACTACGAAGCCACCACCGACAAAGCCACTCCTCTGAATCTTTCGCAGCATAGTTATTTCAACCTGGCTGGAGAAGGCAGCGGGGACATTCTTGGGCATCATCTGATGCTCAACGCGGACCGCTTCACTCCTGTGGACAAGACGCTGATCCCCACCGGCGAAATTCGCCCGGTGCAAGGGACTCCGTTGGACTTCACCACGCCCACCGCGATCGGCGCTCGCATCAACGACAACTATGAACAGCTGGTGGTGGGACGTGGATACGACCACAACTTCGTGATCAACCGAAAAGAGGATGGCCTGATCCTGGCTGCACGAGTCCACGAACCGACCAGCGGGCGGGTACTGGAAGTTTTTACCACCGAGCCTGCCGTACAGTTCTACTCGGGGAATTTTCTGGACGGAACGATTACCGGGAAGCACGGCCATGTCTACAAGCAGCGCAACGGTTTTTGTCTGGAGACGCAGCATTACCCGGATTCGCCCAACCATCCTGATTTTCCGTCTACGATTCTGAGGCCGGGTGCGACGTTCCACTCGCAAACCGTCTTCAAGTTTTCTGCGGAATGACGATGCCAGCCTGGCATTCGGGCTTGTGGCGCCGTTGAGCCTCTGGCGGCGCCGATCTCCTTCGTTCCCGTATAATCTTCAGATTCCTTTATGGTTGCCACTCTGGACCAGATCGTAATCGCCACGCGTCACAGAGTCGCTGATGCCAAGCACTCAGCGAATCTGGGACAGCTTGAGCGCAAGGCCCAGGAGCATGTCCCGCGCGGCTTTCGACGGGCGCTGGCCGTCAGGAATCAGAGCGGAGCCGCGGTCATCGCCGAGCTTAAGAAGGCCTCTCCATCACGTGGACTGATTCGCGCCAACTTCGACGCCCAGGATCTGGCTGAACAATTGGAGACGGCGGGAGCGGCGGCGTTGTCAGTGTTGACCGACGAGGAATTCTTTCAGGGCTCTCTGGAGAATTTGCGGCACGCCTCCGCCCGCACAAAGCTGCCCTGTCTGCGTAAGGATTTTATTGTCGATGAATTCCAGTTGCTGGAAGCCCGCGCCAACTGTGCCGATGCGGTTCTGCTGATCGTGGCCGTGCTGTCGCAAGCGGAATTGATCGCATTGAATGCGCAAGCTCGCGCCCTAGGGCTGGACGTGCTCTGCGAGGCGCACGACGAAGAAGAACTGCGCCGCGCAGTGGATGCGGGTTGCGATCTGATCGGAGTGAACAACCGAAACTTGCGAACCTTCAAAGTGGATCCGCAAACTACTTTTCGGCTGGCGGAAATGATTCCGAAAGGTGCGCTGGGCGTGGCAGAAAGCGGCATCGCCAACGGCACGGATATATCCCGGTTGCGCGGCGCTGGATATAAAGCGTTCCTGATCGGTGAGTCGCTGATGAAAGCCGAGTGGCCGAGTGAGGCCCTGCGATGCCTCCTAACGGAAGCAGAAAGGGAACCCTCTACGGTCAGCCTGAAGCGCTAGCGACTGCTGGGAACTCTCAACTAGGAACTGAGAACTGGCTTTCATGACCTGGGTCAAGATTTGCGGAATCACAAACCTGGAGGACGCGCAGATCGCAATCGACGCGGGTGCCGATGCGCTGGGTTTCATCTTCTATGAGAAGAGCCCGCGGAGGATCGATCCGGAAACAGCGAAACGAATCGTCGCGGAACTGCCGGTGCACGTCGAAAAAGTAGGGGTCTTTGTGCTGCAGGATTCTGAATCGGCAGCGCAAATTGTTGAGGGTTTGACCAGTTTGCAGATTCATGTTCGATTGCCACTTGGTGTGGAACCGAATCAGGGTTCTGAATTGGTTGCGGTAGCTGCGGCAAGGCCTCGAAAATTCTATCTGGCGATGCCGGCAGCATGGTTTCTTGGCGAGAGTCCCGTGACCGCGAACCTGTCTTCCTTTATCGAAAAGAGGCCGGAACGCCCGTTCGACCGCATTCTGCTGGACTCAGGCACGCCGGAGCAACCTGGCGGCACCGGCAAGACGTTTGATTGGGAAAAGGCTGCACCGCGGTTTGAACAAATGAGTCGAGGCATTAATGTGATCGTCGCTGGTGGCCTCAACCCCGCGAACGTTTCGGATGCGATTCGCATCATGAAGCCATGGGGGGTGGATGTTGCTTCCGGGGTAGAAACCAGTCCGGGGAAAAAGGATCCGGAGAAGGTCCGCGCTTTTGTCAGGGCAGTACGGGAAACTACGAAGAGCAAATAGGAAATGGCGACCGCGACGATAACGAAAAGGGCCAAGGCTTCGGAGAAGAAGTCGCCCGGCCGCTTTGGCGTCTACGGTGGACGCTACGTCCCTGAAACCCTGATGGCCGCTCTGGAAGAACTGGAGCGCCACTACGAGAAGGCCAAGCGCGACCGCAGTTTCCAGCGCCGTCTGGATGAACTGCTGCGCACGTACGCCGGGCGTCCCACGGCTCTTTTCTTTGCGCGGCGACTGACGAAACAACTCGGTGGCGCCAAGATTTATCTCAAGCGCGAAGACCTGCTGCACACAGGCGCGCACAAAATTAACAACTGCCTGGGACAGGCGCTGCTGGTCGAGCGCATGGGCAAGCATCGCGTGATCGCTGAGACTGGCGCGGGCCAGCACGGCGTGGCCACGGCGACGGTATGCGCGCTGCTGGGCTTTGAGTGTGTCGTCTATATGGGAACGGAAGACATGCGGCGCCAGGAGCTGAACGTCTTTCGCATGCGACTGCTGGGCGCGGAGGTTCGCGGCGTGGATTCCGGCTCCCGCACCTTGAAAGACGCGATCAACGAGGCCATGCGCGACTGGGTGACCAACGTGCGCACCACGCACTACCTGCTTGGCAGCGTGCTTGGCGCTCATCCTTATCCCACCATGGTGCGTGACTTTCACAGAGTCACCGGGCGCGAGGCGCGCGCGCAGATTCTTCGGGCCGAAGGCAAGCTGCCCAAGGCGATCATCGCCTGTGTCGGCGGTGGATCGAACTCGATCGGGATCTTTTACGAGTTTCTCAAGGACAAGAAAGTACAACTCATCGGTGTGGAGGCCGGTGGGCGGGGCATCCGGCTGGGCGAACACGCGGCACGTTTTTCTGGAGGCTCGCCGGGCGTGATGCAGGGGACTTACTCCTATGTATTGCAGGATGAGGCCGGGCAGATTTCGACCACTCACTCCATCTCAGCCGGCCTTGATTATCCTTCGATTGGTCCCGAGCATGCATGGCTGAAGGATACGGGTCGCGCGGAATACGTCTCGGCGTCGGATGCCGAGGCGCTCGAGGCTTGCACTTTGCTGGCACGAACGGAGGGCATCATTCCGGCGCTCGAATCTGCTCACGCTGTCGCGGAGGCGATCAAGCGCGCGCCCGGAATGAAAAAGTCGGATGTGCTCATGGTCAATATTTCCGGCCGCGGCGACAAGGATATTGGGATTTTGCGGGAGAATCTGAGGTTGGATTGAGCAGCGAGCGATTGTGTAATTGAGTAATCGGGAAATTGAGTAATCTGTTTCTTAAGCTTTTCCTCACTAATGCCCCTCAGCTTCCAAAATAAACCCTCCCTGGTCGCTTACCTGACCTGCGGCGATCCTGATCTCGCGACCTCGCGAGACATCGCTTTGGCAGCGATTGACGCTGGTGCGGATGTGATCGAACTGGGGGTTCCCTTCTCCGACCCCGTTGCTGATGGACCGGTGATCCAGCGCGCCAGCGAGCGGGCACTGCGCCACGGAACCACGCTGCATCAAGTGCTGGAGGTGGGTAAAGAGATCCGGAAACGTTCAGCGGCGGGGCTCATCATCTTTACGTATCTGAACCCGGTCATGCGCATGGGGCTGATGAAGTTCAGCGCCGCTGCACACGATGCCGGCGTCGATGGCGCTTTGATCACCGACCTGCCGGTAGAAGAATCACACGACTACCTGGCCGAAATGCGAAAGAGAAGCCTGGCGACGGTATTCCTGGCCGCTCCCGACCAGCACGGACGAGCGGTTGAAACAGATTGCCCAGTCCTCGACTGGATTTGTGTATGCGGTTTCGCGAACCGGGGTGACCGGTGCACGGCAGCAGATGCCGGAAGATGCTCCCAAGCTGGTGCGCCGCCTGCGCAGGTATACTAGCCTGCCGGTCGCGGTGGGCTTTGGCATTTCCAGCTCGGCACAGTTTGAGGCGGTGGGAAAATTCGCTGATGCGGCGGTGGTGGGCAGCGCGATCGTCGAGACCATCGAGCGCAATCCGGGCAAAGAAGCGGAGAGTGTGGCACAATTTGTGAGGCAGCGTTCAGTCGTCAGTCGTCAGTCTTCGGCCACAAGATAGTAGATCCGAGCTTTGGCCGGGAGTCTTGTCTATTGCCATCCGCAGGAATCACCATACGGCGATTTAGCCAACGGCCATGAAGACGACCAACGACTGCTCTCATGGATATTTCCGACTGGCGCAAGACAATTGACGAACTAGACCGCAAGCTGGTGGAGTTGTTGAGCCAGCGCGCGCACGCTGCCCATGAGATCGGTAAATTGAAACGCGGCGTGGGCATGCCGATTTACGAGCCCGACCGGGAGCGCACCGTGTTCAGCAATGTGCAGAGCGTCAACCCCGGGCCTCTGGCGGATCGCGACCTGCTGCGGATTTTTGAGCGGATCATGGATATCATGCGCCAGATCCAGCAGGAAGAGATTGCTCCCCGGGCTGCTGCGGATGCCGTTGGGGGTGATACAGAACTGGATAACGACGTGAATGACTAAGGGCAGCTTTCAGCCCTCAGCTATCAGCCGTCAGTTTTTCGAGACAAGCTGATAGCTGAGGGCTGAGGGCTGACGGCTTCTTATGATTGTTGCCATGCAGGAAACAGCGACCGACGAGCAGATCCAGCAGGTGGTGGAACACCTGATCCGGATGGGCTTTTCTGTGCACCGCACTACCGGAGAGCGGCAAACGGTGCTGGCTGCCGTAGGCGCGCGGGTGGATTTCGATACCCGGAACCTTGAAGTTCTGTCGGGAGTGGAACACGTTCACCGCATCAGCGCTCCCTACAAGCTGGCGGGGCGGAGTTTCCGTCCGCAAGGGACGATCGTCGCGTTTGCCAACGGATTGCAGATTGGCGGCGACCAGGTTGTGGTCATGGCCGGGCCCTGCTCGGTGGAATCGCGTGAACAGCTTTTCACCGTGGCTGAACAGGTGGCCAAGGCGGGCGCGCGTGTGCTGCGTGGCGGCGCCTTCAAGCCGCGGTCGTCCCCGTATTCATTTCAAGGGATGGGCGTAGAAGGGCTCAAGCTGTTGCGCGAGGCCGGCGACCGCTTCAACATGCTGGTGATCAGCGAGGTCATGGAGATCGCTCAGATCGAGGTCATGCTGCCCTACATCGACATCTTCCAGGTGGGCGCGCGTAACATGCAGAATTTCAACCTGCTGCGCGAACTGGGCAAAGTCAAGAAGCCGGTGCTGCTCAAGCGCGGCATTGCGGCCACGCTGGAAGAGTTGTTGCTCTCGGCCGAATACATCATGGCGGGCGGAAATTACGACGTGATTCTGTGCGAGCGTGGCATCCGCACTTTTGAAACTTATACCCGCAACACGCTGGACGTTTCCGCGATTCCGATCATCAAGAAGCTTTCGCACCTGCCCATGACTTCCGATCCCTCGCATGGCACCGGCCTGCGCGACAAGGTTCCGCCCATGGCGCGGGCCTCGCTGGCTGCAGGGCGCGGACGCGCTGCTGATCGAAGTCCATCACGATCCCGATAGAGCGTTTTCGGATGGCGCCCAGTCACTCTTCCCCGAGCAATTCGCGAAATTGATGGATGAGTTGCGCATGATCGCGCCGGCGGTGGGACGGAGAGTGGCGTAGGTCTTTACCACGGAGGCACAGAGAAGTGCTATTTATTTGTCACCCCGCAGGGTCATGATGAGTGCCTCGGCCCCGTGGATTCACCGAGATTCAGTATTTCGATCTTTCTCCGCGCCTCCGTGTCTCCGTGGTAAAGCAAATGCCCATTCGCCAAATCACCATCATCGGAACCGGACTTATCGGCGGCTCCTTCGGGCTGGCCTTGAAGAAACGCGGCTTCACCGGCCGTATCGTCGGTTGCGATCGCGCGCCGGTGCTGAAGCGAGCGCGTGAGAAAGGCGCAATTGACGATGCCCGCACCGACCCAACGGACGCGGTGCGCGGCAGTCAGGTAGTGCTTTTAGCGACACCCGTCGGCACAATCATCGAACTGATTGGGCTTCTGGGGGCAGCGCTTCCAGCCAAAACTCTTCTGACCGATGTGGGTAGCACCAAGAGCGAGGTGCTGGTCCGTGCGACAAAGGCTTTTGGGAAAAACACGGGTCGTCGCTTTCTGGCTGGACATCCTATGGCCGGAAAGGAAGAAGCGGGCGTGGACGGGGCCGACGCCGATCTGTTCCAGGGCGCGGTGTGGTTTGTAACACCGGTTCCAGGCCAGAAAGTGTTTGCGGGAGTGAGCGGAGAATTTTTGGAGTGGGTGGAAAAAACAGGAGCCGGAGTCGCCAGCATGGACGCCGGTGCCCACGATCAACTCTGTGCCTGGATCAGCCATCTGCCGCAGTTCGTTTCGACCGCCCTCGCCGCGACACTGGTAGACGAATATGGTGAGAACGCTCCGCTGCTGGCGACCGGAGGCCGCGCCCTGAGAGAAATGACGCGTATTTCGGCCAGTCCTTACTCTATGTGGCGCGACGTGGCGCTCACCAACAAGAAGAATATCCGGCATGCCTTGCTGAAGCTGGAGCAGCGGCTCGCGCACATCCGGGAGAATCTGGATACACGGGAATTGGCGCTGGAGTTCGAGCGGGCGCATCATTTAAGGAAGAACCAACCCCTACGAAAGAGCGAACCACGGAAGCACGGAGGCACGGAGAAGCGCAAGACTTGAATTGCCTCCGTGTCTCCGTGCCTCTGTGGGGGTTTTCGTTTAAGATTCGGTACCTATGAATAAAGTTGTAGCAAGCGCCGACGACGCCATCAAGGATATCTTCGATGGCGCCACCATCATGATTGGTGGATTCGGGCTGTGCGGAATCCCTGAAAATCTGGTTCGCGCTTTGGTTCGCAAAGGCGTGAAGAACCTTACTACGATCAGCAATAACGTCGGAGTAGATGGTCTGGGCAACGGGCTGCTGCTGGCCGCCGGGCAGATTCGCAAACACATCGGTACGTATGTCGGCGAGAACAAGCTTCTTGAACAGATGGTTCTGCAGGGCAAAGTAGAACTGGACCTAGTGCCACAGGGAACTTTTTCCGAGCGGATACGCGCTGGCGGCGCCGGCATCCCGGCATTCTTCACTCCGACCGGGGTTGGAACCATTGTCGCCGAGAAAAAGGAAACACGCGATTTCGATGGCCGTCAATACGTGATGGAACGCGCTCTGAAGGCAGACTTCGCTTTCGTGAAAGCATGGAAGGGCGACAAGTGGGGAAACCTGGTGTATCGCAAGACCGCGCGGAATTTTAATCCCATGATGGCGACCGCCGCCAAGGTAACGATCGCAGAGGTTGAGCATCTGGTCGAGGTGGGCGAACTGGAACCTGACTTGGTGCATACTCCAAGCGTCTACGTGAATCGTATTTTTAGGGGCGAGCTGTTTGAAAAGCGGATTGAGAGACGGACGGTAAGGTCGACGCCGGTCGCTGGCCGATAGTCGTTGGTCGTTAGCCATGGCGATGCTGCGATTGTGTGAAGCCAACGACCAAGGGCCAAGGACCAACGACCCGATTTTATGAAAGACATCGACAAACGCGAGCGCATCGTGCGGCGCATTGCGCGCGAACTGCGTGACGGCTTCTACGTAAACCTTGGCATAGGTATGCCTACATTGGTAGCCAACCACGTGCCCGCGGGTATGGATGTGATTCTGCAGTCGGAGAATGGCATGCTCGGTATCGGTCCCTATCCGCTCAAGGGCGAGGAGGATTGCGACCTGATCAATGCGGGCAAGGAGACGGTCAGCGAAATGAAAGGAACGGCATATTTTTCCAGCGCTGATTCGTTCGCCATGATCCGCGGCGGCCACATCGATCTGAGCGTGCTCGGCGCCATGGAGGTCGATGAGGAAGGCAATCTGGCGAACTGGATGATTCCCGGCAAGATGGTAAAAGGCATGGGCGGGGCCATGGACCTGGTTGCGGGCGCTCGCCGTGTGATCGTCGCCATGGAGCATACCACCAAAGATTCTCAGCCCAAGATCCTGAAAAAATGCACTCTGCCGCTGACCGGGGTGAAGGTGGTCAACACGATCGTCACCGAGATGGCCGTGATTCAGGTGACGCCCACGGGATTGGTGCTGGAAGAAGTGGCACCCGGATTGACGGCGGATGATGTACAGCAGGTGACCGAGCCCACGCTCATCCTGAGTCCAGCCATCAGGGTCATGGAGAGTTGAATTGAATGGAGGACGGGCGTCCACGCCCGTCTACTGAAGCACGCGTGAGTCGCCCGCGGCCAGCACTGAACCTGATCAATTAGAGCTGTTCACTTCGTGCCGCTCTTCAGCCTTGCAGGCTCAAACTCGTCGCCTTTCTGCCACCCCATCAGCTTGGGCATACTTGCCGCCTGCCATCCCAGCGCGAAGCCAAAGCGTGCCATCACTGCGTCTCCGGTAAAGTCCATGTCGGGACGGTATTCGTCGCTGGGCTGGTGGTAATGCTTCTCGGTGTATTCGTTGGCTTGCTGCAAGCCCCACTCTGCATCGTGTCCTTTGAACTTGACCCCTTCATTGACAGAGAACGCTGGAATGCCCACACGCGCCAGACTGAAGTGATCGGAGCGATAGTAGTGTCCCGCTTCAGGGTGTGCGTCCGGCCGAATGGTGAGGCGGAATTCCTGTGCCAGCGCTTGCACAGTGGGATAGAACGTTGTTCGCTCGGAGCCAGAGACCTCCACCTCCTCCGGAGAGCCGAGCGGCGGGACGTCGTCATAGTTCAGATCGAGGGCGATTTTTCCCGCGGGAATCGGGGGATGTTTGCCCAGGTACTCGGAGCCCAGCAGACCCTGCTCCTCCGCCGTCACTGACGCAAACAGAACCGACCGCCGCGGTTGTTGCGCGGCCGTAGCGAAGGCGCGGGCCAGTTCAAGCACAATGCCACAGCCGGTGGCGTTGTCGTTCGCGCCATTGTAGATATTGTCGCCCGGCATATCGGGGCGAATCCCCAGATGATCATAGTGCGCGGTGTACATCACCGCCTCATTTTTCAGGACTGGGTCAGAACCGGGGAGCATGGCGATCACATTATTCGATTCGAATGGGCGGACTTTGCTCACCATGTGGGCCTGCAGTTTTACCCCAAGCACCACGGGATGAAAGTCACGGGAGCGGGCATCGGACATCATCTTGTCCAGATCCATGCCCGCGGTGGCGGCCAGGTCCTTGGCCGCGTCAAGATGAATCCACGAAGCGACTTTCAACTTGGGCGCTCCCTCAAGTTTGAGATAGGATTTCTCTCCCGAATCCGAGTTGCGCACCACTTCCCAGGGATAACTGGCCATATCGGTCTTGTGGATCAGCATGGCACCCACCGCACCCTTGCGGGCTGCCTGCTCGAACTTGTAGGTCCAGCGGCCGTAATAGGTCAGTGATTTGCCCTTGAAGAAATTGGGGTCGTCAGAGCTGGGCTCGTTGAGCAGCATCAGCAGGACCTTGCCCTTTACATCCGTGCCTTTGAAGTCGTCCCACTGGTACTCTGGCGCCTCGATACCATAGCCCACGAAGACGATGTCTGCATTTACCGTGGAATCCGGTTGTTGAGTTTCATCGGTGGCAACGTAGTCGGTGAGCGGCTTCAATACCTTTGCGGAGCCGTTGGCGGCAACGAACGAAAATGTAGTCTCGGGTGCAGTCGTGATGCCGACCATGGGCACCTTTTGCATGTAGGTACCGTTGTTGCCCGCGGGCTTGAGGCCATCGAGCGCGAACTGGGTGGCGATGTACTCGGCCGCAATGTCGCCGCCACGCTGTCCGGTTCCGCGGCCTTCGAGCAGATCGTGAGACAAGAAACGCACATGCGCACGGATGCGCTCGGCATCAATTTTCTGAAATGCCGCAATGGCAGCAGGCGGAAAATGAACCGAAACCGCCTCCGATATCGGCCGACGGGAAGAGTTCTGGGCCCAGACACCACCGATGGAAACAATCAGAGACAAAAAGATCAGGCGCTTGCGCATGCTTCGCGGCTCCTCGCTGGCAGAGAACTTTGTATTGTACGGGAAGGAATGGCCGGGAGTGCGGCCGCATGAACCGGAAATGTAATCCTGTTCGGGGTTGCTGCTTCGCTTCGCGAAGCCGTTGCGCTTTAGCAGGATAGATTCGGTGAGGCAGAGGTCCTATGACTCCGCGGGCCGATTCGCAAGCGAATCGGGCTCCTGCGCGCAGGATGACAATGCCAGAGGAGACTGAGGTCTGACGTCCGAGGTCTGATTTGGCCCGCGACCGCGGGCTAGTTTTTCGATCCTCAACCGGCGCGAAAGTCGGCAACCTGTTCGTCTCCGCGAAACAGGGGCTTTGTGGCCCCGGCAGAGGCCTGTGCGGCGCGCTGGTTCAATTCTTCGATATCTTTTCGCACCCAGCCTACGCTTGAGACCTCGATTTCGCCGTCGGGTGCGATCCAGAAGAGCGTGGGAACATTCGTCAGTCCGAAAGCGTTGGACACGGGGTAGGTACTGGTATCGTCCAGCAGGACCGGAAAGGTCACTCCATATTGCTTGACGAAGGCGGTAGTGTCTTTCTTTTCATTTTGCGAAATACCGACGATGGCGACGTTCTTGTTCCCGTGCGCCGCGTGAATCCGCTGCAGGAAAGGGAACGCGTACTGGCAGGTGGGGCAGGAAATCTTGAAAAATGCCACCAGCACCGGCCCACGAAGAAGGGCCTCACGCATTGAAAATTGCTTTCCGTCCAGAGTTTGCAGCGTGAAGTCTGGAGCCGTGGTTCCCGGGTTCAAAGCAGCCATCAAGCGTCCTCCCTTGTGAAGATGAGTAAATCCAGTAGTCAGTTCTTAGTTCCCAGTTCCCAGTTGCTGGGAACCAGGGAACAACTGGGAACTGGAAACTGGCCACTCGTTCTATTAACTAGTTAGCACTTGTTTAGATGACTTGCGCCTGCCGAAGGATTTTTCGGGTCAGGCCGGTCAAAGGCAATTGCGGAAGACGCTTTTTCTCCATCCACCGCCCCACGCTTTCGTCCTGCGCTGGACAGGTAACCACGTGGACGATGTAGTTCGTCACAGTGATCGAGTGGCGGAGAGTGAGGCTGGGCTGGCCCCGGGCATCGTCTCCATTTATTTCGGGCAACTCCCACATGCCGGGCATGAGTGACGCATGGTTTGGGCGCTGCACCAGGAAAATCGAACTGTCACGGTGATCGAGCGCGTAACAGATCTTCCGCCGTTTGGCCCGGACGGGCCGCTTCCGGGGCTCGATATTCCCGCGCGTCGCACACAAGGCAAACACCGGACAGACGGAACATCGGGGCTGGTGAGGCAGGCATACTGTAGCGCCCAGTTCCATCATGGCCTGGTTGCAGTCGCCGGGCCGGGTGCGGCTGAGCAGTCCTTCGGCGGTGTGCCAGAGGTCGTTTTCTGAAAAATCCCTCGCGAACACACGACCCAGCACGCGCTCAACATTTCCATCCACTACGGCTGTGGGCGTGTTGAATACGATGCTGGCGATTGCGGCCGCGGTGTAGCGCCCGATGCCCGGAAGAGCGCGCAGTTCGGTGACGTCGCCGGGAAATCTGCCCTCATGCTCTTTGACGATGGTCTTCGCCGCGGCATGCAGCATGCGGGCGCGGCGGTAGTATCCCAGTCCGCTCCAGGCCGCGAGCACTGATGATTCTCGCGCTGCCGCCAGTTTCTGCACCGTGGAAAAACGCTGCAGGAAACGCCGATAGTGCTCCAGCACGGCGGCGACACGGGTCTGCTGCAACATGATTTCGGAAAGCCATACCCGGTAGGGATCGCGATTCTGACGCCAGGGAAGATCGCGCCGGTTGCCGTCATACCACGTCAGCAATCGCTGCCGCCATCGGCGTCGCGCATTCGCATCGAGGGGCTGGCTGCTGGTCAAGTTTGTCTTCATCTTGATGTTGATCTCGCTCTGGGCTTCTCAGCGGTCAGGACGCTGGCTATTTCTGGTCTGCATTTTTGACAGGTCCCATGACGGAATGGGCAATCTGCATCCAGCCAGCCTTCTCCTTCTGCCATACGGTCATCATGCGCACCGGGTAGGAGGGCAACGGCTGCCCCGAGAATGTGCCTCGCAGGGTGATGGCATAGGTCACGACCAGGGTGTCAGTGGTCAACTCGGTCTGCAGGTCGCCGAGGGCGAACTCGTCCAGGCGCACCTGCTCGAGATGGGCGAGCGCGGCCGTCCGGTCGAGCCGGCCTTCTTCAGGGGTGACCAAAACATAGTTGCTGGCGAGATGCTGTTCCACTTCGCTCCAGCGCTTCGCCTTCACTCCCTTCCAAAAGCTGCGCTCCAGGCCTTCGCCGCCGGTCGCATCCTCCCACTTGTTGACTTCGTGCTCGGGCCACACGGTACAAGCGCTGAGCAGCATGATCGCGGATAGGACCAAGACCGGCAGGCGATTTTGCATGGCGAGATTTTATCAGTCGCCGGCCGTTGGTCGTGGGTTTTCAGACGGCAGGCGTCGGGCGACGGACCTCAGCTTCAAGCCTTAGGACCGGTGACCAACGACCAAAGGCCAACGCCTGCCCAGGGTTGTCACTTGCAATTCCCCCGATTGACCACTGGCCGGATGCGGGAAATAATGGGCGAGTCTGCCTCCTGCCAGGGGCGGAGATGGATTTTTGTGCTTTGACAGCTAAACTGTAAGTATGAACGACTTCAACCGCAAGGTGGAGGACGCCTCGGCACGGGTGAACAAGTCAGTGGCCGAGGCCACGGAACGCATCGAGAAGGAGACCGCCGAATTTATCGCCTATCTCAACGACGAAGTAGTGCCGGCGGTCCGCCAACACTCCACCAAAGCTTTGCGGGTGGCAGCCCAGAAGATGGCGAAGCTCGCCGACTACCTAGACGAGGTCAAGTCTCCACGGCGGTAGTCCGGCCGCCTTGGGGCTGCATCCTGCTGACGCTTGCCGTGATGGCGGTGAGCGGGTGCGGCGGGAAAAAGCAGGCCCAGGTTGCCACCCCGCCACCTCCGCCGATGGCCCAGCCGTCGGTCGCCAGCCTTCCCGTACCAGGCCCAACCACGCCGCCGCGTCGTGAATCGGCGGCGCCAGACGCAGGCAACAAGCAAGCCCAGGCCAGCGAATCTCCCAACGCGATCCCCGTTCCTGAGGGAACAAAACCGCTTTCCGTTGAAATCGGGAAGGCCAGCTGGTACGGCGCGCCCTATCACAACCGCCGCAGCTCGAATGGCGAAATCTATGACATGCATGAGCTGACCGCGGCTCACCGCACTCTTCCGTTGGGCTCCACCGTTCGCGTGATCAACCTCAAGACTGGTCATTCGACTATCGTGCGGATCACCGACCGCGGACCCTTCGTAGAGGGACGAATTGTTGACCTCTCGATGGCTGCCGCCAAGCAGGCCGACGTATGGCAGGCCGGTGTGGCGCAGGTCCGGCTTGAGGTGTTGCGCACGCCAGTGCCGTTCGACCACGGTGGACGATGGGCGGTGCAAATCGGCTCATTCGAAGGTGAAGCTGCCGCCCGGTCCCTGGCTAACCGGCTGTCGCGGCGGTACAAGACCGCCAAGGTACTGAGCTTCGGCAGTCCGGTAGGCGACTGGTGGGTGCGCGTCCGAGTGTTGCAGGACGACCGCAAGCGCGCGGAGGAGGTCGCTCGCGATACCCAGACGGTCGAGGGGAAAGTGTTCCTGGTGAGGCTGGATTAACGCCCCGCGGGTCGTTCATCGTTGGTCTTTCTAGGTTCGGGATTCTGTGCTAGTCGACGTCCTCAACTGCTGTTCACCTTGCCCGGGCGAGTCGCCCGCGACCACACGCGATCAGAGTCAATTCGTGGGCATCTCAGCCGATTGTCTGTAGGTCCCGAACTTCTTTGCTACCGGCTTCAGTGTGGGATAGAACTGCACAAAACTGTGCTCGACCGCCGCGTGGTCCTCATGGCACTGCCAGCAGGCCGACTTGGGGTTGGCCTGGGCTGACCTTGAGTCTTCGTCGAAGTTGAAATAGGCCCACTGGTCCGGAAAGCTGGCGTCCTTTACCTCAACCCCGATCCCCATGAGATCGCCCTGGAAGTGGCCTCCCTTGACGATGGAGCCTTTGCTCTCCGAAGCCCGCTCCTCGACCACGAAGACGGTCTTGTCCGGCCACTTCCCGCTGTTGAGGAATTCGGCGTAGGCCCACGGCGGAACGAAAACATTGGTGAACATGACGTGGTCTGTACTCACCGGGCTGTAGTTCATACCTAAGCCGGAGGATAAATAGATCCACTCCCGGTAGTTTTCCGGCCGGAGCAAATGGTGATCACCCGTGTATTGTGCCTTGCCCGAACCAGCGTCAGGGGCTGCAGCCAACAGGAACCCTAGACATCCAACAATTGTTAGGCAGGACAGCAGTGCTCGTTTCATCGTGCCCCTCCAGTTCAGTATTCGATTAGACGACAGGCGAGATCAAAAGGACAGCAGGAGTATCAGTTGCCAGTGCTCTGTTGCCAGTTGTCAGTGGACGTGGAAGCGGGTGCCCCATTTCTAACGCACTTTGCGAGAAGTGGGGCCGCCGGTTGTCACGCTCTTAGCTTATTTCGGTGCGCTTGCGAAGGAACGCCGGGACGTCCAGGTCCTCTTTTTCGAAGTTGGCGATCATGGCATCGCGTAGCGTGTCGACCGCAACTGTCTGAGTGGGCGGCGCCTCATGCCGGATGGGTTCGTGTTGCTCCATCACCATGGGCGGAGCCTTCGGTTCGAAGTCCGGATCAGGTTCCGCCTCGCGCATTTCTGACGAAACCACAAACCCTGTCCGCATCTCTGCCTGCCGGCGACGAATGTCCGAATCTTTGAAACCGGTTGCGATCACGGTGATCTTCACCGCGTCCTTGGCTTTTTCGTCCAGCACAGCCCCGAAGATGATGTTGGCATCTTCGTGCGCGGCGCCCTGGATGATGCTGCAAGCCTCCTGCACCTCGGCCAGTTTGAGCGACGTGGATCCGGTGATGTTGATGAGGATCCCACGCGCACCGTCGATTGCGCCCGCTTCGAGCAGCGGAGACGCAATAGCTTTTTGTGCGGCGTCTACGGCTCGTCGCGCGCCGCTGGCTGTGGCCGTGCCCATGACGGCGTAGCCCATCCCCGCCATGATCGCTTTCACGTCGGCGAAGTCGCGATTGATGATCCCCGGAATCGTGATGATGTCGGAGATGCCCTGCACGCCTTGGCGCAGGATGTCATCGGCGACGCGGAATGATTCGAAGAAGCCGGCGTCCTGCGCGACGGCCAGCAGCTTTTCGTTGGGGATCACGATGGTCGTGTCCACCGAGTCCATCAGCTCGGAAATGCCGCGCTCCGCCTGCTGCATGCGGCGTTTGCCTTCGAAAGCGAAGGGTTTGGTAACTACGGCTACCGTCAGTGCCCCCATTTCGCTGGCCAAAGATGCAATGATGGGCGCAGCCCCGGTACCGGTGCCGCCGCCCAGGCCGGCCGTGACAAATACCATGTCGGCGCCTTCGAGGGCTTCGATAATCTTGTCGGAATCCTCGAGTGCGGCTTTGCGACCGACTTCGGGGTTCGCGCCGGCGCCCAGACCGTTGGTAAGTTTCACTCCGAGTTGGATCTTCATCGGCGCGCGGGACATCCGCAGCGCTTGCAGGTCGGTGTTGGCGACTACGAATTCGATCCCCTCCATGCCGGAGTCGATCATGCGGTTGACCGCGTTGTTACCGCCTCCACCGACGCCGATGACCTTGATTTTTGCGTCGTTGCGGGTGTCTTCGTTAAAGCTGATGCGAATATCGTTTTCTTTTTTCATGTCCGCCGCCTTCAGTGAAATTTGCTTGCCGGTGATCTCTTCATCTCCTCTGGTCTCGACCGTAGCGCCGCCGTCCCGGCGGCTGTCGTGGGGGCGTCCCGCCCCCACCGCCGAGGGCAAGATGCCCTCGGGACAGCCGGCGAGACGCCGGCGCTACGTTTATGCACCCTTGCCTACAAACATGGCCTTCAACCTTGAGCTCCAGCGCTCGTCCTGAAAACCGCGCGCGATGCGGGCCCGGTGTCCGTAAAACACCATGCCCAGAACAGTCGCGTACTCCGGCTCTGCCAGTGTCGACGGCATCTTCGCCAGCGGGGCCGGCCAGCCCAGGCGCAGGGGACGGTGGAGCACGGATTCCGCAATTTCCAGAATGCCGGGCAGACGGCATCCGCCTCCGGAGAGCACCACGCCGCCGACGCATAGCTCGAGCATTCCAGCGTGACGAAGATTGTCACGCAGCATCTCAAAGAGCTCCCGGGCCCGTGGCTCGAGAATTTCTCCCACCATACGCTGGGAAATCAGCCGGGACGGGCGATCTCCGACCGAAGGAACCTCGACTTCATTACCTTCCGGGATCAGGGTCACGATGGCGTTGCCGTAGAGCCGCTTGATTTTTTCCGCCTCGGCGACCGGCGTGCACAGCCCAACCGAAAGATCGCTGGTGAAGTGATCTCCACCCACCGGAATGACGCCGGTGTGTGCCACTGCGCCTTCCTGAAAAACGATCAGGCTGGTGGATCCGGCGCCCAGATCGGCGAGGCACGCACCCAGCTCGCGCTCGTCGGCGCGTAACACGGCATCAGCACAGGCGAGGGGCTCGAATACGGTATCGTCCACGTGTACGCCAGCGCGATTGACGGCGGTGATCACGTTCTGCATGGCGCTCGAAGAAACCGTCACCATGTGGACGCGCACTTCCAGCCTGGCGGCCATCATACCCAGGGGATCGTGGACGCCGGTCTGGTCATCGAGAATGAATTCCTGAGGCAGCAGGTGCAGAATCTCGCGATCAGCCGGGAGAGGAATGGCGCGGGCCTTCTCCACCGCAGCACGGAGTTCTTCACGGCCAATCTCGCGCGCCCGGGCCCCGAAGCTCAGACCACCGTGGCTGTTGACACCCCGCGCGTGCGCCCCTGCCATTCCCAGCAAGGCATGTTCGATGGGCGCTCCGGCCACGTCTTCGGCTTGTTCGACCGCCTTCTGAATAGAACTCACCGCCTTGTCGAGGTCGACGATGACACCCTTGCGCGAACCGCGTGATTCCGCCACGCCATGACCGCGATAGCGCAACCCGTTGTCGGCAATCTCCGCCACCAGCGCGCACGTCTTGGCGCTACCTACATCGATCGCGGTCAGAAGGTGTTCGTGCTGGTTCGCCATTCCTATTGAGGGTCCTCTCCTTTGGCAATTGCCGGGCTTGGTTTGGCCGGCTTGGCGGCGGCCCGCGAAGAACTCGGATTCGCGTTTCCTGCCGGAGCAGGCGCGGCGGATTTCTGTCCACCGGAGGCGGCAATGGTTTTTGTTCTCGCTCTCGTTTTGGCCCTGAGTCTGGTTTGCCGCACGTGCCCTTTGCGATGTCCCGCGGGAGAGAGTTTCTTGGTCACGATCGGCTTTAGCGGAGTCGGTTTAGCGGGCACAGTCGCGGCTGTTCTTGTTACCAGCGATGGAGACGGCTTGGGAGCGGCTGTTATGCGCGTGATCAGGGCTGCGGGTTTCACCCCGGCGGCCATCGCTCTTTTGGCGGCGTCGGGTGAAAGCGGCGGCTGCTTCGCGGTCCCTTGCAAATCCGGATTGACAATGATCTGCCGGTCGTAGCGCAAATCCACCGATTCCAGTTTGTCGAATTGCTGCTGCCAGTCCTGCACATGCGTGACGTAGATTTTGTAGCGTTCGAGGTAGTTGGAAGATCCCAGGTGGACCAGCACTTCGCCAGTGCGATTGTTGGCCAGGACTTTCACGTCGTCGGGATCAGAGAGATCGATTTCGCTGAGCTCTTGCGCATAGTGCGCGCCGCCGGAATCGAGCTGTCGGACCACGTCGTTGTAAATCTTCATGCGCGCGGCGCGCGTTGAGGGTGGCTCACCCGTGTTCATGCCCACAATTACAGGAAAAGAATATTTTTTCTTGCCCGGCAATTCCATCAGCGTACCGACGTCATCGGTCAGCAGGATTCTGGAACCCACCCGAGCGAAAGCCACGGGAGTGCGCTCATGAATTTCCACTCTGAGGCGGTTGGGAGTGAATCGCATGACGCTGGCGGATTCGACCCACGGAATCTGCTCCAACTGCGCTTTCCGTTGCCCCAGGGGCACGAAAAAGATGTTGCGGCCAATGTCGCCGCCCATGACTTCCATCACTTGCGCGCGAGTAACGTTCTGCAGGCCGCTAACTTCGATGTCGTCGCTGGATTCGACGCGGAAGCGCCAGGAGCGCTCGCCATAGTGATAAATGGCGGCAACCGTAATTCCGCAAAGAAAGACGACCGCGAGAGCGACTGCGGCCCAGGTCAGGCGCGTGACGGTTTTTTTGGGCAGGGAGCTGCGGCGGACAGATACGCGCTTTTGCATCCGCAGGAAAGGAGGTTCCTGCTCCACGTCCAAGTCGAGCAGCCGCGCGTCGTGCGCTTCTTCGCGGCCTGGCTCGTCGGCCAGTGGGTACAATTCTTCCTGCGAGATGGTGGGGCCGTTTTTCCGCGCCATCAACTCAGGTCAATTGTCGTCAGGGAACCGCTGAGCAAAAATACTATAACTGCTTTTAGGCAAGAGAGATAGAAAAAATTGGTGAGTTTTGCACAGGTGAGCCGCTTACTCGCGTATTGCAACCGATCGGTTCTTCCGCCTAGAACGTGGCGTGCTCGATGATTTGAGCAGGCTCGGGCGCCTGAGGCATATCGATGACAATGTTTGGGCGTGGGCGAACGGCTATGGCTACGCGGATTCTCTGATCGAACATGCTCTGATCCAGCATCTTCTGGTTCAGCATCTGGGCACGAATGGCGTCCACCTGCGCGCGAATCATCTCAGCTTGATGGCGCGGCAGATTGCTCTGTACATGCGCCAGGCGGACCTGGGCACAGACTATTCGCCCGATATTGTCATTCATTCGAACCACATTCATTCGACTTGGCGTCGCCGGATCTGCATAACCGGTCGCCATTTCAGAAGCTTGTTCCACCATCGCGATCGACTTATCCGCGAGGCGACCCCACCCTCGGTACTCACTCACGAGTCCGTTCACCGCTGCCAGGGCCAGGACACTGAGTACCATCCAATAGACTGCTTTTTCGGACGCCATAATCTGCCTCTTCCTGAATTTGACGGCCGAGACCAGAAGTCGTTATCAACTTAATCCCACCGATGCACACGTAGGGGCGGGTGCCCTCGCCCACCCGGCCGGGCAAGCCCGGCAGTTTTCATCCTGTAAACAATCTGGCGACCTTGGCTCGCCTGCCCGGACGGGGGCGTCCGGGCCTACGTGGTTTGTCTTGATTGCAGTTTTTCCAGGATTACGGGGCCCAGCTGGGACACGCTTCCGGCACCCAGGGTCAGAATCATGTCCCCGGGCTGCGCTGCGGCCACTGCCGAAGCAACTGCATCGGCGAATGAGGCGACGTACCTGGCAGGCCGCTTCCCTTCTTCGGAGATCTGGCGCGCCAGCAGTTCGCCCGTGACGCCTTCGATCTGCGGCTCGCCGGCGGCGTAGATATCGAGGACGAACAGCGAGTCGCAATCCTCGAACGCGGTGGCGAATTGCTCCAGGAGATCGCGGGTGCGAGTGTACCGGTGCGGCTGAAAGATCACGTGGATTTTGCCGAATCCGCACTGCCGCGCAGCCGCCAAGGTGGCGCGAATCTCGGTGGGATGGTGGCCGTAGTCGTCGATTACGCTGACACCCGCGGCCTTGCCGCGCAATTGGAAGCGCCGGTCCACACCGCGAAATTTTTCCAGCGCCATGCGGATGTCATCTGCCTGGATATCGAGTCCGATTCCCACCGCAATGGCCGCGGTTGCGTTCAGAACGTTGTGCGTACCGGGCACGTGCAGGCGAAACTCGCCTAAGTCACGTTCACCGTAGATCACCTGAAAATGGTTCACCGGCCGCTGGTCATTGAATCTGGGAGCGGCCTCGAGCGGGGATTCAGCAGGAGACTCGAGCGCGGTCTTGCCTAGCTTGATGTGAAAATCTGAGCCTCGCCGTGTGCCGTAGGTCACAGTCCGGCGGCGAATTTGCGGGAACAGGCGGCGAAGCAGAGGGTCATCATTGCAGACCACAACCACACCATAGAAGGGCACGCGATCCATGAAGTCGAGAAAGGCGCGCTTGACGTCGCGCATGTTGCGATAGCAGTCCATGTGCTCGCGGTCGATGTTGGTGACCACCGCGAGTACGGGTGAGAGCTTGAGGAACGAGCGGTCACTCTCGTCGGCTTCGGCGACCATGTATTCCGAGCGGCCCAGGCGGGCGTTGGATCCCATGGCGTCTACGCGACCGCCGACCACCACCGTCGGGTCAAGGCCGCCAGCGGCGAGAACGGCCGCGACCATCGATGTTGTCGTGGTCTTGCCATGCATGCCCGCGATGGCAATTCCGTACTTCAGACGCATCAGTTCCGCCAGCATCTCGGCCCGCGGGATCACCGGGATGTGTAGCCTGTGGGCTTCGATGACCTCGGGGTTATCCGGAGGAGCTGCCGAAGTGGTCACAACGACTTCAGCACCAGCGATGTTCTCCGCTGCATGTCCTTCGAAAACAGTCGCGCCCAGGGCGGCCAACCGCTGGGTGACAGAAGAATTCTTCAGGTCGGAACCGGAAATCTTGTAGCCGAGATTCAACAGCACCTCGGCAATGCCACTCATGCCGATGCCGCCGATACCCACGAAATGAATGCGCTGAATCTTGGCAAACATAGTTCAAAATCTTGGCCACCGATTCACACGGATCAACACGGATTTGAAAAACGATCGATTTAGGAACGGCTTATTGAGAAAAGAAATGAGATCCGTGTTTATCCGTGCAAATCCGTGGCCGACTCTTCCACTCCCGCCAGCCGCGCCGCCATTGCGGTGATGTCGCGGGCCGCGTCGGGGTGTGCCAGCTTTCGCGCAGCTTCGCTCATCCGTTGCAATCGTCCGGGATCACCCAGCAGAGCGGCGATGGTATCGGCCAGCCATACTCGTTCCAGTTTGGTCTCTTCCACCACTACGGCGGCGCCTGCCCGCTCCAGTGCCTGGGCATTGACCCGCTGGTGATCGTCAGCGGCGCGCGGGAAAGGAACAAACACTGCCGGCTTGCCCGCGGCAGTGATTTCCGCGACGGTGCTCGCGCCCGACCGGCATAGCACAAGGTCGGCCCGCGCGAAGAAAGCCGGCATGTCCGTAATAAAGGGATACACCTCGGCAGACGAACCGGCCTGGCGGTATGCAGCCTGAGCGTCATTATAGTCGCGCTCACCGGTCTGATGGATGATGTGGATGTTCGGCACCTGCTTCAGCAGTTCGGGTAAACATTGAATCATGGCCTGGTTGATGGCATGCGCGCCCTGACTGCCGCCGAAAACGAGCAGGGTGGGCCTGTCGCTTTTAGTAGCTTTACCGGCGATCTCGAAGAAAGCCTGGCGAACCGGCACGCCGGTGACTTCAGCGCGGGGAAAATATTGTGCGGTCTCCTCAAAATGTACGGCCGCGCCTGAAACCAATCTGGCAACGATGCGATTGGCAAATCCGGGGACGACGTTAGGTTCGAATGCCAGCGTGGGAATCCGCTTCAGGATTGCCGCCAGCATTGCCGGGCCGGAAGCGTATCCCCCCACGCCGATCACGATATCGGGACGAAATTCGGCCAGAATGCGGCGCGCGTCCCAGACGGCGCGAGGCAGATCGAAAATAGTTTTCAGCCGCGTCTTTAGACTCACCTTGTTCAGGGCGCCCACCTGCACTAGGCGGAGCGGAAATCCTGCGGCGGGAACCAGACGGTTCTCGATGCCCCGTGCGGTGCCGATGAACAACACTTCGGCTCCGTATTGCTTTTGCAGTTCCTGAGCGATGGCGAGTGCGGGGATCACGTGTCCGCCAGTTCCCCCGCCTGCAAGGATTGCACGCATGCTGTGACTATAAACCGGAAGTTGCGATGAAAGATTACGGTGGGTTGACATTTTGGGAGCATCGGCCCGGCTCACGCGCTCGCCCCCAACCGCTGAAAAGGTGACATCCGGGACCTTACAATCACGTCATGAGGCATGACATGGAACCCGCTCTGGTTACCGATCCGAAGCTGATGAGTGTTCTTGAGCAGTTACAAAGCCGCGAGCCGATTTTCCATCGCCCCGAACTGGGCACCACCAGGGCTGATTTCGAGAAGATGATGGTGGCTGACTTTTGGGAAGTCGGCGCTTCCGGCCGCCGGTATAGCCGGCACTACGTGTTATCCGAACTGCAGAAACGCTATGCCGGAGGGTATGTGGACAACTGGGAAACGAGGGATTTCCACTGCCGAAGGTTAGCCGAAGATGTTTATCTGCTGACCTACACTCTTCTCCAGGGCGAACGCAAGACGCGTCGAGCGACCATCTGGCAAAACACCCTGTCAGGCTGGAAGATCGTGTTTCATCAGGGAACCATCGTTCAGGACTCTTGAGCGATGAAGGGCTGCTCGGCCGCTTTGCGGACTGGAGTGTTTGCCACGCGGATTGCGGATTGAGAACAGGCAACTCTGCCGAGCTTCGCTCGGCTGGACAGCCGAGGGCGGCTGTCCCCACGCGGGCACATGTTAGTCCGTCTGCTTGGTAATGTTCAGCAGTACTCCTACGCAGGCCAGCGTCATGAACATTGAAGAGCCTCCGTAGGATACGAATGGAAGCGGAATGCCCTTGGTTGGCATGAGCCCCAGCACTACGCTGATGTTGATGAAGGCTTGCACCACCACCATACAGGTGATGCCCACTGCCAGCAGGCGGCCAAATGTATCCTGCGTTCGCAGCGCGGTTCGGACTCCACGCCACAGAAAAATTCCGAACAGCAGCAGAACCACGAGCGAACCTAGCAGACCCAATTCCTCTGCGGTCACGGCGAAGATGAAATCGGTGTGGGGCTCGGGCAGGTAAAACAGCTTCTGCTTCCCTTCCATAAAACCCAGGCCGGTGATACCTCCAGTGCTCACCGCAATGAGCGACTGAATGATGTGAAATCCTTTTCCCTGAGGATCCGAGTAGGGATTGAGAAATGCCTTGATGCGGTCCCAGCGCCAGGCAACGCGAAAAATCAGGAAGTACAGCGGAAGCGTGGCTGCCACGCAGGCGTATCCCAGGTAACGCACCTGCAGGCCGGCCACGAACATGATGCAGGCGGTGATGGCAGCGCATGCGATCGCAGTACCCAGATCTGGCTGAAGGACAATCAGGGCCAGAAACATCAGAGTGGGCAGAATCGCGGGCAGCAAGGTATTCCGCCAGTCATTCATGGAGCTGATGCGATTCTCCAGAAAATATGCCAGGAACAGGATCACTGCGACCTTGGCCACTTCCGAGGGCTGAAAAGAAAATCCTCCAAAGTGAATCCAGCGATGCGTGTTGTGCGCGCGGTCCAGGAAAAAGACTGAAATCAGCAGCAACGTCGTGACACCCAGCACCGAGAACACAATCCCGGGATGCTTGTAGCGCCGGTAGTCGACCTTCATAGCCACGACCATGGCCACAATTCCTGCGGCCGCCCACCCCACCTGCCGCAGCAGGAAGAAGTAGCCGGATCCGTAGCGCTCTTTGGCCATGACCGCGGAGGCGCTGAAGACCATCACCAATCCCAGAAATACCAGGATCAGGGTGACGGTAAACAGCCAGCCATCGACACTGACGCGCTTTGCCACGGGAGGTTTATTTCAACACGGAGAGGAAGGGACGCGGAGAACAATGTCTGTGAATTTTGAGGAACGGCTGTAACTACCTTGGTTCGTGCTGCGCTTCTGCGGCCAGCGCCTGCACCACTTCCTTGAAGACCTTTCCGCGGTGCTCGTAGTTCTGAAACTGATCGAAGCTGGCGCACGCTGGGGCCAGCAGCACAATATCGCCGGCTTCGGCAGTGCCCGCGGCGTGTCTGAGGGCCGTTTCCAGGGTTTCCGCGTGATCCACCTCGACACCTTTAATCTGCGATTCGATCTTTCCTGCAGCGGCGCCGATGGTGTAGACGCGCTTTACCCGTTGCCGCAATAAATCGTTCAACAGGGTGTAATCGCTGTCTTTGTCTTTGCCGCCAAGAATAAGGTGGACATTCGCCGAAAAGGACTCCAGCGCCTTAATGGTGGCGTCAACATTCGTAGCCTTGGAGTCGTTGTAGTATTCGACGCCGCAAATCGTAGCCACGTATTCCAGCCGGTGTTCCACCGCCTTGAAGTTGCGCACAGCCGTGCGGATGTGCTCAGTATCGCAACCCATGAGCGCGCCCACACAGACCGCGGCCAGCGCGTTTTCGACGTTATGTGCACCCTTGAGCGGAATCTCGGAAATCAGCATGACCTCCCGCTGTCCGGCTCGGTCACGAAACAGCACGCGGCCATCTCTAACGTAAGCACCCTGCTTGACCTCTTGCTTGCGGCTGAACCAGAAGACCTGGGATCGCGTACGGCCTGCCAGTCCTGCGCTGGCGGCGTCATCGGCGTTCAATACCGCGAAGTCCTCGGCTTGCTGGTTCTCAAAGATGCGTGCCTTGGCATCGGTGTAGGCGGCGAAGGTGCGGTGGCGGTCAAGGTGATCGGGTGTGATGTTGAGTACGACGGCAATCTTTGGACGGAAAGTCTGAATCGTCTCCAGTTGAAAGCTCGATACTTCGAGCACCACGACGGTATCGGGCTTCGCTTGCTCCACCAGCGAGATGGCCGGCGTCCCGATGTTTCCTCCGACCACTGTCGGGAACCCGCCGGCGGCCACGATTTCGCCCGCCAGAGTCGTGGTCGTGGTCTTTCCGTTGGAACCCGTGATGGCGACGATATTCTTCGGCAGGAATCGAGATGCGAGTTCGATCTCGCCGATTACCGGCTCGCCCAAAGCACGGGCCTGCACCAGCGGCGGGGAGTCAACAGGAACCCCGGGACTGACCACGATGAGATCCTGTCCGCGGAAAGTGCGTTCGCCGTGTCCGCCCGTCTCGACTGCGATGCCATGATCGAGCAGGGTTGGGATGTCTTCACCGAGTTGATCCTGCGGCTTCGCGTCCGAGACCGTAACGTGAGCGCCCCGGGCTTGCAAGAACAAAGCTGACGCCACGCCCGACTTGCCCAGGCCGACGACGAGCACGCGTTTGTTCTCGAGGTCCATAAAAGGGCAGCTTCTGGCTGCTAGCTCCTGGCTTCTGGCTTGGAAACTCTTGGCTACTGGCTAGGAGCCAGCAGCTAGAAGCCAGCAGCGCCGTCACAAACTATCTTAGCTTCAGCGTGGTCAGGGCGAACAGGGCAAATACCAGAGACGCGATCCAGAAGCGCACGATGATCTTGGACTCCGACCATCCCAACAGCTCGAAGTGATGATGCAGGGGGGCCATCTTGAAAATACGTTTCTTGCGAATCTTATAAGAGGTCACTTGCAGGATCACCGAGACAGCCTCAATCACGAAGATGCCGCCGATGAACGGCAGCAGCAGTTCCTGCTTGATCATTACGGCAACGGTACCGATGGCCCCGCCCAGGGCCAGGGAGCCGACGTCTCCCATGAAGACTTCGGCGGGATGGGCGTTGTACCACAGGAATCCGATGGCGGATCCGACCATAGCGCCGCAGAAGATCGTCAGTTCGCCAGTCAGCGGCATGTGCTCCAGCCCGAGATAGGTGGCGAAGGTTGCATGGCCGCTCACATAGGTCAATACCGCCAGCGCACCGGCGGCGATTACGGTACATCCGATGGCTAGGCCATCCAGCCCGTCCGTAAGATTTACGGCGTTGCTCGCACCCACGATCATAAACACCACAAACGCGATGAACGGAAGAAAGGCGAGAGGCCAAAGCGCGGGATTGTTCACCAGCCTTTCAATGACCAGATCCGGGTGAAACTGTTTGATAAAAGGAACCATCAGGCGGGTCGAGTACAGCTCGCGGGTCTGCATGGCGATCAGCGCTACCGCGATCAGAATGCTAGTTGCGATCTGCAGGCCCAGTTTGGCCTTCGAAGTAAGGCCCAGGTTCCTCCGGTTTACAACCTTTATGTAGTCGTCAGTAAACCCGATGGCGCCAAAAGCACAAGTTGAAAACACTGCGATCCAGATGAAGCGGTTGCTCAGGTCTGCCCACAAGAGGGTTGGAACCACAATTGAAATCGCGATCAGCAGACCGCCCATGGTCGGAGTGCCTGCCTTTTTTTGATGGGCTTTGGGGCCTTCCTCGCGGATGAACTGGCCGATTTGAAATTCGCGCAGGCGGTTGATGACGAGGGGCCCGATGATGAGCGCGGTGAACAGAGCGGTGAGGCTAGCGAACGCTGTACGAAAAGTGAGGTACCGGAAAATGCGGAACGGCGGAAAGTAGTGAAACAGTTTCAGGTACAGCAGCCAATAGAGCAATGCGCCTCCGTTCCGTCGAGTCGTCAGTCTTCAGTCGTCGGCACTAGCCGTCCGCAGTTTTTGACTTCTCGACGACTGAAGACTGACGATTGACGACTGCTTCCAAAGCTCGTTCCAGTTTTACGCCGCGCGATGCTTTCAGCAGCACCACGTCACCGTCGCGAGTTTCCCGCGCCAGCCATTCACCGGCCTCTTCCGGCGTGGCCACAAACTCCGCCTGCACGCCGGCCTTGCCTGCGGCCTCTACTATTTGCTGCGCCAAGCCCCGCACTCCCAGCAGCACGTCAATCTTCTTTTCGGCCATGTGCCGGCCAACACGGCGATGCAGTTCTTCTCCGGCCGGACCGAGTTCCAGCATCTCTCCGGCCACCACGATTCGGCGTCTCGCCGGCATGGCGGCCAGTGCGTCGACCATCGCATCCAAAGCCGTTGGATTGGAATTGTAGCAATCGTTGATGATTGTGATGTTGCCCAGTTGGACGACCGCCCCTCGTTTATCCGCCGGAGCCAGGGTGGCCAGCGCTCCCGCCGCTTCCGAAGGGCTCAACCCTCTTTGCAGTCCTACCGCCACCGCGGCCAGCGCGTTATAGATATTGTGCGTGCCGACCATATGCAGGGTGACTGGTTCGCGGCAACCATCCACCACCACATTGAACACTGAGCCCTCGGCGCCGCGATGTTGGATGTTCTCCGCCCGGATATCGGCGGTCGCGTGAAGGCCGTACATCACTACCTTGCCGTGAAAGTCGCGGCCGAACTGCGAAACGTATTCATCGTCAGCGTTAAGTACGGCGATTCCACCCGCGGGCAGGGACTCGATCAGTTCGTACTTTGCCCGGGCAATTTCAGCCACTGAATTGAAAAACTCCAGGTGGACGGGGGCCACGTTAGTGACCACGCCGATCTCGGGCTGCGCGATTTTGGCCAGCGCGGCAATTTCCCCGCGGTGCGACATGCCCATTTCGATGACGGCAGCCTCGTGCTCAGGCTCGAGCTTCAGCAGCATCAGGGGCAATCCAAAATGATTGTTGAAGTTGCCTTCAGACTTCAGCACTCGAAAACGCGAAGCGAGGACGTGGGCGATCGCTTCCTTAGTTGTGGTCTTTCCCGTGGATCCGGTCACTCCTACCAGCGTCTTTCCCCACAGGCGGCGAACCGCAGCCGCCAGAGTCTGGAGAGCAACCAGAGTGTCGTCCACCGCCAGCAGCCCGGCCTTCAGCGGATAACGCGCTAACTGGTCCTTGCGCACGACCGCGGCTACGGCCTTTTTCTCCAGCGCCTGCGGGACGAAGTCGTGCCCATCCATGCGCTCGCCTTTCACTGCAAAAAAAAGCTCTCCCGGCTGGACGGTACGCGAGTCGATGGAATAGGCCTGGGCAACCGCTTTGTGATCGAATTCGCCAGTCGCAGAAAGGAACTCTGCGACTCTGGAAAGCGGGAGCTTCATCGACGCTTCCCGGCGGCTGCATTAGAGGACTTACAATCGTAACCAGTTTCCCGCAAAATTCTTGCCGCAACTTCCACATCGTCAAAAGGGATCGATCCGTCCCGCGTGATCTGAACTTTTTCATGACCCTTACCGGCGATGAGCACGATGTCGCCTGGCCTGGCCTCGCGGACCGCCAGGGTGATGGCGGCTTTCCGGTCGGGCTCGGTCTTGTACTTCGTGCTTGCGCGTTGCAGCCCCACCATGGCGTCGTTGATGATGGCCAACGGATCTTCGCCGCGCGGATTGTCTGAGGTCAGGACCACAAAGTCGCTGCCGCGTCCGGAAGCTTCGCCCATCAGTGGGCGCTTGGCGCGGTCGCGGTCGCCACCGCAGCCGAAAACGGTAATTACTCTGCCCTTTTGGCCCGCCTGATGCACGAACTCCCGCGCCAGAGCCGTCAAGTTTCGCAAGGCGTCGTCGGTGTGCGCATAGTCGACCACAACTGTGAATGGTTGCCCGCAATCCACGCGTTCGAACCGTCCCGGCACGCGCGGGAGCGCCGCCACTCCCTTCGCAATCACCTCATTCGAGCAGTTCCGCGCGTAAGCCGCGCCCGCCGCCGCCAGAACGTTGTACACATTTACCTTCCCGATCAGGGGAGAAAATAGCGGAATAGTTTCCTTGGGTGCGATGAGATCGAACCTGGTTCCCCGCGGTGTGATCTCAACTTTCTCGGCGTGAAAATCGCCTTTGCCCAGTCCATAAGTCAAGACTTCGGAGCCGCGCTTCTGGCTGATTTTCACCAGCTTCTGGCCAAATTCATCGTCGGTGTTGAGCACGGCGACGCGCGGCGGCTCGGTCCCACAGCCTTCGAACAAAATCTGCTTGGAGGCAAAGTACTCCTCCATGGTGCGGTGATAATCGAGATGGTCGCGAGTCAGGTTGGTGAAGACAGCAACATCGAACGGAATCCCATACACGCGCTGCTGCTCGAGCGCGTGTGAAGAAACTTCCATTACCGCTTCAGTCGCGCCCTGACCGAGGGCCTGGTTCAGAATGCGATTCAGTTCCAGCGCTTCAGGCGTGGTGTGCGGTGCAGGCAGAGTTTTCCCCGCAACGTGATATTCAATCGTCCCGATCAGCGCGCTCTTGCGACCAGCGGCAGCGAGAATAGATTCGATCAGGAATGCTGTCGTGCTCTTCCCATTGGTACCGGTAATGCCGTTGACGGCAAGGCGTTCCGCAGGTTTCTTGTAGAAATTGGCGCTGAGCCGGGCCAGCGCCCGGCGCCCATGAGGCACTTGTGCCCAGGCGACACTGGGGCGGGGCTTCGCAGTCGCCGAGTCGGTAACAATCGCGACCGCTCCCGCGGAGATAGCCTGATCGATGAACTTGTTTCCGTCACTCGATTCGCCCTGCATGGCGACGAACACGTCGCCAGGCTTGATCCGGCGTGAGTCGTAATCCAGTCCACTGATGCCCGGATTGCCGTTTTGGACGAGTACTTCCGCGCCGTACAAGAGCTCAAGAAAAGTCATTGTTTTGGATTCTAGTGCACCAATCGCCCTAATCAAGTGACTTACTGAGCGCCGAGGGCTTCCCGGGGACTCGTATGTTGAATGTCTCACGAAACATCGTCATCGTGAGGAACAATCGCTTGGCAGCGCAAAGGGATCCCGACGAAGGACCTGTGCATTGAGACACCGTAAGAGGAATGCATGGGTCCTTCGCTTGCTTTCGTCCTGCTTCGCAGGACAGAAGACTGCGCTCACGACGACAGATCGTTTGGTCTTTTAAATGACGTCCGCTGACACAAGAGCTTAGCGTCCAAACTTCACCGTGACCTGCGATCCCGACGCTACGTGTGATCCGGCCGCGGGAGATTGCTCCCGGGCCAGGCCGCTGCCAATCGCATCCAGATCCAATCCGCTCTCCTGGGCCGTTTCTATGGCGGCCCTCACACTTTTACCCAGGAATGATGGAACAATAATTCCGCCCTGCTCGACGTCCAGAACGACTGTGCCGCTGGATGGAAGGTGAGCCGGGGGCGGTATCGCGCCCAATTGCGTGGCGTCCAAAGCAGCGGGTGACGTTCCATTCTGCCTTTGTTCAGGAACCGCCGGCGCATCCCTCTCCCGTAACGCCGCCGGCACAACCACGCTGGCGGTTACGTCGGGTGAGGACTTCGCCGGAGTTGTTGCGGGCGCGGTCGCGTCCGGGGCCGAGAAATCGGCGGCCTCGAGGCTTTCTCCCAGACGGTCTGGCGATCCTTCTTCCTCGTCCTGTTCCTTCACTCGGCGCTCGGCCATAAGCACCTGGCGGCTGGGCGGCAGATCGACGTCGTGCGGCGTGTGCAGATATTCCAGCACCTGCTGTGTGACCCGCTGGAATACCGGCGCAGAAACCTGTCCTCCTTGATGCAAACCCACAGCGGAATCGAGAATCACCGCCACGGTGACGGCGGGATCGTTGATGGGGGCGAATCCGGCGAACGAGGCCACGTACTTGGTTCGCGAATAGGTTCGGGTGGCGGGATCGACTTTTTGGGCGGTGCCGGTTTTGCCCGCCGAGCTGTAGCCTTCGAGAATTGCTTTTTTCCCCGTACCGTGCAGCACCACGCCTTGCATCATCTGCTTCATCTGGGCGGCTGTCAGGGGCGAAATCACCCGACGCTGCACCCCGGGATGAAAGGCGACCGTCTGCGGAGTGCCCTGCGGCTCGGTGGTTCCCGCGATGATTCGTGGCGCCACCCAAACCCCGTCGTTGGCGATGGTGGAGACCAGGGCTGTCAGTTGCAGAGGAGTGACTCCGATCTCCTGGCCCATCGAGATCGCGCCGATAGAAACTTTTGACCAGCGATTTAACGGCTTGGACAAGCCGCGCGTTTCACCCGGCAATTCGATCCCAGTCTGCTGGCCGAATCCAAAAGCACGAATGTACTTGTAAAAACGCTCTTCTCCCAGGCGCAGTGCAATCTTGATTGCCCCTACGTCGCTTGACTCGGCAAGAATCCCCGCCACCGAGAGCACACCGTGAGGCTTGCTGTCGCGAATCCGCATACCATTGATGACAATCGATCCCATCTGGCAATCAAAGAGTTCGTCGGGACGAGTCAGTTTTTCTTCCAGCGCCGCTGCGATGGTGACCAGCTTGAAGGTCGAGCCGGGCTCGTATACATCACTCACCGCGTGGTCCTTCAACTTTTGTGGCGTGATCTCGCGAGCCAGGTTGGGATTGAACGTAGGCCGGTTGGCCAGGGCCAGGATTTCTCCCGTATGCGGATTCTGCACGACGATTGTGCCCGACTCGGCGTGGGTCTGCTGCAATGCCGCTTCCAGCTCCCGTTCGGCGATGTACTGGATCTTCTCGTCGATAGTCAATACGACGTTCTCTCCCGGGTCCGGTTGTTTCTCTACGCTGCCAAACCATTTACGGCGGGCGTCCACCGAGATCAGCATCCGGCCGGGCTTGCCGCGTAGTTCGTCATCGTTGGCGCGCTCGATCCCGCTTAAGCCTTCGTCGTCCATGCCAACGTAACCCAGCACTTGTGCCGCCAGATCGCGCTTGGGATAGAAGCGTTTGGATTCTTTCTGAAAATAGATGCCACGCAGATTCATGGACCGGATACGGTCCGCGGTTTCGGCGTCCGCCTTGCGGGCAACCCAGCAGAAGGTGCGCGCCGCCTTGCATTTGGCCAACAGCTCGCGAGGATCGGCCTTGGTGATGCGTGCGACCAGGGAGATGGTTCCGGCAAGGTCGGGCATTTCCGCAGGCACCGCGAATACAGAATCCACCGCGACCGACATGGCCAGTTCGCGGCCGGCGCGGTCATAGATGATCCCGCGCTTGGCCGCAACCTCGGTGGTGCGTTGCTGCTGGTGCTGGGCCCGCTGCTCGAAATCACCGTAGCGAAAGATTTGCAGGTAGACCAGGCGCAGGCAAATGGCGCCAGCCCAGAGCACAAGCACTGCGCCCAGCAGGTAAAGCCGTTTGTTCGCGCTGTTACGGGGTGCGCTCGCCGCCACCGTTTGGCCCCTTAGACAAGCACGGCGGCCCACCATGCGGGGAGCCGCCAGATAAGCTTTTCGTAGCGCCGGCCTCCCGCCGGCGCTACCTAAATCTATCGCGCCGAATCAAGCGCGACCGGAGTCACGCTCGCCAGAACCGGTGTTGCGGAGTCCGGCGCAACGCTATCCATGTGCATCACCTGGCCGGCTTGCGGGGACTGCAGCCCCAACTTGCGCGCCAGCGTATCGATCCGCTCCGGATCGCGGAGCGAGGCTTCTTCCAGGCGCAAAGCCCGGTTCACTTCGATCAGGCCGTCGCGCTGAACTCGCAGGGCCTCGATCTTGTAGCCATACTCGATGGCCTTGAAGTGTTGCCAGGCGAAGGTCATTACCAGCAAGAACAGGCAGGCCAGAGCAACTCCAAACTGCTTCATCTCACGGCTGCGCTGAGGATCTTCGACCTTCACCAGGCGGGAATTGTCGATTGGCCTGGAAAAATAAATCTCGGGAGTTCCTGTCCAGGTAGCCTTACGCCGCATGACCGGAGACACGCTCTGCGCCGCCGCCATTTATGCCACCCCGGCCAGACTGGAGTCGAGGTGCGCAACTTCCTGCTGCGCCACTGCGTACCAGTAGGCAATCTTCTCTTCCTGCGAACGTTCGTGGGCCTGTAAGCGCGCATCGGCGCGGGCTTCCGTTCGCTCTACCGTGGCAATCAATTCGTCGATCAATGTTCCTGTATGGGTCGTTCCCGGGTACGTCGTTTCCCTGTGCGTCGTTTCTCTGTGCATCCGTGGCCTCCGTTCTACCTTCCGTCTCTCCGGGACGGCATCGAGAGAAGGTAGAGAGTTGTGTTTCGCCCTTGTTTGTGAGAGGACGATGCCGTCCCGGAACTTTTATCCCGGCCCATCCGTCAACGGCTGTGGCCGGGTCCCTGGCTGGTTTTCCAGGGTTAAACTTGTGGCGCCACGAATCATGTGGGGGCGGGTCTCTGACCCGTCCGGGCGGGTCAAAGACCCGCCTCGCTTAAATCTTTTCTGCGGCTCGCATCTTGGCGCTGCGTGCCCGCGGATTGCTATCAATCTCTTCTTCCCCGGCGGTCACTGGCTTTTTCGTCAGCAACTTGTAGTGGCCCTGTTTCACTCCCTCGCGGAAGGCATCTTTCACGATGCGGTCCTCCAGCGAGTGGAAACTAATGATCACTACCCTTCCGCCCGGTTTCAGCACTTGCGGGGCCGCGTTCAGCAGCTCCCGCAGGTCGTCCAGTTCATGGTTTACGAAGATTCGGAGTGCCTGGAAAGTTCTGGTCGCCGGATGAATTCGCCGTTCAGCCTGATTCATTGGCCGGGCCGCGGCCGATACCACAGCTGCAAGTTCCGCAGTTGTACGTATTGGCCGCGACCGGACAATGGCTCTGGCGATTCTCCGCGACCTCCTTTCCTCACCGAATTCGTAAATCAGATTGGCGAGTGTGACCTCGTCAACCTCATTTACCACTTGTTCGGCGGTGGGCCCGGCTTGCGTATTCATTCGCATGTCGAGCGCTCCTTCCGCCTGAAAACTGAAGCCCCGCGAAGGCGTGTCCAGCTGCAGGCTGCTTACGCCGAGATCTGCCAGCAGCCCGTCGGCTGACGCCGGCTGGAACCGCTCTCCGATCTCCGCGAAAGAACCATGCAACAGAGTTACCTCAGGCCAACTCTCCCCCCCGGAAGAAATCAGCCTGACGCGGGCCTCATCGAGCGCCGCAGGATCTTTATCGAGCCCAATCAAATGTCCCGGTGCGCCGAGGCGTCTTGCGATTTCTAAACTGTGCCCGCCCAGGCCCACCGTGGCGTCGATATAAGTCCCGCCACGCTTGATAGCTAAAAAGTCGATCGCTTCTTTTAAAAGAACCGGGACATGGCCAGTCTTGCTTCCACCATGTCCACCCCGCTCGGGGGTGTTTGTTAAACCCTCGTCCACTAGATGCCCAGATCGTCGAGCGTCTTCTCATCCTCAGGTGTGAACGGTTGCTCCTCGATCTCGGTGCGGTACGCTTCCAGGTTGCGAACCACGAGATGGGTAAGATTGCCGGTCACCGCAACTTCGCCTTTGAGCTGCGCCGCCTCCCGCAACAACTGCGGCAGCAGCAGTCGCCCCTGACCGTCCATCTCGACCATTTGCCCGTAGTAGTTCACCCGGTCCAGAAACTTTTTCTTCGTAGGATTGAAAGTGGAGAGTCCGGCCAGCTTCTGCTCGATCCGTTCCCATTCCTCGAAGGGATATACTTGGCCAACCTTGCCATCCAGGCTGGTGATGTAAAATTGGGCGTTGTACTTCTCGTCGATCACCCGTTTGAACTCCGCGGGGACTTTGAGCCGTCCTTTTTCGTCCACACGGGTTGGGTGATTGCCGCGAAACATAAGCTCTGGCCCTTAGGGCTGAATATCTGTTGTTTACTTGTGCTGCCACAGCGAGGGAGGTAAAAGCGGTCAAAATGCCGGTTATTTCAGGTCCGTTCGGGCTGTTTCTCAGGGGGTCAGCTGCAAAATCCACTGGCACCTCTCAAAGTCTTACTAACTGCCCACGACCACTACCGTCTCGACCACTTTGTACCACATTTGTCCACATCCTACGCCTAAAGCATTTGTTGTCAATGAGAAAGTTATAGGTCACTAGGCGGAGGTAATCGCGTTTTTGGAAAGCGCGAGATCTTGTGGATTACTGACTAGATGACCACAATAAGTGGGGTTTAGAGACTTGGTTCTTCGGCGATTACCCGATTGACGTCAGGGCTTGAAGATCTGCCCGACAGTGCAAATCCTGTGGAAAACACTCTGCGAGTGACCCTTGAACGCAAAAAAGCCCCGGATTTTGGCCGGGGCTCAATCTCTGAAGCCTTCCAGACACCGCCCTAACAGATTACACCCAGCCGGCCTTGCCATAAGGTTGAACCGGGATCGATGACGCATCAGGTTCAATTCGAGCAGTGGGTGCCAGTTTCCCTGGAACAGGTTTTTCTGTTTTTTGCCAATCCCCGCAACCTGCCTCGGATCATGCCTCCGGAGACTCGAACTGAGTTGCTCGAGTTGAGACTCGTTCCGCCTCCAGGCATTTCGGCGAGCATCGCGGATCGTGATGCTTTAGCCGGTATCGGCTCCGAAATCGCTACCTCGTTCCGGGTGGCTCCGTTTCTTCCCTTCCGAGCTTGTTGGATCGCAGTGATCACCGAGTTCGAGTGGAATCACCACTTCGCCGACGTGCAAAAGAAAGGGCCGTTCAAAAGTTTCCACCATCGCCACGAACTTCGGGCGGCAACACAGAATGGGGGGAACGGTACCGTGGTGCGCGATGTGATCGAGTACGACGTGGGGTTCGGCTGGCTCGGCGCGCTGGCGCAAAAATTCTTCGTCAGACGCCAGTTAAAGCGAACGTTTGCCTATCGGCAAACGACGCTCGAGAAGCTGTTGAAAAAAGCAGCGGCCATGTAGGGACGAGTCTCCGACCCGTCCGGGCCGAGCAAGGCTCGGCAGGCCTTGGCTTTCTCAAGCTGAGTTCGTACGTGGACCTAGATTCTAAATGACAAGCTGCTGAGCTGCGCTCAGCCCGGACGGGTGAGGACGCCCGTCCCTACATGGCCGCTGGTAGAACGAGATCCATCCTCACAAAGTCCGCTCAAAACTATCGGCTGGGCTCGACTACTACCGCGGTGCCATATGCCAGGACTTCGGTGACGCCCTGCATCACTTCGGTAGCGTCGTAGCGGGCACCCACCACGGCATTCCCGCCCAGTTCAGCCGCGTGCTGCAGCATCAGATCGAAGGCCTCAGCGCGGGTTTTCTCGCAAAGATTGGTCAGCAGAGTAATGTTGCCGCCGAGAATGGTTTGCAGGCTGGCGCCAATGGTTCCGAAAATTGAGCGCGAACGTACGACGATGCCGCGCACCACTCCCAGAGTGCGAGTTACCCGAAATCCGTCAAGTTCGAATTGCGTGGTCACCATGTTGTGGGCAACCATTCGTCCGGGCGCGCTGTAACCTGTGGCCATCGAGTTCATCCTTGTTCCTCAAAGTCTTGTTTGTCGAATTCTGGTTCGTCGAAGTCTCGTTCCTCGAAGTTGGCGTTAGCTTTCGGAGCTACTATACCTATTCCAACTGCGCCGTAATCACAAATTCCTGCTCCAGCGGGTCGAAGTGGATGCGCAGGATATTCGGTTTGCAACACACCTGACAATCCTCCACGTAAGACTGGGAGCGGCCGGCGGACTCGTCCACCGCCGTCTGGTTCCATTCGCCGCAGCCAGCACACTGAAACCCCGTGTCCACGATGGCTTCATTCTCAATTTTTCAACGCCATCTGCCAATTGGAAATTCGAGTCCCAAATCTGGGGACCCCTATGAAGACCCCCTATAATGACCATTCCCATGTCGCCCGGAGGATCAATGTTTTCAAGACGCCGTTTTCTGCAGGCCGGCACGCTCGCCACCGGCGCGAGCTTCGCCGCATTTCCACCTTCGCCCAGCCCTGAAGACGCGTGCGCACCCCTTCCACCCTCAATCGCGAATTTGAAATCTATGAAAGACCAAGCCAAGCCCATCACGGTCGAGGAACGCACCGCGCGCCAGGAAAAAGCAAAGCAACTCATGAGAGCGAATCATCTTGACGGCCTGCTCCTGATGGAAGGAACGTCACTGCGATACTTCATGGGAGTGGATTGGTGGGGAGGAGAGCGCCTGTTCGCCATAGTGCTACCCGCTACAGGCCGCGCCCTCTGCGTGTGTCCGGCATTCGAGGAAGGACGGGCACGCGAATTACTGGCAAATTCTCCCGAAGGCAAGAGCACTGACGTGCGTACCTGGCAGGAGGACCAGAATCCTTACCAGCTCTTGGCGGAGGGGTTGAAAGACCTGGGCATGTCCTCCGGGAATTTGGGCATGGAAGAGACTGTGCGCTTCGTGTTCAGCAGCGAAATCGCGAAGGCCGCGCCTCAACTTAAAGTCATGAGCGGCACCGCGGTGACTGCGGGTTGCCGCATGGTCAAGGGCGAACACGAACTTGAGTTGATGAGTCTGGCCAACAAGGTCACGATCACTGCATATCAGGCGGCGTACCACGCGCTGCAGGAAGGCATGACCCGGCCGCAAGTGGAGAGACTGATCACGGCAGCGAATGAGAAACTGGGTTTCCCCGGCGAGGTGGACATCGACATCGGCGAGAATTCCTCATTCCCTCATGGCTCGATCGTTCCACAAGTGATACGCGAAGGTACGCTGGTGTTGATCGACGGTGGGGGGCCAGTCGAAGGATATCAGTCCGATATCAGCCGTACTTTTGTTTTCGGCAAACCTTCGGACAAGATGAAAAGCGTGTTCGACATTGTGCATCGTGCGCAGGCCACTGCGCTGAAGACGGCGCGTCCTGGCGTGGAATGCCAGGCCGTCGATGCGGCCGCACGCAAGGTGATTACCGACGCGGGATATGGCCCGGACTACAAATTCTTCACCCACAGGGTTGGTCACGGAATCGGAATGGATGGCCACGAGTGGCCGTATCTTGTACGAGGCAACACTACGCTGCTGGCGGGCAGCATGACATTCAGCGATGAGCCAGGGATATACATCGCCGGTGAATTTGGCGTGCGCCTGGAAGACGACATGCACATTACAGAAAATGGAGCGGAGCTGTTCACGCCGCAGAGCGTGTCACTGGAGGACCCGTTCGGGATGGGATAGCTTCTGTCATCCTGAGCGCAGCGCTGTCCATTCGCTTGCGAATGGACAGACGGAGTCGAAGGACCTCTACCTACGATAAAGCGTCAGCGAATTTCCCTGCCAAGGCGGCAAACCGCGTGCCAGCCGGCCTCGATGTGGTGATAGAGGTCCTTCGACTACATAGCTGCTTCGCTTCGCGAAGCAGCCACTCCGCTCAGGATGACAAATGTTCGCTGCGGACAACTACGCTTCAGGCACGGGCGGGCAGCCGTTGAAGCTGAGCAGATAAGTGTTTCCAATATAGCCCAGGTACTTGATCCCAATCTGGCTGGTGAAAAAGCCGTCAGCGGTCATCTCGCGCAGAAGGGCAAAAAACTCCACGCCCTGGCTCAGGCGTGGATCTTTTTCAGCATTTTTGCCGTAGGCAATGAGATCGAGTATTTCTTTCTGCTGTTCCGAAGTGCAGTCGAGATAAGTCTTGTCATATCGATCGCTGCAAGTGGCGTCGAGCCACATCAGGCCGCCCCCGAGCTTCAACTGATATTTCGGATTTTCGCTGGTGAGCAGATCGATAAATTCGGGCGCGCCCGCCTCCATCGCGCCGCCGGCATCCGCGTCGGCGGGAATAATGGTTTGGCACAGGGTCTGGAGCGTTTTGTATTGCCGGGGCGGAAAGAATTTTGGGGTGTAAGTGCCGGCCGGGGTGGCGGCTTTCTCTGCAGCCACCATTTGGTGCGCGTATTCGGCTGCCTCGAGCGGGATCACGCGCAGCACCGAAGTCGCCATCGCTCCCATGGTTAGCGACTTCAGAATATTGCGGCGCGATATGGACTTGGTTGCCATGTTTCCTTTCTACAGACTTCCCTGCTTGGCCTGATCGAGCAGGTACTCTGACGCTCGCCATGACAGTGCCATGATGGTGAGCGTGGGATTTTTGTCCGGGTTGGTGACAAACGCCGCGGCATCCGTGACGAAGACGTTTTTTACATCGTGCGCCTGGCAGTATTTGTTCAATGCGGAAGTCTTCGGATTGCTTCCCATGCGCGCGGTGCCAAGTTCGTGGATAATGACGCCGCCATCCGCGATCCCATAAGGCCGGGGGCCGTCCGGTTTCGCCTTACTTACGAAGGTTCCGCCTGCAGTCTCCACGATCGAACGAAACGTCTCCTGCATGTCCTTCGCCATTTTGATTTCGTTGTCGCTCCAGTGCCAGTGGAAGCGCAGCACCGGAATGCCCCACTGGTCGACAGTGTCGGGATCGAGATCGCAATAGCTTTTTTCGTTAGGGATCATCTCGCCGCGGCCGGCAAAACCGATGTGGGTGCCGTACATAGTTCGGCATCGCTGCTTGAGCGAGGCACCGTAGCCTTCATGCCTCTCGCAAATTCCATCAAATTCGCCCACGCCTGGCATGCTACGACCGCCGCCAAACTCAATATGGTATCCGCGGAGAAAATCGTTCTTGCGATCGAATTTCCACCACGGCATGTACATATGCATGCCGCCTATGCCATCGTGATTGTGTGGCGGCATTCTCTCCAGTTGCGGAAAGTATCCGCCAGCATCGCTGCCGACCGAGTCAGTCAGGTAACGGCCCACGACGCCGGAAGAGTTGGCCAGGCCGTCGGGAAACAGAGTGGAGCGCGAATTGAGCAGCAGGCGGGCCGATTCGCAGGCACTGGCTGCGACCATGAAGGTCCTGGCATGCACGCGTTGCTCGGAGCGCGTGGCTTTGTCGATGTAAGCCACCGCTTCGGCCTTGCCGTCTTTTCCAACGACGATCTCGCGGGCCATGGCGCCCGTGATCAGAGTGAAGCGCCCGGTGGCTTGTGCCGGCGGAATCATCACCTGGCTGGAGCTGAAGTTGGAAGCCGTGAGGCAACCACGTCCGCACTGCCCGCAGTAATGGCACGCGGCACGCCCGTTCAGCGGCTTGGTCAACATTGCCATCCGCGAAGGGATGCAGACAATGTTTAATTTGTCGCAGGCCTTCTTGACGATGGTTTCGGTGCAGCGTGGCGCCGGAGGCGGCAGAAAAACTCCGTCGGGCGCACTGGAAATATTTTCTTTGGTTCCGAAGACTCCAATGTAGGACTCGACTTTGTCGTAATAAGGCGCGATCTCTTCGTAGGTGATGGGCCAGTCGTCGCCCATGCCGTCAGTGGAGCGCGACCTGAAATCCACCGGCGCAAAGCGCAGCGCGATGCGTCCCCAGTGGTTGGTGCGGCCGCCTACGATACGTGACCGGAACCAGCGGAATCGCGATCCCGGAGCCGCTGTGTAGGGTTCGCCGTCGATTTCCCAGGCGCCATTGGGCGCCATGAATTCGTCACCTACCTCATGCTTGAGTTTGCCGCCAATGCCGGCGCCACGATGTGGGACCTGATAAGGCCAGACGTGTTCTTTGAAGTCTTTCTCCGGATTCAGAGCCGGGCCCGCTTCCAGCATGACCACACTCAGTCCGCCCTCGGCCAGCACTTTCGCGGCGGTCCCGCCAGCAGCTCCTGAGCCAATAATGCATACGTCGTAGACCTTAGGTGACCGAACCACTTGAGGCATTACTTTCTCCCGGAGCTAAAAGCCCTTCCCTGCGCGACAATCGCCATGGGCTTCGTTAGAACTGCACCTTCGACAAATACTCATAGCTGGTCTTGATGCTTTCAAATGGATCCTTGGGATGGTCGTGCTCCACGAAATAATGCTTGATCCCGGCTTCATCTGACTGCGCGAAGATTTTCTTCCAATCGATAATCCCGCTGCCCACTTCGGTCATTTCAGGCAGGGAGTCGCCGAAATTCTGTCCCCCCGAAGCGTCGACCTTAGGAATCTTGGTCAGATCTTTTACGTGGACCAGCGGGAAGCGGCCGGGATATTTCTTGAAATACTTGAGGGGATCCTGGCCGCCCACTTCAATCCAGCACAGGTCCATTTCCATTTTCACCAGCTTGGGATCGGTCTCTTCCAAAAGAATATCGTAGGGAAGTTTGCCGTTCACCGGCGCGAATTCGAACCAGTGATTGTGATAGGCGAACTGGATTCCCGCTTTCTGGCTTGCCTCTCCGGCACGATTGAAGGTTTCTGCTGCGCGCTTCCAGCCGTCGGGCCCCTTGCGAACATCGTCGTCAATATACGGATTGACGAGATATTGGTGACCGACGACGTGCGCGGCATCGAGCACGCTGGGAAACTCGGCGCCCAGACTCTTATACGGTATATGCGCAGATGGACCGGTAAGACCGTGCCGATCGAGCATAGCCTTCACTTCCTGCGGAGTATGGCCGTCGTATCCGGCAAACTCGACTTCGCGGTAGCCGATCTCGGAGATCTTGGCCAGCTTGCCCTCGAAATCCTGCTGCATCACGCTGCGGACGGTATAAAGCTGCACGCCAACCTTTTCTATCTTGTGAGTCTCGGCCGCCCAGGAAAACTGGCGAGCAAATACCGTGGCGGCGGTCATGGTACCCAGAAAAGTTCGTCGGTTCATGATTAGAGTTCTCCTCGCTTCATCTGATCCACAGCGTAATCGCAGGCCCGCGCGGTCAGGGCCATGTAGGTAAGAGACGGGTTGACGCAAGACGACGACGTCATGCACGCCCCGTCGGTGACAAAAAGATTTTTGGCATCGTGCGCCTGATTGTGGGCGTTGAGCACAGAAGTTTTTGGATCGCGCCCCATGCGTGCGGTGCCCATTTCGTGAATGGTGAGACCGGGAGCATTATCTTCGAGAGTGGGTTCGATGTCTTTCGCGCCGGCTGCGGAAAGCATCTCCGACGCAGTAATCGACATATCCTTCAACAGGGCCCGCTCATTTTCCCGCCACATGCAACTTACCCTGAGCACGGGGATACCCCATGCATCCGCTATTTCCTTGTCGATCGCGATAAAGTTGTCGTGATTGGGAAGGCATTCGCCAAAACCGTAAAAGCTCATACTCCATGGTCCAGGACGGCTAAGCGCGTGCTTGAAGTTCGCGCCGAACCCGCGCATCTCCACTCCGCGCTCCCACTTGGGGCGGCTGGCGCTGCCTTGAAAACCGTATCCCCGCAAGAATAGCGGATGTTTCTCTTTCACATTGCGGAAGCGTGGAACGTAAATTCCATTAGGACGGTTTCCCAATGAGATGTGGTCTTCGTTCCCCGGAATGCGGCCAATGGCGCCGCCGCCCATGCAATGGTCCATCAGGTTGTGCCCCAGTTCTCCACTGGAATTTGCCAGGCCATCGGGAAATTCCGGAGTGGAGGAGTTAAGCAGAATGCGGGCTGACTCCATGGCCGAGGCACAAAGGAACACAATCCGTCCGCGAAACTCGATCGCCTCTTTCGTTTGTCCGTCGATGATGCGCACTCCAGTGACTTTCCTGGTCTTGGCATCAAACATCAGGCTGTGCACCACGCTGTGCGGACGTACCGTCACCTTGCCGGTAATCAGGGCTGCCGGCAACGTAGAGTTCAGACTGCTGAAATAAGACCGCGTTATGCAACCGCGGGCGCACGGCCCACAATAGTGACAGGGCGCGCGGCCGTTGTGGCGCTGGGTCAAAATCGCGGTTCGACCGATGGTCATCATGCGCTCGCCGGGAAAATATTTCGCGATCGCATCCTTGACCACTACTTCGGCGCAGTTCAGTTCCATGGGTGGCAAAAACCTGCCATCAGGAAGCTGCGATAGTCCTTCATTCTGGCCGGAGACGCCGATGAAGTCTTCTACATGGTCGTACCAGGGAGCGATGTCCAGATAACGAATCGGCCAATCCACGGCGATGCCGTCGCGCAGATTCGCCTCAAAATCAAGATCGCTCCAGCGGTAGGATTGCCGTCCCCAGATGATGGAACGGCCCCCCACCTGGCGCCCGCGAATCCACAAAAATGGCTTGCCCGGTTCCGTGGTGTAGGGGTTCTGTTTGTCATTGACGAAAAATTTGCTGTTCCACTCGTCCATCCCCCCGGTGGTTTCCTGAACATGCTGTTCTTCGGCCGTCCGCCTGCGGTCGCCCATGCCCCGGTATTTCATCTCCCATTCAGGCACGTGCTCGGCATAGTCCGTATCCGGATCGATCGGTCTGCCCGCTTCGAGGACGATCGTCTGCAATCCCTTCTCGCCCAACTCCTTGGCCGCCCAGCCGCCCGTTATCCCGGAGCCCACTACGATTGCGTCATAACTCTTGACAGTCTGCTTTGCCATGGCCTATTTCGCAGCCTCCGCTTCCAGAGGGACGCAAGCGGCGTGCCGCGCAGGAATTATCTCGCCGTGCAGTTCCTGCTCAAACCCTACCTGGGACGTGTAATAACCCACCAGGGTGAGCTGTTTCATCATGAAAAAGAAATTCCTCTGCGGAGGGTGCGTGCGCCTCCGTCTCGCGTTCTCCTCGCGGGCCGCTACCTCGTCATCCAGGGCCTGAAGAATCTCAGCCTGCTGCTTCTCAACGCAGTCAACAAAGTCTTTGCCGTACAAGTCCCGTGTGCGGGAATCGACATCGGCCAGACCAGTCATAAACGTTGATTTTTCTTCCTCGTCATACCACTCGGTAAGGATCAGATCGATGAACTCGTTGACTCGCGCAGCCTTGGCGCCGGGAGTGTCGGTCTGAGGAATGATGAGTTCGGCAATGGTCGTGACAGTGGCGTTCTGCTGAGGGTTGAGAGTCTTGAGTACGGGCTGTTCAGGTATCTGTTCGTGCACCGCCTGAAATAAGGAAAACGCCTCGCGCGATAACAGGGGTAGGGTCGCAGCCGAGGCAAGGAGCCTTAGAGCCTGACGTCTATGCATTCATTCTCCCGAAAAAGGGTCGGCTTGGGCAGCTTACGCCGGAGCGGAAACCAAGGTCAAATTAACCCGCGGTCACCGCCTGGGTTACTTGCTCGCGCGCAGCACGTAGCGTGGCTACGGGGTCGCCCGAGGGCATAAACTCCATGGCTGCATAGCGATCATATTTGAGCTCGGCCAGCTTGCGAAAGATATTGGCGTAGTTGATCTCGCCCGTGCCCGGCTGGTGGCGGCCCGGGACATCGGCGATGTGCACCAACCCGACCTGATCGATATTTTTCTCCAGCTTCGCAATCAGGTTACCTTCCGAGATTTGTTCATGGTAAAAGTCGTAGAGAAACTTCACGTGAGGATTGTCCACCTTGCGGGTGATTTCGAATCCCTCAGCCACCGAGGTCAGGAAATACTTGGGATTCTCTTCCTGGTCGATATTTTCCAGCAGCAGCGTGACATTTTCTTTGGCAGCCATATCGGCAGCCGGTTTCAGAGCCTCGATGCACGCGTTGTGATGGGCTTCATGCGAAACCCCTTCCACCCGGTTTCCGGAGAGAACGATAATAGTGGGACACTCAAGCTTGGCGGCGACGGGAAAGAAATTCTTGAGGTCGGTCAGAAACGCGTCGCGCCCGGCTGGATCAGCAATTCCTTTCCAGACGCCAGCGGTCGAATCGAAAGTGATGCCTAAAGACCGCCTCTTAGCGTTGACTTTGCGAAAGTCGTCGTCGGACCAATCCTTGAATTCTCTCACCAGTTCAACCGCGTGATAGCCCGACTCTGCAACTTTCTCGAGCCGCTGTTCGAACGGCAAGTCCTTATAGACCGTCCACAGCATGACGGAGAGCCTGAAGGGCACGTCGTTAGTCCCGGCAGCAAGCGCGGGAAGGGAGGGCAGAGCAGCAGCGCCGAGAGCGGCGCCAGCAATCGTGCGAGCAAAGTTGCGTCGATCCATTCCGTCACCCCTTTTTAGCGATCAGCAATCAGCATTCAGCAATCAGGGTTTGGCTGAATGCTGATTGCTGATAGCTGAAGGCTGACAGCTGAAAGCTTTTCCCTTACGCCGTCGCCAGTAACTCGCTTCGCACGTTTTTCAACACATACAGTGCGCGTTCCACTCCGACTTCACCCGACAGAATCGGGTCTTCGTTCTCGACGCTCAAAATTCCCTGATAGCCAACCTCCATGTACGCACGGATAATTTCCTTCCACGTCCCCGCACTGTGACCATAGCCCACGGCGCGGAAGGTTTCAGATGCCTGGGAAAGTTCGCTCTTCTCAGAAGCGAAGTTCAGGACGCCGTATCGGTCCACATTGTCCTTGTAGAACGTGGTGTCCTTCATATGCGCATGGAAAATCGCATTCTGCTTGCCCAGCATCCGGATCACTTCCACCGCGTCGCACTGCTGCCAGAAAAGATGGCTGAGATCGCAGTTGGCTCCAATCTCTTCTCCCACGGCATCGCGGAGACGCAGCAGCGTCATCGGATTGTAGACGACGAAATTCGGATGCATCTCCAGTGCGATCTTGTGGATGCCGTGCTCGCGGGCGAACTTGGCCGCTTCCTTCCAGTACGGAATTACTTTCTCCTTCCATTGCCAGTCGAGCATCTTGCCGTACTCGGGCGGCCACCGGTAGGTCACCCAGTTCGGCATGGTGTCAGTGGGACTGCCGCCGGGACAACCGGAGAAGCCCACGATCACACTCACTCCCAAACGCTCGGCCAGCAGCACCGTGCGTTTGAAGGTTTCGGCATCGCGCCCGGCAATGTTCGGATCGGGAGACACGGGGTTCCCGTGGCAACTCAGAGTCGCCACCTGAATTCCGCGATCCTCAAATTTCTTCTTCCAGGCGCGCGCCTTGCCCTCATCCTCGAGCAAGTCCTTTACCGGACAATGGGGCGAACTGGGGTAGCCGCCGGTTCCGATCTCGACTGCTTCCACCCCCCAGCCGGCCAACTTGTCGATCATCTCGTCTGTGGACAGTTTGGGAAACGCCGGGTCGAATACGCCGATCGGAATCTTGCGCATGGTGCCAGGCGACATGGTTTTTTCTCCTGACTGCGCAGGGAGATTGTGGGCCAGCGCAGCGGCGGTTCGCGGCGCCGCAGCGGCCGCGGCCAGTAGACCTGTCGTGGTCAGAAAATCTCTTCGGCTTCGCGAGTCGGGTGCGGGGTTCGTGTCCGTAGATTTCTGATCCACGATCTTCTGACCCGTGATCTTCTGATCCATGCCTGCCCCCTTTGCAGATGCGTTTCCGTTTCCAGGATAAGTTCTATTGCTGCGCGAGCATTATACCCATCCCGCAGAACAGCGAAACAGAAACATGGCGTCCGCCATGTCGGCGCCCACCACGGCCTGCGTAGACCCAGACGTCCTCGTCTGGGCAGGCGAGCTTTGCTCGCCAGTTATTTGCGCCAGGAGATGGCAACGAAACAACTGCTTGAAACCGTCGTCACCCTCGCCTGAAGACTGCGGAGCTTCGCTCCGCCGGGCAGGTGGGACACCTGCCCCTACGCGGGTCGCCCGTGTTGACAAGAACGCTGCTTTCCAACATGCTTTTGTGCCCGATGAGAACGCCGCGGAGAGCCAAACGTGCAGTTCCGGTCCTGAGCCCCTCGGCTCGTATCGGCCTTTTGAGCCCCAAACGACAGGAAATCATTCGTCCCACCTTTGAACGGCCGCGCGAGTTTGTTCTGATGAGCGTGCGCGCGCTGGCGCAGCGATTGCGTACCGATCCCGCCACCATGATCCGGATCGTGCGCGGCATGCAATTTGCCTCCTACCGCGAGTTTCAGCATTACGTGCACGAGCTCTCCATCGCGCACGCCACCTCGCTGGATAGCATGCAGACTGGCCCGACCGGAAAATCCGCCATATCCACCCAGGCGCGCGCCTCGCTCGATCAGGACCTCAAGAACATGAACCACCTCGTCCACAGCCTGGATGCGCAACGGATAGCGGCTCTGGTCCGACGTCTCTATTCCGCCCGGCGCGTGGTGCTGCTGGGCGGCGATCTGGCGGCCAACCTGGTAAAATTTCTGGAACACCTGCTCATCATTCTCGGACTACCTGTCACCAGCGCCACTTCGCCCGCCGAAGTTGTACACAAGGTTCGACCGCTGGGCAAAAAGGATCTCGTGATCGCAGTCAGCTACGGTCGCGGCCTGCGGCAAACGGTGGAAGGCCTACGCCAGGCCCGGGCCAATGGCGCGCATTGCGTGGGAATTACCAACACGCTGGTTTCTCCCATCGGTCAATTCGCCCACGAGTCCTTTTTCACTTCCGTTGAAACCCCTTCGTTTGGAGATTCGTATGTGGCTCCCATGGCCCTGTTCAACGTGATCGTTGTGACGTGCGCCAACTATCACCGCTCCCGGACTCTCACTCTGATGAAGCAGTTGGAGCAGGAACAGCGCCACGGGTTCCGCTGGTATGAATCATGAGCGCCCGAATCAGGAAGGCTCGACTTCTGGCTTGCTCGTTGTTTCTTGCTGGTCATCTCGCGCTGATGTACGCCAGTGCGATTCCTGGCCTTGCGGTCGAGCGTCCGTCACCACCCACCTACAACATACGCATGGAAGACACCTGGATTCCGATGAAGGACGGCGTGCGCCTGGCAGTTAAGCTGTATATGCCGGATGGCGGCAAAGCGGGTGAGAAATTTCCCGCTGTGCTCGAGTATGACCCCTACCGAAAAGACGATGCGACCGCCGCGCGCGACTACTCGCTGTATGCCTATTTCGTCCGGCGCGGGTACGTGTGCGCCCGTGTCGATATCCGCGGATTTGGCAACAGCGAAGGCACTCCTACCGAACGCGAATATTCGGAACAGGAACAACTCGACGGCTTGCAGATCATTTCCTGGCTTGCGCACCAACCCTGGTCCAGCCGCAACGTGGGCATGATGGGCATTTCCTGGAGTGGCTTCAACTCATTACAGATGGCCATGCGCCACGCCCCGGGCCTCAAAGCGATCATCGCCGTGGATGCGACCGCCGAACTCTTCCACGACGATGTGCACTACATCGACGGTATGGCGCACGTCGACGAATTCGAACTGAACATGGACATGGCTCCGGGCATGACCGGCGCTCCCGATTACACGCTCGACGAAAAAATTCTGGGGCCACGATTCGACGCTCCACCCTGGTCGCTTCTTTACCTCAAACACCAGCACGACGGCCCCTTCTGGCGGGAACGCGTTCGTCCCTACAGCGAAATAGGAATCCCCTGTTTTCTCATCGGCGGCCTGCTCGACGGCTATCGCGACAGCGTCACCGACATGCTCGAGCAAACCAAAGCGCCGTTGAAGGCGATCATCGGCCCCTGGAACCATACCTTTCCGCACGATGCCGTCCCCGGCCCACAAATCGAGTGGCGCGATCAGGCGGTCCGCTGGTGGGACTACTGGCTGAAGGGACGGGACACTGGGGTGTTGCAGGATCCAAAGCTGGTCGTCTACATGCAGCATTGGCATCCGCCGGATCCGAATCTTGAGAACGTTCCCGGAGAATGGCGGCGCGAAGATAGCTGGCCGCCCCGCGACGCGCGCGAAACATTTTTCTTTCCTCAACCAAACCACACTCTGGAAATGACGGCGTCGAAGCATGACGTCCACCAGCTCAAGTACATTCCCTCGGTCGGCGTGGAAGGCGGATTCTGGTGGGGCGAGTTGCTGAGCGATCCCCGTCCGCTGGACGCATTCAGCCTGGTCTATGATTCGGCGCCGCTGGCCGAAGAGGTCGCGATCCTGGGAAGGCCGCGAGCGCTGCTGCAAGTCTCGGCCACGGCACCGCTGGCCGACTGGTTCGCGAGAATCTCGGATGTGGCTCCCGACGGGACCGTCACCCAGATCACGGGCGCAGGAATGAACGGTGCGCATCGTGAATCCATGACTGATCCGCGCCCGCTCGAGCCGGGCAAGGTTTATCCGCTCGACATTGTGATGCACCTGACCTCCTGGGTTTTCCCCAAAGGCCACCGCATTCGCCTGGCTATTTCGAACGCGCTGTGGCCGATGGTCCTGCCCACTCCGTATTCCATGACCACGTCGCTCGAACTCGGCGGAAGTGACGGTTCGCGCCTGACGCTGCCGGTCGTTCCCCTGAAGGGCGCCCCTGCTCCGGCATTCGAGCCGCCCCAAGCCTCCGAGGAGCGCAATGACATCAAGAGCATCGGATTTCCCTGGCCGGGTGAGTGGACGCTCGAACGCGACGAGGCCAACCACAAGGCCACGGTTCACTGGAAGGGCAAAGCGGAGAATATCTATCCTTGGGGAAAGGAAACCGACTACGAAAACTTGACCTACGATGTCGACGACGCGCATCCCGACGTCAGCGCCGTCCGCGGCGAGGCGGAAAGCGTCTTTGTATTGCAAGGCGGCGCATTGCAGGGCCGCGAGCTCAGATGGCGCGGTCACTTGTCCGTAACCACCGATCAAAAGAACTTTTACTACAAGTACACGCGGGAACTATTGAAAGACGGCCAGACGGTGAAACAAAAAATCTGGGAAGAGACCGTTCCCCGAGACCATCAGTAAACTAAAACCTGTCATCCCGAGCGTCGTCTCGAGCCGCGCTTGCGCGGCGAGAGCAAGCCGAGGGACCCCTACCTGGCCACCGAGATAAGCTTATAGAGGTCCTTCGACTCCGCGAGAACGTTTCGCCAAGCGAAACGTTTCACTCCGCTCAGGATGACAAAAGAATTATTGCTTGTACACCTTCCCATCCTTCATCACAAACTGCACATGCTCCAGCACGCTGACGTCCTGCAACGGATCGCCTGCGACCGCGATCACGTCGGCATACCTGCCCGGCTTGATGTCGCCAACAACGTCAGAGTGTCCCAGCAGATCGGCGGCGCTGGTGGTGGCCGACTGTATGGCCTGCATCGGAGTCATCCCATACCGCACCATGAAAGCAAATTGCCTCACGCTGCGGTCATAAGGACAGACGCCGGCATCGGTGCCAAAGGACAGCTTCACTCCGGCCTTCACCGCTTTGCGGAAGTTCTGCCGGTGGAGCTCTCCCAGTTCCGCATCATGCTGCAGAAAATCCTTGGGAATCTTCCCCGCTCTTCCCGCCTCCTGAATGCACTCTTCGTCGTAGATATCCATATCGAGGTACGTGCCGTGCTGCTTGGCCAGGGCGATGCCCTCGTCGTCAATCATGGTCGCGTGCTCGACCGACGCCACACCCGCTCGGATCGCATTCTTGATTCCCTCCGGAGAATGCGCATGCGCCTCCACCCGCAAACCGAAGTGTGCAGCTTCATCCACTGCGGCCTGCAGCTCTTCCAGGGTGAACTCCTGCGATTTCGGATTGCTGCCATGCGTCAACACGGCCCCGCTGGCAAGCACCTTGATGTGGTCTGCGCCGTCGTGCACCAACAGGCGTACCTTCTGCCGCACTTCCCACGGACTGTTGGCCTCGCCGTAGCGCAAATTCCAGGGCAGCGTGATGTCGGGCGCGAATCCGGTCATGGCGCCGGCGCCGCCGGTGATGGTCATGTAAGCTCCGGCCACATACATGCGCGGGCCTTCGATGAAGCCGTGAGCGATTGCATCCCGCATGGCAACGTCGTTCAAGGCCCGGTAAACTCCGACGTCCCGCACCGTGGTGAAGCCCTCACGCAGAAATGTGCGCGCGTTGGGCACGGACTCGAAGGCGACCTGCGCCGCCGTCTTCTTCATTTGCGACATGGGATCGCCATCATCGGTCGGGCCGTCTGCCAGGTGGGTATGACAATCGATCAGCCCGGGCAACACCGTCATCTGAGATAGATCGATGACCTTGGCATCGGCCGGAATAGGAAGACCCTTACCTACTGCCTCGATCTTATTGTCCCGGACGAGAATGACTTGATCGTTGAGTACCGTTCCAGCGTGTGGATCGACCAGGTGGCCGGCCTTGATCGCCGTCACCTGTGAGACAGCTGCCGCGGCGCACGACAGCCACAACCCCAGCAATAATGCGAGAGTCCTTTTCACAATGTCACCTCAGCCCGATGATCTGTTTTGCGACAGAAAATTAATATTGCGGATTTCAGATTGTAGATTTCAGATTTGTCGTTACTGCTTCAATCAGCCGCTGCCGCTGACGTTCCCACGCCACTCTTCAAATCCGCCGCCAGCAGGCGATGAAAAAGATGCTCGCCCGCTTCGCGCCGGACCGAGAGCCTGCCCGCGCCATACGCACGCGACTTCAGGCCGCGCTGTACCGCCTCGCAGATCCCCAGGTCTTCGTCCTGGACGCGTGCGCCCACGGCCACGCTTTGCTCGTTGTATTGGCGGCGGGCCTCGCTGATGTCTCCAAAATAAAAATCGAAGATGACGCGGCAATGATCAACGTCAACGGGCAGCACCAGATTCGTGTCCATGTAGCCTTCGTAGCAATTGATCATCAGGTTGGGATATTGCCAGAAGTACCAGGCGCGGTCGCCCTGCCGCGTGGAAGCGGTAGCCGCATCTTCCTTCCCGGCCACCATCGGACTCGACTGCAGGCAATACCGGTCTTCATTCTCGATTGTGTACTCCTTGTAATCGAGCACCGAGTTCAGCCCCTTGTGCAGGTGTGGCACGTGATATCCGCCATCGAGATAATTATCGACAAACACTTTCCAGTTGCAGTGGATGTCGTAGGTCCGGCTGTCGAAATAGTGCAGCTTGCTGACCCCGAGCGGCGCCATCCGCTTGACCAATCCTCCGAGAAACTCCTGTAACGGCGCAGCCTGCGGGTCCAGATTTACGAAAACAAATTTCTCCCACGTTTCCGCTCTTACGGGAACCAGTCCATTCTGCTGCCGCTCAAAGTTTTTTACGCCATCGAATTCCGGCATGCCCTTCAGCGATCCGTCCAGACCGTAGTTCCAGCCGTGATAGGGACAATGCAGGATGGAAGCCTGTCCGCAGGGCTCGCTCACGACCTCTGCCGCATGATGACGGCACACATTGTAGAAACCGCGCAGCACTCCGTCGTTGCCGCGCACCACCACAATCGGTTCACCTGCAACCCTGGCGGTCACATACTGGCCCGGCTTTTCCACCTGCTCCAGGCGTCCCACCATTTGCCAGGTCTTGCTGAATACGGTCTGAGCCTCGAGATCCGCGATCCTCGAATCGACATACCAGGGGGCTGGAATGGTCGATGCCTCCGCCAACGCGGCCTTATCGTCGTATCCATCAAGAATTTGCTCTACCGACATTTTTGCTTTCATGCCTTTGTCTCTCATGTCCCAATCGCGCGCTTCAGCACGTCGAGAAATTGGGCAATACGCGCATCTTTCTTTTCCTGTGGATCACCCTGGCGGCGGAACAGACCCGGATCCAGTTCTTCGGTGAGCAGTGCGTCCTGGAAGCGCTCCATCGTCCAATCGAGAATGGAGACGATCATGTCCTGATCCAGTTCGCCGAGAAGTTCTCCCCGCTGCAGTCCGTAGCGAACAAAGGCGACCGTGCCGTACGGATCTTCTGCCATGAGAAAGTGATTGATTTCGCGCTTCAAGGTAAGGTCGGTGCCATAGTTTCCCAGCAGCGATACGCGGTACGGAATCCAGTCTTCGTGGACCAAATGCTCGGTACGCACCAGCCAGTAGCGCAGCACTTCGAAAAATCCGCTCTCTCGGACCTCAGGCGGAGCGTCAAGGTAACGCGGGAACGAACGCACCGCCTTTTTGTAGACCTCGAAGAACAATCCATCCTTGCTGCCGAAGTGTTGGAAGATCGATCCCTTGGCGATGCCGAGCTGGGACGCGATGTCTCCCACTCGGGCGGCGTGGTAGCCTTGCTCGGCAAAATGGCGCATGGCGGCATCAATGATTCTGGTTCGCTTGCCTTCAGACCGGGGCCGTGGCGGCATGCTGCGGTAGCGCGGCGGAGAGACGAGACTGCTTCCAATTCCACTCATATCTGACCTCAAGTCATAAGACTCTACAGAAACAGCGACCTAATTTCAATTCTATTTATTACAGAGATGCGGTAATGTAGGTGGCCCTGGGGCAAGTATAGTGAGCGCGGGTCATAAGAGCGTGCCGGCTTCGTCTTCCAAAATATATGACGCCGTGGTGATCGGCGGCGGCCACAATGGTTTGACTGCGGCGGCCTATCTGGCACGCGGGGGACTCTCCGTGCTGGTTCTCGAGCGCCGCGAGATTGTTGGCGGCTGCTGCGTCACCGAAGAGATCGCTCCCGGTTGCCGCGTCTCCACCACATCCTACATCGCCAGCATGTTACGTCCGGAGGTGATTTCGGACTTGCGGCTCGCCGACTACGGACTGCGTATGGTTCCCTGCGATCCTGCCATCCAGGTTCCCTTCCCCGATGGCCACGTCGTCCCCTGGTGGGCCGACCGTGAGCGGGCGAAAGCGGAATTCAAAAAGATTTCTGTAAAGGATGCGCAGACTTTTGTCCAGGTGGACGACCGGCTGAAAAAGCTGGCACGCTATCTGCAACCGTTCTTTATGGAGCCGCCGCCGGAGATCGATACGCGAAGCATGCGCGGCTGGACTGACCTGTTTCGCGCTGGAAAAAAATTTCGCGGCATTTCCAGTGATGAAGTCTCACAACTGATTTCATTTCTGACCGGGAGCCTGGGCGAATTTCTCGACCACAACTACGAGTCCGACAAGATGAAAACCATGTTCCTGGCCAACAACGTGTATGGCAAACATGGCGGACCGTATCAGCCGGGCACGGCTATCGGCCTGCTCTTTCACCTGCTGAGCGGCGGCGAGCACGAACTTCAGGGCTTCTTTGGACACGTGATGGGCGGTATGGGCTCGATCACGCAGGCTCTGGCAGCGTCGGGAAGAAAACTGGGTGTCGAAATCCGCACCTCGGCGTCAGTTGCGCAAATTGATGTCCGCAACGGCCGGGCCCGGGGCGTGGTGCTGGAGGATGGCACTGAGATTCGCGCCCGCATCGTGCTCTCCAATGCGGACCCCAAACGTACCTTCCTGAAAATGGTGCCGGCATCAGAGCTGCCGAACGAATTCTTGCATGCCATTCGTGGCATCAAGATGGAAGGCCCTTGTGCCAAGGTGAACCTTGTGCTCGATGAGGAGCCGCGGTTTACTGGAACGTCATCCGATGCCACGCCTCTTGAGCGCACCTTCTACACCCTGGTTCCATCACTTGCATTCGCCGAGCGTTGTTACGATATTGCCAAGTTCGGCGCCATTCCCGAAGAGCTGTGGGTGGATTGCGTGGTCTCATCCAACGCAGACGCTTCGCTCGCCCCCGCCGGCAAACATATCCTGACCTGCTTTGTGCAGTACGTCCCGTATCATCTGCGCGAGGGCAACTGGGACGAAAAGCGCGAACTGCTAGGCGACCGGGTGATCAAGAAAATTGCGGAGTACGCACCCAACGTACCGAACGCGATTGTGGCGCGCCATGTACTCACGCCGCTCGACCTGGAACGCACTTATGGCTTGACCGAGGGCAACATTTTTCACGGCGATCTTCGCCTGGAACAGCTCTTCTTCATGCGGCCGGTTTCGGGATGGTCGCAGTACCGCACTCCTCTCGATGGCCTGTATTTGTGCGGCGCGGGCGCGCATCCCGGGGGCGGTGTAACCGGAGCCCCGGGGCACAACGCCGCGCACCAGGTCTTGCGCGACTGGAAAAAAGGTCGATTGAAGGAAGCTGCCGCATGAATAACGGCAACTCTCGTATCAAGACGGCAGACATTGTGATTCTCGGTGCCGGAGTGATGGGCGCGGCCATTGCTTTCCATCTCGCCACGCAGAGGGCGGGAAAGATCGTGGTCGTCGACAAGGGCCACGTAGGACAGGGTGGAAGTGGGCGTTCTTCCGCGCTGATCCGCATGCATTACAGCTACCCGCCTGAGGTGCAGCTCGCGCTGGTCAGCCTGCACATGTTCGAACACTGGCGGGAGGTGGTGGGTGGAGAAGGAGATTTCCGCAAGACCGGCTTTGTGCGCCTTGTTCACCCCGGTGAAACCGAGCGGCTGAAGCAGAATGTGGAGATGCAACGCAAACTCGGCGTCAACGTGCAGCTTGTCGATCGCGCCGAACTCAAGGAACTGGAACCCGACTGGACAGTCGATGAAGTTGAACTGGCGGCCTACGAACCTGATTCCGGTTACGGCGATGGCGCAGGCGTGGCCAATGATTTCCTCGCTCGCGCCCGGGACCTTGGGGTCGAGTATTTGTCGAAGACTCCAGCCTGGTTGCGGATTGAAGCAGGCCGCGTACTGGGGATCAGCACCGGCGGCGGCGATATTACCGCTCCCGTGGTGGTAGCGGCCACGGGCCCCTGGACCCGGCCACTGTTTCAGCAGGCGGGGCTTGACGTTCCGATCGAGACCGAATATCACCAGGTGGCAATCCTGAAAAATGCCCCCGGCATGAAAGGCGGTGGGTGCGCCTGCATTGATTCGGTGACCGCGACTTATTTTCGCTCCGATGCTCACGACAAATTTCTGATCGGCGATTTCTACGGGAAGCGTGACGCCGACCCAGACAATTTTCCGCAGCGCGCCTCCGAACAGGATCTGGAAGAAATCATCGAACGCGCCTGCCGCCGCGTTCCAAAACTGCAGAACGCGGAAGTGATGTGCGGAGTCACCGGAGTCTATGACATGACGCCCGACTCGCGCCCGCTGCTGGGAAAATTTCCCGGCGTTGATGGACTGTTTGTCTGCGCCGGATTTTCCGGAATGGGTTTCAAAATTTCTCCGGCGGTTGGTCTGGTAATGTCGGAACTATTGCTGGGCGGGCGGGGCAAGACCGTCGACATCAGTTCGTTTTGCCCGGGCCGCTTCGCGGCGGGCCACCCCATTAAAGCAGAGTACGAGTACAAGGACGATTAGAGTTGCTATCGATTTGTCATCCTGAGCGGAGACTTTCCATTCGCTCGCGAATGGAAAGACGGAGCCGAAGGACCCCTACCCAGCCCCTGTGGCATGGGAGCAGGAAGTGGATTTTCCGCAGTGTCCGGCGCGACACTTGGATAGGGCACTGGAACGGTAGGGGTCCTTCGACTGCATGACTGCTTCGCAGAACGAAGCAGTCACTTCGCTCAGGATGACATTGGAATTTGTTGCTAACGCTTAAGGAGCACATATGGCCGAAAAAAAGCATCCTCGATCGCCTCAAGGACGGCCCAGTCCTGGGCGACGGTGGTTATTTGCTGGAGCTGGAAAAGCGGGGCTGGGTACGCGCGGGGCCGTTTACTCCCGAAGTCGCTCTGGTCTATCCCGACGCTCTGCGAGAGTTGCATATCGAGTTCCGCGAAGCTGGCGCGGATGTGCTGCAGGCGCTTACGTTTTACGCCAGCCGTGACAAGCTCGCCACGGTCGGTCTGGAGAACCAGCTCGAAGACCTCAACCGCGCTGCGGTTCGAATCGCGCGCGAGGTCGCGGGCGACAAATGTCTCGTGGCAGGCAATCTCAGCCTAACCTGGATGTATGAGCCCGGCAGTCCGGCGGCTGCGGACCGCGTCCGCAAGACCTTCGACGAGCAACTGGCGGTGCAGGTAGAAGAGGGCGTGGACTTCATTATTGGCGAAACATTTTCCTGGCTGGGCGAAGCGCTGATCTGCGTTGAGCGAGCCAGGAAGACCGGTCTGCCAGTGATGGTAACCGTCTGCTTCGAGAATAAAGAGGAGACTCTTGAGGGCAAGTCCGCCGCCGAAGCTGCCAAGGCCCTGCTGGATGCCGGCGCTGACATCGTCGGCGTAAACTGCCTGCGTCCGCCGGTTCACATGCTGGGAGCGATGGAACAAATGCGCAACGCTGTCTCCGGCTATCTCGCCTGCCAGCCGGTGGCTTATCGGACCCCCAAGGACAAACCAGACTTCACAAGTTTGCCGGAATTTCCTCTGGCGCTTGATCCGCTGCAATTAACCCGCAAGGAAATGGGAGACTACGCCGTCCAGGCCCGCGATATGGGGATCAATTATATTGGCTCGTGTTGCGGTTCGGTCGCGATCCATGTGCGGGAAATGGCGCGTGCGCTGGGCAAACTTCCAGAGGATGCGCGTATTTGGAAGAAGGGCGGCGAAAAGCCAATGTCGGCCTACGAATATTACGGGCACGATGTGGTGGCGGAAAGAAAACGTTGAAGTGGAAGTTTTGAGTTTCAGGGACGAAAAAAATGGGCCAGCCACAACGCTGGCCCTAGTGTTTTTTGGGTGAGAGAGATAGCTGTGTTAAATCGCGAACTGGCTGCAAAACAGTAGATCCCGGGACCAACCTGGAACGGGTCAGCAGCGGCTACCCGTTCGTGTTTCAATCGAGGCTATGGGATCGTGAGTCCGCAGTTGTCAACGGTTGTTCACGCAATTGTCATTTTCTTGTTAATCCGACAGGCAGCACCCTCGGAATTCGAAGCAAGGCGCCGGAACGTTTAGTGCGGATCGTAAGCCGGGCTGTCAGGGGTTGGCGGATCATAATCCCGGCCGTATAGATTCTTGTGGCCGGCTGGCAGGTTGGCGGGGGCGAGGCGGAGCACACCGAGCGTAGAAGTGTTCTCCGAAACTGTGACTTCCCGGGTCATCATCTTCAGCGTTTCCGGCAATGCCGATTCGTACCAGACCCGGAGCGTGTATTTGCCGGCCGGGACGTTCGCGATCACGATCTGGCCGTGCTGATCAGAAACCGCGTAGTAAGGCGTATCCAGCGCAATTACGACCGCGCTCATCTCGGGATGGATGTTGCAGAAGATATATGAAACTCCCGGCTTGTTGAAGTGCACTTCGCGCGTGCTGCCGGCTTCATACAGGCCAAGATCGAAGCGCCTGCCCTCGAAAAGCGAAAAAACGTTGTGAAAGAAAGGATCGTGGTTGGGGAATGCAACGACCGCGCCCACCGGCACGACCAGCACGTGCGGATCGAAGCTCTTGTTCCTCTGCACCAGGCGCGGCGGCTGTGCCTGGCGGAATGCGACGGGCTTGGTGGCTCCCCCTGCCGGCGTAAGCCAAACCACCACGTTGTCTGTAGCGCGTTCTCTCGCCACTTCATCGCCGCTCGCGGGGGCTACGCGGGCAGTCACAGTGACTTCCTGCGCGCCCGCAAGGCTTACCCCGAGCAGTGCCAGATAGATCCAACCGCAGGTGGAACCAATCCTTGTCATGCTCAAAACAGAAATCCCATCATCAGATTTACCTGCTCCGCGGTGGGACTTCCCGCGTCCAGGTCAAATGTTCTCAAGTGACGGATTTCTCCGGAGAAAAGCAGGTCGGAGCGCGGCCGGTAAATGAAATTCAGCAAGGCGCTGCGGTTCTGCAGCAGCGCCGCGGGGAAATAACTGGGGCTGAGCGGGTATGTTCGTACATCTCCGGCGAAGGGGTTGTCGACTCCGAAGGCGCCATTGAACTCAAGTTTGTTAGAAGCCTTGAACTTGAGCTGCGACCATCCTCCCACCGAGTTCAGAGGCTGCAACTGGGCGTATGGATTGGGGGGGCCGGTGAAAAGCACACTGCGGCCAACCCCGCCTCCCAGGCCGCCGATAGCGCGTCCGCGATAGAATTCGCCGGTCAGGCTGAGATGCCGGGACAACGGAATACTCCAGTCGGTCATCCCCGCCCAGCCATCCACGCGGTTGTTGAATACCCAGTTCTGGCGGCTGTAGTAACCGGCTGCGCCCAGCGTCAAAGGCATGCCGAAGACGCTTCGAGTCCAGGCGACCCTCGCAGCATAGGCTGGCTGTCCCGAACTCTCGCCAGCCAGGGCGGGACGTTCGAAGGTCGAGTTGGGCAACTCGCCGGTCACGTTGTCCATGATGCCGCCCTGCAGCGTGATGTATTGGCCTTCGGACAGCTCAAAGCGATGCTCCACTCGCACTTGTGGAATCCATCCCCAAAGGTTGCCGGCATAACCAAAAGCAGGTACGGCCAAGCGACGCGAACGAAGTCGGCGACAGCGGAGAGATGAAAGCGTTGTCTTGCCCGGCCACGATCGAAGTGTCCTTCCAATCCATCCGCATGCTGGCGATGCGCAGCCGCACCAGCCCGAAATTGACCCCGTCCAGGGTGTTGGTGAATCCGCCGGAAAAATCGACCTGCAGATTTCCCGTCGTTCTCGCGCCGGCCAGACGCGGACCGAAAACCTCCAAGCCCGACCTCCGACTGTCGCAAGCTCGCGCCCAGTACCCGTCCCGGCAAATTGGCACCCGATCCAATGGCCCAGGTGGGAAAGTCCTGGTTGTCCACGGATCCGCGGTTACCGAACAGATTCAACAACATGATCCCCGAAAGCCTCATCCGGTATTTCGATGCGGCCTCGATTTTTGTCTGGTACTGATCATCGACCTTGCTGCTCAGCACCTGGGAGGATTCTTCCAGAGAGGTGACGCGATCTTCCAGAGCATCGGTTGGTGCAGCCTCGGAACCGGTGGCCGCCTCGGGCTGGGTTCCGGGGTTATGGGTCGCCTGCAGTTCCCGCCGCAGCTGCTCGGTTTCGGCCCTGTACTGCCCGGCTTCCGAGCGCAACTCCACCACGGCACTACGCAATTCGCGCACTTCTTCCTGAAGCTCGCGGACTGCGGCTGTCATGGTTGTTGCATCGGTTGATTGCGCTGATTGTTGTGCCGACGAAGGGTCAGCTGCCTGAGTCCAACCAGGAACGCTCACCATCAGCAAAAACCATCCGATTGCACTGATTCTGCCAAGGGGGTTTGGCCAACGACCAACGACCGACGACCAACGACTGATTACGCCAGGCAAACGATTCTTGTACTTCACAATTCGCCTCCCCGTAAAGATATCTTGACGATGCAGGCTCGTAAGCCCCGTGGCTGCAGCCGGGCTTCGGCCAGGAAGTCCTACTCCGATTGTGACTGTTCCGTCCGGGCCATCGGCGGCTGCCCTGACTTCCCTTCCTTCCGGTTCTCAGACGCGCGCTCGTCAGACGATGAAGCCAAGGGAAGCAGCAGGCGAAACACAGTTCCTTCCGGCGAGGTCTTCTCCACGGTCACGTCGCCTCCATGGTCCTGAACGATCTTCTGCACCACCGTGAGCCCCAGCCCGGTTCCGTTCTCCTTGCCATAACTGATGAAGGGCTCGAACAGCTTGCCCCGAATCAGCTCCGGAATGCCGCGTCCGTTGTCGCACACCCGAATCTCGACTCCGCCGCGAACTTCGTTCAGAGCCACCTTGATGCTGCCGGCTTCCGGCACAACTGCCTCGCAGGCGTTCAGCAAAAGGTTGTAGAGAGCGCGCTCCAGCTTTTTCGGATCAAACCATCCGGTGCTGCTGCCCGCCTGGCTGACGGTGATCCGCACCTGGTGGAATTCCGGATGCACGCGGATGGCCTGCACCACGCGCTCCACCGAGTCCTTTACACTGCCATACGCCGGCCGCAAGGACTCGCGGGTGCGGGAAAACTCCAGCAGCGAATCGATAAGATCGGTCATCTGATTGACCGCAACTCGTACTTCCTGATAAAGCTCCTCCCGCTGATCTGAAGACAACTTGCTCTCGCAGAGAAATTCCGCGTTGGCGACAATCGCCGCCAGGGAGTGACGCAAATCGTGAGAGATCGAACTGGCCATGCGTCCGATGGTGGCCAGCCGCTCCGCTTCCAGCAGCTCCTGCTGCGTTTTCCTCAGGCTGGCGCGCATCCGGTTGAAGGCTCCGGTCACTTCTGCGACCTCGTCGCCGCCGTGAGCATCCAGCGCATAAGTAAAGTCGCCTTTCCCCAGGGCGCGCACACCCGCGACCAGATTGGCCAGGGGACGGGTGAAAGTGTGCGAAATCAGGAACACCAGCGCACTGCCCACCACCACAGCAGCCAGTCCCAAGGCCAGCAGAAGACGATTCAGACCGTCGAGAAATGCGGTGGCCTGATCGTAAGACTTGAGCACACTCAGCCGCACCGAGGGATTTTTTGGGCCGGCGAGCTCGAGCGACGTCATAAGAAACCGCTCTTCACCAAGTTGAATCTCTTCCGGCACCGGAAACTTTGGGAGCCGAACGAAGCACGCGCAGCCGGTCCAGTTCCGTTTCCTGCACCGGGGCCAGAGTGGTCTTGACGACGGCATCGCTGTAGTAAAAGGCCACCTGGCTGGCGGCAATGCGGCTCACCTGCGAGGCCACTTTGTCGTCGATTTCGTACCCCACCACCAGAAAACCCAGCAGCCGGTTTTCGTCCGCGGCGCCGAAGTAGATGGGCTTGAGAAAGACCTCGTAAAGATGCTGCCCCCCAAACCACCAGTGCCCGGAGCTCTCGTCATTCAGAGTACCGGCGAATGACTGCTGTGCCATTTCGCGGGTCAGACCCGGAGACGAAGTATGCAGGGCGACTACACGCCCGGTCCGATCCGCTAACACGAAAAGATCGCTGCCCGCCAGCCTCCACAGGCCGCTGGATGCATCCTGAATTGTGGCTTCGTGCTGGGTGGTCATTAATGCCCGCAGGTTGGGCAGGTCGGCCAGCAGTTCGGCGGAATGGGTCAACGTAAGTTCGCGTTCCCGCTGAAAATTCTGGAAGGTGCTGACCGAATTTCGCAGGTCGGCGAAGATTTCCCGTCTGACCTGCTTTTGTACGCTATGCCGCACCAGCAAAAGGCTGGTACAGGTAAGGCCGGCAGAAATCAGCAGCATGGAGAGCAGAAACTTGGTTCGCATCCGAAGCTTCAGCATGACCGATCTCCCCGGCGGGCGGCCCCCTCACGGCACAAATTTGTAGCCCATGCCGTGAACTGTTCGGAAGTGTACCGGATTGCCCGGGTCTTTCTCCAACTTCTGCCGCAGCTTCAGGATGTGATTGTCCACGGTGCGAGTGGAGGGATAATTCTGGTATCCCCAGACTTCGTTCAGCAGTTCGTCCCGCGAAATCACCCGCTCCGCATTTTGCGCCATGAATTTGAGAGTCTTGAACTCCTGGGCCGTAAGTCCGATGGTCTGGTTGTCCCGGATGACTTCCATCTTGCTGAAATCTACGGAGATGCCATCGAACGAGATTGCCTCGCCGGTACCCGCCCGCACCGTGCGCCGCAACGCGGCACGCACGCGCGCCAACAGTTCGCGCGGGCTGAAGGGCTTGGTTACATAGTCGTCCGCGCCCAACTCCAGCAGTAACACCTTGTCGGATACATCGCTGGCAGCGCTAAGAACAATCACGGGGAGAGCCGGCGCCTGGCGCTTGAGCTCTCGGCAAACATCTCGCCCGGACATGGCGGGCAGCCGCAGATCGAGCACCACCGCAGCCGGAGTCGCCGCGCGATACGCTTCCAACGCCGACTTGCCGTCACCGCTGATCTCGACGGTGAAGCCTTCCGCCTCGAACAGTCGCTTGAGCGCCTTCTGGACAGCGCGATCGTCCTCCACCACCAGAATCCGTTCCATGGGCCTCCCCGAATAAGGAATCCCCAGGCTGGGCATCTCACCGCTCTGTGCGGCCGGACTGCGGGTGCCTTCCAGTCTCATTTTACGTGCTCCGCAATCCACCAGCTAAGGCAGGGGACTGCTATTCAAGCTTACTACCACTTTCCGGATGACCGAGGCTTGCAGCAAGTTGTTGACAATATTTTTACAACTGGTTGGATAGGCTGCAGGGCCATTCAAAGCCGGTTAGAAGACCGGGAATACCGCATTATTAGCGGCCTGCGCAGCGGGCTTTGTCACAAGTTCATCGGTTTACTGGGTTAAGACCGTTATCGCCCGAATAGAGACGCTCCATAGCGAAGTACGGGTTGCATATCGTCTGCCAGCACGTCAGGCTGGTATCAAAGAGTCGCCCTACCCGGTTCGGGTCATCAAGTCTCCTGGAACTACCTCCGCACATGATTGTTCAACCCAGCCCGGCGCTTGCCAGAATTGGGTGTGTGCACTATAGTTGGCCCGATTTTTCACTGAAAATGACGTCACCAGGAGATCTAAACATGCGCAAGTTCTTGATGCTGGCTTTGGCTCTACTTGTGTCTGGGCTCATCGCGATGGCCCAGGACAAGATTGATACGAAGTGGCACTGCTCGAAAGCAGCCGCGGAGCACAAACTCGAAGTTGGCGACGCACCGGACCACATGTATTGGATCGGGCAAGGCACCTGCGAGTCGACCTCAAGCAGCGGCGAACTCAAGGAAAAGAGCGGACAGTACACGGAATTCCACGACGCATGGAAAGCGACCTTCAACTTCCACGGCTACTTCAACGCGACCAGCGACGATGGAGACAAGGTTCTCTATACGTATGAAGGATCCTCTTCCACCGACATCACGAAACCTGCCGCAAACAAATGGAAGATCGTGAGCGGTACCGGAAAACGCAAAGGCATCAAGGGTTCTGGGGGATGCGCCGGAAAAGTCAATGCCGATGGCTCCGCCGACTGGGAGTGCACCGGTACGTATTCGATGGCCAAATAAGCCGAGCTGTAAAGCGCAACGGGGGCTGTGGGTCCGCCCGCAGCCCGTGCCTTCCGGTCGCGTCATTCGGCCACGAGCAGGTTTTCCGCGAAAGGCCATTCCTGGTCAATCCACTGTGCCTTGCAGAAAAAGCCGGTGTCTTTGGCGATCTGGGACAGCTCCTCGAGGCAATACTTGTGGCTGCTCTCCGTCCAGATGGTTTCGCCTTCCACAAACGAAACCGTCATCCGCGCTCGGGGAATGGTCACACTCTGTTTTCGCCGTGACCGCAGGTGCATCTCGACACTGCGCTGTTCCGGATTGAATCGGGCGACGTGCTCGAACTGTTCCAGGATGAAATCCGCGTCGAGTTCGCGGTTGATGCGAGCGAGCAGATTCAAATCAAAGGCCGCCGTGACCCCCAGCGGATCGTCATAAGCAGCCAGCAACTGGTGAATGGGCTTTTCGAGGTCGGTGCCCAACAAGAGCGAATCGCCGGGCTGCAATATCCGGCGCATTTCCCGCAGAAATTTCAAGGCTGCGGGGCGGTCAAAATTTCCAATGGTGCTTCCCAGAAACAACACCAGCAGGTTCTGGCCTTCGCGGCGCCGGGCCGCCACTTCCACCAGGCCGTCCAGATACTCGCGCTCGAAACCAACAATGCTCATGCAATCGATATCGCCCAACTCGCGCTCACACATGGCCAAAGCGGTCGGGGAAATCTCAATCGGAAAATAAGAGACGTGCTGCCGCCGGCAAAGTGCCTGCAGCAGCCAGCGCGTTTTCTTGCCGCTGCCGCTGCCTAGTTCTGCCACCGCCACCCGCCCCGGGACCTGCTCCACAATTTCGTTCGCGTGGCGCCGCAACAGGCGTTCGTCCGCACGGGTCAGACCGTACTGAGGGAGAACGCTGATGACCTCGAACAATGCCGACCCGACATCGTCATAAAGATATTTGGAAGGCAATTCTTTCTGCCGGCTCAGGGTGAGTCCGGCGCGCACCTCGGCGGCAAATTCCTGCGCCGGATCGGAGGTGATGGCATGCGTCAGCATGAAATGGCTCTTGCGATTCATCGGTTAATTCCTCACGCAGCGAAATCCCGCATAGACGTACTGGTAATGCGCCTGGAACCAATTGCGGAAGGACCGCCGAAGCATGGACGCCGCCGTGCGGGCGCTGCCCCCCTTCATCACGTAGTGCTGACCATCGAAGAAATTGGCCGAGTAGCCGGGGTAAAACGAAAACGGCTGGAACCCAGGAAACGGGCTGAATGGTGTCGCTGTCCACTCCCATCCGTTTCCAATCAGGTCGCCCACGCCGAAAGCGCTCTGACCTTGAGGGAACGCTCCTACCGGCGTGGGATCCCAGCGCTCGAAATCAAAGTTTCCCAGCCGAAGGTTGGGGGCTTCCGCACCCCAGGGATACTGCCGTTCAGGCCCTTCCGGCGTGCCGTAGGCGGCGCGATGCCACTGCGCCTCGGTTGGCAATTCCTTCCCTGCCCACCTCGCATACGCACTGGCTTCAGCATGGCTCACATAAACTGGCCAATCGAGTGGCAAGGGAACATTCTCAAACATGGTCCGGTAGCGCCAGTCGCCATTGACCTGATTCCAAAACACCGGATGTGAAATGTCTTGCTGCGTCTTCCAGTTCCAGTCGGTGTCTTTCCAGAAAGCCTGGTTCTCATAGCCTCCTGCATTTACGAACTGGAGATACTCGCGATTGGTGACTTCGTACTGATCGATGGAAAAGGCGGGCACTGCGGTGGTGTGGGCTTCGTATTCGTTGTCCCAGCCGAACATGTCGGTTTGACAGCGTGAAAGACCGAGTGTCGCCATGCCCGACGGGATCTCCACCATGCCGGCGTAACCGGAGGCACAACCAGGCCAGATATCCGCGGCTTTCGCACCTTTTTGTCATGCGGCAACTGATGCAACATGTAAGCCAGTGTCTCCGCGTGCATGAGACGATGTTCAATGGCCACGTTCAGCAACTGGCTGGCGGAAGATTCTTCCTGTGCCGATTGTTCCGATGGCGTTGCACCAGTCAGGCCAGCGTCGATGGCTTGACGGACCTGACCGACATACTCGCGCACCTGCGCCAGAGAAGGCCAGTCCGACGGCTGGTCCGACGGTAGCCCTCCGTCCACAGGGTCGATGCCGAATGCAAACAGGTTGTCAAACTCTGAATGGAAAGTACTGCGTCCGAGAATTCGCTCGCGAAGCAGGTTCCAGTCGAAGGCCTCCAGATGGCCGACGTAAAAGACAATGCGGTGGCGCTCAGGAATCGGACGCTCGTAAAGAAATTCGGGCTTGACCTGGTCGAACAGCTTGTCGGTCTGGAGACGAGCCTGGCCAAGACGCGCCAGCAATTCCTGCCCGACCCCGACCCCGTTTTGCGTAGCAAGCATCACGGCCTCCTGAATGGTTGATGGCAAGCGGTTGACGGCGACACGACCGCTTAGGAATCGCAGGTTTATTGAGATGTTTGATTTGATAGAAAGTTGCTCAGTTTTTAGGCTGAAAGAACAATTTGAGGAAGGTCCGAGGCTTCTAGCTTCTAGCTGCTGGCTTCTAGCCAAGACCTGGCGTCAGGGGCCGAGCCAGAAGCTAGAAGCTAGGAGCCAGAAGCAGCATCTCTTAAACCAACGCTGCCTGGTATTCCTCGTATGCGCCCTTGAAATCAGTGATTTGATGATTTCCCTCGAAGTGCCAGATTCGAGTGGCCACTTCATCGATCAGGTCTTCGTCATGGGTGACCAGCAGTACGGTTCCCTGATAGCGCTGCAGCGCGATATTGAGCGCATTGATCGATTCGAGGTCCAGGTGATTGGTCGGTTCGTCGAACACCAGCACGTTGGGCTTCTGCAGCATCAGCTTGCAGAAAATCAGCCGCGCCGCTTCTCCGCCGGAAAGCACTTCGGTACGCTTGTCGCCGTCTTCGCGAGGAAAGAGCATTTGCCCGAGCAAACCGCGGATCTCTTCATGCGAGGCGCCGGGGTCCCACTGATGCAGCCACTCGAAGGCGGTTATACCGGGCTCGATCAGGGCCTTGTGGTCCTGGGCGAAATACCCAACTGCGGCTTCGTGTCCCCAGATGACTTTTCCGCCGTCGAGAAAGGGCCCGTCATAACCGCTGGTTTTACGCAGCTCGGCTTCGGGGATGGTCGGAGAATTGGCCAGCAGCGCGTTCACCAGCGTGGTTTTGCCCGCGCCGTTGCGGCCCATTAATGCGATCTTCTCTCCGCGCACCACGCTGGCCGTGAAGTCGCGAACCACATCGGTGTCACCGTAAGACTTCGCTAAAGCTTCCACTTCCAGAATGTGCTTGCCCGAAGGCCGCTTCTGCTCGAACTTCAAATACGGCCGCTGGATGTTCGACCGCGCCAGCTCGGTCACCTGCAGGCGCTCCACTTCCTTGCGCCGCGACTGCACCTGGCTGGAACGGGTGCCGGCGGAGAAGCGCGCGATGAACTCGTTCAGCTGCGAAATCTTCTTTTCCCGCTGCGCATTCTGCGATTCGATCTGCGAGCGAATCTGCGTCTTGGCCACCACCATGTCGTCGTAGGTGCCGGTATAGGTAATGATGGTCTCGTAGTCGATGTCGGCGATGTGGGTGCACACCCGGTTCAGGAAATGACGATCGTGCGAGATGACGATCACCACGCCGTCGTATTGATTCAGAAAACCCTGCAGCCAGTGGATCGAATCCAGATCGAGGTGGTTGGTAGGTTCGTCGAGCAGCAGAGCCTGCGGATGTCCGAAGAGAGCCTGCGCCAGCAGCACGCGAACCTTTTGTCCGCCTTGCAGCTCGCCCATCTTTCGTTCGTGCAGTGCGTCGGGAATATCCAGGCCTTCCAACAAAATTGCCGCGTCACTTTCCGCGCTGTAGCCGTCTTCCTCGCCGACGATGCCTTCCAGTTCGCCCAGCTTCATGCCGTCCGCATCGGTCATCTCCGTCTTGGAATAAATCTTGTCGCGCTCCTCCATGGCCGCCCACAGGCGCTTGTTGCCCATGATGACGGTGTCGATCACCCGATACTTGTCGAATGCAAACTGGTCCTGGCTCAACACGCCCAGCTTCCTGGGACGGACTACGGTTCCCTTCTGCGGGTCGAGCTCGCCGGTCAGGAGATTCATGAAGGTGGATTTGCCGGCGCCGTTCGGCCCGGTCAGGCCGTAGCGCTTCCCCGGCGTAAACGCCGTGGATACCTCGTCAAACAGAACTTTGGCGCCGTAGCGCATGGACACGTTGCTGACTGAAATCATGGTTTTACGGGAACTGCGGGAAATTGCCCAAAAGGCGGGGACGCAGCTTCTGTATAAAGAATATCACGAGCGATGGTTGGATCCGGACATTCGGAGCTCGGAGGTAACTTCGCAATACCTAGAGCAGGATTCCCCGCAGAATTACGTTGGCAACCGAAAAGTAGATGATCAGTCCGGTGACATCAACCAGGGTAGCGACAAAGGGAGCTGACGCACTTGCGGGATCGAGTCCGCAGCGGCGAAGCAGGAAAGGCAACATGGATCCCGCAGTGGTCCCGAACAGAACTACCCCGACCAAGCTACATCCGATGGTGAGCGCGACGACCCCATAGTGCGGCCCGTAAGTTCCCCGCAGCGTATGCCAGAGGAGAATCCGCGATATGCCGATGACGCCGAGAATGGCTCCCAGGGTAACGCCAGCGGCCAGCTCGCGGCGAATGACGCGCCACCAGTCGCGCAGTCGAATTTCCCCTAACGCCATAGCCCGGATGACCAGGGTTGTGGCTTGCGAACCCGAGTTTCCACCGCTGCTGATAATGAGTGGAATGAATAACGCAAGTACCACGGCACGTTCGATCTCTGCGGAAAAGAAGCCCATGGCGGTGGCGGTCAGCATCTCGCCCACAAAAAGAATGGCGAGCCAGCCTGCGCGCTTGCGCACCATCTGTGCGAACGTCACTTCCAGGTATGGACCGTCCAGCGCCTCCATACCGCCGATTTTCACGATATCTTCTCCGGCCTCCTGCTGAATGAGTCCGGCAACGTCAGCGCTGGTGATGATACCCAGCATGTGTCCTTCCTGATCCAGAACGGGGACCGCTAGCAAACGGTGCTTGGCCAGCAATTGCGCAACCGTTTCCTGATCGGCGTCTTCCACAACATAAACGTAGTCGGTGCGCATCACCTCTCGAACTTTCCGCGATCTTTCAGCGGAGAGAAGTTCGCGGAATGAAACCACTCCCAACAGATGTTGCGACTCGTCAAGCGCGTACGCGTAATAAATCATCTCAACCTGCCCAGCCTGTTGCCGGGTCTCAGCGATGGCTTCTTCCACGGTTACGTCCGGCGAGATTTTGACGTAACCGGCATGCAGGAGCGCGCCCGCTTCATCTTCCGGATAGGGAGACGCAGCCAGGCCATGGCGGCTTCGTTCCGCAACCACTGCGACTTCCATTTCACTTGCCCGCTGCAGGACCTGGTCAGTAAAGTCCAGGCCGGGAAACCAGCGCCTTTTCGGTACTGCGCCGCGAGTCAGAAAGAGTTGGGTCACGGCATTCTTGCGCGCATAGTCAACCAGGGTTTGGGCGCGGTTTTTACCGTGGATGACCTCGGCAGGAATGTGCAGGTTCTCGGCGAAGCGGAGGTGGCGATCAACTGTCGGGCGGTCTTCCGCATGCACCGCGGACGATTCTTCTTTGGAATGAACGTAGACGGCGATGCAGACGGCCTGCAGATGGTCGGCGACGCGTCTCGCCCGGCGTAACAGCATAGCGGTCGACGGGTCAGCCGTGATATTGACCAGGATCTTTTCGGTTTGCGATTCCGCCGGCTCGGCTTTTCCGGCATGCCGCGCTTCCAGTGCCTGTGCAGTCTGGCGAATCGCCAATTCCCGCAAGGCCACCAGAACGGGTTCCTGAAAGATCTGTGCTGACTCGTTCTTAGCCTTTTCCGAAGGATAGATCACACCGCGTTCCAGGCGATGAAGCAGCGCCCGCGGCGTGACATCGACAATCACAACCTCGTCGGCCTGCTGGAAAAGCCAGTCGGGCACCGTCTCGCGGACCCGCAACCCGGTCAGCTGCCAGATCTGGTCGCTCAAGCTGGCCAGGTCCTGCACATTCATGGTGGTGAGAACATCGATGCCTGCGTGCAGCAACACCTGAACGTCCTGCCAGCGTTTTTGCCGCTCCGAGCCGGGAGCGTTCGAATGTGCCAGTTCGTCCACCACACAGACTCGCGGACTCCGCCGCAGGACGGCATCGACGTCCAGCTCTTCAGAATTGCCGCCGCGGTGCGCGACCCGCTTTGGCGGAACAGTCTCGAATCCGTCAAGCCGGCCGCGAATGTCGTTGCGTCCATGGGCCTCCACCCATCCGACGACCAGGTCCGCCCCACGGGCCTTCACCTCTCGCGCGTCTTCCAGCATTTGATAGGTTTTTCCGACACCAGGGGCGTAGCCAAGATAAATCTTGAGATGGCCTCCAACGGTCAGGTGAGTCATGGCATTTTGCCTTTCGACTAGTGTGGCTTTCGCCTAGTGTGGGAAGACACGAACGTCCATACCTTCAGCGGCGCGGATCAGACGGCTCACTCCGGTTCCCCACAAGCGCGCCCGCCAGTCTTTCTTCATACTGTGTCCCACAAAAATCTGCGTGACGCCGTGGGAACGCGCGTACTGCACGATCACTTCGATGGGATCGCCGGCCTCCAATACGTCCACCCGGGCGCCGGCCGCGCGGGCCTGGGCTAGTTTCGCTTCCATTTCTGCGTGGTCCTGCTCGGAAGAGTTCGGCGGTCGCACATAAATGGCGAGAACATCGCAATGAAAACGAGCTGCACTTTGACGGGCGCTGGCGATCATGCGATCCGTGTTCGCGTGCGTGGTCAGGCAAATCAGGAAGCGCTCCTGCGCACGTGATGCGGGCTCGAGATCGTGGGACTGTAAATAGCGTTGCAGTCCGGCATCGATCACGTCAGCGGAAAGAACCAGGGCCATCTCGCGCAGCACCGACTGCTCTGGCGGCGCCCCTTCGGTGGGGGCGTCGACGACCACGATTTCATCCGCCTTGTTAAGAAACTCCCGCGGAATGGTTTCCGTCACCGGCCTGCCCGTCAGCTTTTCCACCGCCTCGCGTTGATCGTCGATGTGCTGCAGATTCACGGACCCGACCACGTTGATTCCGTGTGCCAGCAATTCCTCGACATCCTGCCAGCGATGGGCGTTGGGGCTCGATGGGTTGTCGTAAGCCAGCCCATCAACGACGCACACCTGGGGATGACGCAGCAGAATCGCCGGAACGTCCATGACTGGGACACCGTCCGATTCGATTGTCGGGACAATTTCGAGCAAGTTCAGGATCGGCTTGATTTCCGGAGGGACCTCGGGCTGCAGAGCCCCCACAACTACGTCTTGCCCACGCTCCTTTCGACGCCGCGCTTCATCAAACATGCGGAACGACTTGCCGACGCCGGAGGCGTAGCCTAAAAATACCTTTAGCCGGCCGCGAGTGGAGTCTGGCTGCGCCGGATCGAGTTGGGGCAGATCGGTATCAGGCATTCGCTGGCATTGTAACGTCCACGTGGAACCTTCGCACACCGGGATGCGGGAGCAGCCGTCAGAGCCGCAAGAAGGCGCTTTTGTCGGCAACGGCATTCTGACCAACGCAGCCACTTTGATTTCGCCGTGCCGATAGAGCGGCCGTGATTTATCCTTGAAACTTAATATGCCATGCCACAGGCCCCTCCCCGGGATCAGGAACTGATTCAGATCGTGAACGCTGCGCTGGCGGATGCTTTTCAGAAGAGCAGCAAGTGGCTGGCCTGCAAGCCCGGGTGTTCGCAGTGTTGCCACGGAGTTTTTGCCATCAATCAACTGGACGCGATCCGCCTGCGCAAGGGCCTGGCCGAGCTTGAAACGCAGGATCCGCAGCGTGCGGCACGGATTCGCAAGCGGGTCCTGGACACGGTTGCACGGCTTTCCGAGGACTATCCCGGCGATCCGGTGTCGGGCATCCTGGACGAAGATGACACCGACGAAGCAGCAAAACGGTGGGATGACTTCGCCAACGCGGAGCCCTGCCCGGTGCTTGATCCCGCGACCGGAACCTGTGAACTTTACGAATATCGCCCCGTAACTTGCCGTACTTTCGGTCCGGCATTGAAGTCGGATGGCGACCTGGGGCATTGCGAATTGTGCTTTGTCGGGGCCACGGAAGAAGAGGTGGTCGCCCATGAAATGCATCCCGACCCGGACAATCTCGAAGCCGCCCTGGTAGAGGAATTACAGAAAACCACGGGAGAGTGCGGAGAGACGATCATCGCGTTCGCGCTGGCGCGTGAGACAGCAATTGGCAATTAGCATTTGGCCAAATGCCAAGTGCCAATTGCCGCTCCCTCAACCCTTCTTTTTCTCGAGCTCACTCCAGCGTCTGTACAGCTCGTCTACCTTGGCCTGAGCTTCGTCCATTTCCTTGTGAGCAATGACAAGGCGCGGGCCGTCACTGGCGATTGCCGGATCCTCGAGTTGGGCGCGCTTGGTCTGCAGCAGCTCCTCGGCGCCGGCGACGCGCTCTTCGATGCTGGCATACTCGCGCGCTTCCAGATACGAGAGTTTGGTTTTTGTCTGCGCTCCCGGACCAGAAACTGAGCGCGGTTCTGACACCACGCCGGCTTTCACTGACTGCCTTCGTTCCGCCTGCCACAACTCCCACTGTGAGTAGTCGGCAAAGCTCTCGGCGCTGCCTTGTCCGTCGAGGCCCAGCACGATGTTGGATACGCGATCGAGCATGTAGCGATCATGCGTGACCAGCACCAGCGAGCCGCGAAACTCGAGCAGGCTCTCCTCCAGTATTTCGAGGGTCGGGATGTCGAGGTCGTTGGTCGGTTCATCAAGCAGGAGAACGTCAGCGGGCTGAAGCATGAGCTGTGCGATCAGGACTCGCGCCCGTTCACCTCCGGAAAGCCGCTCTACCGGCTGATTGAGCTGTTCACCGGTGAACAGAAATCTTGCCGCCCACGCGGCCACGTGAATCACGCGGTCCTGATAAATTACCGAATCACCTTCCGGGGCCAGGGCGCGGCGCAGGGTTACGTTCGCGTCAAGTTCGCGGGTCTGGTCGAAGTACACAATGCGCAGCCAGTCGGCCCGGCGAATCTCACCACTGGCCGCTGATAATTCTCCGCGCAACAGCCGCAGCAAAGTGGTCTTGCCGCTGCCATTCGGGCCCACTAACCCGACCCGCATCCCTGCGGTGATAACAAAGTTAAGATTCGAAAACAGCGTTCGATTCTCGATGCGGTAACTAACATCTTCCAGTTCGATCAGCCGCTTGGTCTTGCGGTCGCTTGCGGAAAAGTCGATTTGCGCGGTTGCGGTTCGGGTCCGGGCATTCAGGTCCGCGAGGTCTTCCATTAACTCGTTGGCCTTGCCGATTCGGGCCTTGGACTTCCTGGTCCGGGCTTTGGCACCGCGCCGCAGCCACTCAATCTCGTTATGGACCAGATTTTCCAACGCTTCCTGCCGCTTCGATTGCGCGTGCAGAAATTCTTCTTTCTTTTCCAGGAAGGTGCTGTAATTTCCTCGCACGCGGAGCATTCCGTCAGGATAGACACGACTGAGCTCAGCCATGTCGGTAGCAATGTTTTCCAGAAAATACCGGTCGTGACTCACGATTACGCTGGCAAATGCCGCTTCTTCGAGCAAGGCTTCCAGCCACTCGATGCCTGCGAGATCCAAATGATTGGTGGGTTCGTCCAAGAGCAGAATGTCCGGCGCCTGCACCAGCGCTTCGACAATGGCCAGTCGTTTCTGCCAGCCCCCGGAGAGCGCGGCGGCTTCCGCTTCGAGATCTTCAAAACCTGCGCGCCCCAGGGTTTCGGCGAAACGGGTTCCACGCTCGGTCTGGTGAACTTTGGAGCGCTCCAGGGCATGCTCGGTTACGGACCGCACTGTCGCGCCTGATTCGAATTTCGAGTCCTGTTCGACGTAACTGACCCGAAGCCGTTTGCGGAACGCTATTTCTCCGTCATCGGGAGTTTCGTCGCCAGCCAAAATCCTTAGCAACGTGGACTTGCCGGAACCGTTGGGGCCGATCAGGCCAATGCGGTCGCCCTCGGTAATCGTGAGCGAGACATTCTGAAAGAGAGGATTCGCCCCAAAGGCTTTCGAGATTCCCTGGGCATTGATGATCGGCGGCAATAGGCGCGGTCTCCTGAATGGTCTGCTTTGAGATTATCAGGAAAAAGACGGGCCGGTTCGGGGGTGACGGTCATCCCACGAATGGTTTCCTCTGCGTACTTTGCGATTCCTTTGCGACCTTTGCGGTTAAAAGCTTCTGACCGCCAAGGTCGCAAAGATCGCAAAGGAATCTCATCTCACAAACGTCAGTCCATGAGGCACTGCGTGAGGAAAGACGTATGCGTACAGCATCACGATCCCCGCGACGATGGCGCCGAGGGCGACCGAGTGCCACACCACGAATCGAAAAATGACTCCTTCATTCCCCACCTGATTCGTGGCTGCAGTCGCAATGGTGATGGATTGTGCGTCCACCATCTTGCCCATCACGCCGCCCGCGCTGTTGGCCGCGCACATGAGCACGGGATCAATGCCGAGTTGCTGTGAGGTGATACGCTGCAAACTTCCGAACAGAGTGTTGGACGAAGTGTCGCTGCCGGTGAGCGCAACTCCGAGCCAGCCCAGGAACGTGCCAAAGAAAGGATAAGCCCAGCCGGTCCGCGTAAAAGCCAAGCCCAGCACGGCATCCAGCCCGGAATAGCGGGTCACGTAACCCAGCCCCAGCATGAATGAAATGGCAATCATCGCCAGCCGCATGCGCACCAGCGTGTGCCAAAAGGTTTTTGCCAGCCGCACCGGCGTGACACCCAGCATCAGGCCCGAAACAATCGCGGACAGGAAGCAGCCGGTTCCCGTCGCCGACAGCCAGTTGAAGTCGTAGCGCGCCGCCTCGGTTGTGGGCTTGGCTACAACCGGCGCGGCGCGGTAAATCGCATTGTGCAAGTAAGGCACGTCCCAGCCCGGCGGACCTGAACGAACCTTGCCATCCGCCAGCACAATCTTGAAAGCGGGGGTGGTCGCCTGGTTCATGGCCAGCTTGACCGATGGCAGGCCCCAGACCAGCACGAACAGGGACAAGACCGCAAACGGCGTCCATGCCTTTAAAACTTTTCCTAAGGGATAAGAACGGACTTCCAGGTTGTCATCGAAATCGGACGCCGCCCACTGACCGCCAAACTGGTCGGCGATTCCTGCGGCGGGCGGAGGCATTGCGGCTGGCTTCTCGTCGTAATCGAAACGCCAGATTTTCTTCGGTTTCCAGAAACGAAGGAAGGCGACCGTGGCGGCGATCGAAACCACGCCACCCATGATGTCGACAAGGTTGCTATCGACATAGTTGGACCAGAAAAACTGGGTCAGCGCAAAGGAAACACCCACCACCAGGATGGCGGGAAATACTTCAAATGTTTCTCTCCAGCCCACCATGGTCCGCACCAGCCAGAAGGGCACAATCATCGCGGTAAAAGGCAGAATGCGTCCGATGGTCGCGCTGAGATCGGATTCCGGCAATCCGCAGACGGCAGCGAGGGTGTGGACTGGTACTCCGATCGCCCCCCAGGCCACCGGCGCGGTGTTGGCAATCAGATTAAGCGCCGCTGCGTGAAACGGCCGGAAGCCAAGGCCGATCATAAAAGCACCGGCGATCGCGACCGGCGCACCGAATCCGGCTGCGCCTTCAATGAACGCGCCAAAACAGAATGCCACCAGCAAAAGTTGCAGACGGCGATCGGCCGTAATTCCGGCGACCGATTCCTTCATGATTTCAAACTGGCCGGTTTCGACGGAAATGTCATAGAGATAGACCGCTGCCAGCACGATCCAGGCAATCTTGAGCAACCCGAATGCAACTCCGTAGCCGAAACTCATCGCCGCCAGGATCAACGGCATTTTGAAGAATATGATCGCCACAGCTGCCGCCGTCGCGGCGCCGGCAATGGCACACCAGTGCGGCTTGATCTTCAAACCAACCAGCAACCCGAATAAGACGAGGATGGGAAGAGTCGCGACCAGGGTAGAAAGCCACCAGTGGCCCAACGGGTCGTAGACCTGAGTCCATTGCATGGGATTGCCCCTGAGCAATCAGCATTCAGCAATCAGCACTATACATTCTGTCATCCTGAGCGCAGCCAGTGCGGTCGCTAGCGAACGCACCGGCGAAGTCGAAGGACCCCTGCCCCTGTACACGCTCAATCGCACAGCCGAGTTCTCCACCGACGAGCACGATGTCACCGAGAGCCTTCGTTTCAATAGGGGTCCTTCGACTCACCTGCTCATTCGCGTGCGAAGGAGCAGGAACGCTCAGGATGACAGTACGTGGTTGTCCGGAGTGCTGAATGCCGAATGCTGAATGCCGAATGCTGAATGCTAACCGCCAACTGCCGCCTTCCAGCTCGCCGGCACCTCGACGTAAGAACGATCCAGGGCGGCAATCGACGTGCACCCGAGCAGCTTCAGGGTACGATCCACGTCAGCCCGGAGGATTTCGAGCGCGCGGGCAACACCCGCCTGTCCCGCGGCAGCTAGCCCATATGCATAAGCGCGACCGCACAGAACGGCGCGGGCGCCCAGGCAGATCGCTTTGACAATGTCGCTGCCGCGTCGCACGCCTCCGTCCATCAGCACTTCGATCTGACCGTTCACCGCTGCTACGACCTCGGGCAGCACGCGCAACGTAGGTGCAACCCCGTCGAGCTGGCGTCCGCCGTGATTGGACACCACGACGGCGCCGACCCCTGCATCAATCGCGCGGCGAGCGTCGTCACCGCTATGTATCCCCTTGATCACAATCAAACCGGGCCAGAGTTCGCGGATCCAGCGCAGGTCTTCCCAGGTCACTGCCGCGCGGGCCAGAGCCGCACTCACGTCGACGAGTTCCATGGGGCCTTTGCCCGGAACCACCACATTCGGCAGTTTGGACAAGCCTCCGTCGAGCAGATAGCTGGCGATCCAACCCGGCCGCACCAGCATTTGGGGAAGGAACGGAATTTTCTCCAGCAGGCTGCCGCTCATCAGTTCTTTCATGCCGTTACGGTAATCACGCTCGCGCATGCCAGCCACAGGCGTATCGATGGTGACCACCAAGGCGGAGCAACCCGCGACCCGGGCGCGTTCAATGATGGCTTCAGAGGCTTCACGGCCACCCATCAAATAGAGCTGAAAGCAGACCGGTCCGGAAGAAGCTGCCTTGACGTCTTCCACCCGGTGTCCGGAAATGGTGGAGAGAATGTAAGCGGTGCCAGCGGCGCCTGCAGCCCGGGCCGCGCCGGCTTCACCATCGGGATGCATCAGACGGCTGTAGCCCACCGGAGCCAGCAAAGCGGGGAAAGAAACATCGAAACCCAGTACGTGCGTCCGCAAATCGCAACTGGGTACCGGCACCGCATAGCGCGGCCGGAAAGTAACGTCATCAAACACACGACAGTTCTCGCGCAGCGTAACCTCGCCGTCGGCGCCGCCGTCCAGGTAATCAAAAACCGGTCTGGGCAGTCGGCGGCGAGCCATTGGCCGAAAATCGTGGATACACACAACATGAGGTGACGCTACCGCGCGTGCCTTACTCATCTGCCAGGTCCACCCTTTGGGATCGGTTCACTCCGTATTGAGCGCATTAGCATAACCTAGAAAAATCACTTTGACCGCAAGATCCGGATAGTCCACGTGGCCCACCAGCCTTAGGCTTTGAGCACTATGACAACCAATGCGATACTCAACCTGACCGCAGCAAACGTCACCGAAGCAAACGACATGGTACGCAGCAACGACAACCGCTGGCAAGCCGTCCTGGCTCGCGACGCCAATCAGGACGGCAGGTTTGTCTTTGCCGTCTCCTCCACCGGAGTCTATTGCCGTCCCTCGTGCCCATCGCGGCGGCCGCGAAGAGAAAACGTTGCGTTCTTTCACAAACCCGACGACGCCGAAAAGGCCGGCTATCGCGCCTGCCTGCGTTGCCGCCCGAAGGCAATTGGCGCCAATCGCCAGACAGAAATGGTAAAGGCCGTGTGCCGCTACATTGAACAGCACCTGGATGAGCCGGTCACGCTAAACCGCCTGGGATCGGAGTTCCGCCAGAGCCCGTTCCATTTGCAGCGCTCGTTCAAGGCTGTGCTCGGCATTTCGCCGCGCGCCTATGCCGATTCCTGCCGCATGAACCAGCTCAAGCGCAACCTCCAGGCTGGCCACTCCGTTACCCGCGCGATGTACGACGCCGGCTACAGCTCCAGCAGCCGGTTGTACGAGCGTACCGCTGCGCAACTGGGAATGACGCCCGACTCGTATCGTCGCGGGGCCATCGCAGCACCCATTCGCTACACCTGCACCGACTCTCCCCTCGGAAGGATGCTGATCGCGGCCACCGAAAAGGGTATCTGCGCCATCCAGTTCGCCGACTCTGACGACGAACTCGAGCACGGTCTCAAGCACGAGTTCCCTTTTGCTGTACGGCGGCGCGATGACGCCGCCATGCAGAACTGGAAACAGGACCTACTCCGCCAGATCCACGGCCAGCGGCTGAACTCGTCTCTGCCTCTCGACATTCAGGCGACAGCATTCCAGCGAAAAGTGTGGACGTACCTGCAATCCATTCCATTTGGCGCAACCCGCTCCTACGGCCAGGTCGCGAAGGCCATCGGACAGCCCACCGCTACCCGGGCCGTGGCTCGCGCCTGCGCCACCAACCGAATCGCCGTAGCCATTCCCTGCCACCGCGTAGTCCGCACGGATGGCGACATGGGCGGCTATCGCTGGGGAGTCGAACGGAAAAAGGCTCTGTTGGACCTGGAACAAGCAACCGCCCAATGAACACCCCGCCCTCGTCTCTCCGTTTTTTTTGGGGAGAGACAGGGCGGGGATTTTTTGAACCAGGGCCATTCAGGCCGTTGGACTACTTCTGTAGCTGCACATACACTTTGCGCGCCGAGTCCAGCATTTCCAGCACGGCATTTTTCTCCGCCACCGTATTCCAATCCGGATTGGACTTCGTCTCTTCCATCAGGCGATCGATCCAGGCAATGAAGTAGGCGGTGTCATCCGTCGGCTTTGGCTTTGAACCCGTGACCATCACGTAGATCGGACTGGTCGTCGCGTAGGGATACTGGTCCAGCACAGGATGCTCGGGCTTCTCGCTCCATGCCCGCAACAAGCACCAGCCGCTGCGTGAAATCGGGATCGTGTCTTCAACGTCAGCGGTCTCGCCGTCGCCGCTCAGTTTCAGATCACGCGCCACTTCCCCATTACAGATCACCTGCAGATGGTCGATCGGGACGAACGAGCGCAGCCACGCGCTGAACTTCACTTTGTTCTCGCCCGCCGGCAGATGCAGTTCGTCGCCGAGTTGCCGGTCTCCGAGCGAAAATCCAAGCAGAGGTCCGTTCGTGGCAAACGTACGGCCATGCTTCAGCGAATCCAGCCAGGTTCCAATATTGAGAGGCCCTGCCGGAACGCGGGTGTAAACCCGGTTCAGGCCTACGGGTCCACGCAAGGATGCAAAGTTGGCCATGGCATCGGTGCCTGCCCCGGTGGGCAAGCGAAATCCGCAGTTGAGCAAGCGGTACCAGATCTCAGCCGTCACGCGATGTTCCGCGAAACCTACAACTTCGATGTAGTCCACTTTGCCCAGGGCCACGTCGGCTGGCAGCTCTCGCGCGTCTTTGAACGGGTCGCTGACCGTTTCGTAAGGATGCGCATATCCCACAAGTCCCTGCTGCTGGTGAGCCATATCAGCCACCATCGCATTTGCCGGAAACAAACTGGCCGCTGCGGTGTTCGGGTAGCCGGCGTAACCCGGCAAGAGGAAATTCCGGGTCAGGTTCAGCAGCCCCAGATGTCCCCAGTAGCTGGTGTGAAATTCCTGGCCATGCAACAAAAGATTGGTCGTCGTGGAAGCCGGATCGGGTTTGGTGCTGAAGTAAGCGATGTCAGGAATGCGCTGCTCTTTGTTTACGATCAGATCTTCCACGACCGGCAGATTCTCCGCCGCCGCCTGCTGCACCAGATGGCTGGGTGTATTGCGATATGCGCCTCCGTAGTTCATGTGGACGTGCACATCCCCGCTCGCCCACCGGAAGTTTGCCTCCTTCGGCAGACTCAGCGGTTGCAGACGAATCGTCACGCTTGAACTCTGTCCGGCCTTGATGGTCACGCTTTTCCGCTCAACGTGATACTCGAAGCCTTTCATGACCTCGACATCCACGCGTCCGGCAGGCACCGTCAATTCGGCGCGGCCCGGGGTGTGGAAGTAATGGGCCTCGAACGGGCGCTCAGAGCGGACAAAATTATCGTCCGCAGCCATCCAGGAGTTTTCAGGAGCGTAGGCGCGGCCATCTTCACCGACGACGAACACACGCGCGGGCGTGGGATGCCCTGCCTGGTCCAGCACGGCAATGCTGAGCTGTCCCACAGGTTTGAGGTAGTGCTTCTCTTTAGGAAGCAGTTGCATCTGCGCGCCGCCGGGAACCTCTTCCGTCCAGAGCGATGTATTGCCCCCGCGGTTGGAAATGAAAGCGATGTGCTTTCCATCCGGCGACCAGCGAGGCGCTACGTTATCGAAATCACCGTAAGAGAGAGGAAAGGCATCGCCACCCTGCGCCGGTATCACCCAGAGCTGATGCCATTGCTGGCCGAGGTATGACGCATACACGACACGCTTGCCGTCCGGCGAAAAATCGGGGCGCGCCTTCCATGCCGTTTCTTCGTAGTGGATCGGACGGGCTTCGGCGCCAGGTTCGGCTTTCATCCGCCAGAAACCACCCGTACCGTAAATGTGACCGCGGTTGGAAACGAAAAGAATTTCCGTCCCATCCGGTGACCAGGCCGGGCTGATCTCGTGATCGAATTGACTGTAATAGTAGCGGGTCAGGTCGCTGCGATTCTCGCCCGTCAGGCGGCGCACGTTTATCAATTCACCGTTGCGGAACTCCCCCACGAAGATGTGGAAGCGCCCATTGAACGAGGTTGAAACGAAGGCTACCTTCTTGCCGTCTGGCGAAAAACGCGGCTCCAGGTTGACCGCGCCACCCTGAGTGAGTTGCTGTGTGCCTTTCGTCTCCAGGTTGAGCGCCCAGATTTCCATCGCATCTTTGGCATAAGCGGTGTAAATAACCCAGCGCCCATCGGGCGAGCAATCAGGCTGATAGTCGTAGCCCGCACCGGCGGTCAGCTGTTCGGCGACAGTAGAGTCGAGTTGCTGCCGCCACAGCGATCCCGCCATCGAATAGACCACGCCGCGGGAATCGGGCGTCCACGTCACAGAACTGGGCCCGGTCGTAAGCTGGGGCAGATACATCTCGCGGAAGTAGTACGCGTGCGGCTCGTTGATCTGCTTGAGAACGGGCTCGCGTTGGGCAAGTAGCGGCACGGAAGCAACGGCAAGACTCAGCAGCAGCCAAATTCGGGTTCGCGTTGGCAAGGACTCCTCCGAGATTTCCCTTCAGCGTGCGACGGCCGGCAAGACGATCGGCAAAACAATGCGCGAAGGTCGCCGGCGGTCCGTGTAGATGGATATATTTGCTCTCTGCATTCGTGCCGATGACGCCTCAAGATCGCCAGTATGCAGATTACGTGAGAAGTTCGGAAAGAACGTAGCTGAGATTTGTACTCGAATGCGATGGCCCTTTCTGAAAACGTTGCTGGTGATCAGGTTGTCGAGACCCAATTCATAAACACGTTGCGGCTTGAGCAACTGCCGACCATGCTTCAGGTCGCGATAACTGGCCCGGAGAACATCCAGGCCTGGATTCATCAGATTGAAAGCTGTGCCGTCAGGCGCTACGTCCAGCAAGCGCACCCAGAGGTCGGTGTCGCGGCAGTCGCAGGCGAAATAGATCTGCGCGTGGATGGGACCGGTCACTTCCATGTCTTGTTCCAGTGGCGCCGAGTCGAAGGTCAGAACATCGGACCGGTCGGCTAACTCACGATAGTCGTGGGCTCCCGAAACAGCATATGGATTGATAACCGGTTTGGCCGGATCCGAGAGAATTGACTCGAACGTTTTTTTTGTCCCGGGAACGTCACCGGAGAGACTGCCTCGCCCTCCACCGGTTTTCGGACTGATCAGGTAATAGGAAGCCTGCTTCGCAGCCGGCGGCCAGGCGTCCGCATCGCGCCATTGATCTGCTCCCATAACGAAGTAGCGGACCGGGTTTTCGTTTTCGACTCCATTCGCACTGTCCCGCAAATAGTGATCCATCCAGCGGAGGACGACTTCGTCATAATCAATTGCAGCCGCGGCTTGAAATGCCCGCTCGCCGGATTTCGTTTTCGCCGTCGATTCCACGCCGTGTACCCACGGACCGATCAGCAAATGCGTCCGCGGATCAGGTAAGCCGGACCGCGATTTCAGCAATCCGGCAAAGTTCGTGGTAGCGCCTTCAGGGCCGTAGTTGTCGTCATACCACGCGGAAAAATTGAGCACGGCCGCATGCACCCGGCCATATTTGTTGCGCAGGTCACACCAGTCCCACCAGGGATCGTCCAACGGATGCTTAAGCCAGTCGTAGTAGTAAGGAGCGATGGCGCGCAGTTCCTCAAGTTCGCCGAGAGGCAGCTCGCCCTGCATCTTCGGCCCCATCTCGCTCCACGCGGCTATAGTCTCGTCGTATGTTTTCGGTCCCGGCAGATTTTTCCTGGCGCGAACGTCGGGTGCAATGTTGTCCCAGATCCACTCGATCCACGACATATCCCACAGGCCGCCGGCGTAAAAGAAATTCTGCGCGCTGGAAAACGTCATGGCGGGAACCATCGCCTTGAGGTGCGGCGGATTCTCAACCGCGGCCAGCCACTGCACCGCCCCGGGATACGACAGTCCAAACGTCCCGACGGCGCCGTTCGACCAGGGCTGCCGCGCCGCCCACTCGATCGTGTCAAAGCCGTCGCGGCCTTCGTTTTCATAAGGACGAAACTCGCCTTCAGAGGCGTAGCGGCCACGAACGTCCTGCACCACGACTGCGTAGCCGCGCTCGACGGCATGCTGGAACGTCGTGTAACTCTTCAATGCGAACTCTTTCCCATACGGGGTGCGGTACACCAGCACAGGGAAGACGCCGCGGTCGCGAGGCCGCAATACGTCCGCACGCAGCACTACGCCGTCTCGCATGGGCACGGCTATGTCCTTCTCGATGACAAAATCACCATCAGCGGGAGAGCCCTGGGCTATGCCGAGGAGCGCTGTCCCGCAAAGGACCAGCAGAAGTTTCAGCTTCATGGGGCGCTGTAGTACGGAACGGCGTAGCCTAGCAGTTTCAGGACAGTGAGCACAAGAATCACGCGACAGCGGGATCACGCTGACGTTTCTTGCGGACAATCATCCAATTGATCAACGCGACCAACGCAGTCGCCAGCAGGATCAACGACCCGCTCAGACTCACTCCGGCGATCAATACCACACAAATCGCCGTGCCCAGCACCGCGAGATATTTTCCTCCCGGAAGACGAAACATGGCAGCCTCAGGCTGTTTGCGACGGAATATTGGCAGCGCTGCGCAAACCAGGCCGTAATAGAGTAGCCGCGCGACCGCGGAAAGGGTCGCATTCCAGGTGAAATTGCCAAAAAGCGCAAGCAACCAACTTAGCAAGGCAAACGCCAGAATCGAGACGTAGGGAGTCCGGAATCGAGGATGAATTGCCGCAAAGATGGACGGGAAGTCTCCGTTCTCCGCCAGCGCGAAGGTGATGCGCGGCACACCCAGCATGTTGGCGCTGAGATAGCCGTACACCGAGACCAGCGCACCGACAGACACGAAGGCGGCGCCGCCACGCCCGAGCGCGAGTCGCGCCACATCCGCCAGGGGCCGTTCGCTGTGCGCGGGATCGGGCAGAACTCCGATGACGACCCATTGAATCGCCGTGTACAGCACCGTGCAGGTGACGAGCGACATGAACAGAGCGAAGGCTGCGTCACGCCGCGGATTCCTGGCTTCGCCCAGCGGAGTGAGCGCAGTTTCGAACCCACCATAGGCAAAGACAAGCAGTAAACAAGCCTTCAGCCATGCGCTTGCTCCCACACCGGTCGGCAACACGGATATCGCCCGGTGGCCCGCCGCCAGATAGATCGCGCCCGCAATAGCGACCAGAAATAGCGGCACCAGCTTGGCCACCGTGAAAACATTGCTGACCATGGTGCTGGCTCGCACGCCGCGGTAGTTAATGACGGTCAAGAGGCCATACAGGAAAGTGAGGATGAGGAATCGCGGGAGCGGCTCTTTGACCTGCGGCCAGAATTCGCCGCAGTAGATTACGAACAGGTCGGCCGTGGCCGCGGGCGCCGCCAGCCGCACCAGCCACAGCATCCAGCCCATTTCAATTCCAAGCAGGCGACCGAAGGCGGCACGAACATAGAGGTAGGGACCTCCCGCCTGAGTGAATTGTGAAGCCACTTCGGCGAAACACGCCATGATGACAGCCGCGGCCGCCCCCGCCAGCAAAACCGCCCACTGGCTGGCACGACCGATAAGTCTGGCGACGTCGGAAGGCAAGCCGAAAATTCCGCTGCCGATGACGGAATTCACCACCAGCGCGGCTAAGCTCCACCGACCGATTGCACGCACCAGGCTGGATCGTTCGCTCTCAGGCAAGACGTGTTTGTATCACAAGGAAAGAGCTGTCAGCTATCAGCTTTCAGCCACCGCAGACTTGGCAAGATTGGGGGGAATTGCAGACACATCTCAGCCGACTTGTAGGGTTGCCTGACGACTGAAGACTGATGACTGACGACCGCTATGCAGCGTCGTTTTCGATCTTGATGCGCAGCGACTTCAGGAACTTGAGGTCCTGATCGCTGATCTTAAACTCAGGATTCGTGGTGAGCGTGGTTACCATGGAGGTCTTGTCGTTCGACTTCTCTCCCGGCTTGCTCACGCCGATGGTAGCTTCCAGCACCAGAAAGATATCGTACCCGCCGTCTTTAATTCTGGAGACGACTTCGGCGATCTGCTCACTGTCGGCCAGCGACTCGTTGATTGCCTCGCCCAGTTCTTTCATTAACTGCTTTAGTTGCTGGTCCACTTCGCCCCCTGTCGAATGACGCCCGTGTCCGACTCACACATCATTAGATGCTGGAAGGCGTCGCCGGGTTCGTGACGCCCGTCCGTCATGCCCGTCATTGTACCCCCGAACACTGTTAAAATCGACGCTAATGACGAAGCTCTCGACCGTCCGCAAATTGACCATTCTGGCGCGCGTGGTGGCCCAGTCTGCCGGACGGAATCGGACCGTAAGCGCCGTGGTAAAGGGCGTGCGGACCACGGCGAGCCATTTCGGGCGTGTCTTGCACCAGCTTTGGCTCGAAGTCACAGGCTTTGTTTTCCTGGCTTTAGCCTTCATCGGCGCTGCCGCATTCTTTCGTGAATACGCCCGCTACCAGGCCGGCCAAACCACCACGGTACGAGTGGTGATTGCAATTGTTTTCACACTGACGTTCGTCTGGTTCGGCGTGACCTCGTTTTGGAGAGTATGGAAGAAAGGTTGAATACAGTCGTCATGGTCTTCAGTCGTCAGCAACTGACAACTGCGAACTCACAACTGGCAACTGGGGTCAATAAGATCCGGTTTGACGACCAGCCCGATGTTGGGCGTCAAAGTGGGGTTGCTTAGAGGTTTTTGGCTAACGACTGACGACTGCTTGCTATGACCGATAAGCTCAAAGCCGCCGACCCGGAAACTTCCTCGCATATCCCGGTCCGCCCCCTGTATACGCCGGCTGATCTGGACAGCCGCGACCAGGAACGCGAAGTCGGATACCCCGGCGAATATCCCTTCACTCGCGGCGTGCAGGCCACCATGTACCGCGGCCGCCTCTGGACCATGCGCCAGTATGCCGGCATGGGCGACGCCGAGGAATCGAACAAACGCTACAAGTATCTACTGGCTAGCGGCACCACCGGCCTCTCGGTCGCGTTTGACCTGCCCACGCAGATCGGACTCGATTCCGACCACCCGCTGGCCGTCGGGGAAGTCGGAAAAGTCGGCGTGGCCATCGATTCAATCGAGGACATGCAGCGCCTGTTCGACGGCATCGATCTGACCAGGATTTCCACTTCGATGACCATCAACGCGACCGCGTCGATTCTGCTGGCGCTCTATGTCGCTGTGGCCCGCCGCCAGGGTGGAGACATTCGCCAACTTTCGGGTACGGTGCAAAACGACGTGCTCAAGGAATACATCGCGCGAGGCACATACATTTACCCGCCACAGCAGGCCATGCGAATCATCACCGACCTGTTTGCCTGGACCAACCAGAACGTCCCTGAGTGGAATACGATTTCCATCTCCGGCTACCACATGCGTGAGGCGGGATCAACCGCCGTACAGGAAGTCGCATTCACTCTGGGCAACGGGATCGCCTATGTGCAGGCGGCAATCGACGCCGGACTTGATATCGAAAAATTTGCTCCCCGCATCTCTTTCTTCTTCAACGCGCACAACAATTTTCTGGAAGAAGTGGCCAAGTTCCGGGCGGCCCGCCGCATGTGGGCGTCCATCATGCGTGACCACTTCAAGGCCAAGAATCCGCGCTCCTGGATGCTTCGCTTTCACACCCAGACCGCCGGTTCCACCCTCACCGCGCAGCAGCCGGAAAACAATATCGTCCGTACCGCACTGCAGGCGCTGGCCGCGGTGCTGGGAGGCACCCAGTCGCTACACACCAATTCCTACGACGAAGCCCTCGCCCTGCCCACCGAGCAGGCCGCGAGGATCGCTCTGCGCACCCAGCAAATCGTGGCTTATGAGTCCGGAGTACCGCAAACCGTCGATCCTCTGGCCGGCTCCTACTACATCGAAAGCCTGACCAACGAAATCGAAACCCGCGCCACGGAGTACCTCCGGAAGATCGAGGCGCTCGGCGGCATGATCAAGGGTCTGGAGCGCGGCTACGTGCAGCAGGAAATCCAGAATGCCGCCTATGAGTACCAGCAGCAGGTGGATCGCGAGGAAGCGGTAGTCGTCGGCGTAAATCGCTTTGCCGTGGACGAGGAAAAACCAATCCCGATACAGCACATCGACGAATCCCTGGAGCGCAAGCAGGTGGAACGCCTGCGCGCCTTGCGCTCGCGCCGGAATCCTGAGGTCTGGAAGGCCGCACTTAATCAAGTGGAAGAAGCGGCTCGTTCAACAGAAAACCTCATGCCGCGTATCCTGGCTGCAGTCGAAGCCAGCGCTACGGTAGGCGAAATCTCAGACACCATGCGCAAGGTGTTTGGAGAGTACAAAGAAGCGGTAGTGATCTGAGCCCATAGTGCCTAGCTCAAACGACTTGGGGACAGCCGCCCTCGGCTGTCCAGCCGAGCGAAGCGCGGCACAGAGCCGTGCGGCCTTGATCGGTCGAAAATCAGAACCTAATCCGAAACTCTATAGCCGCACGCTTGCCGGCAAGGTGGGCAGTAATAGAGACCGTCGCTGCACAGACGGATGTCGATCTGTCCCTGGCAGGAACAGCAATACTTTTCGCAGTCACACTTATCTTCGGTCAGGTCGCACTGCATGCAGCGGTACTTGGTCTTGGCGGTAGTGGTCATGGGCGAACTCTAGCGCGGGTCCAACCGCAGGGAAAGTTCCGTTGGTAACCGTCAGTTGAAGCCGCCGCCGAGCCCGTGTTAGGGTAATTAGTCTCACCATTTCAGCAGCTCAACCACTGCTTTTCATCGAGGTTTCATTGCCCGCTGTCGAGGCGACCACGCCAGTCATCCGCAAGACCGCGCTCTACTCGGTTCATCGCCAGATGGGCGCCAAAATGGTTGAATTTAACGGCTGGGAGATGCCCGTCGAGTATCCGTCGGCTGGCGGCATCATGGCCGAGCACAATGCGGTGCGGACGGGCGTGGGTATTTTCGACGTTAGCCACATGGGTGACATCCGGCTGGCCGGGCCGGAAGCTCTGGCCGCGGTCCAGTACATTTCCATGAACGATGCCTCGCGGCTTAGCGTGGGCCAGGCCCAGTACTCGGCGCTGCTTTATCCGCAGGGAACTTTCGTTGACGACGTAATTGTTCACCGCCTCGGCGAAGATGAATATCTGCTGGTGATCAATGCCGGGACGCGCGAGAAAGATTTCAGCTGGGTGCGCGACAACACGCGCCAATTCGATTGCAAGGTCGAAAACCTCTCCGACGACTTTACCCAGATCGCCATTCAGGGGCCCAAGGGCGTCAATCTGCTGCAGAAGCTTACCGACGCCGACCTCTCGACGGTCAAATTTTACTGGGTGACGCGAGGCACGGTTTGCGGTCTGAAAAACACTCTGATCGCCCGTACCGGCTACACCGGCGAAGACGGATTCGAGATCTACATCCCTGGCGATGAGGAAACCAGCGTGCGGGTCTGGAACGAAATCCTCCAGGCGGGCAAGGAATTTGGGGTGGTTCCGTGCGGTCTGGGCTCGCGCAACACCCTGCGCCTGGAAGCCAAGCTGGCACTCTATGGTCACGAGATTTCCGACACCATCAATGTGTGGGAAGCGGGACTGGACCGCTTCTGCAAGATGGAAAAGTCCGATTTCATCGGGCGAGCGGCTCTCGAAAAAGCCAAGGCCGAAGGCGTAACGCGCGCCCTGGTGGGACTAGAGATGATCGAGCGCGGCATCGCTCGCGACGGTTACAGAGTGCTCGACCAGTCTGGCACCGTGATCGGGTACGTCACCAGCGGTTCGCCCGCGCCGTTTCTGAAGAAAAACATCGCGCTGGCTTACGTGCCACCAGAATTTGTTGCGCTGGGAACGGAATTGAAAGTGGAAATCCGGGGGCAGGGAGTAAAGGCGATGGTAGTGCCGACCCCCTTCTACAAGAAACCCAAAAAGGCTTAACCACAGAGGACACTGGAACACCGGGGAAACGCAGAAATAGAAGCCAGAAGCCAGGAGCCAGAAGCTAACATGTCGTATCCGACGGATTACAAGTACACCAAAGAGCACGAGTGGATCAAAGCTGACGGCAAGAGTGCCACCATCGGCATCACGCACCACGCCCAGGAGTCGCTGGGCGACATCGTTTTTGTTGATCTGCCCAAGGTTGGCTCCGAGATCACTGCTGGCAAAGCCTTCGGTTCGGTCGAGTCTGTAAAAGCGGTCTCGGACCTCTACGCTCCGGTCTCCGGTACGGTGACCGAAGTCAACGGAGAGCTGGCGACTGCGCCGGAAAAGATCAATAAAGATGCCCACAGCGCATGGATGATCAAGATCACGCTGAAAGATCCCAACGAATTGAATGCCTTGTTGCCCGCCTCCGATTATGAAAAGTTCGTGGCCGAGGAGGGCTGATCGAGGGGCGAAATCGAATCGCGTGATTCCACAATCGAACAGGCCTTGAGTTTCATCTAATTAAATTCTATGCGCTATCTGCCTAAATCGCCCGCCGATCGTAAGGCCATGCTGCAAGCTATCGGCGCACGCTCGATCGACGACTTGTTCGCTCCCATCCCCGCGGAATATCGCCTGGAGCGCGACCTCAAAGTACCGCGCCAGATGGCAGAATCCGAGATCGTGGACTGGTTCCGTGAGCGCGCTCGCGAGAATGGTGACAGCTACGCGACATTTCTCGGGGCTGGCGCTTACTACCACTACCGGCCGGTCATCATCGATTCGCTCATCTCTCGCGGCGAGTTTCTGACTGCCTACACTCCCTACCAGGCAGAAATTTCGCAGGGCACGTTGCAGTCGATCTTTGAATTTCAGACCATGATCTGCGAGCTCACCGGCATGGAAGTGGCCAACGCTTCCATGTACGACGGCTCGACCGCCGCTGCGGAAGCCGTAATGATGGCAGTGCGTCTCACCGGCCGGCGCTCGGTGGTGATCGCCCGCAGTCTGCATCCGGAATATCGCGAGGTGCTGACCACCTATGCTCATCATCAGAACCTGCCGCTTTCAACCTGCTCGTTTGACGACAACGCGCGCTTGAATCTGAAAGAACTGGAGCAATCCATCACGTCAGATACGGCGTGCGTTCTGATTCAGTCACCAAATTTCCTGGGGACGATTGAAGACACAACCGCCATCGCCGAAATCGCACACAAGAAAGGCGCGATGCTGGTGGTATCGATCGCTGAGGCAGTTTCGTTGGGCATAGTCGAACCTCCGCGTCTGGCTGACGTGATCGCGATGGAAGCGCAATCGTTTGGCGTGCCCCTCGGCTTCGGCGGTCCCTACTGCGGCGTGATCGCCACCCGCGAACAGTTTGTCCGTCAGATGCCCGGACGGCTCGTCGGCCAGACTACCGATCGCGCCGGCAAGCGAGGTTTTGTTCTGACCCTGGCCACGCGCGAGCAGCATATCCGGCGCGAGAAGGCGACGTCGAATATCTGTACCAATCAGGCCCTGGTCGCGCTCATGGTCAATATCTTCATGACCATTTACGGCAAAGTCGGTCTCAAGGAGTTGGCCAAACAGAATCTGGCCAAGGCGGCATACGCCGCCGCGCAGTTCAGCAAGCACGCGAGAGTACTCTTCCCCGGCGCGCCGCGTTTCAATGAATTCGTGGTGCAGACCAGTGAAGATCCCCGTCGCCATCAACCTCCGCCTCCTGGGACAACACAAGATCATCGGCGGACTTCCGCTGAAGAAGTTCTATCCCGAACTGGGCAATGCCGCGCTGTGGTGCTGCACTGAGCTGACCACCCGCACCGCCATCGACACCGCGGTCGGCCTGGTCGCGGAAAGTGAGCGCTCGGTCAAAGCTACCAAAGAAGAAATCGACGCGCAGGAGGTGGAGCGGTGAAACACCTGACCCGCAAAGCCACCAGGCACGTCAACCAGAACGAAGGCCTGATCTTCGAGAAATCATCGCCGGGCAAAGCAGCCTGGAAGCTGGCTCCGCTCGATGTTCCGGACGTGGACGCCTCGGCGCTTTTAGGTTCATCAGAAAGAAAAGACCTTGGCAACCTGCCCGAAGTGAGCGAAATCGAAATCATTCGCCACTTCACCCGGCTTTCCACCTGGAACTACGCCATCGATCTGGGCATGTACCCGCTGGGCTCATGCACCATGAAGTACAACCCGCGGGTAAATGAACTGGTGGTTCGCCTTGATGGCCTGGCTAACGGACATCCCTATCAGCCCGAGCCGATTTCGCAGGGCGCGCTGCGCATTATCAAGACACTCAGTGAATGTCTGCTTGAAATCACCGGCATGGACGCGATCACGCTGCAGCCCGCCGCCGGCGCCCACGGCGAGCTTACGGGATTGTTGCTGGTTCGCGCCTACCATCAGTCCAAGGGTGCGCCGCGCAAGAAGATTCTGATCCCCGATTCCGCTCACGGCACCAATCCGGCAACCGCCGCGATGGTCGGCTATGCGGTAGAAAATTTGAAATCCAACGCCCGGGGCATGGTGGATGTAGCGGCACTCACGTCGCAGATGAACGAAGACGTGGCCGCACTCATGCTCACCAATCCCAACACCCTGGGAGTGTTCGAGCAGGAAATCCACAAGATCGCCGAAATCATGCACGCCAAGGGCGGCCTGCTTTACATGGACGGCGCCAACATGAACGCACTCGTCGGCAAAGTGCGCCCGGGCGACTTTGGCGTCGACGTGATGCACCTGAACCTGCACAAGACCTTCTCCACTCCTCACGGCGGCGGCGGCCCCGGCTCGGGTCCGGTGGCAGTGAAACAGATTCTTGAGCCGTTCCTGCCGACACCTGTCGCAGTTACCCGACCCGATGGCACGCTGGGTTTCGACTATGACCGGCCGCAGTCGGTGGGCCGGGTGCGCGCGTTCTACGGAAATTTCGGAATGTTCGTCCGTGCCCTGGCCTACATTCTGGCCAACGGCCCCGACGGCTTGCGCCAGACCACGGAAGACGCGGTGCTGAACGCCAACTACATTCGCAAGGGACTGGAAGGCGCCTACGACTTGCCTTATGGAACGCCCAGCATGCACGAGGTAGTCTTCAGCGACAAGTTACAGGCCAAAAAAGGCGTAAAGACGATGGACATCGCCAAGCGCCTGATCGATTACGGATTCCATCCTTATACGACCGCGTTTCCATTGATCGTGCCCGGCGCCCTTATGATTGAGCCGACGGAGAGCGAGTCGAAAGAAGAAATGGACCTGTTCGTCGAAGCCATGCGCTCGATCGCGGAGGAAGTCGAAGAAGACCCTCAAACCGTGCTGGACGCGCCCCACACCACCCGTGTGTCACGACTGGACGAAACTGCCGCCGCCCGCAAGCCGGTGCTGCGCTGGAAACCAGGAAGCTAGCCCTCAGAAGCAAAGCCGCAACGCGGCGCAAGATTGCAGCCCCGGGCGCAAGCCCGGGGTGAAAAAGCAGAAAATGAACCAGCCCTGAAAGGGCGAAAGAACGATTACACAGACGCAGCGGCCCTTCTTTCCTACTTCTTCTCGCTGATATCAACCGCGGCGCGCGTGCTCTCCCAGTCCAGATGCATCACGCAGGCACTTCCCGTCTGGTCAAAACCAATGGTGAAATTCTCCACCGGCGCGGGCAATTGCGAGACTCTCATGTCCGTTCGAACAAAGTCGTCTCCCTCGCCCGGATACGGAATTCCCCACTCGCCCGTCTTCTTGCTGATGATCAGTACCCACTTGTCCGCGTTGGGAAGGGTAAAGATGGTGTAACTGCCGGCGGGAACGTCTTTATCCCCGATCTTTAAGTTCGTATCCGTGACCAGCGTGGTCGCATCATTCGCGCCGGTTCGCCACACCTCCCCATAGGGCACCAGACCACCGAAAATCTTGCGTCCCTTCATGCGCGGGCTGGAGTAGTCGGTCTTGACGCTCTTGCCGTCAGTAAACTTGCACTGCGCCTGGGCCGGAGGGCTGGGACGCTTGCTCTGGTCCTGTTGCGCACTGGCCAGCAGGGTGAGTACAGGCAATAAGAGAACCGTGAATGCGAAACGTTTTGTCATGAATCTCTCTCCTTGAGCTGAGCTTCTAGCCACTGGTTTCTAGCTCTGACCGAAACAAGCCAGTAGCTAGAAGCTAGAAGCCCGTCTTCAATTGCTAAATGCTTTGACGTAAGTCTTCAAAGTTGGATACCGCCGGACGGACGCAATTATGCGCCACACAACCCACCCGCTACAATCAGGGTATGCCGGTATTCGACGAGAAACACGAAGAACTGGAACATTACGAGACCATGATGGGCGTCCCGCGCGGCCGCCTGGCCGTGACCATGGACATGATCACCGATGCCATGGCCCTGGTGGGGCAACACGGCGTCTATTGCCAAAGCCAGCGGTGGCCAGGCAAGCCCGTGCTGGACATCCAGATCGTCATGAAAAGTCTGACCGACGCGAAAGAGCTGATCCAGAGTGTAATGGCGGAGCTGGGCAAACAGCATTAGCAATGAATGATGAGAAGCGCCACGGTTAGTTCTGAGTACGCCGACAAAATGCCGCCCTCTAGCCGCTTCGGTTCGCTTCGTCAAGCGGCGCTTTCACCTTTCGCAAGCTGCTACCGCGCCAGCTTCTGGTCGAAAAACTTCGCCATCATTTCCAGACACTCTTTCGTCTCTGGCAACTGAAAGTGATACCAGAACGCATGCGGCAAAGCCTCAAACACAACCAACCGCGCATCGTTTCCGGCGCGGAGTAGCGCGAGATGAAACATGGCGGTGTCGCTCAGCAATAAATCGCGCGTGCTGGTGACCAGCAGCGTCGGCGGCATTCCCCCAAGGTCTGCGAACAGAGGAGACAAGACCGGGTCCTTGCGGTCGGTTGCGCCCGGATATGGATCGTCAGGCGGGCGCTTGGGATCCATTGGTTGCAACTGGCCGGAAAGACCATCCAGAGCGAAAATCTGGCGCGAGTCGCTGGGGCGGCTGAAATCGGTGAGCACCGAGAACGCGCCGAGGGCCGCTGGAAGCGGCAATTCCAGTTGTTTGAGACGGACCGCGACTTCACAGGTCAAGATGGCTCCCGCCGACGTGCCGAAGATCCCGATGCCGTTCGGCTTGTAGGTTTTCAGCAGCTCCTTGTAGACGGCAACCACATCATCCACTGCGGCTGGAAACGGGTTCTCTGGTGCCAGCCGGTAATACACCGACACGACTTTGATGTTGGCCAGGTTCGCGATGGGAATGCCCTCGATGAGCGAACCCGAGTCGGAAACAAATCCTCCGCCGTGCAGGTTGATCAGCACGCGCCCGCGATTCGCCTCGGACAACGCCAAAGGAGTAATGACGTCGGTGCGCACACCCGCAATGCTGGTTTCTTCAACGTTGACGGGATAAAGTTTGCGCGCCTCGGCGGAATCCTTTTTGCGCCATGCGTCCGTGGTGATACGCCTTTCGGCCAGAGTCTGCGGCTGCGATTTCTTCTCTGCCAGTGAGGCCAGCCATTTCTGCGCCTCCGGACTGACAGTCGAAGGCATCGGAATCACACGGTAGACGTGCGCGGTGCCATCGGGGTCAAAGCTGGCGGAATCTGCCTGTAAAGTGGTGCCGGACCGCGCGGCTGCCGCCAGGCAGAGCGCGGCCACAACGATTATGACGTAGCAAAACCCGGGAAATTTCATGCAGATATTTGTAGCAGACGGCAATAGAAGAACGAAACCTGGCGGGAAGCGTACGACGTGCGCTTAGTACAGAAATGTGTGGGACCGGGTCTCTGACCCAGTCAGGCGGCCCAAAGGGCCGCAGCCTGATCGCAGAGTCCAATTGTGGCAGCGGTGCTATGCACCGCCTGACCGGGTCTGAGACCCGGTCCCACATGGGCCGCGAAACAACTGTCCCCGCGCCTAGGCCAGCGTGTACTTTCCTCGCTCGATCATTTTCTGCGCGATCTCTTGCCGCAGCACAATCGTGTTAAACGGCTCGTGCTTCGCCAGGCGGCGCAGAATCGCCAGTTGCGTGCGCAACATGTCGCCTTCGGCTACTGCGGCGATGATTTTCTTCGCCGCACTCTCGACCTTGTCCATCGCCTGCGAGAGATAGACTCGCGTCATGGCCATGGGAAGGGCTGCCGCAGCCTCGCCCTGGCTCTCTACCATTTTTTGCGCTCGCAGCACCGCGGATTCCATCGCATAGGTCTCAATAACGATGTCTGCAATCGCACCCATGACTTCCTGCTGGTCCTGAATCGCCTGCATGTATTTTTGCGTGGCAGCACCCGAGGCAAACAGACCGAGCTTCTTGGCTTGCGCCACGAGCTTACGTTCGTCCGCCAACGGGCCTTCCAATTCTTCGCCGACACTGGGCCCGGCCAGCACTTCGTCCATCAGTTTCTTGATGGCCGGCATTAGCGGCAACTGTCCCGACATGGCGCGTTTGAGCAGGAAACCGGTAATGATCAGCCGGTTGATTTCATTGGTGCCCTCAAAAATTCGGTTGATGCGGGCATCGCGGTAAGCGCGCTCAGCGGGATATTCCTCGACGAAACCATAGCCGCCGTAAACTTGCACCGTCTCGTCGACCACGTAGTCGATCATCTCCGAGCCCCAGACTTTGAGAATCGAACACTCGACCGCGTACTCCTCGATGGCTTTGCGAGTCTCCTTGGCGGCGTCAGGGCTGGATTTGTCGACTTCAGCAAGAGCAACGTCCATCATGCCCACTGTGCGATAAACCAGCGATTCGCCGACGTAGATCAGCACTGCCATGTTGGCCAGTTTCTCGCGAACCAGGCCAAAATCGGCGATCACTTTGTTGAACGCCTTGCGCTGTTTGGCGTAGCCGATGGCGTTTTCCAGCGATACGCGTGCTCCACCCACACACATGGCGCCCAGCTTGAAGCGCCCCACGTTCAGGATGTTAAAAGCAATGACGTGGCCTTTTCCGATTTCGCCCAGGAGGTTTTCCACCGGTACTTTACAGTCATTCAGGATGAGCGGGCAGGTCGACGAGCCACGAATGCCCATCTTGTGTTCTTCCCCTCCGACGGAAAAGCCAGGAAAAGTCCTCTCCACCAGAAATGCGGTGAACTTTTCGCCGTCCACCTTGGCGAAGACTGTGAATAGGTCGGCGAAGCTGGCGTTGGTAATCCACATCTTTTCGCCATTCAGGATGTAATGCTTGCCGTCGGCTGAAAGCTGAGCTCGGGTGCGGCAGTGGAGGGCGTCGGACCCGGAGGACGCTTCCGACAACGCATACGCGCCCACAATGTCACCGGCTGCCAGCCGGGGTAGATATTTCGTCTTCTGCTCCTCAGTACCGAAGTACACGATCGGAAGCAGGCCGATGCCGGAATGTGCTCCCCAGGTCGTGGCGAAGCCCGCGTACTTGGCGATGTGGTCGGCAATAACGGCGGCGGTGACTTTATCCATCTCCAGGCCACCATAGGCCTCGGGAATCTCCACTGCGCTCAGACCCAGGTCGCCCGCCTTCTTCACCAGATTGCGGCTGATGGAAAAGTCCTTGTGCTCGATCTTTTCGGCGTTTGGGAGAATTTCGTTGACCGCAAACTCCTCCGCCGTCTGCCCGATCAGCTGGTGCTGCTCGGTGAAGTCCTCGGGAGTGAAGACTTCATTAGTCTCGCGTTCTTCAAGTAAAAAACTGCCACCGGAGATTTTAGTGCTGGGAACTGCTGTCGTGGTAGCCATAGAGAACCTTTCCTAACCACAGAGGGCACAGAGGATCAAGTTGACTGATAATCCCACTGCGATCTTCGTATGAACTGCTGCGCCTCTCTGGTTGACTCTTGAATTATTTCACCTCGCCCAACTCTGCCACCCACCATTGATCGACCCGAGCCAAGGCGATAACTGTTCGAAATACTCGTCTCGCCCACCCTGAAGATCGGACGAAAGTTCTATACCACAAATCCAGAAATTCCTCAGTGATCCTCTGCACCCTCTGCGGCTAAAGCCTTTCGAAAATCCCCGCCGCGCCCATGCCCCCGCCCACGCACATGGTCACCATCCCGTAACGCGCGTTCCGCCGCTTCAGCTCGCGAATAATGGTGGCCGTCAGCTTCGCCCCGGTGCACCCCAGCGGATGACCCAACGCGACTGCTCCTCCGTTCGGGTTTACCCGTTCAGGATCGAGGCCGGCTTTATTGATCACGCCCAGCGCCTGCGCGGCGAAGGCTTCGTTCAACTCAATAACGTCAATGTCGGAGAGTTTGAGTCCTGCGAGCTTCAGCGCCTTCGGAATGGCATACACCGGCCCCAGCCCCATCTCCTCGGGCAAGCATCCGGCGGTGGCAAAGGAAACGAAACGGGCGAGAGGCTGAATGCCCAGCGCCTTGGCGCGCTCGGCGGACATAACGACGGCAGCGGCCGCGCCGTCGGAAGTCTGCGACGAGTTGCCTGCGGTTACCGTCCCCTTGGCATGAAAGACCGGCCTCAGCGCGAGCAAAGCCTCAAGCGAGGTGTCAGCCCGGGGGCCTTCATCCACTTTGAAAACAATTTCCTGGCGCTTGGGTTTCGAGCCATTGGGCGTCGTGAAGCTGACCGGAACTGGCACGGTCTCATCGGCAAACTTGCCGGCCTGGATCGCTGCCAGCGCTTTGTGGTGACTGCGCAGTGAGAATTCGTCCGCCGCTTGGCGCGTGATCCCGACGCGCTGGGCCACTCGCTCGGCCGTGAGACCCATCGTGAGGTAAGAATCAGGATAGTGTTCCACCAGCCAGGGGTTGGGCGAAATCTTATGCCCGCCCATCGGGATCATGGACATCGATTCCGCTCCGCCTGCCAACATGATTTCCGCGCCGCCGCTCATGATGCGCTCGGCGGCCATCGAGATCGCCTGCAATCCGGAAGAGCAAAAACGGTTGATGGTGATCGCTGAGACCTCGATCGGGAGCCCGGCGCGCAACGCAGCGACCCGGGCCACGTTCCCGCCCTGCTCGGCTTCGGGCATGGCACAGCCCAGGATCACATCCTCGATCTCTTTGGGATCGACCTGCGGCACGCGCTCGAGCGCACCCTTGATGGCGATGGCGGCCAGTTCATCGGGACGGGTAGCTCGCAGCGTACCTTTAAAAGCGCGTCCCACAGGAGTACGGACAGAAGAAGCAATGACAACATCTCGCATGAGAACTCCTCAATCTATTCTAGATTGTTCGTCGATGATTTTCGATTGCAAATGATTTTCGTAGGAAACTGAGTACCTCGCCTACGGCTTCGCCCAGTCCTGCCAAGACAGTCCCTTCACGCGCGAGAATTCGGAGACATTTGCGGTCACCAGAGTGAGTTGCCGTGCCAGAGCCTGCCCGGCGATCAGGAGGTCATAAGCGCCGATCGGCTTGCCCGACGCTTCCAGGGCGGCCCGGATCGATGTATAGACCATACAAATCAATTAGGTCCGGCCCAGGGCCTAACTGTAACACCTAAGTCCTAGCTCGTGGAGCCCTCAATTCCTCAGGGTCTTCCCCGTCTTCAGCGTGTATTGAATTCTCTCCTGCGTCTTCCGTTCTCCACACAACGATTTGAACGCTTCGCGCTCCAGATCGAGCACATACTGTTCACTTACCGGCGTGCCTGAGGTCACGTTCCCGCCGCATAACACTTCCGCAACTTTGGTGGCGATCTTGACCTCGTGATCGGTGATGTACTCGCCCTGGCGCATGATGTGCACGCCCATCTTCAAGGCAGCCAAAACATTTTCGCCGGGTGCGGGGATGTCGGTGCGCGGCTGCGGAGGCTCGTATCCGGCGCGAACCAGTTCCAGGGCGCGGGCTTTGGCGTCTGCGAGGACGCGCTCGCGGTTCATGGTGATGCCGTCGGAATCATGAAGGAAGCCAAGTCCGCGGGCTTCGTGAGCGGAAGTCGCTACTTTGGCAGTGGCCACGGTCTCGAAGGCCTGCTTCATCGCTTCCAGCAGTTCAACGGATTCACCTCGCCCGCCCGGACGAATCGTCGCCGCGCTGTCCACGGCACGCAGCAACATCTCCTTGCAGCCACCCCCACCCGGCAGCAAGCCGACACCGACTTCCACCAGCCCGGTATAGAGTTCGGCGTGAGGCTGGCGTGCGGCCGCGTGCAGGGAAATTTCAGTGCCACCTCCGAGGGTGAGGCCAAATGGCGCCACCACCACCGGTTTGGGCGAGAACTTGATGGCCTGGGTCATCCCCTGGAACTGGCGAATGGCCATATCAACTTCGTCCCACTCTTCCTCCTGAACGGACATGAGCAGCAGCATCACGTTGGCACCGACGGAAAAGTTATCGGCGTCGTTGGTGATGACGAAGGCGTCGAACGGATTGCCGAATCCGTCCGCTTTAAGGGCTTGACTGATAAGACTGACAATGTCGCCACCCAGCGAATTCATTTTGGAGTGAAACTCGATGCAAGCGACGCCGTCGCCGAGATCGACCAGCGATGCGCCAGCGTTCTTCTTGACCACTCCATTGGATTTCTTCGCTACCTCCACCGACCAGACGCCGTCGGGAACTTTCAGCGGCTGATAGCTCGTAGCGTGCAGATCAAAATAGACCCGGCCGGAGGCGCTCTTGGGATCGTCAAGGTACCAGGACTTCTTGCCCGCGGCCAGCAGTTGTTCGACGTTAGGCGCGATCGCGCGGCCCTCTTTCTTCATGCGGGCGACGGTGGTCTCGACTCCGGCCGCGTCCCACAGTTCGAACGGACCGAGCTTCCAGTTAAAGCCGAGGCGCATGGCCCGGTCGATCTCGACCACGGTATCGGAAATTTCTGGAATGCGATTGGCAGAATAGGTCCAAAGTTCGGACAGTGCCGACCAGAGAAAAGCGCCAGCCTTGTCGTTTTTCTGCGGGCTGCCTTCGAGTCCTAGCAGCATGCGAAGGCGCGCGCCCGGGTCCTCGATATTTTTTGCCATATCCAGGGCCGGGAATTTCGGCTTCTTGACGGGTTGGTACTCAAGCGTCTTCCAATCAAGGGCGAACCGCTCTTCTTTGGCGCCTGCGCCCCGCCCCGCACTTTTTTTGTAAAAGCCGCCTTTGGTTTTGTCGCCCAGCCATTTGCGCTGCAGCATCTGGCGGAAGAAATCGGGGAGCTTCAGGTCACTACGTTCATCGAGAGCGTTAAAGTTGCCGACCACGTGGCCCAGGATGTCGAGCCCGACCAGGTCGATGGTGCGGAAAGTAGCTGATTTCGGCCACCCGACGGCATCACCGGTGAGCGCGTCCACATCTTCAATCGAGAGGTCCATCTCCTGCATCAGGCGGATGACGTTGAGCACGGAAAACGTCCCGATGCGGTTGCCGATGAAGTTGGGCGTGTCCTTGGCCAGCACCACGCCTTTGCCGAGTTCAAGATCGGCGAAGTGGGCAACGGCATCCATTGCCGCCCGATCTGTTTCCGGCGTGGGGATGAGTTCCAGCAGACGCATGTAGCGCGGCGGATTAAAAAAGTGGGTGCCAAACCACGAACGGCGGAAATCGTCGGAGAAGCCTTCGGCGATCTTTGCCACGGGCAGGCCGCTGGTGTTGGTGGTGACGATCGTCCCCGGCTTGCGGATGGCTTCCACCTTCTTCAACAGCCCGCGCTTGATGTCGAGGTTTTCAACTACGGCCTCGATGATCCAATCGACATCAACCAGGCGCTTGAGGTCGTCGTCGAAGTTACCGATCGTGACCAGGCGTGCGAGTCCGGGTTCGAAGAAGGCAGCCGGCTTGGACTTCTTTGCCGCCTCGAGTCCGGCAGCCGCGATTTTGTTGCGTGCGGGGCCGTCGGCATCCGGCGGGACGATATCGAGCAAAAAGCTGGGGATGCCGGCGTTTGCGAAGTGGGCGGCAATCCGTGCGCCCATGGTTCCGGCGCCGAGAACCGCGATTTTATGTATGCGTTTCATGACTCATCATTCTACAGGGGAAACACAGAACTTCCGGCCCTACGTTACCCGGGGAAAGACCTCCTGGGGAAAAACGCAGGCGGACGAGCAGGCAGTGTTGTCTTTGTGTTCTCTGCGTCCTCTGTGGTTGGAATTCGGCTATGGCAGTTTATCGATTGCCCACTCGTTCTTGCCAGTCAGGACCACAACAATCTCGGATCTCTGTGGACGATCCGACTTGTTTGTAGCGGAACTGGATGAGAAAAGAGTGATCGGGAAGGCGTAGCGTCCCGGCTTTAGTTTCTTCCCGCGGGCGATTTCGTACGCGGCGTCGGATCCGGAAGACGAAGAAAAGAACAATTCCAGGCGATCTTCCGAGCTGAGTTCCTTTGCGGCATCAGTCAACATCAAAAGACCGGTTTCATGATCCTGGTTCTGCCAGGCCTGTAGAAAACGGTTGGCCGCGGCCAGGGCGGAGACATAGCCCGGATCGGACCCTGTCGAAATGGTAGCAGGAACCCTGGTCTTGGACGCGGCTGATGCGAATAAGATTGCGAACAAGACAGCCAAAATCAGGAAGGCAAGATGCCTGCCGCGTATTCGAAGGAAGGCGGGCATTACCCCTAAGTGTTCGAAAGTCACAGTTCATTATCTATGACGCTGCGGTCTGCTCCAAGACACCAACAAGGTTCTCCTGGCCTCTGCCGACGTCTCACGAGATTGCCTTGGCCAGCAGGAAGGCCGCGGTTGCCGCCAGACCTCCGATCACGACCGTCTGCAATGCACTGCGCATGGGGCCGGTGCCGGTGTAGCGGCCTTTCAGATAGCCAAAAACGCCCAGCGCGGCCAGCGTCACGACGGCCGAGTACGCCAGCCCATGCACCGCGCTCGACAGCAGTATGTAAGGTGATAGAGGAATCATGCCGCCTGCAATGTAGGAAGCCGCGATGGTGACCGCGCTGGTGACCGCGCGGCGCGGGTCGGGCTCCTCCAGGCCAAGTTCGAAGCGCATCATGAAATCTACCCAGGCATCGGGACGGCGGCTGAGCGCTTCCACCACGGGCGTGCTTTCGTCCTGTGTCATGCCATAGGCCTGAAACACGCGGTTGACTTCCGCCATCTCTTCTTCGGGAATTTCCTTGATCTCGCGATATTCGCGCTCCCGTTCCTGCTCGTAGTGTTCGGCGTCGCCGCGGGCGGCGAGATAGCCGCCCAGGCCCATGGCGATGGAACCGGCGGCGATTTCCGCCAGTCCGCCCACCACGATCAGCCGGGTGTTCTGCACCGCGCCCGAGAGTCCGGCCGCAAGAGCAAAGGGTACAGTAAGACCGTCGGCCATGCCGATGACAACGTCCCGAACCAAATTGGTGGCCATGAAATGGGTTTCGACATGTTCGGCATGCGGCATGGTTAAACCTCCGGATGAATTTTCAGAAATTGCAGGGCGCGCTTTACCATATCCCGCTCACCCCGGTAAGCGAGTTTGCGGGGAGCTTCGTCAAGCGGAATCCAGGCCGCGCGTTTCACTTCGACCCGCATTTCGGGAGCAAGGTCGTCGATGACGCCGGAGTGATAGCGCAGCAGAAAAAAAGAAACGATCTTGAAGACCCGTTGCCGGTCCCCCCAGGATCGGACGTAGACGTACTTGATGTCCCCCAACTTGGTCACGGGAGTCGCGATCAGGCCGGTCTCTTCGCGAACCTCGCGCAGGGAGGTCTGCTCCGGCTTTTCGCCCGGATCCACCAGTCCCTTGGGCAAAGCCAGTACCAGTTTCTGGGAAGTTTTTCTGGCTGGGCGGGTCGATACGGCCACGATTTGGGGCTCGATAACAGCCAGATTCCAGCCTTCTCCGGCCCTTTCCACCACCACGCCGCCCGCGGAAATCTCCCGAACCATGGCCCCCAAGTTAGCAGGATTACTGGAGTTAGTCACGGGCAGCTCGAGCGCGGGCTATTCCGTCCGGAGGTAACCATGACAGTCTGACGGACGTGCCTGGAACTCCTGGCCGGGAGCTGGCATCTTAGTTGCTAGCCAGGGTTAGTGGGGTAGCGGGCAAGCCGGTAGAAATGAGGCTCCGGTGAAGAGTCTAGACAAGATCATTCGTTCGGTACAGGCCTTCGGACGCGGCCTGACAGGGGTTGCCGGACAGGAGCAGGCTCCAGGGTCCGCCGGCATCGGACTGGCGCTCGGCGGCGGCTTCGCGCGCGGCATCGCGCATATTGGCGTTCTGAAGGTCCTCGAACAGGAAAACATTCCCATCAGTCTGGTCGCCGGTACAAGCGTAGGAGCGCTCATCGGAGCGGCCTACTGCAGCGGAGTCACCATTCCCGAGCTGGAGCAAATGGCGACGCGCGTACGCTTTAAACACTTTGCCCGCTGGACTCTGTCGCGTTACGGATTCGCCAGCAATGAGCGCATGATCAAGTTTTTGAGCAGCATTCTGAAGGTCAACACATTCGAAGAACTGCTGATTCCCCTGGCCGTCACGGCCACAGATTTTTCTACCGGTCAGGGCGTGGTGTTTCAGTCCGGACCGCTGGTAGATCCGGTGCGCGCCAGCTGCGCTTACCCTGGGATGTTTCTGCCGGTAAAAATTCGCGGACGCCTGTTGGTGGATGGCATGCTGGCCCACGCCGTACCAACGGTTCCCTTGCGGGAGATGGGAGCTCAGCATGTTCTGGCCGTGCATCTCAAGGGAAACTGGGCGAATGGCGACGCTGGTCCGCGACATCTGTTCGACGTGATCGGGCAGTGCTTTGCGATTGCCCAGGAGATGAATTGCGGAGTGTGGAAGGCGGCCGCTGACCTGGTCATCGACCCCGACGTCAACGGATTTAAGTACGACGATTTTGAGCGCTCCGCCGACCTGATTCGCGCTGGAGAAACCGCGGCCCGTGCGGCACTGCCCGACATCCGTAAGTGGATACAACAGCCGGAGCCCGGCCGAAAGCCGCAGCCGACGCGCCTCACCCAGCCGGCAGCGGTCGTGGCAAAGTAAAATCCTTCCCAAACCATTCCATCTGCTTGTATGAAGTGTGGTTGTGTGGGACCGGGTCTTCGACCGCGGCAGTGCGCGCACCGGTTCCGACACCAGCCAGACGCGGGCGAGTCGCCCGCGAACACGCAAACCAAGACTTCACAGATCAGCGCAGCTACTCTTTGGCCGCCGTATTAAACGTTGCAGGATCCAGGTCGAGGACGATCCAGTAGGCATCGTGAGGCGGCGCGGGAAAGAGTTTTTCCTTTCTCGCGTGAGAGGCGCCGAGTTCCTGCATCAAGCAGTTCGCCAGGGCGGTGGGGCGAGTCATCCAAGCATCCTGGGCGATGCCATCTTTTCCGATCTCCACCAGAAATTCGAATTTGCCCAGATCGTTGCCCGATTTTTGCAGGCACGATTGCTCGAGCGCGGCGAATTTCAGATCGAACTCCTTCTTGTAGGACAATCCCTCCGCCGTTTGCAGGTTGGCCCGGGCTTCCTGCTTGATGGCGCGAGAGCGAGCTTCTCCGGGCGCAAACTGGGCAGCCCAGTCTTTGTTCTGCTTGAACCAGGCTTCAGTCCGCCACGCTTCTTTGTCCCAGTTGTCGCCAACCCGCTTGAAGGCCGCATCGGCAACCACGGAGTCGTTGAACTTGAAAGCCATGAGGGCGAGCCAATTCAGCTCGGGCAGGGACGGGCCGTATTGCTGTTCGATCGCAGCGAACCCCTGCTGCAAGCGCGGCCAGGAAAAGTGGACAGATTCGGGCTCGTCGCAACCGCAAACGACGGCCTGGGCAATCTCGAAATAGAGCATGTCGCCCGCTTTCCCTCCCATTCGATCGGCAGCCTGTTCCGCAAAGCGCGCTGGTTCGCCTTCCTTTCCCATCCACTGTGGAAGCAGGAGCGTAGCCTGGGCCCGGTAATAGTAGAAGTAGCCGGGCTCGAATGAGGCCGCTTTATCAAAGAGTGCTGTCGACCTGAGAAGGTCCCAATTTTGTCCCTGGGCGACCTGTTGCATCGCCACGAACCATTCCGGACACTTGTTGCGGAGAGTCGATGCGTTATCGAGAATTTCCTTCGCCTTCTTGATACGCAGATCAAAGAGCTTTGCCCCGCTGTCGCTAATCGTGTCACTGTAGCCCGTGCCACGCGCATCCCAGCCATAGCTGATATAGGACTCGGCGAGTGCGACGCGGGCGGTGATGGAATTGGGTTTGGCTGCCACCCATTCGTTGACGCGCGCCAGGTGGTTGCGCCAGTCTGGTTCGGTGGCATGGCCGGGCTGGGGTTTCTCGAGGCCAGCGTAGAGCTTGTGCAGCTTCCACGTGCCGCCGGCGAATCTGGCTTTGCTGGAGCGGACTGAGTTGGCAATGCAGTCCAGTTCCGCGAATTTCCTTTGTTTCAACAGTCCGGCGATGGCGTATTGGTATCCCTCAATGGCGTGGACATCGGTGCTGGCATCGTACTCGCTGTCGTTGAAGGTACAAGACCGGCCTGCGTCTTTTCTCGTAACGACGGCTGCAAACGCGGTTGCGCCAAGCCAAAGCGTGAGAAACAGTAATGCTAAGCCGCTGAAACGGAACGTGGCGACCGGAATTCGGCACATCCTGCCGGGACGGGTCAAAGACTGTGAAAACAAATGACGAGACATGGTTACGTCCAATGCTGAGGTCTGATTTCGAAAGAAGCTTAAGCGGACGTTTGAGGCTACTCAACCAGGAACGTCGTGTCGACATTACGTCAGTGCGGATACATATAAGCAAAAGTTCAGGCAGTGGTTCTGCCAGTACTCACCAAGAAATGTGCGGGGACGGGTCGGAGCGTACCCTGAGCGAAGTCGAAGGGATCCGTCTAGGCGGTGCGCAGCAGCGCTGTATTACGGGGTCAGCCATCAAGACTTGCGGCCCTTCGGGCCGCCGGACCGGGTCGGAGACCCGGTCCCACACAAGCCCACTCACATAAGCCCAATCGCGGGCGAATCGCCCGCGATCACACAACCAGAACCCGAGGACGGCTGTCCCCACGTGGATTTCGTTGACTGATGGCTGAAAGCTGAGAGCTGACGACTGACTTACTTCATCACCCCACGCGAGGCAATCCCAATATTGTCGCGGGATGTGTTTTTCACCAGATACATCATTTCATCGGCCTGGCGAATGATTTCGCGCGGTGTCTTGGCGTCGTGCGGATAAGTGGCTACGCCAATCGAGGCGCGGACGTTCAGGTTGAGTCCTTCTTCCTGGCAGAACATGCTGGTGCGCAGGCTGTCGCGCAAACGCTTGGCTACTACGAGAGCCGCGTCTTTGCCGGTTTGCGGCAGCAGAATCACAAACTCGTCGCCGCCGTAGCGGAACGCATAGTCGATCAGGCGGAGCTGGGCCTTGATCAGATAGCCGATCTCCATCAGCAGCTTGCTTCCAACCAGGTGCCCGTGCGTGTCGTTGACCTGTTTGAAGTGGTCGAGATCGATGAACAGCACAGTGAACTCGTAGCCGTAGCGCGCCGAGCGGTAGACCTCGGTTTCAAGCGTCTTGTAAAGATGGCGGGCGTTGTAGAGGCCGGTGCAGTCGTCGGTGATAGTGAGTTCCTGAATCTTCTCCACGGAGCGCGCATTTTCGATGGCGATCGCCGCGTAATCGCAAATCGACTGCAGGAAAAATGATTCCTGGTCGGTGAAGTTCTCCATCTTTACATTCACCAACTGGATGACGCCCAGAACCCGCAGCTTGGAGCGCAGGGGCACGCAAATAATGGATCGCGTCTCCCATTTGGTCATCTCGTCAATTCGTTTGGCGAAGCGCGCGTCAGTGTACACGTCGGGCACAACCACCCGCTCACCATGCTTGGCGACCCAACCGGCAATTCCCTCACCTACCTTGAGTCGCACGTTCTTCAGCGCTTCCGCAGCCTTGCCTACGACGATCGCGAAATAGAGTTCGTCCCGTTCTTCATCCACCATGAGCAGGGACCAGTTGTCGGGGCGAAAGTATTCCGCCATCTTTTCCATGATGGTCTGCAGGATGGAATCGAGGTCAAGGGACGAAGTCAGGGCCTTGGCCACATCATGAAAGATGTTCAGTTCCTGAGCCTTGCGGTCAGCGCCGGACGTGGCCTTGGTCATCAAACAGCAGTCCTCGATGGAGACAGGAGTGCTGAAATTATATGCGGCAGCGGAAAGCAGCCGCAATCAACCTTAGTAACCTGAACCCACGAAGCCACGTACCAGATGGACATAACCCCCCGCTCCAGGCGCCGAAATGGCCTTCGAACTCGTTTAACACTACGGTTCACTCCCGCATCCAAATTTGTGAGCCGGGCGGCCATGATTAACATATATTTATCTTTGCCGTTATTAGAACTGTCATCGCCGTTATTGGAACCGTCATCCCGAGCAATTTTGGGTCGCGCGACGCGCGAGCCAAGACTGTCGAGGGACCGGGGTTCTGGCCGGCGCAACGCGGCTTCCACGGGCACCAAGAACCCAGGTCCCGCGCTTGCCCCCGCCGCGCAAACGCGGCTCGGGACGGCGCTCAAGATGACGTGGACAGGGATGGCTTCTCAAAAGAGTTGACAATGGATAGGGACAAAAGAGAAGACAGACTCAACCAATCAACTCTATCGGTGTGGACGCGGGCCAGCTAGGTCGCGGGAGACTGTCAGGTGGAATCATTCGGCGCACGGTTGAAGCGGGAACGGGAGCAGCGCAAGATCACGTTGGATGAGATCGCTCTCTCCACCAAGATCGGCACCCGCTTTCTGACTGCTCTTGAGGAAGAGCAATTCGACCAGCTTCCCGGCGGCATCTTCAACAAAGGCTTCGTAAAGGCATACGCCCGTCATCTCGGAATTAATGAAGACCAGGCAGTTGCCGATTATGTGGCCGCCAGCCAGACCACGCTACCAGAGACCAGTCCGGAGGAGAGTCCCGAACTGGCCGTCATGGCGAGCCGGGTGCCGGAAATCGACGCGAGCCCGGTCACTGGCCTCCCCTGGGGACTATTCGCGGTCGCGCTCCTGCTCGTCGCGTTCGGCCTCGCGATTTGGGGTTTCTATTCGCGGGACAAGTCCGCAAGGCCAGATCCAGCGGTTCCGGCGACGGCTGATGCCAGGAACTCTACGCCAGCGCCTGAGAATATCGCGCAAGCCGCGCCGTCCAGGGCGGCCGCACCGGAATCAGGCAGCCCATCGGCGGTTTCTCCCACACAACCGGCAGCGCATGAATCGTCGCCGCCAGCGTCACTGTCGCCGGATGCCGCGTCGAATCCGGGAGCCTTTCTCGTCCAGATCAAAGCGCGTGAGGACTCGTGGGTGGCAATCAGTGCGGATGGACGGGAAATCATGCAGGACACCCTTTCCGCCTCGGAGCAGAAGTCGGTTGGGGCCCGGGAAGAGATCGTAATCAGGACAGGAAATGCGGGGGCCCTGGAGATCTCGTTCAATGGCAAGAAGCTGCCGTCACAGGGCGCCTACAACCAGGTGAAGACGCTCACTTTCGACCCTAACGGCCAGCGGCCGTAAGCAGGCGTTGGTCTTTGGTCGTTGGTCCTTGGCCAACGCCGAACGAGTAACAGGCGAAAGTGATCATCTGTTGGTTTTTGCGGACGGCCAATGACCAAGGACTGATTTACCGGTTTTTACCGTTCGACTGCCGTCAATTACCATCTAAATGCAGGCAGTTCCCGGTGGCTGGAAGTAATCTGCCGCCAGGCCCAAAATCATTGCGTCCCGGCCCCTTCTCTGTTATTTTTTTAGTGGCTGCAAAATGCTCACTTATAGGCTGTTTTGTTCTGTGCCCCCCTCCAGAGCCTAACGTCCAGATTGCATTGAAGGAGAAGCCGATTGTCATCCCAGAACCGTTATCTTTTTACGTCGGAGTCCGTCACCGAAGGCCATCCCGACAAGATCGCCGACCAGATTTCCGACGCCATTCTTGACGCCTGCCTGACCGAAGATCCGGTCAGCCGGGTGGCTTGCGAGACCCTGACCGCCACCGGATTGGTAGTCATCGCCGGCGAAATTACCACCAAGGCTTATGTGGACTTCCAGTCACTGGTTCGAGGCACGATTTCCTCCATCGGCTACAACAATGCGTTGTACGGGTTCGATTCCAATACCTGCGCCGTCATCTCCAGCATCAACAAGCAGTCGGGCGACATCGCCATGGGCGTTGACACCGGCGGCGCCGGCGACCAGGGCATGATGTTTGGTTATGCCTGCAACGAGAATGCCGAGCTGATGCCGACCCCGATTTCTCTGGCCCACAAGCTGACCATGCGGCTCGCCGAGGTCCGAAAGCATGGCCGCCTTCCCTACCTGCGTCCCGATGGCAAATCCCAGGTGACGGTGGAATACGACAAGAACCACAAGCCGCAGCGGGTAGACGCGGTCGTTATCTCTACTCAACATTCCGAGACAGTCGGCAATGAGGAACTGCGCAGCGACATTCTGAAGCATGTCATCCAGGCCACGATTCCCGCCAGCCTGCTCGACGAAGATACCAAGTACCACATCAATCCCACCGGCCGCTTCGTGATCGGTGGACCCATGGGCGACACCGGTTTGACCGGACGCAAGATTATCGTCGACACCTACGGCGGCATGGGACGTCACGGCGGCGGCGCCTTCAGCGGCAAGGACCCGACCAAGGTCGATCGCTCCGCAGCCTACATGGCGCGCTATATCGCCAAGAACATCGTAGCCGCCGGCTTGGCCGACCGCGTCGAAGTTCAACTTGCTTATGCCATCGGCGTGGCCGATCCGGTGAGCGTACTGGTCGACACTTTCGGCACCTGCAAAGTGGATCCCGACACGATTCCTGATCTGGTGCGCGCGCATTTCAAGCTGACCCCAAAAGGCATTATCGAGTCACTGAAATTACGCCGTCCGATCTACTGCAAGACCGCAGCCTACGGACACTTTGGCCGGAACGATCCCGACTTCACCTGGGAGGCCACCGACAAGGCAGCCAAGCTGGCCAGCGATGCTGGCCTGCGCGAGACGGTCGGACAGGGTGTTCGGAAATAATTCTTGTAACCACCACGGGCGCGAAGGCGATTAAAAAAACGAATACTGCGATTTCATTCGTGTTAATTCGTGCCCGTGGTGGTTCAATATAAGTTCGTTCATAATTTCAATAACGCACGCGCCACAGGAGAGGTATGTCAACGACACCGACGCAAGTGAATTGTGACGTAAAGAATCTGGACTTCGCCGACCTCGGCAAAAAGCGGATTGACTGGGCCAACCAGTCCATGAAAGTTCTGCAGATCATCCGCAAGGAATTCATCAAGAACCAGCCGCTGAAGGGCATTCGCGTTTCCGCTTGCCTGCACGTAACCGCCGAGACCGCGAACCTGGCTATCTGTCTGCGCGATGGCGGCGCCGACGTCGTACTCTGCGCCTCCAATCCTTTGTCCACACAAGACGACGTGGCCGCCAGCCTGGTCCGCGATCACAATATTCCCGTCTTCGCCATCAAGGGCGAGGACAACGACACTTACTACAGCCACATCCTGGCCGCCATCGACCACAAGCCCCACATCACTATGGATGACGGCGCCGACCTCGTGACCCTGCTGCACACCAAGCGCCAGGACGCGCTCGAAGGCGTGATCGGCGGCACCGAGGAAACCACGACGGGCGTGATTCGTCTGCGGGCCATGGCCAAAGAAGGCGTGCTGCGCTTCCCCATCGTCGCCGTGAACGATGCGGACACCAAGCACCTGTTCGACAACCGCTACGGCACCGGCCAGTCCACCATTGACGGAATCATCCGTGCCACCAACTTTCTGTTGGCCGGGTCGAAGTTCGTCGTCGCCGGCTACGGTTGGTGCGGACGAGGCCTGGCCAGCCGCGCTCGCGGCGCCGGCGCCGAAGTAATCGTCACCGAGGTCGATCCCACAAAGGCGCTGGAAGCGCACATGGACGGTTTCCGCGTCATGTCCATGACCGAGGCCGCCCGCTTGGGCGATGTGTTCTGCACCGTCACCGGCAACAAGAGCGTTCTGACGAAAGAACACTTTGACGTCATGAAAGATGGCGCCATCATTTCCAACTCCGGTCACTTCAATGTCGAGATTGACATCGTCGCTCTGGAAAAGATGTCGTCCTCCAAACGCACCACGCGCGTCTCGGTCGAAGAGTATTCGCTCCGCGACGGCCGCAAGATCAATCTGCTGGGCGAAGGCCGCCTGATCAACCTGGCCGCGGCCGAGGGCCATCCGCCTTCCGTCATGGACATGAGCTTCGCCGACCAGGCTCTCTCCGCAGAGTACATGGTCAAAAATTACAAAACTCTGGAGAAGCGGGTATACAAGGTTCCCGACGATCTGGACAAGCGCGTGGCCAAACTGAAACTGGAGTCAGTCGGAATCAAGATCGACAAGCTGACGCCGGAGCAGGAAGAGTACCTGGCAGGGTGGTCGAAGGAACGTAGCTAGTCGGCAGTGTGGCGCGAGAGCCCTCGCCCGCAAGGGGCGGCGCAAGCCGCCCTTTCTTGTTCCCCTAAAGCTGAGAACTGAGATCAAAGAACTGACATCTGATTTCGATTCGGCTTGAATCATTCCGCAAGAGACCTAGGTCCTTGCTTCAAATTTGTTAGCCGCTCGTGATCAGGAAGTGCCGCCGCTTCGGCGCACTGTGTTAAATTTTACTTTCCCATGAAACACATCGCCGACTGGGCCCTCAACGTCGCCACGCTTCGCGGCGCATCCTACGCGGATGTTCGCCTGGCTGACGATCGCCACCGCGCGCTCTCCACGAAAAATGGCAAAGTCGGCGGCGCTTCGGTTTCGGAGTCGATGGGTTTTGGAGTGCGTGTCATTGCAGACGGGGCATGGGGCTATGCCGCCTCGGACGATATGAGCCGAGCCGGAGTCGAAGCCACCGCCGCGCGTGCCCTGGAAATTGCAAAAGCATCTTCGCGGGTGAAAGAACGCGAGATCCAACTGGCACCAGAGAAGCCGGCCACCGCCGATTGGACATCGCCATTCCAGATCGATCCTTTCACCACTTCGGTCGAACAGAACCTTGAACTGCTGCTCAAGATCGATTCCGAGTTGCGCTCGGTTCAAGGCGTCACGCTGGCCGAGACGAATATGAACTTCCGTCGCGAGGAAATATGGTTTCTTTCCTCCGAAGGCGCCAACATTCATCAGACGAAATACACCACGGGAGTTGGCTATGCCGCGCATGCTTTTGCGGGCAGCGAGATTCAGAAGCGATCGTATCCAAATTCTTACGGCGGGCAATGGCAGAACAAAGGTTACGAACTCGTCGAAGAACTGAAGCTGCTGGAAAACGCGCGACGGGTGGGCGAAGAAGCAGTAGCGCTGCTGAAGGCCGACAAGTGCCCCGAAGGGGTTTTCAACATTATCCTCGATAGTTCGCAGCTTGGATTGCAGATTCATGAGTCCGTGGGTCACCCCATTGAACTCGACCGCGTCCTGGGCATGGAAGCGAATTTCGCCGGAACATCGTTCCTGACACTAGAAAAATTGCGCACCCTCCGTTACGGCAGTGACCTGGTAAACATCGTCGCCGACGCGCGCCAGGAGCACGGACCCGGTCTCGGCACTTTCGCCTTCGACGATGAAGGCGTGCCCGCGCAGTGTACACCGATCATTACTGACGGCCTGTTCACCGGATATCTGAGTTCGCGCGAGACCGCGCACACCATTGGCGCAAACCGTTCCGGCGGAACTCTGCGCGCGGAGTGCTGGAACCGTCTGCCCATCATCCGCATGACCAATATCAGCATCCTCCCCGGCAAAAAGCCGCTCACCCGCGAGCAATTGATCGCATCAACCGACCACGGCATTTATATGGAAACCAACCGTTCCTGGTCGATCGACGACAAGCGCTACAACTTCCAGTTCGGCTGCGAAGCAGGGTGGGAAATCAAGAACGGCAAACGCACTCGCATGTTGAAAAACCCATCCTACAGCGGAATCACTACTGAATTCTGGAATTCGATGGATGCCATCTGCTCGCGCGATGAATGGACACTCTGGGGCACACCGCACTGCGGCAAAGGTCAGCCGCAACAAGTCATGGGCACAGGACATGGAGCGTCCCCGGCAAGGTTTGCAGGTGTCAAAGTGGGAACCGCGTACAAGGGAACGTGAGGTTCGTCACAGTCGAATTGGTCCCTCGACGTTTAGCATTCAGCACTCAGCACTCGGCATTCAGCCGATGAAAGGAGTCGCTGCGATGAAGAACTTTAGAGACCTGCAAGTGTGGCACAAAGCGCATTCTCTGACCCTAGAGTCTTATCGGATTACGAACACATTCCCGAAGCAAGAAATGTATGGGTTGACGAGCCAAATCCGTCGTTCTGCCGCTTCGGTGGCTGCCAATATCGCAGAGGGATGCGGCAAGCGGGGGAACGGCGAATTTTATCGTTTCCTCAACATGGCTTTGGGGTCAGCCAGCGAATTGGAATATCACTTCCTGCTCGCACACGATCTCAATTTTGTCAGCGAAGAGAGTTACAAACGTCTGGATCACAGTGTTGTCGAGATCAAACGAATGCTGGCCTCTTTAGTCGTCAAAGTCCAAGGCGATCGCCAGGCAGCTGAATGCTGAGTGCTGAATGCTAAACCAAGACCAAGCCGCCGAAATCTTCAAACGAATCCGTAAATATTCTACGGCCGACGAAGTGGAAGCTCTGTTCTATGGCGGAAAGAGCGCGCTTACGCGCTTTGCCAACAATGTCATTCATCAGAACGTCGCCGAGGGAAATTATTCTGTCTCGGTGCGAACCGTATTTGCCGGTCGCACCGCGAGGGCAACAACCAACAAACTCGATGACGAGAGCCTGAAGCGCGTCGTGCAAGCTTCTGAAAGCTTGGCGAAAGTTCAGCATCCTGATCACGATTTGCTGCCTATGGCTGACGCGGGCGAGTCGCCCGCGACCACACGGGCTAACCCCGGCAGGCATTTTGGACAGACTGCAGCGCTGACTCCCGACCTGCGTGCCGAGGGCGTCGCGAAAATTGTCGGCGTGGCTGCACAACACAAGCTAACCACCGCCGGCATCTTTTCTGCTTCGGAATCTGTGGAGGGAGTTTTCAACTCGCGTGGCTTGGCGGCCTGGCATACTCAGACGTCTTCTGAAATTTCCATCACCATGCTGGCGGGAAATTCCTCGGGCTGGCAAAAAGCCAACTCACCCGACGTGAGCCGGCTCGATCCCGCTCTACTGGCGGACATCGCGGCGCGCAAGGCTATTGAGTCTGCCGGCCCGCGCGAAATTCCGCCCGGAAAATACACCGTCATTCTGGAACCAGCAGCGGTGCTCGACATCGTCGGCTTCATGTTTTTCGATTTCGGAGGGCTGTCGATTCTGGATCAGCGTTCGTTTCTGAACAATCGTGTCGGGACCCAGATCTTTGGTGCGAACATCGATCTTTGGGACGACGTCGCCCATCCACTGCAGTCGGGTGCGCCATTCGACGGTGAGGGCGTCTCTCGTCAGCCTGTGCATTTGGTGGAAAATGGCGTGGTCACACGGTTGGTGTATGCGCGCGCCACTGCCGAAAAAATGAAACAATCGGAGTACAAGGACAGAGTTGGTCCCGTCGCAGCCACCGGACACGGCTTTCCGCTTCCGAACGAAATGGGCGAGGCGCCGATGAACATTGTATTTGCCACTCCCGCCGACCCGAAAACTGTGGACCAGATGATCGCATCCACGGACCGCGGAGTTCTGGTCACGCGTCTCTGGTACATCCGTGAGGTCGATCCCTACGAAAAGATTCTCACCGGCATGACCCGCGACGGCACTTTCTATGTAGAAGATGGCAAGGTCCGTCACGGCATCCTCAATTTCCGCTTCAACGAGAGTCTGATTCACATGCTCTCAAGTGTGGAGGCGATGGGAACTCCGGTGCGCGCCAGCGGCGAAGAATCTTTCGACATGGTGGCTCCGCCCATGAAGGTGCGGGATTTCAATTTCACAGAAGTGACGAAGTTTTGAAGAGCAGCTGTCAGCCTTCAGCCCTCAGCTTTCAGCCTAGTGATTTCCGGATTCCTGAGTTCCACTTGATTTTCAAAAACTAGCTACCATTTCCCCCGAAGCCGACTTCGGCTGAATGCTGAATGCTGACAGCTGAGAGCTGACGGCTGATAGTTGGCCCCGGCCCCTAGCAGCACCACAATCTTCTCGCAATTCCATGATCCGCAAGGCTTTACGCCTACTAGTTCCATGACTTCCGTAACTTTTGCAGGCTGGTTCGCGGGTGTAATCTGCCTCACGTAATGTCGAATCATGGGCGATTTGCGGAAGACGGGAATCCCGGTACAGGAGCAGAGGTTCGCAAGGAAAAATCGCCTTCGGAGTCTCTCCTGACCCGATATCCAGAATCCGAAGCAAAGAAAGACGATAAGAAAAAGGCCGGCTTCGCGCGTTATCCGGATATGCAAAGCGCGGTGCGCTTTCCTATCAAGCTGCCGATTTCGGTGAAATCCAAGTCCGGCGCTAACACCGCGGAGACGCAGAACATATCCGCCAATGGTGTGCTATTCCAGGTGGATTCGGAAATGCCCATCGGTTCGCTGGTGGACTTCACCATTTCGCTGCCCGCAGATGTGGTGGGTGCGGAAGCCGATGTCCAACTCGATTGCCGCGGCCGGGTGGTGCGAAATTTTGAAGAAGATGGCCGCCGCGGAGTTGGCGTGGTCATCGATGAATACCGTTTTGAGCGCCGCTGAGCGCAAGGAAATTGATGGCAAGCATTCCCGTCAGCGTGGAAGATAATGTCGGACTGCCGCAGGAGAGCGACGGCCAGTTCATTCGCGTCATTGTGGCCGACACCCAGGCGATCTTCCGGGCTGGACTGCGCAAGATTTTTGCCCTGGAAGACGACATTCGAGTCGTGGGGCAATCCGAAACCCTGGCCCAGACGATCTCGGCAGCCAAGAAATTTACCGCGGACATCCTGATATTTGAAGCCGCCCTCTCGCCCAATCCCGTGGAAGCAGTTTCTGATCTGATTCGGCAGACTCCAAACCTTCGCCTGGTAGTCGTAACTCAGGAGCCCGACGAAGAACTTACCCTGGAACTGCTGCGCCGGGGGGCATACGGAATTGTTTCGCGCGAGGTCGAGCCGGAGCTGCTGGTGGACTGCCTGCGCAAAGTCTCGGAAGGGCATCCCTGGCTGGACAGCCGCGGAATCCAGTGGGTCCTCGAAGCCTTCCGCACGCAAGGTGCGCGACCTGTGTCTGCCCGCCCCAAAGTACAACTGACCCCGAAGGAGTCGCTCATCGTCTCCTGTGTAACCCAAGGCATGAAGAACAAGGAAATCGCCCTGCGCGTAGGCACCACCGAACAGGTGGTGAAGAATTATCTCCGCAAGGTGTACGACAAGCTGGGCGTAGCCGATCGTCTGGAGCTGGCCCTGTTCTGCCTGCACAACCGGGTGCTCGACGGAAGCGCAAAAGCGGCTGCCGCAGCAGCAGCAGCGTCACCGTCGTCCGGAAACGGCAGCACTCCCGGCGTGTTACCGGCCAGCACGGAAGATTCTCCAAAAGTTTCCTAGCTGGATCAGTTCACCGATCTACAGTTCGCCGATCTTCACTTCGCCGATCTTCACTTCGCCGATCTTCACTTCGCCGATCTTCACTTCGTCCGATCTTCAGTTCTCCCCGATCCGCAAGTTGCGGTTTCCCCACCGTGGGCCATAGAATCGGAGAGCAGGATTCTCGCGTTGCGCCGCAGGCGCCAGACGCTTCCCGCAGCAAAACCCGCCTCAGGAGAGATGGCCGAGTGGCTGAAGGCGCACGCTTGGAAAGCGTGTTTACTCGAAAGGGTAACGTGGGTTCGAATCCCACTCTCTCCGCCACACCTTTACCCGCACAAACACTGCCGATGGCACGTTCGGGCCATGTATTCGTGTTAATCGGTGTGTTAGCTTGTCGAACATGCCAACCGTCCGCTCTCTCTCAGTAGTCACGGTTTACGTCCGGCATCGAGCGACTTGCAGCCATGCAAGCCGAGGGGAGTTCTACCGGGGCTGTCAATGTACGAAGTGGTTGCGGTACTCCCGGCAGGGTCGCCAGCACCGCAGGCCAGCCGGAACACGGACGTGGGGCATCGCGGAAGAGAAGGCAACCGACCTCCAACGGCAGCTAGACGCAGGTGGGGCCGGGGTTATCCCGATCATCATAAAAACGGAACAACCGACCATCAGCGAGTGCATCGAGACGTTCATCAGTGCGAAGGAGAGCGAGGGCATCTCTCCGCGAAGAATCAAGAAGCTGCGGCATCAGTTGACTGCGTTCGAGAAGTTCATGTCAGCCCGGTCGAAGCTATGTCCGTCTCTCCTGACTGCGACAGACATGATCGAATTTCGATCAGGCTGGGACGCGATGTGGAATTCCACGACGACCCGCCAGAAGGCCCAGCAGAATATTCGCGGTTTTCTCCGCACATGTTGCCGCGAGAACTTGAACGATCTGCTCTCTGCATTGAAGACGATTCGATTGTCGAAGGAAGACAAAAAGCGGCTGGAGCCGAAGCCATTCACTGAGAAGGAACTCAAAACTCTCTTCGCCCAGATTCTGAAAACGTTCGACCCAACGAAAGCCGCCCAAGCTACGCTCCTCATCAAGCTGATGGTTGCTACCGGGCTTGCAATCCGTGACGCCGTGCAACTCGAACGGAAGAACATCCGAGACGGCTGGCTCAAGATCGACCGACAAAAGACGGGGCGACCTGTTCTCCAACAACTCGATCCCGATCTGGTCCGAGAACTCGATGGCGACGGTGAGTACATCTTCTGGGATGAAAAGACTCTGGTGACTTCACTGGTGACCGCGTGGCAGGATGACCTGCGCGTCTTGATGCAGGAAGCGAAACTCTGGATACCGGGAAACGTCTCCCATCGCTTTCGAGATACGGCCGTCGATTTTTGGCTGGGACAAGGTTGCAGCCTGACCGAAATCGCCGCGATGCTTGGCGACACGGTGGCCGTCTGTGAGCGGCATTACGCGAACCTTGCTTCAGCCCGAATGAAAGAGAGGTTGGCGAAGATGCCGAAGCGTTCGTGGGGCGTGACCAATGTCTGAGCTATTGACGGTGGCGGAAGTCGCTCAAATCCTCGGTGTATCCGAGGACACGGTGACGCGTCGATTCGCCAAGGTCAAAGGCGTTATCGACCTCGGTTCTCCTGAGACGCCGAAACGTCGTCGGTATCGTGTACTGCGAATCCCGAAGTCCGTTGTCGAGAAGTTCCTGCTGACACGCGGCGGGCCTGTTGAAATCACAACTCCGGTGAGACCACCGAGACACAAGGCTGGTGCCAGTGATCCACCCGATGAGGATGAACTCGTCCGGCAACTCGCAGGGATGACGAAGCAGCATGGGGCCGAAGCCCAGCAGACGCTGGATAGGATTGCAGAGCGGGCGAGGCTGTTGAAATTTGTTCCTGAGTCGCAGTGGCAGGATGTGGTCTGGGTTGATGAGGGGAGTGACTTGTGATGCGTGAGACTGTCCTCAGCGTAGCGTTCAACCGCTTCTGACACCGGAGGATGTCGCACGCATTCTGGATCTCCAGACTTCAAGTCATTCGTGCATCGCAGACGGGCCGCATCCCGGCCCTGAAGATTGCCAAGTGCTATCGCTACCGGGAGAGCACCATCGTAGCGTGGCTCCAGTCGCAGGAGCGTACTGCGTGACACCGGAAGAATCTGCGGAACTAAGCCCACGCATGTTCACCATGAGACAAGCCAGTCAATACAGCGGGGCAACTATCTGGGCAATTCGCAAACTCTACTGGTCGAGGGAAGTCGCTGGGTTCAAGGCGGGCCGTCGTTTGCTTATCTCGCGTCAGAGTCTTGACGCATGGATCGACCGCCGTTTATCTGAGCGTTCATCACAAGCGGCTGTCGGATGGGGACAATACTGTATGGGCAATACTGTCAGGTAGACCCTTGGGTGGGGGCGAAGAAACGGCGCAAGCTTGTGCTAACGCCTGATCTATAAGAGGGAATGTCAAGGACATTTTCCTCCCTCGACCGGAAGGGGAGGGCGCGTCCTTGACTTCCAGCCCCTGTTCGTTATGCGAGCCGTTGCGTTTGGGTTTTCTGCTCTCTGGTCCTGGCGCAGGTCTTGCGTGGTTCCACCTCAGGTGCATCTTTAATTTAGTAGCGACGACGTCGAGCGGTTTGCGAAGCTGGCAAGCCGAGTGGTTGCCTGGTTGGCAACACATAGATCTATCTGAGGCTCGTGGCCTAGTGCTTTTTTGGGTTGTCCGAGAGGGTATAGGGATTACACGGAGGCTCAGTGCTCAGTGGCACTTGGCGCCTACAGGCGTTAGGGATACTCACTCTCGAACCCGAGCGTCTCAAGAACCGATCGACCACCACCCGAGAAAGAATCGCCGGAGATGGAAAGAGGTTCTCACCCGAGACGCTCAAGCGGCTTGCGACTTCAGTTTCTCGATATCGAAGTTTTCTCCTTTCTTCCAAAGCGTCAGGGTAATGGCAGCTATTTTGCGCGCTAGCGTCAAACGCACCATGGTGGGCTTGATGCCTTTGGCCAGCGAGCGCTGGTAAAAGTCTTGAAATGGTCCTGGCAGCACGCTGGCCCGCATAGCGGCGGCTTTGAACAGGCCTTTCAGATCATGGTTGTAATCCTTATTCAAGCCCCGAATCCGCACCTGTTTCTTGCGCCGCCGCGGTTGGCCTTTTACGAAGTGATATTCCCCGCTGTCGCGAGTTTCCAACCCCAGTCCGCTGTAGGTCCACAGCTGGCGCTTGCTGCGAAAGCGATGCGGGGTTTGAATCAGTGCCACCGCTAACGCAGAACGAATCGGTCCCAGGGACGGAATCTGTCTTAGCTTGGCAGTGATGGTATGTTTGCGACTCTCCGCCAGCAGTTCGCGCCGCGCTTGTTGCCGCAAGTGCTGCAGCATGTCCAATTGCTGGTAGAGTTGCTCGGCTCGCCGGCGGGTGCCGGCCTCGGGGATTTTCTCCAGCCACTGACTGCGATGGCGGGTGTAGTAGACATCCCGGCCGGCACAGGGGATCGCCCAGCTGCGATACAGCGCTTTCAGCCGATTCATGACCCGGGAAAGATCTTTGACCACGGTCAGATAACTGCGCGCCAATTCCCGCAGCATGCGTACCCCGGTCTCACCGTGGTAGACCGGCTTGAGGTCATGGAGGCGTAACCGATCGGCGAGTTTGCGAGCATCAATCTTGTCACTCTTGTTGCCCTGTTTGAGCAGAGCGTTCTTGCGCGGATTGCACACAATCAAGTGGGCCACATGCGGCTTGAGCAAATCGTACAACCATGCCGCCCACGTCCCTTCTTCGAAGGTTAGCGATAGAGTTCCACGCAGGCCTGCCAAGAACTCCAGAATGGTCGACGCCTTGGTTTCCAGTATGGATTCCATGATTAGCTTGCCCTGGGAATCCATCACTGCCACCGAGATCGTTTGCTTGATGAACGTCTAGCCCAATATACTTTTCACTGCTCATCGAGGGTGCTCCTTTCGTAGGTGATCATGTCAACGATGACAACCTACTCCAAAAGGGGCGCCCTCTTATAATGCGATTACAACAGTTGATTACAACAGTTGACCGAAAGCGCCAAGCAACTAAACGCGACTCGTATCGCTTTCGGCTACTCCAGCTTCGCATACTCCGCCTTACCTTTGTTTCAGGATGGGAATGTCGGAATCGGCGTCTTTCCAGGTGTGAGGAAGGCCCGAGTGGCCCTCGCTACTGCGGCAGGCCGACTTTGCGCACCAGCTCAGCAAACCGCGGGTCGGAGTGCAGGGGATCGAGTAAGAAGTCAGTCTTTAAGTTCACCAGCTGCGAATCGCGTTCCCGATAAGCGGTGTTGAGCCACCGGAAGGACTGATCTTTGTCTCCCAAGTCGGCGTAAAGCGTAGCAATCCAAAACGCAGAATAGTAGCCGGTCTTGCGTTGTGTTAGCCGGACTTCAATGCCCTTGGTGAGAGCGCCCCTCCACCCCGCGGAACGGAATCCTTGCTCCATGGCAGAGGCGAAATCAGATTCGTTTCGGGCGCCGGAAAGCTGCCCGTCGGCCTTCCATTCTTCAATTACCTGCGGGTACATGCGTTTCCCCCAATAAGCTCGTGCTAAACAATCGTGCGCTTTGGCGAACGTCGGGTTCTCGTTTGCAACCTTCGTGCAGATGACTATGGCCTCGTCGTACTGGCGTGCCCAGAGGTGAGCGGCTCCGACCTGATTGCTGATGATCGGTGACATCGGATCAAGCTGATGGGCACGATTGATTTCAGCAATGACCTCCTGCTCCCTGCCCCCAATTACGCCAATTCGTTCCGCGTACCATTGGTGAGCCGTGGCATCGTTGGGGTCGAGTCCGAAAGCCTTCTTGAACTCTGCCTCTCCCCCGGCAAAATCCCAATCGTACTGCATCTCGTTGACGCCCAGAACGGCATGGGGACGAGCCAAGGTCGAGTCCAACTCCAGTGCCTTGCGGGCGGCGGCATTCGCCTTTGGGAAGTTTTCGCTGGGAATGCCACCATAACTAGGCAATACGCAATAGGCATCGGCCAGACCCGAATACGCCAAAGCGTAGCCGGGGTCTTTGGCGATGGCTTGATTGAAGTAGGAAATTGCTGTCTTGATGTCGGCGTTAGTTCTCTTGTTCCACGAATAACGGCCCTTCAAGTAGAGTTCATAGGCTTCTGGATTTTGCGTGCCTTGTTTGGTGACTTGCTCCTTTTCCGCGCCGCTGAGCTTGGAACGCAATTTTCCCGCGAGGTCGCCCGCAATCTGCTGTTGCAAGGAGATGATGTCGGCGCTCTTGCCGCTGTAGTGCTGCCCCCAGATTTCGGTGTTGTCGCGCACATCGGTGAGCTCGGCGCTAACCTCCACGTTGTCTCCATGCGGCGTCACCCGTCCGCTCACCAGCGCCGTCACGCCTAAATCATCGCCGACCTTCTGCACATCCACATCCTTCCCTTTATAGCGGAAGACCGAGTTGCGAGACTTCACCTTCAGTTCGGGTACATGCGTGAGGCTGGCAATCAACGATTCTGTGATGCCGTCGCTCAGGTAGTCCGTTTTGGCGTCCCCGCTCGCGTTGGCGAAAGGCAGCACGGCGATGGAATCGATTTGTGCGGTCCTGCCCGACCGCAAGTACCAGGCGCCAAACGCCGCCAGTCCGATAGCGACGATGCAGGCGGCCAGGATGAGCCAGGGCTTCCTACGCTTGAGCCTGCGCTCCGGCGATGCCGGTGCGGCAATTACGCTAGTCGACTCGGTATCACGCTTCAGCCGCTGCAGATCAGCGCGCATCTCTGAGGCGTGCTGGTAGCGAAGGTTTCGGTCTTTCTCCAAAGCCTTTTGAATGATTTCTTCCAGCTTAGGCGGTATGTCAGGATTCAGCCGCACAGCGGAGGTTGGTGTTCCATCCAGAATCGCTCTGAAGATCACCGCGGAACTCTCACCCCGGAACGGCAACGTACCCGTCGTCATCTCGTACAACACTGCCCCGAAAGAGAACAGGTCGGTACGGGCATCCAGTTCCTTCCCCCGGGCCTGCTCCGGCGACATATAGGCGACCGTCCCCAATGTTGCGCCGGGGCTGGTCAGATGCTGTTCGTCTATCGTGCGCGTTTGGGTTTCGCTAGATGCGATCTGACTTGACGAACTGCTCGCGGGCGCGACCTTGGCCAGCCCGAAATCGAGGATCTTGGCGTGCCCGCGCTCGGTGACGAAAATGTTCGCGGGCTTGATGTCGCGATGAACGATGCCTTTGGCATGGGCGGCATCGAGGGCATCGGCAATTTCGATCGCCAGACTCAGCAGCACATCCGTGTCCAGGGGCCTCCCCGCGATGCGGTGCTTGAGGGTCGTGCCATCCAGAAACTCCATGGCGATGAAGGACTGGTCGCCACTCTTGCCGATGTCATAAATCGTGCAGATGTTGGGATGGTTGAGTGCGGAAGCGGCTCGTGCTTCACGCCGGAAACGCTCCAGCGCCTGCGGATCCCGGGCAACGTCTTCCGGGAGGAACTTGAGCGCGACGAAACGCCCCAGTTCGGTATCTTCGGCCTTGTACACCACGCCCATACCGCCACCACCGAGCTTTTCGACGATGCGGTAGCGCGAAATTGTCTGGCCGATCACTGGCGCGAATCTTACGAGCAAGGAAGGATCAAGTCAATGAAAGCAGGGGACTTGGCGGGCAGCTAAGCGGATCGTTGGCGTAACATCGCCTCTCTGACAATGTCGCTCCCGTCAAGCACTTTTTGGGCGTACTAACCCGTGCACTCCGAAGAGCGCGCCATTTCGCTCTCGTTGAAGGTTCTGCCATACCAACCAAGGCTCGCTCGTAATCCGTTTCAGGTCAGAAACTCAGTTCGACCCATGCATCTCTTCGGTCACACTTTCGATCATGATTACTACTTCGAACTCCCCAGTGAAGGGGAGCGGGATACCCAATCAATTACTCGGTGTTTTACTTCACACCATAGCGATGTCCAGGTTGTCCCGCGTGCGAACCGAACTTTTTCACCTGCTCGTAATCCCATCCCTTGCGCATCATCCAGTAAAGGCGAACCGCCAGTCTGCGCGCCATCGCCACCTTGGCGATCTTCCGTCCGCGCCGCATCGTCAGGTGGACATACTTACTGCGCCATTCCGGAAGGCTGCGCACCGTCACTTGCGCCGCTTCCACCAGCAGGAAACGTAATAGAGAGTTCCCTTGTTTCGTGATATGTCCCAGCCGTCGCCGATTCCCGCTCGAGTCCTCCAACGGCACCAGTCCCAGATAACTCGCGATCTGCTTCCCACACTGGAACCGATCCGCTCTTCCGATGATCAGCACGAACGCCAGTGCCGTCAGCGGACCTACTCCGGGATGGGTCTGCAGGCGTCGTGCCTCCGGACATTTCTCCACTTCCCGCTCGATCGCCTGCGTCAGCTCCGCGATAGTCGGGTTCAGTCGATCCAGCAATTCCAAGCAGATCGTGCCGTCGCCGGCTCGCCCACGGAGCTAGCCGAAATGCTTCCAGTTGCTTCCGTCCGGCGTCTCGCCACAATCTCTTCTTATAGCGTAGGCCTTCATTCAGGGCCACCGCCTGCAGCTGGTTCATCATGCGCGTGCGCGCCTGCACCATGCGGTGCCGGTGCCACAGCAGTTGCCGCAGATCGCGATTCTCCCAGCTCGGTACCCAGATCTGTGGAAAGTCATCCTTCAGCAGCAAGCGCAGAATGTGTTGTGCATCCTGGCGATCCGTCTTCTGCTTGCGTTCCCGTTTCCTATGGATCTCGGCTGCGTCGCCGATCCACAACTCGATGTTCAGTTCCGCCAGCAGTCGCTCGAACCAGCGCGCATGCCCACTGGCTTCCATCCCCACGCGCACTTTCATTCCCTGGGCGGCCAGGTCACGGTAGAACTTCTCCGCTTCCTCACGGTGCTGCAGTCGGCGCTCTTGCAGTTCCCCAGTTTCGGTATCTACAAAAGCAATTTGTTGGAAGACCGGGTGATAATCGCATCCTATAATCATCATGTTCGGCTCCTTTTCTCCCGAGCCTTTTGGTTGGTTTGCACCACCAAAGTTTACTCGGGTCTAGGGAGCCGACATTGTCATGGAATCAATTACACGCAATATAAAAAGGCGCCCACGTTTGCGGTAGGTTGTGATTGTTCGGACCACCACTTACCGAAAAGGAGCGCCGTTATGAACTCAGAAAAGTATATTGGTATGGACGTTCACCAAGCAACGATCTCAGTTGCTGTCATGGACAGCTCGGGCAAGCTGATCATGGAATGCATCCTGGAGACCAAAGCGGCCACGATTCTAGAGTTCATCGATGGGCTACGCGGAACTTTATCGGTAACCTTTGAAGAAGGAACGTCTGCTGCCTGGTTACATGACCTGCTGAAACCTCACGTCAGTCATCTTGTAGTCTGCGATCCGCGAAGAAACGCCCTGTTGAAGGATGGCAGCAAGAGTGATCGGATCGATGCGCGGAAACTGGCCGAGTTGTTACACGGCAACAAGCTCCATGCTGTGTACCACGGAGAGCACGGGGTGCGCACCTTAAAGGAGTTGGGGCGCAGCTATCTGACTATCACGAAAGATCTCACGCGCGTCATGAGTCGGATCAAAGCACTGTATCGCAGCTGGGCGATTCCCTGTAGTGGTACCACCGTCTATGCTGTGCGGCATCGCGCCGAATGGCTGGCCAAGATTCCAGAACCTGGGGTTCGTCTGCGGGCGGAACGGTTGTATCAGCAACTGGATCTGCTGCAGCCGGTGCGCCAGGGAGCGCGACGCGACCTGATGGTAGAGAGCCACAAGCACCATGCCGTGAAATTACTGAGACAGATTCCTTCGATCGGTCCGATTCGTGCCGCCTTGCTGGTGGCGTTGCTGCAAACGCCACACCGTTTCCGTACCAAGCGACAGCTGTGGGCTTACAGTGGTTTCGCAGTCGAGACTCACGACAGCGGCGAGTACCGCTTTGTGAAAGGGAAGCTACGACGAAACCGGGAGCGCATCACCGTGCGCGGTCTGAATCACAACCATAATCACGATCTGAAGAATCTGTTCAAAGGCGCTGCCATATCTGCCAGTACTCGGCCTGGACCACTCTGCGATTTCTATGTTGCTCTGGTGGAGAAAGGGATGCGGCCGACGATGGCGCGTCTCACCCTGGCACGAAAGATGGCCGCCATTACGTTAACCATTTGGAAGAAGGGAGTGGAGTTCGACGCCAAACAATTGAATCGGCAAGCAGCTTGAGTGTCTCGCGGAATGAGGCCTTTCCATCTCCGACGATCCTCTCTGGTGGTGGTCGGTCGGGTTCTCAAGACGCTCGGTTCGAGGTGAGTATCAGTCAATGAGATCGGCCCTGTGTGCTTCGGCACCGAGTCACCCATTACACGCTATGCCTCCTCGGATAACCAGAAATAGCGATAGGCCACGAGCCTCCGATAGAACTATGGTTGCCACTTAAGTATCCGTCTCGCTTGCCATGTCTCAAGACTCGATTGGCGTGGTCACCACCGGACGATGAAAGCTACAGGAATGGAAGACAACTCAGAAGCAAAACCTCTCGCGCAAATCGAGAGGCACTCTGACAGTGAAGTGGGCTGGATCTCGAGACAAAATCTTCTCGCCCTCCGGTCGAGGGAGAACTTTTTTCTTGACATCCCTTTTTATAGAACTCATTGACCCAGAGTCGTTAGCCTGCCGCTTCTGGAGGCAATTGATGGTGGGAAGAGGATTTATGAACATCTATCCGAATCGGGGCGTCCGGGATCCCTTTAACAACGGAATTCGCTTGAACTTTTGTTTTCGGGCCGAGCTGACGATTTCCCGGCCAGCGCTACTTGTACGTGTCCGCCGAACTCGCGAACACCTCGGGAATAGTTATACTAGACTGTCCTCCTGTGACGAGCACCGAGCCGCTGTTCAGTCGCGTTGCCGTGTGAAGGAAGCGCCCGGCTCCCATGGGACCCGTAGGCGTGAACTTGTTGGTCGAAGGATCGAATACTTCGGCACTTGACAAGCTGCCGGGCGCCACGAAGGAGAATCCCCCGGCCACAAGCACGGTGCCGTCATCGAGCAAGTTGGCGGTGTGATCAGCGCGTGGTGTACCCATAATTCCAGTCCGTGAAAAAGATCGCGTTGTTGGATCGAAAAGCTCTGCATCCTGGACCGGGTTTCCATTAAATCCTCCTGTCAGCAACACCTGGCCGTTATTGAGCAAGGCGGCAGCGTGCTCGTACCTGAACTGGGTCATCACGCCGGTGGCCGTGAAGGTTCCGGTGGCGGGATTGAACAGTTCGGCATCGTTGAGCGGGAAGGCGTCGAAGACATCTTCGCTGTCACGGCCTCCGGCGATCAGCACTGTTCCGTCCTTCAGCAATGTAGCAGTGCATCCCCATCGACCTCCCACCGTCAACTCGCCAGTGGCGGTGAAAGACCCAGTAGCGGGATCGAATAGTTCCGCCGCGTTGCCCGCGGCCCCGCCCGCCAAGAGCACTGTGCCGTTGGCGAGCAGCGTCGCGGTATGCTCAGACCGCGGTTCGCTCATCGCGCCGGTGGCCATGAAGGTTCCAGTGGCGGGATCGAATAGCTCCGCTGTGGCAAGATCACCCGAATTGTCGGATCCACCCGTGACGAGCACTCTGCCTTTGGCGACCGTGCGCGAGTTGTGCGTGGCGAGATCGCCCAAATTGGGCGATCCACCTGTAACGAGCACTTTGCCGTTGGCGAGCAATGTGGCCGTGTGCGAGAAGCGCGGGGTGGTCATAGCTCCGGTGGGGGTGAAGGTTCCCGTAGCAGGATCGAATAATTCCGCTGTCGCGAGAACGTCCGTATTGTTGAATCCACCTGCAATGAGGACTTTTCCGTTTTGGAGCAAAGTGGCCGTGTGCGCCGCCCGCTGTGTTCTCATGTCTCCGGTGGCCTGAAATCCGCTGGTAGGAGGTGGCGGGTTGGAGACGGTTACGGGTGGCGGGTTGGAGACGGTTACAGGAGGCGGAGGTGGTGC
>CAWDFF010000008.1:0-249797 GCA_963801545.1 Terriglobia bacterium | reverse complement strand
GGACGCAATGCAGTGCCTTTCGCCACGTACAAAGCGCCCACGCCTTTCGGCCCGTAAATCTTGTGCGCGCTCAGGGTATATAAGTCCGCACCGAGTTCCGCCACCGTCACCGGCAATTTGCCGAGTGCCTGCACGCCGTCGCAGTGAAACAGAATGCCCGCTTCATGGGCACTCTTTCGCGATGGCTTCAACGGGTTGAATCACTCCCAGCTCATTGTTCACGTGCATGACGCTGATCAACTTCGTATTCGGCCGGATCGCGCGGCGGATATCATGGGGATCGACAAGGCCATTGCCATCCACCGGCACCACGGTGACGTGGGGCAAAGTGCCCGTGGCTTGCAGGACGGCAGGGTGCTCAATCGAAGTTGTGATGAGATGATCGCCCGCGCCAACACAACCAAACACGGCGAGGTTATCCGCCTCCGTGCCGCCGCTGGTGAGGACGATTTCCTCCGCCTTCGCGCCAATCATCGCAGCGATCGTGCGATGGGCATCGTCAAGCTGCGCCCGCGCCTGCTGGCCTTCCTGATGAATGCTGGATGCGTTGCCGAAATTCTGCACGAGGAACGGCGTCATCGCCTGAAAAACCTCAGGCGAAAGCGGCGTGGTCGCGTTGTGATCGAAGTAGCAGCGCACTACTTCAATGTTAACAGCGCTTTTCGCAAGCTCGAGCTGGTTGCCCGGTCAAGCTTTTTTCCTGCTCTAAAACCATGGAAGTCCACAGCTCTCCGGAGCAGGAAGTGCAGCTGGCACAAGCCGCCCTAATCGGGAATTGATCCTGAGAGTTTCGTGAAGGATGCCACGCTTCGGCGGCTGGAAGCGAACGATCCGACGAGTTGGTCCGGCTTAGCGGACGATGAACGCCGCGCCATCGCGGCCCACATTGATGAGGGCTATGCGCAAGCCGAACGCGGGGAACTTCTAGATAGGGATCAGGCACAACGTGAAATTCAGATGATGAAAGAGCAGTGGAGGCGCTCAAAACACTTGGCCAAGTCATGACGGGCTATGCCCTGACGCCACGTTTCTGGACGCTAACCGATTTTCCGAATTACGCGGTGGTGTATCGCCCGGATACAAGGCCCGTTCAAATCGTGGCGGTGGTACACGGGAAGAGAGATTTGGTTCGAGTATTGACGCAGCCGTAAGCCTACTGCAACTGCTCCTGCCGGCGACTTCCACGTTGAAAGCTATAGCCGAAGCCGCGGACGCTGCGGATGAACGCAGGGCCGCCTTCGGCTGCTCGATCTTCTGGCGCAGGCGCAGGACGTAGACGTCCACGGTGCGGTCGGTCACCGCGCGATCGTGGCCCCAGACGGCATCGAGCAACTGCTCGCGGCTGAAGACCACGCCCGGCCGGCTCATCAGAAATTCGAGCAGCCGGAATTCGGTGGCGGTGAGCGACAGTTCTTCGCTGCCGCAGCCGCACCTGGCAGCGGCGTGCGGTCGAGTTCCAGATCGCCGAGCGCAGAAGCTTGGTCGACCGGCGTTGTCTGCCGCGGAAATGAATCTTGATGCGGGCGATCAGTTCGCGCACGAAGAACGGCTTGACGATGTAGTCGTTGGCGCCCAGTTCCAGACCCACGATGCGGTCGGTTTCCGAGGCGCGCGCGGTCAGGAAAATGACCGGCGTGTGCGACAGCTCGGGATGCGCGCGAATGCCTTTGCAGATCTCCAGGCCGTCGGAATCCGGCAGCATGATGTCGAGAATGATCAGGTCGGGCTGCTCGCGGCGGCACAGATCGATCGCGCCCTTGCCGGTCTGCGAGCCCGCAACACTGAAACCCTTCCTTTTCCAGGTTGTACTGGATCAGGGAGTAGAGGTCCGCGTCGTCTTCGATGAGTACGATCTTCTTCATGGCAATCCTCGTTGGGTGTTACGATCCACCTTCAGAGTAACGCTTCATGCATTACAAATAAATTACAGAGCCGTGAATTGTAATGCATTAAGGGTTAAAGCTTTGCCTGCAATAAGATATCCAGGTTCGACGCGCAACGGTCGCCGCCATAAAAAAAAGAGCGCCGGTCAAAAGACCGGCGCTTAAGATAAGGAGGGTTGTTGAAAGCCTCTTAGCGCCGGGTCACCACCACCGAGCGCCAGCCGTTATTGCCCGCCGCGTCGTAGGCCCGCACGATCAGGGTGTTGGTGCCGGTAAGCAAGGGGATCGTCGCAGACCAGGAACCAGTGCCTGTAGCCGTTCCGCTTTGGCCGAAGTTGTTAGACCAGGTCACTTTCACCACACCCACGTTGTCGCTGGCCACGCCCGCGATGGTGACGGAGGTTGCGGTGGTGGAAATGCTGGTCGAACCTAGCACTGTAAGAGCCGGAGCCGCTGTATCCGGGGCGGTCTTGGTCGTGGTGGTGGGCACGGTCGGCGCCGTCACCGTCGTGGTCGTTTTCGGAGTGGTTGTCGTGGTGGTAGTTGCCGCCTGGCGCGTTACCGTCACGGTTTGCGATACGTGATTGGTGCCGGCGGTGGCGGTTAGGGTGATAGTGTTGCTGCCCATGGCCAGCGGCACAGTGGCGGTCCAGTTGGAAGCGCCGGTCGCGGTGCCGGTGGAGGTGCCGTTGGCCCAGCTCACTACGATGGTGCCGGTGCCGCCCGCCGCGGTGCCGGAGAGGTTGATGCTGATGGCGGTGGTGGCCGTCGGGGTGGTGCCTACCGTGATGCTCATCGGGGCGGCGGCCTGGGTAGCAGTAGCAGCCGCGTACAGGGTGAGGCATCGGCCGGCTTTATCACCAGCGGCCAGCGTGCTGGTCATGTTGTAGTACGGATACATCACATCGGTCGGGTTATCGGAGTGGCCCAGGCCCAGAGCGTGTCCCAGTTCGTGCAGCGCCACGCTGAACAGGTCTGTGTTCGCGCCAATCTTCCAGCCTTCGGCATCGTCGAAGTGCATGTCGCCCGCCAGCGGTTCCGGGTTCGGAGCAGCCGGGTAAAAGGTGTGGGCCAGCACGCCGCCGCGGCCGTCGAAGGCGAAGCCATCGCCGTGGTGGGTGCCAGTGGCGAACAGGATGTTCACCGTTTTAGTGCCCATCGCGTTGCTGCCCTGCTGCCAGGTGATTTTCGCTACTTTGGACCATTCGGCCATCGCGCGCAGGATTTCCGCTTTCTGCGCGTCGGCCGGCAATTGCGCCGTCAGTTGGCTGAACACGTAGCTGAGGGCCACCGGCGCCCTTGCCGGGACCGTCCCAACCATCGCCGTAGGTGGGAATCGATTGCACCGAAGCACCGTTGGTGGTCAGCGCACCCACGCAAGGCCGAACCGATTCGCCGTTGGTGAGCGCTTGCGAAGCCGGGAAGATGTAGGCAACCTGTTCCATATTCGAGATGCTGTTCAACAGAGCGCGAAAGTTGCCGGAGACTTTGATCATCAGGTGCAGAGCATTCAGATCCGGGTTTTCCACCAGTTCCGCGCCGGCGTTCAGCAGCAGGCCGCGTGCCTGGTTCATGTCCACATCGGAGTGGAACTCGACGATGTAGTTTGGGAAGCGCTGTTTTGGGAAGCAGCGTTCATTCCGCCGCGCATCGCCAAGCGGGCTACCGGCGCCGCCGTGTCCGAACCCAACATCGCACTGACTTTGTCGCTGGCGGTGAGGGTTTCGACGTGATTGACGCCCAGGCCGGAAAGATCTGCCCCAACCGGAGCGGAAACCAGCAGGCCGTTCACCGGGACATCCGCCAAAACCTTAATCCCGCGATTGATCAAACCCGAGATCACATCCGCAGTGGGGTGGGAGGGGAACTGCAGAATCACGTGGGTATAGCCGCTCTGATTCGCCATTACGTTCCCGCCGACGTTCGCCACGGTTTGTGCGTTGTTGGTCAGGATTACCCGGCTTTTGATGCGGAGGGAGGTCTGGGGCTGCGCGGTAGCGCTTTGCGACAGGACAAAAGAGCCAATTACAAGCTCAGATAAAACGGAAAGGCTGGTCAGGATTACCCGTAGTGCGTTGTGCATGATAACCTCATCGCCTCCGGATGAGAAAATTCCGCCCTTTCCGCACTGATTTGTGTACGTTCTTTACCTATCACCGTGACGTAATGTATAGCCGCCTAATCACATTCCTCCTACTCTCGCCTGGGATATTCCTGGGATTGCTAAATTTGCCCGTTTTAGGGCAGGTTCCCGTGATCAATACCGTCGCCGGCAGCGGCTCGGCGGGAGATGGAGGGGCAGCCACCGCCGCGCTTTTGCAGCAGGCGGGCGGGTTGGCGGCGTCCAATAGCCAGGTCCTTTTCTCATGTATCCGAACCCGGCGCGAACCGCGTGCGGAGAATTGACCGCCTGGGGATCATCGCTACCGTGGCTGGTACTGGCGTTTCTGGCTTTGCGGGCGACGGTGGCCTGGCTTCGGCGGCCCAACTGAACCAGCCTTATGGTTTGGCAACGGACCTGAACGGCAACCTATACATCGCCGACTTGGGGAATAGCCGTATCCGCCGCGTCGGTACGGATGGCAATATCACTACGGTCGCAGGTGGGGGGGCGCTAACGCCAGGGGGCTCCAACCAGGGCGCACAGGCTACCAAGCTGGCCTTCAAGTCGCCGCGCAACATCGTGGTGGATGATTCCGGCGTGATCTATTTTTCCGATTTCCGACCTGCGGTTCCGGCTTGCAGATCGACGCCGGTGTCGGTCCAGGGCTGTGTAGTCGAGATGGTGAAGGAATAATCTCTCGGAGCCGCCGCGGCGCCACCCTCGGACTGCGCTGCAACGTTAAGGTTGGCCAGAACTGCGATTACCAGAATTGAAATTGAAAGTCCGATGCCTCTGATCGCCGGGTAGGAAAATTTCATGGTGCCCCTCCAGACTGAGCGCCATCCTTCTGGATGGGCGGTGCAGGTGCAAGGTCAAATACGCCCGTATTATCGCTCAGCAGGGCGCAATCGGTCACGGGGAAGGGGCCCTTTGTCATCCCGAGCAATTCGTCTTCGCGCTCTCGCCCGAAGATCGAATTGTCGAGGAACCTGACATGCCAGCGCAACCGCTCCTGGTTGCACAAGCTGCAAGAGCCGGTCCCTCCTTGCCCTCACCGCGCAAGCGCGACTCGAAGTCGGCCCTCCGAATAACCAGCGCTGCCGCATGAGCAGAGAAAAGCCTCAGCACGGTTTCCCGCGCTGAGGCTACAGTGCGAACGCAATCAAGACTACCGGGCGAGCGCCGGTTCGAGCTGGCCTGACTTCAGGCTCGCGTAGCGCTTGTTGATCTCGTCCCAGTTGACAACGTTCCACCACGCCGCCAGGTATTCGGGACGGCGATTGTTGTATTTGAGGTAATAGGCGTGCTCCCAAACGTCATTGCCCAAGATAGGAAACAGACCCTGGGAGATGGGATTGTCCTGGTTGGGTGTGCTGAGAATCTGCACCTCGCCACCCTTTTTGCCGGCCAGCCATACCCAGCCGCTGCCGAACTGCTTGACCCCGGCATCGTTGAACTTGGTCTGAAAATCCTTGAAGCTGCCGAAGGCCTTCGTGATCGCGTCCGCGATGGAGCCGCTCGGATCACCACCGCCTTTGGGCTTCATGATCTTCCAGAACATGCTGTGGTTTACGTGTCCGCCACCGTTGTTGCGCACGGCGCCGCGGATGTCCTCGGGCAGAGCGTTCAGGTCGCGAATCAGATCTTCAGCGCTCTTCGACTGCAGGTTGGGATGTTTTTCCAGGGCCGCGTTCAGATTCTTCACATACGCCGCGTGATGCATATCGTGGTGCAGTTTCATGGTAGCGGCATCGATGGTGGGTTCAAGGGCGGAATAGTCGTAGGGCAATGGGGGTAGTTCAAAAGCCATGTTTGTTCTCCTCTATACCAGTCTCAGATGATGGTATCGCGACTGGCGATTCACCGGGAAATCCGTTTGAGGCCGGAAAGTCGATGGCTTTGAGCAGGAAAGGGTTGCTTGTGGAAAACCGGCCGACTGGGCGGGGTGGCGGTTTACTGGCTCAGGGCGCGTTGCAGTTCCTGGGGGTCGGTGGCGTAGGTCAAGGCCGCTTCCAAATCGACGATTCCGGCTCGCACCAACTTCTCGATCTCCGCGTCGAAGTGCTGCATGCCTTCGGAGGCGCCATGTTTTATCACCTCGAGCAGAGTTTCGCCCGAATGGTCTTCGCATTCCAGAATATTCATGGTGCGTGAAGTGTTTTTAAAGATTTCCATGATGGCTACCCTGCCGCCGTCTTTCCGGGGAATGAGGCGCTGGGAAATCACGTGACGGAGCGTCCTCGACAGGCGCCCGCGCAGCGAATGCTGTTCGGCCGGAGGGAAGGCGCTGGCGATGCGCTCCAGGGTTTTGGCGGCACTGGGTGCGTTCAAGCTGGAAAGCACCAGATGGCCGGTCTCGGCGGCCTCCAGAACCATCTCCATGGTTTCGCGGTCGCGCAGTTCGCCCACCAGGATCACCTTGGGAGCCTGCCTCAAGGCAGCGCGTAGCGCGAGCGCGAAGTTGGGCGTGTCACTGTGCAGCTCCCGCTGATGGATTGTGGCTTTTTTGTGGTTATGCAGAAACTCGATCGGGTCTTCGATGGTAATGATGTGACAAGTCTGCTGTTCGTTGACCCGGTCCAGAAGCGTAGCCAGAGTAGAGGATTTTCCCGCCCCCCGCGGTCCCGTCACCAGGACGATGCCCTCGCGGAGACTTGCGATTTCCTGCAGCTGCGGCGGCAAACCCAGGGACGAGAATGTGGGAATTGTGGTTGGAATCACGCGCATGACCACGGCACAGCTGCCGCGCTGGATAAACACATTGACGCGGAAGCGTGCCAGTCCTGGCAAGCCAAAGGAGACATCGCAGGCGCCCTGTTCGCGCAGCGTCGTGATGGCCTGTTTATTATTGCCGATCAGGTCGGATGCGATGCGCCGGGTGTCATCCGCGCTGAATGGGCGCAATCCCGGGCCCTGTATTTGAATCAGCTGGCCATACACTTCCACCTGGGGCGGACGTCCCGGGGAGAAAATCAGGTCGCTGACATTGGCGGTCGCGCGCAACATGGCTGCCAGCAGAGCGTGCGTGGACGATCCGCCGGAACTCGACGAAGGATCGAACTCGACATGAAGAGGTGCTGTGCCTGGTGATGCCATTTTTAATTTTGGTCAGGATGTAAGAGCCCGAATGGGGGAGAGTTTTTCGGAGCTGCGCGCCGTTGTTTCCTGATGCCTCTTTATTGAACCTCAGTTAACTGTAGCGAAAACAATGGCGAGGTTCTACGAAGAACGTCATGGCCATGGACCTTCGTAACGGGAGGGCAGCCGTCGGTCGTCAGTCGCCAGCGTAAGACGAACAGTTTCCCGGTTTTGCTGAAGACTGAGGACTGACGACTCAATTTGCAGTAAGCAGAATAGGCTCGCGCTTCGTGATTACCAGGGTGTGCTCGTAATGTGCCGAGGGCCGGTGGTCTGCAGTGCGCACTGTCCAGCCATCTTTTGCGACCACGGCGCGTCCGGATCCGGCCGCAATAATCGGCTCTACGGTAATCACCAGGCCTTCGGTCAGGATCTGGTTGGCGGCGGGGTTGGCGTAATTGGGGATGCGGGGCTCTTCGTGGATGGTCCGCCCGATGCCGTGTCCGCCCAGATCGCGAATTACCGAGAAGCCGTTGCGGCGCACTTCGCGTTCGACCACGCGTCCAATCTCGAAGACGCGGAAGCCGGCGCGAGCCACCAACATGGCCTTATGGAAAGCCTGTTCGGCGCAGGCCATCAGGCGCTGGCTCTCTTCGGAGATTTCGCCGGCGGCTACGGTTTCAGCGGCGTCCGCCATGAAACCGTTCTTTTCAATGGTGACATCGAGCTTGACCAGGTCGCCCGCCGCAACCGTCCGCTCGCCGGGGATGCCGTGCACGGCCTCGTCATTCAGGCTGATGCAGCTGACTCCAGGAAACTTGTACACCAGCTGCGGTGCGGACTGGGCGCCATGTTCGCGCATGACCGTGGCGCCGACTGCATCCAGTTGCGCAGTGCTGATGCCGGGCCGCACTGCCCGCTTCATGGCTTCCAGCATGCGGCGAACAATCGCGCCCGCAGCGCGCATCCCGGCAAGTTCCTCTGGACCATTGATGGACATGGCGCCCCCGATTCGTTTATACCCTATCGCGTTGGGAGGCGGAAAGAAACTGCCGAGCTTCGCTCGGTCTGGACGGGCGGGGACGCCCGTCCCTACTCAGTCTTGGGTGCCGGGTGCTCCATTTTCAAGGTGTTTGCCGGGTGCCCCATTTTTCGCCGATTTTGCGAAAAGTGGGGTCTTACCTATGACCCGGTAATTTTGAGGCGTAATTCTTCGGGCAGGCGTTCGCGTATCTCGGCGGGCAAGCGATCGTGGACGCGTCGCGCTCCCACTTTGGCGGCATCCACCACGGTCATGGGAGCGGGTGTCGCCACGGCCACCGCCACCCAGATTAGAGCCGACAGCGCGAATCCGAGCAGGGCTGCCAGTTCCAGCCAGAAGGCGTGCCGAGGACCGAGGTGGCGGATCACTCCAAAAGCCAGCAGGAAAACCGCCGCCGAAAGCGAAGCCAGGGCAATCAGGGAAAGGTCGATGGTGCGGTGCAGGCGTTGCCGGGAACGGCAGCGTTCGCAGGCGTCAAAATGTTCTTCGTAGTCGGCGCGCATTTCGGGCGCGATGCCGGAAATATCGTACCGCCAGCCGGCCAGAATCTTGCCTACGATAGGATCGACGCAATCGCTCATACGGACTACAGCTGGATCGCTTCCATCGGCTCAGACTGTCTGGCCAGCATCACGCGGTTATGCAGCAATGTTTGACGGAAACCCAAAGCCTTCGCCGCTGTTCCCCGTGCGAGCTCAGGATGGTTATTCTGTTCGGAAAGATGCGCCAGCACTATGTATGATGCATTTCCATCATATTCGGTGCACAAGAATTTAGCGAGTTTCTCGTTGGACAAGTGTCCCGTGGGGCTTCCCACCCGCTGCTTGACTGACCACGGATAAGGACCCACGCGCAACATTTCCAGATCGTGGTTGGACTCGATCACCAGCACGTCGCAGCCGCGTAACTCGTGACATACGTTGGGCGGCATGTAACCCAGATCAGTGGCCACGCCGATTTTGATTCCTTCCGCACGGAAGGTGAGTCCGACAGGATCGGCGGCGTCGTGCGGAATGGTGAACGGAGTAATCGCCATGTCGCCGACGTGGAAACTGCGCCCGGCGGAGAAGATTTCCAGCCGCGCCAGTTGCGGAAGTTCACCGGCATCGTCGCGCAGGGACCTGGCCCAGGCCTGATGGGTCGCGCCCGTCATGAAGACCGGCACCTGGAATTTTCGAGCCAGCACAGCGAGACCATAAACGTGGTCGGAGTGTTCGTGAGTAATCAGGATGGCGGAAAGAGTGCGCGGATCATCGCCGCGGGCGCGCATGCGCTTGACTGTCTCGCGGCAGGAGATTCCCGCGTCCACGAGAATTTTGGTCCGTGAACTCGAAACAATTGTGCTATTCCCCCGGCTGCCGCTGGCCAGCACCGAGACTGAAACTCCCATGAGCGAAGCATACTCGTTGCGGCTGTGGAAACGCGAGTAACTATTGGGATGAGGAGGCAGCTGTCAGCTATCAGCTCTCAGTTATCAGCTTGATGACACTTGAGGCTGAAAGCTGACGGCTGACAGCTGGACGCTACTTCCACAATTCAGACAGCCCTGTGCGGGCCGCAGAGCCTCCATAGGCGCCGGCGATTCCGGTCAGGAATCCCAGAAAGGATTCGTAGATTTGCGCGCGATAGGGCTTTTCTGTCAGCAGAAAATATGCCGCGCATTGCACGACAGGGACCATGGCTCCCACCAGCAGTGTCCATCGCCACGGCCGCTGCGGACGCAGCGCGCCAAGAAGCATCGTCGCCGCCAGCACGAAGAGCGCGGTGAGCAGCAGGTCGCCGAACTTGACGTCGAGAACTCCGGCGCAGACTCCGAGCACGGCTCCGAGGATGTAGATGCCGCGATCGGTCGATGTTTCCAAGATGGCCGCCGTCCTAAAATTGAGTAATCGAGTAATTGGGGAATTGAGCAATTGAAAACCTGATTGGGTGGTCTTCAAATTACTCAATTACAAAATTTCCCAATTACTCAATTTCCTGCAAGCCTAGTACTTATAAAATCCTCGACCGCTTTTCTTTCCCAGCCAGCCTGCATCCACCATTTTGATCAGCAACGGGCAGGGCCGGTACTTGGGATCGCCCAGGCCATCCTGCAGCACCCGCATGATGTCGAGGCAGACATCGAGTCCGATAAAGTCCGCCAGGGTCAGGGGGCCCATGGGATGGGCCATGCCCAGCTTGAACACTTCGTCGACAGCTTCGGGAGTGGCCACGCCTTCCATCACTGTGTACATGGCCTCGTTCAGCAGCGGCATCAACACGCGATTGGAAACAAAGCCGGGCGCGTCGTTGACCTCAACCGGAGTCTTGTCGAGCTTCAGCGTGAGGTCGCGCACTATCTGCAGAGTTTCCTGCGACGTCGCCAGCCCGCGGATAATCTCCACCAGTTTCATTACCGGCACGGGATTGAAGAAATGCATTCCAATAATTTTCTCGGGGCGCCGGGTCACGGCAGCCAACCTGGTGATCGAAATGGAAGAGGTATTCGAGGCCAGCGGGATTTCCGGTCGGCAGATGCGGTCCAGATCGCGGAAAAGTTCGGCTTTGATTTCGAACTTTTCGGTTGCGGCTTCGATGACCAGGTCGCACGCCGCAAGTTGGGCGCGTTCGAGCACCGGGACGATCCGCTTTAAGGTGGCAGCTTTTTCTTCTGGTGTAATCCGGCTCTTGGCCAGATCGCGGTCAAGATTTCTGGCGATAGTTTCGAGGGCGCGATCGAGATATCGCTGTTCCACATCGCACAACAGCACCTGAAATCGGCTGCGTGCGAGAACGTGGGCGATGCCGTTGCCCATAGTCCCCGCGCCCACCACTCCTACCCGTTCGATGGCCATGAGAACCGCCTCTCTTTCGCCTTTAAGGCGCCCCTAAGGCCAGCAGTCTATCACCGCCAAATGATTGCATGGCTTAGATTTAAGGTTCGCTTAAGGTTGATAAAAATATCTTTACGGAGCAGCCAATCTTAATCGCGCCACATCCGACAACACAGGACCGGACCCAGGTAGCGGCTGGAGGGCGGGCGCGATTGCAAGAGAGTCCTTCAGACGAGCGGGCCGGGTGGGAGGAAATTATGCACAGCATGCGACTGGCGGCGCTGGCAGTGGCAATGACGCTGGCGTTCAGCGGTCTGGCGTTGGCCCGGGATGATCACCATCATGACTGGGACAAGCATGCAGACCGTCACCATGAATCGGATCATCACTGGAAAAATGATTCCAATCGAAGTAACGATCGCTGGCGGGACTCTGAACGGGAACGCGAACGCGCGCACGAGCGTTGGGAGCGTGAACATCGCAACGACGGCGCCTACGGCAGGGCTCCAGTTTACAACCGCTATCCCAGCAGCGGCGGCTATGGTTACCCCAACGGTGGCTACGGCTACCCGAGCAACGGTGGCTACGGCTACCCGCAATGCCGCTACCCGAGCAGCGGTGGCTACGGGTACCCTGGTGGCGGCTATGGCTATCCTAGCTCTGGACGCGGCTATCCTGGCGGCGGTGGCTACGGCGGCGGCGGGAATGTCGCCTACAACACCGGCTATTCCGACGGCAGCTATCGCGCCCGCGAGGATATGAACGAGAATAAGCCGTTCAACCCTAATCCTCGGGGATCGAACGGAAACCGCGATCACGGCTACCACAGCCAGTATGGCGACAAGAACGCATACCGCTCGCAATACACCAGTGGCTATGAATCGGGTTACCAGGCCAACTATCGAGGCGGAGGCAGAGGCAGAGGCTGGGGATTTTAGAAATTCTCAGTCAGCGAAAAAGGCTGCCGAACCTGGCAGCCTTTTTATTTCCGCATTTAGTGCTTAACTGCCGGACTCTACTCCCGCTCCAGAGTCTCGTCGATCGCAACCTTCCCACCCTTTTGCACTTCGACGACACGATGTACCCGTTTGTATCCCGACATTGTGATATCGATTACGTAGGTGCCCGGATTGAGCGAGAAATCTACCGGAGAAAACTTGTCTACGATGCGGCTGTTGACCGCGACCTGCGCACCTTTGGGCTGGGTCTTGACGCTTACCGCACCCATGCCCGCCGTTTCTCCGCCGCCGAACAGACGCTTGAGTTTTCCCCCGCCGATTTTGATGTCCTCGGTCGAGCCCAGTGCTTTGAGGCTGGGTGCGAAGTGAAATACCTGACCGGGCTGCAGGTTCGCGCTGGAGGTTTCCTCCAGGTATCCCTGCTTCCGGATCAGGAAGGTGTGCGAACCCGGCTTGTCTACCGAAATCTGCGCCGGAGTGATCTTGCCGGTGTCTTTGCCATCGATGAAAATCTGCGCGCCGGCGGGCTCGCTGCTCACCGTGGCAGTGGCTGTAAGTTGCCCCAGTTGGACCACCAGAAAAGATTTGCTGCCTGAAGCTACGTCGATGGTGCGGGTTTCAGACGTGTATCCTGCGCGCGCGACCACCACAGTATGCTGCCCCGGCGTCAGTCCCGGCAGGTTGAAGGGCGTGACCCAGCTCGGGTCGGTGCGGCCGTCCACATGAACGGCCGCGCCTTCAGGCGTGGAATTGATGGTCAGTTGTCCCGGGATCGCGACTGGCGCAGAGGCCACTGGCGCCTTGGTTCTTTTCCGGTTGTACTTCGGGGTTACGGAGACGGGCGCCCGTTCGGGAGCGGCTGCCACTTGTTCCGGCTGCGCCTGGGAGGGCGCGACCGCCGGAGGCTGGGCTGCGTTCCACGCCGGCTGGGCGCTTCCGCCGGAGTTTTGGGCTGCGGCCGGCTGCTGCTCTGTCGAGCTGTCATCGGCAGAATTTTCGGAATGAATGTGGTAGGCAATCATTCCCACAACCAGCAGAATCACCGCCAAAGCGGCGGCGATGGAATAGACGAACAGTTTGGGCGGAGTCTTCTTGATCTCAGTGACTGCTTTCCGGGCCACTTCCCGGGGCTGTACCTTGGGCTTCTCCGGTTGCGTCCTGCTGATAAAGGAAGCGGCCGGCGCCTCGGTCTCGGGCGCGGCGGGCGGAGCCGGCGGCGGTGGCGGGGTGTAGGTTTCTTTCAGCGGCGGCAGTTCGCTGATTTCGGAAAAACTCGGACCGCTGGGGCCGCCTTTCCCGCCTTCCTGCATGGCTGGATCGACGTGAAGGGCTGGAGCCTCGGAAGCTTCTGCAGGCTCGGCCACGGCGCTGGCTTGTTCCTGGTAGGAAGTGAGAGCTTGCGCCGCAGGCGGAGATGCTTTCGGTGTTCTCGGCGAATCTACTGTAAAACTGCTCCCCGAACTTTCCCAGCCCGCAGCGGCAGCCGCTGCCTTGGCCTGGGACGCCGGCTTCGGAGCGCTCTGTGCGGTAACTCTTGCCGGTGGTGGCGGCTCAACATTTTCGACCCTGGCGGCTGGGGCGGGCGCGGGAGGCGCCGCGGGTTTAGGCGCTGCGGGAACGTTTAATCCCTTCGCCGGCTGTGCCGATTTCTTGGCCTCAGCTTTGTTGGTGCTTTCCTTGCATCGCTCCAGATCGTTAACCAGATCCTGTCCGCTTTGATAGCGATCCTCCGGAGCCTTGCACAGCGCCTTCATGATCACTTCACTCAACACGGGGTGAATCTTCTTATTGATCTGGATCGGAGATACAGGCAGGTGCTCAGCGATGGCGTGCCTTACCTGGTCCGCATCGTCGCCGGGGAAGGCCTTATTCTCGGTGGCCATCTCGTACAAAATTGCACCCAGACTGAAAACGTTGGAACGGGCGTCCACTGGATCGCCGCGCAGTTGTTCCGGCGAAACATAGTGCAGAGATTCAGACGGCTTGCCCGGGTCCTGGCAGGTAAATGCGCCCATGGTCGAGATTCCGAAACTCAGGACCTTAACCGTGCCGTCCCAGGTGACCATGATCTTGGCGGGTTCCAGACTGTAGTGCACCACGTGATGCGAGTGCGCGTGGTCCAGTCCCTGACAAGTCTGGCGCACGATGTCCTGCAGGTCCCAGATGGAAAATCCTTCTTTGCGGCCGAGCATGGTACCGATGCTGTTGCCCTGCACGTATTCCATGGAGGCGCAGAACAGGCCGTCGATTTCTTCCAGACCAAGCAGTTGCGCGATGTTGTGGCTGCCGAGCGGCTTGGTGCCTTCGGCTTCCTGCAGGATGTGCTCGATCAGCACGGATGCCTGATCCGCCAGTTTTTCCAACCGGATGGTCTTCAGAGCGATCGTCTGTCCGCTCTCCGGATCCGTCGCTTTATAGACGGAAGTGAACTCCGAATGGGTGATCTCGCTGAGGATTTCGAAACGTCCAATCTTGTTGGCCATTGTTCCCTAAGCCCCGTAAATTCAGAAACCAAGCAGTCCTGTGGCGAGACGCCCGGTGTGACACAAGGGGGAAAAGACAGGGTTAGGATAGCCCGGCTGAAGCAGGGATGGGAGTTACGAAGGTACCCGAGAAAAAGGCTGAGTTTTGTGTGGCTTGTGTGGGACCGGGTCAGAGACCCGGTCAGGCGGTGCGCAGCACCGCAGCAGGTGTGAGATCAGCAATAAAACTGCGCCCTCTGGGCCGCCTGACCGGCTCAGAGACCCGGTCCCACACAAACAGATCCCCACACAGACTCTTACCGGATGGACGTCAGCCATGCCCGCAGCAACTGCCTTACCTTCGCGCCTTCCATCTTTCGCCTTACTGCATCCATCACGACGAAGTGCACCTGATTTCCGCGGCCGCGAAATCCCACCCAGTAGGGAACGTAGATTTCTCCCGCCACCGGCTCGGCGGAAATTTTTAAATCGCGCACGCGAAAAAACCCGGTGCTGAAAAGCAACCGCTGTACTTTCGTGATCACAATTTTTTTGGCCTCCGCTTCGTCGAGCAATGGCTGCGAGCAATTGCGAGTTTCAAGACAGATCACATCACGCTGGTCCGGGAGTTGCTCGAATTGATAAAGGTCGAGGGAACCGTTGACCGCGTCCTGTCCAAATAAGCGGAGATCGCGCTTGCCGCCATTGATAATTTCAACCTGAAAAAGCTGGAAAGGAACGTAGAAGTCGGCCACAGATTTCAGCGGGCCGGAGGTGGTAGTGTGCAGAATATCCATCAACCCTGAAGAAAACTGCTCCGTGGCTTCATCGCGGGTGACGTTAGGCTTCAGGCTGCGGATGCGCGCCATTTGTGGGACCCCTAGCAACTGCCGGAAAACAACCCTCTACCGGAAATGGAACCAGAGTCCAATCACGGTGGCCAGGAGGAACAAACTGAAAATGATGTTGAGCCGATGTTCCAGTGGAGTTTCCGCCGCAGGCTTGTAGTCCATGCCCCGCACCAGGGTGACGTCCATCTTGTCGTCCACCGTGGCAAAGGTCAGTCCGGCCAGCCTTTTGCGCTCTGGGGCCGGGGTCACCAGGCTGACGCCGATCAATACCAGGCAGCAGACCGCGAACATGAGGATGGCATAGTGCAGGAAGTTCATGGCAACCAGCCAGCGGAATGAATCAGGCGCGCCTGCGCCGCCGGGATATTCCAACTCGAGGACGAACCGCACCGTGCCCAGCACAAACCCGGTCAGCAATGAGCTTAGTGCCCCCTGCGCGTTGAGCCGCGTCCACAGAATTCCCAGGATAAAACAGGCGGCGATGGGAGGGCTGATGTAACCCTGGACGCTTTGCAGGTAGATGTAGAGTTGGCCACTGATCCGGGTTATGAAAGGCACCCACGCAATTCCCAACAGGACCATGACTCCAGTCGCCATTCTGCCGATGAACACCAGTTGCTTCTCGCTGGCTTCCGGTTTCAGCTTCTTGTAGAAATCCAGCGTCACCAGGGTGGAGGTCGAGTTGAAGACCGATGCCATTCCGCCCATCAAGGCCGCCAGCAGCGCCGCGATCATCAGTCCGACCAGTCCGGTCGGCAGCAGGTTGAGGATGAGGGTCGGCAGAGCGATGTCGCCGTTGGTGGGCACGCCATTCGCCCCAATCGTAAACATGTCCCGGAACAGGGCGAATGCAATCAGGCCGGGAAGCACCAGTAGAAATACCGGCAGGAGTTTGAGAAATCCCGCGAAAATGGTTCCGGCTTTGGCGTGGCCTTCATCCCGGGCCGAGAGCACGCGCTGCACAATCACCTGGTCGGTGCACCAGTACCATATGCCCAGAATCGGAGCGCCGAAGAAAATTCCGGTCCAGGGGAAGTCCGGATCACTCATCGGCTTGACCATATGAAAATAGCTGGCAGGCACCGCCGCGCGCAATCCAGCGAAGCCGCCAACCTGGTGCATGCCAATAAGAGTGAGCGCGATGGCGCCCGTCAAAAGGACAAGGGTCTGGACGACCTCGGTGTAGATCACGGCTGACAGTCCGCCCGCCACAGTGTAAATTCCGGTCACCACCACGAGAATCACCGCCGCCTGCAGTGGGCTCCAGCCCACAACTCCCTTTAATACAATCGCGGCCGCCCAAAGATGCACGGAAATCTTGGTCAGGACATAAGCAATGATGGAAATGCTGGCCAGGTAGATGGCGGAGCCGCGGCTGAAGCGCCGCTCCAGGAACTCCGGCATGGTGAATACGTTGGAGCGGAGGTAGAAAGGAACGAAGACCCATCCCAGGACCAGGAGGATCAGACAGGCCAGCCATTCGAAGGATCCGACGGCCAGGCCTGAACTGGCGCCGGAGCCGGCAAGTCCGATGAAATGCTCGGTAGAAATGTTCGAAACGAACAGCGATGCCCCGATGGCGAACCAGCCCACATTGCGGCCGGCGAGAAAGTATTCCGCCGAGGTACGTTCCTTGCGTGCAAAGTAAAAGCCGATACCAAAGATGATCGTGAAGTAAACCGTGATGATGGCAATGTCTATACCGGTGAGGGCCTTGTGGGTGAGGTGCGCCGCGGTTTCGCCCATATTCCTCCGATCACGATGGAGCGACGGGCGTCCTCGCCCGTCAAACTACGAGCCCAGCGGTGGAGGGCGAGGACGCCCGGTCGCTCCACCGCGTCCTCGCCAGGTTGCGGGGACCGTGCGCCATGCTAGTGCATTCGGTAGAGACAGGCAACCGGGAAGCTCGTAGCCTGGTCCGGGGAGTAGCTTCCATGACACTGCCGGAGTTGTCGGTCCCTGCTTAGCGACAATAGCTAGAAAAAAATACTGAGCCTGTCGATTTTGAACCCCGTCGTTCGACGCACAGGTAGAAGGAGACATAAGCATGCGATTCATGATTGTGGTCAAGGCAACCAAGGACACCGAGGCGGGTAAAATGCCTGAGGAGAAGATGATCGCCACAATGGCGACATACCATGAGGAACTCGTGAAAGCGGGAGTGCTTCTCGATGCCTCCGGACTGCAACCCACCTCGAAAGGCTGGCGCATCAAGTACTCGGGAGGAAAGCGCACCGTGATCGATGGGCCGTTCACCGAGGCGAAGGAACTCGTCGCCGGCTACACCCTCATCCAGGTGAAGTCGAGGGAAGAGGCGCTGGAGTGGACCAAGCGCTTCCCTAATCCTGTGGGTGAGGGAGCGCCAGCCGAAATTGAGGTACGCCAGTTGTTCGAGCTGGAGGACTTCGGTCCAAGTGATGCAGCGAAACGCTTTCGCGATATAAAGACCCGGAAGAAGTAGGCTTTGGCACCCCTTGAGTATTGTGGCGGGCCCAAAATTGACGTGGCGATCTTCTCGCGAAGGCCCAAACCGAGCAGGATGAGGAGACAAAACAGGGCTGTTACGGAACTTTTCGGCGTCTGCGCCGTAACTTTTTGAGCCCTCAGGACGTTGTATTTATCTAAGACGGTTGAATTTTGTGGTTTTTTTGACGGGGAGTGGTTGCCGGGCCCGGACTTTATCGTCTATCCTATGGAGCTTGGGCAAGTGGTCCCAGCTGTTCCCGTCCTGCAGGTTCCCGGAGTTTGCGATGACCCTTACTCGTTTTGTCACCAAAAACGCCTTCCGCAACAAGCGCCGGAGCATTCTGACCGTGCTCAGCATAGGCGGTTCGCTGCTGCTGCTCACGTTTCTGATCACCATCTGGCGCAGTTTTTATGACAGCAAACCGAGCGAACAGTCGGCGCTGCGCCTGATCGTTCGCCACAAGGTGTCGCTGGTGTTCAATTTGCCCAGCTACTACAAGCAGAAGATCCAGGCCATCCCCGGGGTGAAGGAAGTAGTGAATCAGCAGTGGTTTGGCGGGCAGTATAAGGACGATAAGCCAAATAACTTCTTCGCCCAGTTCGGCACCGATCCGCAAGAGATCATGAAGGTGTATCCGGAATTCAAGATACCTGCCGACCAACTGGAGGCCTGGCAGCATGATCGGGCCGGAGCCATCGTGGATGTGGGCCTGGCCAACAAGTTTGGCTGGAAGATCGGTGACCGCCTCAACATTACCGGCAAGATTTTCCCGGTGAATCTGGAGTTGACGATCCGGGGAATCTTCACGCCGCCCGACCCAACTCAATCCATCTACTTCAACAAGGACTACATTGACGAAGGCTTTCCCAAACTCAAGGGCAGCGAAGGCTTCTACGCGGTCCTGGCCGATTCACCCGAGTCCGTAACCCGGGTGGCGCAAGCCATCGACGAGGAGTTTCGCAACGCCGACCGTCCCACCAAGACCGAGACTGAACACGCGTTCCAGCTGGGCTTCATCGGGATGCTGGGTAATATCAAGGCGTTCATCATGAGCATCTGCCTGGCCGTGGTCTTTACCATCCTGCTGGTGTCGGCGAACACCATGGCGATGTCGATTCGCGAGCGCACACGGGAAGTTGCGGTGCTGAAGACCCTGGGTTTCACCCGCAACAGCATCCTGGGATTGTTCGTCGGCGAGGCGGTTTCCCTGTCCGTCGTGGGAGGGTTGATCGGGTCGCTGCTGTGCTACTTCATCGTGACTGGGATGGCAAGCCAGGGCGGAATGTTCACCGGGATGAAGGTCACTCCGATCACCATCCTGGTGGCGCTGCTGATCGCCGCGGTGGTGGGATTCGCGAGTTCGTTCATCCCTTCGTATCACGCAGCCAAGGTCAACATCGTGGACGGCTTGCGTCACATCGGATGAGAGGCGTGAATATTCCTCCGATCACGATGGAGCGACGGGCGTCCTCGCCCGCCACCGCTGGGTTCGTCGTGGACGGGCGAGGACGCCCGTCGCTACATCGGGGACATGAAGGTGTACGAAGCAAGTCCTAAGCTGGCATGTTGAAGGAAAAATTAATGGCGATCCCTCTCAGTTATAACGTGCGCAACCTGCGGCTGCGGAAGAGCCTCACCATCATGACCGCCTTGGGAATCGCACTCACGGTGGCCACCGCGGTCTTCATCATGGCGCTGCTGGCGGGCCTGGGCCGCGCCTTTGCCACGACCGGCGATCCTTTGAACGTTCTGATGCTGCGTAAAGGTTCGGACTCGGAATTGGCGGCCGGTGGAGTATCGCGGGATGCGATGCAGGTCCTGAAAGACCTGCCCGGCGTGGCCAAGAACGCCAAAGGCGAGCCGCTGGTCTCAGGCGAAGACATTCTGGTGGTGGTGTTGCCGCGCAAGGGCGGAACGGGGGAAACCAATGTCACCACCCGATTCCTGACTCCGCTTGGAATCGAAATGCGGCCGCAGATCAAAATTACCCAAGGCAGATGGTTCACTCCGGGGCAGCGGGAAGTGGTGGTGAGCAGTTCGATCAACAAACGATTCGAGCACGCGAACATCGGCGACGTTGTGCACATCGGCAAAGGCGATTGGCCGATCGTGGGCATCTTTGACGGCAGCGGCACCGCGCACGATTCCGAAATCTGGGGAGACATCAATCAACTGGTCACCGATTTCGAACGCTCGGTCTACTCTTCGGTTCTCGTGCGGGCGACCGATAGCGTGTCCGCCCAGGCGCTGAAGAACCGCGGCCAACGACGATCAGCGGCTGGAACTGAATGGCTTGCTCGAACCGGACTACTATGCGTCGCAAACCAAGTCAGGAGGCCCGATCAAGGTCGTAGGCTGGATCGTGGCTTTCATCATGGCCGTCGGCTCCTGCTTCGCTGCCGCCAACACGATGTACGCCGCGGTCGCCTATCGCGGGCGCGAGATTGCCACCCTGCGCGTGATTGGATTTTCGCGTCCCAGCATTCTGACTTCATTCATGCTGGAATCGCTGCTGCTGTCGTTGCTGGGCGCGACGCTCGGCATCATCCTGATGCTGCCGTTCAACGGCATGACTACAGGCACGCAGAATCAGGTGACGTTCAGTGAAGTTGTATTCAGCCTGCAGATGACACCGGCCGTGGTGATGGCGGCGGTCATATTTGCCCTGATCATGGGAGTGGTGGGCGGGTTTGCTCCAGCGTGGCACGCCTCGCGCCGGGATATACTCTCAGCGCCCTGCGAGACTAGGAACGCCTTCGGGAGAATCGGCGGGCGAGACGCCCGCCACTACATTAAAAAAATGCCTATTGACGCAAAACACGAAGACCTGCAAAGCCTGCGCATCGATCGCAACGCGCGCACTGGAGGCGAGGGTGAGCCTCCGGTTTGGGCGCGCCGCTACATCCTTATCGGGATCGGCCTCCTGGTTCTCCTGGGAATCGTTACGATCTCCTACCGGCTGTTCTCGCACGACGCTCCGGAGGTAGAAGTGGTGCGCGCCTCGGCGCAGAGCAGTGAAGTCGGAGGCGTGGTTCTCTCCGCCAGCGGTTACATTGTGGCCCACCACAAGATCAACCTGAATTCCAAAGTCACGGGCCGGGTAAAGTGGATCGGCGTCGAAAAAGGAGACAAGGTCAAGGAAGGCCAGGTACTGGTGCGGCTCGAAGACGATGAATTTCGCGCCCAGTACGAGCAAGCGCAAGGCGCTGCCAATAATGCGCGGGCCTACCTTCAGGAATTGCAGAACGGATCGCGGCCCGAGGAAATTCAGCAGGCGCAGCACAATCTGGATGAAGCGCGAGCCACTCTGGTCAATGACAAGATCACCCTGGATCGCACTCGTGGCCTGGTCACGGAAGGCGTGCTTTCAAAACAGGCGCTCGACGACGCCACCGCGAAATTCGAATCTGACCAGCAGCGGGTCAATTCGCTGGACAAAGGCTTTCAGTTGGCGAAAATCGGCCCGCGCCAGGAAGAGATCGCGCGCGCTCGCGGCGCTCTTGAGCAGGCGCAAGGTCAGGCGGATTATGCCAAGTCCCTGCTCGACGCTACTGTGATCCGGGCCCCGGTTACGGGAACCATTCTGGAGCGTGCCGCTGAGAAAGGCGAGCTTGTGACTTCCGGTTTTGCCAGCACAGCCGAAGGTGGTCCGCAAGGCCTGGTCGTGTCCCTGGCAGATCTCAACGATCTCCAGGTGGAACTCGATATCGCGCAGGACGATTTTTCCCGGCTTGGCCCCAAGCAAAAGGGAGTGGTGACCACGGATGCCTACCCTGACCGGAAGTACGACGGCGTGATCGCGGAAATCTCACCCCAGGCCAACCGCGCCAAAGCCACGGTGCAGGTGAAAGTGCAAATCCTCACCCCGGACGCTTATTTGCGCCCGGACATGAATGCCACGGTCAAGTTTTTGGCCGACGAGAACCAGCATGCAAGTTCGTCGCAGCCACAAGGCGTTTTTGTGCCTACTCCCGCGATTCACGACCGTGATGGAAAGAAGTTCCTCTTCCTGGCGTTCGAGGGCAAGGCGGTGGCGCGGGAAGTGAAAATTGTGTCGCAACGCAGCGGCGGTGTACTGGTGCAAGGCCTCAACGGAGGCGAGGACGTCATCACCGCAGCGCCGCAAGATTTGAAGGACGGCGAAAAAATCAAGATCAAAGGACAGTCATGAGCGCAGCTACTACTATTCCGCATACTGCCACTCAGACCAAAGTGGTACAAGCCCGCAACGTCAGCAAGGTTTTCAAGCGCGACGCTTTCGAGGTCAAGGCGCTGGACGATGTTTCCATCGAAATCGCAGGCGGCGAGTTCCTTGCGCTGATGGGGCCCTCGGGCTCAGGCAAGACCACGCTGCTGAACATGATCGCGGCCATCGACCGGCCCACCGCCGGGGAACTGCTGGTGCTGGGCGAAAACATCTTTCGCTTCAGCGATTCCCAGTCCGCACATTGGCGCAATGAGCATATCGGTTACGTCTTCCAGACGTTCAATTTGATTCCCGTGCTCACTGCATTCGAAAACGTCGAACTGCCGCTTCTGCTGACCAAGCTTTCGGCGCAGCAGCGGCGCGACCACGTAATGACAGCGCTGAAGTTGGTCGGACTCGAAGAACGCGTCGGCCACCTGCCCAAGCAGCTCTCCGGCGGACAGGAACAACGCGTGGCCATCGCCCGCGCCATCGTCAGCGACCCAACCTTGCTGCTGGCTGACGAGCCTACCGGCGATCTTGACAGCCACTCCGCAACCGAAGTGCTCGAAATCCTAAAGCGCCTGAATGAAGATTTTCACAAGACCATCGTGATGGTCACCCACGATCCCCACGCAGCGTCTTACGCGCACGTGACGCGTCATCTGGAAAAGGGCATGCTGCTGCCGGGATAAGAGAGTGTGTAGGGGAGCAGAGATTGTGTGGGGGCGGGTCTCAGACCCGCCCAGGCCGAGCGCAGCTCGGCAGTTTTCCTCATCAAGCATCGAAACTCGGCTCAGGATGGGATATTGGAAGGGCACGACTTCCAGTCGTGCCGGAAATCGCTGAAACCAGATCCGGCTTCAGCCGCTGCGGTTCGCTGTTTGATCCCGTTCTTACTTTCTCCCGCGGCTGCTTGGATCGCCTACGGGCCTTGGCGGGCGAGGGCGCCCGCCCCTACACAAGAAAGACCCCGGTCGAGCTTTGCTCGACCGGGCGGGTCAGAGACTCGCCCGCACACGGTCCCCTTGATTACCCAACCCAGTCACAGTCCTGACAAAGGGACGCTGCCGCGGGCGGGAGCGAAGCCGCTGTCGCTTGGATCTGCCACCCACTGCCATGCCCTGCGCCCGTTTTCCCGCACCACGGTTCGGGCTTCGCCGTATTCCACCAGACGGTTTAGCACGGTGGTGACCGAGGCCAGAGGATCTTTGTGGCGCAGCAACACCGGAGGCATTCGCTGCTGGATCTTTTCGCACACCTCACGCGCACCCAGCGCGCAGGAAGCTTCCATCAACACCATGCGGCAAGCCTTGGTAAAGCCGGGCTGGCGGCCACCGCTCTTGCGGTCGACCAACTCCAGCAGTTCTTCGCTCAGGACTTCGTCGCCAAACAGGTTCGCCAGCCCGACGATGGTCTGTTTCACGGTGCCGATGCGCTTCATCACCTCGGCACGCTGGCGCATCAGTTGACGCAATTCCTCGTGGGCCGCCTTCACGACCTCCTGCACATGCGGATCCGAACTGCCGGGAAGGTTCTTGTTTCCAGCGCCGTTGCTACCACTTCGCCCGATATCCATGATCCATCCTCTGGAGCCGACCCGCCACCCCACCTGTGCGCGTCGCGGCGCCCCATCGCAAAGTCGCACTACCCCGTGATTCTGTATACGCAATCACCCGGGGCGTCAGTTCCATTTCTGCTGGCTTAGACGTTGGGAGTTATGAAAGGTTAAGAGGAGATATGTAAAATCATTTGGTTGTTGGTCGTTGGCCATTGGTCGTTGGCTAAGATCAAGAGCCAAAGACAACGACATTTCTGGTTTGGCCAAAGACCAACGACCAAAGGCCAACGACTGGGTTGTAACGATTCGAGGGCGTCCGCCTCTACCTGGTCTTCAGGGCGCGGATCAGTCTTCCATCTTGACAAAACCGAGACAACTGATAAAGTTCGATCTAATTGTCCCAATTTCTAGAGGACTTCCAGGTGCTGACGCATGAAGAATGTTTATGAGGTTCTGAGACAGAAAGAGCTGGAGCTGTCCCGGCTGGAAAAAGAGGTTGAGGCTTTACGGGTGGCGGCTCCTCTTCTGTCGGAAGACAAGGAAGCGGGCAATGACAACAAGCCGACTTTGGCCACGTCGACTGCCACCCAGCAGCCGATTCGAATTCCGCAGCCGGCCGTCAGTGCTGCGCCCCAGGCCGCCCGCGCCGCGGGGTGGGAAGATACTGCCAAACGCTGGCCCTAGCCGGTGCGCAAGCTGCAAACGCCTGCCGCGTGTGGGCAGGGCAGGAATTGATATGGCCCGGAGCCTGGCTCCGGGCTATCGCTTTCTGGGAGTGAAACGAGTCTGGGTGCAGGCAGACGTGAAGCTGCTTCCGGCTGCGCTCCCCGCAGGCTCTCGACCGTGCTTCCGCACGACCCTGCGGCTCCCACTCGGACAACTATGAGCGCTTCGGGATACCCGACATCGGGCTTCAGCGGAGTACGTCGCCGCATTCCTCGCTATCCGGTCGCGGTTCCGGTAGATGTCACAGTCTTGCGTTCGGGCTCGGCCAGCAGCATTCCCGGGCGCTCGCTCGATATCGGCGAGGGTGGAGTGGCGGCTGTGCTCGCGGCCGAGCTGCAGACCGGTGAGTGGGTCGCGGTCGAATTCCAATTACCCAACGTGGGCCATTCGCTGCAGACCAAGGCGGTGGTGCGGCACCACAATCAACTGCGCTGCGGCTTCGAATTTCTGGGACTCTCCCGCGATCAGCGCGTCATGATCCGGCAGTGGGCGGGAGTCACCGAGCCCGAGCTGGCAACCATCGAGTCCGCGGCGGCTAGTTCCGTTTTTGCGAAAACTCACAGCCAGACTGCGATGGCTCAGACTGCGCTGCGGGCGCCGGGTCTGGAGGTGCGCCGGTCGAACCTAGCTCGCCGGGTGCCGAATCCAGCGCTGCGTCGGCTTCAGGTGGTCACGCTGGCCATGCTGCTGGTAGTTGCGTCCATGTCCGCCTGGCAATGGCATCGGGGGTGGCGCCAACTGGAAGCACGCATGGAGCGGACGGACGTGCATGCCCATCCTCCGGCCGCCCGGGTTCCGGCCGAGGTGATGGAGCGCCTGCTGATTCACAAAGTTGAGCCGGTATATCCGGAAGCGGCGCGGAAAGCCAATCTGCAGGGTGTGGTGGCGCTGGATGCCGTGATCGCATCCGACGGCACCGTCGTGAACCTGCATCCTGTGAGCGGGCCGGACGGGCTGATCTCCGCCGCCATGGATGCGGCCAGGTGGTGGCGCTTCCGCCCCTACCGGGTGCGGGGCGAGCCGGCTGCGGTAGAGACGACGCTTTCGGTCGAGTTCCGGCTCTAGGAGGCGAAGGGAGGGCCCGATCCCGTTTCCCCAACCCGTTTCCCCAAATTCATTTTCCCAACCGTTCCCCCAAATCTCTTTCCCCATCCCGTTTTCCCCAAAACCCCCGTCAGCGTCCGGATTAGGGCGACTCGACTCTTCGTGCTTTGCGTCCTTAGCCCTCCATCTGCGACACTGGCCTCGATCCATCAGAACTCAGAAATCTCATGGGCAGAATCCACGTACTCTCGGAGAACGTCGCTAACAAGATCGCCGCCGGCGAGGTGGTGGAGCGCCCGGCGTCGGTGGCCAAGGAACTTCTGGAAAACTCCCTGGATGCGGGAGCGACGCGCATACGAATTCAGGTGGAGGCGGGCGGCAAAAAGCTTATCCAGATCACCGACAACGGTTGCGGCATGGTCCGCGACGATGCCCTGCTGGCGTTCGAGCGCCATGCGACCTCTAAAATCAAGAATGCGGAAGACCTGCTTAGCGTGGCCACTCTGGGTTTCCGGGGCGAAGCTCTGCCCTCGATCGCTTCGGTTTCACGCTTGCGCCTGGAGACCCGTGACCCGGACGAAGACTCCGGTACGGTGATCGAAATCAACGGCGGCAAAATCTTCAAAGTGGAAGAAGCCGGGCTGCCCGCCGGAACCAGCATCACGGTACGCGATCTGTTCTTCAATATTCCGGCACGAAAGAAATTTCTGAAGGCCGAATCCACCGAGCTTTCTCACATCGCGTCTCTGGTGACCCACTACGCGCTGGCCCATCCCGACAAGCATTTCGAACTGCATTCCGCTACCAACGCCATGCTGGTGGCGCCGCCGGTGGCAGGCTACAGCGAGCGCGTGTATCAGGTCTTCGGGAAAGAAGTTCTCGACCAGCTGATTCCCATCGCGGCTTTGCAGCCGCTGGAGCGCATCGGCTTGCCCCAGCCCCCACCCTGGCGCCGCAAGGAAACCGAATGTGGCGCGAGCCCCCCCGCCCGCGAAACGCCGGGCATCGAAAACGCAGTCGAGGAAACCAGCGAGGCCGCTATCGAAGCCGCCGCATCGTTCGGCGAACTCCGCGTCCACGGCTTCGTCTCCAAGCCTGAAATCCAGAAACTCAATCGCAACTCGATCTACGTCTTCGTCAATGGACGTCTCATTCGCGACCGCCTGATCCAGCACGCCATCACCGAGGCATACCGCAACATTCTGCCGCCTACGGTCTACCCGGTGGTGCTGTTGTTTCTCGATTTGCCCAGCGGCGAAGTCGACGTCAACGTGCACCCCTCGAAGACCGAAGTGCGTTTTCGCCAGCAGAGTGTCATGCACGACTTCGTCCGCGACTCGATTCGCGCCGCCCTGATGAAGGCGCGCCCGGTGCCACAGTTCGCAATCGAAATCAGCGCCCACCCCAGCGCGAGTCCATCGCTTGCGGCAGGAGGACGCCCAGCTTCGCCAGATGGCTGGCGATCGCAATACACTCCGGTCGTATCGCAACCCTTCAGTTTGCAAGCGCCGGTTCCACCGCCCGTCAGCGAGCGATTTCACTTTGGCGAAGGCATTTCGGTCGACGGGAACGCCGCGCTATCACTGGTTCGCGCTCCTGAGCCCGTGCTCAGCTCGATTACTAACGACACATGCGCCCCGCCCATCGCTGACGAACCGGAAGCAACCAGTGATCTCGCTCCGGCCCTAGCCTCGCTCAAGCCTCTGGGACAGATCCGCGATTCTTTCATTCTGGCAGTTAACCCGGAAGGGCTCTGGATTGTCGATCAGCACGTGGCCCACGAGCGTGTGCTGTTCGAGAAAATTCTAGAACAGCGGGCCGCGCAAAAAGTCGAAAGCCAGCGTTTGCTGCTGCCGCTGATACTCGAGCTGACCCCGGCGCAGCAGGCTACCTTCACCGAAATCTCCGACGAACTGGCCAGGAACGGATTCGAAGTCGAACCCTTCGGCGCCCGCAGCGTGGCGGTAAAAATTGCGCCTGCCGGGATCGACCCTGCCGCGGTCGAGCACATGCTGCATGAGCTGCTGGACCAGTTTTCCCGCGAAGAGCAGGGCCTGAACCTGGAAAAGATGAATCTGGAGAAAATTCGCGCTCGCATTGCCGCCTCCATCGCCTGTCACGCCGCTATCAAGGTCAACATGGCGCTGGAGCAAAATAAAATGGAGTGGCTGCTGGCGGAACTGGCCAAGACCGACTGTCCCATGACCTGCCCGCACGGACGGCCGGTAGTTCTGCGATACTCTTTGAAGGACATTCAGAAGGCGTTCAAGAGGATATAGCTGCTAGCTGCTAGCTTCTAGCTGCTAGCAAACCACGAACGACTGAGCTTCCAGCCAGACAGAAGGAAGGAAGAAGCTAGTAGCCAGAAGCTAGTAGCTGCTTTTATGACCGACCTCGAACTTGACCAGCTTCGCCGCGAGAAGTGGCGCCTCAACGGTGCGCCTTTGCGTACCCTTGACGATGCCCACCGCTTCGTCGAGTCAGTGGGATTCTGCCTGATGTATCCCATGCGGCCGCCGCTGCTGGTTCCCACCTTCATCGGCGCCTGGACGGGATCGGACAAGAACCTGCCCACCCAGCAGCATGCCTTCGCCGATCCGCGCGCCCAGGAGGCGACCGACGTCATGGTCCGGCTCTTGCGCAACCATGATGCCTATGAAGCCAACCAGTTCGAGGAGAACAACGCGTTTTTGGTGGCGGCCTCGATATTTCCTTACTTTTACGCGCTTGTAGGCGAGCGCAATCCCCGGCAAGCGCCCAAGCCCAAGCCGCGCTCGGAGTATTCGCAACTGGCCTGCGATGCCTTCGAACTGATCAGCCGCGCCGGACCGATCTCCAAGCAGAAGATGCGCGAGGATCTGGGCGGAAGCATCTCATTCGTCGCCCTGGACCACGCGCTGGGCGAGCTATGGTCGAAGTTGCGCATCACCCGTGTGGACTACAAACCGGAGGAAGGCGCGTTCTGGGATGTGCTCTATCGCTGGGCTCCGGAAGCCGTGCGCGAAGGTATGGGCCTCTCGGTGGCAGAAGCGTTGTCGGCGCTGCTTTCGAAGTATCTGGATTGCGTGATCGCCGCCGACCAGCAGGAAGTGGAATCATTCTTCGGCAACTTCGTCCCCCGCTCGCGCGTTCGGGAAGCCATCAACGCCCTGCAGGCGGCCCGCGAGCTGGATTTTATCCGTGCCGGCAACCGCTCCCTGATCCAGATCGCCCAGCCGAAGGCTCCCACAAACCGTGTAGGGACGGGCGCCCCCGCCCGTCCAGGCCGGGTGTCATCCTGACTTACCAATTCAACCCTGGCACGTCTATTCACAGGCCACCTGGCTCGGGAGGGTAAGCTTATGCGGTTCTCCGCCTTTTTGACGGTTCTCCTGGCTCTCTGTGCGGCATCGTTCGCTCAAACCTCCGCTGCGTCCTCCAGTGCAACGCCCGATCTGGAGCGCTTCAGCATCGATCAGGTGGACAAGTCTCTCGACCCCTGCTCCGACTTCTTCCAGTACACCTGCAGCAAATGGATCAAGGCCAATCCCATTCCGCCGGACCAGAGTAGCTGGGGCACATTCAACGCGCTGGCGCTGTGGAACATTGCCGCCGTGCACAACACTCTGGAAGAGGCCCGCCAGCCTTCGCCGAACCGGACGCCGGTGCAACAGAAGGTAGGCGACTATTACGCGTCCTGCATGGATGAAGACGCCATCAACAAAGCCGGCATCGCGCCCCTGCAACCCGAGCTCGACCGCATCGCGCGCATGAAGGACAAGTCCCAGCTGCCGGAGGTTCTGGCATCGATCCATCAGGTCATTCGCCCCGCAAATTTGAATTTCATCGACGCTGCCTACCAGGGAGTGGTATTCGGAATTTATTCCCAACCCGGGCTCGACGACGCCAGCATTAGCCTCGCCATACTCGATCAATCCGGCATGGCTTTGCCCGGCCGCGAGTTCTATCTGAACGACGATGCCAAGTCAAAAGAGATTCGCGACAAGTATGTGAAACACGTGGCCCGCATGCTGGAGTTGAGCGGCGAACCGCAAGCCCAGGCTGCAGCCGATGCTCAGACCGTGCTGGCCATGGAAACCCAACTGGCCAAGGCCGCCATGGATATCGTGGCCCGGCGCGACCCCAAGAACCTGAACAACAAGATGTCGCTGCAGCAGATGCAGGCCATGACGCCGTCCTTCGACTGGAAGCGGTATTTTGCCGCCGCCCAGGCGCCGGCTTCGCCCCAGTACCTGATCACCGCGCCCAGTTTCTTTCGTGGCATGGAAACCCTGGTCCAGTCGCATTCCATCGAGCAGTGGCGCGCCTATCTGCGGTGGGCGACCCTCGACTCCCTGGCTTCTTCGCTCAGCCAACCCTTCGTCGAGGAAAACTTTAATTTCTTCGGACGCACGCTGGCCGGCACCCAGAAGCTTCAGCCGCGCTGGCGGCGTTGTTCCATCTATGCCGATACCGACCTGGGCGAAGCCGTGGGGCAGGCTTACGTCGCCAAATACTTCCCGCCCGAAAACAAGGAGCGCATGTTGCAGATGGTGAAAGCCATCAAGACCGCGCTCGACCAGGACATCGACGCCGCCACCTGGATGTCGGATGCGACCAAGCAAGCCGCGCACGCTAAACTTGCCGCCCAGGTCGACAAGATCGGATACCCGGATCATTGGCGCGACTATTCCTCAGTCGAAATCAGGCGCGACGACTTCCTGGGCAACGTCCAGCGGGCATCGGCATTTGAGATCAAGCGCCGCATGGCTCAATTCGGCCAGCCTGCCGACCGTACGGAGTGGGGTATGACCCCGCCCACCGTCAACGCCTACGAAGATCCCCAGCACAACACCATTAACTTTCCCGCGGGCATTCTGCAGCCCCCGTTCTTCGACGCCCAGACCAGCGATGCGGCAAACTTCGGCGCCATTGGAGCTGTGATCGGACACGAAATCATTCACGGCTACGACGATCAGGGGCGCAAATTCGATGCCGAAGGAAACCTGAAAGACTGGTGGACCGCGGCCGACGCCGCCAGCTATGACCAGCGCGACAAATGCATCACCGACGAATACACCCAGGATGTGCCCGAGGCAGGGGTGAAGCAGAACGGCAAGCTTTCTGCCGGAGAAGATACTGCCGACAACGGCGGTGTCCACATCGCTCTGGCGGGCCTGCAGAACACGCTCCAAGCCCAGGGCAGGAGTCTCGACCAGCAGTCCGCAAACGGCGCCACCGAGTTGCAGATTTTTTTCATGTCCTACGCGAACGTGTGGTGCGGGGACAACCGTCCCGAACTGGCCCGCACCGCGGTGATGACGCAGGGACACTCCCTGAACCGGTACCGGGTAAACAATGTACTGGTCAACATGCCGGAGTTTGCGCACGCTTTCGGCTGCCGCGCGGGACAACCCATGGTGCATGCCAACGCCTGCCGGGTTTGGTGATGTAGGCACGTCCCGCTCGTGGAGGACGCCGATATGGGTACGAGGGCGGGCGCCACCCGGAAGGGACGCTTGAGAGTAGCCGGCGTTTCAACGCCGGGTCCCGTTGCCCACCCGCCACTGAAATCGCGGGCTACTGTCAATGGTCCCTCCGGGACCGGTGAATCGGCGTCTCAGGAAAAAGAAACGCCATCCCTACCGTGTACAATTACTCCCTTCCGGGATGACCACACCCTCTCCACGCAAACTGATCATCGCCATCGACGGCCCTGCCGGAGCAGGCAAGAGCACCATTGCCTCCCGCCTCGCCCGCAAGCTGGGCTACGTCAATCTGGAAAGCGGGGCCATGTACCGGGCTCTTGCGCTCAAAGCCATCGAGTGGGATATCTCTTTCGACGACGAACCTGCGCTGGTCAACCTGGCGCACAATTCACGCATTCAGATCGAGCCCACCATGGGCGGTAACCGGGTTCTGCTCGACGGCCGCGACGTGAGCCAGCGGGTGCGCGAACCCGACGTGACCGAGGCCGCTTCGCGAGTCTCCGTGCATCCCGGGGTGCGTCAGTGGATGGTTGCCCGCCAGCAGGAGATGGGAGCGGGCGGTGGCGTGGTTATGGAAGGCCGCGACATCGGCACCAAGGTTTTCCCCGACGCGGACGTGAAGGTCTTTCTCGATGCCGACCCGGTGGTGCGCGAACAGCGCCGCATGCAGCAACAAAATGCCCGGGGAGCCGCTGCCCAGGCCATGGCTGCGGAACTCCGCGAACGCGACCGCCGGGATCGCACCCGCGCCACTTCACCCCTGGTCCCTGCCAGCGACGCGCTCATGCTGGACTCGACCAAGTTGTCTGAGGATGAGGTCTTCGAGCGAGTGGAGGAACTGGTCCGACAGAAGATGGCGCGGGACAAGACGGAGGGTTAAAGATTTGCACCGCAGCTATTCTGTCGCCCTTTCAGGGCTATGTCGCGTCCCACTTTTCACCCCGGGCTTGCGCCCGGGGCTGCATTCTGGCCCGCTTCGCGGCTATGCGAAGTCACTTTGGTACCAGGGAAGGCCTCGACGGGAGACAGACTCGGACGGACTCCGGGCGCGCGATCTACGCCGGGATGTGCAGCCGCCAGGCGACGTAGCTTGCCGATTCGCGCAACACGGCCAAAGCCCGCTGCGGGAGCGAGTGCGGGCGCGAATCGGGGCGAGGCGCCACGTACACCTGCACTCCTTCATGCTCCAGCAGTTTGCGGATGCGGAACACGTGGTAGGCGTCGCTGACCGCTACGCAACTGTGCATCCGGTTGGCGCCCATGATTACGGCGACGCGTTCGGCGGAGGAAGCAGTGTCAGAGCCCTGGGTCTCAGCGATCAGGCTGGCCTCGGGAATGCCGCGGTGCATCAGGTAGTCGTGTCCCACGCCGCCTTCGCTGAAGCTGGGATCGGCCGCAGCGCCTCCAGTGGTGATGACCACCGGCGCCATTCCGCGCTGGAACAGATCATAGGCGTGGTCCAGCCGGGCGCGGTACACGGGGGACGGGCGTCCGGCATATTCCGCCGCACCGAAGACCACGATGGCGTCAGCAGGATGGATTTGTTCTAATCCGGCTTCGTGGACGATTTGAACGCTGCTGATGGCCAGAAAGAACGCAACTGCCGCCGCAGCCCCGGCGACCACCCACAAGGGCCACGGGCTTTGCCGACGCCGGTCTTTTGCCTGGTTCATCCTTGGGCGAAGAACTCAGAGATCTCCTGAGCGGGGATGGCGCCCTCTCGCATGATGCGCCAACGGGCCTCTTCGTCGGTGAGATCGACGATGGTCGAAGCCACCTCACGAGGCGAGGTGCCGCCGTCGACAATGATGGCGATGCGGCCCTGCAGTTGATCGCGAACCGCCAGCGCAGTAGTGCACTCCGATTCGCCACTCAGGTTGGCGGAAGTGGCAGTGATCGGAATCTGGGCCGCCTGCACTACGGCCAGGGGAATCGGGGCCTTTGGGATCCGCAGAGCGACGTTGCCGGTGTTGGCTGTCACTTTAAGGGGAAGCCGCGAAGATGCCTTCACGATGATGGTCAGCGGCCCCGGCCAGAAGCGCCGGGCCAGGGCGTAGAACTCTTCAGGCAAGGGCTGCGCCAGTTGCTCCGCCTGGTCCACGTCGGCAATCAGCAGCGATAGCGGCTTGTGCCGGGAGCGTGACTTGATGTCATACACGCGATCTACGGCACGCAAATTAAAGGGATCGGCCGCCAGGCCGTAAAAAGTATCGGTGGGCATACCCAGCACTTCGCCCGCGCGAATCTGGTCCGCAGCATATCGAATGAGTGAAGCTTCCGGGTTATCGCAATTAATCTTGACGATTTCTACGCGCACCGCAATTCCTTCCAGCCCCGAAGTCTTAAAATCGCGAAAGCTAACATAACATGGGAAAGCGCCTAAAGCCGAGAGGAACAGGGGGTAGCGGTTCAGTTTCACGTCCAGATAGATTTTCTTTGCGTTCTCTGCCGTTGTCTTCGCGTTCTTTGCGGTTAAAAGCTCTTGGTCGTCATCAGACCGGAACAGTTATCATTCCCAGGCGGACGGACCAGCGAAACATGAAGGCAGCCACCACAGACCAGCGTTTACGCCGCATCGAGGGACGTCACAACACCCTGGTAAAGGAGCTGCGCCGGGCCTTTGCCAGCGGCGAACCTACTCCCAGCGGCTATTGCGCCATCGAGGGTCTGCGCATCCTGGAAGAAGCCATACGCAGCGGCCTGCGGTTTCGGGCGGTTTTCTTCAACGAAACTGGTGCAGGCAAGGCAGAACGCCTCTTGTCCCAGCTCGGCGCCCAGGTCGAGACCCTGCTGCTTCCCGACAAGCTGTTCGCGAGCGTCGTCCCCAGCGAAGCACCGCAGGGAGTGGCCGCTCTGGCGCGGTGGAAGGAATTTTCTCTGGAAGACGTGCTGGCCAAGTCCCCGGCTGGACCCCTGCTGGCCATCGCCGGAGTGCAGGACCCGGGAAACCTGGGGACGATCCTCCGTTCGGCGGAGGCTTTCGGGGCGGGGGGCGCCGTGCTGGGCGAGGGCACGGTCAGCCCGTTCAATCCCAAAGTTGTGCGCGCCTCGGCGGGTTCGGTGTTCCGGCTGCCGGTGGCACGTGTGAAATTACCCGAAGCCGTTGACCGCATGAAAGCGCTCGGCTTGCGCCTGGTCGCCACGGCATCGCACAAAGGCACGCCACTTGATCAGGCAAAGCTTTCGGGCCCGCTCGCAATCTTTATCGGCAGCGAGGGCGCTGGCGTGCCTCGTGATCTCATCAAAGATATGGATGAAGTCGTGGCCATCCCGCAGGCCCCGCAGGTAGAGTCTCTGAACGCGGGTGTGGCGGCCAGCATTGTGCTGTACGAAGTGAGGAGGCAACAACAATGAGACTCATCACCACAGAGGCACAGAGACACAGAGAGAGCGAAGAAGGTAGAGATCCCAGAACCGGCGCCATCATCGGAGCAGCCATTGAGGTGCGTCGCGCTCTCGGACCAGGGCTCCTGGAATCTGCATACGAAGAGTGTCTATGCCATGAGCTTCGTTTGTGCGGTTTGGATTTCACGCGCCAAGTCGCGCTTCCGGTTCAGTACAAAGGAAAGGCGTGAAATTGGACTGCGGCTATAAGCTCGATCTGGTCGTGCAGGATGCGGTCATCCTGGAATTGAAAGCTGTTGATCGACTGTTACCAATACACGAAGCTCAACTACTCACCTACCTGCGTCTAACCGGGAAACCGGTTGGGCTTCTAATCAATTTCAACGTTCCTGTATTGGCCAGAGGGATCGTCAGAATGGTTCTTTAACATTCTTAGCTTTTCTCTGTGCCTCTGTGCCTCTGTGGTGAAGTACTTATGGGACTGTTCCCAACCATTCCGAGCGGTGACAACCCGGGCGACCGGACTCGTCCTCTCGCCGACCGCATGCGTCCGCGCACGCTGGATGAGTTCGTTGGACAGGAACATCTGGTCGGACCTGGCAAGCCCCTGCGCACTCAGATCGAGCGCGACGATATCGGCTCGCTCATCTTCTGGGGACCGCCGGGTACGGGCAAGACTACCCTGGCGCAGATCATCGCGCGCATGACCAAGGCCGAGTTCGTCGAGTTCTCCGCTGTACTGACCGGCATCAAGGAAATCAAGCAGGTCATGGCCGACGCCGAGCGGGCGAAACAGTACGGCACGCGGACGATTGTTTTCATCGACGAAATCCATCGTTTCAACAAGGCCCAGCAGGACGCGTTCCTTCCTCACGTGGAGAAGGGCAACATCCGCCTGATCGGCGCCACCACGGAGAACCCTTCGTTTGAAATCATTTCTGCGCTGCTCTCCCGCAGCCGGGTTTACGTGCTCAAGCCGCTCACCGAAGCCCAGATTGTCGAACTACTTAGGCGCGCCCTGACTGACGCAGTGCGGGGGCTGGGAAGCATGAAGCTGGAAGCTTCGGACGATATCCTCCAGAAGATCGCAGCCTATTCCAGCGGGGATGCCCGCAGCGCTTACAACGTGCTGGAGGTGGCGGCCTCGCTGGCTCGCGGCCGAGTTGACAAGAAAGCGGGCAAGGAAGCGAGTGCGGAAATTTCTGATGAACTGGTCCAGGACGCGCTGCAGAAGCGGGTACTGCTCTACGACAAGACGGGAGAAGAGCACTACAACATCATCTCTGCGCTGCACAAATCCGTGCGCAACAGCGATCCCGACGCCGCGCTTTACTGGCTGGGGCGCATGCTCGAAGCCGGTGAAGACCCGCTATACATCGCACGTCGGGTGGTGCGCATGGCGGTGGAAGACATCGGCCTGGCCGATCCCAATGCACTTGCGCAGTGCATGGCCGCCCGAGACGCTGTGGACTTTCTCGGCATGCCGGAAGGCAACCTGGCGCTGGCACAGGCGGTGGTGTACCTGTCCGTCGCGCCGAAATCCAATGCGCTGTACACCGCTTACAGCGAGGTTCAGGGCGACGTGGAACGCACCGCGGCCGACCCCGTCCCGCTGCACCTGCGCAACGCGCCCACCGGATTGATGAAAGGCCTGGGTTACGGACAGGGCTACCAATACGCCCACGATCTGGAAGACAAAGTGGCTGATATGCAGTGTCTGCCCGATAACGTGAGCGGCCGTGTCTACTACCAGCCCACCAGCGAAGGTGTGGAAAAGAGGATTAGGGAGCGGTTGGAAGAGATCAAACGGCGGCGATCCCAGGCAGGCAAAGGCGTTACCTCGAACCCGAAAACAGAATCCGGCGGCCAGGGTCGGGCATCTGATAATGAGTAGTATTCCTCTCTGAGACTCGCGCGGGAGACCGTATCCATGGCTACCACTCCGAGAACCGTTGCCTCCGACCCTGTTCCTGTGCGTCCGATGCAGCTCGAGCAAGTCGAGCATCTGCTCAAGCTCCGAAAATGGGCTCAAAAGATCACTTCGATCCTCGATCTTGATGTCCTGATCGACCAAGTGGTCAACGACGTGGCCTGCGACTTCGGGTGTGTGGAGGCCAACCTCTATCTGCATGACCAGGAGCATGGCGAACTGGAGGCGGCCGCTGTCCATGGCTGCACGGTTCACGGCAAGGGATCCCGGATGAAAGTCGGCAAAGAAGGCATTGTGGGGTACGTCGCGGCAACCCGGCAGATGCGTTATGCGCCGGATGTGCGCGAAGACCCGTATTACATTGCCTGCGAAGAATCCACGCTTTCCGAGGTGGCTATTCCCCTGATCGTGGATGCGCAACTGGTAGGCGTGTTTACGGCTTCCCATCATGAACTGGACGCTTTTCCGCGTGAGCAACTGCGATTGCTGCAGGCATTGTGTGAGCACCTGGCGGTAGCGGTGCACAATGCGCGGCGCTTCCAGCACGAACGGTATGAGCGGGAGAAGATGAGCCTGGAGGCACGCGAGGCGCGCGCCATCCAGCAGGCTCTGCTACCCAAGAGTTCGCCCTACATTCCCGGCTTCGCCATCTCCGGGTTGTCCATCCCCGCGGGAGCCGTGGGCGGCGACTGGTACGACTTCATTTCGTTCGACGATGGCTGCTGGGGACTGGTGCTGGCCGATGTTTCAGGAAAAGGCACCGCGGCCGCGCTGCTGATGTCTGCAACCCGCGGCATGCTGCGCTCTCTGGCGCAGACTTGCACCGGGCCGGGAGAGGTGTTGACCCGCCTGAACCGGTTGCTGGTGGAGGATTTTCCTTCGGGCAAATTCGTCACCATGCTGCTCGCGGTGCTCGATCCAACCGCCCGGGTCTTGACCTTTGCCAGTGCCGGCCACCTGCGGCCGCTGCTGGTGGACGAGCAAGGCGCGCGTTTCCTGGACAGCGAACGCGGCATGCCGCTGGGATTGGGCTTGGGAGAATTTTCCGAGAGACAGGTGCAGCTATCCGAAGGCTCGCGACTAGTGTTCTACAGCGACGGAATCACCGAAGCCACCGGGATAACGGATGAAGAGTACGGTGCGGAGCGAATGCGCGACCATGTGCTGCAGCCCGACTCTTCGGCGGAGAGCATTCTGGCCGACGTGCGAGCCTTCGCCAACGGCGAGGGCCTTCATGATGACGCCACCGTGATTTTCGTGAAGGCGTAAAACCTTTTCTTGACCACAAAATACGTGGGGGCGGGTGCCCCCACCCGCCCGGCGGAGCGAAGCTCCGCAGTCAGTACGCGTCGGCGAAAAACTTTCAGTTCGGCAGTTGTGTTGGCTAGAAACTGGCGGACTGCATTCGCCCCGCCCGGACGAGGGCGTCCGGGTCTACGTGTTTTTCCCAAGTGGCTGCTATCTGAATCGCGCTCGGTGCTCTTTCAGGATGCACTGATCCATGACCACGAGGATGCCGGCCTGGCGAGCCTTTAGCGCGGCCGCTTCGTGCACTATCCCTTCCTGCATCCAGATCGCCGGAATCTTCAGGCGGATGGCCTGATCGACCACCTCTTCCACAAACTCCGGCCGCCGGAAGATGTTGACGATGTCGATCTTCTCCGGAACCTCAAGCAGTGATGGGTACGATTTCTCGCCCAGCGAACCGCGGATATTAGGGTTCACCGGGATGATGCGATAGCCGTTGGTCTGCATGTAGGCGGAAACCCCGTGACTGGGGCGCAGCGGGCTGTTGGACAGTCCCACTACTGCGATGGTTCGGGAGCGCTGCAGCAGGTCTGCAATGGGGTCAGGATTGGGCCGCGAAGCCATGAAGCGATTGTAGTGCGCAGGTTGCAGGGAAAGCCAGCCTCGTCCAGAACCACGTATTCTGTCGAGGGTCAGCGCTTGCTGCTGGTCTCCATTTTTTGCTTGAACATCTTCGTGGCTAGCTTGCGAACCGTGTCTGAAACTTCCTTGTTGTTGGAAAGGTTTCGCAGGTCGCCGACGAGGATGTTCTTCATGAGTCCGAGCGCAAGGTCGAGCGGCGTGCGCGGATTGAAAACCAGGGCACGTACGATGGCATAATTCTTGGCAAATCGCCGCTTCATCGGAATGCCTCGAAGCACGGCTTCGAGCACGTTCTTCTGGCCGGCAAATCTCTCCACCTCGCCGTCACTGACCTTGGGCGATTCCAGCACCGCCAGGGCCACGATCTTCGTGCCATCGCGGATGAGCAGGGACCGTTCTTCCTTGGAGCCTTTCATGGCCAACTGAATGCGGCCCTTAATGTCGAGCTTAGCGATTTTCTGCAGGGCGCTGCCCCGTTCCTCCGCCGGAGCCAGGCTGGTCTTTTTGCTCGGCGTCTTCTTGACGGCGGCCCCTGCACCAGTGGACGTTGCCGCCGGCTGCGCCAGCGGTTCTTCGGCTCCGGGCAGCATTTCTTCGTAATTGCCGCCAATGGGTTGGAAAAGGCTGCTAGCTTCAGCGGTAATCTCGGCGGCGTGCGCGGAAATATAGGCGAGAACACTTTCGTCAAGGACTTCGTCTTTTTCCTGGGCGCCGCCTGCGGCTGAAGAGTGGAAGACATCGTCCGCTCGAGTCTTCTCCTCCTCGGGCTCCTCGGGCACAGAGCCGTCGGAAGAACTCCGTGCTGCCGGCGCTGGTGCCGCTTCTTTTTTCGATGTGCCGGGCTTCTGCGCACTTGACTCCGGCACATCAGGTTCCGATGTGCTCGCGTCCGGCGCAACTGCTTCCGGTGCGGGTGGCTCCGCGGGCGTGGGCTCGATCAAGTTTCTTACTATCTCGCCTTGAATTCCGGTCAGGTTGGGATTGGAGAGGAGCGCGTGCAGAATGGTGGGAGACTGCTTGACCCGTTCGCTCTTGAGCATGACCTCGACGACTTCACGGCCCGCGCTCGGCGCCAATTCGAATAGAGATTCAGCTGACACGGACGGATTCGCCAACAGGGCCGGCAGCAACACCGGCCGCAGATTCTTCGGGGAAATCAGGTAGTCGAGAACTTCTCTTGGCGTGCCAGGATTGCTGGCGGCGGCCCGGGATGACGCTTCGTCCCATCCGGCCAGCGTAAGCTGGGCCTGCTGACCGAAAATCTTGTTGTGGACGGCCAGATACACCAGGATTTCGATCATCTCCGGGGCCGGGACCGACAACGACCCCTTGGAAGCCGACTGCATCAGGTTGGACGGCACGGCTGATGCGCGAATCAGATCGATCATGCGGGACATAGTCTGAACTCCAGTTTCGAACTCCTGATTGTGATAGCTCTCTCTGATCAAAGATAAAGACTGCTGTCGTTAGTCGATAGTCGTTAGGAACCACTTCGTCCCAGGTCTGCTCTTGCCAACGACTCTTGCGAGCGACCAACGACTAGCTATTCTTCTCCCCCCGCCGCATGCGCAAATAGGCGCGGATGAAGGGATCAAGGTCGCCATCGAGCACGCGATCCACGTCCCCGACTTCCGCCTTCGTGCGGTGATCCTTGATAAGACGATACGGCTGCAGGACGTAGGAACGAATCTGTGAACCGAAATCAATGTCGAGCTTGGAATCTTCAATCTTTTTGGTGGCGGCCCGCTGTTTCTCCAGTTCGTATTCGTAGAGTTTGGAGCGCAGCATGCTCATGGCCCGCTCGCGGTTCTTATGCTGCGAGCGCTCGTTCTGGCAACTGGCCACCAGGCCGGTGGGAATGTGGGTCATACGCACGGCAGAGTCAGTAGTGTTCACGTGCTGCCCGCCCTTGCCGCCGGAGCGATAGGTGTCCACGCGCAGGTCTTCCGGCTTGATCACGATTTCAATGCTGTCGTCGATTTCCGGCGAGACGTAAACGCTGGCAAACGAAGTGTGGCGGCGCTTGGCCTGATCGAAGGGAGAGATGCGTACCAGGCGATGGACCCCGATCTCGCTGGTCAGCAGACCGAAGGCGTACTCTCCATTCACCGCGAAGGTGGCCGATTTCAGCCCCGCTTCTTCGCCCGGCTGGTAGTCGTACAGAATGGTTTCAAAGCCGCGGCGCTCAGCCCAGCGCAGATACATTCGCAAGAGCATGTCGGCCCAGTCCTGCGATTCCGTGCCCCCGGCTCCAGGGTGGATGGTCACAATGGCATTCCGGGCATCGTTTTCGCCGGAGAGCAGGCTTTCCGTTTCGAGACGATCTACCAGACTTTGCAGCGCACCAATCTCGCGCCGCAGGTCGGCTTCCACGTTCTCGCCCTCGCGGCCCAGGTCGAAGTAGGCGGAGATGTCCTCGCCCCGGCGCACCAGATCGGCTTCGGTGGCCAGCACATTTTCCAGGCGCTTCTTCTGACGCATCACCTGCTGAGACTTTTGTGGGTTCGACCAAAGGCTTGGGTCAGCAGCCTGCTTGTCGACTTCGGCTAGCTGTTCGCGGAGTTTGCCTGCGTCAAAGGTACTCCCGGAGATCACGAACCTTGTCCTTCAGGGACGAATATTCTTGTTCCAACTCTTCCAGCATGATTATGGTTCTGTCCTGGGGCGGTATAAGAAATGCAGAAGCAGTCCCGCCAGAGAAATTATCGCACACAGATAAGCGAACCAGTCCCCGTGACGGGTGTAGAACGTGGTTACGTTGGTGAGGGCGTAGGGAGCGTCGAGGCCGGCCCGGATCTTTCGCGGAATGGTGGAGACAACTCGGCCGTAGGGATCAATCGTGGCGGTGACGCCGGTATTGGTATCGCGCAGCAGCCAGCGGCTATTTTCCACGGCGCGCATGCGCGCCTGTTTGAGGTGCTGGGCGTAGGCGCCGCTGTCACCATACCATCCGTCATTGGAAATGTTCACCAGGACCTCGGCCCCATTCGCCGCCAGCTGCCGGATTTCATCCGGGAAAATCGATTCATAGCAGATGAAAACGCCGAGCTTGCTGTCACCGGCCTGAAGCGGGGCGCGGGAAGTCCCCGCCGAAAAATCGCCGACTTCCTTAGTCAATCCTCCGGCAAAGCCAAACACTCGCTTGAAGGGAACGTACTCCCCAAACGGGACCAGGTGCATCTTGTCATAGCGAGCTACCCACTCGCCGCCCGGACTCACCAGGCTGGCGGAGTTGTAGAGCTGGGTGGCGCGTTCTGCCGTCTCCCCGGCATTGCGAACGCCCAGGCTGCCGACCAGCACCCAGGTTTGTGCCTCGCGGGCGATATTGCTGACAACTTCCCGGAAAATGGGATCGGTCGTGTAAAACGGCGCCGGCGATTCCGGCCAGACGATCAGGCCGGGATGTGATGGCGCTGCCGCAGAGATCGAACCGGATTTTTCCTGAACTGCAGCGGTGCTCCCGGGATTGTTCAGATTGGCCCCATTATTCAGGCTAACCCCGGCCAAATCCCGCAGGGTGCCATCGAAATATTCTTTGGTCCAGTCGCCACCCTGCAGGATCGGGACGTTTGCCTGCACCAGCCGAGCGCTCTGGGTAGCGGGCAGCGGGCCTGGAATGATCCACCTTCCGCCTTGCAGCACAGCCACGGCAGCGATAGTCGCAAGCAAGAGCGGCCGGCGCCCGCTTCGTTGGCCTTTCTCTCCTCGAATCACGAAAGCCGCTGCCAGCGCGGTATTCACCACCATGATTTCAAAAGACAGGCCATACACGCCGGTCACCGTGGAGATGCGGGCGAGCGCGATATTGTCCACCTGCGAGATACCCAGCAAATCCCACGGAAATCCCGTGATGCGAGTACGCGCCAGTTCCACCGCAACCCAGACGAAGGGGGTGAGAAGAAGAACCCTGCGAGTGAAGGAGTTTGGTCCCTCGCTACGGCTGGATTGAGATCCAGAGTCACCGGGAGCATTCGCCAGCAAGCCAATCAACAAGCCGAAGAAGCCGTGATAGAGCGCCAGATAGAGACAGAAAAGAAGCAGGAGCCCGAGAGCGGCTACGGTACCGACACCGCCATACTGGCGCATGGTGTTGTATATCCAGTAGCAGGTTCCGGCGTACCAGAGAATGCCGCAGCAGTAGGCGAGAAGAAAAGCCTGGGCTGGCCGGGCGGGCAGCAGCTTGACTCCGGCGCGAAGCTGCAGGGTATCCGGTTCTCGTGCCCGCAACAGGGCAACCAGCAGCGGAGCGATGGCAGCCCAGCCAAGAAAGTACAGATCGGGCAAAGGGAAAACTACAGTCTGCAAACCGGCCGAGAGCAGCACCAGCATCCAGGCGCTCTTATGCATTCGCCAAACGTGCATTCGCAATGCGTCCATTCGAAACACCCGGCAAGCATAACAAAATGCAAACACTGGTTAATTCCTCTCTGCGACCTCCGTGGCAGTCCTTTGCGACCTTCGCGGCTAAAATCTTTAAGAAGCTGGCATGACCAGACCTTCGAACAGCTGGCAAACCCGTGAGTTACGGCCAACCGATTACCCAAATCGGTTTTCCGGCTAGTCCGTTCCCCGCGCATGGGCTAACATGGCTGGCTCGCAAGGGGAATCGCCTCGGGGATACTATTCATCTGCTACAGTTATTCACCTTGGGAGCAATTTGTTCCGCGATCGCACTCGCCCTCGGTATCGCCCTGGCAGGGAGATCCCTGCGGCCTTTGACGAGTCCGGCCCAATGATCAGCTAGCTCCTTCCGCATGGGTTCTCCCCTCCAACCCGCCGGCTCAAGCGCAAATCGCGTTCGCATTGTGGTCGCGACTTCGGTGATGCTGACGTTCATTTCCTACTGGCGGGCCGCCGCCATCGTGCTCAATGACCTGGGGTCGTCCGCTTTCTATGCCGCCGGTATCGCCGAGCAGGCCGTCGGAAAATCCGCCCCGTGGTTCATCGTGGGGGTAATGCTGTTCTCCTTCGCGGTACGCGCCGTCTACGTGGAGAGCTGTTCCATGTTCGTGCGCGGCGGCGTCTACCGTGTGGTCAAGGAAGCCCTGGGCGGAACCCTGGCCAAGATCAGCGTATCCGCCCTGATGTTCGATTACATTCTGACCGGACCCATCTCGGGCGTTTCCGCCGGCCAATACATCGCGGGATTGATCAACGACACCTTCGCCACTGCCGATGCCCACGGCTGGATCCCGCGTGCCATGCACACCATCTTTCACGGGGTCCCCCACGTAGACGTCAACTGGACGTCGGTAATTTTCGCCGTGGCTGTAACGATGTATTTCTGGTGGCAGAACACCAAGGGCATTCAGGAATCGAGCGAAAAGGCTCTCCGGGTCATGCAGATCACCACGGTGATGGTCATCATCCTGCTTGGCTGGTCAGCTGTGACCCTTCTGAAGCAGGGATTTCAGACTGTCCCGCTGCCCACTGCGGACAACCTGAAGTTCAGTTCGGAAGCACTGGGATTCATGAAGCACACCACCCTGGCCCAGGATCTGGCCAGGAAGTTTGGCATTCTCGGCATCCTGATCGCCTTCGGGCACTCCGTGCTGGCCATGAGCGGCGAGGAATCGCTGGCCCAGGTCAACCGCGAACTCGCCCACCCCAAGCTGAAGAACCTGAAACGCGCCGCCATCGTCATTGCCGTCTACAGCCTCGTTTTCACCGGGCTTACCGCCCTGCTGTTCGTGATGATCATCCCCGACTCGGTGCGCATACCGGTTTACAAGGACAACCTGATTGCCGGGCTGGCCATGTATCAGTACGGCCCGCTGCTTCTCAAGTTGTTTTTCCGGGCATTCGTCGTGGTTGTGGGCTTTCTCATATTATCCGGCGCGGTCAATACAGCGATCATCGGCTCCAACGGCGTCCTCAATCGCATTTCTGAAGACGGCGTCCTCACCGACTGGTTCCGCCAGCCACATCCCCGATTCGGCACCACCTACCGCATTGTCAACCTGGTCGTCTTCCTGCAGGTTTTCACCATCCTGGTGAGCCGCGGCGATGTTTATCTGCTGGGCGAGGCCTACGCCTTCGGCGTGATCTGGAGCTTCACCTTCAACAGCCTCGCCATGCTGGTGCTGCGCGTTAAATACAAGGGCGAACGTGGCTGGAAGGTCCCGCCAAATATCACCGTCGGTGGCCACGAGATTCCTCTTGGCCTGGCCTCGGTTTTCCTGGTGCTGTTCTGCACCGCGGTCGTGAATCTCTTCACCAAATCCATCGCCACGGTCGCAGGGGTTTCCTTTGCTGCCGGCTTCTTCCTGATCTTCACCGTGTCCGAGCGCGTGAACCGCAGCAAGCACGCCCTCGCCGAACAGCATATGAAGGAACACTTCCAACTGCTGCAAAGCGACACGGTCGAGCGTTCGGGACTGGGGATTCGCCCGGGGAACGTGATGGTGACGGTCCGCGACTACAACACTTTGAATCACCTGAAATGGGTGCTGGAGCGCATTGACGTTAAGGAGCAGGATATTGTGGTCATGTCGGCGCGGGTAAGCCAGTTCGGCACCGCCGCCTACGATCTTTCCACCGAGCAAATCTTCAGCGACTATGAGCAGCAGCTTTTTACCCGCGCCGTCTCGGTTGCGGAAAGCTTCGGCAAACATGTTTCGCTGCTGGTGGTGCCGGCTCGCGACCCTTGGTCGGCTATCGTGCAGACCGCCAACAATCTGGAAGCTTCGGCGGTGGTCTCCGGCCTGTCGAGCAAGATGACTGCCCAGGAGCAAGCCTTTTACCTCGGCCATGCCTGGGAGGCGATGCCCGAGCCCAAGCGACAGTTCATCTTTCAAGTCGTCTACCCTGAATCACGGGTGGACACTTTCCACATCGGCCCGCACACGCCTTCGCTGAAGACCGAGGACATCCATCTGGTGCACCGCCTGTGGCTGAACATCACGCGCGAGCCAGGACTGGAGACACTGCATCACCACGACATCCTGACCGAAGCGTTGACCCGCTTTGCCCGTGAATATGCCGGCCACGACCGGCAGGATATTCTGCGAGAGTTGCGGAACGCCTCCGGCGTGACGGTGACGTCGCGCGTCCTTGGGGACAGCGGCAACTGGTCCGGGCCATCGGTAGTGCATCCCGTTGGACCAACCCTCGGTCCAGCCCAACCCGCCACCGACAAAAACAAAAACGCAAACGACGAAAACGACGAGGGCCCGGCCACCCCGCCGGTAGTAGGCCCGTAACCGTCTTGGAGACCTACGGGGAAAACGTCGATCCAGAGCAGATCGCTAGGTCCGTACCTGGCACAGCCGGGTCTTGAAAGAACCCTGGCGCAAGACAAGAGATGGTGTTCCGATTCGAAACCCACACATCCCAGTATCAGAATTTACTAATCCAAGCGGTTAACAGTTGGGATGCATGCTCTAAGTGGCTCCAGAGCCACCCTCGTTGTGGGTTCACCTCAAGGTAGTATTGGCCTAATCAAAATTGGAGAGCCTGACAAGGAATATTACCAAGCCGAAACGCGCCCACGACTACACATGGCAGACAAGTCAGAGCCGCGGTTTAATGTCGACCTGCCGATCCGGGTATTTGGGGTGGATGCAGACGACCGTGTATTCTCCCAAGTTGCCCACGCTCAGAATGTAAGTGAACACGGTGCCAAGCTTGTCGGACTTGAAGAACACCTCAAGGCCGGAGATATCATCGGAGTGCACTTCGGCGACAAGAAGGCTCGCTGCAATGTGATATGGGTAGTGGACGTCCGGGCGACACAGAAAATCGACGTCGGAGTGAAGGTGATGGAAGGGCGGACGCATCCCTTGCAAGAGGAAGTGGAGACCCAGCAAGCCATTGGAACCGCGCCTATTCCCCGAATCGCACCGGCCACGAAGGACAAAAGAAAATTTGCCCGGCAACGGATTTTTTTCCAGATCGAAATCCGTGGTGGCCAAGGCGACGATGCCCCGATGAGAACGAGGACCGCAGATATATCAGGCAATGGCTGTTACATCGAGACTATGCTGCCCCTTCCTGTGGGAAGAATCCTGACCATCACTTTCTGGCTGAATTCCGAAAGCGTTCGCACAGCCGCGATTGTCAGGACCTGCGATCTCGGTGTCGGGATGGGCATCGAGTTCACCGGTCTCGACCAGGCAATTCAGAAACGGCTGCAACAGCAAGTTGAGAGCATCGCGGTGGAGTCCGCTGAGATCGTCTCAGGGGCGGAAATCACCGATGTCTGGATGCGCCGCTGAACTCACGCTCCGGGGCTCGAGGCCCTGTAAGGCTCCGCTATGACTGATGTCGCTCGCGTGTTTCAGGCGTTCCTTGCTCCCGCGATCTTTATTTCCGCAACTGCCTTGCTGATCCTTTCGATCAATGTCCGCCTTATGGGTATTGTCAGCCGGTTGCGGCAGTATGTACACGCGAAGTACGATGCCGCCAGGAATGACCGTGTGCAGGAAGCCGAGGCCTACACGGCCCAGATCGACTCGATCGAACGGCGTGCGGAAATGATCCGGCGATCCTTCCTTCTGGCGCTCATTTCTCTTGCTGGGACGATCTCGTCCTGTCTCCTGCTCGGGTTCGGCCTGTACTGGAAACAGGCCGCCGAGGCCGCCGTCGTTCTTTTTGTCTTAGCCATGATCTGCTTGCTGGCGGCGACCTTCTACTACATCGGCGAAGTTAGGGTGGCGCTGAGTTCCGTACGCACCGAGGCTTCTGATCCGCGTTTCATGGACATCGGCGGCCCGTCGCACGATGTAAGGCCGCAGTCTGCTCCGAATGACCTCTCAATATAGGCGCGAGCCTCCCGTTCGTGCTCCAGCGGCACAGACCTCAGGGTCAATTAACCCAGGGTCGATTAAAATAATCCAGACCAATTGAAAAGGACGGAACCAATGTCTACTCCCCAGCTCACGCCCGATCAGGCTAAATTCATTTTGCATACTGCACTGCCCACGCTCAAGAGTGAACACCAGACCACCAGGCGGGTAATTGAAGCCATTCCCCTGGAGAAGGGCGACTACCGTCCCGACGCCATTTCCAAAACCGCCCTGGAGCTGGCGTGGCACATTGTGGCATCAGAAAAGCGCTTTCTGAGTGGAATACCCGCGGGTGCGTTTGATTTCACTCCGATTCACCGGCCCGAGTCGATCAAGAACTCCGCGGACATTGCTGCCTGGTTCGAGGAGACCTTTGCCGCGAATTTAAAGAAGATCGAAGCGCTCAACGGTGAGACCCTAGCGAAGTTGATCGACTTTCGCGGCATGTTCCAGCTTCCCGCGGCGGCTTTTGTGCAGTTCGCTCTGAACCACACCATCCACCATCGCGGACAGCTTTCCATGTACTTGCGGCCCATGGGCGCCAAAGTGCCGTCGATCTACGGCGAAAGCTACGACACGACGCAAGCCCGGCTGGCAAAAGAAAGCAAAGCCAGCTAAGCCGGGGCTCCCACCCTTCTATCTTGAAGGGTGGGATTCCACGATCCCGTCCCGGTTGGGCTTGTTCTCGATATCGAGTTCCGACCTTGTAACCTATAAGGGTCAGCCAGGTCGGCTGAGAGTGAAACTAGCGGCACTCAACAGTCACCACTTACGGAAAACTACTTCCACGTTTAACGGAACCGCTACCGGATCACCATCACACATTGCAGGCTTAAACACCCATAGGCTGATTGCCGCCAGTGCAGGGCCGTCGAACGCCCTGCCAATCGAGCGGGCAACTTTCAAGTGACGCGGCCTACCGTCTGCGCCCGCAATCAACCAGACGACCTCGGGAGAAAGAGGCTGAGGCTCGTCTTTCGGAAATTCCGGGTCTGGAGCCTTCAGCACGCTGGGCGCCTGAAGCTTGTCCGTGCAGTTCGACAGTTCCTCCGCCCCGGAGGGCGGGACAAACGACGCCGAGTCTGGCGATGGCTCGACCGACAGATCCAGCACTCTAACCGCAATTCCACGATGTCCATCTTCCATGCACTCTATATGCCGTGGATATGTTCGATCGCCAAACTGTTCGTATTGCCCGTACCGGCACGAATACTCGACCGTCTTGCCCATCGCCATAGTCGGAGTATTACTTAACACCAGCACTCCACTCTGAGCATCCACGCATAGCGTCTCTTTGCCAATGCGCTTTTCCTTGAGTTCGACACACCGGGCTTTCACTCCTTGTATGTTCTGGTCTCGGATGGCTGCAACTTTAATCGGCTCCTGATGGACGGTTAACACATTCATCAGCGATCCGAGTTCACCCGCTTTCCCCGGGATCTCTTCCGTGCTATCCAGTACCCAACGCTTTTTTCCGGTGCCTACTTCCGTCCGATGAAAGCTGCCCCAGACGCTTTCACGGCGCCAGCGGCCGTGCGATACCCAGGTCTCCGTATAGGTTCCTTCCTCGAAAGATACGCCATCTCCCAGCAACGCAAAATTCGCTTTAAGACGAAACGAGCGAGCATCGGCGGATCGAATGTTGGAGATTTGCTCGGCATGACGAATGAGTCTCTCGCCCTCCGCCTGTTTGTCTTCGGCGAGGGAAATGGTGGACAACAGAAGCCCGAGCCAAACGCCAAAGATCAGTCGGACGATCAGATTCATGCGCTCTCCAAATATTTGCCACATCTTAAATTATGACTTACTCAGCCGTATGCAAATTTGCTGCACTTTAGTCTCAGTTAACCCACCCCAGTACGTCCGTACCTTGCCCCTGCACCCACGCTCTTCTATGATCGAACACAGGCAGGGTCCACATGCCCGAGAAGAAACCTCCCAAACCGCAAATCGCGGAAAACCCGATCACGGACGTGTTCGAGGGCCGCTATCCGTCGCAAAGCGAAAAAGACTGGGCGGAAAAGATCCTCCTTCCGACCCTGGAAAAAGCCCCCGAAAAGCCCATCGGCGCGCCTACCGGGACAAATCTCGACCAACACGGTCATGCCCGGTTCACCACCATTTCCGGCACACCGGTGCGGCGGCTCTATACGCAGGCGGATCTCCCCGAAGACTGGAGCTCGGAAAAATACCTGGGCTACCCCGGCCAGCCCCCGTTCACGCGCGGCATTCACGCCAGCGGATATCGCGGCAAACTCTTCACCATGCGCCAGTTCTCCGGCTTCGCTTCGCCGGAAGAAACCAATCAGCGTTACAAATATTTGCTGGAAAGTGGCGGCAGCGGGCTCTCGGTAGCATTCGACCTGCCCACCCTGATGGGCTACGACTCCGATCATCCCGCCAGTGAAGGTGAAGTCGGCAAGTGCGGCGTGGCCATCGATTCCCTCGAAGACATGGAAATTCTTTTCGGCGGCATCGATCTGGAGAAGACCACAGTCTCCATGACCATCAACTCTCCGGCATCGGTCCTGTGGGCGATGTATCTGGTGGTCGCGGAAAAGCAGGGTGCCGACTGGAAAAAAGTCTCCGGCACGCTGCAGAACGACATCCTGAAGGAATACATCGCGCAGAAGGAATACATCTACCCGCCGGCTCCGTCGATGCGCCTGGTGGTGGACACATTCGAATTCGGTTCCCGATTCACCCCAAAGTTCAACACCATTTCGATCAGCGGATACCACATCCGCGAAGCCGGCTCGACCGCACTCCAGGAACTGGCTTTCACCCTTTATGACGGGGTCGAGTACGTGGAATGGGCGCTAAGGCGCGGGTTGGATGTGGACGACTTCGGGCCCCGGCTCAGTTTTTTCTTCAACGCGCACAACGATTTCTTCGAAGAGATCGCCAAGTACCGCGCCGCGCGCAAAATCTGGTACCAGGTAATGAAAGACCGATTTCACGCGAAGAACCAGCGCAGCTCGCTGCTTCGTTTCCACACCCAGACCGCAGGCGTCTCGCTCCCGGCCCAGCAACCGATGAACAATATCGCCCGGGTTGCGCTGCAGGCCATGGCAGCGGTCCTGGGCGGAACCCAGTCACTGCACACCGATTCCTACGACGAAGCGCTGGCCCTGCCCACCGAGGAGGCTGCCCGTATCGCACTGCGCACGCAGCAAATCATCGCCTACGAATCAGGAGTGACACAGACGGTCGATCCGTTAGGCGGGGCTTATTTTCTTGAAACCTTAACCCTGCAAATGGAAAAAGGCGCGTTCGATTACTTCTCCAAGCTTGATGCCATGGGCGGCATGGTCAAAGCCATCGAACGTGGTTACCCGCAAAAAGAAGTTGCCGAAGCCTCCTACCAGTACCAGCGGGCAGCCGAAGCCAAAGAAAAAGTCATCGTAGGCGCCAACGAATTCGTGATCGAAGAAGAGCCGCTCCACATCCTGTACATCGACGAAAATGTGGCCCGCGGGCAAAGCGCCAAGCTCAAGGCCCTGCGCGCCCGCCGTTCAAACGAGGAAGTACAGCGGCGTCTTGAAGCTTTGAAAAAAGCCGCGGCGCAGGAACCTGCATCGCCCGCAGGTGGTGAGATTTCTTCGGCCAATACCATGCCCTACATCGTCGACGCCGTCCGCGCCTATGCCACGGTAGGCGAAATCTGCCAAGCGCTCCGCGAAGTTTTCGGGACTTACACGGAAGTGAGCATCACCTAGAGGTGATTGTGTGTAGTGGTTGTGTGGCGCGGGCGCCCACGCCCGCGTGCTGCAAGGGATATGATTATTTGAGATCACAAATTGTGATCTCAAGACGCACCAAACTTGAGGCGCAAATTGCGACCTCAAAACCGGGCAACATACACACCTAGTTCTATGTCAAAACGCCCGCCGCAGCTCGCCGTGCCAGTCGAATCGCGAATCCTGATCCTCCGCCACCAGAGGGTCATCCTGGATGGCGACCTCGCCGAGTTGTATGGCGTCCCTGCCAAGCAGCTAAACCAGCAGACAAAACGCAACCGCGAACGGTTCCCATCGGATTTCATGTTCCAACTCACGGCCAAAGAGCACGATTCTTTGAGGTCACAAATTGTGACCTCAAAGAAAGGCCGAGGTGGCCGCCGCTACCCGCCCTACGCCTTTACCGAGCACGGCGCCATCATGGCCGCGACCGTGCTGAACTCCAAGCAAGCCATCGAGATGAGTGTTTTCGTGGTGCGCGCATTTGTGCGCATGCGGGAAATGCTGGCCAAGAATCGCCAACTCGCCGCCAAGATAAACGAACTGGACCGCCGCCTGGAAACCCATGACTCCGCGATTCAGGACCTGATGGAAGCGATTAAGGAACTTATGGTTCCCGAGGAAACGCCCCGGCGTAAGATCGGTTTTCTGCTTCCTCCAGCAAAGTCGTAAGCGCGCGGGCGAGTCGCCCGCGCCACATAAACGTAACGGCCTACTTGCGCCTTTGCCGGTACAGCGTTCCGTCCACCTGCTGCGTCATGGCCTCAATGTCCAGGGGAAGCTCAAGGAATTTTGCCACCGTTCCGGCCACTTCCATGGGCCCGCGCAGGACAGAGTGATACTGCACACGGCTCACCTTCACATAGGGCTTGCTATTGAGCCAGGCGTAGACGTCGGAAAGATGGTCTTGGAAGGCCCGCGTCACCACGGTGTTGTCCTCGCTGGGGTTGAAATTCCCGCGCCGGCGCAGCATCTCGTCCTGTGACGCCATGACCTCGGGCAGCGGCCGTTGCATGAAGATCACGCGGTAATCGTGTCCCGCAGGAAGCGAAAGCAAGAGCTGGGAGATCACTTTTACCGCCTTGCCCTCCGCTTCGGCGATGCATGCCGGGTCTTTGGGAAGTTGTTTGACGCGCTCCCACTCCAGATAGCCGCGCGGGTTGTCGACGTCAGCCCGGCGTTCGCCATCAGAGAGGATGGGCACGCCGCCCGCCGCCAGCATCTGCATCATCAGTGAAGTACCCGAGCGCGGAAGCCCGGAAACAATTGTGATCATCCGTCAATGGTAAACGCTTTCGCGGATTGTGTGGCGCGGAGCTGCCCTGAGTGAAGTCGAAAGAGCCCTCGCCCGCGTGGGTGCTTGCCGGAAATTTGCGGGAAGCAGCCATGCTAGACTGGCGCGCGTGCCCACCACTCGCAGACGATTCCTTGTACAGTGCGCAGCCGCCGCAGCCGGAGCGTACCTCAGCGCCACACTCGCCCGGGCGGCCTTCGCTCCCAGCCTTCACTTTCCCTCAGAGCCACGGCAGCGAATTGCCATCGCCTCTTACCCGTTCCGCGAATTCATTGCCGGGCCTGAGCACAAGCCGGGCAACCCGGTTATCGAGCTCAGGGACTTCGCGGCGCACGTCGTTGAAAAATTCAACGTAAACAAGATCGAGCCCTGGACCGGACATTTCCCGTCGCGTGACGCGAAGTACCTCGTGCAATTCCGGGCTTCGGTGGAAAAGGCAGGGGCCGCGATCGCAAACGTCGCGGTCGATGGCGAGCACAGCCCGTACGCCACAGATCGTTCCGAACGCGAGCAGGCCATTGCGTTCAGCAAAGAGTGGGTGGATGCTGCCGTCACTCTGGGCTCACCCAGCATTCGCACCAATCTTCCTGCCGCGAAAAATGTGAAGCCAGATCTCGAGCGGACGGCCGACAGCCTGCGGCGCGTGGTCGAGCATGCGTCCGCGAAGGGTGTGGTCGTCAACCTGGAGAATGACAATCCGGTCAGCGAAGATCCTTTCTTCCTGGTCGAGCTGATCGAGAAGGTGAACAGTCCGTGGCTGCGCGCCCTGCCTGACTTCTGCAACACCCTCGCGGCCAAGGATCCTGACTACGCTTATCGTGGCATTGACGCCATGTTCGGCCATGCTTATTGCATCGCGCACGTGAAGTCTTCCGAGACCAACAGTCACGGCATAACTGTGCATGTGGATATGGCCAAGACATTCGGCCTAATGAAACAGCATGATTACAAAGGCTACTGTTCCATGGAGTGGGATGATGCGGGCGACCCGTACGCGGGGACGGCTGATTTGATTCAGACGACCTTGCGATATCTATCATAGCAGTCGTTGGTCGTCGGTTGTCAGTCTTCATACTCGAACGCCTTTCGCTCCGGGTCCTCCTGACGACTGACGATTGAAGACTGACGACTGACCTTCTGCTATCCTCTTTGGCCTGACTGTCGTCCAATATCTGCATGCGCAAGGCTGTCAACCATCTGAAGAAATCTGATCCGGTGCTCTCGGCCATCATTGAGCGAGTCGGAGCCTGCCGCATGGAGTTTGGCCCGCCGGAATTTCACAGCCTGGCCGAGGCCATCGTTTATCAGCAGTTGAATGGAAAAGCTGCGGTGACGATCTTCAACCGGTTCGCAGCCTTGGCCGGTGATCCGGTCACGCCGGAAGGGATTCTCAAGCTTACCGACGCACAGTTGTGCGCGGTGGGATTGTCGAAACAAAAGTCGTCCTACCTCAAAGATATGGCCGAGCGCGCCACCCGCGGAGAACTCGACTTCTCGCGCCTGCCCGAGATGAGCGACGAAGAGGTGATCAAGCACCTGACGCAAGTTAAAGGTGTAGGGGTGTGGACCGCGCACATGTTTCTGATGTTTACGCTGCGACGTCCGAATGTGTTGCCCACTGGCGATTACGGCATCCAGGCGGCGATGAAGAAGCATTACAGAAAGCGCAAGATGCCCAAGCCCGAGCAGATGGAAAAGATTGCGAAGGCCTGGGAACCCTACCGGTCGGTTGCCTGCTGGTATCTGTGGCGGAGTCTGGACATCAAGACAATGTAGCGCCGCCGTCCCGGTGTCTGTCCGGCGGGCGTCTCGCCGCCGAGTCGAGGGCGAGACGCCCTCGGGACAGCCGGCAGGATGCCGGCGCTACGAACACCATCGTTGTGCTCCCCTTTGTGGTTAAATGGAGGCTGTGGCAGAGCAAAAGATACGCGTGCTGGTGGCCAAGCCCGGGCTCGACGGGCACGATCGCGGCGCAAAAGTCATTGCTCGCGCGTTACGTGACGCCGGCATGGAAGTGATCTACACCGGATTGCGGCAGACGCCGGAAATGATCGTGAACGCGGCGCTTCAGGAAGACGTCCACGTCATTGGACTTTCGATTCTTTCCGGCGCGCACAACGCCATCGTTCCTCGTGTGATGGAACTGCTCAAGCAGAACAAGATGGACGACGTGCTCATCGTCCTGGGCGGCATCATTCCCAATCAGGACGTGGATCATCTGAAGAAGTCCGGCGTCGCCGCCATTTTCCAGCCTGGCACTACCATGGACGACATCGTCCAATTCATCCGCGCCAACGTCAAGCCGCGCGGCGTGCCCACGGCCACTTGACATTGATGGCCGAACTCAGCACCTCCCGTTTGAAAGAGCTCCTGCAGCGCACTGTCGGCCCGACGCCGTGGTACTGGAAGACTTTTCCTGCGTTCAATTCGGCTACCGGCCAGCGCTTCGTCTGGACTCATCACGGCAGCGAGGGGCCGCTAGGCTATCTGATTACTCTGGCCCTGGAGCAGGAGCCCGACAAGCCGCGCCTCGCGCTGAATACATATTGCCGACCCTTTTTCGTGCCGCCGTCGCATCTGGGTATTTGGTGTCCTGAAGGCCGGAGCATTCGCTTCGTCTGTTTTGATCCTGACCAGCTCAAAGCCTTCGACTTGGCAGAAATTGCCGGCTGGTTCAAGCCGTCGAGTGAGCGCATCTATGCCGCCACGGAACCCGTTGCTGATTTTGAAGTCGCGCTCGGCTTGAGCGCCGGCATGCATAACATTGAGGTGCCACTCGCACTGCGCGGAGTGGACGAACTGATCATTCCCACCAGCTATCCCGCAAAAAGCGCTGATGAGCCGGCGTTCGCGCTCTATGTGGTGTATCTGCAAGCCGGGCTGGCAGAGGTTTTGCCGCAGAGGTGGTTTACCGCCAGCCAATATCAAGTTGGAAAGCAGTGGATCACACGGGCGGTTCGGGATCCGGAGTCGCAACGCATCTTCGGCGAGTGCTTTGGAGCCGGCAGCTTTCTGCTGGAGGAAGATGGATGCCGGCTGGAGCGCTGGATCGAAAAAAAGATTTCAGATTGAGGATTACAGATTTCAGATTTTGAATTCGATCAGTGCCGCGAACCCACTCTGCGCTCTTCAACTCGTTCCCGGAGTACGAACTCGCGTTTGCGCGTGCGGCTTGGCTGTTATACCGTAAACAGTTTCAGCTTCTTTCCTATGAACGAGCGCATTGATCCAGGCATGCCTTCGAGTTCCACCGTTCTCGAGTCGCACGTGGACCCAACTTCGGCGCGCTTTGAAGCCAACATGCGCTTCCTGGCTGACCTGGTTTCACAGGTGCGCAACGAGGAGGAGAAAATTCGCGAAGGCGGCGGGCCCAAAGCCGTGGAGAGCCAACACGGCAAGGGACGGCTGACCGCGCGGGAGCGAATCAACCTGCTGGTCGATCCCGGATCGTTTTTCGAAGTTGGTGCCTACGCCGCGCACGGCATGTACGAAGAGTGGGGAGGCGCACCTGCCGCCGGAGTGATCACCGGACTGGGACGCATCCAGACACGGCTGGTGATGATCATCGCCAACGACGCCACGGTCAAGGCGGGCGCGTTTTTCCCCATGACCGCGAAGAAAGTGATTCGCGCCCAGAATATCTCCATTGAAAATCATATTCCGACGGTCTATCTGGTGGACTCGGCAGGCGTATTTCTGCCCTTGCAGGAAGATGTCTTTCCCGACACCGATGATTTCGGGCGTGTGTTTCGCAACAACGCGGTGATGTCCGCCATGGGCATCTCTCAGGTCGCCGCTATCATGGGGATGTGCGTCGCGGGTGGCGGATACCTGCCGGTGATGTGCGATCACGTGCTCATGACCGACGGCAGCGGGCTTTTTCTGGCGGGTCCAGCGCTGGTGCAGGCGGCAATCGGGCAAAAAGTTTCCGCCGAAGACCTGGGCGGAGCGGCCATGCATTCAGCCATCAGCGGCACCGTGGATTTCCGGGAACCCAACGACGAAGCCTGCCTGGCACGGATTCGCGCCATTATCGAAAAATGGGGATACCGTCGGCAGTCTCCCTGGGACCGCAAAAAGCCGCAGCCACCCGCACTGGCCGCGGAGGAAATCTACGGTATTTATGATGCTTCCCCGGCGAAACCGTATGACATGAAAGAAATCCTGGCCCGTATCGTGGACGGCAGCCGCTTTGACGAATACAAGCCCGAATATGGCAAGACCGTGATCTGCGGGTACGCCCGGATCGGGGGCTTTGCTGTAGGTATCGTCGCCAACCAAAAGTTGCATGCGCAGCAAACCGATCACGAGGGCCACAAGAGAATCGAATTCGGTGGCGTGATTTACACCGAGTCGGCGGAAAAAGCGGCGCGCTTCATCATGGACTGTAACCAGAACCTGGTTCCGCTGATTTTCTTCCACGATGTAAATGGGTTCATGGTGGGACGGGATGCGGAGTGGAGCGGCATCATCAAGGCGGGAGCGAAGATGGTGAACGCGGTGTCGAACTCGGTGGTGCCCAAGATAACGGTCATTGTCGGCGGGTCGTTCGGCGCCGGACATTATGCGATGTGCGGCAAGGCTTATGATCCAAGGTTTGTTTATGCTTGGCCGACCGCGCGCTACGCGGTGATGAGCGGCGATGCTGCGGCTGGCACGCTGGTCGAAATCAAGATCAAGCAATTGGAGCGCAGTGGGAAGAAGTTGAGCGATGAAGAACGCAAAGAGCTGTTCGAGTCGGTGAAGAAAACCTATGACGAGCAGACTGACCCGCGCTACGGCGCCGCCCGGCTATGGATCGATAAGATCATCGATCCAGTGGAGACGCGGGACGCGATCACACTGGCGCTCGAGGCCGCCGCGCTGAATCCGGATGTGCCGGAGTTTAAAGTTGGAGTGCTGCAAACTTGAAGGCAACCGCGCCACGGATTTGCACGAATCTTCACGGATTTAGAAACAAATTAGAATAAAGACTTATCCGCGAGAATCGGTGAAGATCCGTGGCCCAGTTCTTGATGGCTGACGCCGTAAAACTCGTCGAGTGCCCGCGCGATGCCTGGCAGGGGCTGCAGGGTCAGATTCCTGCTTACATCAAGACCGACTACCTGAAAGCCTTGATCAGCGCGGGATTCAAGCACATTGATGCGGTTTCGTTCGTGTCGCCGAAGGCTGTGCCGCAGATGGCGGACTCGGAAGAAGTATTGAAGGAACTCGATCCGCCGGATGATGCGGAGATTATCGGAATTGTGGTCAATGAAAAAGGGGCGCAGCGGGCGATCGCCAGCCAGGCGGTGCGGACGTTGGGTTTCCCCTATTCGGTTTCACCGACTTTCCTGCAGAACAATCAGCACCAGACCCTGGAAGATGCGATCGACGAACTGGAGAAGGTCAGGAACACGGGCGAACCGGCCGGGCTTGACACGGTGGTTTATATCTCGATGGCGTTTGGCAATCCTTACGGTGATCCCTGGAACGTTGGCGAAGTGATCGACGCGGTCGACCTGCTCGAATCCGAAGGTGTTCGCACCATTTCTCTGGCTGACACGGTGGGACTGGCCGGGCCGGCGCAGATTCGTGAACTGTTTTCCGCGGTGAATTCGAAGTACTCCTTTATCGAGATTGGGTTGCATCTGCACAGCCGGCCGGAGCAGGCCGTAGAGAAGATATTGGCCGCGTATGATGCCGGGTGCCGCCGATTCGATTCGGCACTGGGTGGACTGGGCGGATGTCCGTTCGCGCAGGATGCGCTGGTGGGAAATGTTGCCACCGAAAAAGTGGTGGAGGCGCTGCAGCAAAGAGGAGCGGAGTTGCCCGTGCTGAAGCCGCTGGATGTATTGTTGCGGGTGACGGCGGAGATTGGGGCGCGGTATACGGCGTCAACGGCTGCGGATTGAACGTAGACATGGAATATAAAACCATTAAGCGTGCGATCGATTCCGGCGTCGCCACCATTACCCTGAATCGGCCCGACAAACGGAATGCCATCAGTTTTACGCTGCTGGAGGAACTGCTGGCGGCGCTCGACGAAGTGGAACGGTCTTCCGCGCAGGTGGTGATCCTCACCGGCGCGGGCAAGGCGTTCTGCGCTGGGCTCGATCTCGACGAACTGAAGAACCTGCTGGGCAAGACGCACGACGAAAACGTCGAAGACTCCTCACGCATGGGGCGCATTTTCCGGCGCATTTACGATTTCCCCTTGCCGACCATCGCTGCGGTGAACGGGGCAGCCATTGCGGGCGGCACGGGATTTGCCACCATGTGTGATTTCACTCTGGCGGTGCCGGACGCGAAGTTCGGCTACACCGAAGTGCGCATCGGATTTGTGCCGGCCATCGTTTCCTCAATGCTCGTCTGGCAAGTGGGACACAAGATTGCGCGCGATTTGCTTTTGACCGCACGGCTATTCGACGCGGCCGAGGCGCACCGCTATGGACTGGTCAACGAAGTTGTCAGCCCGGAGCGTCTGATGCCACGGGCGCGCGAACTGGCGGCGCAGCTCATGGAAAATAGTCCGTCGTCGGTGCGAGCCACCAAGCGCCTGATCAATGGATTCATTGCCGCACAACTTGACCGCCAGATCAACGAAGCCGTGCAAGATAACGCACGCATCCGCACCACGGCGGACTTCCGCGAAGGCATCACCTCATTTCTGGAAAAACGAAAACCGCGTTGGAGTGGCCAGTGAGCGCAGTCGGCAATCACAACGGCGTGGTCTGCGAGAGCCGGGTGCGCGTACGCTACGCGGAGACCGATCAGATGGGCGTGGTCTATCACGCCAACCACTTCATCTGGTTTGAAATCGGACGCGTGGAGTTGATGCGCCAATTGGGATTTACCTACCGCGACATGGAGCGAGAACACGGATGCTTTATCCCGGTAGTGGACGCACGCTGCCGCTACAAATCGCCGGCGAGGTATGACGATGAGATTATCGTACGCACGCATTTGAAGAATGTCCGCGAATCTGTGATTCACTTTGGATACCAACTGGTGCGGGCCAACGATGGTGAAGTGCTGGCCGAAGGGGAGACCACGCACATGGTGATCGACGCGCAGATGAAAACAGCGCCCCTGCCGCCGGCATTTCTGAAAGTGTTTCGCGAGGCCGCAGGGAAGTAGGAAGTTTTCGCGAACTTGTTCGCACGGAAGAGTGGTTTCCGCAGGATGAAGAAGCGAACCGCAGCGGCTGAAGCCGGGTTGGGACGGCGATTTGTGGCACGACTGAAGTCGTGCCCTTCCAAAGTCGCGGCTTCCCAGGCCTCTGGAGGAAGCGCTTTCGACTGTGGAGGCGCAGTCTTCCGAAGACTTTGAAGCTGAATACCAGAAACTAGAAACCGGAAACTCTCTTGAACGCTCTCCACATTAACGGCAGCGATCTGACTCTCGAAGCGGTGCGCGAGGTGGCGGTGGAACATCGTGCGGTCCTCCTTCTCCCCGAGGCTCGGGAGGCGGTGAACCGCGCGCGCGCCGTGGTGGATGCGCTGGTGGCTGAAAACCGGGTTTCCTACGCGATCACGACTGGTGTGGGCAAGCTGGCGGATGTTCGCATCGCGGGCGAGCAGATACGCGAACTGCAACTTAATTTGGTGCGCTCTCACGCCGCGGGCGTGGGCGAGCCGCTCTCGACCCCGGAAACCCGGGCCATGATGTTGTTGCGGGCGAATTCGCTTTCCAAGGGCCATTCCGGTGTGCGCGGTGCGGTCATCGACACGATTTGCGAGATGCTGAATCGCGGCGTTACGCCGATGGTGCCCTCGCAAGGCAGCGTGGGAGCGAGCGGCGATCTGGCTCCTCTGGCACACCTGGCGCTGGCGCTGATCGGAGAAGGTGAGTGTCTCGGTTCGAAGGATGACGAGAAGGGAGGCCGGATTCCCGCAGCCGACGCCATGCGGCGCGCCCAGGTCAGACCGCTGGTGCTCGAAGCCAAGGAAGCGGTCTCGTTGATTAACGGCACCCAGGGCATGCTGGCGGTCGGAGTGCTGGCGCTGCTGGCGGCAGAGAATCTGGCGGATACCGCGGACGTAATCGGCGCGCTTTCCCTCGACGCGCTTCGAGGCACGGATGTCGCATTCGACGAGCGTATCCACAAGGCGCGGCCGCACCCTGGCCAACTCCGGAGCGCCGCCAATTTACGCAAGATGCTGGAAGGCAGCCAGCTGCGCGAGTCGCATCGCGATTGCGACCGGGTGCAGGACGCATACTCGCTGCGCTGCATGCCGCAGGTGCACGGCGCAGTACGCGACACGCTCGTTCGGTGCCGCGAAGTCATGGAGATCGAAGTCAACTCTGCGGTGGATAATCCGCTGGTCTTCATGAAAAGCCATGTAGAAACGGGCGTCTCGCCCGTCCGGGCGGAGCGAGGCTTCGCAGGAATTGAGGCTGACGTCCTTTCCGGCGGAAACTTTCATGGCCAGCCTGTAGCGTTCGCTTTAGATTTTTTGGGCATTGCACTGACCGCACTGGCAGGGATTTCAGAACGCAGGCTGGAGCGGTTGGTAAATCCGGCTCTGAATGAAGGCCTGCCCCCATTTTTGGCTGCTGGAGCGGGGCTGAATTCCGGATTCATGATGGCGCAGGTTGCCGCCGCGTCGCTGGTCAGCGAAAACAAAGTGCTGGCCCATCCCGCTTCGGTGGATTCGATTACGACTTCGGGCAACAAGGAAGATTACGTTTCCATGGGAATGACGGCGGCGCTGAAGCTGAAACGTATCGTAGAGAACGCCCGCAACGCTATGGCGATCGAGGCCATGGCCGCGGCCCAGGCGCTGGATTTCCTGGCGCCGCTGAAGACTTCGAAGCGCGGCCAGGCGGCGCATGCGGCCATCCGCTCGGTGTGTGCGACCATGGACAAAGATCGAGTGATGTACCAGGATTTCGCGCGAATCGCCGAGTTGATTGCCAGCGGGAAGGTGGCGGCAGTGTTGTGGTAAGTTTTTGTAGCGCTGGAGTCCCGCCGGCTGTCGTGAGGGCGTCTCGCCCTCACAATCTTACTCGGAGGAAAATCCTGCCGAGCCTTGCTCGGCTGGGTGGGTGAGGGCACCCGCCCCTACGTGGTCTCGGATGGATGCTGGCGTTTCGAAAATCCTGCCGAGCCTTGCTCGGCCTGACCGGGTCTGAGACCCGGCCCCACACAGCTCTGCCTAGGCTGACTTTGCGGCGCTCCCGTCCAAACCCAGTCGGTCTGCGATTTCTTTTAAGGCTTCTACGCAGAAGGCAATGTGCTCTTCCAGGTCGACGCCTAAGTCTGCGGCGCCGTTTACGATGTCTTCACGTTTCACGCTGCGGGCAAAAGCCTTGTCTTTCATCTTTTTTCGGACCGACTTGGCCTCGACTTCCGCCAGAGACTTTCCCGGCTTCACTAGCGCGCATGCCGTGATGAATCCGGCCAGTTCGTCACAGGCAAAGAGAGCTTTTTCCATCGGCGAGTCCCGGGACACGCCTGAATATTCCGCGTGCGACAGGATGGCGCGGCGGATTTCTTCCGAATAGCCGCGTTCTTTCAATATTTCACAGCCTTTATAGGGATGATCGTCGAGGCTGGGGTATTGCTCATAGTCGAAGTCGTGCAGCAGGCCCACCACTCCCCATAGATCTTCCTGCTCCGGAGCCCCCGGTGAAATTTTTCTGGCGTAAGCGCGCATACAGGCTTCGACTGCCAGAGCATGTTTGAGTAAACTTTCCGACTGGGTGAACTCAGTTAGTAACCCCCACGCCTGTTCTCGATCGTTCATGTTTTGTTACCTGTTTTCTCCGGGTTTTCTCCGGCTGGTTTGGGGTTTCGCACAAGGCATTTTGTTTTTAGACCGCAATTTATCTTGACATCCACAGGTGTTGTACCGCAGATTACCCTGCAGGTTGGAACCAGTTCTTTGTGGGTTCCAGGAGAGGCCCCCGCTCTGGCAACTCCCACACCTAGATGGCCACTACCCTTGCACCTGTAGATTCAAGGGAAGTAGTTCGTTGCGATCACTGCCTGCTGGTTCAATTCCGTACTTCCAACGATCTTTGTCGCCGCTGCCGTGCCTCGTTAGACGAGGAAGAGCCGGAAGTCGTCATGGCGCCGCCACCGCCGCAAATGATGCCGGCGAATGGCAACGGCCGCGGACACCTGAACCTGGCGACATCGATCCGCTCACTGCGTTTGCGCAATGGGCTCAGCCAGCGGCAACTGGCCGCGCGCATGTCGGTTCCCCGGACCTACGTGTCGAAGATCGAAAATGAGAAAGCCACCCCGACCCTTTCCTCACTGGAACGGCTGGCACGGGCCCTGGAAGTGACCGTTCCCGATCTGCTTTCCGGCGGCGAACGCAACCGCCAGGAAGAAATCGGCGAACTGATGAAGGACCAGTTTATCGCGGAACTGATGCCCTTCGTCTCGCAACTCAATGGGATGCAACTGTCGAGTGTGCTGGCGCAGGTACGAGATTTGACCTTGCGCCCGCGACGCAGCGCCTAGGGTTTGATCGAGGCGCGGGCTTTCGCGCACGTGCCTGTTGGACGATGTCGCACGTTCGCGCATGCGGATCGCTCTCGAAAGAGCACAGAGTTTATCCGGGCAACCACCAACTGCAAGCCGGGACCCCAAGGTTCCGGCTTTTTTTCTTTAGTTGTCATCCTGAGCGGAGTAGCTGCTTCGCTTCGCGAAGCAGCCGCGAAGTCGAAGGACCTCTGCCTCCGGAATCAGGCCGCGGATTGAGCTGTGGTCGCTTTCATAGCGAGTTGGTTCGCATTGACCGGACCGCCGCCGACAACGCGATTGATCAAAGGGGTCCTTCGACTGCGTACATGGTTTCGCGAGCGAAACGATGTACTTCGCTCAGCATGACAAGTGGAAGGAATTGTTCAGGCCACAAAATCTTCGCTGGGCGGCGGGAGAACGTGCGGGGGCAGGCGGTCCGTCACCGCAGCGAGGGCGGCCAACTTCTCAGCCAGAGTGCGGGTGAGCGATCCAGGTTGATAGCGCCAGCGGAAATTTCCTTCGGAAACGCTGGGCGTGTTGAGCCGGGCTTCACTGCCGAGCCCCAGCACATCCTGCAGCGGAACTACCGACAGGCTGGCAACCGATTCCTGCGCCAGCCGGATGAAAGCCCAGTGGATGCCGTCGTCGTTCTTTCCTACGTAGGCATGAATAGCGCGGCGTTCGTCTTCACTTGTACCCGATTTCCACCATCCGAGCGTGGTGTCGTTGTCGTGAGTGCCGGTGTAGACCACGCGGTCCATGGTGAGACGATGCGGCAAATAGACGTGGGCGCCGGGATCGCTGAATCCGAACTGCAGCACCGCGGTACCGGGAATCTGATGGCGCTCGCGCAGGGCGTGTACTTCAGGCGTGATGTGGCCGAGATCTTCGGCGAAGAAGGGCAGGCCGCCCAGGGCGTCACGTAGTTTGTTGAAGAGCTCGTCTTTCGGTCCGTCCACCCAGCGGCCGTGCACCGCGGTAGGCTCGCTGGCCGGAATCTCCCAGAACTGCTCGAAGCCGCGAAAGTGATCGAGGCGGATGTAGTCACAAGTCTGGGTGGCCCAGCGTAGCCGGTGAATCCACCACGCGTAGCCTTGCGCCTTTATGGCGTTCCAGTCATAGAGCGGACTGCCCCAGCGCTGGCCGACGGCACTGAAGGCGTCGGGTGGAACCCCGGCAACCGCCTCCGGTTCAAAATTGTCCTTCCGCAGGCGAAAGAGATCGCGATGAGCCCAGACATCCGCGCTGTCGTGGTCGACGAAAATAGCGATATCGCCGACCACGCGGACAGAGCGTTGCGCGCAGTAAAGGCGCAGGGCATGCCACTGTTCGTAAAAGAAGAACTGGATGACGCGGCGGATGTCTATCTCAGGCGCCAGCTGCTTGCGCGCCGCGTCGAGAGCCCCGGTTTCACGGCAGGCCAGCGGGCGCGACCATTCCTTCCAGCATTGCCGGGCTGCGCGCTCGCGCAGGACATCGAAAACCACGAAGTCGTCCAGCCACCACGCGTTCTCCTGGCAGAAACGCTCGAAGCGGGAGCGTGCATTGCCGCGTGCATTTTGCAGGAATGTCCGGGCCGCGGCGATGATCAGCGGCCGCTTGCGCTGGTAGACCGATTCATAGTCAATGGCGCCGGCCTGGCTGGGGAGATCTTCCAGACGCGAGGGCTCAATCCATCCGCGCTCCGCCAGCCGGTCCAGGCTGATCAACAGCGGATTGCCGGCAAAGGCGGAAGTGGAAGAATAGGGAGAGTTCCCGTTGGCCGGCGGACCCAGCGGCAGCACCTGCCACAAGCCCTGGCGCCCAGCCGCAAGAAAATCTACGAACTCGTAGGCGGCCGGACCGAAGTCGCCAATACCGCCGCGCGATGGGAGGGAGGTCGGATGCAGCAGGATACCGGTAGCGCGGGGGAATGACATCGTTCTACTACCACCGATGCTACCAGCAAATGTGGAACCGGCGAGGCTCTCCCGCTTTACTCTCCCTGTTCCCCGCCCTGCGCGCGGGTCAGGTTTTTCATCTCGTCCTGATTGATTTTGATCTTTCCCGACTTCTCCATCTGGGTGCGCAGATTGGCGACGAACAGGTTGAACATCTCCATCTGTCTGGCCTGGCGGAGCGAATCGCGGAGCTGGTCCTGCTTGGCGGCGAAATCCTGCGGACTCGGCTCCTGCCTATCCAGAATCGATAACACCACGCCGGTATTGCCGTTGGTGATGGGACCGCTGATCTCACCGGGTTTCAGGGTAAATGCCACTGCGGCGCCACCGGCCATGGAGCCGATGTCGGGGACCTGGCCGTCGGGCTGCACGAAGTCGCTGGTCTTGACGATGGCGCCGGCCTCCTTGGCTGCCTTTTTCAGGTCGTGCTCAGCCTTGGCGCGGTCCGCGAGCTCCTGAGTTTTCTGGGAGAGAAGCGCGGCCACCCGTTCGTTCTGAAATTCGGTTTCCACGCGGCTGCGAATTTCCTCGAACGTGGGCGTGGCCGGAGGCTTCACCGCCAACACCTCGAACACAGCATAGCCTTGTGGCAGGGCGACCTGTTCCGGCGGAGATTTCTCAGCTTGGCCGAAGACGGCGCTCATGAACTCAGCCGAATTGCCAATTCCCGGCAGGTTATCGGTGCGGCTGACAAAGTCGGTGTTGATGACGTTCAAGCCCTTCGCTGTGGCCGCCTTATCGAGTCCGACGGCACGGGCTTGCCCCAGCAGTGCGTTGACCTGATTTGAAACGGCCTGGGCCGCTTTCTGCTCCCGGATGCTGCCCTCGATCTGGTCCTTGACCTCTTCCAGTGTCTTCACGTGCGCAGCCTGTTTGTCGTCCACGCGGATAATATGGAAGCCGTAACTGCTCTGTACCAGGTCGCTGGTGGAGCCTTTGGGCAGCGAGAACGCTGCTTTTTCAAACTCAGGAACGGTGCGTCCGCGGCCGATGAACCCGAGGGAACCGCCATTCTTGCCGCTGCCCGGATCTTCAGAATATTTCTTGGCCAGTTCGGCGAAATTGCCACCCGCCTTAAGCTGTTTGAGGATGTCTTCCGCCTTCTTGCGTGCCTCTTCCACGCCCTTGGGGTCGACCTTGCCGTCAGGGCCGGGGAGCGGGGTCTTGATCAGGATGTGGCTCACGCTGACCTGCTCCGGCACCCGGTAATCCTCGCGATGCTGATCGTAGTAGCCTTGCAAATCCTGCGGCGAAACGCTGGTTTCGGCCATGATTTTTGCCGTCTCCAGCACCACGTACCGGACCTTGCGTTTTTCCGGGATCGAGTTGTTGTAGGTCGCCTTGTTGCGTTCGTAGAAAGCCTTTAATTCGGTTTCGCTGGGATGGATCTGTTTGAGCAGATCGTCCTTGCGCAGCACGGCATAGTCGAATTTGACCTTCGAATTCTGCTTCTCAAATTCCTTACGGACTTCGGCTTCCGGAACCAGGACCCCGCCTGTCGCCAGGTCGCGCAGCTTGTCCAGCAGAATGTCGTACTTCACGTTCTGCTCAAACACCGGCACGCTCAGGTCGGCGTTCTGCAGAATTGACTCGTACTGCTGCTGTCCCACGAAATTGCCGCCGGGAAAGAAAGTGGGAGCATAGCGTCCGTGCTGCAACTCGTCCCGGACTTCTTCGTCCGTGGCGCGCAATCCTAGCCGCTCGGCTTCCGCGACCAGGACTTTCCTGCTGATGAGATTTTGGGCGGCCCGCTCGGAAAAGTAGGGCAGCAACATCGCGGCTTGTTCGCCCCCGCGCGGGAACTGCTGCCGCAGCATCTGCCGGGCCTCGCGCTGCACTTCAAGCGTAGTGACGGGTTCGCCGGCCACGTTGGCCAGGACGCCCTGTCCCGGGCCCCCCAGACCGATACTGGAACCGATACCGCCGGGAACGAGCGTGATCACCATCGCCGCGCAAATGACCAGCAGCATGCCACCGAGGATTATTTTTTTGGTCGGACCAGGGGTTTGCAGGAATCGAATCATCTTCTTCTCTCACTCCGGAATATTAGGCGGAAACATCAATTATAGACGAGAAATCAGGCTTGGCTCGATGGAGAGACGGGCGTCCCCGCCCGTCCTGCACAGACCACGCTGACGGGCGAGACGCCCGTCTCTCCATCGGACAATTTTAGAAAATCAGCCATTGAAACGTATTAATAGAACGTGTTATTAAGCTGGAGCGGTCTTTCCCGTGTCCAGTTGTGATCTGAAAGACGAATGTCGAATGCGTCATAATGGAGTGCTCTTGAAAAATGATTCAGCAAAGGATTGTTTGATGAACCGAAGCACGCTGTTGTGCGCCGTGCTGCTCTCTTTCTCCGGTCTGATTTTTTCACAGGAAGCAAAGCCAGGCCATCTCCGCTCCGACGCCGCACTTTCCCTTCGCGAAGGCTGGTCGCTGCAGTCATCAGGCAAGGTGGACGAGAAGGGCGAGACGCTCTCAACTCCGGCATTCCAACCCAAAGACTGGTACACGGTGACCGTCCCTACGACGGTGGTCGCCGCATTGGTCGAGCACAAAGTCTATCCCGATCCGTTTTCCGGTACGAATCTGCGTTCTTTCCCCGGGGTTACGTACCCCATCGGCGCAAACTTTTCCAACATTCCGATGCAGCAGGACAGCCCCTTCATCGTTCCCTGGTGGTATCGCAAGGAATTCGTCATGCCTGCCAGTTTCAAAGGGAAGAGCATCTGGCTGAATTTTGGCGGAATCAACTACCGAGCCAATATCTGGCTGAATGGCAAGCAGATCGCCAAAGCTGAAGATACCGCGGGAGCGTGGCGCACCTACGAATTCAACATCACCGACACAGCCCTGCCCGGCAAGTCGAATGCGCTCGCGGTGCAGGTCTTTTCCCCTACGGACACCGATCTCGCCATCACGTTCGTCGACTGGAACCCGGCGCCGCCCGACAAGAACATGGGTTTGTTTCGTAGCGTGGACATCTCCACCAGCGGTCCGGTGGCGCTGCGCTATCCCGCCGTGGTTTCGAAGGTGGATTCGCCCGCCAATGACAAAGCGCACCTCACGGTCAGTGCGCTGTTGAAGAACGCCGCCAACCATCCGGTGAAGGGAACGCTTAAGGGAACGATTGACAAGGCCGGTTTTTCGCAAGGCGTGGAACTTGCGCCCGGCGAATCGAAGGACGTAACTTTCACGCCGGAACAGTTTTCCCAACTCAATATCGACAATCCGCGCTTGTGGTGGCCGGCGCAAATGGGCAAGCCGGAGCTTTACGGCCTGACCCTGGAATTTACCGTGGATGGCAAGGTTTCAGACCAGTCGGAAACCAGGTTTGGCATTCGCGAGGTCAAGTCCGAGGTGCTTTCGGCCAACCGGCGGCTGTTTTCCATCAATGGCAAGAACGTCCTGATTCGCGGTGGCGGCTGGTCGCCGGACATGATGCTGCGGGAAAATTCGCAGCGCTTGCGCGACGAGTTCCGCTATGTGCAGGACATGGGACTGAACACGATCCGCCTCGAAGGCAAGCTGGAGACAAAAGAGTTCCTAGACCTGGCCGACGAGCGCGGGATTCTGCTTCTCGCCGGGTGGTGCTGTTGCGATCATTGGGAGCACTGGCCCAACTGGAAGCCGCAGGATTTCGTCATCGCCGAACAATCGCTGCGCGACCAGATTTACCGGTTGCGCGGGCATCCCAGCCTGGTGGCCTGGTTGAACGGCAGCGACAATCCGCCGCCGCCGGACGTCGAGCAAACCGATCTCAAGGTGGAGAAAGAACTGTTGTGGCCGAATCCGGTCATTTCCTCCGCTACCGCAAAACTCGCGGGCTACTCCGGCGAGAGTGGCGTGAAGATGACGGGACCGTACGAGTACGTCGCTCCCTCGTATTGGCAGACCGACAAAACCGATTCCGCCGGCCAATGCAACCAGGGTGGATGCGGCGGAGCCTATGGCTTCAACACCGAAACCAGCATGGGGCCGGCCGTTCCTCCCATTGAAAGCATTCGCGCCATGGTGGGCAAAGATCATCTTTGGCCGATGGACGATGTGTGGAACTATCACGCCGGCGGCGGCGCCTTCAAAGACCTGCACGTTTTCAGCGACGCCCTCAATGCGCGCTTCGGGCCGGCCACCAGCGCCGAGGACTACGCCCTCAAATCGCAGATGCAAACCTACGAAGGTGTGCGGGCAATGTATGAGGCCTACAGCAGGAACAAGTACGTCTCAACCGGCGTGATCCAGTGGATGCTGAACAACGCCTGGCCTTCGATGATCTGGCACCTCTATGACTTCTACCTGCGCCCGGGCGGCGGCTACTTCGGCGCCAAGAAGGCCATGGAATCGCTGCATCCGGTATACGGCTACGACGACCACTCGATCTGGGTGGTGAGTAGCCAATACACCGACGCCAAGGGACTGAAGCTCACGGCCAAGGTTCTCAACCTCGACATGAGCGAGAGGAATTCGCAACAGGCCACCATCGACGCCGCTGCCGACAGCACCAGCAAGGTTTTTACGCTGTCCGACATCGACGGCCTCAGCCCGACCTACTTTTTGGTTTTGCGATTGGAAGATTCCGCCGGAAAACTGGTCGGTTCGAATTTCTACTGGCTCTCTGCCAAGCCGGAGACGCTGGATTGGGAGAAATCAAACTGGTACACCACGCCGACGTCTTCCTATGCTGACTACACCGCGTTGGTACAACTTCCCAAGGTCAGACTGAACCTGGCCCACCACACCGAGCACAAGGGAGAAGAGGCGATCACTCACATCGCATTGGAAAACCCCAGCACGAACCTGGCATTCTTTGTTCGCCTCAAGGTCAATAAGGGCAAGGGTGGAGAGGAAATTCTGCCCGTCATCTGGCAGGACAACTACATCTCCCTGCTGCCGGGCGAGAAGCGCGAAGTGACTGCGACCTACAGAACGCAGGAGCTGGGCGCGGCGCAGCCGGTGGTCGAGGTGAGTGGGTGGAACCTGGAGAATTGAGTGGCAAGACGTCATCCTGAACGGGCTTCAGGCCGTGAAGAGCCTGCCCTGAGCTTGCGGAGGGATCTGGCGCGGATCGGCACCATCGCTCGGGCGTGCCGCGTACTTGCTTCACGCCAGATCCTTCGGGACTGAAGTCCCTCAGGATGACGCCGTGGCAAGGAATTGTTCTCTACTTGAGCCGCGACCGAATTCCGGCTCCGCGCGGAAGCCCTTTGTGATCGCAATAAATCAAGCCGCGCCTTGCGCGGCCAGGACGGCCGAGGGCGGCCGTCCCCACGTGGTTCGTGGTGATCACGTTGCTCGCGGCGGGTCAGAGCTTCGCAGGCCGCCGCTACGCAGCGCGAAATACACCACCGGCCCCACCGCTAGCGCCACCGGCCCCCAGATCAGCCCGTAACGGTCGCTGCCCAGCAGGGCGACCGCGCTCATGATCAGGACTGCGACTACCGAATAGATCAGTCCCGTCCGCCCGCCGGGGATAACGAACGGGCGTGGCATGTCTGGCTTCTTGCGGCGGAGTTGCCAGGCGGCAAGGACGGTCATCACCGTGGTCGCTACGCGCAGCCAGTTGTAGATGCTGATGAGCTGTACCAGCGAATGCAGGGCGAGCAGCGCATACACTACCGACGAAACGATGATTGCGATCCACGGGGTTCCGTAACGCGGATGCTTACCGCTGAGGACGTGCGGCAGGTAGCCGTCCTCGGCCATGGCGAAGGGCATACGCGTCGACGCCAGGATTGTGGCGTTGAGCAGGGAGACGTATGTGATCATGGCGGCGACCGTCATCCAGGCGCCGAGCCATGGGCCTCCGATGAGTTCCGCTGCGGTGGAAAAGTATCCGGTGTGCCAATCGCTCCAGTTGCCCAGCGCCGCCAGCGACGCCAGCGTGGGCAAGAAATAGGCCGCAATCGACATGGGGACGACCAACGCGAGGGCAATGGGATAGGTTCGCCGCGGGTTGTCCACTTCTTCAGCCACCGTGGAGCATTGCTCGTATCCGGAGTAGAGCCATAAGCCCAGTGCCAGCCCTACACCAAACACGCTGAATGGTGGCTGGTGGGGAGGCACCACCGGGACGAACGGATTGTGATGCCACTTGGCCAATCCGATCACCACCAGGACCAGCACCGGCAGCAGGATGAACAGCTCCAGCGCGGTGGCGAATTTCCCCACCATCTGAATGCCGCGCACGTTGATGTAGGTGATCACCGCGACCATGGCCAGGGAGACGAGCCAATGGCGCCATCCGACAAGTTCAGGGAAATAGAAGCGAAGGTAGTCGGCGAATTGCACCGCATAGACACTGCCCAGCAGGAATGACGCCGACCAATTCCACCATCCGGCGAGAAATCCCCAGAGATCGCCGAAGCCGGCACGCACCCAGCGATAGAAGCCGCCCTCGACTGGCATGGCCGTGGTCAGCTCGGCGGAAACCAGCGAGACCGGAATGCACCAGAAGAAAGGAATGATCAGCAGGTAAATCAGCGTCAATCCCGGGCCGGAGGTGGTGACCATGTCCTCAAGTCCGAAGGGGCCGCCGGTGCAATACGAGAACATGACCCAGACGAAATAGAAGAGGCTGGCCTTACGCAGGGCGGACTTCGCCGGGGACTTCGTTGGGGTGGACACGGGCTTGGATTATACGAGGAGAAGCCGCAATTGCAGATTGCAGATTGTTGATTTCAGATTGTTGATTTCAGATTTTAGATTTTAGATTGAAACTTCCTCGGGCCGACAGGATTGGGGGCAAATCTAAAATCTGAAATCACCAATCTGAAATTCTGAAAGAGTCGAGAAACAGAAAAGCCTCCCGATTGGGAGGCTTCTCTGGGGGGAGGGCGTCCGGGCCGTACTGGTCCGTCGTCCTTAACTTGCTACTTCGCCGGCGCCGGCTGGTCCTGAGCGGCCGGGGCAGGAGCGCTGGTGGAAGCCAGGGTCTCCAGATCGTTCTTCAGGAGGCTGATTTCCACGCGACCACCACTGGTGCGCTTGGTCTTGGCATCATCGGCGTTCGCCGACTGCACTGGAGCGTTGCCCATGCCGACCACGTAAATCCGGTACACCGGAATTTCATGATTCAGCACCAGGTAACGGACCACCGAGTCCGCCATCTTTTGCGACGTGGCGATGGCAGCCTGGCCGTGACCAGAAGAGAAGCCCTGCACTTCGATAATGTAGCCGCGCTGTGATTTCAGCGGAGTGGCCATATCGTCCAGTGCGGACTTGGCGTTCTTGCTGAGCACGCTCTGGCCGGGACGGAAACGAATCTCGGTCTGAGTCGCAGCCTTGTACTGATCGATGTTGCCCACAACCTGCTCGACTGTGGTCAGGCGGGTGTTGGCCTGGGTCGCGGTCTGCTGCGCCATCTGCGCCTTGTTGCCGGCGTCGATCGCGTGCTGGTCAGCTTCGTTCGCCTTGGTCGAAGCCAAACGGATGCCTTCCTGCGCGCGCGAGTCCGTGTCCTTGATCATCTTGCTGTTCGCAGAAGTCAGGTCATCAAGCTCATTGACGCGGTCACGGATGGGAGCGGTTTGCCGCTGCACATATTTCTTGCGAGCAAACGGATTGATTTTGCCCCAGAAACCCTCATGGGTATCGGGCTGCAGAGCGGGCTTGCCGCTGGCGCCGGTGGCTGTGGCGGAACTCTGGTCAGCCGATGACGCGGCGGGTTGAGTTTGTGTGGTTGAGCCGGTCTGCTGCGCAAACGCGGGAAGTGCCAGCACGACGGCCAGAAGCAGCGCTACTAGAACACGGTTCTTCATATTTCTACGTCCTCCAAGTGGGGGGAGCATCCGGGCTCCACTCCAACATAAGCCAAAACTATCGGCGTCCTGAGAGCCTAACGCCTGCTTTGTGTATAACAGGTCAGATGCCAAACTGCGGTAAATCTAAGTCTATGGCCAGCAATACATTGTAACGCTGTGGCCTTGCCGGCGGAGGCGAAAAATCGCAAAGCAGGGTAATTTTGGCGAAAACTGATATAAAAACTGCGTGTGTGTAACTGCGAAAAAGGCCGCAAAAGATTGCAGTAATCGAGTAACGGGCAGCGCATGCCGATATAGGCCGGCGGCCATTCGGTGCCTTCTTGTGCTTGCGAAAATTCCCCTGCGAGCCTGGATTTCAGCCCTTCTTCCCTTGGTATTACTTTCCTGCACACGCACGGAAAAGCTCGATCTGGAGCGGCTGAAACTGCCGCCGGGTTTCCACATCGCGGTGTTCGCCGACGTGCCGCACGCGCGTCAAATGGCTTTCAGTCCGGGTGGCGTGCTGCTGGTTACCGACATGAGCGACGGCTCGGTACTGGCGTTCCCTGACCCGAAACATACCAGCCACGCAGAACGAACCGTCACGGTGCTCAGCGCCTTGAATGCGCCCCACGGCATCGCATTTCACAACGGCAAGCTTTACGTCACGGAGATCAACGCCGTCCGGCGCTACGACTGGGACGAGTCGCAATTGCGCGCCAGCAACCCCCAAAAACTGGCGGAGCTTCCGGGCAGCGGTGGCGGGCACTCCACCCGCACTATTCTTTTCGCCAATGGCAAGATGTACGTCGCGGTGGGATCGAGTTGCAATGTTTGCGAAGAAGACGACAAGCACCGTGCGGCGGTGATCGAGTTCAACGAAGACGGCAGCGGACAACGCATCTTTGCCTCTGGTTTGCGGAATGCAGTCGGGTTAACGCTCAATCCCAAGACCAACACCATTTGGACCACCGACAATGGCCGCGATTGGCTGGGCGACGATCTTCCGCCCGAAGAAATTAATGATTTGGGTCCTGAAGGCGGCAACTTCGGCTGGCCGTATTGCTATGGCGACCGCGTTCCGGACCGTTCCCAAACCAAAGACTACGACTGCTCGAAAACGGTCGCGCCAAAGGTGATGATGCAGGCCCACTCGGCGCCACTGGGTTTGCTTTTCTACGATGGGAGCATGTTTCCGCTGGAATATCGCGGAAGCCTGTTTGTGACTTTCCACGGCTCCTGGAACCGTCGCGTTCCGACCGGATACAAAGTGGTACGCATAAAGTTCAACGACAAAGGCGAGCCGGAGGGCCCGCCGGAAGACTTCATCAGCGGCTGGATTCGCCCCGGCGAGAAGAAAAAGGGCGTGTGGATGGGGCGGCCAGTTGGTCTTGTCGTCGGACCTGACGGGGCGATGTATGTGAGCGACGACGCAGCGGGAGTGGTATACCGGGTGACTGTGTAGAGGCGGGCGTCCTCGCCCGCCCGGACGTGGCGTCCGGGCCTACGCGGTTCGTGTTGCTACCGCAATGCTTCTCGTACTGCTCGTAGATGAAATTGTCGGTCATGCCCGCGATGTAGTCGCAAACCACTCGAGCCAGAGGTTCCTGCCGGGCCTTTTCCTGATAGTTGTGTGGCAGGGTTTCCGGTTTCGCCATCCAGAGCTCAAAAAGTTGCCGGATGACGCGCTCCGCATCATCCTTTTCCGGGTCCAGCGCCGCGCTGAAATAGAGATTCTTGTAGAGAAATTCCTTGGCGCCTCGCCTTTCTTCTTCCACCTCAGGACTGAAGGTGGCCAGCCGGTGCGGGCAGGTGCGCACATCTTCGACGCTGCGAATGCCGGCAGCCGTGATCTGGTTGTTCAGATTGCGGATCAAGTCGCCCACCATGCGATCAAGTATTCGTTTCAGTGCCTCGTTGAACTTCAGTTTCTCGATGGCATTCGGATAGGCTTGCTCGGCCTCGCGGTAGAAGCGGTCGAACACCGGCACGCCGCTGCGAATCTCGGGAAGCGTGAGCAGGCGAGCTTCGTAGCCGTCGTCAAGATCGGCGGTGTCATAGGCGATCTCGTCGGCGAGATCGATGAGCTGGGCCTCCAGCGGCGGACGCTGGTCGAGGAAATATTCCGCCAGCTCCGGAAACTGACTGGCGGAATAATCGCGGGAGTGCTTGATGATTCCCTCGCGCACTTCAAAGGTCAGATTCAGCCCGCGAAACGCGGCATAACGCAGCTCGAAGTCCTCGACGATGCGCAGGGCGTGCAGGTTGTGGTCGAAGAAAAGGCCGTGCTCGCGCATGGCCGTATCCAGCGCCTTTTCGCCGGCGTGACCGAAGGGCGGGTGGCCGACGTCATGGACCAGGGCCAGGGCTTCCACCAAGTCGACGTTCAGGCCGACCTGAGCAGCGATCGTTCGGGCGATCTGCGCTACTTCGATGGTGTGGGTCAGGCGATTGCGGAAGTGGTCGGAAAAACGGCGGGTAAAAACCTGGGTCTTGGCCTCCAGACGGCGAAAGGCCCGTGAGTGAATGACGCGGTCGCGGTCCCGCTGAAAATCGTTGCGATAGGGATGCTGGGGTTCGGGGAAACGGCGTCCGCGGGATTGCTCCACCCGGACGGCGTAGTCGGCCAGCATGAGGGAAGTTTAGCATTGTGAGCGTGGCACTCAGCAATTGGCAGTTAGCCCTCAGCCATCAGCTTTCAGCTCTCAGCTCTCAGCTCTCAGCAACCCCAACCCCCTGTCATCCCGAGCGCCGCTCCGAGCCGCGCTTGCGCGGCGAGGGCAAGGGAGGGACCTGGGTTCTTGCGGCTCGTACAATCCGGCGGCGTTGCGCCGGCAAAAACCCAGGTCCCTCGATAATCCGTCTTCGCGCGAAGCGCGAGGACAGATTGCTCGGGATGACAATTCGTTGGTCGGATTACTGGGTGCTGAATGCTAAGCGCTCCGCTCCCTCAGCTTCAGCCGCATTTCGGTCGTAGGTTCGAAGCCTAAGGCTTCATATAATGGCCTTCCGTCTTTACTCGAGTGCAGATAGACGGCGGCAAATCCCCGCTCCCGGCACCAAGCAATCATGGTTCGCATCAGCTCGCGGGCGACGCCTCTTCGTCGGAATTCCGGATAGACGCAGAGGTTGAGAATTGTAGCGCGACGGCACTCCAGATCGTAGGGATGGCTCGGCCAGGGACTGATCAAGACGGCTCCGCCACCTGCGACGTGGTCCTTCTCCAGAGCCAGCCAGCCGCGGAACGTGCCGTTCGCCAGCGCCGTGGCCAGATAAGACTCACAACTGGAGAGCATCGCGGACAGGGCATGGTCGTCGCGATAATCCATGTCCTCATACATGCCACGGCGATGACGAAGGATCTCAGGGATGTCGTCCTGCGTGGCTTGCCGGATGAGCAGGTCGAGACTCATTTGTCGTCTCCATAGTTCGTCAGGATGATGTTCGTCAGGATGATTCACCAGGATGATACGGATCGTTCGAGCACAAAAAGAAAAAAGCCGAGCTTTGCTCGGCCTGACTGGGTCGGAGACCCGGTCCCACACAGTTTGTGTTACGTACTGTCTACTTGTTGTCGGGGTCTTCTTTGGCCAGCTTCATCTTGGCGGATTCCAGCTTCTTCTGTACCCGGGCCACGTCGGTTTGATCTACTTCTGCGGATACAGTCCGATTCCACTCGGACAGCGCCCGCTCCCAGTGTGCCGCCGCCAACTTGAGGCGTCCAGTCTTCTGGTAGAGGTCGCCGAGATGATCCTGAACCGTCGGATCGGTCCCGATGCGCTGTGAAGCCTTGATCAGGGTGTCTTCCGCAGGCTCGAACTTGCCCAGTTTGAAATAGGCCCAGCCCAGCGAATCGAGATATGCGCCGTTTGTAGGATCGAGATCGACCGCCTTCTTGATCAAGCCCAGCGCTTCATCCAGCTTCACCCCGCGATCAGCAAGCATATAGCCAAGATAGTTGAGGGCGCTCGCATTCTGCGGATCGCCGGCCAGCACTTTGCGGAACATGTCTTCCGCCTGCTCATATTTCTTCTGCCGCTCAAAGGTGGAGCCGCGCAGGAAATAGATATATTGCTTGTCTTCGTCCTTGGTCGAAAGTTGTTCTGCCTTATCGAGAGCTTCCTCCGCTTCCGGCCAGCGCTTCAGCCGGCTATACATCTGGGACAGGGTGATGTAAACATCCCGGTCCTCGGGAGTGCCCTTGAGCAGAGATTTTACCTGCTGCAATCCCGCATCGGGCTGGCCCATATCCGCCAACTGGGCGGCATAGACCATCTTGAGCGAGCGGTCGTTCGGCAGCTTCTGGACCGCTTCTTTGGCCGCGTCTGTGGCCTGCTGCCACTGTTTGGCTTCGCGGTAAGTGTCGATGATCTGCTGGTAACCGCGTTCGGCATTCTCATCGCCGAGCGTCAACATCTTCCTGAAAGTTTCAATGGCCTGTGCATCGTTGTTGTTGTCACGATAAATCGTACCCAGGCGCTCTAGAAAAACTGCCCGATTGTTCTTCTCCGGCTGGGTGTAGCTGTTGTCTGCCTTCTCGGTCTTCTTCACCAGGTCTTGAAGCAGCTGGATGGCCTCATCGTAGCGGCCCTGGGCCTGGTACACCGCGGCCATGTTGTAGGGCACTTCGACCGAGTCCTGCACCATGGATCCGGCTTTCTTCAGACTCTCCAGCGCCAGATCGAACTTGCCGCTCTTGCGGTAGATCTCAGCCATGCGCAAGTAGGTCTGCGCATCTTCCGGATTGGCGTCCGCGATGATCTTGTACTGCTCAAGCGCCGCATCGGTCTGGCCGTCGTTAGTAAGGTTCTGGGCCAGGCCGCGGATCGCGTCCAGGTTTTCGCGGTCCAGTTCAATCGCTTTCCGGTAGGCATTGATCGAGTTCTTGTACTGCTTCTGCTGTTCGTAGGTGTATCCCAGAGCGGAATACAGCTTGGCGGAGCGGGAGGCATCCGGGATGGAACTCAGAACTTCACCCGCGCGGGCGGTGTCGCCTTCTTCATTGTAAAGATAGGCAAGCGTGGTAACCGCTTCTTCGGAATCCGGTTCCAGCTTGACCGCGGTCTTGAACTCACCCTCAGCCTTTTGCAGATCGTTGTTCAGGCGATACAGACGCCCCAGCAAAAGATGGTTGTCCACATTGTCGGGTTCAATCTTGATGATTTGCTCATACTGTTCGATGGCCAGCTTGAGAACGTTCTGCGAACCCTGTCCAGCCTGGATGTCGCCCAGGGACCGTAAATAGATGCGGCCCAGGAGCTTGTGCGCTTCCAGGTTGTTGGGCTCGCGCTTCAGAATGTCTTGGGCTTCCATCACCGCGTCCCGAATGCGACCGGTCTTGGCGTAAAGTTCGGCCAGGGCGGAGGTCAGATAGGCGGATGTAGGGTCAGCTTCGATCGCCAGCCGGTATTCCTCGATCGCCTTGTTAGCCAACTCACTGCGGCCGTACACCGCCACCTGTTCCTCGTACATGTGCGCCACCGTGTAGTGGTAGTAGGCGGCGGCTTTGTCGACCTTCCGGGGTGCAGCCGTGGTCGCAGGCTTCGAATCCGGAGCCGGGGCTTGCTGCGCGAAAGAAGCAGCAGCCAGTACGGGCAAAATAAGAGCGCAGTAAATACTTTTCATCGAGAACCTTCGACTTCCCTGGACCATAGCGATTGGATGCTGAACCGCTGCTGGTGGGTGCTTGAAACATTGTAAACCGTGACAGTGGGAGCCGGCGAAAAAGGCGTTTCCCGAACCGGGGGAATCAATGATCGGAAGTACAGGGACGGATGGGGGCGGCAGTCATCAAATGACCATCAACAACTGGCATCTCGCTGCTGTGTTTGATGGTGAATGTGCGCGAAACCCTGTAGGCACCAAGGAAACAGAACAAATTGACCTATACTGCGGTCATCGGAGGGGTGCTCAATGAGGTTGGCCGCTTTACTGGTATTGCTTTGCACCTCGGCTTTGCTGATCCACGCGCAAGACGACAGCGATCATGGTGTTGAATCGAAAATCATCGCGTTGGAGAAGGCCTGGAATCAGGCCTATAAGGCCGGGGACAGGCGGGCGCTCGACACACTCCTCGACAATGACATCGTGCTCATCAACGACGACGGCACGGTGCAGAGCAAAGCCGAGTTTCTGGCCAGCGTGACCACCTCCAATTCCCAGGAACAGCAGGTGGCGCCCGAGTCGATGAGCGTGCATGTGTTCGGAAATGCCGCCATCGCGACCGGAGTATTTCGCGCCAAGGGAGTCGAAAATGGCAAGCCCTATGTCCGGCGCGAGCGCTTCGTCGATACCTGGGTCTTCAAAGGTGGCAAGTGGACGTGCGTCGCCACGAATGCAACCCCAGTGCTGCACTGAGGGACGCATCTAGCAATTGGCAATTAGCATTTAGCACTTGGTATTCGAGACCGAATGGTTTTGGTAATCGAGGCCCCATTCTTTTGGAAGGTTGTCATCCCGAGCGCCGCTCCGAGCCGCCCTCGGGCGGTGAGGACAAGCGGAGGGATCTGGGTTCTTGCGGACCGCAGAACTGATGCCGGCAAGAACCCAGGTCCCTCGACAATCTTTGCTCGCGCGATGCGCGAACAAGGATTGCTCGGATGACACCGGTTGGTGGGCGGGCCGCTGCGAGCCAACTGCCAACTGCTTCTTTCCTCAGTGTCTGAAGTGCCTGACTCCGGTGAAGATCATGGCCAACCCCAACCGGTCTGCGGCTTCAATAACCTCGGCGTCCCGGACCGACCCCCCGGGCTGGATGATGGCAGTAGCGCCTACCCTGGCGATTTCTTCTATTCCATCGGGGAAGGGAAAAAATGCGTCTGAAGCGGCGACGGTTCCCTTCAGTGGCAGGACCGCCTTCATGGCTCCGATTTTGCACGAATCCACCCGGCTCATCTGTCCAGCCCCAACACCTACAGTTTGACCATCCCGGGAGTACACAATTGCGTTCGACTTCACGTGCTTGCACACCCTCCAGGCAAACAGCAGGGCGCGATTCTCCTCGGGTGTGGGCTGGCGTTTGGTGACGATCTTGAGATCATCTTTTTGGAGCGGCCGCACGTCCGCATCCTGCACCAGGATTCCCCCGGAGACGTCTTTCAGCACCCACTTCTGAGGGGAATTGCTGATCTCCACCAGGCGCAGGTTCTTCTTGCCGGCAAACTTCGCTTTAGCTGCGTCGTCGAACCCCGGCGCCGCGATCACTTCGAGAAAAAGTTTGGCCATTTCTTCCGCAGCGTCGACGTCAACTGTCCGATTCACGCCGATTACGCCGCCGAAAGCTGAAACCGGATCACACTCCAGTGCTTTCCTGTAAGCCTCTGCCAGATTCTTCCCGGTCGCGATGCCGCACGGGTTGGTGTGCTTGATGATGGCGCAAACCGGCTCGTCAAATTCCTGGGCGAGCTCCCAGGCCGCCTGCAAATCCACGATGTTGTTGAACGAAAGCTCCTTGCCCTGAATCTGGCGGCAGTTGGCGACGCCGGCGCCCGAGCCGTCGCTATACATCGCAGCCTTCTGATGCGGGTTCTCGCCATAACGCAGGTCCATGACCTTGCTGAAGGAAAGTCGCAGGTTGCGCGGGAAACCCGCGTCGGCATGGAACTCGAAATAGCCATTGGCGCTGACGCGCTCCAGCGTGGACGCTATGGCTGAATCGTAAGCTGCGGTGGTGGCGAAAGCCTTCTGTGCCAGGCGCCACTTGGTGGCCGCGGAAAGTTCACCGCCCGTGCGAGCCATCTCTTCGGCAATCGTGTCGTAGTCCGAGGGCGAGGTCACCACTGCCACGTCCTGAAAATTCTTGGCCGCCGAGCGGATCATCGAGGGTCCACCGATATCGATGTTCTCGATGAGCTCCTCAAACGGCACACCTGCCTTGGCTGCGGTCTTCTCAAAGGCATAAAGATTGACCACAACCATGTCGATTGGCTCGATGCCATGCTCGGCCACGGCGCTGCGGTGCGACGGATTCTCGCGCCGGTGCAGGATGCCGCCGTGCACTTTGGGGTGCAGGGTTTTGACCCGCCCGTCGAGCATTTCAGGAAAGCCGGTGAGTTCGGAAATGTCTTTTACGCCGACCCCAGAGTCGCGCAGCAGCTTGGCCGTGCCGCCGGTCGAGATGAGTTCCACACCCATGCCAGTGAGCTTACGGGCGAAGTCCACCAATCCCGTCTTGTCGGTCACGCTAAGAATGGCGCGCTGAATCTTCGTCTGGGTCGCAGACATGGCAGACCTCGATAGGAATGGAATTGTGCCTGGGAAAGGCAGAAAGAAATTCTATCAGTAAGCGGGCGTTGGACCCCAGCCCTCGGCCCTCGGACGGACCTCAGTTGGAAGGCAACCCTGCCCGACCCATGAATTGAATACAACGAGGAGGATTCCGCGGATCAGCAATAAACGTTCGGCGACGAAATTGTGGTGTCCGGATCCAACGACTGAGACGGCTGAAGTCCGACGGCTGGCGCCCGAAGTCCGACGACTAGCTCCTTGCCTTGGCCTTCAGCTTTACCTGACCGTTCTGCATTTCAACGGTGTATTCAACGGCCTCGCAGCCATACTGCTTGCGGATCTGGTCGGTCTTCTTCTGCACGAAGGATGAAAAACTCTCAAGATTGCCGGAGACGGCTTCCCCTGATTTCTTTTTGGCTTCTGTGAGGGCCTGGTAGAGCTTTCGAACCTGGTCGCGCTCAGCGCGCGCGTCCACGCATTGCATGCTGAATGGTTTTTCTTCCGTTGTGACGCTGTTTGTGGCAGCGGTGACGGCCGCTGCGGGCGCGGTGCCTGCCGCAGTTCCACCCGTCATTACCGCTGCGTGACTTACCCCATAGACCTTGTGTTCTGGTTCCCTCTCCTCCGGACGCACTCCCTGCACCGAGAGGATCGCATCCTGAGGACGGCGGTACCCTTCTTCGCGAATGCGGCTTTTCTTGCGCCACAGGTCGCTGTAAATAGCGTAACGTTGCGCTATCTCGTTGTAGCGAAAGCGCTGCGAAAAGCTCATCCGGTTGCCATCGCTGAATTTGCGCAACAGGGAAAGCACCTTCCACTCAACATCGGTTGGGGGTCTCTTGGCCGGGTTGCTGAAGAAAATCTCGTACTCGATCTTCAGCCGGCGTAACTGCGAGTCCAGCAAGGACAATTCTTCGTCGATGGTCACCCGAGGGTCTCCAGCCGACAGTGTAGGGGTTCGCGGCCAGTCGGACGAGATTCCCGTCGGTCACGAGAGGGATGGGACGAAAGTACCCAAGGGCAGCTGTCAGCTCTCAGCCGTCAGCTCTCAGCCAACCACCCCTAACTCGTTGTCATCCCGTCTCTAACGACGTGGGCCCGTGTCAAGGCGGTTTTGGCAACACCTCTCCGCGGGCGCGTCGAGTTTCTAGGAAGCGCCATTTCGCTCTCGCGGAAAGGTTTTGCGATCCGACCCAAGGGCTCGTTCTTTCAATGTGTGCGGTGGACGCAGGGTCTCACCATCCATCTCTTCGGTACGTGCTCCCAGCATTGCTGCTTCGAACTCCCCCACTTGCTTCGAGGGAGGCAGGCTGCCTACTCAAGCGCTCGGTTTCTGTCTTCCGGCCACAGAATGACTCGGGCTCGCCTGCACCACGGCCCTGCATAGTTGCGCGTAATCCCAGTCCTCGCGCAACATCCGGTACAACCGGGTGGCCAACTTGCGGGCCACCGCGACTTTGGCCAGAGCGCGATGTTTGCGCACCGCCAGGCGGCGATAGAAGCGGCCTAACTCGGCGTCATAACGCGCCGCCGACTGGCCCGCTTCCACCAGCAAGAAACGCAGAAACGAACTGCCCTGCTTGCTGATGTGTCCCAGCCGCTGCCGTCCGCCGCTGGAATGTTCGCTGGGGATCAGTCCCAGGTAGCTGCCTACTTTGCGCCCCGACTCGAAGCGCTCCGCCGGCCCCAGCGTCAGCACCGTGGCCAGCGCCGTCACCGGGCCTACTCCGGGATGGGTCATCAACCGTAACGCCTCCGGCCGGCGTTTGACTTCTTCTTCCACCTGCCGGTGCAACGCCGCGATCTCGGCCTCCAACTGATCCAGTGTGGCCAGCAGCCGCTGGCGCCGAAGCGCAGCGTAGGGCAGCAACTCCAACTTTTCCAACTCCGCCCGTCCTACCGCCGTCCACAGTTTGCGTTTGCGTTGCACTCCCTGGCCCAGGGCCAGCGCGTGCAACTGGTTCTTGGTCCGCGTCCGCGCCTGCACTTGCTTGTGGCGATGCACCAGCAACTGCCGCACGTCCCGCTCTTCCAGACTCGGCACCCAGATCCGCGGGAACCGGTCTTCTCGCAACAGCAGCAGCAAGTGTTCCGCGTCCCGCCGGTCCGTCTTCTGCTGCCGCACCACCGCAGCCCGGATCTGGGCCGCGTCCCCCAGCCAGAGCTCGATGCCCCACTTCTCCAGCAGCCCTTCGAACCAGGGATAGTGCCCGCAAGCCTCCATCCCCACCCGTACTTCCTGCCCCGCCAGAGCCGCGTAAAACTCTTCCGCTTCCTGGCGGTGACGCAAACGTTTTTCCTGATACTCTCCCGTTCGCTTGTCAAAGATCGCGACCTGCTGAAACCCAGGATGAAAATCACAGCCTATAATCAGCATGACGTTGGCTCCTTCTCGAGCCTTGGTCGGTTTCGCAGCTAACCAATTTACTCGCTACGATCGAGCCAACGTCGTTATGCAATCAAGCGCAGTCCCGAGCCGCGCTAGCGCGGCGAGGGCAAGCGGAGGGATCTTGGTTCTGGCCGGCCGCAAAAGTGATGGCGGGCCAAAACCCAGGTCCCTCGACAATCTTTTTTCGCGCAAAGCGCGAAGAAAGATTGCTCGGGATGACATCGGTTAGGTGGGTGGTTGCTGACAGCTGATAGCTGACGGCTGAAAGCTTACTTCGCCGCCATCTTCTTGACCATGGCCAGCACCAGCTTGCGGTCGCTGTCGTTGAGGCTGACGGCGTAGCGACGGATCTGGCTCAGGAAGCGGACTTCGTCGTCCGACAGTTGCGGCAGATTTTTGGAGCCGTTGGTGTGGCCTGACTCGGAGAAGAATTGCGAGAGCGCGATTTCCATGGCGCCGGCAATCTTGGCCAGCGTGTCCAGTGAGGGGATGGTGTGCCCGTTCTCGACCCGCGAGAGGTAGCAGCGGAGTAGTCCCGTGCGCTTCTCAATGTCACCCTGAGACATGCCTCTTTGCAGACGATAGTTGCGGATGGTCTCACCGATGTTCATAGAGAAAGCAACCAAAGCAAGCTCCCGAGGATGAGGTGCATAGTAACCAGAGTAGTACCTTCTGGCAAGAGGAATTTCGTTGCACCAGGACTGGTCATGCAGTAACGACGCGAATCGTCCCGCATGGCATTGCGGGTAACGCAGTTCCGCTATCAACTTTGGGAATCAGATCGAAGCGATCATTTTTTGAGCTGGCCGCCATCACTTTTTCAGAGTGGCGGCAAGAAAAGTCGTGGTGTGCTCCCAGGCGTCGGCAGCGTCATCTGCGCGATATCCCGTTTTGTTGTTGGGATTCTCGAAGCCATGTCCGGCGTCCGGATAAATCACAACTTCAATCCGGTTGCCCTGCTGTTTCAGTGCCTGCTCGAATTTCTTCACGTCCTCTACGGGGATGCCTCGATCCTGGCCTCCGAAAATACCCAGGATTGAAGCGTTGATCTTCTTCAGGGACGCGGCGTCGGTAGCGAGGTGGCCGTAGTTGATGACGGCCGCAGTCAAGGTTGGCTCCTGCAAGGCCACATCGAGAGAGTATCCACCGCCCATGCACCATCCGATCGAGCCGATGCGGTCCTTTCTCACGTTCGGTTGCGAGCTCAGGAATTCCACGGCCGCGTGCAGATCACGAGCGGCGCGGTCTTCCGGAACCCCGCGCATGATTTCGTGGGCTTCATCGGGCGTAGTTGCGACCTTTCCCCGATAGAGATCAACTGCCAGCGTCACGTAGCCCTGGTCGGCCAGTTTCGAGGCCTGCTCCTTTACCCAGTCATTCAGCCCCCACCACTCGTGGATGACCACCAAGGCAGGGAATGGACCCTTACCCTCGGGAGCATAGAGCATCCCCTGCACGGTTTCATCGCCGCTCTTGTAGGAGACGGATTTGCCGTCGGCCGCGAAGGCGGAAACGGCAAAAACAAGCGAAAGAATCAAGCAGGCAAGTTTCATTGTGAGTTCCTCGTAGCGCCGGCGTCCCTTCGACTTCGCTCAGGACAGACCCGCCAGTGTCGCACATACCTCAGCGGCTGAAGATGCTCTTGACTGCAGCGCTGAAACGCTGCTCCACCCGAGCCCCTAAAATCCAGAAACCAGAAACTGAGAGCTGACAGCTTGTTGCAAGCCTTACAACCCCAGCTCCATATACAACGCTCCCGCAATCGGGTTGGCGCGATAAGGGTCGATCGCCGCGAATCCGAGCCGTCGATACATGGCCACCGCATTAGGCATCACCGGTTCCACGGTATCGAGGCGCATTTTCCGGTACCCGATCGCACGGGCCTCCGCGATCACTGCTTCCGCCAGCGCGCGCCCCACGCCTCGGCCACGAAGTTGCGGACGAAGATAGAGCCGCTTCATCTCGCAGATTTCAGGTTCGAGTTTGTGCAGTGCCACACATCCCGCAAGCTGACCGCGATACTCTGCAATCAGCAAGCGGCCGTCAGGCGGCGCATAATCCCCGGGAAGCCCGGCTAGTTCCTGATCGAAACTCTGAAAGCACAAACTGAAGCCGAGCGAGTTCGCATACTCCAGAAAAAGCTCACGGGCCTGAGCGATCTGGGCAGGCGACTCAGCTTGCCTCAGGGTAAGTCTGGGATTCGCCAAGTGGTCTTTCCTTCTGTAATCTGCCTCTTGCGATCCGTCTCAACGCACCCTATCCCATCAGCATGCCGCCGTTCACGTTCAGCACGTGCCCGGTAATGTACGCCGCCCCGTCAGAGGCAAGAAATGCCACCGCGCTTGCCACATCTTCGGGCGAACCTATGCGCCCCAGTGGGATCGTTTTCACCGCGTTCTGTTTGAAGTCGTCGCCCAGCCCGGAAGTCATGGCGGTTTCGATGAATCCGGGAGCCACCGCATTGCAGGTGATATTGCGCGAGCCGACCTCACGGGCAATGGCCATGGTCAGGCCAATCAGTCCGGCTTTCGACGCTGCGTAGTTCGCCTGCCCCGCTTGCCCCATCTGTCCAAAGATCGAGGTGATGTTGATGATCCTGCCCCAGCGCTGCTTTAGCATGGAGCCGATCGCCTGCTGGGTGCAGAGATAGGCCGACGTCAGGTTAATGTTGAGGACGGAATCCCAGTCTGCGCGCTTCATGCGCATCACCAGCTGGTCGCGAGTGATGCCGGCGTTGTTTACCAGGATGTCGATTTTGCCAAACTGGGCGATGGTGGCCTTGAACACTGACTTGATCTGCTCTTCATCAATAACGTCGAGCGGGAAGGCAGCAGCCTTGCCCCCGGCGGACTCGATCTGCCTCACCAGTTCTTGCAACTTTTCCTGGCCACGCGCGGCCAGCGCCAAGCGTTGCTCCCGACTGAGCCAGCTTCAGAGCGCAAGCCCGCCCGATCCCTTGCGACGCACCAGTGACCAGCGCCACCCGTCCCGAAAAAGTCATGAACTCTCCTGACCTGCAGAACGTGGAATTATACGCGGGTTCAATGCAGGGGCGAGCGCCCGGCTCGTACATTTCGGAATCGCTGGAGACTACACATGGGGACCGCCGCTCTCGGCTGTTCGGCGGAGCAACGCTCCCCTATTTCTCGTACCGGCAAAACCTGTCGAGCCCTGCTCGACCGGACCGCCGAGGGCGGCGGTCCGCACGCAGTCAACTGCAAGGACACAGGCTCATCACTTGATGTGGCAGGTTGCCAGTCCCCGTTTTTCCAGATATTGCTGGTGATAGTCCTCGGCTGGATGGAACGTCACCGCAGGAACAATCTGGGTAACGATCGGCTTCTTGAAGCGGCCTGACTTCTCCAGTTGCTCTTTGGAAAGCCGGGCTTCGCTTTCCTGTTCCGGAGTATGAAAGAAGATCGCAGAGCGATACTGCGATCCCCAGTCCGGACCCTGCCGGTTGAGCTGGGTGGGATCGTGGTTCTCCCAGAATACTTCCAGCAGTTTCTCGTAGGACAGCTTGGTAGGATCGTATTCCACTTCCACGGCCTCGGCGTGCCCGGTGTTATCGCCGCAAACATCCTTGTAGGTCGGATTGGCGAAGTGCCCGCCGGTATAGCCGACCCGGGTTGCGGTCACGCCCGGCAGTTGGCGGAACGTGGCTTCTACTCCCCAGAAACAGCCTGCAGCAAAGGTGGCTTTAGCCATAGACACAACACTCCTCTGTGAATTATAGCGACACTCATTAGATGAATGCGCGGCGGGAAAGTGGCAGACACCGTCGGCCGCCGCCTCGCTGCGAGGGGTAGTGTCCTGATTTGACCACAAAGGTCACGAAGGTACACGAAGGAAACCTTTAAGAATCACGCCTTCGTGTAACTTCGTGTCCTTCGTGGTTCATGAATCTAGGAGACGACCGCCCCCGAAAGCAGTTTGCGCCGGGCATAACTCGGCGTACTATGGCTGGCCGTCAGTTCCGCTGTACGGAGAAGATTGCATGACCTTTATGGACGTCAACCTATGGTCCGTGCTGGTGGCCGCGATTGCCACCATGGTTGTGGGCTTCGTCTGGTACTCGCCCATTGCTTTTCGCGCGCCCCTGGATGGTGGCCATGGGCTACGATCCGGAAGACAAAGCCAAGGCGGAGGAACTACGCAAGGGCGCCGGCAAGAGCTACGCCATGTCGTTTGTGGCCAGCCTGGCGTCCGCTTTCGTGCTGGCGAAGATCATCGACGCGATGACTATCAACAAACCGCTCTACGGAATGAAAGTCGGATTCGCGGTCTGGCTGGGTTTTGTGACGACGGTGCAGTTGACGGCTAAGCTCTTCGGCAACCAGTCAACCAAACTGTACCTGATCAACACCGGCTACCAGTTGGTGTGTTATGTGGCGATGGGCGCGATCCTGGCAGCGTGGATTCGGTAAGTCGTAGCGCCGGCGTTCCGCAGGCTGTCTGGCGGGCATCCTGCCCGCCCATCGGGTCGCCCAGAGGCCTGCGCTACCAAACCCCTCACTCCGTCACTAGGGCGCCGGTTAGATCCGCCACCTTCTCTACGCGGTGCAGCGTGCACCAGTTTTCCAGTTCGCCTACGATTTTCTCGGTCGCGACCGGGTCCCAATAGCTGGCGGTTCCGACCTGTACCGCGGTGGCTCCCGCCAGCATGAACTCGACGATATCCGCGGCGGTTGAAATTCCGCCCATGCCGATCACGGGAATGTGCACGGCCCGGGAGGCGTCGTAAACCATGCGCAGGGCGATCGGCTTGATGGCGGGGCCGGACAATCCTGCGGTCACGTTGGCGATGCGCGGCTTTCGCGTCTCCGCGTCGATGGCCATGGCCACAAAGGTATTCACCAGCGAGATTGCATCCGCGCCGGCCTCCTGGGCCACGTGTGCCATTTGGGCAATGCTGGTCACGTTGGGCGAGAGCTTCACGATCAGCGGTCGCCGCGCGATCCGTTTGGCAGTGTTCACCACTTCATCCAACGCCCGGGCATCGCTGCCAAACTGGATGCCGCCGGCGACAGTGTTGGGGCAGGACACATTCAGTTCATACGCTGCGATGTCCTCGCCTTCGTTCAGGATCTCGATGGAGCGCTCGTAGTCTTCGCGGGTGTAGCCGAAGACGTTGGCGAAGACGACGATGTTTTTGATCTTGCGCAGTTTGGGCAACTTCTCTTCGATGAACGCGCGCGCCCCGATGTTTTGCAATCCGATGGCATTGAGCATTCCCGCCGGCGTTTCGAACAGGCGCGGAGGCGGATTTCCTGCCATCGGCTCCGCGGAAAGTCCCTTCACCACAAGGCCGCCGAGCTTGTTGAGGTGCACGACATCTTCGAATTCGATGCCGTATCCGAAGGTGCCACTGGCCGCGATGACAGGATTCTTCAACCGGATGCCGGCGAAGGCGACGCTGAGATCAGGACTGGTGCTCGTCGTAGGAGATGTCATTATTGTGCACCTCCCGATACACCAGCGCCGCCAAAGGCCCCGTGCCCTTCCACGTTGGGGAAAGGGCGATCATCCGGATCCACTCCATGATGAATTGAGCTGGCCGGGCGATGAGCCGGGGTCAGCGCTTCGGTTAGAACCCGGCCGACGGAGTGGCTGGGCGCGTTCACGCCCAGCAGGGAAGCCAGTGTCGCCGCCAGATCGACAGGTTCGGCGTGGGTGCGGTAGGTGCCAGCCTGGAAGGGGAGTCCGTAAAAGGCGAGCGGCACATGAGTGTCGTAGTTATACGGGGTGGCATGATCGGTTCCGCTCACGAAGCCTACAATGAATGGCGGCGGAATCCCCAGGACATACCATCCGCCGATGGGCGAATAGCTGTGCAGGTACTTTAGGCCGAGTTCGGTATTCGGCGCGTCGCCCCGCTCAAGTTGCGAGCGCGTGTAATAACCACGCAAACCCGCGGGCTTCAGCGCCTCACCCACATCGCGCTCTGCATCTTCTTCCTTGATCTTCAGGGCGGAGAAGGCTTCGGCATTCAACCAGACCACCGGGTACTCGAGGGCCTTGACGTATTCGGCGGGATGAGAAAACCGTGCAGACAGCGCGCTATTCAGTTGCGCCCGCATTTTGTCGCCGGGAACATTCGATGCCGGAAGGTGCATCCCGACCGCCACTTTGGGCAGGGGAGCGATCCCGTGATCGGCGGAGAGCGCAATCCAAACATTAGCCAGCCCAATCTGGTGTCCCAGGAAGTCGAAGAACCCGGCGAGTTGGCGGTCGGTGGCCAGTACCATCGCCTGCATTTCAGGTGCATCCGGGCCTACCTTGTGGCCGAGAATATCGTTGGCCGACAAACTAACGATCAGCAGGTCGGTAGCAGGTCCACTGCCCAGCTTTTCATAGGTGATCAATTCCCGCGCAAATTCAAATTCATAGTCATTGGCGAAAGGCGTGGAACCAACGAGTTCGTAAAAAGTGCCCTGTTTCCCCTCGACGGGCTTGGTGGTGCGCAGAACGTTCCCGTTGCCATCCTTCCACTCCTGGTTCAGGTACTTTGCTCCCCGCTTGCTCTCATTGAAATCCTGGGCCCACTTGGGAAGTTGGTTGCGATAGTAGGTTGAGGTGATCCAGGTGCCGGTTTCGCGGTCGATCCAGTAGGCGCCATCGCCTGCGAAGCCAGCGGGGATAACCGCGGCGCGATCCTTCAATGCGATGCCGAACACATGAGCTTTGCCCTGAGTGGCCAATTTGAGTTCGTCCCCCAGGGTATCGGCGAGCAGGTAGTGGGGCGAGGCTCCGGGCGCGTCTCCGGCGATGCCAACTACTTTGGTCTGGTCATCATCGACCGCTGCGACCATATGCTTTTTCTCCGGATCCCACCATTCGTTGGCCATGATGCCGTGGCCGTTGGTATACGCCCCGGTCAACAGGGTGGCGTGTCCGGGCGCGGTCCGGGTGTTGGCGTAGTCATAGTTGCAGTCAGTGAAATTTGCGCCCCGTTCCAGCAGAAGACGAAAACCGCCTTCCCCGAACTGATCGCGGTATCGCTCCAGATAGTCGCCGCGAAACTGGTCGATCACGATAATGACTACGAGTTTGGGCCGCCCGTTGTATGCCGAGCCGTAACCCGCGCAGGTAATGCCCAGACAAAACAGAAATCCGATGAGCGCTGACCGGAGAGAGGATTGCATCGCGCTGTAGTTTACAGCCTGCGACAGGCCCGGCCAAATATCCTGTGGCGCGGCCCGTGTGGCGCGGGCGCCCCCGCCCGCGTGACAGCGTCCACCGGCACACCGTCGTTCTGTCGCGAAAGGCATTCCCGGGTGACGTTCAGACATCAGTGAGAAGACCCGGCCATTCCCAACAGAAAAGCTTTCGCTTGAATACGACCGCGAAGAGCCTCGAGTCAGAGGCCGCGGGCGAGGGCGCCCGCGCCACACGTGCATTTCCTGCCTCTTTTTCGATACAGTAGTTAGCTCCCATGCTTGATCTCAACTTCGTTCGCGACAATCTGCCTTTGGTCGAAGAAAAGCTGCGCCAGCGCGGTATGGATCCGGGCCAGGTGTTGAAGGACTTCCTCGAAGTCGATACTCAGCGCAGGTATGCCATCACCGAGGCCGAGACCATGAAGGCGCGGCGCAACCGGGCGTCGGAGGAGATCGCAAAGCTCAAAAAGAGCGGCCAGGATGCCGCCTCCCAGATGGCCGAAACCAAGGATCTCCGCGAGCAGATCCAGCAGCGGGAAAAAGTCGCAGCGGACCTTGAAGCCCGCCTGCGCGAGCTTCTGGCGGGCATCCCCAATCTGCCCCACGAGAGTGTGCCCGTGGGCAAGACTCCCGAAGACAATGTTGAAGTTCGGTGCTGGGGCGCTCCACCCAAATTCGATTTCACTCCCAAGCCGCACTGGGAGCTCGGAGAGCAGTTGGGCATTCTTGACCTCGAACGTGCTACGAAACTTTCCGGCGCTCGCTTCGCCGTGTACTGGGACCTTGGCGCGAAGCTGGAGCGGGTACTGGCGAACTTCATGCTCGATCTACACACTCGCGAGCACGGCTACACCGAGGTGCTGCCGCCGTATCTGGTGAACTCCGATTCCTTGTATGGCACGGGAAACCTGCCGAAATTTGCCTCCGACCTCTTCCGTGTGCCGCACGGAGAGAAAGATCTCTGGCTGATCCCAACGGCGGAGGTGCCAGTCACGAACCTCTATCGCGACGAAGTTCTGGATGCCGAGCGCCTGCCGATTTCGCTCACCGCCTACACTCCCTGCTTCCGCAGCGAGGCTGGCTCTTACGGCAAAGACGTGCGCGGCATTATCCGGCAACACCAGTTCCAGAAGGTCGAGTTGGTCAAGTTCGCGCGGCCGGATACTTCGTACGAACAACTGGAGAAGCTTACTCATGATGCCGAGGAGGTCCTGCAGAAGCTGGGTTTGCACTATCGCGTAGTCGCGCTCAGTACCGGCGACATGGGATTCTCTGCCGCCAAGACTTACGACATCGAGGTATGGTTGCCGGGCCAGCAACTCTTTCGCGAAATTTCGTCGTGCTCGAATTTCGAATCGTTCCAGGCCCGTCGCGCTAACATTCGTTACCGTCCCGAAGGCAAGAACAAGGCCGAACTGGTGCACACCCTGAACGGAAGCGGCCTGGCGGTTGGACGCACGTGGGTGGCGATCGTTGAGAATTACCAGCAGGCCGATGGCAGTGTTCTGATCCCGCAGGCGCTGCAGGCTGCCATGGGCACCGATCGCATCCTGCCAAAGAAGTTCTTAGCGCGGATCAGTATGGCCGCGCGCGACTCGCCCGCGTCAGTGTGTCTGAGGACAACGGTTGCCAAGCCCATGAGGCAGAGCCTAGACTTGACCGAGATCAGGATGAACACGACCGTCGCCGACGCGCCCACCGTGCCCATGACTAGGTTCTGGCGCACAATTCGCGACTATATTCTTTGGTCGCACGAGCGCGGCACCCTCGAGTACGACGTAATGGTGACCCTCATCCTGCTGTTCGTCTTTCTTTCACCGTACTGGATCAACTTTCACGATAAACCGGTGGAGCGCAATCCGCATCCAACCGGTGTTGTCGTGACCCCGCAGGTGGGCGGAGGATTTATTTATCAGATCGATGGGGCGGCGATCTCCGGGAAAGACGAGACAACGGTGCGGGGACAGTTGCTGCGCATCGTAGAGCCCATCGCAGGGGAAGTCAGCATCACCAGGTACGAAGCGGTGCGTGATCGTCAAGGCCGCGTGCTGAGCTATAAAGTGTGGGTGCAGAAAGAGTGATGCAGTAAAGAGTCACCGAGTCAGGGTGACGGAGTAAAGCGTGACGGAGTAAAGCAGCGGCATCACTCCTGCTAGTGCCCGGCGAGGCGCAACATGAAACCCGTGCGATCATTTCCCTGGCTGGTTCTGGCAGCTGCCTCCCTTTGTACTCTTGCCTTGGCCCAACCGCCCGCTGATCCTCCCCCCAACCCTGCGCTCGAGGGCGTGCTGGGCCAAATGGATAGCGCGGCCGCAAAATTTCACACCACCGAGGCCAGCGTCGCCTGGGATCAATATCAAAAAGTAGTGGATGAGCACGAAACGCAAAAAGGGAAGGTGTACTTCCGGCGTGCCAACAATGAGATTCAGATGGCCGCCGACATCTCCGACCCCGACCAGAAATATGTACTGTTCAGCGACTCCAAGGTCCAGGTCTACCAGCCCAAGATCGAGCAGGTGACGATTTACAGTACCGGCAAGAATCGCGAGGAAATCGAGAGTTTCCTGGTGCTGGGCTTTGGCGGTCGCGGACACGACCTGCCGAAATCCTTCGACGTGAAGTACCTGGGTGACGAAAAAGTGGACGGCCAGAATACCGCCAAGCTGGACCTGGTTCCCAGGGCGACGAACGTCCGCAACAACATCGACCACATTGTCTTGTGGATCGACCCGGCACGGGGGATTTCGGTGCAACAGCAGTTCTTTTTCGGAAACTCGGGAGACTACCGCCTGGCCAAGTATTCCGACATCAAGCTGAACGAAAAGATTCCTGACGGAGTTTTCAAGCTTAAGACCACCGGCAAGACCAAATTCATCACGCCCCACGGCTAGCCTCCCGCAAAGTTCAACAAAAAACCTCAGGAGAAAAAGAGCAGGAAAAAGAGGAAGATAGAAGCTGAAAAACCCGCCGCGGGACGGTATACTGGTTCCGCGCCCTTCCCAGTGGTAGAGAGTTTAGAGGTCCGTACCCGAACACCCGGTTTGTATGGCCAAGGTTTTCACGATCCCGGTTCCTCCCAAGATTGGGCGCAAACGCCGCGAGCGCACGACCGATCCGCGCTACGTTGACGGCCAGCGCCTGCTGGTGGAAGCCATGAAATATCTCGCCCAGTCCGATCCTATTGCCAACCGCGGCGCCATCGAACTGCTTTCCGAACACGTGCGCACGCGTTTTCGGATGAGCGATTCTCCTTTAAGTTAGAAGCCTTCCACTAAGCTGGAAGCCTTGCACGCAAAAACCTCCTGTAAGCCAAAGCCTGGCATTGCTGCCCCAAGAAAAAAACAGGTTCCTCGCTATGCAAAATTCAGATGACAGGCAATCAGCATATACGGCCAAGCACAAGTCTGTGACCGTCAGTCAACCGTGGCAAGCCAGTTTCGACGTGTTATGTGCAGCAGAATCCTCTTGATAGTTCCATCTCGCGCCCACTAAACTTCCGCCCTAACTGAGCGTGCCGGACAGACTTATAGCAACCCAGGGGGAACCATGCGGCGACGTGCCTCTTATGTTGTGCTCCTCGTTGGCCTGAGTTTCGCTCAACCAGTTCTCGCCCAGCGAATCACGGGAGACATCTCGGGAACTGTGACTGACGGCACAGGCGCCGTGTTGCCAAATGTTACGGTCACGGCCGTCAACAGCGGAACCAATGCGTCCCGCTCGGGGGTCACCAACGATAACGGTGCATTCCGCCTTCCGGAGCTTGCCATTGGCACCTACAAAGTCACCGCCTCGGCGGCAGGTTTCAAGACTGCGGTTAAGAACGTCGACATGTTGGCCGGCGCTCTGGTACAGGCCGATTTCAAGCTCACTGTGGGCCAGCGTAGTGAGACCATTGAAGTGGAAGGCTCGGCGCCGTTAGTCGAAACCTCGCCCAACGAAAACAACTACGTTGACCAGCTTGAAGATTGAAAATGTCCCGCTGAACGGACGTGACTTCAACTCGCTGATCGCCATGACTCCAGGCGTGCAGCGTGCTCCGGGAGGCGGGTTCCTTGCAGTCAGCATTAACGGTTCCCGAACCACCTCCAACAATTACTTTATCGACGGCTTGTACAACAACGACCGCTACTACGGCGACTCGGCCATCAACCAGACCGGAATCTTGGGCATCCCCGCAGTGACTTTCCCACCGGATGCGATCGAAGAGTTGAGCGTGCAAGAGACGCCCTCGGCGGAGTTTGGCGTCAAAGGCGGGGCCCCGATTCTGATCAGCATGAAGAGTGGCACAAATAACTGGCATGGCGGTGGCACCTGGGTCAATCACAACGGCATTGGTGATGCCAACAACTATTTCGCCAACCACAACACAGATAATTGCGCGGGCGTGGGGGAGTGCAAGCCGACACCCATCCACAACAACCAGTTTCACGCCAACATTGGCGGCCCTATCATCAAGGACAAGGCCTTCTTTTTTCTGTTCTACGAGGGCCAGCGCTACATCTCCTCTGCCACCGGCAGCCGGGCCGTGCCCAGCACGCAGGACGTAGCCGCTGCCGAGGCTGATATCGCGGCCAACGGGCTGACCATTGATCCGGTGGGACAAACGCTCCTGAATTACTTCCCCATCACACCCAACGGCATCCTGATTCAGCAGATTCCTACCACTGCCAGCAGCAACGAGTTTGGCGTGAAATTCGATTACAAGCTGGGCCAGCACAACGCCATCGCGGTGCGGTATTTGATGGGAGACAGTTTGCAGAGCGGCCCACCTTTTGCCGGGCTCCAGGCAGGCGGGAGCAATCCCTCGAGTCTTTTCAACTCTAAGGCCGCGTCGCGCGCCCAATTAGGAGGCGTGAGCTGGACCTGGACCGTGAGCAACAACAAGATTCTGGAGAGCCGGCTCGGCTACACCCGCTTCTCCCAGTTGATCGACGTAAATAACAAAATCGATCCCAAGAGCCTGGGTATTGATACTGGTCCATTGGGTTCGGCCGACTTCGGCGTGCCTTATGTCGATCTGTATCACCTGGGGTACGGCGGCTACATTGGCGGCGTGCAAGGCTATCCGCTGGTCACCCGGCCCGACCAGACCGTCGACTGGTCTGAACATTTCTCCTGGGTGAAGGGCAACCACACCATGAAGATGGGCGGGAACTTCCAGCGCGCCTATACCAACAGCATCCGCAATAATGCCCGTACCGGAATCACGGCGGGCTATTTCCAGAATTACACCGGCTACGGCACGTATCTACCCGGAGTCGCGGGCGATGTCGAAGAATTGCTGTTGGGCAAGGCGGACCTGGCGGACAGAACGTTTGGCGATACCCATCGTCACATCACGCAGAACTCAGTCGGCTTTTACGCGCAGGACGACTGGAAGATAAAGCCCCGCTTGACGCTGAATTACGGTCTGCGTTACGAGATCAACGGAACCATGCGCGACAAAGATAACCGCGAGTCGGTTTTCATTCCACCGCCGGGACCAGGCTTCGCCCAGGTCGGACAGGAATCGACTGCAATCCACAACGTGGATTATCGCGATTTCGGTCCGCACGTCGGATTTTCGTGGGATGTTCGCGGCAACGGCAAAATGGCGCTGCGCGCCGGCTACTCGCTTACCTACGACGTCCCCAATTTCGGGACGCTGGCGTCGCCCTACACCTTTGCCCACGCCTTCACCGGAGTGTTCGATCAGATAAATCTTGGCGTCATCAGTCAGACTAATACCGCCCCGAATGATGCAATCCTGACAGCCTCGGACAATGTTCTGGGAAGTGGTTGCTACGACCCGAGTACGGGTGTCGGCTCCTACATCTGCTTCGACTCGGCAGTAGCTGGGCCCCTGTTTGGTACCAGTCAGACCGGCAATCCTCCTTTCAGTGCGTTCTCCGTCGTCCAAAATTTCAAGACCCCGAGGTATCACAACTTCAACCTGAGCTTGCAGAACGAGGTTTTCCGCAACAACGTGCTGACCCTTACCTACTCCGGCCAGCGCGGTCGGGATTTGGTTATTTATAGCGACATAAACGCTTCTCCGATCGGCACAGCCTGCCTGAGTGAAAGCGATTGCGACCCTTTCCGGCCTCTGGCAGCTTCCTTTCCAGACCTGAGGCACATTATCCAGGCGTCCAACCAGGGAATTTCGCAGTATGACAGTATGCAGGCGTCCTTTAACCAGCGGAGCTTTCACGGATTGGACACCGAGTACAACCTGACCTGGAGCAAATGCTACGACTACAATTCGGTGAACCGCGGGGGTTTTGGCGATTATCCTCAAATCAACAACTCCAACCCGGTGGGCAGCACCGCCCTGGCGACTCCCGATTTCCGCGACTCTCGCGGACTATGCGACCACGATGTGCGTCTGAACTTCAACATCAGCGGCGTATATCAGATCCCGACGATACCCCACTTGGGCCAACGCCTGGGAGGCGGTTGGGGGCTCAGTACCGTGTACACCGCGCTCTCCGGGCGCCCATTTTCCGCGGTCCTAAATGGAAGCAGCGAGGGCTCAGGGCAAGGCCTGGTTGGCAACAGCATTCGCGCCGCCTGGGATGGCAGTCCGGTGCGCTACAACACGCGCAATCCGGACCAGTATGTCATCGAGACATACACTCAGCCGGGGCAGGCTGATCCCTGCGGCAACACTTCAGGGGGCTTACCGCTTTCTCCTTTTTATTTTCCCTGCGATGGCGCCGTGGGCAACTCCAATCGCAACCAGTTGACCGGCCCCGGGCTCAGTCAATGGGACATGTCTCTGTTCAAGAGCACCAAGATCACCGAGAGGTTGAGCGTGGAACTTCGCTGGGAGGTGTACAACCTCTTTAACCACGGCAATTTTCACTACCTTCCGGACAACCTGTTTTTGGGCACCTGCACCAACGTGCTGTCTAACGGCGCATGCGATCCAGCCGAGCACGCCTTCGGAACTATCGTGAAGACGTCGGACGTAAACGCCGGCAATCCGGTAATTGCCCAGGGCGGACCTAGAAACATGAACTTCAGTCTGAAGTTCACGTTTTAGGCTGGAAAATCAGGACTGGAAAATCGGGACTGATGAAGGGCTGCGGATTACGATTGTGGATGGAGCAGCGCTTTAGCGCTGCAATAAGAAAAACAGCGGGTTGCGGCTTCAGCCGCTGAGGTAATTCAGGGGCCGAAGCCCATCGCAACACAGCATGTGTATGCAGGCCTGAAGGCCTGTTCCATCCGCTGCCTGCTTTGCCCTACGCGTGCTTTCCTGCGCCTTCAGAGCAGTCTCCGTATGGTAGACTCCCTTTTTCATTTCTATGGCAGTCCGGCGCCGCGTTTTATCCTTCCTGCCGTTTCTCTTGCTTGCGATCACCAGCGCGCCCGCCCAGCGTCCGAAGGCTTTGCCGCGCCGGAGTGTGTCACAGTATCCCAACGTCATCCTGATCACACTGGACACCACTCGCGCCGATCGCATGGGCTTCCTGGGATCGAAACGCGGACTGACACCGAACCTGGATGCGGTGGCACAGCAGGGAGTCGTTTTCACCCACGCTTATTCTCACGTTCCGCTCACCACCGCTTCCCACACGACCATTCTTACCGGGACTTATCCGCAGTTTAACCATGTGAATGACTTTGGCGTTCCTCTCTCTGCCAATCTCCCCTATCTGCCGGACATATTGCATCACCACGGGTACCAGACTGGAGCGTTCGTAGGATCGCTGGTTCTTGATCCCCTGGACGGCACTGCGCCTGGGTTTGATCGAGGCTTCGACGTGTATGACGCGGGTTTTCGACTGCGCCGCCAGGGTGCTGACCGCTACCAGACGATCGAGCGCCGCGCTGCGGTGGTAGTGGATCACGCCCTGGGATGGCTCAGTCAGGTGCCCAATGGACCGTTCTTCCTGTGGGTGCATTTGTACGACGCTCATGACCCTTACGACCCACCTTCGCCATTCAAGGAGCGCTACGCCGCGCAGCCCTACGACGGAGAAATCGCTTATGCGGACGCCTGCGTCGGTAAATTGCTGGACGCGCTGCGCAAGCACGGCCTCTACGACGAAACCCTGATTGCGGTGATGGCGGATCACGGCGAGTCGCTGGGGGCGCACGGTGAGAACACGCACGGAGTGTTTCTCTACGACGAAACCCTTCACGTTCCTTTGCTGATCAAGCTGCCACTCAATCGTGAGGCGGGACGGCGCGTAGAAACTCGCGCCGGCCTGGTGGACGTTGCGCCGACGATTTTGAGCTCCGCCGGCATGATGCCGCCATCGGAGATGCAGGGGCAAGCTCTGCTCGAATCCGGCAAGGCGGGAGTCAACAAGAACACTGACACGTCGCCGGAAGACCGTCCGGCTTACGCTGAAACCGACTATCCTCATCGAGCTTTTGGCTGGAGCGCGCTGCGCGCTCTGCGCACTGGAAAATATCTATACATCCAGGCGCCCGAGCGAGAGCTTTACAACCAGGGGAGCGATCCGGACGCGAACCACAACCTTGCCGCCACTTCGCAGGCGGTCACCGACACACTGGCTTCCCAGCTCGTGGACTTTCGCAGCAAGACCAGCCAGACTCTGCTCGATCTAGGCAAGCCCGATGCGGAGAAAATGCAAAAGCTGCAGGCGCTCGGGTATGTGGGTTCGGACGCGACTCCGGCAAAGGATGACAATAAACTCTCTGGACTCGACCCCAAGAAGCGAATCGAAATCAGCAACCTGTTGCACGACGCCATGTTGGATGTGGAAGATGCGAACTACGACCGGGCCATCCCGCTATTGGAGCGGGCGCTCGCAGTCCAACCCGATATGCCGGCGGCGAACATGCAGTACGGCATGGCCCAGGCGCGTCTGAAGCACTTCGACAAAGCGATCGCGCCCTTGCAGAAAGTTGTGGCGCAACAGCCGGACAATGGCATGGGCCACTATGAGTTGGGGCTGGCGTTATTTGAAACCGGCGACTGGAAAGGGGCTGCCCCCGAGTTCGAGGCTGCGGTGGCGCGGGCTCCGCGCTGGGCCGATGCCCACTTCTCACTCGCGGCCGTGTATGCACGCATCGATCGCGTCCCCGACGCCATGACGGAACTCGACAGCACGTTGGGGATCAGTCCCGATCACTACCGAGCCAATCTGCTGCGCGGGCGGATTCTATCCTTGCAAGGCAATCCCTTGGGAGGGCTCAACAATCTGGAAAAGGCCACTCAAATCCAGCCCGACTCGAGGGAAGCCCATCTCTTTCTGGCCGATGCCTACACGCAGCTAGGCCGCCTCGACGACGCCAAGAATGAACGTGCGGCCGCGCAAAAGCTGAGCGCTCCTCAATGAACAGTGTCGGCGGAGCGCCCGTCTCTCCATCGTTCACTTAGCTACCGAAAGACAATACTTGCGAAAATGATGATCGCCGGATAGCACTCCAGCGTATAGCGGGGCTCGGGATTTTCCAGTGTACCCAGGAAAATGGATCGCAAAATCACAAACGTGAGCAGCAGACCCACGAGCGGGATCGCCCGGCCTCGCATCAACCCGGCAGCAGCCATGCCGACGTAGAACAGGCCAACGATTCCGAGGGCCACCGCCAGCGCTGACCACTTGGGGTCGTCGTTAAATTCCCACCAGCGACTGTCAGAAGGCAGAGTCTCGGTCCGCGGGCGCAGCCACATGTCGGCGATACGCAGAAAGGGCAGCCATAAGTAGAAGCGCAGCGGCGCATCCCGGATGCGGTGCTCGGCCAGGGCGGCGAAGCGGGCGTCCAACTCCGGAGTGACATGAAGGATGTCGTTATAGTCCGCCAGCAACTGCGCTGTTTGCTGGCGTTGCGCTTCGGAATCGAAAGCGCGAGCGGGAAGTTTGGCGGCATCCATGCTGTCTCCCGGCACCGGCCAGTAGACTTCCTCGACTGAAACGTAGTCGACGATCCAGGTCTTCGTCCAGCGATTGAATCCGGCAGGGACAAACTCATCTTGCTGGTTAGCGTAACGCGGTGCCAGCGGCTGAAAGCGATGCAGGGTGTGAAGATTGCGTAGAGCCCACGGCACCAGCGGAGCCAAAGAGACGAAAGCAACAACCAATCCAGCCTTCAGAAGGTAAGTCGCAGAAAGCCCATGTGGCGCGGGCGCCCCCGTCCGCGTTTTGTTTGCCCATAAACGCAACAGCCGAACCATCAAATAAAACTCAAGCGCCATCAGCAGTAACCCGCCATCGGGACGCAGGAGAATCGCGCCGCCGATCGCGACTCCACAGCCGATCCACGTGCGCACTCCCCGTGGAGACATCAGCCCGGCGATGGCAAAATCCAGAGCCAAAGCAGTGAAGAAAATTTCCAATGTCTCGGTAAGTGCTGCGGCCGCATAACTTGCCAGAAACGGGCACAGGGCCGCCAACAGAAACGCGGCTTTTGCCGCGCGGGGGGAAAGCAGGCGCCGCGCCATGTCAGCGATCAGAAAGCAGGTGCCGACATCCACGAACATCTGGAGCACCAGCACCGCGCGGTAAAGCTCCATGCCAAAAATGGCAAAGACTGCAGCCAGAAACGCGGGATATCCCGGCAAGCGGATGTAGGTAGGAGAAATCGCGTCCGGCCCGCTCAGGCCATAAATTCCGTGGCGCAGCCAGTTCTTGGCGATATCGCCGTAGACGAAGGAATCGGTGGTCACTCCGGGGAAGCGAAAGATGAAAAGCAGGCGCAGCCCGACCGCTGCCAGGGTGAGGTACAGAAAGAAGCGAAGGTGTTGGCGCACCAGTTGGCGCACCTTAAGAATATACCGCAGTAAACCAGGGGCGTCGCGCGCCATCAGTGAGCTGTTCTTCGCGGCCTTTGCGACCTTCGCGGTTTAAGAATTTGTCCACAAAGTTCGCAAAGACCGCAAAGCGGACTCGTGCCCAGGTTTGACCGTCTTTACACCTCAGCTTAGGATGGAGAGACAACAATTTTCATGGCGCAACCCGTTTTTTACGACCCCCTAAAAGCTCGCTGGAAGCGGATACGGCTGGCCTTCGATCTGGTCGGCTTGTGCATCACGCTGCTGATCGTTTTCTTTGCTTACACGGCCCTACGCGACGAGCCTTTGCCCGACCTGCTCCTCCCCGCCCAAAAGCGCCCGTATCATGCACTGAAGGAAAAAGAAAAGGAAAAAGCGAAAGAGCGACGAAGATTGGCGACAGTGCACCGCGGCCACCGGAAATCCAGGTCGGCGCCCTCCCAGGTAAAGCTGAACGCCGAAGAAGGCATCCGCGCGGCATATTACGTGCCTTACGATGCCGCCAGTTTTTCTTCCTTGCGCCAATACGCCCGGCAGATCGACTTGCTCTTTCCCGACTGGCTCCATGCCATCACGCCTGACGGCCGCCTGCAAGGCATCGACGAACAAACCAACAAGTTCTTCGATGTGGTACAAGGGGCCGGCATCCATCCCGTCGACGACAAGGTCATGCCCTTTCTGAAGTCGGAAGACACCGGCATGGAAGTCTTTCCCATGATCAACAATTTTGACGGGACGACTGGGTGGACATTACCGCCCTGCTGAACGATACCGACGCCCGCGCCCGCTTGCGGCAGGAGGTTGCTACCTTCCTCGGTACCGACAAGTATCGCGGTCTGATGATTGACTTCGAGACTTTTTCCAGGAAGGGACAAGCCGGCTACCTGACCCTGCTGCAGGAACTGTCCGACGACTTGCATGCCAAGGGCATGAAGCTCTATGTCAGTGTGCAGGCACGTAACACCGACTACAACTACGCCGCCACCGCCGCTCACGTCGACGGGGTTGTGCTCATGAACTATGACGAGCATTATCCGGCGCCCGGACTAGCCGGGCCGGTGGCTTCACAGGACTGGTTTACCGACAATCTCAAAGCTGCGGTCAAAGTAATCCCGAAGGAAAAGCTGATCTCGGCCATCGGCAACTACGGTTATGACTGGGTGAAGAGGCCCAAGCACGGATCGTTGCCGCCGGGAGTGAAGGACATCAACGTTTCCGTTCAGGATGCGTGGTTGACTGCGCGTGACTCGGAAGCGGACGTGGATTTTGACGGCGACAGTCTCAATCCTCACGTCAGCTACCTCGACGAGCACAACCTGCAGCATGACATCTGGTTTCTCGACGCGGTAACTGCGCTTAACGAGATGCGGGCCGCGCAGGCCCTGGGCATCAAGACGTTCGCGCTATGGCGCCTGGGTTCCGAAGACCGTTCGCTGTGGCGGGTCTGGGACGTGCCAGGCGAGGCGGGCGCGGAGGAAAAGTTGAAAGATGTGCCTCCGGGCCAGGATGTGGACATGGAAGGCGAGGGCGAGATCCTGCGCATCGAGGCCCGGCCCGCCAACGGACAGCGGTCGATTACGCTGGATCAGGCCACCGGCCTGATTACGGATCAAAACCTCGACTCCGCTGCCCGAGCCCTACCGGGTGGCGCGCTACGGATTCAGCCCGGACAAGGTCGCCATCACTTTCGACGATGGCCCGGATCCGGAATGGACACCAAAAATCCTGGATGTGCTCAAGCGCGACCAGGCGCCCGCGGCATTTTTCCTGATCGGCATTCAGGCCGACAAGTTTTCCGACGTGACCAAGCGCATCTACCGCGAGGGACACGAAATCGGGAACCACACCTTTACCCATCCCGACATCAGCAATATCTCCCGCGGTTTCATGCGGGCGGTTGAACTCAATCTTACCGAGCAGCTTTTCGCCAGCCTTCTGGGCATACGCACCATTCTGTTCCGTCCTCCTTACTCGATCGACGCCGAGCCCGACACCGAAGATCAGGTTCGTCCGCTCGAGATCACGCAGGACATGGGCTACATCACCGTGGGCGACAAGATCGATCCCAGCGACTGGCGCGACACTCCACGCCGCAGCAGCGCTGATGAGATCGCTGCCGACGTCCTGGGCCATCTCCCGCCCTGCGCGCAGAACGATACGCGTTGCGGCAACATCATCCTGTTGCACGATGGCGGAGGCGATCGCGAGCAAACCGTCCTGGCTCTGCCCAAAATCATCGCCGGCGTACGGGAGAAAGGGCTGCGGATTGTTCCGCTGCACGAATTGCTGGGCAAGACGCAGGCCGACGTCATGCCCCCGATTCCGTCCAACCAGCGCTGGGTCGCAACCCTGAACCTGTTTGGCTTCGGCCTGTTTCCGCTGGCGTTCAACGTCATTACCTGGATATTCTTCGTGGGCGATGTGCTCATGACTGGACGCTTGCTATTCATTGGAGCGTTCGCCATTTACGACCGGCTCTGGCCACGGCGCTATGGAAGTCCGCAAGAGGCGGAGTCGTATCTTCCCCAGGTCGCGGTGCTGATTCCTGCTTACAACGAAGAGAAAGTCATCGAGCGGACCATTCGTGCCGCGCTGGCCTCGACCTATCCCAACTTGCGCGTCATCGTGATTGACGACGGATCCAGCGACAAGACGCTCGAAGTCGCGCAGGCCGCATTTGCCCGGGAAGAAGCGCTGGGCAAAGTCCTGATCCTTACCAAACCGAATTCGGGCAAGGCGGACGCGCTCAATTTCGGTCTGGAGCACCTGCACGATGAGGAGATTTTTGTCGGCATTGACGCCGATACGGTTGTTGCCTCCGACGCGATTTCCCGTCTCGTGCCTCATTTTCTGAATCCCAAGGTGGGCGCGATTGCAGGCAACGCCAAAGTGGGCAACCGCGTGAACCTGTGGACACGCTGGCAGGCGCTGGAATACATCACCAGCCAGAACTTTGAACGCCGCGCGCTGAACACGATGGGCGCGGTCAGTGTGGTGCCGGGCGCGATCGGTGCGTGGCGGGTCTCCGCAGTGCGCGAAGCAGGTGGCTTTCATACCGACACCGTGGCGGAGGATGCCGACCTGACCATGGCTCTGCTGCAGAGGGGCTATCGGGTCGAATACGAAGATCTGGCGTTGGCTTACACCGAGGCCCCGGTGAACGCGCGCGGACTGATGCGGCAGCGCTTTCGCTGGTCGTTCGGCATCCTGCAGTCGTTGTGGAAGCATCGTATTGCGTTTGCACGCGAAGGCGTGCTGGGCTGGATCGCGCTGCCCAACATTGCCATCTTTCAGGTTCTACTGCCGCTGGTCTCTCCATTCATTGACATCATGTTTTTCGTGGGCGCGATTTGGTATTTCGTGCAGAAGTCCTATCACCCGGAGTCCACCGACCCTGCCAGCTTTCAACGCCTCTTTATTTTCTTTATGGCTTTCCTGGTGATGGACTTCCTGGCTTCCGCCATTGCTTTCGCGCTGGAACGCCGCCGCCCGGACGCGCCCGAGGATCCATGGCTGCTCAGCCAGGTCTGGTTGCAACGCTTCGCCTATCGGCAGCTGTTCTCGCTGGTGTTGTTGAAGACGCTGAAGCGCGCCGCCGAAGGCCGGCAATTCGCCTGGGACAAGCTGGAGCGCACCGCGGCCATGAGCTACAAGCCGCCGGAAGTGCACCCCGAGTCCGTGAAAGTCCCGTAGCCTGCCGAAAACATGTAGGGGCGGGCCGCCACGCCCGCCTGGCCGGGCCGAAGCCCGGCAGTTCTTCGCTTTTCCGGTGCTACAATTGGAAAGGTTCTTTTCCATCCCCGCGATCATCGATATTCTCTGAGGTGCAATGATGGCAACCGTTGAAGCTCCAACCCGCCCACAAACACGTCTGCACGAAGGCCCGTTCGTAAACGAGCCGCTCACCGATTTCACCAAGCCGGAAAATGCGCGTGAGATGCGCGCGGCCATCGAAAAAGTGCGTGGCCAACTGGGCCGGGAGTATGACTTGATCATTGGCGGGAAGCGAGTCCAGACCAAGGACAAGATCAAGTCCATCAATCCAGCCAAGCCTTCGCAAATCGTCGGATTGCACCAAAAAGCAGGGAAAGAGCACGTTGAGCCCGCCATGCAGGCGGCCCTCGAAGCCTTTGCCGGTTGGAGCCGCACTTCGGCCGAAGAGCGCGCCAGCCTGCTCTTCCGCGTTGGCGATCTGATGCGCGAGCGCAAATTCGAATTCTGTGCCTGGCTGGTCTTCGAAGTCAGCAAGAACTGGGCGGAGGCCGACGCCGATATCGCCGAAACCATCGACTTCTGCGAATACTATTCCCGCGAAGCCCTGCGACTGGCCCGAACCGAACTTCCGGTGCAGATGCCCGGAGAGCGCGACACGCTTATGTACATTCCGCTGGGCGTGGGCGCGGTGATCCCGCCGTGGAATTTTCCCTGCGCGATTATGGCCGGCATGACGCTGGCTTCCATCGTCAGCGGGAACACGGTCATCCTAAAGCCCTCGAGTGACTCTCCCACGATTGCAGCAAAGTTCGTGGAGTTGCTGGAAGAATGCGGTATGCCGGAAGGTGTGGTGAACTTCTGTCCCGGCGCTGGCGCGAGTTTCGGCAACGCGGTGGTGGCGCATCCCAAGACCCGCTACATCGCTTTCACCGGCTCCCGCGAAGTTGGCCTCGACATCAACAAGAGCGCGGCCACGCAGGGAACCGGACAGATCTGGATCAAGCGCACGATTCTCGAGATGGGCGGCAAGGACGCCATCATCGTGGACGCAGACGCGGATGTTGACACCGCCGTCGAAGGCGTGGCCCAGGCCGCATTCGGTTTCCAGGGCCAGAAGTGTTCGGCCTGCTCCCGCGCTATCGTCGACGAGCGCATCTACGACATATTTTTGGAGAAGCTGAAAGCGCGCGTGGAAAAAATCACCGTCGGCGATCCCGCGGAGAATGCCAACATGGGCGCGGTGATCAACGAAGGCTCCATGAAGTCCATTCTTGATTACATCGAAGTCGGAAAAAAAGACGGCCGCGTTATCACCGGCGGCGGTCCGGCGAAGAACGCCGGCGAAGGATATTTTCTGCAGCCCACGGTCATCGCCGACATTCCTGCCAAGTCGCGCCTGGAGCAGGAAGAAGTTTTCGGCCCTTTGCTCGCCGTGATCAAGTCAAAGAATTACGACCACGCGCTTGAGATCGCCAACGATACCGAATTTGGCCTGACCGGCGCGGTGTATACGGGAACTCGGGAGAAGATCGAACGCGCGATTCGCGAGTTCCACGTGGGCAATCTTTACATCAACCGCAAATGCACCGGCGCTACGGTCGGCGCGCATCCTTTCGGCGGATTCAATATGTCAGGGACGGATTCGAAATCGGGTGGCCCGGATTATTTGTATTTGTTTACGCAGGGCAAGGCCGTCGGCGAGAAGATCTAGATTTGAATGTAGCGCCGCCGTCCCGGCGGCTGTCCTGCGGGCGTCCCGCCCGCAGCGGGCGACGCCGAGATATATCGCGAAGCACTTGCGAACATGCGAGTCAAGCGTGATTCGCGAACATGGTTCTGTAGTGCCGATACCAGTCGCTTTGGAGCTGCTCCTCAGGGTCGTACTTCCTCTTTAACTCGAGAAACTCTGCGAACTGGGGATAGCAGCCTTCAACCTGCTTGCGGGAGGCATAGCGGTGGTACGTCAAGTAATAAGTTCCTCCCCGCGTTGCTGCCATATCGATGAGTCTTCGGAAGGCGTCGGCTGAACGCTGAAGTCCCTCGGGGTTATGAACCGTGTGTAGATTGAAGATGACGCAAGCGTAGGGTTGCCTTGCCCACCGCAGGAAGGTATCTTCATCGCGCTCGATAAGGCGGACCGTGCCATAGATCAACTCCACATTATTTTTGCGGAAATCGTCCCGGACTTCGTCGAAAAAACCTTTGAGTGTGGATCGTGGGACGTTGATCTCGGTGATGATTTCAGTGGCGGGATAGGGTGCGTGAAGCTTCTGATCGATTTCGCGGTGATAGTTGTCGGGGTAAATGCTCAACTGGTGAGTGTCTGACCAATACACCTGCCCGTTCGTCGAAAGGTAGTAGTCGGCATATATTTCGAACGCCCGTTTTTGATTGGTGTGTGCAAGATACAGCAGTTGCCTCCAGCTTTCATCGGATAATTGCTTTTGAGTGGGCGCCATCGGGGTCTCCACCGGAACGGGGCGGTAGCAGGAGAAAACGCCTTTGTGCAGGAAATCTTCAGACTCGCGCTCGATTGAGAATTGAAAATCGCCATATTGAAATCCGTCAGACACCCGCTTGTCGAATGCCGTCATCAGATCGTCCACAGTACGGATTTCAACCAGTCGTTCAACCTTCCTTCTGGGCACCAGGCGCAATCTCGCGGAGGTGACGATTCCAAACAAGCCGTACCCGCCGACAACCAGCCGGAATAATTCAGGATTCTCGGTTCGGCTGCAGGTGCGCGCCGTCCCCGTTGCATCAACGAGGACGAAGGATTCGACGTCACTGACGAATGGCTTCATCGCCAGTCCGCGCCCATGCGCATTTGCAGCTATCGTTCCAGCTATGGTCAGTCGGTCGGCGCCGGTTTGTTTTTGGGCTATTCCCCATGTCTGGCGGTATGGCTGGCGGTCGTGGTCTTGCAGTGTGAGATAGCGTTCAATTAACTCAGGCCACTCAATCCCGGATTCCACCTCCAGGATTCCGCGCTGACGATCCAGATGGAGCACTCGATTCAGCTTTCTGATATCGATCAACAAGCTGTCAGTACCAAATTGCTGCCCTCCCATCGCGTGTCGCCCGCCCGCCACTGAAATGATCTTCCGGTTCTTCCGGGCAGTGCGAACTATGGTCTGCACCTCTTCAAGAGATCGCGGCTGCAGAATTGCCTGCACCCGGGTGGAATTAAGCTGGGAATGAATGTCGTTGACGACAAGGGTCGATCCGGAGTCTGGTCGTAACGTTGCTGAAGTGTTCGAGACGGCGAGGGCAACTGAGCCGGCAATCAATTCGCGTCTCGAAATCATGTGTCCCTTTCAACCGTGGGGCGTGCGGCCGGCCGACTCTAAAACAAGAACGGCACGAGACGCCACGTTCGCTCCACGTATTGCTTGTATGGATCGCCAAGGGCCGCGGTAAGCGCAGCTTCCTCGATGGGGATGCGATAACAATAGGCGGCACCCAAGCCGATGACAGCCGCGGCCAGCCCCGCCCAATTTCCAAGCGCCAGACCGAATCCGAACAAAGTCAAAAGCGCACCAGTGTAGGAGGGGTGACGGACATAGCGATACGGTCCTTTCTCAATGAGGACCTGGCCCCCATGTATCGCGATATCGAACGTAAAATATTCTCCCAGAATTCCCGCCGAGTACCATCGAAGGGCGACTCCAATCAGCATGGCGGTGATGCCGATAAAGAACACCGAGGTCCGTTTCCATGCGATGGCGGCTTGCGGCAGAAAGAAGGAGAGTAAAAAGTCCAGTGCGATTCCGGTCCACCATAGCAGCGCAATGAGAGTGAGAGAGCCTTTATCCTGGGGCTTCGCGGAACTGGTTGCCCGTTTTACTCTCCACGCGATCACTTCTGGCAGGATCCACAACGTTAGCGCGGCCCAAAAAATCAGGGCGTAGATTGGTCCCGCGACAAATGGCACAGGGCGCAATTTCCGGACCTCATGCAACTTTATAGACTAAGGCGCGCGCTCCTGGCTATGGAGTTGTGCAGGCCGAATCAATTGAAACACCTGATTTAAGAGGCGCGTCCGCGCAGCGTTTGGAGCCTGTTTTGGTTTCAACGAGGAAAAAGTCTAGTAACAATTCTGTAACAAAGTAAATATCCAAACCCTACCTAAGATTCATTTAATTCCGCTAAGGTGCGCGAAAAGGTTTTATCCCCGTGATCGAAAATTGCAATTGGACAAGCCTCGGTATCGTCTCCTAATGGTTGAAGCATGGCTACCTCAATTCCGATCGACGATTCCTCTGTAGACTTTCTTCATGAACTTGGCACTCAAATGGCTTCCGCGGACGCTGTGCACGAAGTGCTCGCGCGGGTTGTCGAGTTTGCATCGGCCCTGGTGAAGTGCGATTCCTGCTTGATTTATGTCCTGGAGGACGAAGAGCTTGTGCTTCGTGCTTCAAAAGATCCGCACCCGGATGTGGTGGACCGCCTGAAATTGCACGTGGGAGAAGGCATCACCGGCTGGGTGGCGGAACATCGCGAACCGGTCGCGGTCTCGAAAAACGCTGCCGAAGGATCCTCGCTTCCAATTCTTCCACGAGTTGCCCGAAGACACCTATGAGGCATTTTTGTCCGTGCCCTTGATGTCGCGCGGGCGCGTGGTGGGCGTGATCAATCTGCAGCATAGGCGTCCTCACGTGCACAACCAGCGGGAAATCCGGCTGATCTCGACTGCCGGTTTTCTGGTGGGGGCTGAAATCGAGATGGCGCGGCTGGAGACCGAGAATTCCCATCTTTCGCAGCAACTGGAGACGCGAAAAATCGTGGAACGCGCCAAAGGCATCCTTCAACGTGACCTCTCGATTGATGAAGAGCAGGCCTACCTGGCATTGCAGCGGCAGAGCCGGCAGACGCGAAAATCAATGCGGGAAGTGGCCGAAGCTGTGGTTGTCACCGATGAATTGCGACGCAACTCTCGAACCAATTGAAGCGAAGGAATTGAACAATCGCGGGCAACTCGGGCACGACGCGGCGCCGGGACTTCAAGACATGAAAATGCGGAAGCGGTACAGCATGTCCGCTTCCGCATCACACCTCACCTGCCCGCTTGTGAATCGGCGGGCGGGCCCAGCTTGGCTGTTTCCGCCGCCCGCATCTGCATCTTGGGCTCTGCATAGTGCAGCCTCAAGCCCAGAATTCCCAGGTACAACCCGCTCACGAACGATTCTCCGCGTGCATCTCGGCTGAGAACCAGACTGCTGGTGTCTGTGAGTCTTTCCGAAGAGACCGCCTGCGGCAACACGACCGCTACCGCGGGAGTGCCTACCTTGGCGACCATGATGGGCGCTGGCAAGCTCGGAGACTCGAGAGAGAACGTGTAGTCTCCCGGAGACAGAAGTACGCCTCCCCAGCGGGTTTCGTGGGTAAGAGTGAACTTCCCGGTTGCGGTTTGCGCGTGGGCGCTGCTAACAGACGCGCTCAACACTCCCAGGGCAAGGACAAGCACTTTCAAGAGCGACGAACTGCGAATCGATTTCATGACCTGATCTCCTTTGTAGGTTGCCGTGAGCAGACACACCGGCGCCTGCGCCGAAAAGCGTCGCTCGCGTGGATTTAAGTTGGGACGACGAGGTCAGAAATGAACAACGTAAGACGACAGGAGTTAGGGAACGAACTTCAGAGTTCGCAGCACCTGCGGTTGCAGTCTGCTTCGCGCAAACTATTGGACACTGCTACTGTGCCAGTAGGGTCCGGCAAAGTCCAACGCAAAAAACCGATTGCGGGCATCAGAACAGACTGAATAGTTCGCGGGCAAATTTGCGGCTACTCCCTTCGCATTGATGAAACTGTCATCACGAGGTTAGAGCTGTCATCAGGTCAGAGCTGTCGTCCCGAGCAAGCTTTGGCTCGCGCGACGCGCGAGCCATTGCGAGGGGCCTGGGTTCTTGCCGGCACAACGCTGCTCACAGGTGCGCACAAACCCGGTCCCTCTCTTGTCCTCACCGCGCAGGCGCGGCTCGGAGCGGCGCTCGGGATGACATTGGAACTGCGAACCGGCGCTCGGGATTAATGTGCATGGGGAGCTGCAAACCGCCGCTTGGTGTCAGATCCCGGTGGTAGATCTGGTGGCAGGTCATTGACCAGCGTGCCGCCGCATAATATTCTGCTCCCGCCTCTGGTCTCAAATTCCAATCATCCATGATCGGGCAAAGCGTCTCCCACTACCGCGTGCTGCACAAACTCGGTGGTGGAGGCATGGGTGTGGTTTATGAGGCGCAAGACGAGACCCTGGGCCGGCACGTCGCCCTGAAGTTTCTCCCTCCGGAACTTGGTTCCGATGCGGCTGCGCTCGAGCGCTTCCAGCGGGAAGCCCGTGCGGCCTCCGCGCTGAATCATCCCAATATTTGCACGGTCCACGAGATCGGCCAGCAGGACAGCCAGAGTAATGGGATTGTAAAATCTACCAGAGGACGACAGCCAACGGGAACAGAGCTATCCTGAATACCAACCTACGAACGACAATTTCGCTGGTAACAACTAGGTTGGTGGCAACCAGGCTGGCAGAACTCAAGAAAAGCGAATTGCCTGAGAACAAAAAGGCCGCCCGCAGGCGGCCACTTCTCGCAAACAGAAAACTACGACGTGACTCCGGCTCCCGCCTGCGGCGTTGCCGCAGCCGCGGTGGCTGCCGCCGCTTCGTTCAGAATGCGGTGGTGGATGGTAAACAGCGCCAGTTCCAGCCGGTCGGAGACTCCGATCTTGTCGTACACGTTGCGCAGGTAATTCTTGATCACCTGCTCGGTGGTGCCGAGCTGTGAGGCGATTTCCTTGTTCTTGTAACCCTGCACGATCAGCGCCACGATGCGCAGCTCTTTGGCCGTCAAACGGTCACGCACCCGCAGCCCTACCATATCGTTCTCGGTCAGTTCGCTGGGCACCGCGATGTCCTGCACCCAGTTCTCACCGCGCGCTACTTTGCGGACGCAATCCACCAGCGCGGCGCTGGTTACGTTGCGATAGACTACGCCGTGCGCTCCCGCGCCCATGTAGCGCTGCGCGCTTTCGCCGGTATCGGCCAGCACCACCACCCGGGTTTTTGCTTTAAGTGCGGCTTGCAGTATGCCTGGGAAATCGGAGTGAAATCCGCCCGCGACTACCAGCACCGCGGCGCGAAATTTGTCCAGGGCCATGAACATCTGCTCCTGGGTTTGCGCCTGCGCCACGATGCGCATTTCATCCTCGACCGCCAGCACTTTGGCGATTCCTGCGCGAAAGATTGCTTGATTGTCGGCCAGAATCAATTTGAGCATCTCTTCAGCTCCTCGCCTCTAGTGGCGAACGAAATCGTAGGAGTCGATCACGCAGGCCACCCCGCGCGCCTCCGTGGGACTGCCCGCGGGCTCGTCGGTGCGGACCACACGACCCCGGCACTGGATGACCACGCCTTCTTTGGCCCCGGTCATCTCCGGCGGCAAGGTAATTTCGAACTCAACGGTTGAGCCCAATTCCAGCGCGGCGTCGGAGCGGATGTACACTCCGGCGGCGCTCAGGTCTCCGGTCACCCCGCTGTGCTCGCCGCCCTCTTCCGCCTTGTGGATTTTGATCGGCAATTCCAGGGGAAATCGCTTCCCCGTCCGCGCGTCGGACACAAGACCTCCTCGCTCCCGCCCATTTCCACCTGCGAAACCCAGCTCCATGCCGGATCTCCTGAATGTAGCCAGAACGATCTGCTTGCGCGGTTATATCACGGAAGTCACCCCCTGCAAAAGCCCGAACAGGCCCCTGACAAGGGTAGGAACTAGGTTCCCCCTCAGGCTGTTGGACCCTATTCGGCCGTTCCCGTCCTTGGTTTGTCCCCTGAAGTTGCGGAATTTCGACTTGGGATGGACCTTTTTCGGGGTCCACATCAGGGGCGATTTCTCTTGCCATCACTTTGTTCAGAGAGATTCTGCAAGCAAACTTAGTCGCCTTCTTGGCAACCAAGAACTCCTATGAAGTTAAACCTCGGACACGCATTCGCCGTTCTGCTTCTTGTAACCGCCAGCGCCGTCGGCCAGATATCTCCGGAGCAGCCCGCGAAAGCATTCGGGAATAGTTCCGTTCCCTACCATCCGATCACCAGCCGTCAGCGCTTGCAATGGTTTGCAAGGAGCACGATCGGCCCGGAAAGCGTGACCGCCGGCCTGTTCACCGCCGGCTTTGGCACCGGCTTAAACCGTCCCCAGGAATACGGCCCGCATTGGGAGGGATTTGGCAAACGCTATGGAATGCGGTTCACCGGCATCGCCACCGGCAATGCAATGGAGGCGTCAGCCGGCGCTCTGTGGGGAGAAGATCCACGGTATTTCCCCGCCACTGGCCGATCCTTAAAGGGACGGATCAAGAACGTGGTAGTGATGACCTTCGTTGCGCGCCGGGCCGACGGAAACCTCGCTCCGGCCTATGCCCGGTACATCGGCACTTCCGGTAACAACTTTCTGTCGAATACCTGGCGGGCTGACAGCGAATCGGGCGTGGGCGATGCCTGCCTGCGCACCGCTCTGGGCTTCGTCGGCAGGATGGGCGGCAACGCATTCGCCGAATTCTGGCCGACGATCACCAGACACGTGTTTCGCAGAAACCGCTAAGCGCCATTCTCTTGGGTTTTCTTCGCGACCTTTGCGTGCTTTGCGGTTTAAAGCTCTCGACCGCAGAGGACAGAAAGAAGACCCGCAAAGCACGCAAAGAAAGTCTCAAGCCACACGTGGCTGCTCAAAACGCGCTGCCGCCGCCCCCGCCGAAGCCGCCGCCCGAGAAACCCCCTCCGCCGCCTCCTCCAAAGCCGGAGCCGCTGGAACTCGATCGCGGCGCGGAGACGAACACCTGGTGCATATCCGACGCCATATTGTGCATCGAGCTTGAGAAGAAGATCGGGTTGAAGCCCGTCATTCCATTGGGCGACACGTACCACGTTGGCGGGTTCTGGATGATTCCGGCAAACGCCTGCGCCCAGTGGTGCTCCACGCCGAGAGCCATCGCATAGGGCAAGTACTTTTCAAACGTATCCGGCGGCATGCGTTTCAGCCGGTCAGCATCCACGCGGTTCATAAATTCCTGGAAGCCCAGCACCGCCACCCGGGTGCGGCCACCCTCCAGCGTTTTGGCCGACATCTCGCGCGCGAACAGCCACCAGATGATCGCGGAAATAACCCCGCACCCGATCAAGAGAAGCACGGAGTTAAGCAACTGCGTGTATCCGGTGTACTGGGCGAGGGCGAATGGGGCGGCGATCACCAGTATGGCTCCAATGCTGTAGGCATTGGCCGAGTCAGGGTCGAGGAGGTACATTTTCTTGTTCTTGAGTGCCGACTTGATGTCTTGCTTGATCACTGGGATCGCAGTGTAGAAACGGTTCTTCAGACTGGACAGTGGCGTCTGCTGGCCGCCGGCGAAAATATTCTCCAGCATCACACGCTCATGCGGCGCCAGTCCCTGCCATTCGGTTTGCGGTTTAACCAGGTGAAAAACGTAGTCTTTGGAATGGAAGATCAACAGAGTCGTGTCTACGGTTTCTTCAATCTTCAGATAGCCGCGCACAGCCAGGTCCACAATCGTAGAGGTAATATCGCGGGGATGAATAGTGTCATCGATCAGCGTCCCCGCCTCGGCCGGCGACATTCCCGGCGGCGGCTCGTACATGGGCGCAACCGATCGTCCCGGATCAGGATCACGGCCTTTGTACCACCACAGCGCGAACATCACGGCGAGAGTAACGAGCGGCAAGAACACGATCGGGTTGCTGCTCAGAAACCAGAGCGCCCGCGTGATCGCGCCCGGTTCTTTCAGAATGCCTTTGGGAATGAAGATATCAATCGTCATGCCGCCACGCATGGGCAGCGGGTTTCTGGTCTCGAAAGAAACGTCCGCGCCATTGATTTCGGCAGTGGCATCGCGCTGGGCCGAACCGTAGGCTCCGGTAAAAGCCTGGGCACGCAGTCGCCCCGCCGCGCTCTCCGGCAAATAAACCTGGGCCTCAGCGTGATCGATGGGCACAGGCCAGTCGTTACCGGTGACGTTCCAGTAGAACTCGTCGTGATCTTCGAAATAGCGGATGGCGTTGCGGACGATGTAATCGATCTCCACCGTGCGGGTGGTGTCGACAGCATCGGGGATGTAGATTTTCAAGTCACGATAACCGCCGGAGGTTGAGGAGTCGTACTTCAGCTTCTGACCAGCGCCGTCGGTGACGCCGGTGACAGCCATAAACAGCGTGTAGTTCGTGCCCCGCGGGCCGGGATACTCGATGGGAATGGTGCGATGAATACCGTGCCATGTGCCTACGAACACCAGGTTGATGCGCTCCTTGACCAGCGTGGAACCGTCAGCGCTGACGGAGATGGTGTCCTCGAAGTTGGCGATGCGCCAGCTTTCGGCGAACAGGGGAGCAGTCAGAACAAAAAAACAAGCCAACAAGAGCAGTTGTCGTCGGAAGGCATCAGTCTTCAGCCGCGACCCGGCGAAAGAATGCAGCCCACGGCGCAAGCCGTGGGTCAGGAGCAATAGTGGAGCGAGCCCCAAAGCGGCGAAAGAGCCCCTCCCATGCGCAGTCTCTAGCGAGGCAATCGGGGTTTGGTAGTGGCCGGCTTCAGCTGTTGCGGTGATGGACATTTGAAAGCAGACTTGTGGCGGGCTCAACCTGCTCTGAATGACAACCCATGTTTGACGATTTCAACATCGGTCTAGGTTGTTCTCGCGCCCCGTTGGGGCTCCTTCTTTTATCACGCTGGACCCACCGCTTGCGCCGTGGGCTGCATTCTTTCGCCGCTTCGCGGCTGAAATCCTGTGACTGATCTTCTAGAACTTTACCGCCACTGGTTCGCGGTCGGTTGCGGCCACTTCAAAGAACTGGCGCTGCTGGAAGCCGAACATCCCGGCAAGAATATTGGTCGGAAAAGACTGGATCTTCGTATTCAGATCACGCACTACCGCGTTGTAGTAGCGCCGAGCGTTCTGAATCGTGTCCTCGGTCTGGCTGAGTGAGCCTTGCAGTTGGGTGAACTCTTCTGAAGCCTTCAGCTGGGGATAGTTTTCCGCCACCGCGAACAGGCTTTTCAGCGCGCCGCTGAGTTGGTTTTCGGCTTCGGCCTTGTCCCCGGGAGTCGTGGCCTGCATGGCCTGCGAGCGGAACTTGGCGATGTTCTCGAACGTGCCCTTCTCGTGGGCGGCGTAGCCTTTGACGGTCTCGACCAGATTGGGGATCAGGTCGTGACGGCGTTTGAGTTGCACGTCGATGTCCGACCAGGCGTTGTCGCAGCGGACACGCAACTGCACCAGGCTGTTGTACATCCCAATCAGCAGGATGACGATGACCACCAGAATCGCAAGGAAGATTAGGGCCATGGACGGTCTCCCTCTCGTGGAATGGGAACAGGGGCGACGGTAGCACACGGCGCAATCCGGTGCAATCGCCTCGAATGGCGGGGAACGGAAATACGAGGTATCGAGGCTCGGCTCCGACAGTTTAAGATTAGATCGAGGTGGAACATTAGCCCTATACGACTCGCTGCAAGATGGCTGGCGGTGTTGGTGCTCTGCTTATCCCCGATTGCTGCCTCCGCCCAAACCTGCCTGACCTCCAGCGATATGGATGAGGCCACTCGTTCGGCGCTGGTGACCACAGCACAGCGCTTTGACGATATGGCCGCGCGCGGAGATGCAGCGTCGCTGCGCCAAAATGCGATTCCCAGCCTGGCGGCAAACTTTTCAGGCATTGAAAACGCCGTCCACGACAACCAGGCGAACCTGGCCGGAACCCATGCCTCGCCGCGTCCGCCGTTCTTGCTCAAAGCGGAAGGAACCGCCCCGTTGGAGCGCGCGGAATTCCTTTGTGGCGTCTTTGGATCCCAGGGACAGACGCGGGACAGCGCCGTTTTCGAGATTCCGAACCTCCCTCCGGGAAATTATGCGATCACGATCCTCGACGTCGCATCTCCCCAGGGTGCGTACACCGTATCTTTTGTGTTGCAGCAGCAGCAGGGGAACGACTGGAAGCTGGGCGGCTTCTATGCCAAGCCGGCCCAGATCGCGGGTCACGACGGCAACTGGTTCGCCGATAGGGCGCGGGAGTTCAAAGCCAAAGGGCAAATTCGAGATGCCTGGTTCTACTACAGCGAAGCCCGCGAGCTCCTGGTCCCGGTGCCGTTCATGGCTACCGCGATGACCGATAAGCTGTATGACGAAATGCAAACGGTGAAGCCGCCGGATTTGCCTCCGCTGGATCTGGTGGCCGGCACAAAGACGTACAAGATCACCGACCTGTTTCCAATCCCAGTGGCCCGCGATTTCGACCTGTTAGTGAAGTACCGGACCGCTGACGTCTCCGATACCGGCCGGGCCTTTCAGGAAAACACCGTAGTCATGAAGGCGCTGGTCGCGAAATATCCCGAGTTCCGCGAAGCTTTCGCAGGCATTGTGGTCCGTGCCGTCGAGCCCTCGGGCAGGGACTACGGATCGATGCTGGCAATGAAAGACATCAAATGAGTTCCGCTTTCTGGTTTCCAGTTTCCAACTGCGAACTGGAAACTGAAAACTGAAAACTGAAACTGGATAAGGGTGGCCGCGCGGTTACGGCGCTCGGGATGACAATGAAATTGGTGGCTGAAGTCCGCTACGGCTCCAAATGCTCCAGAACACACTCTTTCGGATCTTTATCTTCCCGCAGGCCAAGAAAAACCGGAGCGCGCAGCTTCATGCCTCCCTCCGCGGTCGCATGTGTCCACTCCGAGAATTTGATTTCCGCCACCAGTTCAGGCTTTACCCAGTGGACTTCTCGCAGCGCCTCTACTCCGTGCGGAAAAGGGCTGTGCTTTGTCTCTCGCTTCTTCAGTACTTGCCAGATCTGCTTCAGCATTGCCTGATCGAAGCCGGTTCCGGCCTGGCCAACATGAACCAGATCACCCTTCTTGTCGTACAGGCCGAGCACGATCGATCCGAAATACATGCGGCTGCCCTCGGGGTCGGTATATCCGCCGATCACGCAGTCCAGGGTCTGCGTAATCTTGATTTTGAGCCACGCCTGGGTGCGGCGTTCTTCGTAGACGCTGTCCCGGCGTTTGGCCAGAATCCCCTCCAGACCTTTTTGTCTGGCGACGTCGAACAGCGCCTTGCCTTGGGCAAAATGATCGGAATAACGGAGCGGACCAGTCGCGTTCGTGATCTCTGCCAAAACCTTCTTGCGCTGCTCGAGTGAAACCCGGCGGAGATCGTAGCCGTCCAGATAGAGCAGATCGAAGACGTAATACAACACGGGAATATCCCGGCGGGACGCGGTCCGCCGCCCTGCTTCCCGAATTCCCGTGCGCTGCTGCATCAGGCTGAACGACGCGCGGCCTTGCTCATCGAGGGCGGCGATTTCACCGTCCAGAATCGCGGTCTCTGCCCGAACGTATTCGGGTAAACTGTGCAGCTCAGGATATTGGGCAGTCAGGTCGTTCTGATTGCGCGACACCAGTCGCACTTTGCCCTTCGTGATAAACGCAACGGCTCGGTAGCCGTCCCACTTGATTTCAAATAGCCACTCGGGATCGTCGAAAGGCTCGTCAACAGAGGCGGCTAGCATGGGGTGAATCGCGGTAGGCATGGGCCGTTTGACGGCGCCGTCCAAATCCTTAACCACAGAGGACACAGAGGACGCGGAAGAATTTTTCGTTACGTCGCTCTCTGCTGAGGTTGCTGGATTGCTTTTCGGTTTAATCTTTACGGTTTTTGCTTTTTTTTTTACTTTGTGATCCCCGGTGTCCCCTGTGGTTAGTTCCGCCTTGCTCTTCCTGTCAAACTTGGCGATCGCATCTGCCAGCCAGGGCGCCTTCACCCCGCCGCGGGACGCGGGCCGGCTGCTGGTCCACTTCGCCGACCCCTGATCGCCTGCGATGTCGGCCATGCTGCGGCCGGTAAGCGCCGACTCATCGTACTGATCGATGTCGTAGCCTTTCACCACCGCGTCATCCTGTTTCTTGATCAGCAGCCACTCCGTGCCTTTCGTCCCCGGACGGCGCGAGCGCATGTGTATCAGGGCGAAATCCCCGTTCAGCTTCTTGCCGTGAAGCCGGATCTTGAAGTCTCCCTTCTTCAGCATGGCCGATGCTTCCGCATCGGTGCCGGGAACGAACTTTCCTTTTACAGGTTCAGGCGAAAGCGGCTCCCACGTGCCCACATCCCAAACCATCACGGTGCCCGCGCCATAGTTTCCCTCAGGAATCGTCCCCTCAAAATCGAAGTAGGAAACCGGATGATCCTCGACTTGCATCGCCAGGCGTTTATCAGCGGGATCGAGCGACGGTCCCTTGGGCACAGCCCACGATTTGAGCACGCCTTCCATTTCCAGGCGAAAGTCGTAGTGCAGCCGGGTAGCGCGGTGCTTCTGCACCACGAAACGGTGCTTGGACTTCTTCTCCAGCTTAGGGGGTGGCTCAGGGGTTTCCTCAAAGCGGCGTTTGCGTTGGTATTCTGCTAAGGTCACGAAGCTATTCTAAACACATTATTCTGGAAGAATGACGAAGCGCGAATATCCCGATGCGCCGCTCGTAGGCGTCGGCGCAGTTATCGTCGAACACGGCCGCGTACTGATGGTCAAGCGCGGGCATCCTCCGCTGGCTGGCGAATGGTCCATCCCCGGGGGCGTACTGGAGTTGGGAGAGACCCTTCGCGAAGCCGCCATCCGCGAGGCGCGGGAAGAAACCTGCCTCACCGTGGAAACCGCCGACCTCCTGGGCGTGTATGACCGCGTATTGCGCGATGAAGCGCAGCGCACTCTCTATCACTATGTGCTGGTCGATTTCCTCTGCCGCCGGGTATCCGGAGACGCGCAAGCCGCCGGCGATGCCGCCGAAGTACGCTGGTGCACGGCAGCCGAAGTCAGCAGATTGAAATTAGCCGAAGATACTGTGGAAGTAATCCGCCTGGGATTCGAAAAATCGAAGCCTTAGAGCGCACCACTCTGCAATTAACTGTCATCCCGAGCGCCGCCCCGAGCCGCGCTGGCGCGGTGAAGGCAAGAGAGGGACCTGGGTTTGCGCGGAAAACTAGACGCGGCATTGTGCCGGCCAAAACCCAGGTCCCTCGACAATCTTTGCTCGCGCGTTGCCCGAGCTAAAGGTTGCTCGGGATGACAACTTTAACGACTCTAACGTTCAGCCTCTAGCGCAAAGTGCAGGTATAATCGGCCTCCATTGGGATTGCCATGCCTCTCGCTGCAGGCACACGCTTGGGCCCTTACGAGATCGTCGCGCCCGCTGGAGCCGGCGGGATGGGCGAAGTTTACCGCGCCCGCGATACGCGACTGAACCGCGATGTCGCCATCAAAGTCCTGCCTGACCATCTTTCCAGCAATCCTGAACTCCGCGAACGTTTCGAGCGCGAGGCTCGCGCCATTTCCCAGCTCTCGCATCCTCACATCTGTGTTCTGTATGACATTGGAAAGCACGAAGGAGCCGACTACCTGGTGCTGGAGTACCTGGAAGGCGAAACTCTGGGCGTGCGTGTCCGGCGGGGGCCGCTTCCCGCGGACCAGGTGCTGAAGTATGGCGCGCAGATGGCGGACGCGTTGGATAAAGCCCACCGCCACGGCGTGGTCCATCGCGATCTCAAGCCTGACAACGTGATGCTGACCAAGTCGGGCATCAAGCTGCTGGACTTTGGCTTGGCCAAACCCGTCGTCGGAGCCGTAGGCGTGGCCTCGTCAGGCGCCGCCACCATGACCCACAGCCCTTTGACCACCGAAGGCACGCTGGTGGGAACATTCCAGTACATGGCTCCGGAACAACTGGAGGGTCAGGAGGCGGATGCCCGCAGCGACATCTTCGGCCTGGGATGCGTGCTCTACGAAATGGTGACCGGACGGCGGGCCTTTGAAGGCAAGTCAACGGCAAAAGTAGTCGCCTCGATCATGACCGCCGAGCCTCCGCCTCTGACCACTCTGTCGCCTTTGGCTCCAGCCGGTCTGGAGCGGGCGGTCAAGAAATGCCTGGCCAAAGATCCCGACGAACGCTGGCAAAACGCGGGTGACCTGGCCAGTGAACTCAGATGGATTCTGGAAAGCGGATCACAGTCCGGAGCTGCCGCCCCGGTCGCAGCTCGGGCTCGCGGAAAGCTGCTGGGCTGGGGGGCGCTTGTTCTGGCAGCGCTGGCCCTGGGAATTCTGGCTGGCTTTTTATTGCGGCGCCCGGTCGCGCAACCGGTGCTGCGGGTAGCGGTCAACCTTCCATCCGGCAGCAGCCTGGTTCAAGGCCAGGCTGCCGCGTTGTCACCCGATGGACAAATGGTAGTAATGACGCTGGCAGATGCAGACGGGAAATGGAGATTCTGGATCCGCCGCTTATCCAGCGATACCGCGCAACCAATGGTGGAAACCGACGGGGCAATCTCACCCTTTTGGTCCCCGGACAGCCAATATGTCGGTTTCTTTTCCTCCGATGGAAAACTCAGGAAAATTGCTGCCGCTGGAGGAGAGCACGCCGAAGCCTTGAGTACCGTGCCTTGGTCTGTCTACTGGGGCGCCTGGAACCGGGAAGGGGTGATCGTTTTTTCCGCAGGCCACCTTGGGCTCTACCAGATTTCGGCCTCAGGTGGAACTCCAGTCAAGGTTCCGGTATCCGAAAAAGATCAGGCAGATTATCGTTGGCCCAGTTTCTTGCCCGATGGCAAGCATGTCCTGGTGACCTCTAACAGCGCCTCGGGCGGAATTTTCGCGGTCACCCTGTCCACTGGGCAGGTTCAACTGCTGTTGCCAGGTGAAAACGGTCCGGCGCAGTACGTCGAGCCTGGATATCTCTTGTTCCTGCGAGGAGGTGTTTTGCTGGCGCAGCCATTCGATGCGCGCGCTCTAAGCACAACCGGCAGCGCCCAAAGTATTGCTGAGTCAGTATCCCCCGGCTCAAGTTTCTCGGTGTCTGGCAACGGGTTGTTGTTGTATCAACAGGCCTCCCAGTCACAGCTCACCTGGATGGATTCCGAGGGCAAGACACTTTCTACGGTCGGGGATCCAGGTTACTTGTCTGCGCCTTATCTGTCTCCCGATGGCAGGTACGCGATGGTCACAGTGGCCCCGCCAGGACAAAAAAATCAGAAGCTTTGGCTGTACGACCTCAGCCAGGGCACCGCCAGTCCGTTTACCTTCGGCGAAGGGGATGATGCATATCCGGCCTGGTCTCCCGATAGTCAGCAGGTCGCCTTTGCTTCCAAACGCGGCGGCAGCCAGGAAGACATTTACGTTAAGCCCGTGGGAGGGGGCAGCAGCGAGCAACTGCTACTCGGCGATGAGGGTGACAAGGAACCCGACCGCTGGTCTGCGGATGGTCGGTACATTCTATTTGACTACGTCGGCAAAAAAACAAAGGCCACCGACATCTGGGCCCTGCCTATGTTCGGAGACCGCAAGCCCTTTCCGGTGGTCCAGACTCCCGGGGTTGACTTTTACGGAATGTTCTCCCCCGATGGAAAATGGGTGGCCTACGAGTCGGATGAATCGGGTCGGGGCGAAATCTATGTCGTGCCATTCCCCGGGCCAGGAGGCAAATGGCAGGTTACTACCGGCGGTGGAGTCCAACCATTGTGGCCGCCAGGCAAGGAACTGTTTTACTACACCATCGATTCGAGGCTCGCTGCGGTGGAATACGCTACCCAAGGCCCGAATTTCATAGTGGGTAAGTCTCGGCTGCTTTTTGGAGGGCGCTCTATGGGAAGTATTACTGGCGCTGATGTAAGCCGCAATGGCGCTGACGCAAGCCGCACGAACAGGGACAAGCGCTGGCTGATGGCCCTGCCGGTTGGAGAACCCTACGCCTCTCCACTGATCTTGACCACCAACTGGACCGCGACACTGAAGAAGTGAATATCGGAAGCGAAAAAGACTTGCTTTGAGCGGGCAGACGCGCCCGAGAGACTTCCTCATGTTCTGGTTCTTCATCTTCTTTCTCGTTTCCGGATTCTGCGGCATCCTCTACGAAATCTTGTGGCTCCGGCTGGCCATGGCCCAGTTCGGAGTCACCACCGCCCTGACCTCGATCGTGATTTCCATGTTCATGGCGGGCCTGGGACTGGGTTCGTGGGGAAGCGGGCGCCTGATCCGCAAGTATGACAGCCGAATCCGAACGCCAGCCCTGCGATTCTATGCGCTGGCGGAACTGCTGATCGGCACGTCAGCTTTGCTGGTTCCGTACCAGTTCCTGGGGGGGCGAAAACTGCTGGAGCAAATGGCCGTGTCCTCCTCCTGGGCCTACTATCTCGGCTCCGGTATCTGTCTTGCTCTGACTCTCGTTCCGTGGTGCGCCTGCATGGGTGCGACCATACCGCTGGCCATGCTGGCCATTCGGAGAAGGCGCGTCGCCGGAGATTCGGAGAGGTCTTTCAGCTACCTCTACCTGGCCAACGTGCTGGGTGCGGTGGCCGGAGCGATTGTGCCGTTGCTGCTGATCGAGCTTTACGGCTTCAAAGGCACGTTGAAAGTCGGCGCGGCGCTGAACGGATTGCTGGCGCTGTCGGCGATGGCGCTCAGCCTGGGTCGTTCGGCGGAGAAGTCTGGAGCCCCAGAGATGGAGGCTAAGGAAGCGATCGATGTTCCCACTCGCAGAACCAGCACGCCGCTAGTTCTGCTGTTCCTCACCGGATTAACCAGCCTGGGCATGGAAGTCGTTTGGATCAGGCAGTTCACTCCCTATCTGGGCACCGTGGTGTACGCTTTCGCGGCCATCCTGGGCGCCTACCTGGCCTCGACCTTCATCGGTTTGCAGATCTATCGCCTGTGGTCTCGAAAGAACCGGCGCGAGGGGACATTGATCTGGGTTCTGCTCGGGCTGTTTGGGGTGCTGCCGCTGGTCGCGGCCAATCCGGTCGTTGATCTTCCCGGGTTGTACCGTCTCGCCGGGATCGCTCCGTTCTCCGGCGTTTTGGGTTTCCTGACCCCGCTGCTGGTGGATCGCTGGTCGGGTGGTGATCCGGGCAAGGCCGGGAAAGCTTATGCCGTGAATGTTGTAGGTTGCATTCTGGGGCCGTTACTCTCGGGCTTCCTGCTGCTGCCCCTGATGAGCGAGCGCTGGGTGCTGTTTGTATTCTCCTTGCCCTGGCTGCTGATCGGCATCCGTCCGGAATGGCTGCGGGAAAATACCACGCTGCGCCTCGACTGGCGAGCCGGCGCCTCCTGCGTAGTCGTGCTGCTGGCGCTCGCGCTGGCCTTCACTCAGACCGGTTACGAGGACCAGTTTGCTCACCGCGAAGTCCTGCGCGACAACACCGCGACGGTCATCGCCACAGGAGAGGGTTTTGACAAGCGATTGCTGGTCAACGGGGTGGGCATGACCGGCCTGAATTCCATCACCAAGTTCATGGCGCACCTGCCGCTGGCCTTCCTCGATCATCCGCCGCAAGACGCGCTGGTGGTGTGCTTCGGCATGGGGACGACATACCGGTCGCTGCTCTCCTGGGGCATTCCGGCGACCGCGGTGGAGTTGGTGCCCAGCGTTCCGAAAGTGTTCGGCTATTACCATGCGGACGGCCCGCAACTGCTGCGTTCGCCGCTGTCGCACCTGGTGATTGACGATGCCCGTCGCTTTCTCGAACGCACCTCCGCCCAATATGACGTCATCACTATCGACCCGCCTCCGCCCGTGCAAGCCGCGGGATCGAGCCTGCTCTACTCCAAAGAGTTTTATGCCATCATCAAGCGCAGACTTCGCCCCGGCGGCATTCTTCAGCAGTGGCTTCCCAACGGTGACGCAGTTGTCCGCGCCTCGGTAGCGCGCGCCCTGAAAGAATCTTTTCCTTACGTCCGTGTTTTTCGCTCCGTGCAAGGTTGGGGCTGGCACTTCCTTGCGAGCAACCAGCCGTTAGCTAACCGTAGCGCCACAGAACTGGCTGGACGTCTGCCCGCAGACGCTGCCAGGGATCTTGTCGAGTGGGACACGGACACAACCCCGGAGCAAGAATTTGCCAATGTCCTCAACCGAGAAGTTTCGCTCGACCAGATGATTGCGGAAGCCCCGCAGGCCCCCGCTCTGACTGATGACCGCCCCGTAAACGAGTACTACGCTCTGCGCAGCCACTTTATTGAACCGAAGCGAAAGTGAAGGCTGACGCGCGAAGCCCGGTAAATAAGAACGGCCCGCGCACTTTGCAGTACGCGGGCCGCCCGGTGGACTGTTTGGGATTGACCAAGGGGTGGTCACTCTACGTGGCCCCTTCGGTAAACTCCGGGTCCCGGCGCAAACTGCTCTCGCCGGGCGGATGCAACCCTAAATCGCCGGTAGTCGTGCGATGGTTCTTAGAGCAACCGCCCTAAGTCTCAGCCACCTCACCTGGTCTTTGAATCCCACTACTATTGCCTTCAGAACTTGTCATCAGACCACCTCCTTTCCGGTGTAATTGCACATTAGTACGAAAGCCGCGGCGGCGTCAACCGGCACGAAAGTGGGGAGTCGCAGGAGTAAACGAAATCTCACGCGGCGATGTAGGGACGGGCGTCCCGCCCGTCCAGCGCGGGTGGCCCGCCTTTGCGTTTTGTGCAAAGGTGGGATTCCACCGTCCCCACCCTGTGGGGATTTCCTCGTCCTCTCCCCAGAGTTCCGTGAGGGGTGATCCCAGGGGGGCGGTGGCTTCGGGCCGGGTCCCACCTTTCGAACACCACGAAAGGTGGGGCACCCCAAGATGGAAAACTTGTGATCCTCATTCAGAGTTATACTTTGCGCAAAAGTGTGGGCCACCCGCCTTCATTGTGGACAAGAACGGTCCGCCTGACAGCTATAAAACACCATACGTGTCCGCACATTTCCAGGCTACTCAACGGCTATGGTGGCAATGTCCCTGTTACCAGAACGGAAATCTCATCAACTTCGTGCCCGACATCACGATCGACAGGAAGATATTTCAAGACGCAGGTGGCTGGAAATATCAAATCAATAAGTCTGGATATACAAATACTGTTCCCCTGCCCTGACCAGGGGACGACAGGTGGACTATGGGAAATCGAATCGCGGTGTTCTTCCTGACGTTGGTCTTGGTTACTGAAATTTTAGCCAGCCCAGCACAGGTTGCTAGCGGTAACTATTCGGGCTGTGCAGTCGCGGAGTAGGCGCTGCACGATCTTCAGCAAATAAAGGCGGGCATGTCGAGGAGTGACCTTGAAAGGTACTTTGTCATGAGTGGAGGCATGGCATTCCGTGATCACACGAACTATGTGTATCGGAAGTGCGGCTACATTAGGGTGGAAGTCGACTTCAGCCCAGACCCAGCGGTCGAACGTGAGTTCTCTCCGAACGATGTCGTGACGAAGACATCGAAGCTCTTCATCGACTACCCATCCAAAGATTAGGAAACTCGGGGACAGACGGATGGGGTGCCGGGTGGGTGACGGCCTCGGACACCTCCGAAGTTTTCGACCGGACGACGTTTGATCTGCATTGGCCGGGTGCCCCATACATCGCGCACTTTGCGATGTGTGGGTTTGCAGCGCCGGCTGGCTCTGGAGAACAACTCAAAGCTTTCCGCTGCGAATGCTAGAGGGTTTTCCTGAAGAACAGGAAAGCCCAGACGAGGATTCCGACCAGAACGAAGATAGCGCCCAGCGTGATAATCACGGTCGTCTTTAAGACTTCCCGCCAGGGCCTCATGCACATCCTATAGCACAATTTTGGGCTAGCGGTCGCGATTTAACCGTGAAGCGGAGCCGGGAATGTCAGCCGTTTTTCCGAGCCGGGTGCCTCGATTTCCCGCAGGTCATGGCCAACAGGAATCTACCTGCTTCTCTCCCGCCTTCCTACACTTCAAGTAACCACCAGGTAACCGGATTTCTGTAAGCGGCGGAGGTGTCAGCCCTTCCAGCGGTAGGCGTCGGGTTGAGGCAGGCCGATGTGGGCCAGGACGCGGTAAGCGAATTCTCGCGCCATCGCATCCAAGGTGACGGGCCGGAAGTAGAAGGCTGGGATGAGCGGGAACACAGTGGCCCCGGCGTCGGCGGCACGGTACAGGTTGCGGATGTGGATTTTGTTGAGCGGGGTCTCGCGGACGCACAGCACCAGCGGACGCTTCTCCTTGAGGCAGACGTCGGCGGCGCGCTCGATCAGTTGCGAGGCGATGCCGCTGGCAATGCGCGCCGTTGTCCCCATGCTGCAGGGGATGACGATCATGGCGTCGACGGGATAAGAGCCGCTGGCAATGTTGGCGCCGATGTCGGCATTGGCCTGTTGCTGGATCTTGCGGGATGCCTTGCCGGATCGCTTGTCCGATGGCTTATTCGACGGCCGGGAAAGGATTTGTCCGACCAGGTTGCTGCGGCCGCGTATGCCAAGTTCCTCGGCCATTACGCGCAAGGCGCTGTCGGACGCGATGAAATTTACGGTCTGGACACGCTGATCGCGTTCCACCGCGAGCAGCAGGTGCTTCAGAAACAAGGAGCCGCTGGCGCCGGTTGTGGCAACGGTCAGATTCTGCGGCGGATGATTAGGCAATAGGACTCCCGATGTTCTCTTGAACCTTGGAGCATAGGGAGGCAGGGCAAAACAGTCAAGAAAAGCTGTCGTTGGTCCCTGGTCGTTAGCCGATAGTCGCCAAGGCTGTGAGCGGGGCCAACGACCAAAGACCAACGACCAAAGACCAAGGACGAACTTATGGCATCCATTACCAGCTTGCGATTGCGGCGCAGTGAGGCGCAGTTGCACGCCCTGGCTGGAGTGGAGCGCGAGATTCGGGTCAACGATCCCAACGGCCGCCGCAAATATCTTCGAGACTTCAGCCAGGCATTTCGGTCCTATGAATCTGTCCTTGACCGGCAAGAACTAAAAACTGCAGTCGCCGATGCTGGCATCGTGCTGATCGGCGACTACCACGCCCTGCCCGCTGCGCAGCGCTCGGCCGCCAGCCTGCTCGAAGAGCGCGCGCAACCCGGAGACCGGCCCCTGGTGCTGGGAGTCGAGACGATCTTTTCCCGTGACCAGCACATTCTCGACGAGTGGTGGCGCCGGGAGATTGATTCGGAAGAGTTGCAGCAACGCATTCGCTTCGATCTCGATTGGGGATACGACTGGGCGCCATTCTACGAATTGCTGGTCACCGCACGCGAGCACGGCGAAGCCATCTATGGCCTGGACTGCATGCCACGGGAAGATTTGCGCAAGATCGGGGCGCGCGATCGCCATGCCGTACACAAACTTGCAGAAATCCGGCAACGCCATCCCAATGCGGTCATCATGGTGCTTTTTGGTGAGTCCCACCTGGCGCCCGGACATCTTCCTCGCGCGCTGCGCGAGCGATTGCCGGAAGAGAAAGTGCTCACCGTCCTGCAGAATGTCGACTCGCTGTACTGGCGTGCCGCTGGGGAGCGGCAGGAACAGGTCGACGCCGTGCGCGTGAGCCGGGATGTTGTTTGCATATTCAATTCCACGCCGCTGGAGAAATACGAGAGTTACCGTCTGCACCTCAGCCGCTGGGGACGTGCTGAGGAGGAGGGACCCGATCTCGCGCCCACGATTTACAACCTGATCGATAGCCTGCTGCGGTTCCTCGACATCAATCGCTATTCCTCGCACAACGGCAACCAGCCGACGTTTCTGGTCGACCTCATGCCCGAAGTCTATTGCCGCGCTTCCGACGCGCGCTTGCGCCAGCTGCTTACCCGCCACCATGCCAGCGAAGAAGAAACCGAGGCTTTGGTGAACCATGTAGAGCATCGCGGAAGCGTCTATCTGCCGCAGGTGAACGCCTTCTACGTGCGCGAATTCAAAATGATGTACGCGGCGGAAGAGGCGACGCGCTTCCTGCATCATGCCTGCCGCGGCCTGCCCTCGTGCAACGGAAACACGGTCAACCCATCCCCAAGTAATTTCTATGCACAGACTCTGGAATATGCCTTGGGCTATTTCGGATCGCGCGTCTTGTACCCGGCACGCCCGGCAGCCGAAGACGGTGCGGGACGCGAGCTGCTGCGCGAAGCTCCGGAATCGCAGCGGAAGAAGATCGAATGCAGCGCCCAGTTGCTCGGCTACATGATGGGCAACGCTTTGTATGAGGCCTATCTCAAGGGCCGGGTTCCCAGGAGCATGCTGCGCCGTTTATTTCTCACCCATCTGGAAGAACCGGGCAAAGCGAAAGAGGCGTTCAAGGAAATCGCCGCCAAGGTTCGCGGCAACGGCAAGAAGCTGCCTGCCTCGGTGAAACGATAAGCCAGAAATGTAGCGCCGCCATCTCTGAAAGCTGGAGATGTCATCCCGAGCAATCTTAGCTCGCGCGACGCGCGAGATAAGATTGTCGAGGGACCTCGGTTCCTGCCGGCGCAACGCAGCTTCCGGGTGCCGCATAAACCCAGGTCTCTCGCTTGCCCTTATTGCGCGAGCGCGGCTCGGGACGGCGCTCGGGATGACAGCCCGCGGCGCCGACGGCGTGACGGCCTCGGGACAGGCCGCAGACCCCGCCTTGAGCGCAGTCGAGGGGACGCCGGCGCTATCGGAACGGCGGCACGTGCGCAGTGCTAATCTAGACGCGCGTTGGCTGAATGCTGATAGCTGAGGGCCGAAAGCTATTTTGAACGCCGAATCCATCCGCAAACTTTTCGAGCAAGTGCGCCGGGGCAAGCTTTCTGCCGACGAAGCAGTGGAGCGCCTTCGTCATCTGCCATTCGAAGATCTCGGATTCGCCAAGGTTGATCACCATCGCGCTCTGCGCAACGGGATGCCCGAGGTGATCTTTGGCCAGGGGAAGACTCCGGCCCAGATAACGTCCATCTTTTCCCGGCTCGCCAGGCACGGGGGCAATATCCTCGCCACGCGGGCGACTGACACACAGTTTGCCGCCGTGAAGAAGAAAGTCCCGAAGGCTGAGTATCGCCCACTGGCCCGAGCGATTGTTCTGCAGCGTGATCAGAAGAGATACGGCAAGGGAATCATTGCGGTAGTTTCGGCCGGCACCAGCGACATTCCGGTGGCTGAGGAAGCGGTTGTCACGGCGGAGATGATGGGCAACGACGTCGAGCATCTTTACGATGTGGGCGTCGCCGGAATTCACCGGCTGATGGCGAATCGTGCGTCGCTGACCCGGGCGCGAGTGGTGATCGTGTGCGCGGGCATGGAAGGCGCGCTGCCCAGCGTAGTTGGGGGATTGGTCGGTGTGCCGGTAATCGCCGTGCCGACCAGCGTGGGCTACGGCGCGGCATTCAAAGGCTTGGCGGCCCTTCTGGGGATGATGAATTCCTGCGCTTCGAATGTGAGCGTGGTGAATATCGATAACGGATTTGGCGCAGGGTATGTGGCCGCGCTGATCAACCGATTGTAATGCCGCCACACGAACTAAAAAGGCACGGCCGAAGCGGTGCCTTTTCCGATCCGACTTTACTTCTATTACGAACCCTTGACCACTTCCAGATTGTTCTTCACGCTGAAAACACCGAACACCTGGTTGGCCCTGATGCCGGCGACCTGCTTGTCCATCGTGCTGGCAACTGTGCCGTAGAGGCTCAGCTTGCCGTTGTCCACCACGATGCGGATGGGCTTTGCCGGATCACTGGCATAGCGGCTCAACACCGGGTCACGATAGATGGCGCGCAGGGCGCTGATCCGTATCCGGTCATCGAAGGCTGAAACCGGCGACACCTTGATGTTGTCCACCACATCCTTCACGCCCGGCATATTGTTCGCCAGTGAAACCGCGGAGTCGCGGCCCACGTCGCTGCGCGTTTCGCCACTCAGAGTGGCCACGCCGTTATTCACCGAAGCATCGACGAAGTTGAAAATGTTGTCATAGCCGATGCGATCGTAGTGCAGCTTGCGATCCAGCTTCGCCTCGAGGTCGGCATCGGGTGCGGTTGTGCTCACTGCAACCTCATTGCGTACGCCCTGGACTCTATCCAGCTTGCGGACGTTCTTGGCCGCGTCCACCTTCTGCTGGTACAGATCTACGGTTCCGGAAAGAGTCACAATGCCATCTTCGGTACTGGCCTTCAGGTTGCGGAATTCTGTCTTCTTCCCCAACTGCTGTGTGACCCGGGTCTGGATGTCACTGTCATAACGTGCGCTCGCGGTCTGGGCGGCCAGTCCCGCGCTGAGAAGGCCTACGCTAAGAAACGAGGCCACTATCCTGAGACTATTTTTCATGTTCCATCCTCCGTTCCAATCTTTTAACCGGTTAGTTAATTATTGGATGCGGACGTTTGCCGCAGAGATGCATGGAGGGATTGGCCGGCTGTGGAAGTGCCGTGGGGCCACAACCAAATCCACCGAGTGGTTTGCACTGAGCTGACGAAGTGGGCGTTACCCTGGCGGCCCCGTCCGTAAACGCTCAGGACGGGGCGTATTTTCTTGTTGCCCTGGGGTTTCGATTGTTTGTGACTTTGCTAGTTCTTATCCGGATGGTTATGACGCCACTTCCAGTAGTTCGACTGCTCCTTCTTGTTCGCCTTGGAGAATTCGTGGGAACTCCTGTGATTTTCCCTGAGGTACTGCCCCCAGGCTCGATTCTCGTGGTCATCCCAGTTGTGATAATCCTTGTGCGCCTTTATCGTAGACCCGGATCTGAACGCCGGCTTCCTGGGGCACGGGGACAGCCATTATTGAGACTGGCGCCGCAAGGGCAGCGGTCAGAAAGAGCGAAGCGAGGTAACCATGTGGTCGGTGCATGTTGTGGTTCTCCAAATCCAGAATGTCCGCCTTCGGGAGCACGGCAGCCATCAGTGTGTACTTGGGGCCGGTTGATTTATGTCTCATACACATGCGGTTGGGTTGACCCGGAGATGGTCGCGCCCCGCCCAGCCGGGAGGGATTACCGCTTTGACAGTAATCGTTATAACGAATATATTGCTGGAGTGGGGAAGGGTATTCAGGCCGAGATCCAGCAGACCAAGCCTTTCAGCGGGCTGGAGGAAGAGGCACTGGTAGCGCTGCAACGCACCGCCGACCTGTTACAGGGGCGTCTTGGCGACATGCTGAAGCCACATGGGCTCTCGCCAACCCAGTACAACGCCCTCCGTATCCTGCGCGGTGCCGGAGAGGAAGGGCGGTCCTGCAGCGAAATCGCCGAGCGTATGATCAACCGCGACCCCGACATCACCCGCCTGGTGGATCGCCTGGAACGCCGTGGCCTGGTCAAGCGCAGCCGCGACGGCAAGGACCGACGAGTGATCACTACTTGCATTACGCTGGCGGGGCTGGAGCTGCTGCGAGGCCTGGATCGGCCGATCGAGGAGTTTAACCGCAAGTTGTTGGGACATATGGGTGAAGAGCAGTTGCAGAACTTTATCAAGCTGCTGGAAACAGCCCGCGAGGAGATCGGCTAATTTTTTTCGGATATTTTGTCGTTATAACGACATCTGTTATATAGACATTCCAAAAAGGAGCAACAACAATGAGCAGCCCCGCAACAACGACGGAAGTAGCAGTAAAGACCATCTCAACCCCGGAAGTTCGGCAGCTTCTCGACAGCAAGCATTCCTTCCATTTCTGGAACGTCCTGACCGACGAGTGGTTCAAGGGTGAGAACATTTCCGGCTCCCGCCGGGTGCCACTGGACAGCGTCGGCAATGAAGTCCGCACCACGAATTTGCCTAAGAACGCCGAGATCGTCGTATACTGCGGCGGCCCGAAGTGTCCGCAGAGCCGGATGGCGGCGGAAAAGCTGACGAAGCTCGGCCATGAAAACGTTCGCGCCTACGAGGGCGGGCTGGAAGAGTGGAAGGGCGCGGGCCTGGCAATCGAAAGGATCTAACGACTTTTTCAGCACAGAGGGCTGGTTCGACCCGGCCCTCTGAATTGTTTTTGTGAATCAGGCGCGGCCGAAGCGAAGTACCAGGTTTCTGGAGGAAACTCATGAGCAACGGTTCGAATCAGTCCTGGGGAATTACAATTTTAAGAGTCGTAGTCGGAATTGTGTTTCTGGCGCATGGCGCACAAAAGCTGTTTGTGTTTGGCTTCCACGGAACGGCGGGAGCATTCGCCGGAATGGGCATCCCGCTGCCGGCGGTGTCGTCGGCGGTAGTGACTCTGGTTGAGTTCCTTGGAGGCGCCGCGCTGATAATCGGATTATTGACACGCTGGGCGGCCGCTTTGAATGGTTTTGACATGGTGGTGGCAATCCTGCTGGTTCACCTCAAGAATGGTTTTCTCAAGCCCGGAGGTTTCGAGCACCCGTTGGCCATGCTGGCAGCGTGTATCGCGCTGGTAATGCTTGGGCCGGGGGCGGCTTCAGTGGATGGGGCGCTGGCGAAGCGAACGTAATCACATTGACCCGTGTGGGACCGGGTCAGAGACCCGGTCCCACATAGGAATGATTGGTTCAGCGTTTTCGCGCTCGGGTGCGATTCTTGTTCTGTGCGCCACGCTCTGCCCCACCGAATACCCGCGCGAAAATCTTATCGACATTTCGTAGCTGCCGTTGCAAATCAAACGCGTGTTCAATCTGCCGGCGCGGGACCCGGCTGGTGATGCTTTTGTCCTGCATCACCAGCTCGCGGAAATTCAGGCCTTCCTTCCAGGCACGCATGGCGTGGCTTTGCACTGCGCGGTAGGCTTCCTCGCGCGACATTCCGTTTTCCACCAGGTCGAGCAGTAGCTGGCCGCTGAATACCAGGCCACGCGTGCTTTCCAGGTTGGATTTCATGCGTTCCGGATAAACGAACATGGTTTCAAGAACGTTCGTGGTTTTGTGCAGCATGTAATCCACGAGGGTGGTGGAATCGGGGATGATGATGCGTTCGACCGACGAGTGTGAGATATCACGCTCATGCCAGAGAGCGACGTTTTCGAACGCCGCCTGCGCGTTCGAACGCACCACCCGGGCCAACCCGCTGATCTGCTCCAGTGTGACCGGATTGCGTTTGTGCGGCATCGCAGACGAGCCCTTCTGCTTTTCGCTGAAGAACTCCTCGACCTCGCGCACTTCGGTGCGCTGCAAATGGCGAAGTTCGGTGGCGATCTTGTCCAGGGTGCAGGCGATCACCGCCAGAGTGGCGAGATATGCAGCGTGACGGTCGCGCTGAATCACCTGGGATGAAATGGCCGCAGCCTTCAATCCCAGCCGCTCGCACATGCTCTCTTCCAGTTCGGGGCTGAGGTGGGCGAAGGTCCCCACCGCACCCGAGAACTTTCCTACCCGCATATCTTCAGCGGCGCTGCGAAATCGAGTGATGTTGCGCTGGGTTTCGGAATACCAGTTGGCCAGCTTGAAACCAAACGTGATGGGTTCGGCGTGAATCCCGTGAGTGCGCCCGATCATGGGGGTGTCTTTGAACTCCCAGGCGCGGCGTTCCAGCACGGCGGAAAGTTTTTCCAGATCGGCGGCGATGACGACCGAAGCCTGCTGAATCAGAATCGCTTGAGAAGTATCCACCACATCGTTCGAGGTCAGGCCGTAATGAAACCAGCGGGCGTGCGGGCCCACGATCTCCGCGACCGCAGTGGTGAAGGCGATGACGTCATGACGAACTTCAGCTTCGATTTCCGCAATCCGGTTGAGGTTGAAGTCGGCGCGCTCACGAATGGCGCGGGCGGCGTCCCTGGGCACCATGCCCGCTTCGGCCAGAGTCTCGGTGGCGGCCACCTCGACCGCCAGCCAGGTGCGGAAGCGATTCTCGTCGCTCCAGATGCGGCCCATGTCGGGACGGGTATAACGTGGGATCAACCTGTGTCTCCCTGACAGTTATGAGAAATGCGGGACTAGGGATTCTAAATGGAGAGGAAGGCTGGTGACCAGTCGGTCCCGGGCCGGTGATGCAGTTTCTATGTTCAGGGTGTGCAGGTTTTCTTTGTGACCTTTGCGGTCAAAATCTTGAGCCGCAAAGCTCGCAAAGTGCCGCTTAAGCCGCAAAGAGCGCTAAGGAAGATACACCCACATTTGTCTGGCAAAAATCTTCTGCTTAGGATAAGAACAAAATAATTAACCAGGAGTTGTTTTCGATGGCATTCGTGCAGGGAAACGGCTGCCATTGGTCAGGAGGGTCGCTCCATGGGGACCTGGGAGCTCGGGATATCCAGCTGTAAGCCGTCCAGTCGTTTGATTGCTTACTCGGTTCTGTTGTTGCTCGCATTACCCGGCCAGGGCCAGGAGGCCAGATCGTCAGGCCGAATTGGCATGCCGTATGACTGGACCCACCGGCACGTGGTGTTCAGCAATCCCCGATCGTTGCATGTGGCGCGTGCAGTCTTCGCGGAGCCGCGATATTGGCACCAGCGAATGCGGCGCGATCCCTGGCGCACCCCGCGGCGGCTGCCTCAACGAGTCCGAGTGGACTGGAGCGTGAATCTCGGAGGCGCAGGCAGCCGCATTGCCCCAGGAATGTCGCCCGCCAAATACAGCTTTGATGTAGGCGCGGGCGCGGATTGCACTAACGACTTCGTAGTGTTCGGGCTCAACCTGGCCGGCGGGAGCGGCCAGGCCACAATCCTTGCCTACAACAATCTCTATACCGAGTCCGGAGGCACCGGTTTCTGTTCCGGAACTGGGCCCTCGGTCGAGTGGGCCTACAACACCGGCGGCGCGATCAACACTTCTCCCGTGTTGTCCCTCGATGGAACCAAAGTGGCGTGGGTAGCCAGTGCCAATCCGCCGGTTTTCCATGTGCTGACGATTGGCACCTCCGGTAGCAATGGCGCTTCTGCCACTAGTCCGGTCGTTCCCGGCACGGGCAACAATGCCGTGGACACGCCCATATCCTTCGGAAGCGTGGGCGATACGCGGTCCTCGGTTTTCGTGGACTACACGGGCGATGTGGCTTACGTAGGCTCGGACGATGGTGTGATGCACAAATTCAGCGGAGTCTTCCACGGTGCGCCGGCGGAAGTCGTCACCGGTGGATGGCCTTTGCAGATCATCTCCGGGGCGAATCACAAAATCGCGGGACCTGTCTTCGACTCGATTTCCAGAAACATTTACTACGGGGACGACCTCGGAATATTCACCTTCATTCGAGAGGTCGGCAGCAAGGCCGGAACGTGCATTGGACAGCCGGTGCCGCCTTGTTGGGGCAATGTCACGTTTGCTCTGGGGTCAGCGACCCATCCCATCATCGAATCTCCCATCGTCGATTCCACGGCGCAGCGAGTCTATGCCTTCGTGGGAGGCGACAATTCTTCAGGTACGCACGCGATCGCACTGCAGAACGACACCGCACTTTCCTTCTCTTCCGGGGCGTCGGCACCAATCGGACAGTCCGGCGCGAACATTTACGCCGGAGCGTTCGACGACAACTACTACACCAGCCCACAGACGGGTTTCCTGTATGTATGCGGCTACACTGCGGCTCCCTCGGTTGCCAACCCAGTCCTGTACCGCCTCGGATTCGCGGCCAGCGGAAAAATGAATACCCTCAAAGACACTAGTTCCCTGACCCTGGCCAATAGCGCCACCAGCGCCCCATGCTCTCCCATGACCGAACTTAGAACCGCCTCGGGCAAGGACCAGCTATTTTTCAGTGTGCAGAATGGTTGCCTGGCAAGTGGTGGCGGAACCGGCGGATGCATTATGAGTTTTGACATCACCACTGGATTTCCGTTGGCTTCGAGTGCAGCGCGGCCCGCAGCTGGCGGCACCAGCGGCATTATCGTGGATAACATCAGTTCAGCGGCCCAGGCGTCGAACATCTATTTCACCACCCTGAGCGATACCACCTGCGGAGACAGCGTTTCCGGCGGCGGCTGCGCCGTCAAGCTGACGCAGACAGGACTGAACTGAGATTGATTAAGAATCCCTACGCCAGGGCAATCACGTCGATCTCGACCAGCACATCCTTAGGCAGGCGGGACACTTCAACCGTCGATCTGGCCGGCGGCGCCAACTTGAAATAACGTCCATACACTTCGTTCATGGCCGTGAAGTCGCCCATGTTTTTCAGGAAAACAGTCGAGCGCACAACTTTTTCCAGACCGCTGCCGGCGGCGTTCAGAATCGCTGAGAGATTCTTGAGCACGCGCTCGGTCTGCGTGGCTGCGTCTCCGCCGACGACCTGCTGGTTCGCCGGATCAATGGCTACCTGACCGGACACGAAAACGAATCCGTTGGCACGAATGGCCTGGGAGTAGGGGCCAATGGCCTGTGGTCCGTCTTTGGTAGCAATTACGTCGCGCATGCCGCCTCCAGAATCTTTCTTCGACGATGAGAGCAGATGAGATTAACGCAGATGGACGCAGATCGAGTCAACTCACGGTGTCCACTTCAGATCGCAAATCTGTCGGAAAATAAAATCCAGTAGTCAGTTTCAAGTTGTCAGTTCCCAGTGGCTGACGACCGACGACTGACGACCTACGACTAGATTTTCTGCAGTCTCTGCACGTCATGCACGCCGGGAATCTTACGCACGCCGCTGACAATGTTTTCCAGGTGCTTCAGGTCGGCGATATCGAGCACGATATCGACGTTGGCCTGGCCGTTGTTGGTGCGGGCTTCGATATTTCGGATATTGGTTTTCGTGTCACTGATTACGGCTGTGATCTGCTTTAGCATGCCGAAACGGTCGTCGCAGAAGACGGTGAGTTTCACCGGATAGGCGCTGGGCGTGCCGTCGTCCTGGGCCCACTCTACGTCAATCTTTCTTTCCGGTTCGTACATCAGGTTCATGACGTTAGGACAATTCAGCGCGTGGACCGCCACCCCTTTGCCGCGCGTGACGTAGCCGACAATCGATTCGCCACGGATAGGGTTACAGCAGCGTGCCCGGTATACCAGCAGGTCGCCATGCCCCTTGACCCGGATGGCGTTGTTGTTCTGGTCGCCGCCAAAGACGCGGCGCACCACACTGGCGAGTCCAGTCGTCTTCTTCTTCTCTGGCTCATCGTCGGCCAAGGGTTCGCTGGCTGCGGGTGCCAGGCGTCCCAATATCTGTCGCGCTGAAAACTTGCCGTAGCCAATCCCGGCCATCAGATCGTCAGGCCGTCCGACTCCGTAATCCGCCGCGATCTTCTGTAACTCTTCGTCTTTGATTTCCCTCAGCGCTATTCGATACTTGCGTGCTTCTTTCTCAATCAGTTTGCGGCCAATTTCAATCGCACGTTCGCGCTGATGAACGTTGAGCCAGTGTTTGATCTTGTTGCGGGCGCGTGATGATTTGGCAATCGCCAGCCAATCACGGCTGGGCTTGTGTCCCGCCTGGGTGAGGATTTCGACAATGTCGCCGCTGTGCAATTTGAAACGCAGCGGAACCATGCGTCCGTTCACTTTGGCGCCTACGCAGCTGTGCCCCACTTCGGTGTGGACGGAATAAGCAAAATCAATGGGAGAGGAATCGCGGGGCAAGACCACAACTTTGCCCTTGGGAGTGAAGGTGTAAACCTCTTCGGGATAGAGATCGATCTTGAGCGTGGAAAGAAACTCGCTGGGATCGGAGACGTCGCGTTGCCACTCCACCACCTGGCGCAGCCAGGCCAGCCGCTGCTCATCCTGCGCCGAGACTGGACCATCTTTGTATTTCCAGTGCGCCGCGATGCCCTCTTCCGCCATCTTGTGCATTTCGTCGGTGCGGATCTGCACTTCGAAAGGCATTCCGTCTTCCGAAATCACCGAGGTGTGCAACGACTGGTAAAAATTCGGCCGCGGCATGGCGATAAAGTCTTTGATCCGTCCGGGCACAGGCCGCCACAGGTTGTGGATGATTCCCAGCACGGCATAGCAGTCCTGGATAGATTGTGTGATCACTCGCATGGCGTAGAGGTCGTAGACCTGTTCGACTGCGATGTGTTGCCGTTGCAACTTTTTGTGGATGCTATACAGGCGTTTGATGCGGCTTTCCACGGTCGCGGTAATTCCCGCCTCTTTGAGCTTGTCGCGGAATACCGTCTCGACTTTCGCCAGGAATTCCTCACCCGCCTTGCGCCGCGCCTCGACCGCATCATGGACCTGCTGATATGCGATCGGATCGACATAGCGGAACCCGAGGTCTTCCAGTTCTCCGCGGATTTTGCCCATGCCCAGGCGATGTGCGATCGGCGCATAGATTTCGAGGGTCTCACGGGCGATTTTGTGCTGGCGCTCTGGGGGCAGATGCTCCAGGGTACGCATGTTGTGCAGCCGGTCGGCCAGTTTGATGAGCACGACGCGGATGTCATCCACCATCGCCAGCATCATCTTGCGCAGGTTTTCAGCCTGCTGTTCTTCCCGGGTGGCGAAGTCGATGGCACTGATCTTGGTGACCCCCTCGACGATATGCGCCACCTGCTCGCCGAACTCCTTGCGGATATCGACGACCGTCACCGACGTATCTTCCACCGAGTCATGCAATAGTCCGGCGGCGATCGCCACCGGGTCCATCTTCATTTCGGCCAGCACCAGGGCCACTTCCAGGGGATGAACCAGATAGGGTTGGCCGGAGGCGCGGCTTTGGCCGGCATGGTGTTTCTGGGAAAACTCGTAGGCCTTGCGGATAAGCTCCAGGTCGTCGTTGGGCCGGTTGGCCCGCATTCTGCGCATCAGCTCACGGAACTTGGTCACCGTGAGAACGTTGGTCGCAAACTGCTGGCGCAGGGTCGCCATGCATGATTATAGCGTGGGTTGTGTGGCGCGGGCGCCTCGCCCGCGGCTTTTGATGTTGGTTTCGCGTTGGGCCCCCTGGGCTTTGCTCAAGGCAGACTCCGTCTTTCAAAAGGCCGATCATTGAAGTCAAAGGCCGCGGGCGAGGGTGCCCGCGCCACACAAGCATCTGCTAGAGTTGAGCTTGAAATGGTTTCATCGCGCGTTCTCGTCAGCGGTGCCTCCGGACCGATCGGTGCGGCACTTTTGCCATCCTTGAAAGCCGGGGGATTCGCTGTCACCCGCCTGGTTCGCGGATCGGCCTCCGGCAAAGACAAAGACCAGATCGCATGGGACCCATCCCGTCCTCTGTCGCCTGACTTGGTCTCAGGCTTCGACGCAGTCATCCATCTAGCGGGAGAGTCCATCGTAGGGCGCTGGACTGAGGCGAAGAAGCGGCGCATTATCGAAAGCCGCGTCCAGGGCACGGGCCACATCGCGGAAGCGGCAGCCCGGGCGGCGCAGCCGCCGCGCGTATTTATCTCGGCCTCTGCGGTCGGCTACTACGGCAGTCGCGGCGACGAAATCTTGCGCGAGGATAGCCCGTCAGGCCGGGGATTCGCGGCAGAAATCTGCCGTCAGTGGGAAGCGGCGGCCCAGCCTGCAGCGGCAGCCGGAATTCGCAGCGTCCAAATGCGCATCGGAGTAGTGATGAGCGCCGATGGCGGCGCTTTGCAGAAAATGCTGTTTCCGTTCCGGATGGGCCTTGGTGGCCGCCTGGGCGACGGTCGCCAGTGGTGGAGCTGGGTCGCGGTGCAGGATGTTGTCGGCGCAATTCAGCAGGTGCTGAACAACAACTCGCTGCAGGGCCCCGTAAATGCGGTTGCGCCGAATCCGGTAACTAATGATGAGTTTACCCGGACGCTGGCCTCGGTGTTGAAGCGTCCGGCGCTGTTTCCCATGCCGGCCTTTGCCGTGCGCCTGGTCTTTGGACAGATGGGCGAAGAACTCTTTCTAGCCAGCCAGCGGGTGGAGCCGGCGAAGCTTACCGCCAGCCGTTATCAATTCCAACATCCGGATCTGAGGAAAGCGCTGGAAGAGATTTTGCGGGGTTGAGTAGCACCGGCGGGACGCCGGCGCTACTCACAAAGATTCACCTCAAGTTCGCAACCCTCGATATCGCATCATCCTGTATGCTCACCTCATCTCCGAAACCGGCTAGCCACTGAACATCAGGCTCGCGACGGAACCACGTCATTTGCCGTTTGGCATAATTCCGATGGGCCTGTTGCGCACTTTGCAATGATGTCTTGCGGTCGAGTTGGCCCCGTATCAGGGCTACCGCTTGTCTGTAGCCGAGCGCGCCCAGGGGACGAGCGGCTTCGCCATACTTCTCCAGGAGCGTTGCTGTTTCTTCTACCAAACCGTTCTCGAACATACGCGCAGCGCGCTGGTTGATTCTTTCGTACAAAGCGTCGCGGTCAGGATCAAGTCCCAGGCGAACGATGCGGAAACCCCGCAACGGATCACGACCCTGCTTCCACATTTCGGTCATTTTGTTCCGGGAGGCCATGCAGACTTCGATCGCGCGGACCAGCTTGGGCAAATCATTAGCATGAATTTTCACCGCAGCGGCAGGGTCGAGACGGCGCAAAATCCGGTGCAGATAGGCTGGGCCCTTCTCTCCGGCGCGCTCACGCAAACGCCGGCGCAGTTCCTCCGAGCGCTGGGGGCCAGCGAACAGGCCCTCCAGAAGCGCGCGAAGATACAGGCCGGTCCCGCCGACCACGATAGGCAACGTCCCCCGCGATTTGATTTGCTGCAGTACCTCGCGAGCCTGACGCGCGTATTCTCCGGCTGTAATGAAGCTGGTGGGCTCAACGAAATCGAGCAGGTGGTGAGGGGCTCGAGCGCGGTCTGCGGGCGTCGGTTTCGCTGTACCGATTTCGAATTCGCGATACATTGTGACCGAATCGCAGTTCACAATTTCGCCGTGGAAGCGCTCGGCCAGGGCCAGCGAGAGCGCCGTCTTTCCGCTTCCCGTCGGGCCAAGGATCACCACCAGCAGCGGCTCAAAAGACACGGTCAGCGAGCGCTCCACGCGATGTAATGCCAGTAGCGGACCAAGGTGAGAATCAGGATCAGCAAGCCGATGATTAAGACGCCGGCTGCTTCCTGAGTGTAGATGGGGTTTTTCCGTCCCGGGGACGGATGGTCCGGTTGTGGGTTGGCGGCAGGCACCGCAGTATTGTAGCGCCGCAGGCCGTGTAGGGGCGGGTCTCAGACCCGCCCTGGCCGTGGCAAAGCCACGGCAGGGACTTTGTCGTCATACCATAATCTCCAGGAACACTGCCGAGCTTCGCTCGGCCTGTACGGGTCTGAGACCGGTCCCTACACGGTTCCCGGTGAGAGAAATTCACGGATGCTAAACTTCGTGCTGCCGTGTCCATGCCACAGAGCAGTCCTGCGGGAAAGATTGTTCGCTTCGGAGTCTTCGCCGTAGACCTCGCGGCGGGCGAGCTCCGCAAGAATGGCGTTCGTATTCGCCTGCAAGATCAGCCCTTTCAGATTCTGGCGATCCTGCTGGAACGACCCGGAGACGTGGTCACCCGCGAGGAACTCCGCCAGAGGTTATGGCCGGCGGACACATTTGTAGATTTCGATCATAGCCTGAATACCGCCGTGAACAAGCTGCGCGAGGCGCTGGGAGATTCGGCCTCCAGCCCACGTTATGTGGAAACCCTGGCGCGGCGTGGATACCGGTTCCTGGGTACGCTAGAACGGGCCGATACCACGCCGGATCCTGCCGCACCGGCCGCGGTCGCCGACAGGACCGCAGCCAAGTCCGCGGCCAGGACGTTTCACCGCGACCTCGACGTGCCGGTGCCTCGGCGCAGTTTGACCCGCGGTCTGTTCGCGCTGATTCAGGTGATGTATCTGATTTTTTATGTAGCCGCGCTCTTTCGTTTGCCGGAAATCCAGCGGATTACGAGCGCGTTTTTACCGGCCTGGGGAGCTCTGGTCATCTTCGCAGCCGTGCTCGTGACTGCAGGAGTCGGAATTCCTCTGCGCTGCTACCTGACTTCGGCGGTGGCATTCGATCACCAGCGCCTGGGAGAAAAGTTTCAGCAGATGTTCCTGATCGTACTGGTGCTCGACCAGTTGTGGGCGATCGCCCCATTTCTCATGACCCACAAGATCGGATTTGGGGCAGCGTTTGCGGCTACGGCGGCGCTTCTTTATGTGCCATTTTCGGAGAGAACCCTGGTGCGGCTGGCGTATCCCAGGACGGCAGCGTAGCTTCCAGCCGAGGGGTACGCTCATACACTTCGGAACCTTGCTCACGAAAGTTGCGTATCACCGTCTGAATCCGAGGCAGAAGTGTGTCGGCTAAAGTCCTAGTCACGCTATGGAGTCGGAAATAACAATATCCGCCGCTACCCCGCCGGGATGGAGAAAAATGCTCCGAATCGCATTCGTGGTGCTCATCTTAACCTCGATTCTGCTTGCCCCTACCGCTCAATCACAGGACGCCGCAACTGCGCATCCACCGATCATTAACCTCGACAATATGGACAGCAGTGTGGACCCCTGCACCGACTTCTACACCTACGCGTGCGGGGCCTGGCTCAAAAAGAATCCCATTCCGCCCGACAAGACGAGTTGGGGGCTTGGGTCCAAGTTGGACGATGACAACAGGGCGCTGCTGCGCCAGATCCTGGAAGAAGCTGCAGCCGCCAACACCGCGGATTCAACGCAGAAAAAAATTGGCGATTACTACTCCGCCTGCATGGATGAGAAAGCGATCGAGGCGGCAGGTGCCGCGCCGCTGAAGGCGAGCCTGGACCGAATTAACGGAATGCGCTCCAAACACGACATTGCCCGGGTGGCCGCCAGCATGCCCAGCCAGGCCGTCCTGTTTGACTTCCAATCCGACCAGGATTTCAAGGACTCTACCCAGGTGATCGCTGAAGTGGATCAGGACGGGCTCGGCCTCCCCGATCGTGACTACTACGTCAAGACGGATCCGAAATCGGTTGAACTCCGCCAGGCTTACCTGGCCCATGTCCAGAAGATGTTCGAATTGCTGGGGGACACGCCCGCCGTGGCTGCAAGCGAAGCGCAAGCAGTGATGCGCATCGAGACAGCGCTGGCCAACGGATCGCTCACCCAGGTGGAGCGCCGCGATCCCAAACTCCTCTATCACAAGATGACGCGCGAGCAACTGGAGGCACTCGCTCCTGCGTTCCAGTGGAAGGAATATTTCTCCGAAACCGGCCAGCCGGGAGTGCAGAGCTTGAATGTTGCGGCCCCGGAATTCTTCAAAGCCATGAACGCGATCCTTGAGAAGGAGGATCTGGAAAACTGGAAGGCCTACTTGCGCTGGCATCTGGCGAACGCCAATGCGCCTTACCTTTCCGCCGCTTTTGTGAACGCCGACTTCGATTTCTTCGGCAAGACCCTGAGTGGAGCGCAGGAACTCGAACCACGCTGGAAACGCTGCGTAAGCTACACGGACAACCATCTTGGAGAGGCCCTGGGCCAGGCTTACGTGCAGCGAGCCTTCAGTCCGGAAGCCAAGCGGCGCGCCCAGGAAATGGTGAAAGAAATCGAACAAGCCATGGAGCGCGACATCCAGAGTCTGTCCTGGATGTCTCCGGAGACGAAACAGAAAGCTTTGGAAAAATTACATGCCGTTGCCAACAAGATCGGCTATCCCGACAAGTGGCGTGATTACACTGCGCTGACGATTGCGCGGGACGACGAAATGGGCAACGTGTTGCGTGCCCGCACATTCGAGTTCAATCGGAAACTGGGGAAGATCGGCAAGCCCGTGGACCGGGGTGAGTGGGGCATGACCCCGCCCACGGTAAATGCCTACTACAATCCCCAAATCAACGACATCAATTTTCCGGCGGGCATTCTGCAGCCGCCGTTTTTTGACCCCGTTGCGGATGATGCCCCGAACTATGGCGACATGGGCGCTACCATCGGACACGAACTCACTCACGGTTTCGATGACGAAGGCCGCCAGTTCGACGCGCATGGCAATCTGCGGGACTGGTGGACGCCCGTGGACGGAAAACAATTCGAGCAGCGTGCCAGTTGCGTCTCAGACCAGTATTCGCAATATGTCGCAGTGGATGACATCAAGATCAACGGCCAGTTGACCATGGGTGAGAATGTCGCCGACCTGGGCGGGCTGATGCTGGCTTACATGGCCTGGCGAGATGAAACTCGCGGCAAGAAGCTGGAGCCGATCGACGGCTTCACTCCAGAACAGCGTTTCTTCATCGGATATGGGCAGGGCTGGTGTTCCAACACTCGTGACGAAACCAAGCGGATGTACGCCACCATCGACCCGCATTCGCCCGACAAATATCGAGCCAACGGAGTAGTTTCCAACAGTCCGGAATTTCAGCAGGCCTTTCAGTGCAAAGCAGGTTCGCCGATGGTAAGGGAGAACCGGTGCAGAGTCTGGTAGGAGCGGGCCGTCGCACTTCGGACCTCAGGCCTCGGACTTCGGACGTCAGACCTCGGACCTCGTCTTAGAGTTTGAGACTAGCCAGCCCTTGTTGAGAACCCATCCCAATTCAGTGTCATCCCGAGCGCCGTCCCGAGCCGCGCGTGCGCGGTGAGGGCAAGCGGAGGGATCTGGGTTTGTGCCGGCAATTGGAAGCAGCGTCGTGCCGGCAGGAACCCAGGTCCCTCGACAATCTTGGCTCGCGCCTCGCGCGACCAAAGACTGCTCGGGATGACAGTGCCAGAAGGCTGACGCCCGATGCCTGACGTCCGACGCCTGCCCTACTGCAGATCCGCCCTGTCCGGGTTGTAATAAAAGTGGAAGCGTAATGCGAGGTATTGGCCGCCGAACTCGGCGGGCAGCGGTGGAAAAGGTTTGGACGCGGTGATTCCGCCATAGGCAGCACGATCCAGAGCAACATCTCCGGAAGTGCCGACAATCTGTAACCCTGCGACCTGTCCATCCTTCAGGATGGCAAACTCAATGGAAACCTTCCCTTTTTTCATGAGCGGCGCTCGGGCCGATTCGGGGATGATGCGATACCAGTTTTCGCGCACGTCGTGGAGCACTCGAGCTAGGTAGGGACCGAAGTCCACGCCCATGGTGTCGCTCAGGACGTCGAGCGGGCCAATCGCCTCTCCCGCCTGCTTGCCTTGGCCTAACCCGTAATCGCCGTTATCCCCGCCGTATCCACCACGATTGTTCATGGCGGCACGGGCCGCCTGCTCGATCGCCGATCCGGGTGACATGGCGCCGGTGCTGAAATTCGGCCTGGGTGCGCCGCTGGGCGGAGTCTGCAAGCGAGCCGTCTGGTTTTGGGGCGGCGGTGCCGGCGAGGGTTGTTCCTGCTGCTGCGCTTCTGGAGCCGGAGCGGCTGGCTGCTGCGGTGATTGCGCGGGAGGGCTGCTCGCACCCGGCGCTCCGGCACGTGCGCTGTCCAGAATCTTCTTCAATTCCTTGCGATCCAGTTGCGGCGCTTTCGATTGCGCCATCCGGTCCTTGTCTGAGATCACATTTGACTTTGGCCGTTGGGTGAGCTTCTGCTCGTCCGGAGGAAGCTCCAGGTAAGTGAGCTCCTTCTGACGCAGCAGGTCGTCCGGACTCACCATGATCACGGCGCGTCTGTGCAGCAGGTTTTCGAACCTGGTGGAGTTGACGGCCAGAATGATGATCGCCAGGTGCACGACCACGGAAATCCAAAAAGCTTCGCGCTGACGTGACCGCGAAAGATCGTCCTGCAACTGAATCAGCAGGGCGGGAACGTCGTGCATTTCGGTGTAGGCGGATTCCCAGCTGCCGGCATCGTAGAGGTCGCTCCCCGGGGGCGTGGCCGACGGAGTGGCAGGGATGGGGCTGCGCGGCGGGATTTCAGTGGTTGGCATCGACCTGCTGGGTTACGGTCCTTGATCGTTAGTTTCTGTCGTTGGTCGTTGGCCTTTGGTCGTTGGCTAGTCAGATTACTTGCAAATCCACCGACGACGCTCCCGCCGACTTATCGAAAAGGCCAATGGCCAAGGACCAACGGCCATTTCTTACTTCTTTTCTTATTCTCGCATCTTTCCAGAATATCTGCGAAAAACCGGTGAGTACAGACACTTACTTCTGTACCCGACTGGTCAATAAAAGCTTACCCCTAACCGCAATCATGGATTGTCAAGAAGTGTAAAAGCGTAAGCCTGCTGAATCGTTGCGCAACAATCACTTACGGGAGTTCAGCGAAAAGCGTCAAGGACGCAGGCGGTCCAGTTGAACTTTGTTGCTATGATCCCTGATTGCGGCCACGATATCGAGCGCGACGGCCAGGGCGCGGCGTCCGTCTTCGAAGGAAACCAGCGGGGTGGAGCGCGCTCGCACCGATTCCAGGAACGACCTGAGCTCGGCCTGCAGAGGTTCTTCTGCTACGATAGGCGGCTTAGCGACTTTGATCTGCGGGTTGACTGACGGCGTGCCTGCGGCCTCGCCCTCGCCGCCTACGCTGAAGACGAGGACATCCTGGCGTCCATAATCCAGAGACACATATTGCCGCGGCTGAAAGAGGCGGAGCTTGCGGACCCGTTCGGTGGAAACCCGGCTGGCAGTAAAGTTGGCCACACACCCGGATTCGAATTCCATGCGCACGTTGGCGATGTCAGTCTTGCCGGAGAGAATGGGGAGACCTACCGCGCGGACTTCCCTGACCGGCGATTTCACCAGCGAGAGCACAATGTCGAGGTCATGAATCATCAGATCGAGGACGACGTCCACATCGAGCGAGCGGGGAGTAAAGATGCTAAGCCGGTGCACTTCGAAGAACATGGGTTGAGTGATGAGCGGTGCGGCGGCGCGGACCGCCGGATTGAACCTCTCCAGATGACCAACCTGACCGATACGGCCCAGGCTCTTTGCCAGGTGAATCAGGTCGTCGGCTTCCGGCAGAGAAGAAGCAAGCGGTTTTTCGACCAGGACGTCAACCCCAGCTTCCATCAAGGCCCGTGTGATCGCAAGATGTTGGACGGTGGGCACGGCTACGGAAGCAGCCTGGACCTCGCTGTGGGTAGTGATGAGCTGCTCGACCGAACTGAAGGCGCGGCAGCCGAAGTCGCGGGCGGCAGCGTCGGCTCGCATCAGGTCCGGATCCACCACCCCGACCAGGCGAACTGCTTCGCCCTGCTGCGCCAGTTGGTGATAGATGCGGGCGTGATTGCGTCCGAAAGCGCCCACTCCAATCACGGCGACGTTAATGAATTTGTCAGGCGCCGGCGTCATTAGAACTTCTTCAACAAGGCAATCTGGCCGGCGTGGTATAGCTCGTGCTGCACCACCCCGCTGAACATGTAGTAGAAGTTGTCGTATTTCTCGGTTTTGCCTGGAACTTGCTCGTGCAGGCGCGAGTCGGGAAAGGAAGCCACCGCCTTGATGAGTTCGTTGTGAATGCGCTTGGCGGATTCCACGGCCTGGCGCCAGGCGGCTTCACTGGTATCGGTGACCGGCGGGAAGTTCTGGCTGTCGCTCAGGGAAACCGCACCGCTGACGCTGCGGGTCACCGCGTCATCCCAGGCGGCAATATGGAGCAGAAGCTCCCAGATGCTGTGAGCGTTTTTGATCGGGTGGGCGGCCGCAGTCTTGGCGCTCACGTCCGCCAGTATCTCGAGCACGGAATCGCCGTGCCAGGCACTGCCTTCGAAGGCGCGGCGAATTTGGTCAGCGAGGCGGAAAGTTTCAGTCATGAAAACCTCCGGAAGGTTCTCTAGTCGGAAATTATCGTGATGTTAGCTGAGTCGGCGGCGGTGACGATTGCGTGTCCCTCCAGCAGCAGGCACTTGCCCGCATCGAGCGCCAGGCAGGTGGCTCCGGCCCGCCGCATCACTTCAATTGTTTTCACTCCCACCACCGGCACGTCGAATCGCATGTCCTGATTCGGTTTGGCGATCTTCACCACCGTGAGTTCACGGCTCAAAGTCGATGCGTCGCCTTCAAGAGACCGCATGATCTGCCCGGCTCGCTCGATGGTGGCGTCGGTTCCTTCCATGGCTTCGACCGCCACGCAGGCTGATTCAGCCACGACCACCGTCTGCCCGATATCGTACTGCGCCAGATGACGTGCGACTGTGCGTCCATAATCCATGCTCGTTCTTTCTTGCGGCGTAGGCGCGCGCTGGGTGAGCACGCCTGCCTTGACCAGCAGCGGCTCGAGAAACGAGGTTGAGTTTTCCAGAATGATACCCTCATCGGCCAGGGTCTTGGCCACCGCGCCTAGCAGGGAGTCAGTATTCCGGGTGCCGAGCGAAAGCAGCAGCTTGGCCAGCCTCCAGTCAGGACGGATGCTCGAGAAAATCTGTTTGTGCTTCACCTGCCCAGCCATGATGGCCCGCCGCACGCCTTCACGCTGAAAGGTTTCGATTAGCCTGGACAGCTCTCCCAGGGAAAGCCAATGCACTGCCGTCGCCCCGTGAGTTTCGATTTCCGAAGACGCTTCTTCTTTGATGGCGGCCACAATGACGTCGAGCCCCTGGGCGCGGGCTGCGTCCAGCACCAGCAAGGGGAAACTTCCGTTCCCAGCGATCAGACCGATCCGCTCCGCCATGGTCAGTATGCTCTGTAGTAATGCCGTGAATTCATGAACCACCGGAGACGAAGTATCACGAAGCCATTTATTCTCACGGTTTTCCTTCGTGTACGTTCGTGACCTGTGTGGTAAGCCGTTTTCGCAAATTGACCATCACCGAACCTCGAGCCTGCTTGATTATATTTTGCTTCACGTTGCACAATCGTTCTGGAACCCTGAATCTCACTCCTTGCCGCTGGATCGCCGGGAAGAATCTTATGTCCGAGGCGTCGTCTATCATCAAGCATCCCGCCGGGCATATGTGGGGCGCCGCAGTCCGGGCGGCGGCGCGGCAGCGCTTCAAGTTCTCGCTGCAATGCGAAAGCAGTTTGAAAGAGCGGCTCAAGGCTGGCCTTGAAACCCACAAAGTCGGGCTTCAGGAGTTCACCGAACGCAAGTCCGAGGCCCAGAAGAATGTCGAGAAACTGGTCCGGGCCATGATCAATGCGCAACTGACGACGGATCCCGCCGCCGACGTCCTCGAGGACTGGACCATCCTCCACGTGCTCCGTGACGAGAAATTAGGTCCCGGACTTTGGCCGATCAGCTAGACCCACCTACTTGATGACTCCACGTTCCGATGCTTCGATGAACCGTATCAGTTCGTCCACGTCGTCGCCCCGGTCCGGTTCTGATTTCAGCTTCTCCAGCGCCTGCGAAGTGTTGAGCTTGGAGGCGAGCAGAAGCTTATAGGCGTGGTGAATCTTGCGGATGCGCTCCTTGCTGAAACCACGCCGCTCCAGGCCCACAGCGTTGAGACCGTAGGCGTGGGTATCTCGCGCGGCCGCAGTCTTGGAAAACGGAAGCACGTCTCGGGTGATGGTCGTTCCGCCGCCGATGAATGAGTGCGCTCCGATGCGGACAAAGTGATGGACCGGGCAAAGGGCTCCCACTACCGCCCAGTCGCCCACGGTGATGTGACCTCCAAGGGTGGCGGCGTTGGCCAGAACTACGTGGTTGCCGACATGGCAATCGTGCGCGATATGCGTATACGCCATGACCAGGGTATGGCTACCCACGCGAGTCAAGCCACCGCCTTTGACGGTGCCGCGGTTAATGGTTACAAACTCGCGAATCTCATTGTGGTCGCCGATTTCGAGGCGGGTGGGTTCGCCGGCGTAGGTCAAGTCCTGCGGCGCCATCCCGATCGAACAGAACGGAAAGAAACCATTGTCCGCGCCGATCTTGCTTGGGCCTTCCATCGTGACGTGCGAAACCAGGTGGCACTTCTCGCCCAATTCAACGTCCGGGCCGATAACGCAATACGGACCGATTCTGCAAGAAGGATGAATCCGGGCGCCGGGATCGATGATCGCAGTGGGATGAATTCGCATTGAGGATGACAAATGCGCTACGGGATCATCGAGGGTTTCACCGGTTGGCTGAGGCTGTTTCGCCATACAGAGCTTTATGATTCCGGCTCGTCCGCTTCTGCCGCGCCATCCGAACCGCCACGTCCGCGCGCGGTGTCCACCAACTGGCAGCTCACGATGGCCTCGGCTACGCGCTTCGCGCCCACGTAGACCATCCCCTCCATGCGGACTGCAATCATGCGGGGCCGGGCTTTCCAGCTCTTGAGCTCAACCTCGATGCGCAACTGATCTCCCGGAACCACGGGACGGCGGAATTTTGCTCGCTCGATTCCGGTGAACATGATGAGCTTGTCGCTGCGATCTTCAACTTCGGTGAGCAACAACGCCCCGCCCGCCTGGGCGATGGCTTCGACGATCAGGACCCCTGGCATGATCGGGAGATTGGGGAAGTGTCCGGCGAAGAACGGCTCGTTGATGGTGACGTTCTTGATGGCCACGATCCTCTGCTTCCGCCGTATTTCGATCACGCGGTCGATCAGCAGAAAGGGAAATCGATGCGGCAGAATGCGGAAAATATCGATGATGTCCAGGGTAGTTTTGTCCGGCGTGGTCTTGTCCAGCGACGGGGCCGCGGTCTCAGGGTGAGCGGTGTCGGTCATTTTCTCTCGCCCGGCTTTTCTCGCCGGGAGCGACGATTATACTGTACCGCGACACAACCTCGGCGGAGAGGGAGTAGCTTGTCAAGAGAGCAAAAAAGGTAATCGATGAAGATAGCCCAGAAGAAGTCCCGCAAGAAAACCCATAACAAGTCACAGGCTACCCAGGCTGAGTCTGCCGAGATTGCCAATCATTTGCGTTTTTTCGCTGAGCGCAAAGACGCGATCGCCGAAACCATCCGCCAATTGGTGGAAATCGAATCGCCCAGCGATAACAAGCAGGCTGTGGACCGGCTGGGCGAGCTCCTGGCTGGACGCTTCGAAGCGCTCGGAGGCCATTCGAAGTTTCATCGCAGCCAGAATTTCGGTGACCACCTGCAGGTGGATTTCGCGACCGAGCGCAGCGGCAAACCAGTCCTGCTGCTCGGGCACATTGACACGGTTTATCCGCTGGGGACATTGGCCGCGATGCCTTGCCGCATTGCCGACGGACGACTTTCGGGCCCGGGCGCGCTCGATATGAAATCAGGGATCGCGCTGATGTTGCATGCCATCGACGGCCTGCGAACCTGGCACAGCGACAGCTTGCCGCGCCCGGTCACGGTACTGCTGGTTTCCGACGAAGAGGTAGGCAGCGATTCCTCGCGTCGCATTACCGAGAGTCTGGCCAGGAAATCCGCGGCGGTGCTGGTTCTCGAACCTGCCTACGGATCGAAAGGCGCGGTGAAGACAGCGCGCAAAGGGGTCGGAGAATACACTCTCAAGGTTACCGGGAAGGCAGCGCACTCCGGGCTGGACTTCGACAAAGGCGAGAGCGCGATCGTTGAGCTGGCCAGGCAAATCACCGCAATTTCCAAACTGGTCGACTTGAAGCGCGGACTCACCTTGAACGTGGGGGTGATCTCCGGCGGCACCCGGACCAACGTTATCCCCGCGCAGGCGACGGCTTCTCTCGATGTGCGCGTGGTGCGCATGAAAGACGCTGCGGGAATCGATCGCCAGCTGCGTGGGTTAAAACCGTTCAATCGCAAATGCAAGCTGGAGATCACAGGAGGCGTAAATCGCCCGCCGATGGAGCGGACCGACGGCGTCGTTGGCCTCTACCGGCAAGCCGCGGAGATCGCAAAACAGTTGGGTTGGAAGCTGGAGGAAGCAGCAGTCGGCGGAGGCTCGGACGGAAATTTCACCGCCAGCCTGGGGATTCCTACCCTCGACGGCCTGGGCGGGTTGGGGGAAGGAGCCCACGCCACGCACGAGTTCGTCACCATTTCCGAATTGCCCCGTCGGGCTGCCCTGCTGACAGAACTGATCGCGTGCGTGTAGCTAACCTTGGGCATCCAGGAGGTTGAAGAGTTATGAGGTCGCCAAGCAATCGACGAATCACCTTGGTCACGCCAGAGCGCTTGGTCGCCGCCGCCCTAAATGACACCAAATTTCCGCAACAGCTCGAGATGCTTTTGGAGTTTGTCAGCGTCGAGGCTCGAATCCACAGTAAAGTTGACGTGAACATTGGCTTGTTTCGGGGTGGGTGGCGGCGGATCATCATCCACTCGTGCGCCGGTACCGACTGCTGCTGCCGGTTCTACTGATGGTTTCGGAAAAGAGTTAGGGTCGCTTTCGGTCTGGTCGAGCTTTTCGTCTTTACTGTCAGTGTCTAGGTCGTCGTCTGTTACGTCAATCGACTGCATCGCGCTGGTCCCGATTTCGTTGGAACTGATGAGCTTTACATCGTCGCCCTGCTGTGTCGCAAGGGCCGCAGTAAGGGCGCCTTGGATGAAAAGGTCCACGCACTCTTCCACACTCTCCGGATGAACTTTCCTAGTTGCGGCGGCTTGGCCCAGACGCGCACGTGAGACCGTGTCGCCCTGATAGGTCGTGTAGATGGCGTCACCCCTGCGATCCGTGTATTTCCTTGACCAATGCATGGTTTAACTCTTTGGTGACCCAGGGAGATTGCACTGAGTTTTTGCTCAGTACCACCAAGAAGAAATCCGACTCCGCTACACCCTGGGCGACCTTCTCCGGGATCGAATCTCCTACGGCAATGCGCTGTTCATCGATCCACACATTCACGCCAGCTGCCACGAGATCAGCTGCAAGCTGTCGAACGAAAGGCTTGTCGACCGAACTGTGGGAGATGAACGCCACGCGGGCTTTCGTACGTTGCTCGTGGCGGACTTGCTTTTCTTGGACAGCCTCGTCGACCAGCGTCTCGATCCGCACACCCAAGTCGAAGACCTTAAACGACTGCGCCCAGTTCACCAGTGGCGCCAGCGCGGTTGGGTTGTACTTGTCTTCCCCCAACTACGATCGCAGCCTTTCGGGTGGCCGTTTCCAGGTCGTTCTTTAGTGAGAGGAATTGCCGAATTGAAACAATGATGGGGAGTCGGAGTAGCGCTTCGCGTACCACGCCCCGCTTTTGCTCCTCGGTGCCTTTGTACGGGTACGGCGCAGTAAGGTAGAAGCGCTTCTCGTCGACCGACGCTACGAGGCCGATTTGTCGAGCGTTCTTTAGGATTTTTCCAGCGGTTCGAGGATCGATATTGGCAAATTCTGCGATGGCGTTAACGCTCGGCCCGTCAGTAAAAGCGATGGCGTCGAGCACATCGAATAGCGACGCGATGTTGGCTGCAACAAATTGGAGCGGAGTCTTCGCGCCTCGAATTTTCGAGGGGCCGGCCACGAGGTATTATCTACTCTTCCGATACTTGGCGGCAAACGGTAGAGGCACTTGTTCTGAATCCAGAACAGGCCAAGGCCGAGTTTGGCTGTGGAGTTGCCGTGTATGTGAACTGTGGAGAGACGGCGAAGAAAAGGAGACTCCTTCAGGACCGGCGTTCGTTGGGAATGCGGGAAGTGGAGGTTTTGTTCCGACTGAGATACCACCTGAGCCTGCATACTTTGACTCCAGGCACCCCGAAGCCTAGAATTTGTGTAGGGTGTCTGTCGCCCTTGCACGCGCTACCTGGCGCACGGCGGACCCGCAGGGAGGTTATCAATGCCTGGAAAATTAGGTTTGCCGGAGATCCTGGTCATTCTGGCCATTGCGCTCCTCATCTTTGGGCCCAGTAAGCTCGCGGACCTCGGTAAAGGTCTGGGCGAAGGTATCAAGAATTTCAAGTCAGCAGTAAAAGACGGGGATCAGGATCCCGATAAGAAGACCTAGCCAATCGCGCCCGCCGTTCTCAGGAGCGTTCGGGCCTATTGTCCTGCCGGCCACCCGTGCTCCCGGAGCATTTGATAGACCAGCCTCACTGGCAATCCCACAACGTTGAAATAATCGCCTTCGATACGTGGAATCCAGCGCGAGGCCATGCCCTGAATTGCATACGCGCCGGCTTTGTCCATGGGCTCGCCAGTTGCGATGTACTGACGGATATCCTCGTCGGTGAGTGTGGTCATTGTCACCACCGTGGTTTCGGAACGCGTGTCTTCAAACCTGACGTCTTCAACCTTGATGTCTTCAACCTCGGTTCTTAGTTTCTTGTTCCCAGTTTTCAGTGGAGGCCTGATCAGGCAGACGCCGGTGACGACTTGGTGAGTTCGCCCGGAGAGCAGGCGCAGCATACGCATCGCATCAGCTTCGTCGCGAGGTTTGCCGAGAATGTCGCCATCGACGACTACAACCGTATCCGCACCCAGGACGAAATCGTCCGGGCGGTTCTGGAACGCGGCCAGAGCCTTCTGCCGGGCCAGACGTTCGGCGCACTCGCGCCCGCTTTCTCCGGGTTGCGGCACTTCAGGAAGATTAGTTGGATGCACAAGAAACGTAATACCGGCGTTGCGCAATAATTCCTGGCGGCGCGGAGAGGCGGAGGCGAGCACAAGCGTGGGAGCGTGACTCAAATGTGCCTACCGGCTCCCCGCAATTCCGCGCACCGACTCAATCAACTTGGCTGGATCGTATCCGATGCCGTCCTTGAACACGATTTCCACATTTTCGATGTCCGCGATTTTTTGCGACGGATCGCCTTTGATCACAACCATGTCAGCCGCTTTGCCGGCTCGCGATGGTACCAATCCGATCGGCCTCACCTAAATATTGCGCACCGTTCGAAGTCGCGATGTGAATGGCCTCGAGAGGGGTGAAGCCGGCTTCGACCAGCAACTCCACCTCCCGCTGGTCGCCGAATCCGGCGAGAATGCCACCGATGCCGGTCGGATCTTCTCCGGCAAGCAAGGTGCCACCTGCCTTCACGAATGCGTATTCGAATTCCATTTCCTTTTTGAAAGCGCCTGCCATGGGAGAAACTTCGCTTCCGTAAATTCGCTTGAGACGGCCCTGATCGCTCATCCGCACTTTGTTGGCGAGGAACGCGCTGCGAGCGTCGAGCGAAAGCGTGTCCAGGACACGCGGCTGGATACTCGGCCGCCCTGGCACCTCCACTTCAAACACCGGCAGAGTAGAAGTGATGGCTACATGGTGCTGGATCAGGTCGAGAATCATTTCGTGCACTGGCCCGGACTTCACGTCCAGTTTGGACAAGAAGTCCATGTCGTTTGGCGTATCGGGACATTCGCCGGGCTTCTTCCAGGGGAAAAATTCGGTGTCGACGAGCAGGCCATGCTCGAGATTGTCGATACCCAGAGAGGCGGCTTCACGAAAGCCGATCGAACACAGGTGCCCGGTTACCTTCGCACCGCGTTTATGGGCGGCAGTGATGGCTGCGGACAGTTCGTCTGCGGTAATGAAGTTGTAGGCCTTGAAATTGTCTACACCTTCATCCAGCCAGTAGTTGACAGTATCGATTGCGTCTTCCGGTCCGCTGAGTTGGTGCAACTGCACTGCAAACGTTCCTTTGCCTTCGAGATACGGCCCGGTGACGTGCATCTTGGGGCCGGGAGCTTCTCCGCGATTTATCTGATCCCTGATTTCCAGGTCGGTGTAGGGTTCAATCGAGCCGCCGGTGCGAATGGTGGTCACACCGGCGGCAAGGTATAGCCGCGGAAAACTGTAGCCCATCTCTCCGAAAATAATGTTGCCCATGGGATAGAACAGGTGATCGTGCATGCCGACCAGGCCCGGGATGACAGAGTCGCCCTGCAGATCCAGAACCTGCGCGTCTTTGGGGAGCTGGGCCGAGGCCGCATCGGTCACCGCGGAGATCTTTCCGCCGGACAATACGATTGTCTGGTTCTCGCGCGGGGCAGCGCCGGTTCCGTCAATGACGCGGACGTGAGTCAGCGCCACCACCGGCGCGTCCACTTTGACGAATGGACGCACCTCGGGCGAAAGTTTTTGCCCCGTGGCCAACCCGGCGGAGGCAAGCAAACAGAATACTGCGGCAACGAACTGGCGCATGTTCCCTCTTCGAAAGCCCTGCGAGCGATTCGCTGAAGTCGATCGCAGAGATTGTAATGGAGAGAGGAGCGGACTGCTAAGCGCTGATCAGCTCAATACGGTTTCCAAACGGGTCGTGAATGTGGCAGCGGCGGACGCCGGGAATGTCATCGGCCTCGTGGACAAAGACGCCCGCGCTCCGCAAATGCGCAAGAAGCACTGCATAGCTAGGGCAACGGAGCGCAGGATGGGCCTTCTTCGCCGGGCGAAAATCATGTTCCACGCCCAGATGAATCTGGACGTTTCCACTCTCGAACCAGCATCCACCACGTTTGGCAAGTTCGTGAGGCTTCGGTAATTCGGTCATGCCGAGGACATCGACGTAGAAGCGCCGTGCATTGTCTTCTTCACCCGCCGGCATAGCAAGCTGAACGTGATCGATGGCGCTAAATAGAGGTTCAGTCATAGCAAGCGCAACGTTTCTTATTTTATTGCACGCGAATGATCTCGCGTGGCCAAGGCCTGGCGCCTGAGGTCTGAAGTCTGGCGTCCGACGCCCGCACTCCTCCCCCTGTTAGAATCAGATATTGACCCCTGCAGCCATGGACGCCGCGTTTCTCCGCAATTTTGCGATCATTGCCCACATTGACCATGGCAAATCCACGCTGGCCGACCGCCTGCTGGAGTTGACCGGGTCGCTGACCGCGCGCGAAATGCAGGCCCAGGTGCTCGACTCCATGGACCTGGAGCGGGAACGCGGCATCACCATCAAGGCGCATGCCGTGCGCATGATGTACACCGCGAAAGATGGCCAGCTTTACCAGCTCAACCTGATCGACACGCCCGGCCATGTGGATTTTTCTTACGAAGTCTCCCGCTCGCTGGCGTCCTGCGAAGGCGCGTTGCTGGTGGTAGACGCTTCGCAGGGCGTGGAGGCGCAGACGCTGGCCAACGCCTATCTTGCCATCAATAACCGCCTGGAAATTATTCCGGTCATCAACAAGATTGATCTGCCCAGTGCGGATGTGGAGCGCACCAAAGAGATGATCGAAGGCGCGGTCGGTCTCGATGCCTCCGACGCCGTGCTGATCAGCGCCAAGACCGGTTTGGGCGTGCCCGACGTGCTCGAGGCCATCGTCAAGCGCGTGCCACCGCCCAAAGGCAATCCGGAGAACCGGCTGCAAGCGCTGATCTTCGACTCATGGTTTGATCCTTACCGTGGCGTGATCGTGCTGACTCGCGTGATGGAAGGAACCATCCGCAAGGGACAAAAAATCCGCCTCATGTGGAATGGACGCGTGCTGGAAGTGGAAACGCTCGGCGTTCTGACCCCCAAGCCGGTGGAGGTGGAGGAGTTGCGGGCCGGCGAAGTCGGATTCCTGATGGCCAACAGCAAGACCGTGGCAGATACGAAAATCGGCGACACCATTACCGACGATACCAATCCTGCGATCGAGCCCTTGCCCGGTTTTGAAGAAATCAAGCCCATGGTATTCGCCGGACTCTACACCGTGGACGCGCATGAGCACACCCAGTTGCGCGAAGCGCTGGAAAAATTGCGGCTCAACGATGCGTCATTTTTCTTCGAGCCCGAAAGTTCGGTGGCGCTGGGTTTTGGCTTCCGCTGCGGCTTTCTGGGTCTTCTGCACATGGAGATCATCCAGGAGCGTCTGGAGCGCGAGTTCAACCTGGAGCTGATTACCACAGCGCCCGGTGTGCGTTACAAGATCACCAAGACCGACGGCACGTTGATCGAAGTCGACAATCCTTCGCGCTGGCCGGACCCGAGCGAGATTGCCAAGGTCCAGGAACCGGTGATCCTGGCTACGATTCTCACCAACGAAGAATACGTCGGGGGAATCCTGAAGCTGGTGGAAGACAAGCGCGGCAAGCAGAAGACATTTGAATACGTCAGTTCGTCGCGCGTGATGCTGCACTACGAGTTGCCGCTGAACGAGATCGTGCTCGACTTCTACGACCGGCTGAAATCGGTGTCTCGCGGCTATGCTTCGCTGGATTATCACCTGGCCGACTATTGGGAGTCGCCCATGGTGAAACTGGACATCCTGGTCGCGGGCGAACCGGTCGACGCGCTCTCCATCATCGTGCACCGCGACTTCGCCTACGAGCGCGGAAAATTGCTGGTTTCCAAGATGCGGGAACTGATTCCCCGGCAAATGTTCGAAGTCGCAATCCAGGCGTCGATCGGGTCCAAAATAATCGCACGGGAAACGGTATCCGCCATCCGCAAGAACGTGATCGCCAAGTGCTACGGCGGCGACATTTCGCGGAAACGCAAGCTGCTCGAAAAGCAAAAAGAAGGCAAGCGGCGCATGAAACGCATCGGGCGTGTGGATATTCCTCAGGAAGCGTTTCTGGCGGTGCTCAAGGTAGGCGAGGACAGCTGACCGGCAAGTCCAGAGCGGTTCAAGCCTTTCGAGACGTACTCAATCCAGTTCCAGAGCTCGTGTGGGAACCCGGGGAGTCAGATTGTGACCATGGTGTAGTAAGCCATTGTTGTAAAGAGAGGTGGGAGAGATGAAGACAATGCCCGCAGGGATATTCAAAAGAAAATGCCTCGCGATCATGGAGGAGGTCAAGGTCAAGCGCGAAAGCATCGTGATCACTAAACACGGCCGGCCGGTGGCGAAGCTTGTACCGGTCAACACAGGCCTGGACGATATCTTCGGTTTCTTTAGCGATAGGGGTCGGATAACCGGAGACGTGGTTTCACCGGCTCTTTCCCCGGACAGGCGGGGCTCGCTGCGATGATCTGGTCGGGACCCGTGTCGTGCGCCGATTGGCTGCTAGGCGGGTCGGCAGGATTGCTTACTCAGTCCAATCAAACGAGCGCGTCACCGCCTTCTTCCACAAGCGGTACATTTCCGCGCGCTTCGCTTCGTCCAGGCTTGGGTTCCAGGTTTGGCCCACCGTCCATCTCGCACGCAAATCGTCCGTGTTCTTGTAGAAGCCGACTGCCACGCCGGCGGCGTAGGCCGCACCCAGTGACGTGGTTTCCTTGTTCAAAGGCTTGACCACGGGGCGGTTCAGAATGTCGGCCTGGAACTGCATCAGCAGTGTGTTGTCGACCATCCCGCCGTCCACGCGCAAAACGTCCAGCGTGATGCCGGAGTCTTGCTCCATCGCTTCAACAACCTCGCGGGTTTGAAATGCTGTGGCTTCCAGAGCCGCGCGCGCCAGGTGCCCCTTATTAACGTAGCGGGTGAGGCCGGCGATTACGCCGCGCGCGTTGTGTTTCCAGTAGGGTGCGTAGAGGCCGGAGAAGGCGGGCACGAAGTAGACGCCGCCGTTATCCTCTACCGTCGCTGCCAGAGTTTCAATCTCGGGACTCGTTCTAATCAGGCCAAGATTGTCGCGTATCCACTGAACCAGCGCGCCGGTAATCGCGATGCTGCCCTCGAGCGCGTAGTGCGCCGGATGCTTCCCCAATTTGTAGGCGACCGTGGTGAGCAGTCCGCAGGTGGACCGCACGGCGCGCTCGCCAGTGTTCATCAAAAGAAAACAGCCGGTCCCGTAGGTGTTCTTGGCCTCGCCGGATTTGAAGCAGGTCTGGCCCACCAGGGCGGCCTGCTGGTCTCCCAGAATGCCGGCGATCACCGCGCCCTTTGCTGCGCTGTTTTTCACGGTTCCGTAAACTTCGCCGCTGGAGCAGATGCGCGGCAGCATGGCTTCTGGGATCCGGAACGCACCCAATAACTCCTTGTCCCAGCAGAGCGTATCGAGGTCCATCAGTTGGGTGCGGCTGGCGTTGGTGACGTCGGTGATGTGGAGTCCGCCATCGGGGCCGCCAGTGAGGTGCCAGGTGAGAAAGGAATCGATCGTACCGAAGATTACGTCACCGGCTTCGGCTCGCTCCCGGACGCCCGACACATGATCCAGCAGCCAGCGGATCTTCAAGCTGCTGAAATAGGTGCTGAGAGGAAGTCCAGTCTTGCGGCGAAAACGATCCGGCCCGCCCTCGCGAGAAAGTTCGGTGACGTAGTCATCGACGCGCGTGTCCTGCCAGACCAGGGCGTGAGCCACGGCCTTGCCGGTTTTCCGGTTCCAGAGGACGGTAGTCTCACGTTGGTTCGTAATGCCGATCGCGGCCAGATCGGCAGCGCGAAGGTTGCTGCGTTCCAGAGCTTGCGCAATGACGTCTTGGGTGGCCCGCCAGATTTCCTCGGGATCGTGCTCCACCCATCCCGGTTGCGGATAAATCTGTTGGTGCTCTTTTTGCGCGGAAGCCACAATCCTGCTGGCTCCATCAAACACGCTGAAACGCGTGCTGGTCGTCCCCTGATCAATGGCACCTATGTATTTGGTCACGGGGGACTATGGTAGCCGAGGATGCTAGGCGGAGCAAAGAATGTAGCCGCAGGTGCCAGGCCAGTCGAAAGAAAGCGCCCGAGCTCTGTCATCCCGAGCGCTAGCGAGGGACCTAGGTTTGTGCATGCAGTACATCGGAAGCGGGGTGGCGCCGGCAAGAACCCAGGTCCCTCGACAATCTTGCTTCACGCTTCGCGCGAAGCAAGATTGCTCGGGATGACAATGAGTGGGGCGGGTTTCTGAGTGCAGGCGGGATGCGCGCACCCAAACCTAGTGCTTTGCGGAAAACTGGAACGCGATGTAGAACAGTTGCACGATGGTCAATCCGACAATCACGTAGGTGGCAATTTCCATCCTGCGGCCCGACTCGCGCACGGATTTCACCACTTGCGCCATGTCCGTCGAGGCTTGCAGCAACTGGCCGGTCAGTTCGTCGAGGTGGTCGGTGGCAGCTCGAAGTTTGTCCAGCACGCGCGACGTATCGACCAGGGCGGTCGCCGACCGTTCACTATTTCTGAGATCCAGTTCGGTTTTGCAGGCAGCCCACCACGGACTGCCCGGTGGGTTGTCGTACATGCGCTGGCGGATCTCCTCCGATGAGCGGGAACGGAGAAGTTGCACGAGCGCCTGGACCGTGTCGCTGGTCTTGGGATCGAGAGTCGGAGATGCCATAGTTAAATAAGTAGCCGTAACAAGCTAAATAAGTGACATTTCATCATAGGACCCGGCAGTAACCTTGGACAGGTAACGGAAGACCATGAGGTGATTGCTCAAGGACGAAAAGCGGCCTTGAACGATCGCCATTGCGACGCTAAACCTCTGAGGGGAAAGGTGTTCGGCACCCTTGGCCACGTAGGGGCGGGCGCCCCCGCCCGCTTGGCCGGGCAAAGCCCGGCAGTTGTCGTTCGGCGCAAACGTAAAATCCAGGTGAGCGCTGCTCGCCCGCCCGGACAGGGGCGTCCGGGCCTACGTGGGCGGTGGTGGGTGCGCGTCCGACTGCTAGGCCGTTCTCTCCAGCTCCGTCCGATCCCATTTTGCCAGGTTGGCCCCGGCGTCATACGTGCTTTGCAAAAAGTCGAGCAGGGCCGATCGAGGTGAAGGATCCAAACGAACATCGTCGTACATGAGGAAAAACTCTTTCATCTGGGGATGATAAAACGCCTTGCTGGGCCGCACCGCGGCCTGGGCGTAGCCTGCGGGCTCCGGAGCGGCGTAGGCGTAGAACGCCGCGTCTTTGATGTCGCCGCCACCCGGCCAGAACCCGGCGCTGATTACTTCATGGGAGTAGGCTTCTCGCGTGATCGAGTCGGCTCCTTCGCGCTTTGGGGCGCGCTTTCCGGAAAACCGTGTGACCGCCAGGTCGAAACTTCCCCAAAAGAAATGTACCGGGCTATTCTTGCCGATAAATCCGGAACGGAATTCCTGGAAGATGGTGTCCACCAGCACCAGGATGCGCCAGAATCGGCTGGCATACTCAGGATCGTAGGACGCATGCTGGACATCCTGATCGAATGCAATCGGATTGGGAATTTCAACCGGCATGCGCCAGATCTTCACGTCGATGCCCAACGATCGCAGCGCGGCCATGAACTCTTTGTAGAAATCAGCCACCGACCGGGGTTCCAGAGGAATACTCCTGCTCAAGCCTTCCCGGGTTCGAATGATCAGATTGTGGCTGAGGAAATCGAACTCTACTTCGAAGATGCCGTCACGGTACGGAATCGCTGAAGTGCTCAAGCCGCGTGCCGTGACGTAGAGCGGTACCTGCCACCAATGATTGATGAGTGGACTCAGAGCCAGGCGTACCTTTCCGACGATCTGGGTCCACATATGGAGCGTATCGCGGGTATCCTGCCAGGCTTCGAGCGGCAAGGCGGGCCATGATTCCGGCTTCGCAATGAAATCGGCATGGCTCACAAGAAGCACCTCTTGCCTGTTATTTGGGATTCTAGTGCGAACGTACTGAGGAAACAAAGTCCATATACACCCATCGTCCTAAAAACCTCGCCCTGTCATCCTGAGCGGAGTTGCTGCTTCGCCTCGCGAAGCAGTTGCGGAGCCGAAGTACCCGATTAAACACACTGTCAGTTTCGCATCTATTTTGCGGGCAATGATGAAGTCGAAGATGACGATGACGCCGGCTGCCCGGCGCTTGCCTGAATCAACTTCCCGACCGCCGGAGCCACCATGATCAGCAGTTGAGACTGCGGCTTTTTGGCCTGCTCGACGATTGCGAGTTGTTGGGCGACCCATGCCGCCGGCGCTTTTTCGCCATGATCCAGATAATCGAGTGCGGCCAGGCCCGCCGTGCCGAGCGCGGAAAGGTTCTGCGAGATGGGAGCAACTTCTTTAACGAGGAGAGACTCTTCGAACAGAGGCTGAAGCTCAAGCTGATTGTCGCGCCACTGATTCAGCAAACTCCTGACTCGATCCTCCGCCCCCGGCTTGGATTTTCCTGCGACCAGCGCGTCTACGGAATCGGCAAATTGCCGCGCCGTCATGCTTTCCGGGCGGACAGCGTCCACTACGCGATTGAGGGGCTTGGCGCTCGTAGCAGGCTCGGTCGCAGTTTCCTCGCGGGTGTAGTCCTTGACGGGTTCGAGCACATCGGTGAGGTTCTTGAGGGCGGAGATGTCATCTGTTCCCGCAATGCGGCGGAGCATGGGGACGTAACTCGAGTTATGGGTCAAGCCAAGCCATTCCAGGCGCAGACTCACTTCCTCAAGACGCTGGTACATGGAATTCACATCCCGCACGTTTTGGGGGGACCATAGTCTTTCGGCGATCGCAGCCGTTCGCGGCCAGATGCGCGAGTCAATGTTTTCCGGGGAAACATACTCGGCCCACATGCAAGCCTCGCCGCCCAGGATGCGTTTTTGGTCTTCCGGCGTCAGGTTTGCTGAGGCTCCGGTTGCGCCCAATGGATCGGTGGCATAGTGCCGCGCAGCCGGCCACATCAGGTCGACATAGAAGCCGGACGACAGCAACCCGCGGTATCCCTGCCTGGCCGCCTGTGCCAGCGAATCGGGTCCGCGCCAGGATTGGATGACAATGCTCTTGGGCAAGTCGGGACGAAGAATTTCGTCCCAGCCCATCATGGTTTTTCCGTGCTTGGTCACGATCTGCTGCACGCGTTTATTGAAGTAGGCCTGCAAGTCGTTGTTGTCCTTCAGGCCGTGTGATTGCATGAACGCCTGGATCTTAGGATTTGCGTTCCACTGCTTGCCGTTTACCTCGTCGCCCCCGATATGAAAGAACTGGTCGGGGAAAAGTCCGGCCATTTCGCCAATGAATTTATCCAGGAACTTGTACGTTTCCTCGCGCGTAGGATCAATCGCGGGATCGAACACGCCCCACTTGCGCTCGATTTCATACGGTCCCGGACCGCTGGCCAACTCCGGATAGCCGACGAACCAGGCCGTACTGTGGCCCGGCATATCGAATTCCGGAACTACCCGGATGCCGCGCTCGCGCGCATACGCGATCAAGTCGCGGACTTCGCTTTGGGTGTAGTAAAGCCCATCCGACCCCATTTCCTGCAGCTTGGGAAACGTTTTGCTTTCCACCCGGAAGCCCTGGTTGTCCGAAAGATGCCAGTGAAATACGTTGAGCTTCACCGCGGCCATGCCATCCAGATTCCGTTTGAGGACCTCGAGCGGAATAAAGTGGCGGCTGACGTCAATCATCAGTCCCCGCCAGGGGAAGCGCGGGCTATCTTCGATCGTAATCGCGGGCGCCGCGAAGCCTTCGCTCGTGGTCGTCACCAGTTGCAGAAAAGTCTGCAGTCCGCGCATCACGCCGAGCGTGGTCGGCGCGCTCAGTCGGGCGTCGGAGCTGGTGATTTCCAGCCGGTAGGATTCGTCTTCCCCCAGTGCCTGCACGTCTTTGGTTCCACTGGCGCACTGGATGACCAGGACTGCTCGCGGAGAATCCATCATGACCATATCGATGGGAGGCATCCCGATTTGCTGACCAAGCCGGACAAAAAAAAGCTGGACCGCGTGCTCGAGGCGCCCTTCTTTATGGCCGGTGATCGCCACTGAAAAAGTTGGCCCGATCACAAGCCGGCCGCTTCCCATTTGCACCGTGGCCGGCAGGGGCATGAGATTCGATGGCGCCTGCACCTGTGCCGTACTCCGGGACATGAATATCGCGCTCAACATGATCGCCGCAAGAGTAGTCCGAACCATTCGTTCTCCGGTGAGTTTCTTCGAGATTGTTGCAGTCTGATTTTCTACTGCAGTTTGGCGTACTCTGCCTTAACGTCGCGCAGCATCGGAATATCCGGGTCCGCGTCCTTCCACAAGGCGAGGAAGTCCTGGTAGGTTACGCGGGCGCGCGCCGGATCGCCCGCCATGACGTAAGCCCGGGCCATACCAACTTTGGCCAACGGCAACAGCGGGTCGACATTGATCACGCTCTTCATGTCCAGCAGGCGCTGAAAGGCCTGGACGGCATCGCTGCCCCGTCCCGCCTTGAGATAGGCATTTCCGCGAACATAGAGGACATCCGAATCCGCCCGCGCGTACACCAGCGCGCTGTCAAGCAGGTCGATCGCCTTGTTCGGATTGCCATGATTCAACTCAATCTGCGCCTTCACCAGCGGCGTCCGAACGAATTGCACCAGGGTATCGTACGGGCGTTTTTGGGCGACGTCGTCGGCAAGTTTTGCGGCCCGTGCATCCTCGCCCACCATAGCCAGGGCGATCGCGCAGGTGAGGACCACGTTGGGCGACTGCGAAAGCTTGAGCGCTTGCCCGACGTCCTCCAGGGCTCGAGCCTTGCTCAGGAAGGTGGCCTCGGTGAACGCTTCCTGTGAATATTCGTTGGCCACCGCCTCCTTGAAGCCGAAACGTTCCGCCGCCTCTCGCTGCTTTTGTCCAAAGGCCTTGCCCGCCTTGCCCTGCCCGGCGTATGCCGCCATACCTGAACGAAGCCCTTCGATCTCAAGTTCGCTCTGAGGATCGTCCTTCATCGCATCAAACTCGCGCTCCATCGCATTCTTATCACCCTGCTGCCAGGCGATAATCGCCAACGAAGAATGGGCCGCGGTGGAACCGGCCTTGTGCTGCAGGGCCTGGTTGAAAGTGGTCTTGGCCTCATCGATACGATTCAGCCCGGCGTAGGCGTAACCCACGTTGCCATATCCGCTCGCGCTGTCGGGGTCGCGTTGCACCGCCTGCCGCGCATTGTCGAGCGCGTTCTCATACTGTCCCATCCGGTTGTAGACCACTGACAGGTTGTTATAGGGAATCGAGTCCCGCGGATAGGTCTGCTTGTATAGTTCGAGGGCAGTGATGCCTTTGTCGAGCTGCCCCGAATCCACGTAATAGTGCGACATGATGTACAGCTTTTCGTGCTCGCTGGCTCGGTCGCGCAGTTCAAAGGCCTTTTCCCGATTTTTCTCTGACAGTTCGCTTTGACCCAGATTGCTGTACACCGTGCCCAGTCGGGCATAGGCCATGGCGAAGTTAGGATCCAGTTCCACGGCGCGCTGGTACAACGGCAAAGCGCTCAGTTCGTCAAACGTCTGGTGCTTCATATCTCCCAGGCTGAACGCCTTGAGTGCCTCGAGAGACGAGGTTGTCGCTTCCGACAGTGGCTTGTCGTATTTCTGTACCGACACCAGTGACTCGCCCAGTTTTTTCCGCAAACTCGATCCGGCCTGGTGCAACGAATTGAGCACCGCTTCCTTGCTTCCGGCCTGCACCTCTTCCCGCGCCAGCGATTCTCCCGTCCCGGCATTGACCGCTTCCAGCGCGATCACATATTGGCTGCCGAGATTGGCGATGGACCCGTTCAGCATCGCCTTGATGCCGACGCGCTGGCAGATTTCGCGTCCTACATCGCTGGTGATGCGTTCATCAGGCGCGCGCCCCATGAACTGGAGAGTCTGCCGAACTTTTTGCTCAGGAAAGACATTCATGTACGGCGACTGCTCGAGATCCACCGCCAGCGCTTTTTTCAGGGTGCCGTCAAATACCGGATCGGCGGTCGTATTCACAAAATCAGCGACCAGGATCGCATCTTTTTCCGACATCACCGCGCGGGTGCGGCGCATGAAGACGGTCATCGCCAGTCCGAGCACGGACAGTACGACCAGCGCCATGACCACCAGATTCCAGAGGCGGCCGGGCTTTTTGTCTCGCGCCACCCGCAACGTAGCCGAACTCGCCGCCGCGGAAACCAGCCCCGACTCCGTGTCGCGCTTCAATCGCTTGAGATCGGCTCGCACCTCTGCCGCGCTCTGGTAGCGCAGCTCCCGATCCTTCTCCAGCAATTTGACGATGATCTCTTCCAGGTGCAGCGGCACGTCAGGATTCAGCCGCACCGGCAAGTACCGGAACACGGTTCAGGATGGCGTCGAAGATGACGGGCGAAGTGTCCCCACGAAAAGGCAGGGCCCCGGTTGACATTTCATAGAGCACGGCGCCGACGGAAAACAGGTCGGTGCGCGCATCCAGATCCTTGCCCCGTGCCTGTTCGGGCGACATGTAAGCGACAGTTCCCACCGTCGATCCAGGGCTGGTCAGCAGTTGTTCATCGACGGTGACGGCAGAGCTCGTAACGCCTCCGCCCGGCACCGTCTCCGGTTTCAACGAGTGCTTGGCCAGGCCGAAGTCCAGCACTTTGGCCTGGTTGCGCGTGGTCACAAAAAGGTTCGCCGGTTTGATATCGCGGTGAATAATGCCCTTGGCATGAGCCGCCTCCAGCGCGTCCGCGATCTGGATGGCCAGCTCGAGCAGTACATCGATTTCCAGCGGTTGCTTTCCGATGCGCTGCTTGAGAGTTTGCCCTTCGAGCAGTTCCATGGCGATGAAATAACGGCCATCGGCCTGCCCGATCTCATAGATAGTGCAGATGTTAGGATGGTTCAACGCTGAGGCGGCCCGAGCTTCACGCTGAAAGCGCTCCAGCGCCAACGGGTCTTTTTCCAGTTCTCCCGGCAGAAACTTCAGGGCGACGTGCCGGCCCAGATTAACGTCCTCGGCCTCGTACACCACCCCCATGCCCCCGCCCCCAAGCTGGTGCAAAATTCGGTAGTGGGAAATGGTTTCGCCTGTTATCAACACTCATCTCCAAAATGATTTCCCGATGGTAGGCTGCACTCACCGGCAAGTCAATGTTAGGGCCGGGGTTAGACGGTATTTCACGCCAGTGTCCCAGGGGGGAGTCTAAAAATGAAACACACCTCCACAGTTTAGGGTACGTAGACCTGTGTGGTTTTGTTCAGAGCGGTTGGATTACCACATTTCTGGAGCGGGGAAGCTGCGGGAGAGCGATTAGAACCGCCAGATCAGCACTACAACGGTCGCGGCTACGATCAGCACGGTCGCGATCAGATACACGTGCGATCGCACCCAACTGGGATCGGAATCGTCAGATAGCTGACCAAAGAATTCGACAGGTTGGTTGCTGGGCGCGTTCACTGTTGGGTTGGCGGCTTCGCAATCCAGGCAGAACTTTCGGCCCTGGGATACAGGAAAACCGCAAGCCGCACATACGCCTACATTTCCAAAAGCGATGGACGGGCCCGGACGGGGCTGATTAGTGTCTGCCGCCGTCGCTTGTGGTGCCGGCACTTCTGGTGCTGACACTTCAAGGATCTCCGCGAGCGTGGTCTTGGCCGCAGGTGCAGCGGCGGGTTTAGGCGAGTTTAGCGGAGCCGCGGTTGTGAGCTCGGGCTTGGCCTTCGGCGTCTGAGCCTGTTTCGCGGGAGTGCCTTCAGAATTGCCTTGTCGCGCTGATGGTGCTACGGGCTGTGGTTGGCCGAGCTCCTTCTCGGCACGTCTCGCAGCCTCGGCGTGATCCACCGCGGTCTCGATCATTTCTGCCAGCCGTTGCAGGGCCACCAGGTCGCGATCCTCGAAGGCGCGAGGTTTGCCGGAGAGCAACTCGAAAACGCCGTACACTTCTTCGCCGCGGACCAGCGGCATGACTACCACGGATGCGATTCCGAAGGTCACGCAGCTCTCGCGGTTGACCCGCGGATCATTGGCCGCGTCGTCGCAACGTAAAGTCTTTTTGGTCCGAACGCTCTCGGCCGACAGGCCGGTGTCGATCTGGAGGTGCGCTCCCAGTTCCGGCGCCGACGGGCCGGCGCTGGCGCAGCAGATCATGGTCTCGCCATCACGCAGCGCGATCGCCGCTCCGGAAGCTCCTGTGATGTATTGCGCGCGTTCGGCCAACAGCTGCAGTGCGGCGTCGAGATCGCGTTGCGCCATTTCGCTCAGCGAACGGCCGCCATCTTCACCAGGGAAGCGCAAGGGCTCGCGTGCGAGGGCGGGTGCCGCTGCAGCTCCTGCCCGTGATCCTGAGGGCAAGGGTGCCGCAGCCGCGGACCCCACGGCCGAAGAGACAATTCCCGGCGTAGCCTGGGCCGGATGGTTATCCAGGATAGAGTAATGATCCATGCAAAATGTAGAGAGATCTCTAACTCGGAGTTTCGCTCGCTGAAGTTATGGTGTCAAGGAGAAACCCGACGGACACGTCCTGAAGTCATGTATCGCTAGTGTGGCGCGGGCGCCCTCGCCACATTAGCTGATCTGGTCACCTACCCGGATCGTTCCTTCGGTCAGGATCTGCGCGCGCAGGCCGCCGCGATGGGTGAGACCTCGAATGACATCACGTCCGGTCAGGCGTTGCAGGTGCTCGCAGGGTTCGCACAGACGAATGCCGCGAATTTTAACGTCACCGATCTGGAACTCCCGCCCCACAAGATGATTGAGCGCCACGCCCCGAGTGACCACATTGCGGCGCGCCCCGCCTGGGGCCAGTTCGAAGTCATATTCCTGTTTGAGAGCTTCAATCGCCTCGGCTTCGATTAGCGTAAGTTCACGATCCGGCAGAGGCTTGGAGAAAGTTCCCACGCGCAAAGCATAGCGATCGCCTTCCAGCCCAACGCCCGGAATGGCGTGCGCCTCATTCACCGCGAGGGTAGGGATGGTAGCAGCCGAAGCGATGTAGATGAATTCAACGGTTCCCGTGTTCATGAAATCCTCAAGAGAAATAGTGTTGCGCGGGCGCCCTCGTCCGCAGCCTTTGACTTGGTCGTTGCGGGAGACCTTGCCGATGCGGCATGCTTCGCAAGAGCGAAACATCCTAAGGCATCCGAATCACGGACAGAAGGCCGCCTTTGCTGCTGAGGTACGGCGTCACGCGGGCGAGGGCGCCCGCGCCACACCAGCCCGTTACCGGGTCGCCGTGATGCACTCTTCCAGCACGTCGACTGCGACATCCGCTTCGTCTTTGCTTACCACCAGCGCCGGTGCGATCCGTATCGTGCTCGGACCACATCCCAGCAACAGAACCCCGCGCTCGAAAGCAAGTTCGATGATGCGGTCGCGTTGTTCGGGTGCGTACTCTTTCGTCTTCTTGTCCTTGACGATTTCGACGCCGATCATCAGCCCGCGGCCCCGTACGTCGCCCACCAGTTTGTGCTTGCGTGGCCAGTCCGCCATGCGTTTCAGCATGTGGCTGCCCACCTCGGTGGAGTTACGCAGCAGGCCTTCTTTCTCGATCACGTCGAGTGTCGCCAGCGCGGCTGCAATACAGACAGGATTGCCGCCAAAGGTTGACGCGTGCGAACCCGGCACCCAATCCATGATGTCAGCGCGGCTCATGGTGATCCCAAGCGGCATGCCGGAAGCGATGCCCTTTGCCATGCAGACGATATCGGGCTGCACTCCAGTGTGCTCGATCGCCCACCACTTGCCGGTCCGGCCAGCGCCGCTTTGGACTTCGTCCGCCACCAGCAGAATGCCATGTTTGTCGCAGATGCGGCGCAGCTCCTGCATGAAGACCGTGGGTGCGATCACGTATCCGCCCTCGCCCTGCACCGGCTCGACGAAAATGGCCGCCACTTCTTCCGGAGCCAGAGTCGTCTTGAACAGCTTGTCTTCAATAAAGCGGGCACAGCCGAGCGCGAAAGCTTCGGCGTCCTGCGCTCCGCCCTCGCAACCGCGATAGACATCGGGATAGCGGACGTGGGTTACGCCCGGCACGCCGGTGCCGAAGCGGCGTTTCTGCTGCGGCTTGGAGGCCGTCAGCGAGAGCGCGCCCATGGTGCGTCCGTGAAACGCTCCGAAAAACGCAATCACGTTCTGCCGCTTGGTGTGATAACGGGCCAGCTTCAACGCGGCTTCAACCGCCTCCGCCCCGGAATTGCCGTAGTAAATCCTGTGCGGTCCGGGCATGGGCGCGATCTTCGACAGGCGCTCGGCCAGCGTGATCATGCTCTCGTAGTAGAAATCCGTGCCGGACATGTGGATCAGTTCACCCGCCTGCTTCTGGATGGCGGCCACCACGTCGGGATGGCAGTGTCCGGTCGAAGTGACGGCAATGCCAGCGGAGAAGTCGAAGAATTCGTTGCCGTCCACGTCGGTCACCACAATGCCGCGGCCGCTCTTGGCCACCAGCGGGTAGGAGCGGGTGTAAGACGGCGAAATGTATTTGTCGTCGCCGGCGAGAACCCGCTTGGCGTTGGGGCCGGGAAGGGCGGTCTTGATTTTTGGTCCTGCAAGAGTCTTGGTCGTCATTGGAATCCTCCGAGAAGCGGTCGTCAGTCGTCGGTCTTCTGTCGTCAGGCTACTGGGCGGTCGCGCCGAAAAAGGCGGATTCAGCCCCTAAGCCACATCATTTGGGAGGATGGACGAACTAGTCGCTACCGAACAAGCTGGGACGCGCCTGCGAAGGCAACACTGCCAAGTGACGGCGCGGGCAGACCAGAAAGTCGAGCCAGCACACGGGCAGGTGCGAATTGGAGGTCTGATGGCGCATCGGGCAACATTCCTTGCTTATTATAGCCCGCGTGCGCCGATGGCGTAACCCCCTCAGACTAATCCTTGGTCACCCATGTAATCGTCAGTCACCACCTAACCCTGTCATCCCGACCGGAGCGAAGCGCAGCGAGCGGAGTGGAGGGACCTGCTTTGCTGAGAAGCCGAGACCTTGACCGCGCCGCCGTGGTTTGCAGATCCCCGTTCACTGTCATCCCAAGCGCCGTCCCGAGCCGCGCTCGCGCGGTGAGGGCAAGAGAGGGATCTGGGTTTGTGCGTCACCATGTATGCAACGTTGCGCCGGCAAGAGCCCAGATCCCACCACTCCGCTCGCTGCGCTTCGCTCCGGTCGGATGACAGGGTGGCGGATCGATGGCGACCCTGATTCGTCAACAAGATGCGCAAAGCCAGAATCCAATCGCGGCTCCAAACCGTCTGATATGTTCTAGTTTCTGTTTTTTCCGTCATCTAAGCATGAGCCAGACCCAGCGTCAGCACCGCTTTGCCGTGATCCTTGCCTTCGCGTCTGGTCTATTTCTTCTGGGGATCGACGTATCTCGGCATTGACATTGCGGTCGAGCACATTCCTCCGGCCCTGATGTGCGGCATACGCTTCCTGATTGCAGGCGTCTTCATGCTCGCCTTTTGCGGACTGCGGGGCCGCAGAATTCTCTACCAGCCGGCCCAGCTGGGAAAGATGGCAGTGGTAGGCGTGCTGCTGCTCATGGGCGGCAACCTTACGCTCTCCTATGCGGAGAAGCACGTTGCATCGGGGCTGGCGGCGCTGATCATTGCAGTGACGCCGCTCTGGTTTCTGGTGCTGGACTCCCTTTTGCTGGGCGATCACCACATCGCGGTTCGGGGAAAAATCGGCCTGGCCCTGGGAGTGGCTGGCCTCGTGGTCCTGCTGTGGCCTGATCTCTCTGCCGCCAGCGCGCTGGGCCGGGTTCAGTTCTGGGCTTCGATCAGCCTCCTGGGCGGATCATTCAGCTGGGCGCTGGGTTCGGTGCTGGCGAAAAAATGGAAGTCGCCCGAGGTAGACCCGTTCTCGGCGACCGCGTGGCAGATGATCGCGGCGGGCGTGGCCAACTTTCTGGCCGCGTTTGCCCTGGGCGACCTGTCTCGAGCGATTTGGACTGCCCGCGGAGTCGGTGCCATGCTCTACCTCGTCGTCTTCGGATCGTGGGTTGGCTACACCGCTTATATCTGGTTGCTCGGTCATGTGCCTACTTCGAAAGTGTCCACGTACGCGTATGTGAATCCGGTAGTGGCGGTGTTTCTGGGGTGGCTTGTCCTGCACGAACGAGTGGACGCGTATATTCTGGCGGGCAGTGCGATCGTAGTCGCTTCCGTGGCGCTGGTGACCAGCGCCCAGGTAACCGCAAAGACAGTTGCCGAAGAAATGCCCGCAGTGGAGTCAATGGGAGACTAAAGCCACGAGGGGTACAGTAGCGCCGCGCCGAGAACGTGTGGCGACGGGTCGGAGCCTGCCCTGAGCGAGCCGAAGGGACCCGTCCAGGCCGAGCGCAACGGCAGCGCAGCCGGCGGGCCTGCCCTGAGCGAAGTCGAAGGGACGCCGGCGCTACGGGTTGTGCACGTGTGAGGTTGGAGCTGCGATGTCAAACTGTGTTCGTTGCGGTCGCGAGGTGCCGTCGTCTTCAGTCGGAGAGCCTGATCCACTCTGTTCTGATTGCCGCGCGAACACATCCGTGATCGTTCCCTCAAACGAAACTGCCTCGCCCGTCCGCAACCGCCAGCCCTTCTCCCTGACTCAGATCATTGTCGGTATTAATGTCCTGGTCTTTGTGGCCATGGTGGTTTCCGGAGTGTCGCCTCTGGCGCCTACGGTTCAGCAATTGGTGACATGGGGCGCGAATTACGCGCCCTTGTCGCTGGGATCACAGCCGTGGAGGATACTGGCCTCGAACTACGAGCATATCGGGATCATCCACATTTTCTTCAACATGTGGTGCTTGTGGAACCTGGGCAGGCTGGCGGAGCGCATCTTCGATCGCTGGACCTACCTGCTGGTTTACACCGCCACTGGAATCGCTGGCAGCCTGGCCAGCCTCTGGTGGCATCCGCGGGGCATCGGCGCGGGCGCTTCGGGAGCAATCTTTGGGCTGGCGGGCGCGCTGATCGCCGTACTGTACCTGGGGAAACTCCCGATTGCGAAGGAAGCGCTGAAGCCCACGCTCAAGAGTCTGGTGATGTTCGCTGCCTACAATTTGTTCTTCGGCCTCGTGCCCGGAATCGACAATTCAGCTCATCTTGGAGGCCTGGCCGCAGGGCTGGGACTTGGTGCGGTCCTGGCCAGAAACGTTACCGAACCGGCGGAGAGCCGCGCCCACTGGCGCAATTACGTTCTGGTCGGCACAACCTTGCTCCTGCTTGCCGGATACAAGTATGTGCAGCTGAAAGCAGCGCATTAGTCCCGGGATCAGGAGTCCCACACGGTCTGTCATCCCGACCGGAGCGAAGCGCGCGAGCGGAGTGCAGGGACCTGGGTTCTTGCCGGCGCAACGCCGCGTCCAGGTGCAGCACAAACCCAGGTCCCTCTCTTGCCCTCACCGCGCGAGCGCGGCTCGGGCAGTGCTCGGGATGACAGTGAATGGGGAGTACAAACCGCCCGGTCGGGATGACGGAGTTTTGTTCACTTCGAAGCTTTTTCCTCTTCTCCATCGTCGTCGTTCATCAGATCCGCCGCATGTCCTCGCACGGTGTATGTGGACTTCTCATTCTCGTCTGCTTCGAAGGTCACGCGTGCCGGATGCCGCTCCCATATCGGTGCCGGACATTCCGAATCCGGCATCTCGTCTGCCGCGGTTTCGCCGAGAGCTTTCTTCAGCACTGGTTTACGGCGTCCCACCTGGAACACTACGGCGAAGAGTTTTTTGCCATCATCGGAGACGCCGCAATAGGCAGCGTAGTCGCGGTACCAACTGGCTACCGAGTAGTAGGAATCGAATTCAGGCAGATTGACCACCGAAACATGACCGGTCATTCGGTCCACCAGCAACCATCCGCCACGCTGCCACACCCAGCTGCGAGGCGAGAGTGTCTCGCCTGGCAAGGCATCGTTCACGCGAAAGGCGCGGCGCACAACGAATAGCCGCTCGGTGATGTCGTGGGACGTCCCCAGGGTAAATTCTTTTATGCGGCTATCCACGTACAGAGCGCGAACTTTCAAGTCGAGGCACTTGCCTTCGTTGGGGCCAACGCACCACTTGATCGCGTTCGACTTGCCAAGACTCACCACGTGAGACTTGGACGCGCAAAACCCTGTTCCGGCAAACAACTGCAAGACAACGAGGACATATAGAGATCGATGCATGCTGCAAAACTACGCATCCCGATGCACGCCGCACAAGGGCACGCGACACACCAGTGACAATATTTTCCGCAATCGGGAATGAACCTGGGTCCAGCCGTTCCGTGATTCCTGGAATCCGCTACAATAGGTAATCGTCACTTTGGTCCGATGATGCCCTCGCTACAAAAACCACTGACAACCATTTCTTCCCGCACTCATTCTTATAAACAAATGGGCGAGGTTCGGCGGCATACTCCACGAATTCTTGTAGTGGACGACAATCAGGACATCATGGGACTGATGCAGGAACTGCTGGCCACCCGCGGCTATGACGTCGCGGCGGTATCGGATGCAATCCAGGCGGAAGCGGAGATCGCCCGTCACCCTCCTGATCTGATTCTGTCGGACGTGATCATGCCCGGCAAGTCGGGATACGAATTGTGCCGGGAACTCAAAGAGAATCCCGCCACCCGCCTGATTCCTTTCGTGCTGATTACGGGCCTTACCGATCGCCAGGACCGGGTTTTGGGAATTGAATCGGGAGCGGACGATTTTCTGAACAAGCCGATCTTCCCGGAAGAACTGTTTGCCCGGGTCAAGTCTCTGCTCAAGCTCAAGGAGTTCACCGACGAACTGGAAACCGCGGAGTCCGTCTTGTGCACTCTGGGCCTGAGCGTGGAGAGCCGCGATCCTTATACCGAGGGCCACTGCGAGCGGTTGGCACAGAATGCCAGCTCCCTGGGACGTCATCTGGGGCTGGACGATGAATCCATTGTGGCCCTGCGGCGGGGCGGATACTTGCACGACCTGGGCAAGATCGCAGTGCCGGACGAAATCCTGAAAAAAGGTTCGAATCTTACTCCGGAAGAGTGGACTGTAATGAAGCTGCATCCGGTGACCGGGGAAACCATCTGCCGTCCGCTCAAATCATTGCGGTTGGTGCTGCCCATCATTCGTCATCATCACGAGCATTCCGATGGGAGTGGCTATCCCGACGGTTTGCGTGGAAACGAAATCCCGCTGCTGCCCCGGGTATTGCAAATCGTGGACGTCTACGATGCGTTGCGAACCGCCAGACCTTACAAGCCCGCGCTGAGCCACGAGCAGGCTGCCATCACCATGCGCGAAGAAGCTCGCGCCGGATTCTGGGATGAAGAACTGGCTCGAGAGTTCATGGCGATGCTGGAAAAGCAGAAGCGGGTAGCGTAGGGCAGTCGCCGGTCGTCAGGCTTCAGTCGTCGAGCCTGCCCGGAGCGAAAGCCGAAGGGACGCCGGGCGTTACACCCAAGAACGTGTGGCCGCGGGCGACTCGCCCGCGCGATCCGATGAATACTGCGGTGGTCGGTCTTTAGTCAGCAGCCAGATCTTGCGGAAGACCGACGGCTGACGACTAACCAGCTGACGCCACCAGCGTTTGGGTGCTAGACACCGAATTCTCGGATACCTGGGTCTCGGACGCTTGTGTCTTGGGCAACGGCACCGCGGTGATGCCAACGCCCTTCTCGTAACTGAGCGTCACCAGCACGGCGCATTGATCGCACAACCAGAAAAATTCAAGGCGGCGAGCCAGCCTCCTCCCATCCGTGGCGGCGTTTGTGAGAGGAACTTCAGAGTTCCTGTCCATGCGGAACAGCTTGCCCTGGTGCAGATAAAGAAACGGAGCCGGGCAGCCCGGGTTGGCGCATTTGGAGAGCATCTCTGCCTCCCCTCGGGCGGAAGAATATTGTTGAGTGCATCCTACCCCGGAAGTTTGGAAACGCAGCCGGCCTGATCGAAAAATCTCTGTGGAAATCTGCAACCGAGTTCAATAATGGGATGGCAGGAATCAGGATGACAGATCAGCTCGCGGATTTCTGCCCGGCAGACTTCGCCCGCTCGCGCACGGCTTCGGCAACCTCTTGCCCCATTTCCGATGTGCTCACTGCGTTCTGTCCCGACCGGGCCAAATCCTTTGTGCGGCTTCCCGATACCAGGACGGCATCTACCGCCGAATCGATGCAGGCTGCTTCACTCTCCAATTTGAAGGAATACCGCAACAGCATCGCGGCGGAAAGAATCGCGCCCAACGGATTGGCGATGCCCTGCCCGGCGATGTCCGGAGCGGAACCGTGTACCGGCTCGTACAGTCCCACCGCACCCCCGATGCTGGCCGAGCCCAGCATGCCCAACGATCCCACCACTGCGCCCGCCTGATCAGAGAGAATGTCGCCGAACATGTTTTCCGTCAGCACCACATCGAAATCAGCGGGACGCGCCACTAAAGCCATGGCCGCCGAATCCACGTACATGTGAGCCAGCTTTACGTCGGAGTACTGCTGCCCCACCTGGGTCACCACGTCTCGCCACAGGCGCGAGCAATCCAGAACGTTCGCTTTGTCTACGGAAGTCACTTTGCGGCGCCGCGAACGCGCCAGACCAAACGCCACGTGGGCGATGCGCTCTATCTCAGTTTCGCCGTAGCTCATGGTGTCGACTGCGGAGCGATGGCCGGCCGTCCCTTGGGTCATGCGTGGCTGCCCGAAGTAAATGCCGCCCAGCAGCTCGCGAACGATCATCACATCCGTGCCGCGGACCACTTCCACGCGCAGCGGTGAACAATCTTCCAGTGCCCGGAAGCACAGAGCCGGCCGCAGATTGGCATAGACGCCCAGCTCCCGCCGCAACCGCAACAGCCCGCTCTCCGGGCGCAGATGACTGGGAAAGTTATCGAATGACGGACCACCGACCGCCCCCAACAGCACCGCGCCCGAAGCCAGGCAGGACTGCAAGGTGTCCGCCGGGAGCGGATCTTTGCTGACGAGCAAAGCTGCGCCCCCGACCGGCTTGCGAGTGATCCTCAGCTCATGGTTGCAGGCTTCAGCGATCGCTTCAAGAACGCGGACCGCCTCGTCGGTAACTTCCGGTCCAACCCCGTCACCGGGCAGAACAGTGAGGTTGAGAAGCATGCGCGCTATTGTATGGCTGAATCGGCTGTGGAGGAATTGTTACCAGAAACCGTGTAGGGACGGGCGTCCCCCCGTCCAGGCCGAGCGCAGCTCGGCAGTTATTTCCACAATCCTGATTCCAGTGGTTCCGAAGGGAAAGTTCCTACACTCCCCAAAGATAGTCCTCCTGTTCGGCATAATGATCGGCCGAACGTAGCGGAACGGCGAAATCCGCAGCCAAGGGACCTGACGTGGATTTCTTGAAGTAGCTCTGCCCCGCAGTCCCCAGCGAAGGTGCAGGGCCTTCACCATGTCCCGCGGCGCCGCGCGTCTGCCGTATCAGTTCCAGCAGATGATGCTCTTCCACATGCTTGATCTTGTCGGCCAGCACCACAAATCTGCGATAGATTTCGTCCAGCTCGCGACGATCAAACTGGAATCCGAGTTGCTCGCAGCGCAGCCCCAGCGCGTGCCGTCCGGAGTGCTTGCCCAACACCAGCCGGGAATCGGGCACGCCGACCGACTGCGGCGTCATGATTTCATACGTCAGCGGGTTCTTCAGCATGCCATCCTGGTGGATGCCGGCTTCGTGGGCAAAGGCGTTGCGCCCCGTGATCGCTTTGTTGGGCTGGACCGGCGCTCCAGTCATTTCGCCAAGCAACTGGCTGGAAGGGAAAAGCTGCTCGCTCACCACCGCGGTGTCGTACGGATAGCGATCCGGCCGCACCCGCATGGCCATCACAAGTTCTTCCAGAGAAGCGTTGCCGGCCCGCTCACCGATGCCGTTGATCGTGCACTCCACCTGGCGCGCTCCGGCGGCGATCGCGGCCAGCGAATTGGCCACGGCCAACCCCAGGTCGTTGTGACAGTGCGCCGAAATAGTCACTTTTTCGACCCCGCGCACGCGCTGGCGAATGCTTCGGATGAGCTCGCCAAACTCCTCCGGCATGCTGTAACCGACGGTGTCCGGGATATTCAACGTCGTCGCGCCGGCTTCGACTACCGCGTTCAGAACCTGGTACAGGAACTCATGATCGGTGCGAGTGGCATCCTCGGGAGAGAACTCGACGTCCGCGCACAAAGACTTTGCCAGACGGACGGAATCGCGCGCCTGTTCCAGACATTGCTGCCGCGCAATCTTCAGCTTGTACTGCAGATGAATGTCGGAGGTTGCCAGAAATACATGGATGCGAGGGCGCGCCGCACCTTTAAGCGCCTGCCAGGCGCATTCGATGTCTGGTGCGCAGGCGCGGGCCAGGCCAGCGACGATGGGGCGTCGAACGATGGCCGCAATGGCCTGCACCGCGGCAAAGTCGCCTTCCGAAGCAATCGGAAAACCGGCTTCGATGACGTCCACGCCCAGGCGGTCGAGTTGGTGCGCCAGTCGCAGCTTTTCCTGCACGTTCATGCTGCAACCCGGCGATTGCTCGCCGTCGCGAAGCGTGGTGTCAAATACTCTGATTCGGGCTCGTTCCATGGTTAGGCCCTCCGGTTGGTCGTTGGTCCTTGGCTGTTCGTCTTTGGCCAAACTGCAGCTTCATGCTGCCTGCGAGCCTCTATGGTACGAAGCAGGAACCTTTAAGCAAAGCTTATAATCATTAAAACAGTATTATGTTTGCTTACTCAATAAGATAAACTAATACTTTCTGGAGTTTCTTAAGAGAGAAACCTATGGATCTGGGGCAGTTGGAAGTGTTCCTGGCGGTGGCGCGGGAGGGAAAATTTTCCCGGGCGGCGGAAAAACTGCACCGCACTCAATCGGCGGTGAGCCAGTCGATTCACAAACTGGAGCAGGATGTAGGCGAGTCTTTGTTTGACCGCTCCTCGCGCGACGGTCTGTTGACCGACGCCGGACGAGTCTTGCAGGAATACGCGGAACGTCTGTTGAACCTGCGCGACGATGCCTCCGGGGCTTTGCTCGAGCTGCGCGAGGTGCGCCGTGGCAAACTGTCGATCGCCGCTAATGAATTCACGGCACTTTACTTGTTGCCCGTACTGGCCGACTTCCGCCGCTTGCATCCCATGATCAGAATTATGGTGCAGCGATCCCTGGGCAGCCACATTCCGGGCGACGTTCTGCGCCATACCTCCGAACTGGGCGTGCTCACCTATGATCCCCAGGAGCCGCACCTGCATTCCATCGTCGTGTATCTGGATGAACTGATTTTTGTGGTGCCGCCTTCGCATCCGCTGGCCGCGGAAGCTCAGGTCAGCATCCGCCAACTGGGTGCGGAGTCATTCGTCGCCCACATTGTTCCTTCGCCTTATCGTGAGAAAGTAATCCAGGCGTTCAAGCGGCACAAGACGCCTCTGCACATGGACATTGAACTGCCGACACTGCAGGCCATTAAACGTTTCGTGGCGATGGGAAACGGGGTGGCGCTGCTACCCGAAATCAGCGTAGAGAATGAACTGGCACGCGGCGAACTGGTGCGTATCCCTGTGCGCGAGTTACGCCTGCACCGGAAATTGCGGCTGGTCTACCGGAAGGCAGCCAGCCTTTCTCACGCGGCCCGCGCGTTTCTGAAGGTGGCAGAAGCGATTTCGGTCGAACGACGCGGCCCTTACCGCTTTCAGCGGGAACACTAATTGGTCTGTCATCCCGAGCAATCATCCGAAGGATGATTGTCGAGGGACCTGGGTTCTTGCCGGTAGCGCCGGTTACGATGTCACCCAAAACCCAGGTCCCTCGCTGGCGCTTGATTGCATAACGACGTTGGCTCGATCGTAGCGAGTAAATTGGTTAGCTGCGAAACCGACCAAGGCTCGAGAAGGAGCCAACGTCATGCTGATTATAGGCTGTGATTTTCATCCTGGGTTTCAGCAGGTCGCGATCTTTGACAAGCGAACGGGAGAGTATCAGGAGAAACGTTTGCGTCACCGCCAGGAAGCGGAACAGTTTTACGCGGCTCTGGCGGGGCAGGAAGTACGGGTGGGGATGGAGGCGTGCGGGCACTATCCCTGGTTCGAAGCGGCTGCTGGCGGAGTGGGGCATCGAGCTCTGGCTGGGAGACGCGGCCCAGATCCGGGCCGCGGTGGTGCGGCAGCAGAAGACGGACCGGCGGGACGCGGAGCATCTGCTGCTGCTGCTGCGAGAAGATCGGTTTCCGCGGATCTGGGTGCCGAGTCTGGAAGAGCGGGACGTGCGGCAGTTGCTGGTGCATCGCCACAAGCAAGTGCAGGCGCGGACGCGGACCAAGAACCAGCTGCACGCGCTGGCCCTGGGCCAGGGAGTGCAACGCAAACGCAAACTGTGGACGGCGGTGGGACGGGCGGAGTTGGAAAAGCTGGAGTTGCTGCCCTACGCTGCGCTGCGGCGCCAGCGGCTGCTGGCCACACTGGATCAGTTGGAGGCCGAGATCGCGGCGTTGCACCGGCAGGTGGAAGAAGAAGTGAAACGCCGGCCGGCGGCGTGGCGGTTGATGACCCATCCCGGAGTAGGTCCGGTGACGGCGCTGGCCATGGTGCTGACGCTGGGGCCGGCGGAGCCGCTTCGAGTCGGGGCGCAAAGTGGCAGCTACCTGGGACTGATCCCCAGCGAACATTCCAGCGGCGGACGGCAGCGGCTGGGACACATCAGCAAGCAGGGCAGTTCGTTTCTGCGCTTCTTGCTGGTGGAAGCGGGACAGTCGGCGGCGCGTTACGACGCCGAGTTAGGCCGCTTCTATCGCCGCCTGGCGGTGCGCAAACATCGCGCTCTGGCCAAAGTCGCGGTGGCCCGCAAGTTGGCCACCCGGTTGTACCTGATGTTGCGCGAGGACTGGGATTACGCGCAACTATGCAGGGCCGTGGTGCAGGCGAGCCCGAGTCATTCTGTGGCCGGAAGACAGAAACCGAGCGCTTGAGTAGGCAGCCTGCCTCCCTCGAAGCAAGTGGGGGAGTTCGAAGCAGCAATGCTGGGAGCACGTACCGAAGAGATGGATGGTGAGACCCTGCGTCCACCGCACACATTGAAAGAACGAGCCCTTGGGTCGGATCGCAAAACCTTTCCGCGAGAGCGAAATGGCGCTTCCTAGAAACTCGACGCGCCCGCGGAGAGGTGTTGCCAAAACCGCCTTGACACGGGCCCACGTCGTTAGAGACGGGATGACATCTATGTTTCATGGGGTTTCCTTCGTATACCTTCGTGTCCTTGGTGGTCAAGTCAGGCGAAGTCAGATCACGCCAACTGCCCTCCGAACGCCAGCACCGCATCTTCGAGCCGGGGATGAATTTCAAAAACGGAGTCGAGGTTGGTAAGTTCCAGCAAATGCCGTACCCGCGGATTGGGAGCGGCCAGCTTGATCGAGCAACCCGTGGCGCGAGCCCATGTCAGCATGAGCGCCAGTTCTCCCAGGCCGGCACTGTCCATCATTTCCACTTCGCTGAGTTCGAGTACGAGTTGGCGTGTATATGGCAGGAGGCGGGCTATCTTGCCGGACAATTCCACGGCTTCGTCGCGATAGGCGATGCGGCCTCTGCAGGAAACTACGGTGACATCATCGAGGGCTTGGATTTCCAGACGCAACTTCAACTTAGACTCCTTTGTCCTGAGGCGTTCCCAACAAATTTGACATCTTAATCATCAGCTCCATGCTACCGGTTGGACATTGCGAAGATGTATAAGACGTGTAAAGAAACAATGAAAAGATTGGGTCGTGATTCCGAATGGGGAAAGGGAGGGAAAACAGGTCGCAGACTCACCACCGGGGCACGCAAAATAATTTCAGGAGGCCCAGTGGTGTGGTAGTGCATTTGTAACGATGCTCAGGACGCAATGAGCCTAACCTACCTCTTCGTATTCGACGTCTTCGGCTGGTTCTGTGGCTAGCTCCGTCTCCCCGGACGAATCGGCCAGCGCGGAGTCATCCTCGGGTGCGTCAACAGAATGATCTTCAACTCGAGCTTGCTCGCGGTATTCATGGATGCGAACACCCTCGGAATCGATGGTCAGGTATGTGGGTGGAAAATCTGTCCAGCCGCCGGAGTTGTAGTAGGCCACACCTTCGCGTTCGGAAAACTCCGCTTTGTGGGTGTGCCCACAGAACACGCGGTCCGCATGGCGCAAGCGGGCATGGAGAATGGCGCCCGACGCCACCTTCGAAGAAAGCCGCAGCCAGCGGGCATTCAAGCGATCCAGGAACCGCGAAAACGCCTTGCCTTTAAAGTCGAGCTTTTGCAGCCACAAGTGTAAAAGCGTTCCAACCGAACTCAGCAGCAGATTGTTGACTGCGAATCGATCGAACTGGTGGCCATGGATCGCGAGGTGTCGGCGTCCCTCGAACTCCCAGACGTATTCCTCGTAGACTCTTACTCCTACCAGGTGCGACATGATTTCGCTCAGCCCACGATCATGGTTGCCTTCGACCCACACCACCTCGACGCCGCGTTTCGGGTTGGACAATTTGCGGATGTAGCCGAGAAACTTCCAGTGCGGCTTGGTGAGGCGTCCAAAATTGAGGTCGGAAAAAATGTCGCCCAGCAGGATCAACCGCCGGAAGCGATTCTCCCGCAGCATCCGCGTGGCTTGCTCCGCGCGGCTGATCTCCGATCCCAGGTGCAGGTCAGAGAGGATGAGCGTGTCGTAAACGGCGGAACTCATCACTTCGGTTGTAACAAGAGAATGTTACGGGGTGATGAAAATTGCACAAAAAACAGGGCAGTGATGCCTCTGAGGTAACTACCGGCACACAACTAGCCCGTCAACTGACTGATTCCATGGATTTACTTCGCGGGCGGCACGTACTCTTTGGGCGGGGCCACGCCTTCGCCAAAGAAGTATTGCTCCATCTGCTTGACGATCACTTCCTGGTCCTCGCGGCGGGCGGGGTTCAGCCGATATTCGTTCAGCAGCATCTTGCAGAATTCCGTCCACCCGTTCCACGCCTGCTGGGAAACGTTGTCGTAGACTTTTTTCCCCAACTCGGTGTCGAATGGTGGTTCGTCCAGACCGGGTAGTTCCTTGTGCAGCTTGACGCAGAAAACCGTACGCTCTGCCATGACCTTCCTCGTAAAGCGGTGAAGAAAAATTATCTCACATCCACGTAGGGGCGGGCGCCCTCGCACGCCCGGCCGGGCAAAGCCCGGGTGTGCTCAATCCGTTCTGAATCCGGCGAGCTGCGCTCGCCCGGCACGGACGAGGGCGTCCGGGCCTACGTAGTTGGCCTATCCCCCCACGCATACATAGCTGATCACGTCTTCCCCCGCCCCACGCACCAGAATGCTGCTCCCCGATTGTGGGACGGCATTGGCAGCATTGCCCACGACCGTCTTATCGCTGGCCGTGCATTGAAAACTGGCCGGGCTTGCAAATCCAGGATTAAACCCCTTGACCGTGGCTTGCCCGTGAGCAAGCGCGACACTTCCATAGACGATCTGTCCGCTGGTCACGGCGCTCGCCGAACAGGTAGTCGTCGCCCCACAATTTTGCAGCCGGGGATGGTTGCTCAACGTTAGGTTGGCCACCGGCGTGGTCGATGCAATCGCCAACGGTGGCGTGCCGGTTGGGACGGTTGAGGTAAACAGTGAATTTGTGGTGATCGAAACTTTGAAGCTCTTAAGAGTGGAGGTCAGCCGCTCCAGCCAGTTTTTTCCGTCGCCCACATTTCCGATGTAGCTGGAAAGCGATTTCGGCGCTCCCAGGCTGATGCCGACGTTCTCCGCATCACCATTGCTCTGGTCGTATCCGATAAAAGAATCGTTGGCGTCGTTCGACGGACGGTTGTTGGCGGTGGCAATCGTCTTCTGGAAGTTGGAATCGGAGAGCGTGATGATGTGTCCCGGCGCCGTTCCCACCGTGGAAAAATTCATCCGGCCCTTGAGATTGGTCCGTCGCTGGCCGTCGGCGCCGGGTTTCACCGCCAGCAGGAACGCCCCCTGCTCATAAAACGACGAAGGCGCCATCGCTGAATAGCAACTGACCCAGAGCGGCGTCCAGGCGGCCATCGAGTCGCAATTGGGCGCAATCAGGGCGGGCGCCGTCATGCCCTGCACCGCGACCACGCTCGAGGTTGCGTTGTCCATCCAGGCCCGGGCGCCGTCCAGAACACTTGGCGAATCCTGATTCGCGCTCAACACCAGATTTCCCGGCCAGAAGTCCAGCACGGGATAGTAAGTGGGGACTGCGACCTTATAAGGCTGAAGCCCGGCCTGTGAATCGGTAAACCTACACACCCCGTTGGCGCACGCCGAAGCGCGGGCGACGTTGGTCGCGACCGCGTAATTTCCGTTCCCATAAGGCGCCTGTTCCCGCGCGTCCCCGGCCGGCGTCACGCGCAGCAGGTCAAACGAACTGGCCCCGGCGATGTCCGGCGTCGTCACAGTAATGTTTCCTGATCCATTGCTCAGAGCGTTTCCGGCATACAGCGGATTCGAAGCGCCGTGTTTCGCGTGCCGGGCAACAATGAAGTAGTGATATTCCTGTTTCCCCGTGTGCGCGAACTGCGGAATGTTTCCTACAGGCGCTTCTCCCGCGCGGATGCGTACGGTTCCGCCTTGTGCGATCACTCCAGCCTGCCCGATCTTGCCCAGGGGATTGGTGCACGCTCCCACTTCCTCGTACACGTTGTCGATGTCGAACCCGCCGTAGCCGCCGCGCCGGGTGCCGGCTCGCACCCCATATTGCGCATAGCCCTGTATCACGCTGTCGGAAATTCGCACCGTGTTGCCGCTCTGCCAATCGACTCCGTTGCCCCTGCACTGCAGCGAGATGTTCAAGTGCTTCAGCCAGCCCACGCCTGGAAACGTGGCAAACGGTCCCGGGGCGTAGACCGCCGGATTGCAGGCCTTGGCATCGCATCGCAGGCTGTTGCCTCCCAGGCTTGTATCCAGCCCGTCCAGCAGGAAGGCCTCATCATCATCCACCTGCACAAAGCTGCCAAACGTTCCACCCGCGGCTGGAATCCGGGCCGAGACGTTGAACACTCTGGTTTTCTGGGCGTTGACTTCGATAAACGGTTTTTCTCCGTCGGCCACGGTCGGACGCCCGCGCGGATTGATCAGCGTAATGTCCTGAAAGGCTACCGAGCTCTTAGGATCACCCACGAAAATGCAGGTGTCGTTCATCCAGCATTCGACGATCGACCCCGAGAAATCCACCGTGATGTTGGAAGCGCGAACCGAGACTCGCGCGAAGGCTTTCAGCTCTCCCGGGGCCACAATCACTGTGCCGGATTGCGGACTGCCTGTAGGATTGGTGGGAGTGAACCGCGCCGCGATCAGTGCCTCCTGCAATCCACTGGATGCGCTGGAAATCGAGTATCCCGCGGCATGTGCATTTGCCGTGGTGAACCGCAAGCTTCCCGGACGACCGTCCCCGGCACAGGTCCCGCCTGTGACCTTGGCCGCTTCTGGAGCTCCCGGTCCGCCGAGATAGATCCAATATTCCGGTTCCTTTCCAGTTACGCCTGCCGGGCAGGACGGCAAATTGATGACTTTGTCGCCAGGTTGGCCCAGGTCTGCCGCTGGGCTGATCGACCAGTCATATTCCGTCGCATACTTGCTCGGTTTTGCCGCCGGATTTTGGGCGCGGGCACGAAACTCTATGCCGCCGATCTGCGAAAGGATGATCTGGGTGAGGATGATGAGTGCGATGCCGAGGCACAGCCTGAGAGAGATTTTCGTCATTGTGATTACCATGCTTGTAATTTTCGGACGTTATTCCGACGATCGATTGATCTATCTTGCACTAAACTCCGCGCGCCCACACCAAAATGCCTGAGCGGCCGCGCGCCGCCACATCGGCATTGCCCAATCGCGGGTTGCGTGCTTGCCTCGCACGCTCAATCTTGCGGTATAGTGTTGAAACCAGCTCAATCATTCAACCAAGATGGACAAGAAGGCCATTGTCACCGGCTCAGGCGGTCTTATTGGCGCGGAGTGTGTTCGCCTGCTCTGCGCCGAGGGATGGCGTGTCGTTGGCATTGACAATGACATGCGGCAGGCTTTCTTCGGCCCCGGCGGCACCACGCGTCCCGTCGTCAAAGAACTCGCCAAGGCTCTGCGCAACTACGAACATCTGGACCTGGATATTCGCGACCGCCATGCGATCCGCGATCTTTTCCAGCGCGAGCGGCCGAACTTCATCATTCACACCGCCGCTCAGCCTTCCCACGACATGGCGGCCTCCATCCCCTATGACGACTTTGATGTGAATGCGGTCGGCACCGTGAACCTTCTGGTGGCGGCGCACACCAGCTACCCTCCCGGTGCGTTCGCCTGGCTCGATCAATATCAGCCGGTGGAGCGGGTCGGGAAGACGATACTGCTTTACTACATTCCGGAAAGCGGCGGAGCGGCGCCTGCGGTCAGTCAATGAGCGAGAGCAAACGGGCGATGTGCGATACGAGGTTGGCAGGGAGTCTGAACTTGGTGGGCCCTCCAGGATTTGAACCTGGGACCAATGGATTATGAGTCCACTGCTCTAACCGCTGAGCTAAGGGCCCCCGAACCATAATAAACCAAGGAGTTCCGAGGGCAACCGTAAGGACGGCTGCGGCGAGACGGTCGTCCGCCGCTTGATCCGGAACTTCTGCTGCGCGTCTTCCGCTGCGCGCCCCTGTCGATCGGCTATCTGTGTGGCGTTATTTTTTTAATAAATCAGGGGCGGCGGACTACTCAGGAGCCGGACTGAGTCCCATCCTCGCCCGCAGTTGTTGCCATTGCTCGGTAACGCGAGGCTGGTGGGAGAGGTCGGAGGCTCGATGTAGCGACTGCTCAGCTTTCGCCATATCGTTGAGTTTGAAAAAACACTCTCCGAGGCCCGCCCAGGGGAACCACTCTTCCGGATACTCCCGGGTCGCTTCTTCCAGAATGGGGATCGCTTCGTCACATCGGCCTTCATCGTCGAGGTGCAGCGCAAACTGCACCCGCGCCCTCGACAGACTCAGGCGAACGGGTTGGTTGCGGGGCGCGATGTCGTGGGCGACCGTGAAGACAGTCAGATCGTCCTTCCATGTGCCTTCCTGCTTAACGGTAAATACAGCGAAAGCGATGGCCGCCAGCCCCGCTGCTAACAACAGCGGTAGCCGATTCCTGTTGGTCAGGCGACATGCGGTCGCGACCAGAAGCGCCAGTCCCGCTGCCGGAAGATACACGTAACGGCCATGAAGGAAATCTCCCGGGACGAGATTATTCAGGTTTAAGGTCAGAAGAATGGGGAGTACCAACATGAGAGTGCCGACTACCAGGGCACGATGCACGCCGATGGCGTCTGCTTCGGAAAGATCACGCTGCGCTTTTCTCCAAGACCAAAGCAAGCTCCACACCAAAATCGCGACCACGCAAGACACAGCGAGAACTGGGAAAAATACCCCGCTCAGAGAAAATGTGTCGGTCGGGATGGAATCACCGAAAGCACGCGACCGGACCGGCCACAAAAGGACTCTCACATAAAACCAGAGAGTTGCCGGCCAGGACAGTAACACCGTGCGCAACGCTAGATGCTGCGTGGGGACGACGACCTCCCCGAGAGCGCGCCAACGAATGAGAAGATAGATCGCGGTTACGGCCAGAAACGGAAGACTTACACGAATGCTTTCCAGCAGCCTGGATTTAGGAGTTAGCGGTCCGTTGTTGTCGCCGATCGGCATAACCAACGTCAGGACTAAAATCACCACGGGAAAAACCACGCCGGTCTCCTTGGCTAGCAGCGCAGCGAAGCAACCGATCGCGGAGGCGATAAGCCATTGCCAGGGTCTAGCGTGGTCCACCTTGCGGCTTTTTCTGCTGGCTTTTCCGATGGCTTTTCCAATGTTGGGGACCGCATCGGCGTACCTGAAGTACAGGAGCAGCGAACCCAGAATCGCGGCAGCCATCAATGGATCGGGCACGGAAATCCAGGCCACGGACTCTGTGTGAGAAGGATGCAGCGCGAACAGGGTCATGGCCAGCAGCACGGCAGCCCGATCTCGTAGGAGTTTCCATGCCAGCAGGCCTAAGCAAACTACCGCCGCCAGATGCTTCGCGATGCTGAGCAAGTGCCATCCCCCGGCAGCCATTCCGCAAAGGATGAAATTCAGCCGCATCCACAAAAGAAAAAGGGGGCGATAGAAACTTGCCGGCCCACCCGTGAATTGCGCCCAGACGAAGGTCGTGAAGTATTCCCAAACGTGTCCCGAGGACTGCAAACGCGGATCCCCGACATAATGGTGGTCGTCGAGAATGAATTGATAGTCGAGAGCAGGGCTGTAGATTGCGGTCACAGTCGCCAGCAGTGCAATGGTCGCAATGATGAAGATTATGGGAGAGAGTAATTGCGGCGCTCCCGGACTGGTCGCCGAGTTGGTTGATTTCTGTCGCCGGGTCGGAGTGGGAGTTTTCATCTCAGGAATAAGGAAGCATGAATTCTCTCACAACGAAGTTAGCGGGCCGAGAGCGCGGCCGTTCTCCCCCCTGCTTTCCCTGCCCCCTATTCACTCCGACAAAGGTGTATACGAAAACGACGACACATACAGATACCGCGTCACTCCGCTGGTCGCAATTCCGCCGAACGATTTGGAGTTTGTGCCCCACAGGTTGATCAGCGCGGCTGCCGGCGCGGAGGGAATATGTTGGGTGTGGGTCGAGACCAGGGCGCCATCGACGTAGAACTCAATCTTCGCGGCGCTCCAGACGAACTTGTATTCGTGAAAGCTGCCATCGGCGCCTGGCACTGCGGTCGAGCTGGTCTGGCTGTTCGATACGCCGGAGTAGTTTGTCATCTCCAGCGTCGACGGCAACTGGCCTTCGTACTCGAAGTCAATTTCCGTCTGGCTATCGTCGATGTAGTTGAACACGTCGGTAACCGCGCCTGACGCTGCCGCACCTGCACCCTTAGGCGTAGCCGAGGTTGAGGCTGCCCGCACCACCCACACATAAGTTCCGTAACCAAATAGCTGCTTCGAGCGGATCTCCGCGCCCACCGAGGTGGCGAGTCCGTCCGAAACGCTCTGCGTCAGGGTCAGCCGCAACATGCCGGTGGAGAGATCCACATGGTCTGCACTGAGCCTGCCCTGGTTCGCTCCCGCGATATTTCCGGGCGCGTTGCCCGTGTCGATGAACCATTTGGTGCTGTCCAGAGCTCCGGCGCTGAAGGTTTCGCTGAAGGTAGGCGCTTTGTGCCTCACGTTCTGGCTTGTTGTAGCAACGCCACTGAAGCCGGCGGCTTCGGAGCCACTCCGACTTGCAGGAACGCATCCATCAGATTGCGAGAATACGGAAGCACCTAGTAAGGAAAGAACGAGCAAAAGCCGCGGCGGCATCCAGTCCATCATTCCCTTTTAGCGATTAAAGCCGCATCCGTCCATGGCCTGGAGTTTTATCGGCCACAAATTGCCGTTACTTTCGTTACCCGCGCAGAACATTAGAAGGGGCTAAACTGAGACGCTGAGCCGGTCTTGTTGACGAATGTTTACGCAAACTGAAGGCGTACTGGCGAAGGTGAGCCAGCAACTCTCGCAGCTCGAAAGGCGAGACGGAGAGCTGTGGCTGATCGTGTCCCTTACCGGACTGCTGGTCGGTGCCGGGCTTCTGGCCATTCTTTTTCCCGCGGCATTTCTCAAGCAAGGCAACATTCACTTTGAAATAAGCGTATCCCGGCCGCTGGTACTCGGACTGGTCGCTTTGTTGGCACTGTTGAACACCTACCTGTTGACCCGGCGCATGGAGATTCGCCGGCTGCGGGAAGAGTTGATCTCCCGAACCATCCAGCAGGAACTCACCCAGCAGCAGTCCTTCACCGATCCGCTCACCGAGATCTACAACCGTCACTCGCTCGAAGAAATGACCAACCGATTCATCAGTCAGGCCCGACGGTCGCACAGGCCGCTCACGCTCATGATGATCGACGTGGACCAGTTCAAGGAGGTGAATACCAAATTTGGTCACCTTACCGGCGACGTGGTGTTAGCCAATACTGCCGCCCTTTTGAAACAGTCCGTTCGGGGCTCAGATGCGGTGTTTCGTTACGGCGGCGACGAGTTCCTGATCATTCTGGCGGACACATCGAGTGAGGACTCCGCGCATGTGGTGCAAAGAATCCGGGCTGGTTTGGCGGAATGGAACCGGGCGGAACATCTTAAAGGTTTCGAACTCAGCCTGAGCATTGGGGTTGCGCAATGGTCGGAGGGCAAGACTCTGGACGGCCTGCTCGATGGTGCAGACAACCAGATGTACGCGGCGAAGGCAGATCAGAAGTTGAGCAAGGGTAAAGCAGCCGGAGTTTGAAGGTCGAGCCTGTCCTCTCCCAGGGAACTGCAAAATCCTGCGGCGAAAATCCACGAACCCAACTACATCAACAGTTCGTTGACACGCTGCGCCAGCGGGTGCTGCATTTCCTGCAGATCGTTCTTTACCAGGTTGAGGCCGTAGACGCACTGCTCGAAGTGCTGTGACAGGCTGGCGAAAAGGGGCGCCACCTTCACGTATTCGAAGTGTTCAAATTTCGAAACGATGTAGTAGCTTTCTTTTCCGGCCTTGATCCAGTCCACGAAATTTTCCAGACGGTTGCGGCGCAGGCGAAAGTGGTTGATGCTCTCCGGAAACATGCCGGTGAAAAACAGCGTGTAGTCGCCAATGTGTTTGCGCACCTGGCGTTCGCGATCGAACGAAGGCGCCGGCCCGAACACGGGATTCGATTCCACCAGCATTTCGCCGACATCGGTCAGCGGCTGCCCGTCAGCACTTCGGATCTTGAACAGCTGTTCCACATCACAAAACTCGGCCATCAGGTGGGCGACGTAGTTCACGATCTGGGGATCGCGCAGACCAATTTCCTCGGCATAGTGCCGGCCCACGAGCTCGATGAAGAGCTGTTGCAAAGGATGCGATTCCGGTATCATGCTGGGGCTCACCTCCTCCAAACACCCCGAGTGGCACGGGATTCCTGATACCACTTTGTCCCTCTACTTAACCTCAGCCCGAAAGCCAAGGCAAGTAACTTTTGTAAGTCACCGCAATCAATATGTCCAATTCATTTAGACGATCAGAACAATCGCAAGGTTTCCCGCTGTCATTATTGGCAGACTGCGCTGATGGCTGCTAATCTCAACGTCCTCAATACGAATACAATGAAGATAATCGCGGAGGATTCATGGAGCGAACGAACATCTCCAGCGGCGCACCTTGGGAACCAATTGTGGGTTACTCCCGGGCGGTCAAAGTTGGCTCGCAGGTTTATGTCGCTGGGACTACGGCCACGGGCCCGGACGGCAAAATCGTCGGCGTCGGCGATCCCTACGCCCAGACCATTCAGACCCTGAAGAACATCGAGTCGGCGTTGCAGAAGGCGGGCGCATCTTTGAAAGATGTCGTGCGGACGCGGATGTTCGTTCTCAACATCGCCGACTGGGAAAAAATCGGCAAAGCGCACGGAGAATTCTTCCGCGATATCCGTCCGGCGACGTCGATGGTGCAAGTGAGCGCGCTCATCTCACCTGAAATGCTGGTGGAGATCGAGGCCGATGCGGTGATCACAGGCTGATTATTTAGCCGCGAAGCGGCGCAAGACTACAGCCCCCGGCGCAAGCCGTGGGTATTTGCGGGAGATGATTCAGCCGCGGAGCGGCGAAAGAACCCGGCCCCACACTGTCAGTGTCGGAGTCCGGCAAAGATTCTTCACCATGATGTATCATGCCCACCCGACCCCTAAGAGGTGGACATGCGCTCTCTGCCCAGTCTGATTGTTGCCTTGACGCTCGTCGTTCCCGCGTTTTCCCAATCCACTCCGACGCAGGCTGTAACCGTCATCCGCGCGGGTGTGCTTATCGATGGCAAATCCGATCAGCCCCGCCGCGATCAGGTCATCGTGATTCGTGGCAACCGCATCGAAGGCGTTTCCGACGCGGCCGCTGCAAAGATTCCCGCGGGTGCCACGATCATCGACCTTTCTCGCAATACCGTTCTCCCCGGACTGATCGATTCCCACACGCACATCTTTCTGCAGGGAGAAGAACCGGCCCATGGGGGCTACGACGCCAACATCCTGAGATATCCGCTGGCGTTGCGCGCGGCGCGGGCGACGGTTGCGGCCCGGCGCGCGCTGGAACAGGGTTTTACCACGCTGCGCGATCTGGAAACTGAAGGTGCAGGCTACGGCGACGTCGGCATCAAGATGGCGATCGAAGGCGGATACATTCCCGGACCACGGCTGATCGTCTCCACTCGCGCCATTTCAAGCACTGGCGGCTACAACCTGGAAGACTACGCCCCTGAACTCGACATGCCCAAGGGCGCGCAGATCATCGATGGCCCAGTCGAGGCGCGGAAGGCGGCGCGCGAACAACTCGACCACGGCGCCGACTGGATCAAGGTGTACATGACGCATCGCTCCTGGGTAGGAAAGAACGGCGAGTTGATTTCGCAACCGACCCTGACCGTGGAAGAGCTCAAAGCGATCGTGGATGAAGCTCACGGTTGGGGCAGGAAGGTGGCATGTCATGCCTACAACGGCCTCGGCCTGCAGCGCGCCCTGGACGGCGGCTGTGATTCGCTCGAGCACGGCCTCGAAATTACCGACGCGCAGATTGCGCAAATGGTGAAGCAGGGCACGTGGTACTGCCCGACGCTCGCCGCCTACTATCACGACTGGGCACCCGCCGACACGCCCGACTGGACAGCGCGACCGCAAGCGTGTCTCGGAGCACGGAGTCTCTGTCCAGAAGGCAGTGAAGGCTGGAGTGAAAATCGTCTTCGGCACGGATATGGGCGGCATTCCCTGGACCGAGCCGATGGCGCAGGAGTTTCCCCGCATGACCGAGTTCGGCATGTCGCCCGTGGAGGTGCTCAGAAGCGCGACCTCGCGCGCCGCCGAGATGCTGGGCATGACAGGCGAGATCGGCGTGGTGGCGCCGGGCGCCTTTGCCGACATCATTGCGGTCAACGGCGACCCCCTGCGCGATATCAATGTTCTCGGAGACGTGAAATTCGTGATGAAAGACGGCGGAGTGTTCAGGAACGAGGTCAAGTAGTCGCGGGGCTGTTGGTAGCGCCCACACACGTGTGGGGACGGGTTTCTAACCCGTCCAGGCCGAGCGCAGCTCGGCAGCTCAGTCGAGGGCGAGACGCCCTCGGGATAGCCGGCGGGCCGCTGGCGCTACGAATTCACGAATTGATGTTGAATCTGCTTGACACCGTCACTGCGCACGTCATAATGCGGAATTCTCCAGGTCGGCACCTGCCCGATCTGGAGTCAGGAATTCGGCGATTCGGCCCGGGGGGTGCTTATGAGCGTTTTGGAACTCTGTGATTCGGACGTTGCTTCCGTTCCAGTCGAGGTGAGCGCCGCCGATGCCATCCGCCTGATGCTCGACCGCCATGTCGGAGCCGTAGGCGTGGTCGACAGCGAAGGCCGCGTTGCGGGCATCTTTACCGAACGCGACGTATTGCTCAAGCTGGCCCTTACCGGACGCAATCCCGAGGCGACGCCGGTGCGAGAATTGATGACCACTCCGGTGGAGCTGGCCACCACGTCCACTCGGCCTGGCGAGGCGCTGGCCACTATGCTGGAGCGCCATTTTCGACATCTGCCCGTGGTGGATAATTCCGGCAAGCTGCTGGGCATGCTTTCCATCCGGAACCTGCTGGAGCAGCGCATCGACGATCTTAGCCACGAGCTGGATTCGCTCGAGCAATATGTCACCAACGACGGGCCCGGGGGCTAGTTCGCCGCCAATGATTTCTCCACTCCGCTGTGGGAGAATGCTGCCACTGCGCGGTTTCATGCCGCGGCCAGTAAGGTATGGGGAGTTCGGGGCTCCCTTCTTCACGAGCAAGGTCATAGAACCTGATGCGCAAAGCTTCCAGCGCCCTTTCCGGCGCCCTTCCTAAAACCCTCGCCGTAGTTCGGATGGCTACGTCCATATTCTTTTTGCTGTTCGGTGAATACAAGATTTTCGGTCCCGAGTTTACCCACGGTGGATTCCAGCAGTATTTGCAGGGCTTCATCCAGAACGGCGCAGTGAGCTTCTATCAGCCGATTCTGGCTAATCTGGTTCTGCCGCACGCGGTGTTTTTCGGATATCTGGTCGGAGTGGTCGAACTGTTTATCGGAGTGTGCCTGCTGCTGGGGCTCTGGGTGCGGCCAGCGTCGGTCCTGGGTGCGCTGCACATGCTCAGCCTCACGCTCGCCACCTGGTGGGAACCGGGCCAGGGAATTCCGGTGTGGCGCTACTTCGGCTCTGAACTCGATCACCTCCCGCTGTTATTCCTGTTCATAATCTTTTTCGTAGCGGACGCCGGAAAAGAATGGGGCCTCGACGGACGCCACAGTGCATAACACAACGTTGCGCCGCTCCGCGGCTAGTCTGCCTGATTCGCAAGGCAAAAACTCAACGAGGAGTCAATGAAAGAAATATCCAGGTGCATTTTTCTTAAACTCATCCTTTTGTCATTTGTCCTAAGCGTTTTTGCAACCGCGCAGGAACCTGCCACCAAGACCCCAGGCCGCCTGGTTGTTCATGCCGGCAAGTTGCTGGACGTCCGCAGCGGAAAGACTCTCACTGATCAGGCGATTGTCATCGAAGGCAGAAAAATTGTCAGCGTCGGTCCGATGGCGCAGGCCAGTCGCTCAGCCGGCGATCGTCTGATCGACTTGTCCAACGCCACGGTTTTGCCCGGTTTGACCGATGCCCACACTCATATGACCGGTGATCCGCAGGATGTGGGATACGAAGGGCTCGGCATCTCCATTCCACGGGCGACTCTGATCGGGGCCCGCAATGCCCGCCTCACGCTGGAGGCCGGCTTCACTACGGTGAGGAATGTAGGAGCCGAGGGTTTCAGCGATGTGGCGCTGCGCGACGCCATCAACGCCGGTGATATTCCTGGCCCGCACATGCTGGTGAGCGGACCGGCGCTCGGGATCACCGGCGGCCACTGCGACGAGAACCTGCTGCCTTTCGAGCTCCACTACACCGCCGAAGGCGTGGCTGACGGCGTGGAAGGCGTGCAGCACAAGGTTCGCGAGGTCATCAAGTACGGCGCCGACCTGATCAAGATTTGTGCCACCGGAGGCGTGCTCTCTCACGGAGACAATCCCCAGGCCTCGCAATACACGCTCGAAGAGATGAAGGCCATCGTGGCCGACGCGCATCGGCTAGGACGCAAGGTAGCGGCGCACGCGCACGGCGCGCAAGGCATCCTCTGGGCCTCGCAGGCGGGCGTGGATTCAATCGAGCACGGCTCCTACATCGACGATGCCGCCATCGCCGAAATGAAAAAGAACGGAACCTACCTGGTGCCGACCCTGTACCTGGCAGACTGGTTCCTGGACAACGCAGAGCGGCTGCACGTTCCCCCGGAGATGATTGCCAAAGGTAGAGCGGTAATGGCTGCCGCACGCAAGAACGAAGCCCACGCCTTCGCCAGCGGGGTGAAAGTGGCGTTCGGTACTGACGCTGCGGTCTATCCTCATGGACTGAATGCCCACGAATTTGCGGTGATGGTGAAGCTCGGCCTGACTCCGCTGCAATCGATTCAGGCAGCGACGATCAACGCCGCCGACCTGCTGGGCTGGTCAGATAAAATCGGCATGCTCGAAGCAGGCAAGTGGGCAGACATCATCGCCGTCGATGGCGATCCGTTGCAGGACGTGACTACTCTCGAGAAAGTGAAGTTCGTGATGAAAGGCGGAGAAGTGGTGAAGAACGAATATGGAAAATGATATGGTTCCCGCCTACTACGCCTGATTCTCCGCCTCCTCTCGAATATGCCTCAGGACCCGCAGGTGAATCTTGTGGATGATGACGTCTGACCACAGGCGCCAGTATTCCGCCGGCCAGAGGCTGTGCCGGTACCACGTCGTGCCCTCGAGCCGCGTTCCTCCGTTGGGGAGCGGGGTCAGCAGGAATTGTCCACCGTTCGACACCAGGAATCCGTGCAGATGCGATGGCTCGATGTGTTTGTAAGGAGTCCACTCTTCCATGGGCGCCGGGTTCGAGGTTACGGAGAATTTCAACCTGCGCGGCTCATCCCAAACTTCGATGGGCTCGACAAACGCACCGGTAGAAAATACGCAATGCCGTTCCGCACCGACCCCGGTCCCCTGGATTCCGGCCCGAATCGGATAAGCAATGCCAGCGCGAAACATCCACTCGGTTGGCGGCGGAATCTCTGAAAACGAAACCACTTGTTTCCAGACCTTTTCCGGCGAAGCCTGGATGTCGATGGAGGTGCGAACCACGTAGACGGGGGGCGTCGGCGCGGCAACGTGCTCGATCCACTGAACCCCTGGAACAAAGAGAAGCAGAGCGGAAAGAAACGCGGGTGCGCCGTTGGGGAACCAGCGCCGCCGTTGCACCAGGTACCCGAAGGCTCCTCCGAAGGCGGCGAGCGGCATCGCGATGGGCATGGCCATCACCAGGCAGAACACGCCCTCGACGGCCAGACCGAGCAGCCCGCCGCCCCAAAGGCCCATGGACAGGCAAGCGACTCCCATGCATCCCCCGAGGCTGCGGGGCTGGCGCACCCCATAGAGCAGGCGGCGGCAAATCCCATGGCAAACGGCAGAGCCACGAACAAACCCCAGCCGTAGGTCCTCAATACCTGTTCACCGACGATCGTCATTCCCAGGCCACAGGGCACGGTAAGCAAGAGAGAAAGCGCGGCGCTTCCCAGCGCGCTCTCGGGAACCATTCGTGTGAGGAACGTGTTCCTCGGTCCTGCCGTTTCCTTCGGCGTGATGTCCGGGTTTCGTGCAGGTATGAGGCAGAGACAAAGAAAGAACAGCAGATTCAGAAAAGGGGCAAAGAACAGCAGAACGAGTGCGGATGGCAAATTCGCGCTGCGCAGCCGCTTGGCGGTCAGCGTCACGCCCACCCAGATGAACGGAAGCGAAATCACGACCATGGTCGCGAGGAACACCGTGTCTGCGTTACGCAGCGCAGTAATTCGGGCCACGTCCCGCACCGGGACCCAATAGTTGAACAATCCCCAGGGGCGGTGAAAGGCGAAGGTGGCTACCAGACGATCAAGATTGTGTTTTAGTGCGAACCCGATCAACCCCACCAGAGCATACGGCCCGCGGTCGATGGTTCCGCCCGAACGCCAGAGATCACTAGGTGTGATTTTCATAAAAATCCGTCTCAACTTCCCATCAGTTGCGGCAGGAAACTTGATTGACCGCACAGCACTCCGCCGGGCAGCGCCGGTGCTGCGCTACCCACCGGTATCCCAATCTCATGATCGCTATTGTCCCGGGAACTCTTGCCATCCATAGCAGCGGGCGTGTCCACGGCAGTTCGCGCATCACGGCGAGCACCGCGTCCGCGCCTGAATATCGACTCCCGTCCTCAGATACGAACCGGATCGCCGACAGCAGCTCCTCCCGCGAAAGACCGAGCAGTGCGCCTACCCGCGGGTCCTGCAGCGGAGCTACGGCCAGGCCGCGACGACTCATCGGCGCTGTCAGCCACGCTTGCGATCCGAGTGCAGAACTCGCACTCGGCGTCGAAGAAGAGCCAGCCGCGAGCGTGCCGGCTTTTGCTGTCCGTCATTTCCGACGCGAGCGAGATCATGACAGCCTCCTTCAGCGTTGGCTTTTTCCCAGTCCCAAAGCAGCGTAAGTTTCCCGCGCAGCCGGGTTATCCCTTTGAGCGCGCCCGCCGGGACACGTATCAGTTCCTCGAACAAGCCGGTTGTGGCGGTAAGAAATCCCAGCATCTCTTCCAGGCGCTCCCGGGTGTACTGGCTGCCGGGGCCGCTCTTCTTCAGTTCGCCTACGCACTCCTGCAACACCCGCAAGGTGGGGTCAATCTCGCGGCGCTTCCGCTCTTCCGCAACAATGCGGAAAATCTCCCACACGTCCTTTACGGATTCGAAATGGTCGCGGCGGTCGCCGAGCACGTGTACCACGCGGACGATCCCCCAGCCCTGCAACTCCCGCAGGCTGGTGCTCACGTTGGACCGGGCCACGGACAGGGTGTTGGCGATTTCCTCGGCGTGCAGAGGCTTGGGCGAAACGAAGAGCAAGGCATGCACCTGGGCCACGGTGCGATTGATGCCCCAGCGGGTCCCCATCTCGCCCCAGTGCAGAATAAATTTTTGTTCGACCGGCGTAATGGACATCGGTAGTATCTGTAAGTTCTGTACAAACAGAAAGTACCGTAATAACAGTAGTTCGTCAACTCATTTCTTGACGGCGACTCTGATGTAGAGGAGGGGCACAAAAGGGGAAGGTTCAGCCGCAAACGCTAAAGGCCGGCTTCTCAGCCGGCCTTCATATACAAACGTGAAACTAGCTACTTCTTGGGGGCGATGGCGTCCTTGGTAGCCTTGGCTACGCGGAACTTCACCACGGTCTTGGCTTTGATCTGGATAGGTTCACCAGTCTGAGGATTGCGTCCCATGCGGGCCTTGCGGTGAGCCTTTACCAGCCGGCCCAGTCCGGGGATCACGAAGAGTCCGTTCTTCTTGGTTTCTTTCACCGCGACGTCGGTGAGTTGCTCGAGAAACGCTGCTGCGGTCTTGTTGTTGGTCTCGACCTTCTCGGCCAGATGGCGGACGAGTTGTGTCTTGGTCATGCCTGAAGCCATGAAACCTCCTCTGAATTGAATAAAATTTTCCTGCGGTGTTGGCTATCTTATACCAGCACTCTGTGGAAAAGTACTGTTTCAGCCGCATTTTATGCGGATTTTCGTGCGCGGAGGTGCAAAAGAGCCAGAAAAATCGCATTCCGGAGCGTGACCGTGTTCCAAAATGGCCCATTCGGGCGCTAACCCGCAGAGAGACTACTGCGCCGTCCACCAAATCTCTTTCTCCATGCTGATGTCATAATAGCTTTCGGAGAGTGATGTCAGTGAGTTGCGCGATCTGCGAAAAACGCAAGGAGAAGCGCTTTTGCCCGGCCATCCACGGCCGCATTTGCCCGCAGTGCTGCGGCGAACAGCGCGAAGTGACGCTCGATTGTCCGGACGACTGCGTGTACCTGCTGCAGGCCCGGGAGCATGAAAGGCCGCGCAACCTGGCGGATCTAGACCCGGCGGCTCTCTTCCTGCAAGTGGAGATAGGCGACCAGTTTCCCTACCAGCATGAGCATCTGATCATGGGCCTGACCTTCGCTCTGGCCAAGAGCGTACGGGCCGACCGCAACTTAAAGGACTCTGATCTGATCGCCGCGCTGACCTCGCTGGCCAAGACCTGCGAAACCCTGGTCAATTCCGGATTGCACTACGAAGCACCGATTGCCAGCGCGACCCAGCAGGCGGTGGCGGCCGAAGTCCAGAACATGCTGAAGGAATATCGCGAAGCCGAGCAAAAGCACATAGGGTACGTTCAACTGCGCGACTCTGAAGTGCTGCGCGCACTGGTCTTCCTGGTGCGCATGGCCAACGGACGCACCTCGGGAAGACCAAAGTCCCGCGCCTTCGTCGACTTCCTGCTCGCCCAGTTTCCAGAAAAACCATCGGATGCCGCAGTGCAGGAAACCGGCAGCCGAATCGTGATGCCTTAGGCATCGGACGTCGGGCGTCAGACTTCAGACCTCGGACCTCAGATTTGGGCCATCGCGAATCTGGTTTCACGCTCATACAATCAAGCCCCGGCGAGCTGTCATCCCGAGCAATCTTTGCTTGCGCGAAGCGCGAGGAAAGATTGTCGAGGGACCTGGGTTCTGGCCGGCGCAACTCTGCGGCCACTGTCCGCACAAACCCAGATCCCTCCTCTTGCCCTCACCGCGCAAGCGCGGCTCGGGGCGGCGCTTGATTGCATAACGACGTTGGCTCGATCGTAGCGAGTAAATTGGTTAGCTGCGAAACCGACCAAGGCTCGAGAAGGAGCCAACGTCATGCTGATTATAGGCTGTGATTTTCATCCTGGGTTTCAGCAGGTCGCGATCTTTGACAAGCGAACGGGAGAGTATCAGGAAAAACGTTTGCGTCACCGCCAGGAAGCGGAAGAGTTTTACGCGGCTCTGGCGGGGCAGGAAGTACGGGTGGGGATGGAGGCTTGCGGGCACTATCCCTGGTTCGAAGGGCTGCTGGAGAAGTGGGGCATCGAGCTCTGGCTGGGGGACGCGGCCCAGATCCGGGCTGCGGTGGTGCGGCAGCAGAAGACGGACCGGCGGGACGCGGAACACTTGCTGCTGCTGTTGCGAGAAGACCGGTTCCCGCGGATCTGGGTGCCGAGTCTGGAAGAGCGGGACGTGCGGCAGTTGCTGGTGCATCGCCACAAGCAAGTGCAGGCGCGGACGCGGACCAAGAACCAGTTGCACGCGCTGGCCCTGGGCCAGGGAGTGCAACGCAAACGCAAACTGTGGACGGCGGTAGGACGGGCGGAGTTGGAAAAGTTGGAGTTGCTGCCCTACGCTGCGCTTCGGCGCCAGCGGCTGCTGGCCACACTGGATCAGTTGGAGGCCGAGATCGCGGCGTTGCACCGGCAGGTGGAAGAAGAAGTCAAACGCCGGCCGGAGGCGTTACGGTTGATGACCCATCCCGGAGTAGGCCCGGTGACGGCGCTGGCCACGGTGCTGACGCTGGGGCCGGCGGAGCGCTTCGAGTCGGGGCGCAAAGTAGGCAGCTACCTGGGACTGATCCCCAGCGAACATTCCAGCGGCGGACGGCAGCGGCTGGGACACATCAGCAAGCAGGGCAGTTCGTTTCTGCGTTTCTTGCTGGTGGAAGCGGGCCAGTCGGCGGCGCGTTATGACGCCGAGTTAGGCCGCTTCTATCGCCGCCTGGCGGTGCGCAAACATCGCGCTCTGGCCAAAGTCGCGGTGGCCCGCAAGTTGGCCACCCGGTTGTACCTGATGTTGCGCGAGGACTGGGATTACGCGCAACTATGCAGGGCCGTGGTGCAGGCGAGCCCGAGTCATTCTGTGGCCGGAAGACAGAAACCGAGCGCTTGAGTAGGCAGCCTGCCTCCCTCGAAGCAAGTGGGGGAGTTCGAAGCAGCAATGCTGGGAGCACGTACCGAAGAGATGGATGGTGAGACCCTGCGTCCACCGCACACATTGAAAGAACGAGCCCTTGGGTCGGATCGCAAAACCTTTCCGCGAGAGCGAAATGGCGCTTCCTAGAAACTCGACGCGCCCGCGGAGAGGTGTTGCCAAAACCGCCTTGACACGGGCCCACGTCGTTAGAGACGGGATGACAAGGAAAAAGAAAAATCTGTGTATATCCGTGGCTAGCTTTTGCTTAGCCGTTTGACTGCCTGCCCCGGCGGCAGGGTGTCCCTCAACTCCCACGCGGTACGTTTGAAGACCGGATGCCGGACCTCGGGCGCAATTTCGGCGAGGGGCTCGAGCACGAACCGGCGTTCGTGCATGGCCGGATGCGGGACGGTCAAGCCTTTCGTATCGATGATCGAATTTCCGAATAGGAGAATATCGATGTCAATGGTGCGCGGCCCTTTCTTCTTTAGCCGCTTTCGCCCCATCTCTTTTTCTATTTCCAGAACTGCGTTGAGCAGCTGCTTGGGCATCTTTTCGGTATTGAGCTTGACCGCGCAGTTCAGAAACCAGGGCTGGGCAGCGAATTCGACCGGTTCGGTTTCATAGAAAGACGAGACTGCCACCACTTCGCCGAGAGTGCGCAGGCGCTCGATCGCTGCGTTCAGGTTGGCCGCGCGGTCGCCCACGTTCGACCCCAGCGAAAGATAAACCAGCTTATGCATGCTCCAGTTTCCGGCTCCGTCGTGCGGGTGAGCCTCTTCAGCGGACAGCCTGGGCTCGGGTGCATCATCGCCTATGACTTTAGTCACTTTCACGGCCTCGGACCGGAAAGCTACGATCAATATCCTATGCCGCTGGAGTCCCTGCTTCTCAGTCGAGATCCCGAGGTGATTCGTGTTCTCCAGTCGGCCCTGGAAAAGTTGTCCATTGACGTTGAAGTCTGCCGCGGCATCGGCTCCGGCAATGAGATCCTGCGCACCGAGAAATTTGACGCCATCATTGTAGATTGTGACGATCTCAAAGGCGGGCTGGGCGTGCTGGAGGGTTTGCGCAAGAGTGCCAGCAACAAGAACACCGTCACCTTCGCTATTCTGAACGGCAGCACCACAACCCAACAGGCCTTTCAGATGGGCGCCACGTTTGTGCTGCAGAAACCGATTTCAGCTTTGAACGCCAAACGCTGCATGGGCGCCGCGGTCAATTTTATGATCCGTGAGCGCCGGCGATATTTCCGGCATCCGGTGGAAATGCCCGCGACGATCTCGTTTGGCGAGTCTCAGAAACTCAAAGCGACGGTCACCAACATCAGCGAAGGCGGCATGGCCCTGTTTTTCCGCGGCAAATTGCCTCCCGGCAGCGTCTCCACCGTGAGTTTCAAATTGCCCGGGGCCGCCACCCCGCTGGAACCCAAAGTCCAGATGGCGTGGATGGACGAATCTGGCCGGGCCGGCCTGCGCTTCATCGATATGTCCAAAGATTCTCGCGCCCAACTGGATCGCTGGCTGAGCGAGCAGGTCGAAAGAATGGACAAACCCTCCAACTGATTCGTTCGGCGCGGCGGATCCCACAACGCCCAATTGCTTCCATGCGCCGTACCCGGTTTGAGACTTGCGCATTTCCCGCTCTCCGGTCACGCTGGGAAGAAAATCCACGTTCAGGTGCAGGTTCTAATATGTTGTCGATTCATGTCAGGATTGATCGCGCGCAGCGCCTGCTGCGCATGCTGGAACAGGACGCTCCGCTGCTTGCACTCCGGGTCGCGGAGTTGACCCCGGAGCGTCAGCAGTCGGCCAAAGGCTATGCCGCACAGCTCACCGCACACGCCCGGGCCGAACTCGAGAAACTGCTGGAAGAGGGCTCCTACTGGGACTACAACGATCCCACTCCACACCCTGCGGACTAGTACCGGCGACAGCCGCAGCGGGCTGACGCGATTCGCTATCTCTAAAGCTCTGTCATCCTCTGACGTCGTGTCATCCCGAGCGCCGCCCCGAGCCGCGCTTGCGCGGTGAGGGCAAGAGAGGGACCTCGGTTTGTGCAGCACACGGCCGCAGCGCTGCGGCGGCAAGAACCCAGGTCCCTCGACAATCTTGGCTCGCGCCAAGCGCGAGCCAAAATTGCTCGGGATGACAAGATGTAGAAGTCGGGATGACAAGATGCAGGAGGAAGACGAAGCGTCCCCAAGGTGGGCGTTTATACGATCGGCTGCACGGCCGCTTGCGTCAGAGCAGGGACCGTTTCCGCTTCTTCTTCCACGGTAGTCTCTTCCCAGAGAGTTCGGTCGCGCAGGATGCGGGAGACCAGCGCGGTATGCATGGCGTGTCCGGCGCGGTCGGCTACCACGTTCCCCAGAATCTGCTTTCCCAGCAAGGCCAGATCGCCGATCAGGTCCAGAACCTTGTGCCGCACAAATTCGTCGTGAAAGCGAAGCGGAGGATTCATCAAACCGTCCCGCGTCAGCACAATCGCATTTTCCTGGGACGCTCCTCGAATCAGGCCTTGTTGTCGCATGGCATCGGCCTCGTGCAGAAAGCCGAAGGTACGTGCCGCCGCAATCTCCGACAGGTAGTTGCCATCCGAAAGGTCGACCCTGAAAGTCTCTTTTCCGATCAGCGGATGGGGGAAATTAATGGCATACGACACGGAGTAGGTGTCCGCAGGATACACCGCGATAAACTTGTCTCCCTCGCGTACTTCCAGTTCGCGGCGGATCCGCAAATAGGTCCGCGGTCTGCGCTGTTTGCGGATGCCCGCCTTGTGTATGGCTTCGACAAAGGGCAGGGCGCTACCATCCAGGATGGGTAGCTCAAGGTTGTCGAGTTCTACGATGGCGTTGTCGATTCCGCAACCAATCAAGGCGGAGAGAAGGTGCTCAGTGGTGGAAATGAACACGCCCTTCTTCATCAAACTGGTGGCATAGCTCACCCGCGCCACGTTCCTGCTCACGGCTTCCAGCTCAAAGCCATCCAGGTCGGTGCGGCGAAAGATCACGCCTGATCCTGCCGGGGCCGGCAAGATACGCAAATGCACTGGAGCCCCACCATGGAGCCCTACGCCACTGCATTCCACTGGCGTTCGGATTGTCTGTTCCTGTATCAAACGAGGTCGGCTGTCTATATTGTTTGATGAGGAATTTACCCCTTCCGAAGCAGTCGCGACTGTGGCTAATTTGCCACAGTACGTGGTCAGGAAGTTGACGGGCAGCACGTGAATGCGAGCCTATCTATATGTGATATTTGGATTTAAGTTGGTTTTGATTCCGAGCGTGGAACCAAAGTGGTACTTCTATCGTTAACCGAGAACATTGCGACTCTGTCGCCGGATCACTTTTTCGGCGCGTCCCCCACTTGAGCCGCGAACTGAGAGTCGCTTATTCCCTGGTTGTAGCTGACGGAAGTCAGGAAGCGCTGGCTCGCCATGTCGCCGTTATAGGACCGCGTGATCGTGTGCGGAGTCGGAATGCCCTGAACGTCACGATAATTGTCGTAGACCTCGTCCTCCACATTGCGCTGCTTGTCCGTCGCGTCGCGCCAGGTAAAGGTCTTCTTCACCGGCAAGTGATCGGAGGTGTCCAGAAACAGGGTCACGCCCTCATTGTGCGCATTCATGACGGTGACCTGGTCGACGGTCTTGCCTTCCGCCACGGTTTGACCCTCGTAGAACAAGGCAACTCCCGGTTCGTTGATCCATTTGCGCAACACCCGGTCGAGGGCATAGTGGCTCCGCCGCATATACTCGGCCTCGTCTTTGGGATCTTGCGGGCGCGTTCCCTTGTAAGTGATTTCGTATCCCTTGTCCCCGTTGTAGACGTAGATCACGTCGCGCTTCTTGGTGAGCTCAATGCGGTCCTTGTCGGGAAACTTGTAGAAGCGCCAGAAGACAATTCCCAGACTGTTAGGACGCCCGTGGTAGAAGCTGTAGGTGCGGCCTTCCTGGGTGATGTCCTGCAGGTTGAGATAGGCCTGTCCGCCCAGGGCCTGGATGGTCTGATTCAGAACCGCCCTGGCCTTGCGGGCATTTTCCTGATCTACGGGAATGGACTGAGCGGGCGGCGCCACCTCAGACTGCGCTTGGGCCAAGGTTGGTAGAACAAGGATCGTGAGGACGAGAGCCGATAGAAATTTCTTCATGGTTCCAATAATGATGATATTAGATGCGGCAAAACCAGAGACCGTGTGGGGGCGGGTCTTCGACCCGCCCAGGCCGTGGCCAAGCCACGGCAGGGTTCTGTGTCCTGAGTCTACCGGACCTATGCGACACAGCCGCGGCCGAGCAGCGGCCAGGCCGGGTCAGAGACCCGGCCCCACACATTTCTATGCAATAACGGCTCTAGCCCACCAGGACCGCTCCGCCGTTTACGTTGAAGACCTCTCCCGTGATGAAGCCGGCATACTCCGAGCATAGAAAGAGGATCGGCCCGGCGATCTCCTCCGGCGTCCCCGCCCGTCCCAGCGGGATGGCCGCGCAGATCCGCGCGCTCGTCTTCGGATCATTCAGGGCCGGAGCGGACATATCCGTATCCACCCATCCCGGCGCTACTGTGTTGACGTAGATTCGCGCCGGGGCCAGTTCTGTGGACAGGCCCTTGACCATGCTGATCAGGGCCCCCTTGGTCGCGGCATAGTCGCAGTGAAACGCTTCTCCACGTTGTCCGGCGGTGGAGCTGACCAATACCACGTGTCCCGCTGCCGCGCCCGATTTCCCCTGCTTCTTCATTTGCGCCACGGAGTGCTTGACCAGGGCGAAGACGCTGTCCAGGTTGATGGCCATGGTGCTGCGCCACTGCGCGTCCGACATTTTTTCGATAGGCGCATCCTCGGGAGGCCAAACTCCGTGATTCGCCACCAGGATGTCCAGTCGCCCGAACCGCTTTACCGCGGTCGCGACTAATTCCTGGGCCGTCTCGGTGCCGGAGAGATTGCAGACCACAGCGGCGCAGTTTTCCTCTCCAAGTTCCTTAACCAGTTTTTCAGCGGGAGCTTTGGACTTTTCGTAGTTGAACAGCACGCGTGCTCCCGCAGCCACAAACATGCGGACCGTGGCCGCGCCGATGCCGCGTGAACCGCCAGTAATCAGGGCAACTTTGCCAGTGAGAGAAAGAGGGATAGGCATGCAGAGATAGTGTGAAGTTTCAGTCAGGAATTGGCAAGTAGGGCCTTGCGCGGTAAGCCCTGGGCCTCCAGGTTGGATGGATCTAGTTTTCTTTGATGAAGACAAGACCTCCACGCAGCCGACTCAAGTGCGCTACTGGATTTTATAGCTGCCGTCGCCCCAAGGAAATTGCACCGCAACGCTGCACTTTGGGCTCGTAAGCATCGCGCTGGCCATCCCCGATTGTTGCCCTTTGACCGACGGCAGGAACGCCGCAGTAAATGTACCAGTCGGCGTTGCAGTTGCCAGATTTTTGCTCCCTTCCGGACCAGAAGCGAGTTCGACTGTTAGCTGCTCGTTAGGCTGGAAGCCCGAACCCTTTAGGACGACCCCGGCATAGTTTGGGGCGGACATTTCAACCGCCAACTTGCAGCCGTCGGAAAATTGCTCAATTGGAAAAGGTACCGCTGTGGCAAACGCCTGCAGAGCCCAGTCGTCAGACGTAAGTGCGAACCGCTTCCGCTCTCCACGACCGGCAAACACTCTCAGGTCGATCGGATCCTCTGAAATCTTACCCGTCAGATCGCCCAGACGATTCACGATCAACCCTTCGGGATTTAGAAAAGCATCGGCTACAGGCTCAAGGTTACTACCCACATTCCAGGTCCAAAGTGTGAGGTGCTGGCCTTTGGGCAAGCCTGACGCAAACAACCTATAGGAAACAATCGTATTTCCATTGGCACGACTTCGACCAGTCTCTTTTAATGTCAGAGTGCTACCGGGTGAGTTTGCCCCGTTTCTCCAATCCTCTTCGAACTGCTTGTCTTGTCCCAACAGGGCCGAACAGAGAATGATCGTGAAAAACGAGGCGGAGAAGAAACGAGACATGCAGCCCTTCTATATACAGTAAGGGGCCGAGAACCGATACGTCGAACCGGAAATAAGGCTTTTGGTCACGGCGTCTGGCTCGCAGCGTTAGATTCCCCAGCTTGACGCTTTCTCCGCCTTGAGTTCGCGAATCAGAATGCGCACCAGCATGCCGTCGTAACGTGTGCCGCTCATTTTTTCCAGTTCTGCCAGGGCCTGTTCGCTGGTTTTGGCGGTGGCGAAGGAGCGCTCTGTGGTCATGTTCACGTAGGCGTCGGTGATAGCCATGATGCGTGCCCAGAGTGGAATCTTCTCGCCGCGTAGGCCGTCGGGATAGCCGCCGCCGTCGAAGGACTCATGGTGGTGCTGCACTGCTTCCTGCAGCTTATTGCCTTCGGGCAAGGTCGCCAGGATTTCTCCTCCCACCCGGGCATGCCACTTCAACAGGTAGAACTCGTCCTCGGTCAGGGGACCGGGTTTGTTCAGGATCCGCTCCGGAACAAAAATCTTGCCCACGTCGTGCACCCGCGAAGCGAATACCAAATCGCCAATCTCTTCCGGGGGAAGGTTGAGCGAGCGCGCAATGATCTCGCTGTAGCGAGCCGTCATCTCACCGTGTCCGGCGCTGTTCTGTTCGCGAGCCTCGGCCGCGTTGGTCAGGGTTTCGATGGCCTCCCGCAGCACCAGGGCGTTGCGGTCGCCGTCGCCAGTCATCTTCTTCAGGGTGGAGATCAGTTCTTCCAGATGCTCCGGGCCAGTATGTTCGCGCTGCAGAAACCCCTCGATGTATCCTGAGATCAGCTGCCGGCGCACTGCCGCGGTTTCGCCCTCGGAAAGATCTTCGGCGGTGGATACACGGTCGCCGCCTGCGTGCTTGGAAACATACATGCCTGCATCGGCGACGCGAATAATGTCTTCCATGGAGAAACCGTGCACCGGGAAGCTTCCCACCCCGAAGCTACCGGTGATGTGGTGCTCGCTGAGCGTCGGGTCCTGAGAAATCCACAATCGTAGGCGTTCCGCCAGGGTTTGAGCCTGCTCGACTCCCGTCTCCGGCATCAGAATGATGAATTCGTCGCCCCCGTAGCGTGCCACCACGTTGGACTGCCGGCATTTCTGTTCCAGCAACCGGCCAACCCGCGCCAGCACCAGATCGCCCTCCAGATGCCCCTTGGTGTCGTTCACTCCCTTAAACTTGTCCAGGTCCATCAGCACCACTGAGATGGGACGGCCGGAACGGGACGCGCGCTTCAACTCTGAACTCAGCGCCTCGAAGAAGAACCGCCGCGTCTTGATCCCGGTAAGCCCGTCGGTGATGGATTGTTGCTGCAGCTTCTGGAAGACGAACGAATTGTGCAGGGCTGTAGCCAACAGGTCGGCGAGCGTTTGCATGATCAGCTTGTCCTGCGGCGTGAAGGCGTTTTCGTTTTGACTTTCCACATTGAGCACCCCCAGCAGGCTTTCGCCATACGCGATGGGGATGCAAAGAACGGCGCGCGAACCGGGCAGCACGCCCTGCAACTGTCCTTCGCTGGTGGTCTGGACCAGCGCCGTTTCCCCAGTCCGTGCCACCCGGCCGAGAATGCCCACTCCCAGCGGGATGCGCTTGCCTAACGCCTGGGCCGTGATGCCGGCCTCAGCCTTGATTTCGATGTCCTTGGTTACGTAGTCGAGAATACCGATACCGATATGGTCAAAGCTGAAATTCTTCTGAATGTGGCCGACAATCTCCGCCAGCATCTGCTCCGAATCCTCGCTAGAAATCGCGGTCTTGGAGATACTGTTGAGGAATGCGAACTGGCGGGCACGACGCTGCTCCTCGGCGAAAAGCCGGGCATTCTCGACCGCGACCGAAACCTGCCCCGCAGCGGTCTGCATTACTTCCAGATCGCGCGGCTCGAAGACGTACTCGCGCTCCGTGTTCAGCGCCGCCATCACCCCGGCGGGCCGGCCCCCGAGAAGGATGGGTGCGCCGCAGAAGCATTTGGCCGGCGACGGCGGCAGAAAAGTGACGCCCAGCCGCTCCCGAGTCTTCTCCAGTTCAGCACGGATCAACAGCGGCTGCCCGCTCCGAACCATGTATTCGGTCAGGCCATTCGCCGCCTTGCGCGAGCGCTTGGGCAAGATTGTGCCCTTTTCCACTTCCAGTTCGAAGCGGATCTCATCGCCTTCCTGGAAGGCAATATAGAACTCGCTGGTGTCAAAGATCTGTCCCAGCTCCTTCTGTACCGTTCGCAAAATCTCGTCCTGGTCAAGCCGCGAGCTGATCGCCTGGCCAATCTGGGTTAGAAGCGCGAATTCTTTGGTGCGACGCTGGGCATCATGCATGACCACATAATTTTCCAGCGTCAGTCCGATCTGCAGCGCCAGTCCGATGAGCAGCCGCAGATTTGAGGAGCCGAACATCCTGCGGGCAGCGTGAGGAAATAGAATTACGCCGAAATTGTGCTCCCGGGTCTGCAGGCTCACCGCCGTCATGTTGTAGATTCGCTCTTCGGTGAGCACTTGACGGAATTGCGTGAACCGGCCGCCGGGAAAGGCGGGCAAGGGTTCGGGCATTTCCGGGACGTTGCGGAAAGTCACGAAGCCGCCGCGCCGGTAGGCCAGCTCGCAGACGTATTCTCCGGCTCCGCTCTTTTCCAGCCTGCTCAGGAATTCCCGTGAAAAGCCGCGCTGCACCGGCGGCAGCACGGCGCGCCACCGCTCCGAGATGCAGATCACTGCTCCGCCCGCCGGCAGAGGCGCCACCAGGCGGTCGAGAATGGCTTGCATGCTGGGAACCAGGTCATCGGCGGCGAGCAACCGCGTGGGATCTACGCCCAAGGTGGAAAAGGCCAGAGCATTTTCCTGGACCGCGCTGCGCTCGTTTTCTGCCAGCACCATCACCATCGCGATGCCCAGCGACATCTGCGGGATCGGGCCCAACAGATCGGATAACTGCACATAAGAATTGTTGAATTGCCCGAACAGCATCAGCACCGACCACAACGCTAGGGACATGGCGAGCAGGGTAAAGGCGAGCGAATTCTTACGGTGCGCGTAGCGGTAGAAATAGAACGAACAGTAGAGCAGCACCAGCGCCACCCCGACTTCCAGGCGAAAGACTGGAATCGAGAATCCATCCAAACGAAACAGGCTGCCCGCGTGCCGCGCATTCCACAGGCTCAGGGCGACGCCGCCCGCGCCCACGGCCACGTCATACCAGCGCAGGCGGAATCTTTCCCGCATCAAGCGTGTCGAGATGAAGATGCAGAGCGCCATCGCTGCCAGCAGCAGCGAAGCCAGCAGCGAGATCACCGCGGAAGGATTGCGGAACACACTCCAGGCATCGAGGACATAGTGGAGCGAGTAAGCTCCCCAGCCCAGTTGCCAGGCGCGAAAGTAGTCCTGGCGGGTCTGCTCATAGAGGTAAGTGAAAACCAGAAAGAGCAGCAGAGCAACCACGCCGGGCACTACAACCATACTGATCGTGACGCTGTTCATGGCGCGAAAACAGCTACCTCAGCCAGAGTGATGAGTTGTTTCTAACTATTAATGGTTTCACACGGCCCTAGCCAAAACAATAGTCTTCTGTAGAGTACGAAAGGCACCTGGGCTCGACGCTTTCTTCTTCGGGATGAGTGAGTTGGCTCGAATTTAAGCGCGCTAACTGCTTGACGCTACATTTCCTCAGCCCGTACCATCGGGACACATCCTTTCGTAATGTCTTCCTCTCCCAGTTCGCTTCCGCGCGTTCGCTTCGCTCCCTCGCCCACAGGTTACCTGCACGTGGGTGGAGCCCGGACTGCACTGTTCAACTGGCTATTCGCCCGCCATTACGGGGGAACGCTGATCCTGCGCATCGAGGACACCGACCTCGAGCGCTCTACCACGGAAATGGTCGAGGGCATTCTGCAAGGCATGCGCTGGCTCGGTCTCGACTGGGACGAAGGTCCCTACCATCAGACGCAGCGCATGGAACTTTACCGCGAGAACGCTGCCAAGCTGGTGGCCTCCGGACACGCTTATTATTGTTTCTGCAGCAAAGAAGAACTGGAGCAACGCCGCGCTGCTGCAACCGCCGAAGGCCGGCCGCCCCGCTACGAAGGTACCTGCCGCCAGATTTCTCGTGAGGAAGGCGCTGTCAGGCGGGCAGCAGGTGAGGCTGCCGCTGTCCGCTTCGCCGTGCCCGAGTCCGGCGGGACATTTTTCGACGACGCGGTTTTCGGGCGGGTAGAGTTCGCTAACACCGAACTGGAAGACTTCGTGCTGCTGCGTTCCGACGGCGGCCCGACTTACCACTTGAGCGTAGTCACCGACGACGTGGACATGCGCATTACCCACATCATCCGTGGCGCCGATCATATTTCCAATACCCCCAAACAAGTTCTGCTCTATCAGGCCCTGGGCGCACGATTGCCGGTGTTCGCGCACGTGCCGCTGATTCTGGGCCCCGACAAAACTCGCCTCAGCAAACGTCACGGGGCCACCAGCGTGATCGCCTACCGCGACGAAGGCATCGTTCCCGAAGCGTTCCGCAATTTTCTGGCGCTCCTGGGATGGACCCCCCCGGAAGCGTCCCCGGAAACGCCTGCCACTGAAATCCTGGGCGACCAGCAACTCATCCAGCTGTTCGATCTGAACGGAATTTCCCATTCCAATGCCGTCTTCGATCGCGCCAAGCTGGACTGGTTCAATACCGAATACATCCGCGCGTATCCGGCGGAGAAGTTGCTGCCGCTCATTGAGCAGGAATGGAACAAAGCAGGACTCGAGCCCGCAGTTACGGATCGCGACTGGTTACTCGACACCATCAATTTGCTCAAACCCCGCGCCCGCAGCCTCAAAGACTTTGCCACATCCTTCCGGGCTTTCTTTGCCGATACGTTTCAGCCCGATCCCGCGGCTGTGGAGAAATTCCTGCATGATGAAGGAGTCCGCCAGTTGCTGGTGGAACTGGGCGAGCGCTACGCCACGTCCGAGGACAGCTTCACCGAAGCCGAAACCGAAAAGCTGCTGCGCGACTTTGCCGCCGAAAAAGAAATGAAAGCGGGCGCGCTGATCAACGGCGCGCGGGTCGTGCTGACCGGACAGGGAGTCGCCCCAAGCCTGTTCGCAGTCATGGTTGCGCTGGGCAAGGAACGCACGGTCGCCCGCCTGAAAGCCACGCAGGAACTGGCCACAAGAGCCATGACTTCAGAGGTCTAGCCGTGCCTATGTGGCGAGGGCGCCCCCGCCCGCGTGACGGTGTATCTCAACAACCCTGCCTCCCAAGGAATGTTCCTCCATCAATGTTCATCCATCACAGACAAGAAGGTCGAAAAGCTGTTGAAGTCGTGGCTGTGCCTGTCCAAACTCCAAAAACTCCCAAGTACCAATATCGCCGGCGCCTCCCGCACTTTCAGAAATCTGACGCACCGCTGTTTGTAACCTTCTGCGCAGGCGGTCCTTTCGTCTTGGCCGAGGAAGCACGCGATCTTGTTCTGGAACAGATTCTCCGGGAGCACGGGAAAAGAATCGATTTGGTCGCTGCAGTGGTGATGGCGGATCACGTCCACCTCCTGCTTACGGCGTTGCGAGATGAAAACGGCTGGCCTTTCCCGCTGTTTGAAATTATGCAATGCCTGAAGAGCTGTACCGCACATCGCATCAACAAGCTTCTTTACCGCTCCGGTCCAGTGTGGGAGGAAGAATCTTTCGATCACGTGCTGCGTTCAGACGAAAGCCTGAAAGAGAAGTGCGAATACATCCGCCAGAATCCCGTGTGCGCAGGCTTGGTCGAGAAACCGGAAGACTATCGCTGGCTGTGGGTAAATCCCAAGTATAGGTAGCAAAGTGTGGCGCGGGCGCCCCCGCCCGCGGCCTTTGACTTTGTTCTTTCCGAGGGTCTATGAACCAGATCGTCTTTATTCTTTCAATGCCTGTTGACCTTGAGTTCTCTTACAAGAGGAATTTCCGGCGCGTTGGTGACGCTGTCACGCGGGCGAGGGCGCCCGCGCCACACTTGGACCTATTTGATTACTCCGCCCGGATGCTGCCGCTGTCATAATGAGGTATATATGTGGTCCGCCATTTCTTTAAAGTTGGACGACCGGTGGCTTCCCAAATCCGTCCTATGCCTTCGCGACTATAGCCTCAACAAATTTCTGCGTGATGCGGTTGCCGGGATTACCGTCGGGCTGGTGGCCCTACCGCTGGCCATGGCTTTCGCTATCGCTTCCGGGCTGACCCCGCAAGCCGGTATCTATTGCGCCATCGTGACCGGGTTCCTGATCTCCGCTCTGGGCGGATCGAAAACTCAAATCGGCGGGCCGACAGGTGCATTTGTCGTTGTCATCGCCGGCATCGTCGCCGTACACGGCATCGACGGCTTGTACATGTGTACGGTCATGGCGGGCGCGATACTCATCATCCTGGGCGCAACCGGTATGGGCACAGCGGTGAAGTTTATTCCGCGCCCGGTCGTAGTCGGCTTTACCAACGGCATCGCGGTCCTGATCGCGAGCACCCAGGTCAAAGACTTTTTCGGCCTGCACCTGGACAAGGTTCCCAGCGAGTTCTGGCTGCGAATGAAGGCCCTTGCCGCCGCCGCGCCCACGTGGTCGCTGCAGGCTACCTTGCTTGCGGCCAGCACCGTGGCTGTGATCCTGGTGTGCCGGGCGATTTCCAACCGGATTCCCGGAGCGATTGTGGCCATGCTGGGAGCCACGGTGGCTGCATTCCTGCTCAAGCTGCCGGTAGAAACTATCGGCACCCGTTTTGGCGGCATACCCAGCGGGCTGCCTCACTTTGCGCTGCCGCAATGGCACGCAGGCCTGGTGCACGGCCTGCTGGGACCAGCATTCACGGTGGCGATGTTGGGTGCGATCGAGTCGCTGATGTCAGCGGTGGTGTCGGACCGCATGAGCAACGACCGTCACAATCCCAACGTCGAACTCATCGGCCAGGGAATCGCCAACGTCTTTTCTCCGATGTTCGGCGGCTTGCCCGCCACCGGCGCCATCGCCCGCACTGCAACCAATATCCGCTCCGGCGCGCAGTCTCCGGTCGCGGGCATGATTCACGCTCTCACCTTATTGTGTGTCCTGTTGTTTGCCGCACCCCTGGCCAGCTATATCCCCATGGCTGCTCTGGCCGGGATTCTGATGGTGGTGTCCTACAACATGGGCGAGTGGCGCGAGATCCCACAACTGTTGCGTCTCACCAAGACGGACATCAGCGTGTGGTTGGTCACGTTCGGGCTGACCGTTTTTGCTGACCTTACGGTAGCCGTCGAGGCCGGCATGATCCTGGCTGCGCTGCTTTTCATCGCCCGCGTGGCCGAGACCACCACCGTGTCGCAGGTGACCGGCGACTATGTCGAAGACGGCCGGCTGCACATTTTGCAGGATAAGGACATTCCGTACTACGCCACCATCTTCCGCATCCACGGTCCTTTTCTGTTTGGTGCGACCGACAAGATTGCTGTGATCACGGCAAAAATGCATGAGCTTCCACCCATCGTCATCATTCGCCTGCGCAACATGACCGCCATCGACGCCACCGGCCTGTTCGCGCTCGAAGATATCGCCAGACAACTTCACGCCACCAAGCGCACCCTGATCCTGTGCGGCGCGCGCGAGCAGCCAGCGCAGATGATTCACCAGGCGGAATTTGAAGAAGTGGTGGGACGAGAAAATATCTGCGCCAACGTCCAGGAAGCGCTGGGGCGGGCGGAAGCGGTCTTTGAAAAAATCGAGGCCAGCGCGGCAGTAAGCGAGCCGATGTAGCGGGCGTGTGTGGGGCGGGCGCCCCCGCCCGCCGCCTTTCAAGTTGATTTGGGTTTGGCGATCTTGCCGTTCCGAAGTCTTGCAAGCAACTCTACGTCAAAGGCGGCGGGCGAGGGCGCCCGCCCCACACAAAGATGCTTTACGCTGCTTCGCTCGTCGCAGCGCCTTCATCTTCCAGCATGGAACGAATCTGCTGCCGCAACTCGGGCGAGTCGGCGTGTCCGTGGACGCTAGTGGCGTGGAGCACCGCTAGATCTACTACATCTTCTTCGCTACCTGAAATAGCGATCGAGCAGGGTTTTTCTGCAGGGAACCGGCGACAATCAATCACTTTCCGTGTTTCGGCCATGTCAGCCTCCTGGTTGAAAGTGGCCGGATTATAGTCCCGCTGGATTGCGGCCTTCAAGAACCACGTGGGGACAGCCGCCCCCGGCTGTCCAGTCGAGCGAAGCTCGACAGAGTGGGCTGCTTCCAGTATTTCAGGGCAGGATGTTCCAGCGCGGTGGCCCACCGAACCGCCGAGCCTTGCTCGGCCAGGACAGCCGAGGGCGGCTGTCCCCACGCAGTTCGTTATTCTTCCGGCGCGGACTCGTTCTGTCCGTTCTCGGCCGGCGCCAGGGGCAAGCGGGACGCGCTGCCGAGCAGTTCACGCTCCTGGGGCGAGAACTGCCTCTTGAACCGCTCCGATTCGATGATCTGCTGACGCTGGCCGGGAGGCATGGCCCGCAGGTCGCGGATAGCGATCTGTAATTTTTGCCGCCGTTCGGGCGGAAGATCCTTGAGCTGCGAATAGAGTTCCCGCGCCTGCGTTTTCTGGTCGGGAGTCAGGTGTTCCCACGTCTCCATGCGCTGCAGGATGCGGTTTTGCTGCTGTGGCGGCAGGCTGCTGAAACGCTGTAAGCGCTCGCGCAGTCTCTGTTGCCGCTCGGCGGGCAGGCTGCGGAACTGGGAATCGTTTTCCAAGGCTTTCTGTTGCTGCTCCGGAGGCAGGTCCTTGTAGCGGCGCAGCCATTGTCCTGCATGATTGCCCTGAGCCTGCTGGCGCGCCTCCTGCCGCGCTTCCTGTCGTTCTTGGCGTTTCTCGGCGCGGCGGTTCTGGGCGGCACACGGCGAGATGGCGGTCGCGAGCACAAAGCTCGCCGCCGCTATCCTCAACGCGATGGACTTCAGTGCGAACACTGTTCGCGCTCTCCTGATTCCCCCAAAAGCCTTTAACCGCAAAATCCGCAAAGAAACGCCGCAAAGGACGCTAAGAAATACCTGCTCCGGGTGTCTTTGCGATCTTTGCGTACTTTGCGGTTCGACGTTTTCGACGCCGCAAACGCTCACGGATTCGCGGTCACGTCCTGCTGCACGGCGAGATCGTCGAGCACATCAAAGTCGGAGTACAGATTCTGATTCTTCTCCAGCGCCTGCAAATCTCCCACCGCCGTGCCCGGCTCCTCCGCCGTTTGTAGAGCCACCGTGGCCGCTGGCGTCGTCGTGGTTCCGGCAGGGCCATGATTCATGCGGTACAGAGTCACGCTCGCCACCATCATCAGGGCAAACGACACCGCCAGCACAGGCTTGCGTAACCAGCGCAGCCAGCCCACGGGCTGCTGCGCGCTCTCTTCACGCACACGCGCCATCAGGCGGACATCAAAATAGGGTGAGGGCTCGGGAGCCTTCCACTCGTCCAACAGAGTCATGGTCTGACGGAATGCCTCGAGCTTGCCCGCACACTCCGCGCAGGAATCGAGGTGCGCCTTCACTTCGGGCGTGACTGCGGCCAGTCCGGCGGCCAGGTCCGGCATCAGTTCGCGAGTTTCATTGCAATTGCTAGTGGACTTCATGACAGCTTCCTTTACACAAACTCTTTCAGCTGCTCGCGCAACGTTTCGTACGCGCGAAACAGCAATGACTTGGTGGCGGACTCGCTCAGCTTCAATACATCGGCAATCTGGCGATAATCCATTTGCTGGTACTTATGCATCATTACGGCGATTCTTTGCCGCTCTGGCAACGCCTGCACCCGCTGGCGAATCGCGGCCAGCCGCTCCCGCTGCACGATTGCTTCTTCGGCACTGGGTCCCTTGTCCGGCAGATCGAGCGTGCGGCCGCTCTGTTCGTCCGGTTCATCCAGGCTGACCTGGTTTTCGGGACGCTCGTGGCGCGTGTCACGCGCATGATTCACCGCGAGGTTGGTCGCGATGCGATACAGCCACGTAGTGAACTTCGCGCTGGCCTCATAGTTTTCGCGCGAGCGGTAAACGCGCAGGAAAACTTCCTGGGCCAGATCTTCCGCTCCGGCTGCGTTGTGCGACATGCGGTACATAAAGCTCACCATCGGGCGGCGATACTTCTGTACCAGGTATTCGAAAGCCGAATTGTCGCCGGCCTTCACCTGCAGCATGATTTCGGCGTCGCTTCGCCCTTCGCCGGACGCACCCGCGTCGGCTTCGAACGGAGCCTGCTGCCCGGCCCCCATTGCAAGCAACCCGCGGTCTAGGGCTACGCTGCTCACATCTGATTTAACCCCTGGTGAGGACGAAAGTTGCGCCTCAGTCGTTCCCGGGCCTGGCCTGGAAGTGCCCTCGGTACTGTGGCCTACGGGTACTTTGGCGGGTTTGGGCTCGGTCGTCATCGGGCACACGCTGGTCGCATGCCCCGGCCATTGTGGGAAGGGCCCGCGAGCACGCTCAGACTCAGGCTACCACGGCCCGAAGATACGGGAAACTGGTTCGTTTGCTAGAATATAGCGACGGTTCGAGTGGGCGCTTAACTCAGCGGTAGAGTGCCATCCTCACACGGTGGAAGTCGTAGGTTCAAATCCTACAGCGCCCACCACTCAAACCAGCTCTTAGCTTTTAGCTCTTGGCTAAAGCTACTGGCTAAGAGCTAGAAGCTCCTGCCTTGCGGGCAAGGTAGACGAGCCTGAGAAGCCGTTTTTCACCAGTCAGATTCTTGACGCAAGCCAGGAACTTCTGCAGGCCGTGAAAGTTTGCTTCCCCTTCCAGCGTGATTAGTTCTGATTCTCTTTTCTCTCTCGCATCGTGCCATCGTTTGGCTACGGCTGCTGCCTTGTCGGTGGTGTCGGTAACCGACGCGAGCTCGAACCCTGCGGCTTCGATCAGCTTTTCATTCTCTCCGCGCGGGACAAACAGGTAGTAGCCGATCGAGCTGCGGATCGCGAGTTCCTCGTTGGAGAGCATTCCGCCGATCACCAGCGCATCGCTGAAAAGAAAGCGGCCGTCGGGCTTGAGCACACGATACAGTTCGCGCAACAGGGCCAGCCGCCCGGGAATATGGCACAGAACATCGTTGGAATAGACCGCGTCGAATGTGCCGTCCGCAAAGGGAAGTGGTTGAGAAACGTCAGCCTGCTGAAAACTCGCCTGCGAACTCAAGTTCTGCCGTTGCGCCAGCGCGGTGGCATTGCGGATGCCTTCCGGGTTCAGGTCGACACCGACGACGCGGCAGCCGGTTGTCTCGGCCACAAACAGCGCGTAACGTCCCGATCCGCATCCGATTTCCAGGACATTGGAAGCGGCGGTCAGCTTCAACAGCTGCGGAATTTCGTGGGATTCTTCGGTCGTTACCCAGCTGGTTTGCCCGAAATCTTCGCCGTAGGTTTCCAGGCGCACCTCGCGGTAAGAATCCCGCTCATAGTCTCCGTACGCGCGGTTGTAGAGGTCTACTTTTGCCGACATGCAGTCCCTTCCCCTTTCCATCGCATTCCGAAGTTCGCAACCGCAGATTGACCCGATGCTTCGCACCCAATGCTTCAGAACCCAGCATTTCGAGGCCGGGATGTTATACCAGTGCGGCCCGCACCTCAATATGCGCAGGCTTCAAATTACAAGCCTTGTCCGCGGGTAACCTGCGCCGGGTTACCTGAGCATGGGTTACCCGCACCTGCTTTACCTGTACCTGGTTTGCCCGATTTTCCGCCCCCAGTGGCTCATTTGACAGGGACATGACCTTCTTTTTGCACCACCGTGATCTATTCGTACATCCTTTAGCGGGTTAACCTGAATCCATATTTGCAAAGGCGATGCCGGCCATGGCCACCGGCAGTCGGCGGCAAACTAAATGTCATCAGGAGAGTTGTAAATGCCAAGGACGCCCGTGTGCTCTTTCCACAAGTGTGCCGTTATCGCCGCATTCCTGCTCGTGGCCTTGTCAGCTTCGGCGCAGATCCGAAACCGCATCACGCAAAGGATTGAGGACACAGAGCCTTCTGTGATCATGGGGGCGCACCCCTTGGCCCGGCCGGAGCTCGATCGGGGCCGGGTGGATGGCAGCATGCGAATCCGCCGCGCTGCCATGGTGTTTCGGCTTTCTCCCGACCAGCAGAGCGCACTAGAGAAGCTGCTGGCGGATCAGCAGAATCCTGATTCTCCGAATTATCAGAAGTGGCTGACTCCGGAGCAGTACGCGGCCCGCTTCGGCATGAGCGACAGCGACCTTGCCAAAGTTTCCGCCTGGCTGAAATCGCAGGGGCTGACGGTGAACGGGCTCTCCCGCGCACGAACCCGTGTCTTCTTCAGCGGAACCGCGGCCCAGGTGGAGAGCGCCTTCCGCACCGAGCTTCACCAGTTTGAAGTAAACGGCGAGATGCGCTTTGCCAACGCCACTGAAGTTTCAGTGCCGGCCGCACTTTCGGGCATGGTGCGGGACTTCCGCGGTCTCGACAACATCCGCCCCCAGCCCAGGGCGCACGCGGTCAAACCCAACTTTACCTCGCATATCTCTGGAAATCATTTTCTGACCCCCGGCGACTTTGCCACCATCTATAACCTCAATCCTTTGTACAGCGCAGGGTTCGACGGGACCGGACAGAAGATCGCGGTAGTGGGACAAACCCAGATTCACACGGCTGACATTGACGCCTTCCGCACCGCAGCCGGTTTGCCGGCGAAAAATCTTCAGTTGGTCGATATCGACAACAGCACTGGGTTTTCCAGCGGAGATGAAGTCGAGGCCGACCTTGATGTCGAATGGTCGGGCGGTGTGGCCAAGAACGCGACCATTCTCTTCGTTTTCGCCGGTAGTAATTCGAGTCAGAACGTATTCGACGCCTTCGCCTTCGCGATCGACAACAACCTGGCACCGGTCATCAGCAGCAGCTACGGAAACTGCGAGTCGGCTTTAGGAACTTTTGCCCAAACTCTGCGGCAAGACGTGCAGCAGGCCAACTCCCAGGGGCAAACGGTTACCGCGGCGTCGGGTGACTCCGGCGCGGCGGACTGCGATTCCGCTTCGTCCAAGTCAGCCACTCATGGGCTGGCGGTGGATTCGCCGGCCAGCGTTCCCGAGGTCACCGGAATTGGCGGCACTGAGTTCACCGGGGACGCAGCCGGGACCGTAACTGGAACCGCTCCCAACACGACCGCTGCCGCCACCACATTCTGGGGCGGCACCACCAGTACCACCGACAACCTCAGTTCGGCGCTGTCCTACATTCCGGAAATGGCGTGGAATGACACGACGGCGTCCATCACCGCAGGATTCGGGCTCTCCGCCAGCGGAGGCGGAGCGAGTACAGCTTTCGCGAAGCCGTCCTGGCAGGCCGCGCTGACCCCTGCGGACGCTCATCGCGATGTGCCTGACGTATCTTTGGCAGCTTCACCTAATCACGATGGCTCGCTGGTCTGCTCACAAGCCGCCACCGGCTCCAGTGCGACCAGTTGCGTCAGTGGATTCCGGGACAGCACCCAAAACCTGTCCCCGGTGGGAGGCACATCGGTGGGGGCCCCGGCCTTCGCCGGCATTGTCGCCATCCTCAACCAGGCCGCGCCCTCAGGGGGCGGTGGTTTGGGCAACATCAACCCTAAGCTTTACACGCTCGCCGTATCGACGCCTGCCGCTTTCCACGACATCACGACGGGAAACAACATCGTGCCCTGCACTTCAGGTTCGACCGGATGCCCAGCGTCGGCTCCTTTTCAGATCGGGCTGAGCGCGGGCACGGCCTACGATATGGTCACCGGACTGGGGTCGATCGACGCGCACGCGCTGGTGACATCGTGGCCGGGCTTTGTCGCTACTCCGGATTTCTCGGTGGGAGGCACGCCGATCAGCGTTCTGGCCCCGGGACAGAGCGGTACTTCAACGATTACCGTGGCTGCGACCAACGGGTTCAGTGGAACCGTGACTCTGGCTTGCTCCGGCCTGCCCGCCGGGGCAACCTGCGCATTCGCCCCAGCGTCGGTGACTTCGTCTGGCACATCCACCCTCACCATTACGACGACGACGACAACGCCGGTCGCGACTTCCAACATCACCGTGACTGGAACCTCCGGGGTAGTCAGCCATAGCGTATTGCTCAGCCTGACGGTGAATGCGCCCACGACGCCGGATTTCACGATTTCGGCTGCGCCGTCGAGCGCCGCGGTTCCCGCGGGCTCATCGGTGAGCTCCACGATTACCGTCACCGCGGTGGGTGGCTTCGCATCTGCTGTGAATCTCGCCTGCGTGGTTAGCGGAGGCGGGACCCCTGCACCGACCTGTGCATTAAGCAGCGCATCGCTGGCGAACGGTTCGGGCACGCCCACGCTCACGGTCAACACGACCGCGCCACACTCTTTGTCGGGCGCAGTAATCGCACCCCATGGCTTGGGCTGGTTGGCGACCAGCAGCACGCTGCTGGTCGGGATTCTGTTCCTTGGCGTGCCCTTGCGGCGCCGTCGCCGCGTGGCCGGGCTGGGACTGATGCTGCTGGTATTTTTCGCTGCCGGGGTTGGCTGTGGCGGTGGAAGCAGTGCCGGCAACGGTTCTGCGCAGACAGGTGGCGGAACGCCCTCGGGCACCTACACGATTACCGTGACCGCGACGAGCACATCGCCCGCGCTGTCGCACAACACCATCATGATCGTAACCGTGCCGTAGAGACGCATGTGTGGCGCGGGCGCCCTCGCCCCCGTGACAATGTCCACAGCGCGGGCCGCAAGTGCTCGTGAAGAGTACGTTCACAAAGTGCGTTAACGAAGTACATTCACAGCGTACGTTCACAACGACAACAGGCCCTGTAGCGGATGCCGATCCACTAAACCTGGAAGAGCAAAGTCAAAGGCCGCGGGCGGGGGCGCCCGCGCCACACCCCGTTATATTCTGAAATTAACCGCAGTGGTACTGTCCCTCGCCGCTGTCCCGGTGGTGAAGCTTTTCTGCGTTTTTGCCGATAGAACCTATCATGACCACTCCCGCTACAGCTAAAGCTGTGCCGCCGCCGTGTGCGCGCTTTGTGGCGCGCCAACCCATACTGACACAGGATGAAAAGGTCTTCGGTTATGAACTGTTGTTTCGCGATGGCGTGGAGAGCTATTTCTGTTGCAGCGATCCGGAGGCCGCGTCGCGCAGCACCCTGGACACTTCGCTGCTCATGGGACTGGACGTGCTCTGCGATGGCCGGCGCGCCTTCATCAACTGCACCCGCGACATGCTGTTGAAAGACTACATAACCCTGTTGCCCTCCAGCCAGACTGTAGTTGAGATTCTGGAAACGGTGGAGCCGGATGAACTGGTCATGGCAGCCTGCCAGCGTCTGAAAGAAGCCGGGTACATGGTTGCACTGGATGACTTCTCCATAGACGATCCGCGCCAGCCCCTGACCGACTTCGCAGACATCATCAAGGTGGATGTGCGCCTTACAACTCCGGAACAACGCGCTGCCCTGGTCAAACGCTACGGCCCGTGGCGCTGCCGCATGCTGGCGGAGAAAGTCGAAACCCGGGAAGAATTTCTCGCCGCCAAGAAAGCCGGCTTCCTTTATTTCCAAGGCTACTTCTTCCGCCGGCCGGAAACCATGAAGGCGCATGAGATTTCGGGCAACCGGCTTAACTATGTCCGCATGCTGCAGGTGGTCTCCAAACCGGAACTCGAGCCCCGCGAGATTGAAAATGCGATCAAGGGCGAAGCCTCGTTGTGCTACCGGTTGCTGCGCTATTTGAACTCTGCGGCCTTTGGTTTCGCCAATGAAATCCATTCGGTTCGCCACGCTCTTGCCATTCTGGGAGAGCGCGAGGTCCGGCGCTGGGTGCGCCTGGTGGCCACCCTGTCCGCGGGGCAGCACAAATCCAGCGAGATCGTCCTCTCCGCACTGGTCCGGGCACGTTTCTGCGAACTGCTCTCGCCCAAGACCAGGCACGGCGATTCCGATCTGTTCCTGATGGGATTGCTGTCGCTGATGGATTCGATCCTGGAGATCCCCATGTCCGAAGTACTGGACAGCGTTCCCATCGATCGGGAGACGAAAGAGGTGCTTCTCGGCCGGGACAGCCGCCTGCGTCCGTTGTACCAATTGATGCTGGCCCAGGAATCCGGTGACTGGCAGCACAGCGCGGAACTGGCGCGGTCCCTCAATCTGGCGGAAAGTGACGTCGCCGAAATCTACTGGCAGGCGATGCAATGGGCGCGGCAGGTGAGCGGTGGGTGATTGGCAAGCTATCAGCAGTCAGCACTCAGTCTTCAGCCCAAAACGCACCTTTTGCCTTGTGCATGTGGCGCAAGAAATTTCGTGGACCGCTGAGTATTGACTCCTGAGGCATGGCTGACTGCTGAAAGCTGAGTGCTGACCGCTGAGTGCCGAATTTGACGGCCGATTTCCCTCCCTTCTGGACACTTACAGTTACCATTGTGCAAAACTACATGACTTTGGACTTGCGCTTCTTCGGCGAAGGGCGGTACCATCATAGTGTTTCCAGCGGCCATGCTCTCTAGCTGGCCCTCCGCGCCCCCTGGCTCCAGACGCCATACGGACAAGAGATCATTCACGCGTGAGTTGCAGCCGCATTGGGTTTCCGGCACACGCTCCATGCATGTGCGCGCAGCGAGGTTGATCAGAGAAGGCTTATTGATCCGGTAGCAAAATCGCGTCTCCCTTCGGGCGGACGAAACGCAGCATAAAACGAGAACAATATGAATGTAGGACCGGGACACCCCTCCGGCGGTGGAGGAGGGAGAAGCAAGCGGCGACGTGGACGTCGTCCGCCCAACCGTGGTGCCGCGCCTGGCCGTGACCGTCAGCAACACAGCGGTATCTACAGCGCCCCCATGGACCACAGCTATCGCGCCGCGCTCGGCGGCAACAATGGATCAAGACCGGGACGCATGCGGCCCGGTTTCGCTCCGGCTTACGCTCCGCTCGAGCCCGAGCCGCTGCCGCAGGGCGACAATGGCAATTCCCGGATTTTTGCCTTCGTGGATGACCTGTTTTTTCAGGCCAAGATCCAGGAGACGGCGCGCAAGCTCAATGTGAAAGTCGAATTCGTGAAGACGGAAAAAGATCTGCTGGATCACATGAAGCAGAACGGGGAAGAGAAGCCGTCGCTCATTATCTTCGACATGAATAACGCCAACGCCAAACCCCTCACCCTGATTCCCAAGCTCAAGACCAAGTTAAAAAAGGGGACGTCGATCATCGGATTCCTGTCACACGTGCAGGGCGATCTGAAGATGAAGGCGCACGAGGTGGGATGTGACATGGTGCTGCCGCGCTCGGCGTTCTCGCAGAACCTGCCCCAATTGTTGCGTCGTCACGGCGCGCCGGAAGCGGGTCCGGCACCAGCGGAAGACTCCCGGCCGATATAGGATGGTCTTGTGTGGGACCGGGTCTCTGACCCGGTCAGGCGGCCCGCAGGGCCGCAGTCTCGTGGCGTACTCAATCTTCCAGCGGTGCTGCTGCGCACCGCCCGACCGGGTCTGAGACCCGGTCCCACACAACTCACTTCTATCTAACCTGGCGGCCAGGCCAGGTTTCGGCCTCCGACCAAGTGCACATGCAGGTGGAAAACCGATTGGCCGGCGCCCGGCCCCACGTTCAGCACGGTGCGATAGCCGTTTTCGATGCCGCGCTGCCGGGCCAGTTGCGCTGCCGCCAGATGGCAGCGGCCGATGATCTCCGCATCTTCGGCTAACGCTTCCTTCAATCCTGTGATGTGCTTCTTTGGGACCACCAGCACATGCGTCGGAGCCTGCGGGTTGATGTCCTCGAAGGCGAACGTGTACTCGTCTTCATGGACCTTCCTGGCCGGAATCTCGCCGGCGACGATGCGGCAGAACAGACAATCCTTCATGACATGTCCAGTCTTCAGAATGGGAGATTTCAAATTCCTTGCGTACTTTGCGGCGTTTCTTCGCGTCCTTTGCGGTCAAAAGCGCTTTACTGCAAAGATCACAAAGAAATTCCTAACTGCGGCCAAATCTGCGATCTTCAATCGCAATTCCCAAATCCTGACTATAACCTCCAGCCCCTTTTTCCGCCTATGTGCCGATGGCCCGGCACTGAAAAGTGGGAAAAGGGAGAAAACTTCATGGCACGGAGGAGAAAACTTTTTCCACAATCCAGCCGGGGTGCGGCGTAACGGGTTTCTATTACGAAAGGGCGGTAATCATTGGCCAAAACCGCAATAAGCCACGATTTTTCATAGGGTTACACAGTTGATTCATAGATGGTAACAAACTGATTTTTTAATGTACGGCGTGCGTTAAGTCCCTTAATATCGAAGGATTACAAGGACCGGCCGACGCTTTGTGCAACTTGGCCAGTCTCGTGCATCCATATCGGTATCCGAGTCGGGGATGGGGAAAGAACCAGTGAACTTCAGGAAACGCTTTTCGGTATTGGGGCTATTGGTCGCCTTCATTTTGACGGTGCTCTCCCAGGATGGAATGGGAGCCAGCGTCAGTGCCCGTTCTTTGACTGGCACCAAATCCAGATCCAGAAAAGTAAGTGAGGCCCCGCACGCCAGAAAGCGCCTGACCAGGCTCTCGCGCAGCCGCGCCCACACAGTGCGGGTGGCAGCTACGGTCCGCCGCCACCGCCGCCATTATTACGAGCACTTCACCGCCAGTTCGTTCATGGATGACAACTTCGAAGGCGATGTCACTACAGGCGAAGATCCGGTGGTTCGCCAGGCAGCGATTGACGCCCTGGGCAATATGAACGGGACCGTGCTTGCGATTGAGCCGACCAGTGGCCGCGTTTTGGCCATGGTGAACCAAAAATTGGCACTTTCGAGCGGCGCGCAGCCCTGCTCAACCATCAAATTGTCGGTGGCATTGGCAGGACTCAGTGAAGATCTGATTACGAAAGACACGGAAATCCGCCTGGGCAGCCGCAGCCGCATGAATCTCACCACCGCGCTGGCCCGTTCTAACAACGCCTATTTCGAGGCGCTGGGCCGCCGCCTGGGGTTTGAAAAAGTCAGCTTCTACGCCCACCAGTTCGGATTGGGTGAACTGGCCGGATACAACATTCAGGGCGAGCAACTGGGGACATATCCGCAGGAAGAGATTTCGTCCAAGCTGGGCGGTGTAGGCAAGATGTGCTCCTTCGGAGAAGGCATTTCCATGACGCCGCTGCAACTGGGCGCCATGGTTTCGGCCATCGCCAACGGCGGCACGCTCTACTACCTGCAGCATCCCGCGTCCGCGGACGAGGTGGCTAACTTTGAACCACGGGTGAAGCGACACCTCGACATTGCGCCGCTGATTCCAGAGATTTCCGACGGCATGGCGGGAGCCGTGACCTACGGTACAGCCCGCAGCGTGCGAGTGAATTTCAACGAAGAAGAGATTCTGGGGAAAACCGGAACCTGCTCCAAGGCGGGCACCCGCTACGGCTGGTTCGCTTCCTATGCCAAGACCGATGTAGGGAGAATCGTAGTCGTTGTCTTCTTGCAGGGCGGACGCCCGACGTTCGGACCCAAAGCCGCAGAGATTTCCGGACGCATGTACCGCAATCTCTATGACCACGACTTTTTCATTCCGCGTCCCACCCTGCCAACCGATACGGCGGACGTGAAGACGGTGGAGAGTACCCAGTAAAGCTCTCAGCTATCAGCCGTCAGCGTCATGCCAAAATTGCCCGTGTAGGGACGGATCTCTAACCCGTCCGGGCCGAGCGACGCTCGGCAGCGCTTTTCTTCCTCGAACCGAATCACATTCAACGCAAGATCCGGATAGCCCCGACCTTTTCTCTCTTCTACGATCGAGCGATGAAAACGACCATCGCGAACAGACTGGAAAAATTAGACTGGCCGTCGATCCATGAATCGCTGCACGAACGCGGATACGCGCTCACGCCCACTGTGCTGACCGAACTCGAATGCGCCGACCTGCGCGAGACCTATCCCGCGGATGCCCCCTTCCGCAGCCACATCATCATGTCGCGGTACCGGTTCGGTCGCGGCGACTACAAATATTTTGATTATCCGCTGCCCGCAGTTGTCGAGGATTTGCGCGAGGCAAGTTATCCGTACCTGGTTTCCGTCGCTAACCAGTGGAATAAAAATCTGGGAGCCGAGGAAAAATTCCCTCCCAGCCATGCCGACTTTCTAGCCGCCTGCAAGAAAAGCGGGCAGACGCGGCCTACACCGCTACTGCTGCACTACGAGGCCGGCGACTTCAACTGCCTGCACCAGGATCTCTATGGCGCAGTGGCATTCCCGCTGCAATTGACCTGCTTTCTGAGCCGGCCCGAAGTGGACTACCAAGGCGGAGAGTTTGTGCTGGTAGAACAGCAGCCCCGGGCCCAATCGCGAGCCGAGGTGATCACCGCCGCGCAAGGACAAGTCCTGATCTTTGCGACGCGCTGCCGTCCGGTAAAAGGCAGCCGGGGTTATTACCGGACGAGTTTGCGGCACGGAGTCAGTCGGGTGAAACGCGGGGTGCGCTTCACCCTGGGTGTGATTTATCACGACAGCCAATAAACGACCGCCAATAAACGCGCGACCCTAGGCCGCTGCCGGGCGGGCGCTGCGCTGGTAGTTCTTGACTGCCTTATCAATGCCGGGCGCGGCCTTCTTCAGGTCCTCAAGGTTCATGGTGGGATGCAACTCGACGTGGGCATTGAACGCCAGAAACCAGGGCTCGGCAACCGCCGGGATCTGCGACGGGTCCTTCAGATCGAAAACGATGAACCCCGTTCTCTGCCCGCGGTCGTCGCAAAAATATGCGGCTTCGGGCTTTAAGTCGGCAAGAATTGAATCGATCGTCTTGGGCAAACTGCCATCGGAGATGGCAGAATTGCCCGCTTCAACCGGAATTGAAACTCTAAGCAAACAGCGCATGGAGCACCTCTCAGCGGCGAAGTCTAGCTTGCCGACAGGGGACGGGTCAATTTGAGTGGCCGCGTTTCCTTGAGGGCCGGGACATCGACGACAAATCACCGGAATTCAGAAGTAACTGAGCCAGGCATCACTGCCGGAATCCCGTCAAGCGTGGGTTAGTTAAGCGGCCCGAGGATTGGGCCTGGAGCAGTTTCCGCCACTACCTTAACGGTGAAGTGGGACCGGTGGAGATCGAATCGCAGTGGATGGCGCGGCGGAGAGAGCAGCTTGGGATTTTCCCTGCGGTGACAGTGCGGCTATCCGCAGAAAATCCCCGCCCAAGCAAAGCTTGGACGGGGCACCCTCGAGAGGAGGAACGGGCACAATAGGCTGGGCGACTCGCCATTTTCACTATTGGAAGAGATCACGAAACAAAAACGCCCGGCCTGCGGCCGGGCGTTGCTGAAGCCTGACGACCAACGACTACCTCCCCGCTTTTCTCTCGTCCTTTTCTACCACGCCGTCTTTGATGTAGATCACGCGATGGGCGTATTCCGCGATGTCGTGTTCGTGGGTGACCAGGACGATGGTGTTGCCGTTGGCCTGGAGACGATCGAGCAGGGCCATGATTTCGTTGCCGGTCTGGGAGTCCAGGTTGCCGGTGGGCTCGTCGGCCAGGATGATCGAAGGGCGATTGACCAGGGCGCGGGCGATGGCGACTCTTTGGCGCTGGCCGCCGGAGAGCTCGTTGGGCTTGTGCATCATGCGGGATTCCATGCCGACCGATGCCAACGCGTCTTTGGCGCGTTGCACCCGCTCTTCGCCGGGAATGCCCGCGTAGATCAGCGGCAGTTCGACATTGTGCAGAGCAGTGGCGCGAGCCAGCAGGTTGAAGGTCTGAAAAACGAAACCGATTTCCTTATTGCGGATGCGGGCCAGTTCGTCGTCGTCGAGTTCGCTGACCAGTTGGCTGTTCAGCCAGTATTGACCTTTGCTCGGCGAATCCAGGCAGCCGATCAGATTCATCAGCGTGGATTTCCCCGAACCCGAAGGTCCCATGATGGCAACGTACTCGCTGCGCTGGATGCGGATGTTTACCCCACGCAGCGCGTGCACCTGCTGCTCCGAGCCCATGTCGTAGGTCTTCCACAGATCTTCGGTGCAGATCATGCACGATTCGGGAGGAGCCGACACTACGGGTTGCGCGATCTGGATGACTTCTGCGGTTGCCATTTTTCTCTCCTGGTCCTCTCGGGACACCTGCCCGCTCCGATCTTTCTCTTCTACTCCTCGATCGTGTCGGCTGCCTGTTGGACGAGCAACTGTAACGATTGTTAGTCGTCAGACGTCGGGCCTCAGCCAAGACCTACCCAACTCCCCGCCTGACGTCCGAAGTCCGAGGTCCGACGCCCGGCCCCTAGCTCTCGTCTTCTTTCTTCTCGGGAACCGCGTTATCTATTTTTACGGTTGCCCCTGGCCGCATGGTTCGCAGCACTTTGTAGCTGCCAGTGACGATCTCGTCGCCCGCTTTCAACCCTTTGAGCACTTCGATGTCGGTGACGCCGGTGACGCCGGTCTCAACTGGCAGGAATTCTGCCTTGCGATCTCGAATCACGAACACGCCCTGCACTTCCTGTTTCTCCCGATCCCGCTCTTTCTGATTGGATGCGTCGTTCTGAGGCGAAGCGGCCTGGACGGCACCCTTGTCGTTACTCGCATCCAGGTCGGCCTGTGATCGAACCGTGAGCGCCTGGATGGGAATGGTAAGCACATTGTTGCGCGTGGCCGTGGTTACCTTGGCCGTGGCGGAAAGCCCGGGGCGCAGATTCTCTGGCGCGTCCTGCAGGGTGACCACGACCTTGAAATCCTTTGCTTCCTGGCTGGCGGAAGTCTGTTGTGAGGTGGACACGCCGGTGGAGCGAACGATGGCGTTGTCCCCGATTTCGGTCACCACTGCTTTGAAAGTCTTCTTCGGAATCGCATCAATGCTGACTTCGGCCGGCTGGCCCAGGCGCACATTGACAATGTCGGTCTCATCCACTCTCACCTCGGCGGTGATGACGGACATGTCGGCCAGAGTCATGAGCGTGCTGCCGGGAGAATTCTGGATTCCGATCACAACCGTCTCGCCTTCGCGGACCGGCAGGTTGGTGATCATGCCGTCGTAAGGCGCGGCGTACGTCGTCTTCTTCAACACGTCCGCAGCATGAGTCAGATTGGCTGCGTTCTGCGCGATGTGGCGGTCCGCCGAATCTTTCTGCGCTTTGGCCTGGGCGACGCGCGCCTGCGCCTGCGCCAGTCCTGCTTGCGCGGTTTGAAAGGCGGCCTTCTGGCTGTCGTATTCCGATTTTGCGATCAATGCGTCTTTGAACAGGCCTTGAGCGCGAGTCCAATCGAGCTGGGCGCGTTCGTAGTCGGATTGCGCGCGGTTCAGGTCGGCCGCCGATGTATTCAACGCTGCGTCGGCAGCCACCGCATCAGTGCGCGCTGCTTCGAGCCCGGCCTGGGTGGCGTTCACGTCAGCCGAGGACTGCACGTTTTCCAGTTGTGCCAGCAATTGCCCCTTTTTTACCCGGTCGCCTTCCTTCACATAGAGCCGGGTGATTTTGCCGAAGGCGTTGGCGCCAATGTTCACGTAAGTCTTGGGCTTGATCTCGCCGGATGCGCTCACAATTGACGCCAGATCGAGCCGTTGAGCTTTCCCAGTCTGCACCGTGACCACGCCTTTGCGGCTCTGGTGCACGGCGAAGCCAGCAATCGCCAGTACAGCGATGCCGACTCCAATCCCAATCCCAATTTTTTTCCCGGTGCTCATCGCCCCTTGCCACGCCGTTCAGCCCGCCCGCATGCATGGAGCTTCTACGACACAGGTCGCTCCACCGCCCCACTCTGGTATGGGGCTGCCATCACACCCGGATTTCCGGCGTAACATAGGGACACGCCATCAGATACGGTATTGCGGGTGCAAAAGTTCCTGCGGGACAACCGCCATGCGGGTGCCCGGCCCCAGATCAGCCAGGCTGGGCATTGATAACAAATCAATTATAGCTTGAGCCGGGACGAGAGCTAAGGAAAACCTTACCCCTCGCCGGCGCCGCCTGGAAGACGGCAAGCCAAGACCCAGGTTGGACGCCGATTTTACAATCTTTACAATTGGTTAGAGGGCCTTACTTAGCCTTGCCTTAGTGCCGCCAAAGTCATAGAATGGCTAGCCAAGAGTACCGTCGCAAGGAGTACCCCCTTTATGTCCCGGGCAGGTTTTGCCAATCGCCTTTTCGTCGTCCTTGTTTTACCGGTCCTGATCTCAGGGTTCGTGTTCTTCGCGGCCGCGCAGGAAGCTAAGCAAGATGCGACTGATCCAGCTGCCGCCGCGTCTACATCGTCACAGGAAAAGGCGACTCCGGAGGCCGATCCGCTCAAGCGTCCACTCACCGATAAGCAGAAAAAGCAGAACGCGAAGTCGTTGAAGGTGGAATTGAGCAAGACCTACAAGAAATGGCTTGACGAAGACGTACGCTGGATCATCACGGACGAAGAGCAGAAGGCGTTCAAACTGCTCTCGAATGACGAAGAGCGCGACCAGTTCATCGAGGCTTTCTGGCAGCGCCGCGATCCTACTCCGGACACGATCGAAAACGAATTCAAGGAAGAGCACTACCGGCGCATGGCCTATGCCAACGAACATTTTGCCGCCGGCATCCCGGGCTGGAAATCTGATCGCGGAAGAATCTACATCATGTACGGCCCGGCGGATGAAATTGAGTCGCATCCTTCGGGCGGTTCCTACGAGCGCCCGATGGAAGAAGGTGGAGGCGAAACTTCCACCTACCCGTTTGAAGACTGGCGCTATCGCTACCTGGAAGACGTAGGGCAGGAAGTCATCATCGAATTCGTCGACACCTGCATGTGCGGCGACTATCACATGACCATGGACCGGTCGGAGAAGGACGCTCTGCTCTATACGCCCAACGCCGGCTTGACCCTCTACGAACAGATGGGCATGGCCAGCAAGGCCGACCGCTTCACTGGCGGCGGTCTGGAGCGGCTGGGGACGGGCCCCTTCAGCGGCACCCAGCAGACCAAGCAGTTTGACCGTCTGGAACAGTTCTACAAGCTGCAAAAGCCGCCGGCTGTGAAGTTCAAGGACCTGGAAGAAGTGGTCAGTCACAAGATCAGCGTCAACCTGATGCCGTTCGATGTGCGAACTGACTTTGTGCGGGTGACCGGTGACACCGTGCTTGTCCCCATCACGATCCAGGTGAAAAATCGTGACGTCACTTTTGTGAACAAGGACGGCGTGCAGCGCGGGACGGTGAATATTTTCGGGCGTGTGACCACGTTGACGGGCAAAGTGGTGCAGACGTTTGAAGACACGGTGCAGGTAGACGTTCCGGCAGAACTGCTGCCCAAGGTTACAGAGAACTCGTCCGTGTACTGGAAGGCGCTGCCCTTGCGGCCGAACCTGTATCGCATCGACGTCGCAGTAAAAGATGTGAACGGCGATCGCTCAGGATTGTGGAGCAGCCGGTTACTCGTACCCAGCTTCGATGACGATAAGCTGGCATCCTCTTCGCTGATCGTTGCCGATACCATGCAGCCGGTTTCCACAAAAGAGATCGGCACGGGCATGTTTGTGATCGGCAACACCAAGATCCGGCCGCGCGTGGCTTCTGCGAATGGCAAGCCGGTGGCATTCAAGCGCACCCAGAAAGTGTATTTCTGGATGCAGGTTTACAACCTCGGGGTCGACGAAAAGACGCATAAACCGTCGGCCACAGTCGAGTATGATGTGATCAACGCGGCCACGAACAAGGCCGTCATTCACACCGTGGAATCTACAGATCAGATGGGCAATATTGGCGACCAAGTGACCCTGCAAAAACCTCTCTCGGCCGCCAGTCTTGATCCCGGGGTCTATCGTATTCAAATCAAGGTGAACGACAACATCTCCAAGCAGACGGTGGATCCTTCGGCGACCTTTGCCGTGGAGTAACCGTAGAGCTTGGTCTCCTGAGGTGTTTGCAGTGATGCTGGGGAAACTCGGGTTCAAGCTCGGGTTATTGGGGATCGCGCTGACGCTTCCACTGATGGCGGCGGATCGTCCCGGCGCCGGCTCTATTTCGGGGTACGTGCGCAACGCTGCCGGAGTGCCGCAGATGGGTGCCATGGTAGAGGTGTTGGGTTCAGCCGCACACACTCTGAAGGTGTTCACCGACGAGAACGGCTTCTACTCAGCCAGCGGCCTCCTGCCGGGAGTCTATAGCGTAAAGGCATACTCTCCATCGTTCCTTCCAGCATTGCGAGAGCGTGTGGGCCTGCGTCCGGGCAGCAGCGTGTTGGTGAATCTCAAACTCAGCGGGCTGTTTGAGGCGGTCCAACTGCCGGCGCTGCGCGGAGTCGGCACCGACGATGATGACTGGAAGTGGGTGCTGCGTTCGGCTTCCAATCGACCAATCCTGCGCATGCTGGATCCCTCTCAAGTTCCGGCAGGCGACGCGGACGCCAATTCGAATCATGACAACCACGATCTGAAGGGAACTCTGTCCTTCGTTGCCGGTTCGGCATCGAGTGGTTTTGGCAGCGCTTCCGACATGAGCACGGGCTTTAACGTGGAGCGGTCGATTTTCTCCACCGGAACCGTGGCCTTTCAAGGCAATGTCGGATACGGCAACGGCTCGCCCAATGCGGTGCTGCGTGCCTCCTACAGCCATCCCTTAGCCAACGGATCAAAGCCGGAAATGGCGTTTACCATGCGCCGCCTGGCCGCTCCGGGAATTGATCCCCACACAACGGCCCTGCAGGCGCTGGCGCTGAGCGCGTCGGATCAATTCACCTTCGGTGATGTTCTGGAGCTTCGCTTCGGCAGTGAGCTGCAAACCATCCAATTCATGGGGCGCGTCACGGCCTTCCGTCCTTTCGGATCGGCGGACGTGCATCTCTCACCCCATACCGTGCTGGAGTACCGTTACGCCACCTCTGAGCCTGACCGGAGAGTGGACAAGGGTTTCGAGTCGGCGCCGGCGGATTTGAGCGAGTCCGGTCCACACATGAGCCTGGCTGGATTCTCGCCGACCCTGGAACGGGCCCACCACCATGAAATCTCGCTGTCCCATCGTATGGGCGATACCAATGTTCAGGTCGCGATGTACTCCGATCGCGTCGCTGATCCGGCGCTGACCGGAGTTGGCGATGCTTCCTCGGACAGCGGAGACGTCCTGCCCGACTTGTACTCCGAGACCTTTACTTATCGCGGCAAAGAACTGGATGCCCACGGAATGCGGGTGGTACTGCAGCGCAAGCTGTCGTCGGACCTTACGGCCACGCTCGACTATGGATACGGCGGAGTGCTCGATCTGAGTCAGACCAATCTCGCTCTGCAAGACGCGCGCCGCGCAAGCTTCACACGCGATCGCCACACTGCAGCCGCAAAGTTCAGCGGCACCCTGCCCCGCACCAAGACGCAGTTGATTACTTCCTACCGCTGGATCAGCGGGCAGGCCCTGACCCCGGTGGACATGTTTAACAGCTCGGCCGGGCAGTCCGATCCCTTCCTGAACATTTACCTGCGGCAGCCCATCCCCGGCACCGGCTTCCTTCCCGGACACATGGATGCCATCGTAGACGTGCGCAATCTTCTGGCCCAGGGATATGTTCCGGTGTTGGGACAGGATGGCCGCACCGTCTACCTGGTGCAGTCGGCGCGCTCCATTCGGGGCGGCGTGGCATTTTCTTTCTAGTCTTCAGTCTTCAGTCGTCGGTCTTCAGGCACAACCCAGCTTGTCATGCGAGGGGCGTGCGGTTCGGATCGTCCCTTCTCAGCCATTGTGCATTGAGTTCCCAAGGCGAAAATATAAGATGATTGGCGTGGAGACCAAGATTTTTCACATCGAGGCCTTACGCGAATTCAGCACCCGCATCTTTCTCCACTTTGGGTGTCCTAAAGAGGATGCGGTTCAAGCTGCCGACGTGCTGGCCTGCGCAGACCTGCGCGGCATCGATTCACACGGAGTAGCCCGGCTGCATAGCTATTTCGATATGCTCAGCCTCGGGCGAATCAATCCCCGGCCTAACATCGAGAAGGTTCGTTCGACATTGAGTACTGCGACCATCGATGGCGACAACGGCCTGGGTCTGGTGGTCGGGCCAAAAGCGAATCGCATCGCTATGGACATGGCGGAGAAAGCCGGCTCCGGTTGGGTGAGCGTGCGGAACACCAATCACTTCGGTATCGCCGGCTATTACGTTCTTAAAGCCGTGGAGCGCGATCTGATCGGTTGGGCTATGACGAACGCAACCAAGCTGGTGACACCCTTATGGGGAGCGGAGCGCATGCTGGGCACAAACCCTATCGCGATCGCATTCCCTGGAAAACAGGAGCCGCCGATCGTAATCGATATGGCCACCAGTGCTGTCGCATACGGAAAAATCGAAATGGCCAGGCGAAGCGGCAAGCTGATCCCTCCCGGCTGGAGCATCGATAGCCAGGGCCGGGTCACGACAGACCCCGACGATACCGTTGCAGGCGGCGCACTTCTGCCGCTCGGTTCGGATCGCGAACACGGCGGACATAAGGGCTACTGCCTTGCAATCATGGTTGATATGTTGAGCGGCGTGCTGGGTGGAGCAAATTGGGGGCCGTTTACCCCGCCCTTCGCTCTCCGTCAGGAATTTCCCCAGCGCAGTGTCGGTAAAGGGATCGGCCACTTCTTTGGGGCGATGAGGATTGACGGCTTTATCGATAGCGACTCGTTTAAGGCTCAGGTCGACGACTATGTTCGCGTATTTCGAGCGACGAAGCCGGCACCCGGCACCAGCGGGCCGCTGATTCCGGGCGATCCCGAACGGCAAGCAGAGCGATTGAGGCGCGAGAAGGGGGTCCCGCTGATCCTGCCCGTGGTTGAGGAACTGCGCGACATTTCCGCAAAAACCGGTATACCGCTCGACTGAGCTAGAGCCCGCTCAAACGCGGAAACTCATGGACCAACTCCGGCGTGGACTGCGGATCACCGTTGAAAATACTGCCGTAGGGTTGTCCGCTTCCAAATGTCCGATGAACGCCATCGGTAAGACAAATGACGGGGCTGCGGGTTATAATCGGCGGCAATTTAATAGCAGACAGGTTCAACAGATGTTTGGCTCGCGGCGACCAGGCGTTTTTGCCGGTGCTAAAAGGAGAATTCCAATGAGAGTGAGGATAATCCTCGCTTTTTTCGTTTTGGCCTCAATTTCGCTGTTTGCCCAGACCTTTCGCGGAACCGTGTTGGGGACAGTTACCGATGTCTCCGGCGCGGTTATTTCCGGCGCCAAGGTGGTGGTGCGGAACGTGAACACCGGCCAGGAGCGCATTACGCAGAGCAGCGCCGACGGCAGTTACAGCGTTCCTGAGCTGCCTATTGGCACCTATGTGGTGACCATCACGCAAAGCGGTTTTCAGACCTCAGTCACCAGCGGAGTGGTTGTCGATGTAGCTACCGAACGACGGGTGGATGCCCAACTCAAGGCCGGACAGGTCTCGCAGACGGTGGAAGTTTCAGGCGAAGAGCTGTCCCAGGTGGAAACTACTTCGGCTCAGCTGGGCGGAACCCTGACCACGGAGACGATTGCCAATCTGCCGGTCAATGGACGGGACTACACCAAGCTCATCTATTTGAACCCGGGGGTTGCCGGATCGCCGGATCAGATTTCGGACTCACCTGGATCGTACGGCACCTTTTCGATGAATGGCTCGCGGGGCCGATCGAACAACTTCCTGCTGGACGGCACCGATATGAACGACGGCTACCGCAACGATCCTGCCATTAACGAGGCAGGGGTATTCGGCGATCCGGCGACCATTCTTCCGATCGATGCCGTGGCGGAACTTCGCACGATCTCAAACTATGAGGCGGAATACGGCCGCAATAGCGGTGCCGTAGTAAATATCGTGACCAAGAGCGGCACCAACGCATGGCACGGCTCGGGTCTGGAGTACCTGCGTACCGGGCAGTTTGGGGCACGCAACTACTTCAACAACGAGGGGCCCAAGAATCCATTCCATAACAACCAGTTCGGGGCTTCCCTGGGCGGTCCGATCATCAAAGACAAGACATTTTTCTATTTCAACTATGAAGGTCAGCGTGAAACCGGAGCCCAGGCAGGTCAGAGCTGCGTACCCGACCCCGCGGTGATTGCACAGGAGCAAGCCAATATTGCATCGTGGGGGGAAACCCTGAATCCGGTGACTGCGGCGCTGCTGGCGCGGAACCCCTGGCCGGCCCCAAATATTGCGGGGGCGGTGAGTGACGGGAACGGCTGCGACACGAATAACGTTTCGACGGCGATCAACTTCTTGAATCGCGTCGATAGCCTGATTGGCAAGGTTGATCACAATTTCAATCCCAACAACCTGCTGACCGGACGCTATTACTTCGGAGACAGCACTCAGTCGTTTCCCCTGTCTTTGACGGGCAGCGGCGGGCAAGTGCCGGGCTTCAATACGCATACTCCGACGCGAGTGCAACTGGTTTCGATTTCTTACGTGAAGGTGGTGAACACCAACCAGGTGAATGAGGCGCGTCTGGGGTGGAACCGGTTTGCGGAGGGATTCTTCCCCGAGGATCAGAGCTTCAGTCCCAGTTCCATTGGTCTGAATACGGGTGTATCGGCCTACGATGGCGGTCTTCCGGTCATCAGCGTGGGTGGTTTTTCGGGCCTTGGCGCAAGTTCGTCGGTGCCGCGCAACCGGGTGGATGCGAACTGGCACTTCATCGACAACTACTCATGGAAATCAGGTAAGCACGACGTCAAGTTCGGCTATGAGTTCCGCCGCACCACCATCACGCAACTCATCGATCACAATTTCCGGGGCACTCTGAGCTTTGACTCGATTCCCGATGCGAATCCGTTGAACCCGAACGGCTCGCTTACTCCTCTGGAGGCTTTCCTGGAGGGCATTCCGGACGACGGAGCGCAAATCACGGGCAACACCCTGCGCCATACTTCGGAGAGCAGTCACGGCGTTTACCTACAGGACAGTTACCGGCTGACGCCACGCCTCACTCTCAACTTTGGCCTGCGCTGGGATTATTTCGGTGTGGTGAAAGAGAAGAACAACCTGTTTTACCAGTTCGATCCCGCGAACGGCGGTTCCGTAACCCAGGTGGGAAACGGCGGTCTTTACAATCCTGATTACAACAATTTTGCGCCGCGCGTGGCGTTCTCCTGGGACCCGTCGGGCAAGGGACGGACAGTTCTCAGGGGCGGATGGGGCCTGTTCTATGACGCCTTCTCTCAAGACATTTTCCTGGGACACTTGCCCTGGAACTGCATCTTTTGTCCGGGACCGGCTTATCCCGGAACCGGTCCAGTGGGACTGCAATTCGGAAGCGTGAGTGGAGCGGCGCTCGATCCGGCGGTTCCGGTTTACTCCGGTTTCGGTCCAAACAGTGATTTCTTCGCTGCCGATCCGAATTTGCGCACTCCCTACACTCAGAATTTCAATCTCAACATTCAGCAGCAACTGGGTAACAAGGCAGTATTCCAGATCGGGTATGCGGGATCAAAGGGGACCAAGCTGTTCCAGTTCCTGGACATCAACCAGCCCAGCCAGGCAACGATCACAGCATTCGATCTGGCCAACGGGGTCAGCGGTTATGGGGTGCCGCGGAACTTTCCCAATTTCTTCTATCTGAACCTGGAACGGTCTTCGGCCAACTCCATCTACCACTCCTTGCAGACCAGTCTGCACGTCAGCAACTGGCATGGGCTGTCGACGCAGGCGAATTTTGTCTGGTCGCACGGAATTGATACGGCCAGCGATCTGGAAGATTTCACGCCCAACCAGGCGCAGCCACAGAACAGCACCAATCCGGCAGGAGACCGTGGAAATTCCAGCTTCGACATTCGCCGCCGGTTTACCTGGAACTTCAACTATGAATTCCCGAGGATGAGCGGGGCGTTGTCGCGGCTAAAGAACGGCTGGGGCATCGACGGAGTGGTTAACCTGCAGGACGGCCAGCCCTGGCAACTCAACTACGAATTTGAAGGCGACTATTCCGGTGCCGGGGAAGGATTCGACCGGCCCGACGTGATCGGTCCATTGAAGTACTCAAGTAATCCGTCCACGTTCCTCGACCTGAGTTCATTCGCCGCGCCCTGCACATGGGCATCACTGGGCGATCCCAACGACAGCAGCGAGGCCAATTGCGTGGCTGGAACCCGGCACTTCGGGAATCTGGGACGCAATTCGCTGGCCGGGCCGAGCTTCAAGGAGTTCAACTTCTCGGTTTACAAGAACACCGCTTTGACCGAGCGGGTGAACCTTCAAATCCGGGCGGAGTTCTTCAATCTGTTCAATCACCCGAACTTCTCCAATCCGGAGCTCCCCAACTTCATCGCTGACGTGGGATCGCCGGACTATCTCACCGGGCAGCACAGCGGCTTCTACCAGATCACCGCCACGGGGGACACGGGCATCGGTAACCCGTTCCTGGGTGGCGGCGGCCCGCGGGGCATTCAGTTTGCGGCCAAGATTTCGTTCTAGTGACTCTGAAACTGATCCGGCTCCTCCTGCGTGAATTCAGGAGGAGCCGTTTTATTTCTGCGACTGAAATTCATCCTATGCACCCGAGTCGCTGGCCCTTCGTACCTGCACAGGGACTTTTTCAGGTCGCTCCTCCGTGCTAGCTTTTTCTAAGACTTACGACACTTTCCTTACCGGTGGAAGATGGTGATGCGCCGTGCTCATTGCGTTTGTGTCCTGATTTGCCTCTCGCTGGCGCCGTTTTCCTTTGCGCACCACATCAAGCAGGGTACTGACCAAGACATTGCCCATCACCACATCCTCGCCCAAGGCGCGAGACTTGTTCGTGCGGGCTGTGACGGACTACGAGAACCTGTATCTGGAGCGCGCCAACATCGGATGGCGGGCGGCTGTCGAAGCCGACCCCAACTTTGCCCTGGCCTACGCCTTCATCAGCTATAACAGCCGCAATCCCGCCGAGGCGATGGCGTCGCGTGAAAAAGCAAAAGCGCTGGCTGCGACGGCCAAGGTCACGCCCGGAGAACAACTTCTCATCAAGTGGATCACCAGCATTCAGGAAAACAATTTCCTGGCCGGTATCCCAGCCATGAACGACTTGCTGGAGATGTATCCCAAGGATAAGCAACTCGCCTACATGGCCGGGAACTGGATGATGGGGCAAAACAACTACGAGCAGGCACAAAAGACGCTGGAGCGGGCGCTGGCCCTCGACAAAAATTATCCTCCGGCTCTGAACGATCTGGCCTACTGTTACGCTCACGGTCGCGAGTTTTCCAAAGCTTTCGAGGTGATGGAGCGCTATATCGCCGTGCTCCCCACGCTCCCCAACCCGCAGGATTCGTACGCCGAAATCCTGCGCATGTCGGGCAACTTCGACGCCGCGCTCGAACACTACCGGGCAGCGCTGAAAAACGATCCGGAATTCGACTATTCCCAACTCGGCCTGGGCGACACTTACGCGGTGATGGGAAACCAGGAACAGGCGCGGGCGGAGTATGAAAAAGCCATCCAGCACGCTCACACCGATGCGGACCGGCTGTCTTACGCTCTGCAGGAAGCGACCACCTGGGCGCGTGAGAACAATTTCGCTGAGGCCGACAAGGCCTTTGCTGCGGCCGCCGAAAAGGCGCACGCTGCCGGATTCGACCTGACCGCAGCCCAGGCGCATCGCATGATGAGCCTCTACCAGCCTGACGATGCCACGGCCTTGAAGCATCTGGAGGCAGCGGAAGCCGCGCTCGCCCAGCAGGCGGACCTGTCGCAATCCGAGCGTGACGATGAACGGGCCCGAATTTTGCGCTACCGCGCAGTTCGCGCCGATCACGCCGGGAACCAGGAGCTGGCCACGCAGACTCTGCAGCAATTGGAAACCATCGCCGGCACCGCCCGCAGTGCGGTGGTTCAAGGTTCGTATCACGGCGCGGTGGGGGCGTTGCTGATGACCCAGCAGAAGGTTCAGGAAGCCATCGCCCACCTGGAGGAAGACGACGATAATCCCTACTCGCTGGAATTGTTGTCGCGTGCCTATTCGAGTACGGGCGCCGCAGAGAAAAGACACGAAGTCGAAGTCAAACTGCGTGCTACCAACGCACCTACCATGGAGCAGGCTTTGGTCGTGCCCGGCGTTCGTTCGCGGCGGCCTGAAGGCGAGTGAGTTAATTTCCTCTTAGACCCGCCCCGGGCTCGACGAAGATTCCAGATCCACCAATATTCACTCCGCCTTTGTGGTAGGCTCCAGTTCTCATGCCGGATACCAAACGCGAACGTCGTTCCGGACGGCGTCTTCCGGTGCGTGTGCCAGTCTCCATCAAGACGCAGCCCGGCAAGACACAACTCGGCAAGACGAAGCCCATCCAGACACACCCCGCCAGTGCCGAGCTTGGAACCGGCGATGCCAGCGGCTTCACCCGCGACCTGAACCGGAGTGGAATTTTCCTCTATACCGACTCTCGCATCGTGGCCGGGAGCGAGCTGGAGATGGTCCTGATCCTGCCGCCCGAACTCACTCACGGTGTCAAACAGTGGGTATGCTGCCGGGCTTCGGTGGTGCGGGTGGAAGACAGCCAGGACGGTGGAAATTTTGGAGTGGCTGCGAGCATCAGCAGTATCGAGATTCTGCCAGAAATTCCAGTCTAATTCCTGCACAGAATGACGTTGCACCGTTCCGAGGTGCACCCCAGAAAAGGGCTCGGGGGGAGAAGAAATTCTCTAGTGGCGAAGAATGCCGCGAAAATCTTGAATTTTCTAATGCATGTGCATCAACTTTGGTGCAATAATGCTGGCCCTTGAACTGCTAAAGGTTCAGGGAAATCAGATTCCGAAAATTCTGACTTGCCAGGAATCACCATCTCGGAAATTCAGGTGGTCGCATGTGGTTTGAAAAATTGTTTGGCGGCGTGCTGCGCGTCTTGACTCCGCTGGGGCCGCGTTACATCAGGCTTTCCATCGCCCAGCGGATCTATCTCATGTGGGTGTTTCGCCACTTTCAGGTGCTGCCGCTGCAAGTGCTGAGTTCCCGGCAGCGCCGGGTGGTCGATGCGCTGTGCGTGGAGCCCCGGTTCGTGTCGCTGACCGAATCGAACGGATGGGAACCGCCCATCCTGGGAACCCTGGAGCGACGGCCACCGGTAGAAACTGAAACGTTGCCGACGCGCCGCCCCGCTACCGCGATCTCCGATGCAGTGTCGCCCTTTGCCACAGACCTGCTGCGACGCTGAGCGCCCGGAGCAAAACAACCCAGGCTATCCGGCGTGGAGCAGATTTCTTCGCTACACCCATTCGTCGCTGCACAGCATCGTTCGCGTGTCTGCCGGTTAGGGCGCCTGCAATCCGCTGTGTTAAAATCCGTTTGGGAATTCGCGAATAGCTGATCGAATGGTTCCGGCAAGCAGCTTCCCGGCTGCCGCATGAGGCCATCGCCCGCAACCCGCGACGAGATCGGCGGGTCCCCGGGGCTGAAACTCAATCCACAGATGGGCGCGTAGCTCAATTGGCAGAGCAACTGACTCTTAATCAGTAGGTTGTAGGTTCGATTCCTACCGCGCTCACCATCTTTTCAATTACTTACCGGAGTTGATGTTTCGGGTGTGCCGTAAAGTGTGCCGTAACCTCAATCCGGCTACGTCCGTTTCTCTACGGTTGTGTCTTGATCGAGCGCAGCGCGCACGATCTCTAATTCGGGATGTTGATACTGCATCGCAGTCTTCACATCCCTGTGTCCCATGGTTCTCATGACGGCAGCCAGGTTTCCGGTTCTCTTCAGAATGTTTCGCGCCAACGTCCCGCGCGGCGCAGAAGCTCGGGGAAGCAGGCATCGAGACATCCACACTACAGAAGCATCTGGTACGTGGACAACAGCCGGATAGCGGCGAGAAACGGCTCTATGTACTCGACGAATCCTCTCTGGCATCGACCAGGCAGGTGCATGAGTTTGTGAACCGGCTCCATCCGAATGACCGTGTGTTGCTCGTCGGCGACCGGCGGCAACATGAGGCGGTTGAGGCCGGGCGGCCCTTCGCGCAACTCCAGGACGCCGGTATGAAAACGGTGAGGCTCGAAGAGATTGTGCGCCAGAAAGACCCAGAATTGAAACAGGTAGTCGAGCAGCTTGCCCATGGCGAAGTACAGGAAGCAATACAGAATCTTGACCGGCAGGGCCGAGTCCATGAGATTCAAAGCCACGACGAGCGCATCGCCGCTATCGCGAAGGAGTACGCACAATTGCCGGAGAACACGCTGGTGATTTCTCCCGATAATCGCTTTCGCATGGAGATCAACGAGCGCGTCCATGCGGAATTGCAGCGGAGTGGCCTCGTCAGCGACGAGGAGCACCGCATCAGGACGCTAGTGCCGCGCCAAGCCCTCACCGGCGCGGATCGCACATGGGCCGAGCGCTATGAGGTGGGCGATGTGCTGCGCTATTCGCGAGCTTCGAAGGAAACCGGCATCGGGAAAGGCGCGTACGCACAGGTGAAGAGTATCGACGCTCCGAACAACCGGCTGACAGTTGAGCTGCAGGATGGCACGCAGCGCACTTACGATCCGCGCAGGCAGCAGGGAGTCTCAGTCTTTCGGGAGGAGATGCGGAGTTTCTCAGTAGGCGACCGCATTCAGCTCACTGCGCCGGCCAACAACCTCAGAGTTGCGAACCGCGAGTTGGGGACCATCGAGAGCATCGACGGAGACGGGCGGCTGCGCTTGAAGATCGACGGTGGGCGTATGGTTGAACTCGATCCGCACAAGCATCCGCATCTCGATCATGGGTATGCCATGACCAGCCACTCCAGCCAGGGACAGACTGCCGACCGTGTCTTGATTCACGTGGACACCGAACTGGGTGCTAAGGATCTGCTCAACAGCCGCATGGCCTACGTTTCTGTCTCGCGTGGACGCTATGACGCGCAGATTTATACGAACAATGCAGCGACGCTGGGCCAGGAACTCAGCCGCGACGTGTCCCATTCCCCCGCGATTCAGCAAGAGCCAGTAGCGCAAAAGATAGAACCACAAACCACGCACACGAACCAGATCAGTCAGGGTTTCGGTCTTGGTCTTTGATGCAGCATTCCCGAATGACATACCCCGGATAGCCAGAGCATAGCCGAGGCCCGGCCAGTGTCAAGGCCGCGCTTCGCGCGCCGCGTTTGCGGTCCAAGAGCCTTGACACTGGCCTTTGCGCCTCGGCTTATTATTCAGCCATCCGGGGGATGTCAGATTTCTAGTTCTACGAAACGGGCTCCGCCCAGGTTGAATCGCTGTTGATGGCAATTGTCCTCTCACACATCAAGACATCGGAAAGAACACCGTCGATCTACTTCCGCGCTGCGAGAGCCGCTTTCAGATCATCATGCTCAAATGCCGACGCCATGCGGTCGATCTCGCCTTTCGTCGAGACCATGCCGCGCGGCTTCATCGCGCCACTTCGAGACGGCCTTGCCGACCTGTTTTGCTATGTCGCGCGCTTTGCCGTCGTCCAGTTCGAAATATCCCGCCACCTCCATCGCCAGTGCGAGTGAAGCCGTGTTGTCATCCTCGTTGATCGCCGTGCTGAGAATGCGCGGCTTGATGTCGGTCGGCACCGGGTTGAGGTCGTAAGCGGGCGACAGGCGCCAGCCCGCCTGGCCTTCGTACAGAAAGCCGTGATTCCGCAGGTGGTCGTCGGTGTTGGAGATCAGTATGTTGAAAACCAGCCGCCGCCACAGCGCTTCCATGTCGGCTTTCGGCGCGGCGCCGTGCTGGCGCAGCGCGTCAACAATTTCCAGATAGCTTCGGGTTTCTCTGTCTTTCGATCCGAGCATGCTCATCGCGGAGAGGAACGGGATACGCCGTTCGCCGTCGCGGTCGAAGCGTCGCAGGAGGAGCACAGGCTTGCCGGCGATGTTTTCGACACGGGATTGGGGAACGGGGATGCCAGATTTCTGCGCGAGGGACAGTGCGACCGCCTCCCAGACCACCGTGTTGATTTCATCGTCCTTGCGTGGGAATTTCGCGATGGCGAGATGGCCGTCCTTTTCCCTGACGGAAGCCTTGGGCCTCGCGCCGCCAAGAGAGGAGCCGGGCGCGAACAGCAGGCGCAGTTCCTCCTCGGTGTCTTTCTCCTCCATCACATGTTCGGCCGCGGAGAGCAGTTTCGGGAGCTCGATCAGCGGCGGGATGCGCTTGACGCCCTCCTTCCGCAGGAAGGGTCCGCCTTCTTTTTCCGCAAAGCGCAGCGCGCCCTGACGGGCCTCGTCGTCCACCAGCAGCAGGAAGTCGATTTCCTGGAGCGTGCGCGGCGCGCCGCCCTCGCGCTCCGCGCGCCTGCGTTCCATGCGGCGCATGAGCGCCCGCCCCCAACGGTCGGGCGCGGAGTCGCCGATGGCGCCGAACATGGGCGTGTCTGCCGGCGTGTGAAACGGGCCGGGACCAACCTGCAGGGCTGGCTCCAGAGAGAATCGCGCGGGATTTTCCAGCCATGTCTTGTCGTATTCGAAGGTGGCGCTTTCCTTGTTCTTGCGCGTACGGGCCCACAGACGCCCCATCAGGTGCGGGACGCCGTCGAGATCCACGTATACGAGAGCCTCTCTGTCCATCACTTGTCTTTCGTGCGTTTCGGCCTGCGCGCCACGCGAATGCGCTGCGGCAGGTTTTCTTCTTCGAGCTGCAGGCCCACGGGATCGTTCTTCGGCGCGGCGAGATCGCCCAGCCGGTCCGCCATGCCCAGCACAAAAAGGACCGTGGCGTATATCCCGATCGCGACGCCGGGATCGCCCTTTTCAATCTTGACGAGGGTCGTGCGGCTGATCGAGGCGCGCTGCGCCGCGATGGCCGCCGGGATGCGCCGCCGCCGCCGGGCGTCACGGATGTCGCGGCCGAGCTTGCGCAGGGCATGCCTTACCGGGAGTGGCATTACGACGGATGATCGGCTGGTCCTCATATTTAATGTCCAGAATAATGGTCAATAGTTACATATAATGTACATTATTATGAACGTTATGTCAACGCTATTCCTTGGATGGCACCCTTGGAACGGATCGCCTGAACTTTCTGAGCATGCGCTTTCGATTTTCAAACGATCCAGCAAGAGGAGCTCTGTGCTGATGGCCTCTTTGACCAAGCTTCCCAGTCCCAGACTCAGCGTCAGGAGCCTCTCGGGAGAGTGATACGAGCAGGTCCGCCACTGTTGTGCGACCCGAACCACAACATGAGCCATGACATGGCCGAGTTGAGTCTCTTCAATTGTTCCGCGCAATCTATTTCGAGCTGATATCGGCATTGTAGTGATTATGAAATGGCAGGAGCCAGGGTCTGAATCTTCGAAGACTACCCGATTCCCGCCAATGCCCGTCGGACTGTGCTCACCCACAGAGGCGGATCATCTGCCCGTAAATTGTAATCTGCTCCGGTCACGTCTTTGTCGCGCTGTCGAAGGGACGCCACAATGGGAACTCCTGGCAGGGTCTCTCGGAAATGAGCGGCAAGGTTGCATCGTTCTTCCCAAGGCGCTCCGTGACCGATCAGAACGACACCCACTGATTCATGGGAGAGATCGAGATTTCGCGCAGCGCGCGAGCCGAGAGCAGAGATTACGGGATGTCCAAGCGATTGGAGGATCTCGTCGCGGATTGACAACAGGCTCTCGCGAAATTCAATCTGCACTATAGTTGTCATGGTTCTCCGGAGTGTCGGCCTTCGGAACAACTTTGCGCCGAGACTCGGCGCAACCTTGGCTCCTTCAGGTGGGAACACCAAGTTTTGGCAGTAGCCATTGCGTCAAGACCACATAGGCGACAAGGAATGCCACTCCCCAAACCCAATTGGGCATGTTCAATTTTTCCTATCTGCCGACTCCAAGTTTACGTAGGAACGTCATCATCGGGCACCAGTTCGTGAATCCAGACTGAAACAGATTCAGGCCAACAAAAGCCGTGAAAAGGTACCAGTACGGGCTCACGTAGTGCCCAAGTGCCAGGGACAACAGAATAAAGCTCCCAGCGATCAAACGAAGTGTGCGTTCTACAGTCATAGCGGTTCTCCTTCAAAACAAGTTGGTCCTACGCAATTTCGCATTGCGGTGTGTCGCACTCAGCGACATTTTCTGGCGCCTGCGGATGCGTGGGTGGAAGCGAGTGTCCCCTCTGAGAGAGGTAATAAAGAACCGGCACTGCCATCCGCGAGAGAACGGTGGAGGCGACTTCTCCCGCCATCAAGGACAGAGCCAAACCCTGAAAAATCGGATCGAACAGGATCACGCTCGCTCCCACTACCACGGCGGCGGCGGTGAGCAGCATTGGGCGGAAGCGCACCGCGCCCGCATCGACCACTGCATCCTCCAGCGACATTCCCTGGGAGCGGCGTAGTTCGATGAAATCCACGAGAATGATGGAATTGCGAACGATAATCCCGGCTCCAGCGATGAAGCCGATCATCGAGGTCGCAGTGAAAAAAGCTCCCATCAGAGCATGCGCGGGCAGAATGCCGACAAGCGTGAGCGGAATCGGAGCCATGATGACCAGTGGCGTGATGAACGAACGGAACCAGCCCACGACCAGCACGTAGATCAAGACCAGGACAGCCGCAAAGGCGAATCCCAGATCGCGGAAGACTTCCACCGTGATGTGCCACTCACCGTCCCACTTCATGGAGAAGCGGTCGGTGCGCTCGGGCAGGGTGGTGCCCTTGTATTGCTTTACCCCGTAGCCATCGGGCAACTTGATTTTGTCGATGGCTTCGCTCATCTTCATAATGGCGTACACAGGGCTTTCTTCTCCGCCGGCTACATCTCCCGTCACGTAGACGACTGGCTGGAGATTCTTGCGATACACGCTGGTATCAATCGTCGTTTGTTGAAGGTTCGTTACTTCCTGCAGGGCGATTTGCCCACCGGAAGGCGTCGGCAGCTTCAGGTTGCCAAGGTCTTCGATCCCAGAGCGATCCGGGCGCGCAAGCCGCACTTCTATGGGGATGTCTTCTCGTGAACGGGAATCGTGAAGCAATCCCGCGTTGGCTCCGCCGACCCCAATCTGCAGAGTGCGCGTTACGTCGGCGGGTGAGATGCCATGGAGCGCTGCCTTGTCCAGATCCACTTTCATGTCGTACTTGATTTGCGGGTCTTCGACGTACCAGTCCACGTCCACGACGCCGGGCGTTTGCTGAAAGACCTTCTTGACTTGAGCGGCCAGTTCAATTTGCCCCTTATAGTCAGGCCCGTAGACTTCAGCGACCAGTGTTTGCAACACGGGCGGACCAGGCGGGACTTCCGCTACCTTGATGCGCGCACCGAAGGGCGCGGCAATCTTGTCCAACTCAGGCCGCAGTCGTCGTGCGATCTCGTGGCTCTGCGCCTTGCGCTCATGCCGTGAAAGCAGATTGACCTGGATATCAGCCTGATTGGGCTGACTGCGCAAGAAGTAGTGACGCACGAGGCCGTTGAAATTGTAAGGGCCGGAGGTCCCGGCATAGATCTGATAGTTGATCACCTCGGGCTGCTGGCCGAGATACTGTCCCAAGGCTTGCGCCACACGAGTCGTCTGTTCCAGTGGCGTGCCATCGGGCATGTCAATGATGACCTGGAACTCGCTCTTGTTGTCGAAGGGCAGCATTTTTACGCGAACCCATTTCAACGGGACAAAGGTGACTGCGGCGAGCAGCAACAACACGACACCACCAAGAAACATCCAGCGGCGGTGCGCGTCGCGGATGAGCGGGTTCATCATTCGGCGATACAAACGAGTGGTCCAGCCTTCGGTCTCGTGCCCGGAATGGTCGCTACCGCCCGCATGTTTCCTCAGCAGCCTCAATGCTGCCCACGGAGAAACCACGAAGGCCACAATCAGGGAGAACAACATCGCTGCGGAAGCACCTACTGGGATGGGGCGCATGTACGGACCCATCAGACCGCGGACAAAGGCCATGGGCAGGATTGCGCCGATTACCGCGAACGTAGCGAGAATCGTCGGATTGCCAACTTCGTCGACCGCCTCGACCGCGACTTCAGACAAGGATCGCCCTCGGCTTTCCGGCAACCGGAAATGGCGCACGATATTCTCGACCACAACGATGGCGTCGTCGACCAGGATACCGATGGAAAAGATCAATGCGAACAATGTGACCCGGTTCAGAGTGTAGCCATACAGGTAGAACACGGCGAGTGTGAGAGCCAGCGTGACCGGTACTGCTAGAAGTACGACGCCTGATTCCCGCCACCCGAGCGCCAGCGCAATCAGCAAGGTGACCGACAAGGTTGCGATCAGCAGGTGTTTGAGAAGTTCGTCGGATTTGTCCTTGGCGGTCTCGCCATAGTTGCGCGTGACCGTGATGTTCAGGTCATTTGGAAGCACATAACCGCGCAAAGCATTGACCTTGTCCAACACGCGCTCAGAAATGTCGGTGGCGTTCGTACCTTTGCGCTTTGAAAGCGTAATGGTTGCCGCGGGATAGTCCGCGCCCGCGGTTTGTCCTGCGCCGCCTTTTGCGTTTGCAAACAGGACGTAGGTGTTTGCTTCGGCGGGGCCGTCCTCAAGCTTCTCCGCTACGTCACGCAAGTAGACGGGGCGTCCGGCATGAACCCCGACCACAACATGGCGCAGATCGTCGAGACTCGTGAAAAAGGTTCCGGCTTCGACCTGAAACTCGCGATTGTTGCGCGCAAAACTGCCGGCTTGGCCACGGCTGTTCGCGTTCTGGAGTTGCCCCACGATTGCGCCCGGCGTAAGGCCGTAGGCTGCGAGCCGTTGAGTGTCTAGCACGACTCGTATTTGCCTCGGCTGCCCGCCAATGATCTTGGTCTCAGAAACGTCGTTGAGCGGCTTCAGTGAATTTTCCAGCTCACCCGCGATTCGCCGCAGGCGATAAGAGTCATAGTCTTTTCCCCACAACGTCAGGGCCATAATCGGCACGTCGTCAATCGATCGGACCTTGATGATCGGTTGTGAGACACCAGGCGGGATGCGGTCGAAGTTGGAGTAGAGCTTGTTGTAGGTCTGTACGATCGCATCCTCTTCTTTGGCGCCAACGTAGAAACGCACGACCAGCATGCTCACGCCGGGATGACTGATCGAGTAGATGTACTCAACGCCCGGCACTTCGCGCAGTAACTTCTCCATGGGAAGGCTGACGCGCTGTGCCACCTCGTCAGCCGATGCGCCCGGCATCTGAACAAAAACGTCGAGCATGGGCACCACGATCTGAGGCTCTTCTTCCCGCGGAGTCTTGAGAATGCTGAAGGCGCCAAGAAGCAGCGCAGCGACGATCACCAGCGGTGTCAGTTTCGAATCAATGAAAGTGTGGGCAATGCGACCGGCGAGGCGTAGGCCTTTCGGGGGCTGTATCACCGACTTGGATTTGCTATCAGTCATTACTGGACCTCAATGCGTTTGCCATTCAGGTCCACTGCACCCGGTTTGGCCACGAGCCGCTCGCCGTCCTGGAGGCCTGCCAGCACTTCGACCTCGGCACCGGAAGGCTTTCCCAATGTGATGTAACGCAAACTCGCAACCCTGTTTTGGTCGAGCACATAAATGCCCTGCAATTGGCCGCGTTCGACGACTGCAGAACGCGGAATCAACAGTGCCTGCCGCTCGCCGCGAGAAAACTGGGCTCGCCCGAACAGCCCCGAACGCAGATGTGTGTCTG
>CAWDFF010000007.1:0-95355 GCA_963801545.1 Terriglobia bacterium | reverse complement strand
GAACTGACCACGCAGGCCGGACCGGGAGTCACGACTCCGCATAGCAGCCGCGGTTGTGCCTTCGGCGACTTCGACAACGATGGCGACATTGACATGCTGATCGCCAATATGAACGAGCCGCCGTCGCTGCTGCGAAATGACGTTGATTCCAAACAGCATTGGATTAAAGTGAAACTGGAGGGCGTGAAATCCAACCGAAGCGCGATCGGCGCTCGGGTGATTGCGCATTATGGCAGCAAGAAACAGGCGCATGCCGTCGTCAGTCAGTCCAGCTACTACTCGTGCAATGATCCCCGGTTACATTTTGGCCTGGGACCGGTCACCACGGTTGATATAGAAGTATTCTGGCCTGCCGGTCTGCATGAAATTCACAAGAGCTTGCCCGCGAATCAACTAGTAACGCTTCGCGAGGGTGCAGGTCAGGTCGCGAACAAGGGCTGGAGCAGAGCCTGACCCCGTGCCATTAAATCCCAAGTGGGTGTAATCCCCCAGCACTCCCATCACGCGCACGCGGGTAGTGGCTAAATTTGGCAAATTCAGCCACTACCCGCACGCGCACTACTTTGCTTGCGGACCCTGAACGACATAGGATAGGGGGACGAGCATGGCAAAACGGCGCAGTGGCACCCATCGGATCGCGGACATTGCCCAGGTGTCGAGAGGTACGGTCGACCGGGCCTTGCACGGGCGCGGAGGTATTAACGAAGCAACCCGTCAACGAATTTTGGAAATAGCCCGCCAAATCGGGTATAAACCCAATCTTGCCGCTCGCGCCCTCTCGGCTAACCGGGCGACGGCCAAAATCGGCGTATGCATTCCTCGCGAGATTCACTTCTTCTATGACCAGCTGTGGAACGGAGTATTGGAAGAAGCGGAGCGGGTTTCGCAGTCTGGTGTTGAATTCATAAATCGCCCTATCCAGAACCTGGGTGAGGGAGATGCCAAAGCCTTTCGGGAACTTATGGCCAGCCGGGTTGACGGAATTATTATCACTGCCGGCAATCCCAAAGATTTGAAGCCATTGATCGACAAAGCCGAAAACAAGGGAATTCGCGTCGTTTGCGTGGACACAGACGCTTCTGAGAGTCGGCGTTCCAGTGTTGTTTACGTGGAGCCTTATCTCAGCGGGTGCGTGGCGGGCGAGTTGCTTGGGAAGATTGTTCCGCCGGGTTCGAAAGTGGCGGTTGTTGCCGGCATGTTGATGGCCGAGGACCATCGGAGAAAAGCGGAGGGTTTTTCGGAAACATTCCCGAAACACTGCCTGGGCGGACAAATTGCGGCCGTTATCGAAGGGCACGAAGACGAAGAAGAGAGCTTCCAAAAAACTCTCGGTCTATTGCGGCGTATTCCGGAGCTCGCGGGAATTTATGTCAATACAGTGAACTGCCTGCCTGTGTGCCGCGCCCTGGAAGCGGGGAACCTTGAGGGGAAGGTGAAACTAATTACGACTGACCTCTTCATGGAGATGTCTCGCTACTTCAAAAAGGGCACAATTTTTGCGTCCATTTACCACCAACCGCACCGACAGGGACAAATCGCCGTCCGCCTGATGGCGGATCATCTGATCTCAAAAGTCAAATTTCCTCCCAGAGTCTGTCTGAGCCCAGCGGTGGTGATGTTGTCAAATCTTCATCTCTTCAGGGAGACGCGCTTCAGCCAATCAACAACTCCCGACGGGTCAGACGCAGGTTTGCTCGATCCACACAATACGAAAGCGAGAGTTCGAACGCGCGCCTGACAGGCGATACGGCTGTTGCGGAATTCATTATTCTCGCTCCTGACCAACTATTGGATCCCCCTCAAGTTTCTCGCTCCCCGGCATTGGCACGCGCTGAAACGTCGTATCTCATCCCAACCATTGTCGCGCTGTCGAAAAGCTACCAAAAAAAACTTGACAACTAGGGTTACATGGGTGCATCGTGCACGTGCACGATACTTGTCGTGCACGTGCACGGCAGCGGTGCGCACAGTGGAGCTCGTTACCGCGGGCTACGTCTACAGACCTCGAAGAACCGGAAATTCCGAGGTCCGTAGTCAATCGCGTTCCAGATGCCCGGTTCTATGGCGGGAGGAGCAGATTATGTTGATTCACGATTTCGGATGGCGGAAGTCGACAGGGGTTGTGCTGGTTCTGTTGCTGGGGTTCTCTCTTACCACGCATCTCGCGGCCCAAGTCGACATGGGCTCGATATCAGGCGTGATCCGTGACCCATCCGGCGCAGCAATACCCAATGCGAAGGTCGTGCTGACGAATGAGGACACCAATATCTCCGCCTCCACGACAACGGGATCGGAAGGGCAGTATACGTTCTCCCCGGTTAAGGCCGGACGGTACTCCGTGTCCGCGTTTGCGACTGGGTTTCGGACGGTCAAGCAAAACAACGTCACTCTTGATGTGCAGCAGAAACGTGCAGTGGACATCTTGCTGCCCATCGGACAAACGACAGAAACAGTCGTCGTCGAGGCGGCGCCGCCTCTGCTGCAAACGCTGGACGCGTCCGTGGGCCAGGTGGTCGAGGAGAAGGCTATTAACGATCTGCCCCTGAATGGCCGGAACTTTACCTTTCTCGCACAACTCTCTGCCGGTGTCACTCAGGGCCAGCAGGACACGCGCGGCTTGGGCGGGAGCGGAAGCTTTGCGGCAAACGGATTGCGGCCCGCACAGAACAACTACTTGCTTGACGGCATTGACAACAATACGAACCTCGTAGATTTTCTCAACGGTAACGCCTATTCCGTGAAGCCACCAGTGGATGCGATTCAGGAATTCAAGGTTGAGACGAATAACTACAGCGCGGAGTCTGGCCGGTCCGCGGCTGCGGTACTGAATGCCACCCTCAAGTCTGGAACCAATGGCTTTCACGGCGCGCTGTGGGAATTCTTTCGCAACGACAAACTCGATGCGGCCAACTATTTTGAGAATGGGCTTGAGAAAGGCGAATTTCGCCAGAACCAGTTCGGGGCTACGTTTGGAGGCCCGATCCGCCGCAATAAGACGTTCTTCTTCCTGGATTACGAAGGCACGCGCATTCGCCAAGCCAACCCCTACACGAGTACCGTGCCAACTGCACTGGAGCGCAGCAGCAGTTATACAAACCTCTCCGAATTGCTCAGCCAGGGACCTGCTCCGACCAGCTGCATGCAGGATCCAAGCCAATCGGGTTGCGTCGGTGATGTGCTAGGGCGGGGTTTTACACTCGGACAAGTCCTCGACCCATCCACCACGCGTGCCATTTTTTGCGGAGTGGCAGATCCCGTGTCCTCAATGACGGCGCCCTGCCCCAGCGGGACCGCAGCCGGCAGCCAGATCGGTTTTGCCAGAGAGCCGTTCGCCGGAAATCTGCTTCCCACAGGACGCTTGGATGCGAACGCGATCAAACTCCTGAACTTGTATCCAGCTCCGAACAAGTCAGGATTGTTCAATAACTACCTGTCCAATCCAGCGATCAACAACAACGCCGATCAGTTCGATGTGCGCGTCGATCACAACCTCAGTTCGAAGGACAGTGCTTTTGGTCGCCTCAGCTATGTGAGAAATCCGGTTCTCATTCCGGGACCTTTCGGCGGCATAGCGGATGGCGGTGCCTTCTATGCCGGGGATCAGAACACGAGATCCTGGAACTCGGCGCTCAGCGAATCGCATGCATTTTCACCGACATTTGTGAATGAGTTCCGGTTGGGATACAACCATCTGCAGGCGACGCGCGCTCAGCCTAATGCCGACACACAGGGAATTCCCGAGCAGTTCGGCATCCAGGGCGTCCCGCAAGGCAATTCGAATGGCGGACTGGGTTCCATCTACTTCACAGGTCTTAACTCGCTGGGCAGCAGCCAATACTTGCCTTCGATCGAACTAAGCACCACGTCGCAGATAACGGACAACCTGACTAAGACAATTGGGCGGCACACTCTTAAAGTAGGGTTCCAATGGCAGCGCCTGGGTTTCTCCATTCTGCAGCCGATCGCAGCCCGGGGAACCTGGGCTTTCAACGGTCTGTATACAGAAGTCCCGACCACGACCGGAGGCAATACCGGGCTGGCGCAGATGCTTTTGACGCCAATTCCGGGAACGGTGCCAGGCGCCGCCGATTTCGTAGGAGGAGCTGATTCGATCAGCGCGTCTAACATCGCCAATACGTCGATGCAGCACCGGTACTACGCAGGATATTTTCAGGATGATCTCAGAGTGACCTCAAAACTGACACTGAACCTGGGCCTGCGGTACGAATATTTCGGCCAGTTGAAAGAGAACTATGGGAATCAATCGAACTTCCAACTGGCCGGGGCAAATGGGCACTCGACATTCTTGCTAACCCAAAAACGCTGCACCGTTCCATTGTCTGCCGACTTCACCACTGCTGCTGCGGCCGATGGCATTGATATCGCGTGTTCGAGCCAGCCGGGTCTCGGTGTATCGCAGAAGGGAAATTTCTCGCCGCGATTCGGATTTGCCTATCAAGTCGCTCCCAAATTAGTGCTGCGAGGAGGATACGGGATCTTCTACGGCGGTTTCGAAAATTCGGTGATCGAAACCTATGTGGACTTTCCTTTCCAATATACGCTGGGCTATGGCAATCAGGTGCCCAATGCACCGATTACCTTCGGCAACGGCTCCATTGGCACGCTTGAGACTGGAATCACCGGCATTCCTCTGACTTCGGGCGCGGTTGAACCGGGAGGCGTGTCTTTCACGGGAGAGGACTACCACCTGCAGACCCCTTACACCCAGGGGTATAACCTCACAGTGCAGTATGCGCTAAGCCCCAACGATACCGTGCAAGTGGGCTATGTCGCCAATACCGTCCATCATATGGGCACGTACGTGAACCCGAATACTCCACGGCAGATTCTTCCGCCTGGACTGGATGCTTTGTCGTATTCTCCCTATCCTGATTTTTCGTCCTACATGGTCTATTCCACATTTTCAGGCAATAGCCATTACAACTCTCTCCAGGCCAACTACGAACGACGGGTCGGCCACGGCTTGAGTGTTCTCGGCAATTTCACCTGGGCCAGTTGTCTGAGCGATGCCGTGGACGTTCTGAATCCAACCGCACTGGGCCCAAGCTACCGCGCTCCCTTCCTTCCGAATTTTGGCATACACGGGGACTACTCACGGTGCGACTTCGACATCAACAAAGTAGTTCACTTCAGCGGGACGTATGAACTGCCGTTCGGGCATGGGCGGCATTTCCTGGGCGGCAGCAGCGGTTTGGTCAACGCGATCGCGGGCGGCTGGGACACCAACTGGATCCTGACCCTGCAGGACGGTCAACCGGGGACCGTCCCATGCGCTATCGCGACGACTTCAGGGTTCGGGTGTTACGCGCTGACGGTTCCTGGCGCCGATCTCTATGGCGGGAAGCATAATGTGGATCAGTGGATGAACCCGGCGGCTTTCGCAACGCCTCCAGTGGCGACGACTATTGGGCAAACCGACTACAGCCCCCTGGGCGGTGGACCGGCCCAGTTCCGTGGACCGGGTTTTCATCGCCTGGACTTCTCTTTGTTCAAGCAGTTCCAGGTAGCCGACCGTTTCCGGATGGAGTTTCGCTCCGAGTTCTTCAACTTGACCAATCATCCTAACTTCTCAAATCCTGGATTCGCGCTGAACGGTGTACCGGCGGCCCCCGGAGCACTGAACTACAACAATCCCACGAATTTCGGGAAGATTACGTCGACCCGCGATGGGCAAAACGATCAGCGCGAAATTCAATTCGCACTGAAGCTTTATTTCTGAGGCGGGAGGGGTTGTTGGCCGCGCCTTCATGAGCACTCGGACAATGCCCCGGCATCGTTTCGACGGACTCCAAGTGGGAGTAACCAGCGACTCGTCAGCAACGGGAGGCGACAATCACCTTGGCCGACGCAGATCATCATTCTCGTGTGCTCCGAGAGGGAGAAGAACATGTTTCGCGTGATTTGCGCAGTATCGCTATTACTGTGCCTATTCGTCTCGCCTGCAGTTAGTGCTGTGGCTCCAGGCAAACTGGAGTTGTCGAACAACTGGAAATTGTCTGCTGCGAAAGACACGGGAGCAGAAGGTGCGGTAATCTCCACGTCCGATTACCAGGACCGGGCGTGGCATCCGATCCGTCGCATGCCCGCAACCGTTCTCCAAATCCTGCAGGAGGATGGTGTCTACCCCAACCTGTATGTCGGCAAGAACATGCTCGAGAAGGTCCCGCAGGATTTGTACCAGCAGGACTGGTGGTATCGCACTGTATTCACTGCGCCGGCTGGTTTCTCGACCTACATTCTCGAGTTCCCGGGAATTAACTACCGCGCCGAAATCTGGATCAATGGGCAGAAGGTGGCGGAGAAGACGCAAATCGTCGGCATGTATGCCGCTCACCAACTGAATGTGACGCAGTGGATCAAGGCAGGAGCGCAGAATGCGCTGGCCGTAAAAGTCACACCCGAGCAACTGGTTCAAGACGTCAACGGTGTGGAACTGGCGGACAGCTGGTTTGATTGGATCAATTGGAAATATCTGGGATACAAAGGCGAGTACACCAGAAAACATCAGTTCAATGCCTCCTTCGTGCCTGACAGAAACGCAGGCATTTGGAAGCCGGTCTACTTAAAAACGACAGGGGACGTTGCGCTCGAAAACCCAGCGGTCAACTCCGAACTGTCCCTGCCACAAGCCATCGCGCGGCTTACGGTTCATGCTACATTGCATAACTTTGCCGCGCAAGCCGTCACCGGCACTCTGAAGGGAACAATTTCCCGGCAAGGCAAGACTAGCATCGAAGTCGAACAGAGCCTCACCCTTACGCCCGGCGAGACTCGCGAAGTCGCCCTTGATCCAGAAAAATATCCCAACCTCGTCGTACGCAATCCCGACCTCTGGTGGCCGTACACCATGGGTCAGCCCTCCCTCTATGAGCTGAGTCTGGAGTTTGTGCAGGCTCAAAGAACCTCTGACAGTTCTCACATTCGTTTCGGCATACGCAGCATTACCCAACACCGCGATCGTGACGAAGAATTCCCCGATAAGGGCAAGGGCGGAAATTTCTATCTTCAAGTCAACGGTCGCGACTTCCTGATGCGCGGCGCGGATTACACACCGGACCTGCTATATCGGTACGATCCTGACCGCGAGGCCGAAATCCTGCGCTATGTGAAAGACCTCGGGATGAACATGGTGCGCTGGGAATCGAAGATCTCCAGTGAGCATATTATCGAACTCGCCGACGAAGAGGGCATTCCTCTGATGCTCGGCTGGATGTGCTGCAACCAGTGGGAGAAGTGGGAACAGTGGAGCGACGAGGATCATCGCGTTGCATCGGAGAGCCTTCGTTCGCAGATCCTCATGCTGCGCCCACACGCATCCGTGTTCATCTGGGCCAATGGAAGCGATGGCCGGCCGCCCGAGACTGTTCGCAATGAATACCACAAGATCCTGTCTGAGCTACGCTGGCAAAACGCGATCGTAGATACGGTTTCATCGTTCGCCAAGGACGACAAGGGAGAACGTCTTTGGGACGGCATAATTATGGAAGGCCCGTACAGCTGGCGCCCGCCTACATACTGGTTCAGTGGGCGGTACGTCCCGTCTCGGGGCTCTTCCGCGGAGCAGGGCGACAATGAGAGTATCCCCACCTTGGAGAGCCTGAAGAAGTTCATTCCTGCCGATAAGCTCTGGCCGATCAACGACACGTGGTTTTTCCATGCGGGAGCAATCGAAAACACCAACGTGCTGATGAACGTGCAGCGAGCCGTGGATCGGCGCTACGGTCCTTCCAGCGGCGTGGAGGAGTTCGTGCGCAAGGCGCAAGTCACGCATTACGAGAGCACCCGCGCGCAATTCGAAGACTTCGCCGCAAACGGCTGGGCCAATCACAAGATGACCCTCTACTGGATGTTAAATAGCCACTGGCCCTCCTTCTATGGCCACATCATTGATTATTATCTGAGTCCCGGCGGAGCGTACTACGGCGCAAAAAAGGGTCTGCGTCCCGTTTCTGTGGTTTTCGATAATTACGCAACGGGCGATCACAGCGAGGCTAAGATCGTGGTCTTCAATCAGAGTCCTGCCGACGTGCATGGTCTCCGTGTACGAGTGCGTGTTTACGATCTGAATGGCAAGGTTCTCGACGATCGCTCCGCCGATAACATCCAAGTTTCGTTCAATGGCACAACTCAGGTCACGGCCCTGCCTCGCTATCCCCAAAGTACTCCGGTGTTCTTTGTGCGTTGCCAATTGTCTGATAGCGCCGGAAAACTGGTGGCTGAGAACACCTACTGGCAATCGCAGAAAGACGATGACATGGGAGACCGCAAAAACGACTCCGCGTTCGACCTTAAGCAGGACAGTTGGGCGGACATGACGGCGCTGAACTCGATGGCTCCAGTGCAACTGGAAGTCAGCGCTCACCAGAGCACGACCGAGGGTGGCACAAAGGTCGCTATCCGCCTGCATAACCCGTCCGAACGCATCGCTTTCTTCGAACGGGCGGCCGTCTCCGCTACAGAGAACGGTGACGAAATCCTCCCCATCCGTTACGACGATAACTACATCACCGTGTATCCCGGCGAGACTGCTGAGATCGATGCCATCCTGGCGAAGTCGGCAGAACCGCGCTGGGTCCGGCTGGAAGGGTACAACACGCTCGCGAGTTCGGCTCAGATTCAATAGGACTCCGGAACGATGCTGCTGACCAGTACGCGAACGGGAATGTTCGAAAGTCGTTTGAGCTTCAATATGGACGAAAAGAAATCGCACTTGGCTTCACCTTATTACGTGAACACCAGAGACCTTCATCGGTGGTGCGCGATCCCCACGGCGAACTTGGTCGGACATCCGGAGTTGCGTGTGCGCTACCGGCAGGTGGCTGACTCGAAAGAGCTGGGCAACTTGATGGCGCGGGAGCTGGTCGAAGTGATCGAGGAAAACAACAAGCAGGAGCGGACGACGCGCGCCATTATTCCTTGCGGACCTACTTGTTGGTACGAACCCTTTCGGACCGTGGTCAACGCGAGAGCCGTGTCTCTGAAACGTTTAGACGTATTTCACATGGACGAGTGTCTCGATTGGCAGGGCAAACCGCTTCCGCCGGGTCATCCTTACAACTTCAAAACCTTCATGGAGCGGCATTTCTACGGGGGCATTCGGCCGGAACTCGCAGTGCCGCAAGATCAACGTTATTGGCTATTGCCGGCAACTATGGAACAAGTGGGGGCCGCGATCGACCGTGCACCCGTCGACATTACAGTCGGGGGTTGGGGGCAGGATGGACACGTTGCTTATAACCAGGCCCGCCGCCATCCATTTCATCATGCGACGTTGGAGGACATTGCAGACTGCACGATCCGCATTCAGGAAAACAACGTTGACACGATCATCGCTCTCGGGCAACGGACGTTCGGCGCGGGCTACCAGTTTGTTCCCCCGATGTCGATCACGTTGGGAATGCGGGAGTGCCTGTCTGCCAAGAAGGTTCGCGTATACAGCGATACAGGCGCCTGGAAGCAAACGGCATTGCGGGTCGCATTGTTCAGCGCGCCGACGCCCGAATACCCGATGACGCTGTTGCAGACGCATCCCGACGCAATCATCACATCAACACTGGACACGGCTCGCCATCCCATCAGCGAAAATCCCGAATGGGAGTTGTTCTAAGTCGATGCTCGTCCTGCGCCCAAATACAGAACGCGGCTTCAGATGTGCTGTCGGGATCGGCGGCATTGGAGCCGGCATGATTTATGCGCTTCAAGGGAACCATGAGCTCGGCCGCAACGAAAGCAGGTTAGGCGAACTGCTCGATTCGCGCGATTACTGCAAATTGCACATCGCCCTACACTATGTTGCGCGCTTCATGGGCTCTAACAGGGAGCCAGATTCGTTTCAGGTATGGCCGGTCGGGGTGGTGGGCAGCGATGCGGCGGGAAGCCAGATCCTCACAGAAATGAGCGCTGCCGGCATGGACACCCGGTTTGTGCGGAATCATCCAGCATTGAGAACTCCTTTGAGCATTTGCTTTATGTATCCCGATGGCTCGGGTGGAAACATTACCAGCAGTAACTCAGCTGCTGCCGCATTGTCGATTGATGATCTGAGAGCCGCCGCACCTTACATGAGAGCTGCAGGAGCACGGGGGATCGCGCTCTGTGCTCCTGAAGTTCCCCTGGCACTGCGGCGGGATTTTCTGGAGCTGGCATCGGATTGCGGCAATTATCGCGTGTGCTCGTTCGTCCTCGGCGAGATTGAAGAAGCCCGAAAGATGGGATTGATCAACCTCGCGGATCTCCTGGCGTTGAACGAGGAGGAGGTATCGGCGCTGCTTGGCGACGGTCCCGCTCATGTTCCGGAGGAGCGCCTGTTGGCACAGCGCGCTGCCGCACTTACACTCACTTTCCCGCGACTGCGCGTTATCGTTAGTGCGGGGCGAAGAGGAGCGTACGGCTTCGAGGGCGGGCATTCGCAATACTGCCCCGCGCCAGTGGTTCAGCCGATATCCACGGCTGGTGCCGGGGATGCGCTCCTCGCGGGGGTTCTCTGTGGTTTGGCGGCTGGCCTCCCGTTCATCATCCCGAATGAATGTGCCCCTGGTTCTTTTTCGGGCCGAACACTACGGACGGGACTGGACCTAGGCGTCTTGAATGGCAGCTTCAGTGTTACATCGCCCCACACGATCCACCCCGATGCGGACATGGAAAAGCTTCTCGCCTTCGCGGAATTGCACGGTGCATCCATTGGCGAGTCAGTTCGCTCTGCATGCCATGAATATGAACCGACCTTTCGTGAGAGTGTTCCAAATGTTCCATAGGCCCTTGCCGAAACCGCGCTCATGTCCCCTAGCAGAAACGGCCACACCGCAGCTTCGTCGGGCATTGGGTCTCTGGGATCTGATTCTCTATGGGCTCATTGTGATCCAACCAACCGCGCCCATGCCGGTGTACGGAGTGATGAGCACGCGTTCCCACGGTTACGCGGTAGTCACAGTTCTACTCGCCATGGTTGCCATGCTGTTTACGGCTATTAGTTACGGGAAAATGGCATCCGCTTATCCCAGCGCCGGCTCCGCATTCACTTATGTAGGTCGCGAAATTCATCCCGCGCTGGGTTACATCACGGGATGGAGCATGGCGATGGACTATGTACTCAATCCGCTTATCTGCACCATCCTCTGCAGCAAGTTCGCGATGAACTTTTTTCCCGAAATCCCATACGCCGCCTGGGTGATCTCGTTCGTCGCTCTATTCACATTCTTGAATATGCAGGGCATTCAAACTTCGGCGCGAATCAACTCAACCCTGGTTGCCTTGATGGGCGTTGTCATTCTGCTTTTTCTGGCGGCCGCGGCTCGCTACATTCATGCGACACCTCATGACGGGATCGGCTATTTTACCCGCCCGTTTTTCGATCCGCAGACCTTCTCGGTCCGAGCCATCATGGGCGGGACCTCGCTGGCTGTGCTGACTTACATTGGTTTCGACGGCATCTCAACTCTGTCTGAAGAGGCCAAGAATCCCCGCCGCAACATTCTCCTTGCCACTGTTTTCGTGTGTCTACTCACTGGACTGTTGGCATCTATCCAGGTCTATGCGGCCCAACTGATCTGGCCCGGGGCACAGAACTTTCCCGACGTGGACACGGCTTTCGTCTTCGTTGCGGCAAGAGCTGGCGGCCGCTGGCTCTTCTTGCTAATCAACGTAACCCTTCTGGTGGCAACGGTCGGTTCGGCGCTAGGGGCGCAGTTGGGTGCTGCACGACTGCTCTATGGCATGGGACGGAGCAGCGCCTTGCCGCGTCGTTTCTTTGGGGCGATCGAACCCAGAAAACGCATTCCGAGAAACAACGTGTTGCTGGTCGGCGCAGTTGCACTGATCGGTGCGATGGTTTTAAGTTTTGAGCGTGGCGTTGAATTGCTGAATTTCGGCGCGTTGCTCGCATTTATGGGGGTCAACGCCGCGGCGCTGGCGCGCTTCTATTTTCGCGAAACCCGTAAGCGCTGGTTCAATCTCCTTTCCCCCGTGCTGGGTTTCGTTATCTGCCTGTTGTTGTGGCTGAGCCTGAGTTGGCGCGCCAAAGTTTTGGGAATTGCATGGATGGCGGTCGGCTTGGCGTACGGTGCTTACAACACTCGTGGATTCAGAAAAGAACTTGTGAATTTCGAAATTCCCGATACAGATAGCCAATCCGAGGCGGTCGCAGTCGATTAAACCGGACGTGGAACGCCAATGTGCCAAGCAAAGTTTGTATCCGTACCGCAATTTATGTGCAAGCGCCCTGAACCTTTGATGCGAGCAACTCTTGCAAACCTTTCTTGATCGATTGAACCTGGAGGTTCAAGGACGTGCAGGAACTTACTGGAATCAGCACAGTAAAAACCGAAGAAGTAGAACACCATCTATGGAAGAAGGCATTCAAAATCTACAACGACACGGTGCAATTGCTGGTTCTGACGGAAGTCGGTCCACGAATTCTCTTCTTTGGTTTTCTGGGAGAGGAGAATGAGTTCCACGAGATTCCCGAGCATTCGGGAAAACGTGGGGATCAGACGTTTAGAGCCTTTGGAGGCCATCGTCTCTGGGTATCACCGGAGACCCCGCGCACGTACTATCCCGACAATCTTCCGGTTGGGTTGGGGAGACAGCAGGATGCTTTTGTTTTTACCGCCCCTCCCGAATCTATGCCTCCGGGCACAGGCTTGCAAAAGGAGATCGAGATCAAACTGGCGGACACAGGAGCGCGGGTCACGGTCACACACCGCATCCGCAATATTGGCCGAGAACCCACCGAGATGGCTCCATGGGCATTGTCGGTGATGGCCGGTGGCGGGAAGGCCATTCTCCCTCTTCCGCCGCGCGCGCCGATGTCAGCGGACAGATTATTACCCGAAGGAGTCCTTGCTCTGTGGTCTTACACAGACTTGGCCGATCCACGATGGAAGATCGGCACGAAGTATATGCAGCTTCACCAGACAAGCAATTGTGCAGGCATATTCAAGGAGCAGATGGGGGGAATCTTTAATTCGTTCGGATGGGGCGCCTACTTCCGACGGGGACATTTGTTCATCAAGAAAGCTAAAGTTGAGAAGAATGCACGATACCCCGATTTCGGCTGTAATTTCGAAGTGTATACGGACACGCACTCGCTTGAGCTCGAGACTCTCGGCCCACTTCGAAAACTGAATCCGGGAGAGACGGCAGAGCATATCGAGCGCTGGTGGCTCTTCAAAGATATTGAAAGTGGCGACTCCGAAAGCTGGATTGATTCAATCATTCTGCCCGCCGTTGAACGTGCGAGATGAGGTGCATCGCCGCATGTGGCCCGTTTCCACGGTCACGTGTCGCATAAGGTTCTTGTGCAAGATAAACAGCTTTGTTGCTGAGCAGGATTTCCGAGAGAGCTAGCAGTTGAAGTGGTCCCCATGTTCATTAACCGAAGAGCATTCTTGAGATCGAGTGGGCTCGTCCAGTCGCTGAGTGGACGCCGTGGTTCTCGACGAAATTATGAGCTTGGAATGAGTTGCAAGAGCGGTTTAGGTCGGGTGCAGAACTGGACCGCCGAGAAGGAAGTTCCTAAGGGAAGACGCGAAGCAGAACTACATCGTGTGCGGGCACATCTTCTGTGAAACCTTCCTGACTGCTCTGGCGATCAGCGTGAGCCCAAAGGTCGCGCAGTTTTGGAGTCGTCTTGAGTTTCAGATTCGACCATCGAATCGAAACCGGCCTGGCAACGGAGCCACGGTTGAAAAAGGCTACAGCGTAAGAACCGTCATCCAATGACTTGGTCCAGACCTCGAGATCATCATCTTTCGAAATACGCTGACCTGCGTGTCCGAGCTTGTCCTGGTCTACAGCAACTACTTCCTTGTTCATAAGAAGTTCCTTTGTCTCACCGGACATGTTACGCAAGTCGTTGCCCGCGATCAGGGGAGCGGACAAGATGGCCCATAAGCTGAAGTGCGTGCGATATTCCGCTGCAGACATGCCCCCGTTTCCGACTTCCAGCATGTCTGGATCATTCCAGTGGCCGGGTCTGGCGAATGGCGCCCAATCGCTTTGCGAAAAGCCGATCCCGCTCATGGATTCCCAGCGGTCGGAGATATCGCCCGTCGTGCGCCACAAATTGCCACCGACCTTTGGTCCCCATTCGCGAACATTGGCGCGGCCGTATTGGCAAAGTGCAAAGACGATTGGACGCGCTCGTCTGCTGGATTGCTTCCCCCATGCGCTGGTAAACAGCCTGCATCTGCTCGTCCTTCCACATGCGGGAGGCGCTGCACCAGTCATACTTGAGGTAATCGATGCCCCACTCCGCCCAGGTTTTCGCGTCGATCTCCTCGTGGCCATAGCTACCTTCAAAACCGCCGCATGTGCGCGGACCCGGGGAAGAGTAGATGCCGAGCTTGAGGCCCTTGGAATGAACGTAGTCGGCCAAAGATTTCATATCCGGGAAGTTCGGGTTGGGCAACAGCTTGCCCGAATCGTCTCGCCGCCCTTGCCAGCCATCGTCAATATTGACGTACTGATAGCCCACTTCGCGCATGCCAGACGAAACCATGGCATCGGCTATTTCGCGTATCGTTTTGTCATCGATATTCGTGTGAAACGTGTTCCAACTGTTCCAACCCATGGGAGGAGTGGCGGCCAGGCCGTTGTACGGAAGATCGCGCAAGGTTGGGAGATTGATCTTCGGAAGCGAGCTATAGTCTGGCGACGGTGGCCGATTCGACGGAGCCGCTTTCCCGCGGCGAAACGTGAGTGGCCCGGACATCATGGGCGGCGGCCCACCGGGACCACCCGCGCCTTCTGGAGGCTTGGGCAGCGCCGGCGTAATCTCGAGTGTGTCGCCCACGATTTTGCCCTTGGCCGTCCTCTTTTGTAGGTTACCGAACATTTCCAGTTCGACCGTAAGTTCAAAGTCATTTCCATCGATTTTGCTGGCTATGATAGGTGCATCGCCAAAAGGCAGTTTTTGCGTGCCGGTAATCTTTCCGTCCTTCAATTTCAATTCGTAGATAATTTCCAGATCGCCCATGGGAGTTTGCGTCTTGGCGACCCAGGTGCCAGAAATGTCTTTCGTCTGGGCTCGCAAAAAAGGCACGTCGACGTTAACCAGCATCAGGAGTAAGAACAAACCGATCGAGGGCTTTCTGATGCGTCGCCAGCAGTAATTCATTTTCGTTGGGTTTCCGGTGAATCGGATCATATGCCTGCTCCCTTCGCTATTGGTGTTGTTCCGGTGTCGCACCGCGAGCTTCTTCACTAATCTTATTTGTTGCCAAGTGTCACACTCGTTTCTGGTGTCGCGACAGGGTCGTTTTTCTCCCAACCACCGCCCGAAGCTTTGTAGAGCGCAATCAAGTCTGTCTGCACGGTCGCTTTCGACTGCACGAGGGAATCCTGTGCGGAGTAGAGAGAGCGCTGGGCTTCGAGCACATTAAGAAAGTTCGATAAGCCACGGGTGTACTTCGCAAGAGCTAACGATGCTGCTCGCTGGTATTGGGTAACTTCAGTCTCCAGGATTTTCTGGCGTGCCTGTTCCTTTTCGTAGCCAACCAGAGCGTCATCCACATCCTGAAATGCAGTCACCACCGTCTTCTGATAGGTGAGCACCTGCTCATCCCGCTTCGCTTTGTATACGCGAATGTTCGAGCGTAAGGCGGGATAGTTCAATAATCCCCATTGAATCGTAGGACCGACACTGTAAAACCGCGCGGCAGCATTCACCAGGCTTCCGATCGTTCCGCTCTGACCGACATACTCGACTGTAATGGAAATGCTGGGAAAAAGCTTGGAGGTCTGTACACCGACCGGGCTCGGAGGAGAGCCGCTATAGACGATCCATTTCCCGTCGGGTGAAATCGAGGCTGTCCCACCGTTCCCGGCTTGGGTTAATCGTCTGGGATTCCTACCTTCGATGTCGATATGGCGAGCCTCTGGCACGGTTGCCAAACTCTTATATTTTCCCCCGACACGCAGGTTTTCCATCGCTCTCTGTTGAAAATAGGGTTCTAGCTTTAACGCGAGGCAGATACGGTCGACAAAGTGAGGGAAATTCTTAGAAAAGCAAACCCAAAACTGATCGAGGCCCTCTTTCACGGCGGTAACACGGGTTCAAATCCCGTCGGGGACGCCAAACCTTTTCAAGAGCTTACGGGGAGCGGACACTTTTGGCGCAGGCACAAAAAGGCACAACTCCGTCGCCAATTTCTGGCCCGGTTTCCCTAATCGCCAGTGTTTTCGGGCATCCGGAGCTGTTCTTGTAGGCACAAAAAGGCACATGCAGTTCAGTCAGATCAGGCGGCTGCAACCGCAGGTGCGCGAAAGAGGCGAATGACCCTACTCTGAGCTCTTCGTTTGTGAATTGTGACCGCTTGAGTGTACGTATCCAGTGTCACTCGGCTGGAAGCATGACGAAGCAATTCTTGCATTACCTTGATATCTGCTTTAGTTGCCCCTAGCAGGGTCGAATACGTGTGCCTGAACGTATGCCATCCGATGCGTGTGATTCCGATCTTCACCGCAGCAGGACGGATAAAACTCCTCATGAGAGTTTGTCCCCAATACGGGTTTTTGCCGGACGTAGCGGGACTGGCAAATATCCAGTCATCTGGTTTTCGGTAAGGTGTGTACTCCTGCCATCTCCTCAGCGCTTCCGCTAGGTAAGCATCGAGCGGAATCGGTTTCTGGGACGCCTCGGTCTTGCACGGTCCGACTACCTGAAACACGATCGACCGTGTGACGCTAATCTCGTTTGATTGGAAGTTGATATCCCGCCATTTCAGAGCAAACAGTTCGCTCATCCGCAAGCCCGTGCCGGCGTCCAGCAAGACAAGGGTTCGCTCGCGCAGCCCGAGACTGGCAATCAGCTGCTGAACCTCGCTCGCACTTAGCACGGTCGGGAACTTCTTCCGTTTCGCGCCCTGTCGCACCAATCGAATCGGATTGTACTTGCAGATTTCATGCCGAATTCCATGGTTGAAAAGGACGCTCATGATATTTCTGATCTTCGCGCAGCTTGACTTCGCCAATGCTAGCGATCTCAGCCAAAGTTCAACCTCCCCAGCGCTGATGCGGTTCAGCGTGTAGTTTCCCCACCTCGGCATAATCCATTTATTTAGGTAGCCATCGTATGTCACTTTTGTCGAGTGGGTTTTCCAAAGAATGTCGGGCTTCAACTCTCGCTGCCGATAGTGATCCACCAATTCGGACACAGTGATGGGGCGCACTTTCACTCTTTCATTCCGTGAGTTCATACAGAGATGAAGGCCCGCAATCGCTTGGCGAGCCGCAACTTCGTCGCCGAACTCATTCGTTGTACCAACGACCATTCTGCGATGTTTGCGTTTGCCATCAGGTCCAGGTTCTCGCCATCTGAATTCCCAAACGTCTGGTCCGCCGTGTCGTTCTGTTCGCGTCATGCTTCCGTTTTGCATGGATTTTCCTTTCTGTGCCTCAAATGCGGATAATTGCCTGCAGAACTTGCAGGCACAATTCAGGCACAGATTGTCGATGAGGAAAGGCAAAAACCGCAACAAATCGAGGAAAGTTATCGCTTTCCTGCGGCGATGTCCAGCAGTGTGTGTCACCTGAACTCCAAGACAACCGAGGGCGCACACACTCATCGCAAGGATGCCGCTTCTCAATGGTTTTGCACATTGCTACGACAAGAGCATCAATATCGCGTATTTTGAACGTAGTTCAATCTTTTAGAACGCTGCCCTGTCACCGACTCTCCGCACGGAATCAATCAGGCATCCGCTGTTCTTGCATAATTTGTTGGACAACGCGATATCTAATTCTGGATCTCGTTGAGGCATTGAGTTCATCATTTCAGCGGTCCCGATCTCGACACTGACGGCGGCATTACTTCTCCGGCGGTGAAATCAGATCATTCCGACTCGGGTCCAAACGAGAAATCACAGCTCTTTTTTCTCCTTCGATTTCATTTCTAGATTAGCGTTTCACGGAAGCACAGTGCCGCTCAGGTCAGACTAGCGAGAGGCATGCTACATTTGCTGCAATGCGTCCTGAGATAGAGCAAGCCGTGCAACTCCTGCAGCGGGGTGACGATGCGGCGCTGGAGCAGGCTCTGGCTCTGCTCCAAAATACCGTGTTCTCCTTTAGTATGCGCGTCTGCGGCCAGCGCGAGGACGCAGAAGATACGATGCAAGAAGTGCTGCTGAAATCGGTTCCGCACCTACCCAAATTCGATAGTCCCTAAAGCGCTCGTGGTGTGGCTCTATAAGGTGGCAAAGAACCGCTGCCTGATGAGTCGCCGCCGGAGCAAGTTTGCTCCCAATCCAGACCTCTCTTTGGAGGAACTCATGCCAGATCGGAAGGAGCTTGAGCAACTGGGCAATGATGGCAGCATCAACCCTGAAGCGTTCGCCATTCGGAGTGAGGAAGCGGGACGGTTGCGAGACGCCATTCAGCGGCTGCCGCCACAATACCGCATTGTGTTGGTGCTGCGCGATATGGAAGGGCTAACCGACGAAGAAGTGGCCGAGATCACAGGGCTACGTTCTGGAACCGTACGCGTTCGTCTACACCGTGCGAGGTTGTTTGTCCGGAAGGAATTGATGAAAGGGTTGAAACCACGCTCCGGGAAGGCAGCCGTCGCTTCGCGGGCGTCTTCCCAAGGACAGCCCGGCGGCAAGGAGCAGCCCAGAGCTGCCCGCTGCAAGGCCATGTTTGCTGAGCTCTCGAACTATCTCGACGAGCAGTTGGATGATTCGCTTTGCGAGGAACTGGAGCGGCACCTGGGCGGTTGCGAACCGTGCAAGGTGTTCCTCTCCAGTCTCGAAGCAACGATTCAGCAGTGCCGAACCTCACCGGCGGAGTGTCCTTCAAGTAAGAAGGCCGTCCGGCTCCGCAAGCAACTGCTGAAGAATTACGAACAGGCCCTCGCGGCGGTCAGACCGAAGTAGTAGTCCTCCTTACGCCAACCAGGTTCCCTGGCCGATTTTCTCTGTAACAAAATCCAACTTCCTGCATTTATTCGTGTGCCTAGTCGATAGAACCAAGCAGGAGGCAATCATGATCACAGCCAAAGTCGAACTGACTCAACCACTTAAGCAGCAGCGCCAATTTGTGGCCCAGACCGGAAGCGGCCATCACCTGCTGTTGGACGATGCAGCCGGAGGTACCGGCCCAAAGCCGATTGAACTGATCGCTGCCGGATTGGCCGGGTGCACGGCGTTCGATGTCGTCACCGTCCTCCGCCAGAAGTATCACCAAAAAGTCACCGGTTACGAAGTGCGGGTGGAAGCCGATCAAGCGGAACGCCCACCCCAGGTGTTCACGGCAGTGCGAATCCACCATGTTGTCACCGGCTTTGAAATTGACGCGGCGGCACTGGAGGAGGCTATCCGTCTCTCCGAGGAAAAGTATTGCTCGGTTGGGGCGATGGTGCAGAAGACCGCGAGTTTTCATACAACTTACGAAATCGTTGAAGACAAGACTGAATGGATGAAGTCAGCTCAAGCCGCGGGAGTGCAAGGTTGAAAGGTCTATTCAAAGCGCTTCTGAGCGTCGCTGTTGCGTGGGTGTCATTAGGGGCAGCCTCAGCTCAACAGGAGGCGCAGCCTTCGTCCCTCACTCTGCAGCAGGCGGTGAATATCGCGCTGGAGAAAAATCCACTGCGCAAGGTGGCGATGGCGGATACGAAGGTGGCCTCTGCGGGTGTTCGCGCCGCGCGTTCCTTCCTCATGCCGCACTTGAGTTTTTCGGAAACGGCGACTCGTGGTGATGACCCCGTGTACGTGTTCGGGAGCAAGCTACGACAGCAGCGTTTTACCGAGGCCGACTTCACACTGAACAAGCTCAACACGCCTCTGCCCTTCGGCAACTTCAGCACGCGGTTTGGGGGAACCTGGAACCTGTTTGATTCGTTCGCCACTTGGCACGGCATCAATCAGGCAAAACAAATGAACGAGGCTGCCGGACACCAGTTAGACCGCACGGATCAGGAGATTGTCTTCCGGGTGGTCAGTTCCTACTACGACGTTCTGCTGGCGGCCAAGGAACTGGAAGTTGCCGAGCAGTCGGCCAAAACTGCCCAGTCGATCATGGACCGCAGCCAGGCGCGATTCGACAGCGGGCTGACTGTAGAGTCAGATCTGCTGACAGCGAAGGTTCGCATGGCGGCGCGACAGCAGGAAGTGATCCGCGCGAGGAACAATCTGGAAGTGGCGCGGGCACAGCTGAACACGGTGATGGGTGTGCCGCTCGATTCTCCGTTCCAGACTACCGAACTGTTGGCTGAGCGCACACTTTCGATCCCGGCCATGCCGGATCTTGAAAAGCAGGCGCTCGCAAATCGTCCAGACTTGAAGCGCATTGCCTCCGAGGAGGCCGCGCAACGACAGAGCGTTTCGATTGCTAAGTCGTCATTCGGTCCGCGGGTGAACGCCTTTGCAGGCTGGGAAATGGATAACCCTACATTCGTCGCCGGTGGCGGGGGCAACAATTGGCTGGGCGGGATCGAAGTGCAATTCGACATCTTTCAAGGGGGAGCGAAACGCGCGGAACTCTCCAAGCAGCGGGCCCTCGAAGAAAAGGTTGTGGCAATGAAGCAGGCAGCGGGCGATGCAGTCAGACTCGAAGTGAGACGAGCCTACTATGAGACGGATGCTAGCCGACAACAGATCGAAGTGGCGCGAGCGGCAATCGCCCAGGCACAGGAAAGTCTACGCATCAACCAGGACCGCTACGACAGCGGATTGACCACGATTACCGATTTGTTGGGCGCTGAAGATGCGGCGCGCCGCAGCCAGACCGACTACTGGGAAGCCATTTATCACTTCCAGACCAGCTACGCCAACCTGGAGTTGGCCAGCGGCAGCTTGAATCCGCAATCTCCCGTGGTGATGCCATGAATCGTATGAATATCCGACTCAGTTTTCTCTTTCTGATGCTGCCGGCAGTGTTTAGCCTCGTCGGTTGCTCTAGCGAGCAAACCCGCACGACTCCGTCGCCGGACGCCGTGCGGAACATTGCCGTGCTCGCCGTGCAGCAGGCCAACGTACCCGATTTGCTAGAAGCGGTGGGGACGGTACGTGCCGCCCAGACCAGCGACGCCTCCAGCCAAATGATGGGGAACATCGTCGAGATCCGGGCTCACGAAGGAGACCACGTTCAGCGCGGTCAAGTGCTCGCCGTAATCGACGACTCCCAGCCGCGAGCCGCTGTAGACCGCTCGACCGCAGCCGACCTTGCCGCCCAACAGCAACTGGTCGGAGCAGATTCCGACCTGACCCTGGCGGAATCAACGCTGAAGCGTTACCAAACTCTCTTCGAAAAGAAATCGGTGAGTCCGCAGGAGTTCGACGAGGTGAAAGCCCGTCAACAAACAGCTCTCGCGCGTCGCGATATGGCAAAGGCAGGGCAGGCCCAGGCGCAGGCAGCATTGAGCCAAGCACGCACGTCTCTGGATTACACGCGGATTCGGGCGCCATTCGACGGCGTGGTGACGGAGAAGAAAGCCGATTCTGGCACGCTGGCTTCACCCGGCATGCCGATTTTCACCGTTGAGGACGTGCGCCACTATCGACTGGAGGCCACCGTCAACGAGAACGATCTCCAGTACGTACGAACAGGAGAGCAGGTTTCGGTCGTCATCGATGCCCTCGACAACGCGGGGCTGAAAGGCAAGGTTGTGCAAATCATTCCAGCCGCGGACGCCGCGAGTCGCACGTTCCTGGTGAAGATCGATTTGCCCACAGACACACATCTGCGTTCGGGGCTGTTCGGGCGAGCCCAGTTTTCTCGCGGCGAGCGGCAGGCACTGTTGATTCCGCGTTCTGCGGTCGTCGAACGCGGCCAATTGCAGGGCATTTATGTGCTCGACCAAAACAAGGTTGCGAGTTTGCGCTACATCACTTTGGGGAAGCCTTCCGGGGCCGAAGTCGAAGTGCTGGCGGGCCTCCAGGACGGCGAGCAGCTTGTGGCCAAACCGGGTGCAGTCGACCTGAACGGCAAGCGCATTGAGGTCCAGTAATGGCTGATAGCAAATCCAAGTCGGTGATACAGCCCCCGAAAGGCTTGCGCCTGGCCGGTCGCATTGCCCACAGTTTCATTGATTCGAAACTGACACCGCTGGTGATCGTCGCTGCGCTCCTTCTGGGTGCTTTCAGCATTCTCAAGACCCCACGGGAAGAAGAGCCCCAGATCGTTGTGCCCATGCTCGACGTTTTTGTTCAGATGCCGGGTGCATCGGCTGACGAGGTGGCACAGCGCGTCAGCCTTCCCATGGAGAAGTTACTGCGCGAAGTGCCGGGCGTTGAGTACATCTACTCGATCAGCCATCCCGGCGTGAGCATGCTGGTTGTGCGTTTCTACGTTGGTGCCAAAGAAGAAGATGCGATCGTACAGACCTACAACAAGCTCTACTCCAACTTTGACCGCATCCCGCCCGGAGTCTCACAACCAATCATCAAGGTCCGCTCGATCGACGACGTGCCGATTATGGCCCTGACGTTGTGGGGGAAAGACTATGACTCTTATCGCCTGCGGCGAATCGCAGGTGAGCTGGAAAACTCACTGAAGCCGCTCAACGACGTTTCTGAGACCAAGATCATCGGCGGGCAGCCTAGGCAAGTACGAGTAGTGCTCGACACTCAACGGCTTGCGGCCTACGGCCTTACACCGGGCGCAATCGTCGGCCAACTCCAGAACGCGAACAGCCGTGGCCAAGCCGGTAGTTTTGCGCGTGACAATCGCGAGTTTCAGGTCGAAGCTGGAACTTTTTTCACGAGTCTCGACGACCTGCGTCAGGTTGTGGTCGGGGTTCACGCCGGACGCCCCGTCTACTTGCGTGACGTAGCGGAGAAGCTTGAGGACGGCCCCGCCGAAGCAAACACCTATGTGCTGTTTGCCAACGCTCGCGGCGGCGCAGGGCAAACCGCGGGCGCGGAATATCCCGCAGTAACCATCACGCTTTCCAAACGCAAAGGTACAAACGCCACCGACATTTCGGAGCGTGTGCTGGACAAAGTCAACGCTTTGCGCGGGTATGTGCTTCCAAATGATCTCAACATCACGGTCACGCGCAACTATGGAGAGACCGCGAAAGACAAATCCGACGAACTTCTCAAACACCTGCTCATCGCAACCTTGTCGGTCACCTTGCTGATTGCGCTGGCGCTCGGGTGGCGGGAATCAGGCGTCGTCCTTTTGGCAGTGCCGGTCACGCTCGCCCTCACACTCGCCGTGTTCTACCTGTATGGCTACACCCTGAACCGGGTCACATTGTTTGCCTTGATCTTTTCAATCGGCATCCTGGTCGACGACGCCATCGTTGTGGTCGAGAATATCGTGCGCCATTTCCGGTTGCCGGAAAGCCGAGGGCGATCCTTATCTGAAGTCGCAGTCGAGGCCGTCGACGAAGTCGGCAATCCTACGATTCTTGCCACGTTCGCGGTAATCGGCGCCATCCTGCCCATGGCATTCGTGCGCGGCCTGATGGGTCCGTACATGCGCCCGATTCCAGTGGGAGCATCAGCGGCCATGTTGTTTTCGCTGATTGTCGCTTTCGTCGTGTCTCCGTGGGCGGCGTTGAGGCTGCTGCGGAGACACGCGGGCGATAGCGCTCATTCCGGGCACGAGACCGAAGGTTGGACCACCCGCCTGTACCGCCGGATGATGAACCCGCTCATCCGCGATGCGCGCCGTCGCTGGATGTTTCTTGGTGGTGTCGTGTTGTTGCTGCTCGCCGCGGTCACTTTTGTCCCGTTGAAATGGGTTCGCGTAAAAATGCTGCCCTTCGACAACAAGAGTGAGTTCCAGGTCATTATCGACATGCCCGATGGCACCCCGCTGGAACAGACGACTCGCGTGGCGCAGGCCCTGGGACAGTATCTCGGCCAGCAGTCCGAGGTTATCAATTATCAGATCTATGCCGGGACCTCCGGCCCTTACAACTTCAACGGACTCGTGCGTCATTACTTCTTGCGCAATCAGCCCAATCAGGCTGATATCCAGGTGAATCTGCTCTCGCGGCACGATCGCAAGGCACAGAGCCACGAGATCGCACGACGATTGCGACCGGAGTTGGACAAGATTGCCGCCCCGTTCGGGGCGCGCATCAAGGTCGCGGAAGTCCCGCCTGGTCCGCCCGTCTTGCAAACTCTTGTCGCCGAAGTTTATGGGCCTGACTACAACGGGCAAATTGAACTGGCCGCTCAAGTCAAGAAGGTCTTTCAGCAAACGCCAGGCGTCGTGGACGTGGACTGGTACGTCGAAGACCCGCAAATCAAGTACGACATGAAGGTGGATCTGGACAAGGCAGCGCTCCACGGTATCTCACCCGCCGACGTAACGCGCACTCTGCAGGTCGGGCTCGGCGGCGCCAACGCGGGATTGCTTCATGATTCCCGTTCACGAGAAGACATCCCTATCGAAGTGCGACTGGCGCGCCCGGATCGCTCTGGGATCGAAGACCTTGGCAATCTGAAGCTGCCGACGCCTTCCGGTGGGCAAATCGCCCTGCAGGAAGTGACGAGCCTTCAACAAACGACAATCGATACCAGCGTGTATCGCAAGAATCTGCAGCCCGTTGTCTATGTGACGGGAGATGTGGCGGGCGGAGAAGAGAGCCCTGTGTACGCCATCATGAAGATGAGCGAAGCCATCGACAAAATCAAGTTGCCCGACGGCTATGGTGTAAAGCAATACAAGGGCACGACCATGCCTGAGCGCACCGACCACTTCTCCATGAAGTGGGATGGTGAGTGGCACATCACGGTGGAAGTCTTCCGCGATCTGGGACTCGCCTTTGCGGCTGTCCTGGTCTTGATCTACGTGCTCGTCGTGGGTTGGTTCCGGTCGTTCGTGACTCCGCTGGTCATCATGGCACCCATTCCGTTGACGCTGGTTGGCATTCTCCCGGCGCACGCCTTGATGGGAGCATTCTTCACTGCCACCTCGATGATCGGCTTCATCGCTGGAGCCGGCATTATCGTTCGCAATTCCATCATTCTCGTGGATTTCATCGAACTGCGCCGCTCCCAGGGAATGTCGCTGGAGGACGCCGTTGTCGATGCGGGCGCGGTGCGCTTCCGCCCAATGCTGCTCACCGCAGCCGCCGTGGTGGTGGGAGCGAGCGTGATCCTGTTCGATCCGATTTTTCAGGGGTTGGCTCTGTCCTTGATGGCAGGAGAAGTCGCCTCTACCGTTCTATCGCGAATGGCAGTGCCGGTTCTTTATTACCTCTCTCAGAGGGGACAATCGTTTCCACCGATGCATCCGCATGCGCCGGAAAATGTGGCTGAATGCGAAACTCCGCAATGCGAAATTGCGTAGGACCAATTTGTTTTGAAGGAGAACCGCTATGACCGTAGAACGAACACTTCGTTTGATCGCTGGCAGCTTTATCCTGTTGTCCCTGGCACTTGGGCACTACGTAAGCCCGTACTGGTACCTGTTCACGGCCTTTGTTGGGCTGAATCTGTTTCAGTCTGGATTCACGAACTGGTGCCCGATGATGACGTTCCTACGTAAACTAGGAGTTGGCAGATAGGAGTTAGTGAACATGCCCAATTGGGTTTGGGGAGTGGCATTCCTTGTCGCCTACGTGGTCTTGACTCAATGGCTACTGCCAAAACTTGGTGTTCCTACTTGAAGAAGCCAAGGTTGCGCCGAGTCTCGGCGCAAAGTTGTTCCGAGGGCAGACGCTCCGGAAAACCATGACAACGATAGTGCAGATTGAATTTCGTGAGAGCCTGTTGTCAATTCGTGACGAGATCCTCCGATCGCTTGGACATCCCGTAATCTCTGCTCTCGGCTCGCGCGCAGCGCGAAATCTCGATCTCTCGCATGAATCAGTAGGCGTCGTCGTGATCGGTCACGGCGCGCCATGGGAAGAACGATGCAAGCTTGCCGCTCATTTCCGAGAGACCCTGCCAGGAGTTCCCATTGTGGCGTCCCTTCGCCAGCGAGATACAGATGTCAGCGGAGCGGATTACAACTGCCCCGCAGATAATCCTCCTCTGTGGGTTCGAACAGTCAGACAGGCACTTGCTGGGTCACCCACCGGCGTTCGTCTGCAACGAGATTCTGAAGTACTCCGAACACCTCGGGCGTCAATGGGAGACGCAAGGCCTCTTTTCGCTGTCACCGGGGCGATGGCAATGACAATGACTGGTCTCCGGCTCGAATAGAGGAGACTCCTTCAGAGTAGCTGCAATGGTGCCGACTTCTCCTGAATAAATGAAGGGCCACGGCAGACTAGGGCTCCCAATGCTTACCGAAATTTCACAACTGAAACCACCGCATTCTTGTAGCCTTAATTCAGCTTGGCAAGAAGAATCCACCGTTGATAGGTCTATTGCAAACAAAGAGGAATGGCTGTTTCAAACGAGGGTTTAGGCATCCATATAGCCCTTTTAGCCCTTTGATGTCGGCAATGAGACAAGGGTGCCCTGAACGGTTTCTGCGCGTCCAATAAGCGTCCATTAACCGTTCCCCTGGGTCCCCAACAGTGCTGTACGGCGCTATCCATGCCGCCGATTTCCTATCCGTTACACTGCTCTGCCACACTTTCACGGCGGTAACACGGGTTCAAATCCCGTCGGTGACGCCAACAATAAAATCATCGTTTTTGCCTGTTAAGGTCTCTATCCTGGCGAAACCACCGGCAAGTGAGGTCCGGGGTCTCGGCTGCCTTGGAGATGGTGCCGAAACCTGAAACAAGGTTTGACTATTCGCGCAGCCGCACGAAGCGGACTGACACGCGACGGTTTTGTGCGCGTCCCTCGGCGCTCGAATTCGGCTGGATTGGAGTCGCCGATCCCGAGCCCATCGTAGTGAGCTGCGTGCTGGAAACATTAAAGTCATTGATTAACGCTTCCCGCACCGCGATGGCGCGGCGAGTGGAGAGGTCGAGGTTGTAGGACTCGGAACCGGAAGCGTCAGTGTGACCTTCGAGGATCGCGCTGGCCTCGGGATCTTTCGCAAGCGCGTCGGCAATCTGCTGCAGAGCAAGACGGTACTGGTCGCCGATTACGGCGCTGTTCTGGTCGAAGAAAATGTCTCTTGAGTCTTGCGCGGCGCTCGAACTCCCGGGCCTGACAACCGAATCCACCGGAAATTTACGGACGGTCACGTCGTTGAACTCGTTGGAGCCAACCTCTCGTCTGGAGTGCGAGGTGGTAGCGCTGCCTTGAGGTGGTCGTATCGGTGCGCTTGTGAGTGAAGTGGGCGATCCGTGGACCACAGAATGCCCTGGAGCCGAATCGCTTTCCTCCGAAGTGGACGGACCTGTTTCCGCGGCATTGGCCTGCGCCGAATTCTGTCGCGGCGATGTTTCGACGACTGCCAGGGTCAGAACGCATGTGACCACGGCCAAACCCAGAGCCTTCATCCAGGAACCCACCCTTTGAGGGCCCTTCTTCGCTCGAGGATGATCGCTGCGGGCAACCTTGCGTTCCGGGAGAACTTCTTTCTCCACCGTGATTTTTTCAGGCTGCACAGACTTGCGTGTCGCCATCTGTTGTTCAGAAACGACGCCTGTCCCCGGCTTTGGCGGCGATTCCTTTTTCAAGCTGGCTAAACTTTCACTCGAAATTCCCGCCGGCGCTTTCGAGTCGAGCGCGGAGGGCGTGGGTTGGGAAACCTCGCATGCAACTCCAGGGTTTTCGCTCGGTCCTTGCTCGAGTTTGCCCAACGCCGCCGCCGCGGGGGTGGTGGGCGGCGGGACGGAAACAGTTGCCGGAGGCACTGCCTCGGACGGAATTGGTTTTGCTGCCAGGAGGAGCTTCTGTTCCTCAAGGGTCTGGCTGATCCGCATGATGGCTTCGACCAGCGCCGGCGGAATATTTTCGCCTGCGCCTGTACTGTTCCCGTTGCCGGAAGGGACAGGTGCAGGTTCGATTTTCGATTTCGTCCAGCGGTCGCCCTGCGCCGCCGGCAAGTTCACTGGTACCGCATTCTCTGTCTCTAAAGGTGCTGTTTCCCTGATCGGCTGAACCTTTCTACTTGGCTGGGACACTACAAGCGACGGATCCATGCGATACATGTCAGCCAGCACGCAGGACATGTCTAAGCCTTCAGCGGCCTCTGCGAGAATGGTCTCGTCAATCAATTTTCTTCTTGCGCTGAACCCAAGCAGCATGGCATTGAAGCACAGTGTATTGATTCTGCGGGGCACGCCTTTGGCGTTTTCCCAGATGTCCCGCACCGCTCCCATGGTGAAGAGCTCAGGTCCCATGTAGGCTGCGGTTCTGAGCCGATGATTGATATAGTCCCGCGTTTCGTTGAGGCTCAGCGGGCTCAAGCGGCCGACGCTGGAAATCCGCTGGCGCAATTGTTCCTGTTCCGGCGCCGCAAGCGACCTCACCAACTGCGGTTGCCCGGCGAGAATAATCTGCATGAGCTTGACCCGGGTGGTTTCGAAATTCGAGAGCTGCCGCAAGGTTTCCAGTACCGAAAAGTCGAGGTTCTGGGCTTCGTCCACAACCACGATCACGCGTTTATGCTCTGTCGCCGCGCGCCCCAGTAGCTGGTTGATCTGCTCGGACAATTTGCGCACCGACGTATCTTCAGAGCCTGCTCCCAGTTCGAACAGCAGCGACTGCAGCAGTTCGTGCGGTTCGAGCTGCGGTTGAAAGAGGAATGCGGTATAGGCGGTGGCGCGGAATCCCTCCAGGAAGCTGAATAACAGCGTAGTCTTCCCCATCCCGGGCTGCGCCACCAGCGCCTGGAAGCCGAACTCACAATCGATCCCGTTGATCAACGAAGCGAGCGCTTCATTGTGAGTTTCACTGCGGAAGAGGAAGCGCGGGTCGGGAGTACTTCCAAAGGGGTTCTCGCGCAATCCAAAATAGCCGAGCAACTGACTTTGCACAGCGTTCTCGGGGGGATAGCTTGGCAAAGGGCACCTGTCCGACATGCCTCTAGCAAATAGACGGCCATCGCTGGAAAGCCGCTAGGGTAGCGGATTTCGGAGGATACGAGGAGTCTTGGCTAAGGCCGAATCGTGATTGTGAAAGGAGTTGCGCAAAAGACCCAAAACATCAACTCTTTACCCATGTTCGGTCCGGGCGGAAGCATGGGGTGGTGAAACAGTCCGGGACCGAAAAAACCCAGATCGGCGGCCCGACGCTAACCAGTTCGCAATGGCAAGCCGATTTGTGTCAGAGAGGTAGTCGGCTTTCGTTCTTGGCCTGAAGGGGTTTATGCGGGTCTCTCGACACCGCAACGCCGGCAGCTTTTCGAGGAAGCTTGCTCAATCTCCCAGAACCCTTTTCCCATTTGATGCATGGCGAAGGTTTCGCTTGAGTGGGCACGAGAGAAACCTCCTCCGTGACAACGCCGTGCGACGCACCCCGCGACTTTAAAATAGACGTCCGGGAGCAGCCTATGCCGACTGCCAGTGCCATCGCTATCGAGCATAGCTTGAGGCTTTTCATGGGCTTCTCCTGAGGCTTCTCCTGTACCAATTATCACCGCTGGGTGAGTCGGGCGCGATCAGGTAAAGTACCGACTTCCAGGAAAACAAGCTGTAGGTTTTCCAGGGCATCTGCCTGCAAGGCGAGCGATTACCTCGCCGCTTGCTGTGCCATTGTTTGACTGTCGGGGGTGGGAGTGTGCTCAGCTTCGCTTGCGCGTGCGTCGACTGACGAACATGCCGCCGAGGCTAAAACCGAGGGTCGCGCCGAGGACTGCGGCGGTCAACATTCTGCCGGGCGAGGCACCGCCTGTGCCTTGGGACAAGAGAACGGACGTATAAGCCATGGACAAAGTCCAGAAGGCTAGCCGCAAGTACATGGGGGAGGCTCTGCCAAAATTGTCTCACGAACCAACCGCGAATTGAAGAAAATTCAACGAACCCAAGTCATTGATTTTAAGTGGCGTGTGTCATATTTCGGACGTCACGCCGAAATCCATCCCTCGGTGCAGCGGATCCCGTGTTTTTGTCATCTCAGTCCCGCAAGACTTGTGTCGAAAGGAGAAAATATGAAAATCAACATCCTGTTATGCGTGATTCTTGCCTTCTGCACGTTCGGATTTGCGAAGGAAAAGGCGGGGGTAAGAGATGTCACGGGATGCTTGTCCCAGGGTGATAACGCCAAGGAGTTTGTGCTTACCGGGAACGACGGAAGCACATGGGAGGTCCAGAGCAGTAAAGTGGCCCTCGCCGAGCATGTGGGTCACACGGTGACTGCGACCGGGGTAGTTTCCAATCCAACCGCTCACAACATGAAGGAAGATGCGAAGGATGCCGCAAACGACAGCGGCATGACGAAAAGCAATAGCGAACACGGGCATTTGACTGTCACGCAAGTAAAGATGGTCAGCGAATCGTGCAAGTAAGTTATCTCCGGGCCACACCAAACGAAGGCCGAAGCGATTCGGCCTTCGTTCTTGTCCTCTTCAAAATGAAAGTAGCCGCCGCGTCATCATTCACCGGGGGCGTAGCACCTGATAGCGTGTGATGGTATAACCGAGAGCTGCACCAAGAAACACGTCCGAGGGGAAGTGAGCACTGGTGGTGATTCGAGAAAGGCTGACTGCGGTCGCGAACCCATAAACCGCCCAGGGTACCCAGCGGTGATTGTGGTAGCGCGTCGCGACTACCGTAGCTATGGCAAAAGCACCGGCTGCGTGCCCGGAGGGAAAACTGCTTCCCTTGAACGGCGATTTTCCTCCGCTGAAGAATGTGTCATTGAATGGAGCGCCGTCGGGTACGTCAGAAGGACGTTTTCTGCGAGTAATGGCCTTGATCGCGAGGTCAACGACGGCGCTGTCCGCGTAAGCCTCTCCCGCCAGCAATGCCGTACCTACCTGATACGGGTCATGCCGGGCGTAGCCTGCAACCATCAGCGAGACCGGCAAGGCAATGACCTCTGCACTGGTGATTGGGGCATCAAATGTGTCATTCACATCATCCAGGTTTCGCGCATGAGTACGAAAATAAGGCATGGCGTGGGGATCGGCGACGATCAACCCGGCCGTACCGCCTGCGATGGCTAGTGTGGGGAGCCAATAGTGTCCCTTCGCGAGTTGGGCAGGAAACAACAGCCAAATGCCTTTCTGATCGTGAAGGAAATCCTTTGGCAGGCTGCGCCATGAGACTTCCCGGTTTGAGGGAGAGTCTGCGCCTTCGCCGTGTAGTTCCCTTGTATGGGAGGGACTGTCTGGCAACTGCGAATTTGCGGCCTGCGAATTGGCCCATTCGGGTACGCATGCGACAAAGGCACAGAGTATGACGAAAAGTCGGGATAACTTGGTCATTGCGGGCTTTCGATGCGGTTATGCGATCGGAGGTAGGCTGGAGGGGCCTCTTTCCAGGCAGGGAGAACTCGTGCAATTATGACCGGTGGAAGTGTGCAGATTGCGTGCTCCGGTACGGCCTGTTTTTGGGCGGCCAGCATCCAATTCGTGCACGATTCCGGGGAACCAAGAACTATGGCAGGTTCACATGGGCAGAATGGACGAGAGCCACGCTGGTTGTCAGGCAGAGCCTTTTCCATTGTCATGGCGCTAGTCCTGGCGTTGGGCTTTCCGAGCGACACCGAGGCCTACGCCGTCCTTGCGCATGAAGCGATCGTTGACAGTGCGTGGGACACCAACATACGTCCACTGCTCTTAAACCGTTTTCCAGGGTCGACACCAGCGGAACTCAAAGAGGCGCACGGCTATGCCTACGGCGGGGCCATTATCCAGGACATGGGGTACTACCCGCATGGAAGCTTTTTCTTCAGCGACCTGACGCACTACGTGCGAACTGGAGATTTCATCCTGGCCCTTCTCCGCGATTCCAAAGACATCAATGACTACGCCTTTGCGCTCGGAGCTCTGGCGCACTACGCCGCTGACAATGAGGGCCACCCCATCGGCACCAATCGCGCCGTACCCCTGCTGTATCACAAGCTGAAAAAGAAATACGGGGACTCGGTCACGTACGAACAAGACCGCCTGGCCCACGTGAAAACGGAATTTGGATTCGACGTGCTGGAAGTAGCGCGCGGACGCTACGCTCCGGATAGCTACCACGACTTTATCGGGTTCGGAGTGTCGGTTCCGCTACTGGAACAAGCGTTCCAGGAAACGTACGGCTTGGATCTCAAAACCGTTCTTTCTGAAGAAAATAAGGTAATCAATTCATATCGTCATGACGTCAGCCAGCTTCTTCCCAAGGCAACACGGATTGGTTGGAGCCTGAAGAAAAATGAGATCATGAAGGATCAGCCCGGCATTACGAAAAAGAAATTTATCTATAATCTTTCGCGCGCCAGTTACCAGAAGAATTGGGGGAAGGACTATCAGATGCCAACTCTTGGCGAAAGATTCCTTGCCTTCCTGTTTCGAATTCTTCCCAAGATCGGACCCCTAAAAGTCCTTGAACTCAGAACGCCTACGCCTGAGACCGAACGAATGTTTGAAGCGAGCTTCAACGCAACGCTCGATCGCTATCGGCAACTGCTGAGCCAGATAGGGCGTGGCCAACCGCAATTGCCCAACGACAATTTTGACACTGGCGAAGCAACAGAGCCGGGAAAATATCGGCTCAGCGATGAGGCGCACGCAAAATTGCTGGACACACTGGCGAAGCAGAATTTCACGGGCGCGTCACCCGAGGTAAGGGCCGAACTTCTGGAATTCTTCGGGCATCCGGATGCTCCTTATGCCATGAAACGACAGCCTAAAAAATGGTCAGAAGTTCAGACCGACCTTGAACGACTGAAAAATGCGGCCCCCGCTTCTTCCATAGCAGATACCCGAAGCAATCCGTAGGAACCTTATTACGTCGATTACCCCCCGCCACTTAGCTCGCCGTGCCTCCGGATTATCCGGTAGAACCTGGAAAAAGTTCTGTATGTCCGGGTGATCGCCACCGAACCCTCGAAACCCGGATCTAAACCCTGCATTCTTAACATGTTGAACCGGTCTGCCGTCGTCCTCGAAGTTTTCAGCATGGACAAGCGGATTGGGCTCGGTAGACAACGAGGCTCTGGCACCGGGAATCCAATTCCGCCATGACGCCGTTGTTTTGCACGATCGAGTACGGCTCGACTGGTAAAGCAGAAGGCGAGCATTGTGGCAGGATCGCCATAGCCGAATGCGCAGATTGCAGAGCTTCGGTCTGTTCCAGCTGCTGCAGGGAATGCTGTGGCAAATTATTGTGTGGATATTGCTATGACTTTCACCGGATCCACACATGCATGAACAATTCTGTGCAGAGCGAGTTTTACTCGGTTCCTATTCCGTTTCACCCCACGCCCCACCACCAGGCTCGGTGAGCATCCGCCAGCACTTGCCTCCGTGGTTAGACCCAGGAGTACTCAGCCCTTGGAGTACTGGACTGGCACGGAAGGGCCATTTCTTCAATGCCCCGGCCGGAATAGCATCGTGCACACTAGGTAGGAGGTGGCCGCATATGCAACGAGACCTGTTCCGCGACGGACTTCGATTCAAACTGGCTCAGCGATATCGGGAAGATCCAAAGAATTTTGTGAGCTTATCAAAGGAGGCTGTAGACTCTTCGTTCGCGCGTGAGATCATTGCGGAGCTAAGGAATGAGGGGCAAGTTGAGGAAGCTGTGCGTGGTACGATCCGGCTTACCCCACGCGGGTACATGGCATTTCAGAATGATCCGCCACCTTACTCTTACAGCGACTGAACGACTGCAAAAAAGACTTCACCAGATTCCTGCCTTTGCGCTCCTTGGGGCGGCGTTATTGTTCCCGCAGCGGCAAGCCGCTGCTTTCGCACAGCAACCGGAGCCGGCACCACAGGAACCCGCTTCAAGTACACCCCCAGCGCCGAACCCTCCTCCCACACAGCCGTCAACGACTCCGCCGGTTGCGGCGACTCCACTGCGCACCAAAGCTTCTACGACACCAAGGGAGCATGCCTGGCAGATACTTGAAGATGCGTGTACCGGCGACAAGACGGGCGATCGGGCCACGGCGATTCTCGTTTTAGGCCTGATTCCGAATGACCTCCGAAGCACCAGGCTGGCTGAAAAGGCATTGACTGACGAAAAGCCGGAAGTGCGTGCGGCAGCCGCGGCTGCATTAGGCAATATGAAGTCAAGGAAGAGTATCCCTAAGCTGAAAACAGCGATGGATGATGAGGATGCGGCTGTAGTGCTCGCCGCCGCTCACTCCCTCGACCTCCTGCATGACGATGCCGCATTCGAGGTGTACTACGAAGTCCTGAATGGCCAGAGGAAGACGGGAAAGGGTCTGATCGGGGCTCAAAAGTCGCTTCTGCACGATCCTAAAAAGATGGCAGAGCTCGGCTTTCAGGAAGGCATCGGTTTCATTCCTTTTGCCGGCATCGGATGGGGAGCGGTTAAGGCGATCGCGAAAGATGACGCTTCCCCGGTTCGTGCCGCCGCCGCCAGGGTGCTGGCAAGGGACCCCGATCCCGCCACGACCAAAGCGCTCGCTGAGGCAACCGGCGACAAAAGCTGGATAGTCCAGGTCGCTGCACTCGAAGCTCTTGCGAAACGAGGCGATCCATCGGCATTGCCCACGGTGGAGAAATATATGTCCGATGAAAAGGCCGCAATCAAATTCACGGCCGCCGCCGCAGTGATCCACCTTTCCGCAATCAAAGAGGCTAAGGCTAAAGAGGCTAAAACCAAAGCGGCGTAACCAGAAGAAGCAACCAGCGACTCTCGACCACAAGCAACCGTGATCAGACCGGTACGCTATTTGAGGGGCTGCACGAAGCCCAAGCCAGGCGACGGGCGCCAGTCATGCCGAACCGTGTTCGTCAAATCCCAGGATTTTAGGTTGGTGTCGAGTGTCTCAGCTCTCTTTGGTCAAACCACCGAACCGCAAGCTAACAATGGATCGGGCAAGACGTGGGATGTAAAACTCGGGACGGTGTGGCTGGTATTCCATCCGCATAACTTGAGCTCGCTGGTCTTTCGCTCGCTGGTCTTGCGAACGAGGATAATTCGTCCTGATTTTATCGATGACTTCCTGCACAGTCAGGTGTGCCATAAGCAAACTCCGCGTGGAATGAAATGGCATTGTGGTGCACACGGGCTTCCGGATCAATACAGTGAACTCCGTAGACCACCTCATCATTTGAGTCTTGAGATTGATTCTGCCGGATCATGCGATCGGTCCGCCTATCGGGACTTCTCTGTAGACCCAATCGGGATAGCGGGCACTGACTGCGGAGTTTTGATAAATGTCTCGACCCAGCTCGGTCAGGTTGGCCGCCAAGTCGCCAACCATCCATCGGTCCGGAGTGCGTGTCCTAGTGCTTTCTTATTATTGATAGATCGGTTCTTCGCGGCTACGTTGACGAGCAACGCTGTGCGAACAATCAGCCGATTGACACCGAAACTGAGCTCCCAAACCTCCCCAAGGTTCGCGGAGGTGTGCCTGGTGCGCACGTTTTCTGGAAGGATGAGTCCATGCAAAAGCAATTGCTGCTGCTAGTTCTTGGGTTCGCGCTATCCGCCTTCGGTCAAAGCAACTATGCGGGGGTAACGGGTACGGTTACGGAACCGCCTCGCCGGTTCTGGAACCTGCGATCCAACTGCTGCCGCCAGCACCGGCGCGGTCCGCCACCTCGTTACGGACCAACACGGCCGGTTCGAAGCCCAGGCGCTCTTGCCGGATGACTATGAACTGAAAACCGAGGCACCTGGCTTTGCTCCACTCAAGCAACCGGTTCGGCTTGAGGTAGGGCAGAAACTGACAGTGGCAATCAACCTCGTCCTGGGTTCCGTCAAGCAGGGAGTCATTGTCACGGGTGCGAGTGAGGTTTTGCACACCGCCGATGCCAGCGTTGGGGAAGTCATCGAGCCCAAGTCCATCCGCGAGTTGCCGCTCAACGGGCGCATGCTGATCGATCTAGTGCTGACCGTACCCGGCGCCCACGTGGGTTTTGGCGCACAAACCGGCTCGACGAACCCTCTTTACTGGCGTCCCGGCCAGCGCTCTGCGGTTGTGATTGGCGGCAGTCGACCCAATGCGAATTTTTTCCTGCTGGACGGCGCGACCAACACGGATCCAACTTTCAACACCCAGAATCTGAGCCCCTCGCCCGATGCGGTGAAAGAATTCCAGGTGGAAACCAGCAGCTACACCGCTGATATGGGAGGAGCGGGCGGCGGTCAGATCAACATTGTCACCCACTCCGGTTCTAACCAATATCACGGGACGGTCTACGAGTTTCTTCGCAACGGAGGGATGGATGCCAGCACTTTTGGTTCCATGGGAAACAATCATCTTGTGCAGAACAACTTTGGAGCGTCATTCGGAGGACCGCTGGTCGGGAAGAAGACATTCTTTTTCCTGAACTATGAAGGTCTCCGTTTGTCACAAGCGGATGCGCAGATTCTGACCGTGCCTACACCGGATGAAATCCAGGGCGATTTCAGTATGAGCGGTATCAACATCTACGATCCTACGACCGCCGTTGCGAATCCGAGCTTTGATCCGACCAAACCAACCGGACCGGCAAATTTTCCCTACACCCGCTCTCAGTTTCCCAACAATCAAATCCCGTCGAACCGGATGAACCCTCTTCTGACGGCTTTCCTGCTCAAGTACGTGCCCCAACCGAACATGATGATGATGATGCCGGGGACCCCGGACTCGAACAATTACCTCGATGTGCGCAACGAGACGCACGTCCAGGACCAGGGCACGGTTCGCGTGGACCACAATTTCTCGAACGATGACACTATTTTTGGACGGTACAGCATCGGCACGGAGAATGGGTTTTCGCCGAGCAGCGGGGTGACCGCCACAACGGAAGATCTTCCGGGATTCGGAGCAAACTTCGATAATCGTTCGCAGCAGGCGGTGATCTCCTGGAACCATATCTTCGCCCCCAACAAGGTCAACATTGGGTCGTTTGCAGTTTCCCGTTTGTCGATGGATCGCACGTCGCAAAACGATGGAGTGAATGACATCGTTGGCGCTCTGCGTATTCAGGGGGTGGGGTTCGGGGGTCCAAACGCGTGGGGGGCTCCCTGGTTCGCCGCCCAGGGCTACACCGGAATTGGAGATACGTTTGCCGCTACGCCGATGCATGCCTGGGACACGATGTATGAATTCCGGGACGCCTACGCATGGCAGCATGGACGTCACGGAATCAAATTCGGCGGCGATTTCCATTGGTACACGTGGCCGATGTGGGGGTTTTTCCAAAACCGCGGCTACTACCAATACACCAACGGCTACACCACCGAATTTGGCTTTAATAATGGGAGCGGTTCCGGATTCGCAAGCATGCTTTTGAGTCTGCCAGCGGTCAAGCAACGCCAGGCCGGCATCCCGCAAATGAATTTGCGCAATTGGGGCAGCGACGCCTTCATCGAAGATAGCTGGCAGGTCACGCCGACGACCACGCTGAACCTGGGCGTACGGTACGAATACTCAAATCCGCTGTACGACAAGGACAATACCAACACCAACCTGATTTTTCAGGGTGGCGTACCTTCCGTGTTCGTGGGTGGCCAGAACGGATACCCGAAAGGGCTGATGTATGCGAACCGGCACAACTTTGCGCCTCGTATCGGACTCGCCAAGAACCTTCCCAATCGCGGCCTCGTGCTTCATGCATCGTATGGCATCTTCTACACGCCTGTGGACCAGAATACCTGGTGCAACCAGCGGCACAATGTACCGTATGTATTTCCGGAAACACAGCAAGCGGACAATTTCACTCCTCCGGCCGCACTCTTTGCGAGCGGGTTGAATTTCGGCACTCCGGTCCTGGGTACGGGCGCACTACCGGCAACGACGGTGAGCTTTACCGCATTCGATCCCCATGCCCCTGCACAATACGTTCAGCAGTGGAACGGTTCGGTGCAAAAGAGCCTGGGGAAGGACACGTCCGTTGAAATCGGGTATCTCGGCTCCCGCGGCTTTCACTTGCAGAGGTCGCACTTGATCAATAACACGCTTCCTGGACCCGGTCCTCTGGGGCCCCGACGTCCGTTCAAGACGCTGACATTTGTTCCCGACACTGATTTGCCGCCGGGTAGCACGACCGCCGTCATCCAGAGCCAGACTTTTCCTGTCAGCACGATCAACCTGTTGGAGAACACCGCGCAAAGCTGGTACGACGCGGGCTACGTCAACGTACGGCGCCGCTATTCGAACGGGTTGAGCTTTCTGGCCAACTATACCTACGCCAAGAACCTGACCGACGCGCCTGACTTTCGTTCGCCCATCGTCGTGCCGCCATTCCGCAAAACAACCTAACCTCAACCGAAAAGGGCCGGGCTGTGATGTGCGCCATCGCTTCGCGGTCAGCATCGTCTACGACATTCCTGCTGTTCGTCGCACAGAATGGGCGCGGATAGCAACGCAGAACTGGCATTTCTCGACCATTTACCAGGTTCAATCCGGAATGCCGTTTACCATCTCCGTGTTCGGCGACACGGCGAATTCCGGCACGGTGCTGGGAGAGAACCCCATTCGTGCGAATGTCACTGGACAACCCATATTTGGCCCGGGTACGCGCACAGCCGCGGAGTGGTTCAACCCTGCGGCTTTCGCTACGCCTGCGGCCTTTACCTATGGCAATGCGGGCCGGAATTCCGTGTATGGTCCGCGGCAGCAAAGCTTGGACTTGGCCTTGGCACGTTCGTTTAGTCTCTCGGAAAGAGCCAGGCTCCAGTTCCGTGCCGAAGCCTTCAACACGCTGAACAAGACCAACCTGGGCACCCCGAACCGATTCGTCAACACCCCCCAGTTCGGGACGATCACGATGGCGATGACGCCGGGCCGCGAACTTCAGGTCAGCGCAAGGCTTTCGTTCTAGGAAGGGGCAACGGTTTTTCCGTATCTGGCGTCGCTGGACTGGTGACGCCCGGGTCCATTTTTTCCATCGTTATTGAGGTCCGCAGCGGTCATTGAGGTGCGCGTGCGCTTGAGGGTGTTTTGTATGCACGTTTATACCTCGCCGCGCCTACGCCATTGCTTCCTGAACAGAGGCCGGCCGCGATGTTCTGACAGAGGCCGGCCGTCCCTCAAAGCATTCCGCCCGTTTGCACTTCGAGGATGGCCAGCGCTGTTTCAAGTTTATGAATGGCCTGTCCAATTTCGGGATGCTCACCGATCTTGTCCCGCAGAGCCTTTAGCAAATCATGTGCTGCTGCAACATGCTCTGCCGCCTGTGGCGCGCCGGAGTTCGGTTTGGATTCACTTTCCGTTTGCATGGCTTGTCCCTCTGCTCGAATTTTAGTCTCAGTGGCTGAGAGGTGGTGCAAAATCGATGTTTCTTCTCCACACCAGGCTGGACGAAACCAGGCTGGACGAACAAGCCCCAGAGACAATTGGATCGTTTGGACTAATAAAACGAGGGTTTGAGCGGGAAGATGGGGAAAAGTCCAATCGATGCATTCGAAAGACGGCAGACCCCATTGTTCGTCGCCGGTTCAATCCACGACTAACCGCACCAAGTTTTCAAGCACTTACAGACCTCTCCTGACCCGATGCTGGTCAATGTCCCGTCCAGAAAATCGGGCAGCCGCAGTCCTGCCGCAGCAACGGACAACACTCGTTTTCGACCCTCAGGGAGCGGGGTTTTTACAGTAACGCTCACTGACCGGGATTGGTCCAGCCCGTCAATATACAATAATGATGTTTTGGAGCCAGCCGGCATGAAACGCGCCATCGAGCGACTGCGGTCGTCGATCTTGTTCTTCCCTCTGACGGCTGTCCTCTTCTTATCCAGTTGCGGGACCAAGGACGCAGCCCCGATCGCCGGCGGTTCGGGGGGGCGTCCGCCTGCGCCGGTGGTTGTGGCCAGCGTTGAGCGGCGCGACATTCCGGTTCAGATCCAGGCCATCGGCAACGTCGAAGCCTACCAGACCGTGCAAATCAGGTCCCAGGTCAACGGTCAAATCCAGAAGATCTTTTTCAAGGAAGGAGAGGATGTACGCGAGGGTCAACCGCTGTTTCAGTTGGACAAGCGGCCGTTCCAGGCCGACCTTGAAAAAGCCATCAATCAGATGAAGCACGATCAGGCGCAGGCGGAAAATTCAAAGATGCAGGCGGACCGCTACTCCGGCCTGGAAAAACAAGGCATTGTCTCCCATGAACAGGCTGAGCAATTGCGTGCGCAGGCCAAGGCCGATGCATCCGCGGTGGATGCGGACCGTGCCGCCGCTGACGCTGCTCGTGTGCAACTGCAATACACCGATATCGTCGCTCCCATTAATGCCCGAACCGGAGCCTTGATGATCAATCTCGGCAATCTGGTAAAGGCGAACGACACGCCCTATCTGCTGCAGTTGAACCAGGTCACACCGATCTATGTCACCTTCTCCGTGCCGGAAGCGAATCTGGATCGGGTGCGGCACCGCTTCTCCTCCGGACAGCTCAAAGTTCTGGCTTATCCCAAGGGACAATCGGACAATCCGGCAGAAGGCCGCTTGACTTTCATTGACAACGGAGTCGACATCACGACAGGTATGTTCAAGCTGAAAGCTACGTTTCAGAACAAGGATCGGCGTCTGTGGCCCGGAGAGTTTGTAGATGTTGCGCTGGTGCTCTCGACCCAGAAGGATGCTGTCGTCGTCCCGACGAAGGCGATTCAAAGCGGGCAGCAAGGCGAATATGTATATGTCGTCAGAACCGATAGCACGGCTGAATCGCGTCCGGTAAAGACGGCGGGAGCGTATCAGAATCTGACGCTGATTTCGGACGGATTGAAGGTGGGTGAGCGCGTGATTGTTAACGGCCAGCTGCGCGTGTCCCCGAACGCAAAAGTGATGGTGCAGGACACGCTGCCCAGAACTCCGACCGCTGCCGGCGGTCCTGTCGGAGGCGGGCTGTGAGTATCTCCAAGCTCTTTATCGACCGGCCCATTATGACCACGCTGGTCATGGCCGCAATTTTGATCTTTGGTATTTTTTCGTATCAATTGCTGCCCGTCAGTGATCTGCCCAATGTGGACTTTCCCACGATTCTGGTGAGCGCCTCTGTGCCCGGCGCGAGTCCGGACACGATGGCTTCTTCCGTGGCCACCCCACTGGAAAAACAATTCTCTACCATCGCCGGCATTGACTCGATGACGTCCACGAATTCTCTGGGACTGACCAACATCACGATTCAGTTCAATCTCAGCCGGAGCCTCGATGGCGCTGCCTTGGACGTCCAGGCGGCAATCACAGCGGCTGGTGGCCAACTGCCTCCGGAGATGCCGACGCCGCCGACGTTCCAGAAGGTCAATCCCGCCGATTCGCCGATCCTTTATCTGGCGCTGAGTTCGCCGACCATGAAGCTGTCCGATGTCGACGAGGCCGCGGAGACCACCATTGCCCAGAACATCTCTATGGTGGCCGGCGTGGCACAGGTCCAGGTGTATGGATCGCAGAAATATGCCATGCGGGCGCAGCTCGATCCGAGCGCGCTGGCTTCACGTCAGATAGGGATCGACGAAGTCACTGCAGCGCTGCAATCGGGAAACACCAACCTTCCCACAGGCACGCTTTATGGACAGAACCAGACATTCACGATTCTTTCCAACGGGCAGCGGATGAATGCTCTGCAGTTTGGGCCCATGGCGGTCGCCTATCGGAATGGCTCCCCGGTTCGCCTGAACGAACTCGGCCGCGTGATTGACAGCGTACAGAACGACAAGACCGCGAGCTGGTTCAACGGGGTTCGGGCCATCGTGCTGGCGATACAAAAGCAACCGGGAACCAATACGGTCGCGGTCGTGGACAGCATCAAGAAGCTGCTGCCAAGACTGGAAGAACACATCCCGGCGGCGGTCCGAATCGACACGCTTTATGACCGCTCGGTCTCCATTCGTGCCTCGGTCAACGACGTAAAGTTCACCCTGTTGCTGACCATTGCTCTGGTCATCATGGTGATCTTCGTCTTCCTGCGAAACGTTTCTGCCACCATCATCCCGTCGCTCGCTCTGCCCATGTCCATCATCGGAACATTTTCGGTGATGTACCTGCTGGGCTATAGCCTGGACAATCTTTCCCTGATGGCACTGACGTTGTCAGTCGGATTCGTTGTGGACGACGCCATCGTCATGTTGGAAAACATCGTCCGCCACATGGAGGGTGGGAAACGGCCGCTTCAGGCAGCGATGGACGGCGCCGGCGAAATCGGCTTCACCATTCTCTCGATGACGCTTTCGCTGGCTGCGGTCTTTATTCCGCTGCTGTTCATGGGTGGAATCATCGGACGATTACTCCATGAATTCGCGGTGACGATCGGCGTCGCGATCCTGGTTTCCGGATTCGTATCGCTGACTTTGACCCCGATGCTCTGCAGCCGCTTTCTCCGTTACCACGAGCCGTCGGGCCACGGGTGGCTCTTCAATCTCAGCGAACGCGTCTTCGACGCCTGGTTGCGCGGCTACAACCGCAGCCTGAAAGTAGTCCTGCGGTTCAAGTTCGCGACCCTGATGGTGTCTTTCGTCGTGATCGGCCTGACATTCTATCTGTACACGATCTCGAAAACCGGGTTCATTCCGGACGAAGATCAAGGCCTGGTCTTCGCGTTTACCGAAGCGCAACAGGGAATTGCGTTTCAGGACATGATGCAGTTGCAGCAGAAAGTAGCCGATGTGGTGCGCTTCGATCCCAGCGTCCGGGACACGATGTCCTCGATCGGCAGCCCCATCAATCAGGGGCGCATTTTCTTTCGCCTGAAAGACAAGAAAGATCGCGTTCACCAAATGAGCGCGATGGAGGTCATTCAGGAGCTTCGTCCGAAGGTATCGCAGATTCCAGGACTGAACGTATTCATGCAGATTCCGCCGACCATCCGCATCGGCGGGTCTTTGACCAAGTCGCAATATCAGTACACGTTGCAATCGCCCGACACCACCGAACTCTACCGGGACGCGCCCAAGCTGGAGAGCGCTCTCCGCGCCCTTCCGCAGTTACAGGACGTTACCAGCGATCTGCAGGTGAAGAACCCGCAGCTCACCGTGGAAGTCGACCACGATAAAGCGTACGCACTTGGATTGACGCCCGCCCAGGTTTCCGACGCTTTGTACTCCGCATACGGTACCCGCCAGATCAGCACAATATACGCGCCCAACAATGAGTACTACGTCATCGTGGAGCTGTTGCCGGAATTCCAGAACAATCCTGACAAGCTTTCCTTTCTATACGTCCGTTCGAACGCAGGCAAACTGGTTCGGCTCGACACTGTCGCCAAGCTGGTACCTTCACTGGGTCCCCTGACCGTGAATCACTTGGGCCAGTTGCCGGCTGCGACTATCAGCTTCAACCTCAAGCCCGGAACCGCTCTCGGCGATGCCACAAGGCTGGTTGAGCACGAGGCCAACCGAGTGCTCCCAGGAGACATCCAGGGCACGTTCCAGGGGACGGCTCAAGCCTTCCAGAACTCGTTCACCGGGATGGGACTATTGCTGCTGGCTGCGATTCTGGTGATCTACATTATTCTCGGAATTCTGTATGAGAGCTTCATTCATCCCATCACCATTCTCTCCGGCTTACCTTCCGCCGGCGTGGGCGCACTGCTGACTCTGATCCTCTTCCACCAGGAGCTGAATCTGTATTCGTTCGTTGGGATCATCATGCTGATCGGCATCGTCAAAAAGAATGCCATCATGATGATTGACGTTGCCCTCGAGGCCGAGCGGACAGAAGGAAAGAGTCCGGAAGAATCGATCTATCAGGGCGCGCTCCTCCGGTTCCGTCCGATTATGATGACCACCATGGCGGCCCTGATGGGAACATTGCCCATCGCGATTGGCTTTGGCGCGGGTGCAGACTCGCGGCGCGGCTTGGGGTTGGCGGTAGTGGGCGGCCTGCTCTTCTCGCAGGTCGTAACCCTCTACATCACGCCGGTTTACTACGTGTACCTCGACCAGCTACAGACAAAGTTCCGCAGGCGGCCTGGAGGAAAGAAGCCTGCTGCCCGTCCGGAGGACAGGGTCAACGAGGTTGTTTTGGTGGGGCAGAACCACTGAGGTTGATGCTTGTCTTCCAGCTTAGAGGGGTGCTGTTGTACTGACGCCGAGAATTCTTCAACCGCTGGTCGAGGTCTGGAGTTTGCCTCCATTTCGAAGTTCTCATCTTATCTGAGGAGAGTTCTGAGTCCTGTGCACGAAAAAGGGTTTCATTCTCCACTAACCAGGCGCTTGCGCACCAGCTAAGCCAGGCGATCTTGCCTTTCCTCCGCCGGGATGATCTGCGGCGCCTTGCGCTCAACTGTTTCGGTTGCAGGATGTCTCGGCGTGGCGACCATGAGAGGCCGGTAGTGACGGCGCATACAGTTGTGACATCTCACCAGTTGAAGCAGAAATATGAACAGAAGTTTTTCCCACCATTTCTTCGGCCGGGAGAAATAGACTTGGGAACTCAGGCAATACGGACAACTCTTTGAACTGATTCTACGCAGAATGTGGACTCGAGACATCGTCCCCCCGGGATGGTCGATCAGGATGACTCACCAAAAACCAGAGCCTGGCTCATACCGGCGAATTGAATTTCAACCAGGGTCTGGGATCCGTCATCATTTTTTCTGTAGACAAACGCGTCACGCTCGAACCTGAGGCCGCGGCTTACCCATTTCCCGTCAGCCGTGGCAATCACATAGTTGTCTTGCACAAATTTCACGATTGCGCGGGCGCTGTATGATTCCCAACTGATCATGCAATCCGCGACCGGCACATCGAAAACTCTTGGAGTCGGCCCGGAACGTAACAATCGGCTCATGGTGTCGCAGCCTCCGTAAATGGTCAACGTTCGCGAGCCCCTCTCGAAAGCTCGCGTCTTGAAACCGTGGGACGCGAGATTCTTGCGTGCCGCTTCAGCTTTGTCATCACCGTAAGGGCCCACCACCACAAAGTAAGAATTCATCCAAAGACGGCCTTTCTGGATGACGGTTGCATGAAACCCTAGTTGTATCAGTCTGTTCCTGGCACTCTCGGCGCCCAGCGTATCTTTGAATTTGGCGACCTCAAGATAAATTCCCGGAGTTGACCGGGCAGTTTCGTCGCTAAGATGCTCGGGCTGAGCATCGGGATGGCTTTCTGGCTCCAGCTTTGGAATCGAGCGAGGCTTTGCCGAAACGACGTTCGAGGTGGGCGAGACTACAGGGCTCGGCAAAGAAATCGTCGAACGTGGTGTCGACATCGCGGGTATGGCGGGAGCAATAGAAGTTTTGGGAGTGGGACTGACAGAAGGGGCTTGAACAGGAGCAGGAGCGGCGGCAACAGCAACAGCAACGATAGCGCTAGCGCTAGCGCTACTCTTTCTGGCCGTAGATAATTCCGGCGGCTGAGGCTTCGGCGGGTGGTCGGGCTCGAGCTTTGCCTGCTGAGACTCAACCGGATGGACAACAGTTGGCGGCGAGAGTTCATGTGGCGGTTGAACCGGAATCAGCTCAGTTGATGGCCATACCGTTTGCCGCGCGGGCAAGACTGCCTGTCGAGCCGGCAACTGAGGCTCCGGTGACGCCGGCTGCATCTGTGCCTGGGATTTTGCCGCCAATCGTTCTCCCCACTGGATCAGCGCCTCACCGAACTGACGGCGATAGCCATGAAACAGGAACACGGCTGTCACTACAACCGAAACCAGAAGTCCAGTCGCTAAGCCACCCGAGAATCCTCTCAATCGCTGCGGTACTTTTATTTTTGGAAAAATCGCCGCGAACATCCTGGAAACAGGAGGGTTCGTATTTGTTTCCGCCGGTCTGGCGCTAGCACCAGCAAATGCGCGCCACGGCGGAAGTAGCCGTGCGGACACGTCATCAGCGGCAGGCGTGATTACAGGAGGAGCCATCCAATTGCGGATTGGTTCGCGCGCTTCGGCGGGCAGGGAAGTGAATCGCAAACCTCCCGTCTTTCGCGCTTCATCCATCCATGCCAGTTCGCCCTCGATTTTGATTCGTCTATTGTGCTCTGAGAACCAGACAGTGATCGTCCGATCCATCTGCACTGGAGCAATGGAATGAAAGCAAATTCCTCCCTCAGAGACATTCAACACGTTCCCGCCGTTACTCGGTTCGATGTTGATATAGACGAACTTTTCCACCGTTGTCCGTGGAGTCTGGCGACGTTCTGGCCCATTCATTGGCAACATCACCGAGTAGAGAAGAGAAGAAAAAACTGGTGAAGCAGCGGCGATCGGCAAGTAAATCAGCCTGGGCTGCAACATCGGGTCCTCCCGACACCTTTGTTGCAGCGTCCAGGCAATGGAGGCTTCGGAAGTCTCCCCTCAAACCAAGAATGCTCCAAGGCGATTTGAGTGGCAACCGGCGAGAGATAGAGGGCCGCCCATTCGCTTTGGCGGAAACTTGCCTCGACACCGGGGTGGGTTACGGACTCTTCGGAGAGGGATCGAACCCAACCAACTGACGGAACCGGTCCTGTGCTTTCAGTATGGTTACCTATTCTGACGCGTGTCGCGTACCGCTGGAACTAGGCGCAGAGCTTCGTGTTTCTGCGTTACTCCGCAGTGTCCTAGCGGCATCTTGAAAAGGGATACATGTCCTATTTTCATATCGGCAATTGATCTTTGGTAACCATGAAGGCCTGGGCGGGTAAGATAATCTCGCCTACAAGTTGTTGGTCCCGGGATGAAGCGCGCAGGAAGCTGCTTACCAGTTGGTCCTTCGGACCCTAACCACTAACCCAGTCGGCCTAGCTTCCTGAGCCGCAAACAGTGGCCAACAAAGAAGGTGCAAGATGGATCTCAGGGTTGTGCGATCGAAGGTTTCCCCCAAGCGAAACCAACCTGCCGATCGAGCCAAGACCACGATTGAAGAGGGATTGATTCCCGTCTACGTCGTGGACCAGAATCGCCTTGCCGCCCGTTATTTAATCGAAATACTCGGCAAGAACCCGGCTCTCCATGCCGTCACTCTCGAGGAACTGGTCGTGCACAAGCCGACCGAGGGACTCGCCCCGGTCTTCATCATCGATCGCGGGGGAATCGACCTGCCCCTGAGCGAGTGCTTGCACGTTTTGAGAGAACGTCATCCCAATGCGAAGTTCATTGTTCTCGACCTGGAGCAGCCTTCAGACGAGATTGTGCGATTGCTTTCCCTCGGAATTCATGGGTTTGTGCCGTATCCGCAGATCGACGAGCACCTGGCAGAATCCGTCCGGCGCGTCGCGCAAGGCAATCTGTGGATCTCCTCCAATGTGTTGGAGGCCTTTGCGAGACACTCCATCCGGGCGCTGAAGACCGTCGACCAGGCACCGACGGCGCAAGGAATTACCCAGCGTGAGGGTCAAGTCATCGAATTGGTGAGGCGTCGCCTTTCCAACAAGGAAATTGGGGCAATCTTGAATATCCAGGAGAGTACGGTCAAGTTCCATCTCTCAAACATATTTTCGAAGCTGCAGGTGAACCGGCGAAGCGAGCTTCAGGAAAAAAGTCAGCTGAGTGACATCTGGAGAAAATTGATTGCTTCTTGAGGAACCTATCGTTACTGACTACCACCTGCCCCTGTGATGCCAAAGTCAACCCTCGCCATATGGTCAGCGACGCGAATCGCTTGCGCCGCGATGGTCAGCGCCGGGTTTACGGCCGCGGATGAAGGGAAGAACGAAGCATCCACTACAAACAGGTTCTCATGGTCAAAAGATCGGCAGTACTCGTTCAGGGCAGCCCTGGCGGGGTCCGTGCCGAAGCGCACCGTGCCGCATTGATGGGAGACGGTGAGGCCGCCCATATGCTTCGTGACATTTAGCTTGAAACCGATCTTTCTCATCAGCGAGACGGCTCTGCTGACCAGGCGCTTGTGCCCAACCATATTGTTCGGGGTGTAGTGAAGCCTGATCGTGTCTCCTTGTAGGATCACGCGGTTTTCGGGATCGGGAAGGTCCTCGGACATGATCCACCAATCCACGCTTCGTTCAGCCATCAGGTTTCCAATAAAGTCTGGCAGGTACTTCTGCTTGGCCGTGAGCATCCCAGATTGAAGTTTGCCGAGACCTTGAATGTTGCCCATCGGGTACTTGAAGCCGCCCTCCCCGAAATAAAAGTCGTTGATGCAAATCGTTTTCTGAAACTTGGTATCGTTGATTTTCGATCCGATACTCATGAGAGCCGTGTTGTTGTGCGCCATGTAATTGCGGCCGACCACGCCCGACGAGTTCGCGACGCCGCGAGGCGCCTTGTCGCACCCCGACCGCAACAGCAAAGTCGAAGAGTTTACCGCGCTGGCTGCCAGCGCGATAATCGGCGTCGTGATTCGCTCTGTGCCGCCATCGCACTCGTACTCCACCGCATCAACCCGGCGGCCATCGCTCGTAAGAACCAGGCGCGTTGCCTTCGCATTCGTCTTCAGGGTAAGCCGGCCCGTCGCAAGGGCGGGCGCAACCGCTGCAACTTCAGCGTCGGTCTTGGCATGCACCTTGCACGGAAAGCCATCGCAGGTCATGCAACGCACGCACGGGCCTCCCTTGTGGCGTTGCACCGCGAGAGGGAGAGGAAAGGGCCTGATGCCTTGGTCGTTGAGCGCCGAGGCCACGCGTTCAATCACAGGTTCGTGATCGAGGGCAGGGAAGGGATATGCGGGAACGTCCGGCGGTTCAGTGGGGTCCACGCCAGCGTTTCCGTGGACGAAATACAGCTGTTCCGCAAGATCGTAGTAAGGCGCGAGTTGACGATAAGTAGATCGGCCACGCAGGTGAAATCCCGCCCGCATGTTCGAGGCTTTCGAAGTCGCGTTCGCGAAGGCGGAGCATCGTGCCTCCATACATCTTGCTGCTGCCTCCGACGTAGTAGTAGTTGCCAGGGCGGAACGCCTTGCCCTCTTTATCCAACCAGGTTTCCTGGGGCAGGTATTTCTGGTGGAAGAACACGGCGGCGACGTCCCAGTTTTCGGGCTCCTGCGGCAAGTAGTCGCCGCGCTCCAGAATCGTCACGTTCAGCCCGTGCTGCACCAGTCGATTGGCTAATGTGCCGCCCCCGATGCCGCTGCCGATAATGAGAACGTCGGGAGAGGAAGCCATTGCAGACGTCCCTTGTTTAGCCAAGCCTTGGTTGGGTTGTCGCGTTCGAAAGTCTGCCGCCGTTCACGAAGAGATCACAGCGGATGCAGTTCGACCGCCATCCAAATGCAATCCGTGTCAGCGTAGTAGCGGTGCCATGGATAGTTGAAGCTACGGTCCTCGCTGACTGTAAAAAACGGGTCGTGGGTGAATCCCGGGGCCATCAGGACATCTTCGTACATCGTGTCCTGACTGTTCTCCCGGAACTTCTGCATGTGACCGTTGCCCAGAATCTGGGTGTGAACTTCCAGAAACTTGTGCCCGGTGTGGATGGTGCAATCGGTTTCCTCAGGGGTGTACCAGAGGTTCAATTTGAGCCGGTATCGCCGTGGCGAAGGTGAAATCCAGTTCTCCTGAGTGAAAGCTTCAATCGGGTCGAACTGAATTTCTCCGAGGTCGTCCTGCGATGAGATGTACAGAGGAGTGCCGCGCGGAAACGTTGGAAAGCGATGACCAAACCACTCCCAGCCCAGCGCGACGCCGCCGAGATTGGCGCGTTGCCGCACGTGCAGCAAGGCGGCGGCATCACCGCTATCCAGTGTGCAATGCCGCAGGATCGTGGACTTCCAGGGGAGAATGGTTCCGCGATCTCCTCCAGCCTTGTAGTGCAAAGCGCTGGTGGAGAGGTTGACGACGATCGCATCCTCAACCGGCGTGTCGTGTACCGCGCCGACGAAGGCGCTTTCAATCCAGTCATTCGAGAAGGAGAGAGAACGGCGTGTGTTGGATTCAGGCATACGATTCTCGGCGAACATGCTCGGAGCCAACTTCGCGGCCACGAACAGCTGGCCGGAATGCGACAGAAAAGTGCGCCGATCCATGTTGAGCTCCGTCTTTACGGTTCGCCGGGATTATACAACCAGGCACCCGTCGCGGCTGGTTCTGTGGCAATGTACAGTCTCCGGTTTGCCCGTTATCCGTTCCGGGCACCACGCACCCCAGCGCGGAGCCCACACGTGCCCAACTAGGCGCCAGCTTCAGCACAACACTGTCGTGGTCTTATTTTTGTAACAGGTTGGTAGGCGGCATCTTAATCCGTGCGTGGCGTCGCGCTGGCGAGCGCGAGAATCGCTCCGGCAAACAGCAGCGTGTCCGCGAAGTAGTTGATCCCCTCAACCTTGACCGCGGTGCTCGGGTCGGACATCTGCGCGATCAGGATCGGCCCATAGATGAACAAGACCAGCAGCACAATCCAGGTACCGAGATAAGTTGCCGCCATCCGCGTCTTCTTGGCCAGCAGAATGCTTGCCCCGGCAACCAGAAGAATTGCGCCCGTCAGATAGCCAATGAGCAGGCGTCCCGGAATCCACGCGGGCATCAGTTTTTCGAGCGGGACTCCGGGGCATCCCGCTGGGTGCAGAAAATGCTCAACGCCAAAAAATATAGCGGCGATCGCGATCAACACGCGGCCCACGGTTATGAGCTTGCTTTCGCTCAGTCCGCGGCCTTGCTCGCGCATCGCATTTCCCGCGAGAATCCAGCCTCCGCCCGCGAATGACATTTCGCGGAAGACAATCATCCATCCAAACCTGTCTCTGGGGCTGGCGAGAGCTCGCGGGATATGCAACATCGCCACGAAAAGAAACATCATGATTCCGAACAGCAGGCCGGACCAGCGCACCTGAATCTTCGTGGCAATGCTCAAGGACGCGGCCAGCAGCGCAAAGCCGACGAAATACGCCCAAAACAAACGCCATGGCATGTACGAGGGCACGGTGAGCATGACGAATCTTGCGCCCGAGAGATGCTGCGCGCCGAAGACCGCCAAGGGGATGGCGAAACACAAATTGCTCAAGATTACGATCTTGTCCAGGCCGAGGGCCCGCGCGATATCGGCCTTCGCAGCCCACAGTGCAATAAGGAAAAGTAGTATGCCGGCGCTCGACATCGAGACCGCCGTGCGAGAGAACTCAAAAAATGTGGCGAGAATGGTTGTGTGCATGTGGATGCCAAGAGTAAGCTTGCGTGCTCTATCTGGAGCACGTTTTTCCGGTCAATGCAGCTTCAAATTGTACCGCGAAGAGTAGGCGATGATATTCGTTTTGCGAGGCTGGACAGACGCCGGACCTGAAGCGCGGTCTGTGCAACGTCTGGCTGGACGGCCGGAGTCGAGTACGTTCCCGGACTGGCCGTGGGGCCCGCAACGATCACCGGGATCGCTACGTCATAGGTCCACGGCGAACCGTGCATGAACGCCACGTCAGCCCGCGTGATGAAGTCGCCTTCGCGCGGCACGATCAGGACGTTCGCCGATTCGTCCGAAGTATGCCGAGCACACATCTCCAGAAACGCTGTCGTGTCGCCAGGTGGTTGCATCGCTGGTGCAGCACGCTGAATCCGAGGTGCGTCGCTCCGAATCGATCGCTTGACCTGTCGGCTCGACACCGTCCAAGTCATCGCGACCTGGGCTGAGGGGGATAGCGATCCGCGATCCGACTTTGCGCATGCGAGCACTTTTGGCTGATTACAGATTGTTCAACTCTGCGCTGATTCTAGTCCCGTCAACAAGCATCTTGCGAGCGGCCGTGTAACGGGCTTGTACTAGAGACACTGGCCATCCCCGCCGCCGCATTCCGGGATGGTCGGCTATGCGGAAACTGACCCACCACGGGTCCTGCCAACTTGTCGCTTTCCACCTAACCCGAGAGTAAAATGTTCCCGCGTTGGAGTGGTCGAACGAGGAGGACTCTATGCGGCTCACGGTTGGACAGATCATCGGAAAGGCTCTCAAAGCCTACGGAGTTCCTTATGTTGCCGGCCTGCCGGGGCACGGTAATTGGAGCATGATCGACGCCTTCAACGATCCGGTATCGAAGCTGCCCTTCATCCAGGTGATGCACGAGCAGAGCGCCGTGCACATCGCCGACGCGCACTACCGGGTTACCGGCCAGCCGATTGCGGCTTGCACCTCGATAGGCCCGGGCGCAACCAATACGGTAATTGGACTAGCCACCGCGCACTGCGATTCGACAGCTCTGCTGCTCATCACAGGCAGCGCCGCCACTCACATGCGTGGACACGGCGTCATGCAAGAGCTGGATCGCGTCGCCTCGCCTGATTTTCCCCACATCGCAGCCGCGGTCACCAAGCGCACCTTCGATGTGATCCGCGCCGATCAGGTGCCCTTCGTGATGCATCGCGCCTGGAATGCGATGTTGACCGGCCGTCCGGGTCCCGTGCACATGGAAGTGCCGCTCGATGTCCAGGTGGAGACGACCGACATTGACGTGGCTGATATCGACAAACGACTGCCGGTCGGGAAACCGCGAGCGGATGCTCAGGCGATCGAAGCAGCGATCCGGCTCTTGCTCAGTGCCAAGCGTCCCTGCATCGTTGTGGGTGGCGGTGCGATCACGTCGAATGCGACTCCCGAGTTGACTACCTTGGTCGAGAAACTCGGCATCCCGGTCGTCTTCACCTGGAACGGCAAAGGCGCGCTTGCCGAGGACAATCCGATGTGCGCCGGTACCGCCGGCTGGCCGGGATCGCTGCCTGGAAACCACACCGCGGCCAACGCCGACGTGGTGATGTCGCTCGGGTGCCGCTTCACCGATTGGTCAGCCTCGTCGTACCGGAAGGGTGTCACCTTCTCGATTCCGGATGCGAAACTCATCCAGGTTGACATTGATCCGCGCGAGATCGGCAAAAACTATCCGGCGGAGGTCGGCATCATGGCCGATTGCAAGCTGGTGCTTGACGACATCCTGGCTGGTATCTCCGACGAGCAGGCCCGTAAAGCGCGCGAAGCCAGAAGTTCCTACCTTGATGAGGTGGAAGGGCTGAAGCAGGAGTGGGAGAAGAGGCTCGAGCGCCGTCGCTCTTACAATGGCATCCCCACCACGATGCTGCGCACACTGCGGGAGCTGCGCAAGGTGCTTCCACATCACGGCATTGTGACTGTGGGATCGGGTCATCCGCAAAGTACAACCAAGCAGGCCTTCCCGGTCTACGAGCCGCGGACCCACATCACATCAGGGTCGTTTTCTTCGATGGGTTTCGCGCTTCCCGCCGCGATCGGCGCCAAACTGGCAAAGCCGGACACTCCGGTGGTATGCATCATTGGCGACGGCGACTTCATGATGTGTGTGCAGGAGCTCGCGGTTTGCGCGATGTACAACATTCCGGTTGTATTCCTGGTGCTCAACAACTCGGGCTATATCTCCATCCGCGACGGCCAGAACTACCTTATCGGAAGGCAGATCGGGTCCGAGTTCAATCGTCATAGCGGAGACGGGCAGCCCTACTCGGTTGACTTCGTGGCATTGGCAAAGTCGTTCGGCTTCGGGGTGGCCGCCAAGGTGCAAGCGTCAGACGAAATCGGCTCGATCATCAAGCGGGCTCTCGACTCGAACGCGCCCGCCCTGGTTGAAGTGCCGATCACGCGAGATGTCTCCATTGCCGCCGCGGAAGTTGTTGGCTGGTGGGACTTCCCGGTGCTGCCGACCGCATCGGATGCCGTCAAAGCAGATTACAAGGCGGGATATGCGGCCGAACAGCACTCCTGTTCCACCGCCGATGTCGAACTCACCGAACCGGTCTCAGCCACTGGCTAGGGGTGGGATCTCGTAGCGCCGGCGTCCCGCCGGCTGTCCCGAGGGCGTCTCGCCTTCGGCGCGCGACGCACTTTTCGGCTGCGTACCTCGCTCGATGGTCGGAAGATCCGAAGGAGAGCAAATCATGGCACGCCATCTAAAAACCGGTCGCACCCCCGAACAGACAACCGCAGAGGCGAAGAAAGTCCGCGATATCGTCACCGGCATTCTTGAAGATATCGAGAAGCGCGGCGAGACGGCCCTGCGCGAAATCTCGGAAAAGTTCGACAAGTGGAACCCTCCCGCGTTCCGGCTTTCGGAGCAGGAGATCGAGGGATGCCTGTCCCAACTCTCCCCGCGAAACATCGAAGACATCAAGTTCGCCCAAACACAGGTGCGCAACTTTGCCCAGGCGCAGCGCTCTTCGATGAAGGACATAGAAGTCGAGACCCTGCCGGGAGTCATTCTCGGTCACAAGAACATGCCGGTTGACTCGGTCGGCTGCTACGTTCCTGGTGGGAAGTATCCTTTGGTGGCCTCCGCCCACATGAGTGTGGTGACCGCGAAGGTCGCGGGTGTGCCCCGCGTGATCGCGTCCTCGCCTCCTTATCATGGCAAGCCGAGCCCGGCCGTCGTCGCCGCCATGCACCTCGGCGGGGCGGATGAGATTTACTGCATGGGCGGAGTGCAGGCGATCGCGGCCATGGCGCTGGGCACCAAGAGCATTCGCCCTGTGTCTATGATCGTGGGGCCGGGCAACGCCTTCGTGGCCGAGGCCAAGCGCCAGCTTTTCGGTCGGGTTGGAATCGATCTGATTGCCGGGCCGACTGAGACTCTGGTCATCGCGGATGAAACTGTTGACGGTGAGCTTTGCGCGACCGACCTTTTGGGCCAGGCCGAACACGGGTTCAACACGCCGGCTATCCTGCTCACCACTTCTGAGAAACTTGCCCGCGAGACCATGACTGAGGTCGAGCGCCTGCTTTCCATCCTGCCTACTGCCGAGTTGGCTTCGGTTTCCTGGCGCGACTACGGCGAGGTGATCGTGTGCGACTCCGATGAGGGGATGGTGCAGGAAGCTGACCGAATCGCCTCGGAGCACGTCCAGGTCATGACCCGCGATCCGGATTACTTCCTCAAGAACATGAAGAACTACGGGGCTCTGTTTCTGGGCCCGCGCACGAACGTGGCATATGGCGACAAGGTGATCGGCACCAACCACACGCTGCCCACCGGAAAGGCAGCGCGCTACACCGGCGGACTGTGGGTCGGCAAGTTTATCAAGACCTGCACCTATCAGAAGGTGCTTACCGACGAGGCATCGGCCATGATTGGCGAGTACTGCTCACGTTTGTGCGTGCTGGAAGGCTTCCTGGCCCACGCGGAGCAGGCCAACATAAGAGTGCGCCGCTATGGACGCCGCGAAGTCGGTTACGCGGGCGCGGCAGATTAGTCCACCCGAGACCGACAACCAGCCCTTGCCTCTCCAAAAGACGGAGACAAGGGCACTGTCGTGAGTAGATCCGAAAGACTGAGCCAGACTCCCTCTTTTCCCACCAACTTTCCGCCGAACGCCTGACCCGCGCCGACCCGCTTTTATTCCCATCGAGAAACACTCGACCGCTGGCTCAGTGCGTGAGAGCCCCGATGGCCGGTCATGGAATAAAAGTGCTTCGTGCCAGTTATCACCTCAGAGCGATGCAAACCACGGAGGACAAATGACTGACAAGAAGCAAGATTTCATCGATCAGAAATTACAGGATCTCAACAACGACGGCATCGACCGGCGCGGATTTCTGAAGTGCATGGCGTGGGCGGGTACAGGGCTGGTATGGACCATGAGCGGTGGCATTCCGGTGTCCCGTGCCTTCGCCAAGACTATGGATCGACATGCCCACAAAGGCGACTTCAGTTTCGTCCAGATCAGCGACAGCCACATGGGATTCAACAAGCCGGCCAATCCGGATGTGGTGGCGACGCTGCAGGCAGCGGTGGACAAGATCAATGGCTTGCCAAATCATCCGGAGTTCCTGCTGCACACGGGCGACATCAGCCACCTCTCGAAGCAGGAACAGTTCGATAACGTCGACCAGATTTTGAAAAGCGCGAGCGCGAAGGACGTTTTCTTTGTGCCCGGCGAACACGACGTGCTGGATGACAACGGGAAGTCGTATCTCGAACGATATGGAAAGAACGCCCAGGGGAGTGGATGGTACAGCTTCGACAAGAAAGGAGTTCATTTCATCGGGCTGGTGAATGTGATGAACCTGAAGGCTGGCGGACTCGGCTCGCTGGGCGGCGAGCAACTCGAATGGATGGAAAAAGACGTCAAGCATCTGAAACACAGCACGCCGATCGTTGTTTTTGCACACATCCCCCTGTGGTCGGTTTATCCGGATTGGGGCTGGGGCACCCAGGACAGCGCTCAGGCGCTGGCCTACCTGAAGAAGTTCGGTTCGGTAACGGTGTTGAACGGGCATATTCACCAGACCATGCAAAAGGTCGAGGGAAACGTGACCTTTCATACCGCGATGTCAACGGCATTTCCGCAACCGCAGCCCGGCAAGGCGGATTCCCCGGGTCCGATGAAAGTGCCGGCGGAGCAGTTGCGCAGCCTGCTGGGAATTACGGATGTGAATTACGTCCGGGGCCAGCATTCTCTGGCGGTTGTTGACTCAAGCCTGGGATAGGCGCGAACGGTCCGGTCAAAGCAAGATGAAGACAAAGCAGGGAAATCAATCGTAGAAAGGGAAAAAATATGACAAGGAAAAGCATGTGGGTTGCAGGTTGGGCGATACCGGTAATGATTGCGGTTCTGCTGTTCGCAGGATCGCCGAGCGTGACCGCGAATGACCAGCCCTCTGTGGCAAACGCGGAGGTCAAGATCGATAACTTCAGTTTTGGACCGGAGACACTTACAGTGGCTGTGGGAACGACAGTTACCTGGACCAACCGCGATGATATTCCCCATACGGTGGTGAGCACAGACGGTGTGTTCAAGTCCAAGGTGCGGGATACGGACGAAAAATTCTCCTACACCTTCTCCAAGGCGGGAACGTATCCCTACTACTGCTCGGTCCACCCGAAGATGACCGGCAAGATTGTGGTCCAGTGAGACAAGAGAGGCCTTGCATCTTCGATATCAGGCGATATCCGGACCAAAGCATTTGCAGCTATTGAGGATCATGGACGCGCACGTATGGAGCTATTAGTTATGTTGGCCTTCTTTCCAACAGAGGGATTCCTCGGTACAGGCGCCACGTTTGAGGCTGACCTCAATCTCGTGATGCAACTCATCATGGGAGCAGCGTTGATCGCGGGATCTGTTCTCGCGAAACGACGACACTACACGGCTCACGGAATCTGCCAGACAACGGTGATGCTGGCGAATTTGTTGATGATCGGGTTGGTGATGTGGCCGTCGTTCCAACAACAGGTGAGGCCCGCGCTTCCTAAGGTTCTTCACCGGTGGTATTACGCGGCGGCCGCAATTCATGGACTCTTAGGGGTTACGGCTGAGCTTCTGGGACTCTATATTGTCCTCGTCGCAGGAACTAACATTCTTCCGCTGCGGCTACGCTTCAAAAACTGGAAGCGGTGGATGCGTACGGAACTGCTGCTTTGGTCCATTGTCGTGCTCACCGGTATCGGGACTTACTACGCATGGTATGTAGCGCCATTCCGGTAGGAACAGTTCCTCAACGGCCGGTTCGCAACGCACGACACCAGTGCTACTGGTGACAAGATGCGGCCGACGCTCCACCCACTGGTCAGAATCGCAACACGATACCTGCGGAGTAACGGAAGCTGTTCTGCCGATTACCAATGCTGCTGGAGAGTCCGGCCGCCAACGCATCGGTAGCATTGAACTGAGTTCGAAGGTAGTCCACCTGGACGGCCCGGATGGCGAAATGTCGAGTGAGTCCGATATCAAGACCACCGCCGAATGCCATGGCGAAAGCATTGGCACTAGTGAGTCCGGTGGAGATATTCCCTACGATCGGGATGCCGACCCCTGCACCTAAGCTGGAATGGGCCTCGCCGAACAAGGCGTGCGCAAAGATGGCACTCCTGCCAAGGTTGCCCGTTACGGTCGGACCGAACAGATAGTTGTTCACTCGCTGATAGGTACCCGCCGAAAACCCCAATGCCGAAAATGACAATGGACTAAGGCTGGAGCTGCTTACATCGGCGGTGACACCAAGGTAGCGGTTGAAGTTGAATGTACCTTGTCCTTCCCAGCCATTAAAACCGTTGCTGGTATTGCGAAGATAGGAATATCCACCAAAGACAGTCGCGCGGGTTGCATTCTCACTCCCGGCCGCGCGGGCTCCGCTGCTTTGGGCGACGACAACTGCGGGCAACAAGAAAATGATGTACGTCAGGATCGGCCATTTGCGCATTCGATTTCTCCTCGACGAACGGCGTCAGAGGTGTGATGCACGCCAGGAACAAAGAGAGAACTATCTGCGCTTTTTTCTTACAGGGAACAGCGCTACCTTAACCGAACCTTAAAGCAGGGCAGTTTTCATTTTGTTTTTCCGGTTTACGGTGAGGGTGGCTGCGCCACTAACCTCTCTCGCCGGCTCTTCATCTGACTGGAATATGATTCGTCGGTTATGATCGTTGATGATGAGCAGTCCTGCTGTTGAGTCCGTGAAGACACTGAACGAAGTATTCTCCTCGCTGTCGACTCGCCGCCGCTATGAAGTCTGGTTCGTTCGCCTGGGCCTGGCGGATGGCGGCGGTGCCTGGTGGTTTCGATACCTGCTGATGAATCCGGGGCGAGGGGGTTGTCCGGGAAACCCGGGAGGAATGCCGCTCCAACTTTGGGCCACGTGGTTTCCGAAGGAAGGAAAACCACAAAGTTTCATTCAGGGATTTCCGTTAGCGGATTTCGAACTGAGCGCCCGAGGGCGAAATCCTTTTCATTTCCGAATTGGCAACAATGAGATTCAGGAGAACTCCTGCCGAGGGGCGTTGGACGTCGGAGGACACTCGATTTCCTGGGATCTACGATTTCACTCCACGTTTCGCGTCACGCTGAGCAGCAAGGGCTGGATTGGCTTCTCGCGAACGCCGCATTCTGACGCACTTTTTTCCGGGCAAATTACGCTGGATGGCCGCCGCTTTCAAGGGCGATCCTCTGGGGTTTGGGGTGCAAGGGCATAACTGTGGCTATCGCCATCGCAAGTACTGGCGTTGGGCACACGCGTATTTTCCTCGGCCTAACAGGGCGCCAAGCACGTTCGAAGTCCTGGTTTACGAAATGCCGTTTGGACTGGTTTTTCGCAAAGCGGTGCTATGGCACAACGCTGAGCAGCGCGTCTTCCATAATTTGAGTGAGTCCAGAAAAGACCAGGACACCTTACGGTGGGATTTTGGTTGTTCCATGCGCGACGGATTCGAACTGGAAGTTGCACTCGACGGCAGCGGCCCTGGCATGCATCGTTTGCCTTATGTAAAAACCGATTGTCAGGGCAGCCTGGAAGTGATGAACAACAGCCTGGCGAAAGCGACGCTATGCCTGAAGCCGCGCGGCGGATCGGGGGAGAAACTAGAAACTGCTACTGGAGCGGTAGTGGAGATGGGCGGCCACCCGTGATCTTACTTGGAATCTTGAGCCATCGCGAGGCGCTCGGCGACGATGGTGTAGGCCGACGGATTAAACGCCATCCCGATGTGCGTGCCCGGGACTTCAAAGTCGGCCCCGGGGTCCCTGGTCATGCAATACTGCCAATTCACAATGCCGTCGTCGCGCGTATAAATCGCCGTCTGCAGCATGGAGTCCGGAATATCACGCTTCAATGAATCTACAAAATTGCAGGTGCAACGCCCGGTGTAGCAGTCCGGCAGTACTCCACGGCCATGCTCCTGCAGGATTCGCAGGCGGACGGCTTCGGCGGCGTGGAGAACAGTGCGACTGGTCACGGTGCCTCGAATTGGAGAGGCCAGGGTGATCACCGAGGCAACATCTCGAGGCCTTTGGCCCGCCACTGAGCGCGCAATCACTCCTCCCAGACTGTGACCGATCAGGTGAATTTTTCGTCCTGTCTCCGCCCGGGCTTTTTCTATGGTGTCGTTCAGATGACGCTTGATGAGGATGTTCGGGCAGTCGGCGTTGATGCCGATGCCCGAAAAATATGGCCGGTAACCGATGCGCCCCAGCCAACCATGGAGCTCCATCAAATAAAGGTCGGTACCGAGAAAACCAGGAATGATTACGACGCCCGAGTCATCCCCATGCGGCACGCCGAAACCGTAGTAAATAGGAGTTGCGTGCAGCAGCAGAATCTCGGCCGCGAAGAGCGCTTCCGTCCAGGGTGAGAAGTCAAAATTGGAATGAGCCTGGGGAGTGTGTTCGGAGCCGTTAGCCTTCGGTCGAACTATTTTCCTCTTCGTCTTAGGCAATTTTCGTCCTGGCTCGGCCCGGCATCGAAGCATATTTGCCGCTATGCGGCTGCAACAGGCCGACGCTTGACCACTTGAAAGTATAACCCGATATCTTTCCCGTCTCCATAGCACGTTCGAGCTATGATGCCCCTTAGCGCTTCCGCGGCGATCGTTTTCGTCGCACGGGCTTTCCCAGGCGGGCCTCTAGTTCTGCCAGCCGTGTGCGCAACTTATCGAGTTCCGGCTCGGCCTGAGATCGCGGCTGTGCTGCCGGCGCCTCGCCCAGAAACTTCTTCATCATGTCGATCGGCGACACAATGGCGGACTGCACCTCGCCCAGGCGGCTCTGTACCGCGTCCTGCACCTTCTGGTAAGCGTCAAAGGCGGATTTTAAATACCACATGACGAACTCCTGCCGAACCTCATCCGAGGCAATAACGAGCTGGCGAAGCAGCTCGAGTGGCAGCCCGGTGGGCTTATCCTTGGCGTCTTCCATGATGACCTGGGTCAGAGTGACCCGGGTAAGGTCCTGTCCGGTTTTTGCGTCCACCACCTGGACGTCCTTGCCTTGGCGAACGAATCCGGCGATATCGTCCAGATTCACGTAGCGGCTTTCGGCGGTATCGTACAGCCTGCGGTTGCCATACTTCTTGATGACGACAGTGCCCGGTTTCATCTCGTCTCCCCTATGTTGCAGCGCACAAAGGACAAATACATATTGACATAAATACAGGAGGAACGTATATTTAGTTTGATGCTGCAGTGCAGCATAAGAATTAAAAGTCTAAATGGAGGTATCAAAATGCCGGCAACGGTAAAATCAGAGTCCTCCCGAACTCATCCTCGGGAACCATCCTTTGTAACTCTTCTTTCCAGCTGGGCCCAACAGGGCGTACAGAGCTTCTTTGCTACGCAACGGATCCTCCTGGATCTCGCCATGCGGCAGAATGCCAGCGTCATGCATTCTGTCCGGCAACAACTGACCGATCCTCAACACTCGCCGACGGCAATTCTTGGTGAAGTAGCTGGGGAGGGCGTAACCAATTTCATTGAGGGACAGAAAGTACTGCTTGAACTCGGACTACGGCAACACGAAATCCTGATGGAAGGCGTGAAAGAGCGCATCGGGGATCAGCGCGCCACCCAGGCAGTTACTGACTTGCTGCAACGTAGCGTGGAGACATTTATCCACATGCAGCAGGAATTCCTGAAGATCGCCGGAAAGCAGACTCATACCTGGGTGGAGGCAGCCAAGGCCGGGAAGCCCTACCAGAGTGAGCTCCTGGCGGAGCTGGCCAAAGAAGGTATGGAGACCTTTGTCAAAGCCCAGAAACAATTCATGGATGTCGTTGCCGAGGAGACAGCCAAGGCCACCGGCGCCAAGCACAGCAACGGCGCCAAGAAAATGAAGAAGACCGAGTTGGCTGCACTGGCGCGACAGGCAACCGAATCGTTCATCGAGGCCCAAAGGAAGCTGGTCGACCTGGCCGGGAAGCAGATGAACGCCAACGTGAAAACGGCAGGCAAGGTTCCGGAACTCCTGAAGCCATTTCCCTTTGTGCCATTCACTGACCTGACGCGGGAAGGTGTGAAAAGCTACGTCGATGCCCAGAAGGCGCTGATGGAGGTAATGGTAAAGCCGGCTGGTGAGCACAAACACGCCAGCAAGACCAAGCACCATACCAAGGCCAAGAGGCACGCCGCCGCTGCCTGATCTGATGAGCGGAGCGAACCATAGGTCCTTGATTGTGAGAGGGTTGCGACCGCGCCAACGCGGGCAAGCCGATGGTTCCTGCAGGGCCGAGTTGTACGGGCCCTGCAGGAACTTTCCGTTTCGAACCTCACGCGAGGGATCAGGGACTATTTCCCTTCGGCTTGCAACGCTTGACGCGTAGCCGCAAGAGTGTTGATCAGCGATTCCTTGGGGAGTTTTTGGATGATCGGCTGAATCATCCATCCCAGTCCCAGTGGCACATCTCGGGTCAGTGAAATGGCCCGGCACTCAACGTACACCCCACCCTTGATTTCCTGAAATCTCCAGTAGGAGTAGAGGCGCCATAGGAACCCGTTCCCTGTATCGGGCGGCCGGACTCTTTCCTTCGTCGTCCCGGCATACTCCACTTCAGCAATCCGCGTGGTGTAGGAGCGACAAGTCCACCGTGTCGGGTCCAGGGAACGATAGCGCACCTTGTGATCCGTATCGAGAACCACGGTCACAATTTTCTTCTTGAGAAGCCGTAAGTAGATTCGAAAATCGTTGCCCCGACGGCTGACTAACCTCGAGGCGATCACCTCGGGCTTGTAGATATTCTTGTGATTGTTGTAGTCCTGAATCAACGCCAAGGTTTTTTTTAGGTTCGTCGCAGGAATGAATACGCCGCCAATCCAGTCATGGATTAGACCATTGGGCACTTTGACCGGCCCTTGACCGGCCCAGAATTGCGCCACAACCTGTCCTCCGCGGACCAGACGCGCCCTCTCCGAACTGACATCAGACCATAGGAATGGGCCGCTGCCGCGCAAGGTCTGCTCCATTCCCGCTTCCGCCTCACGAATATATTCATCAAAAGCGCCCAGGGTTTGAGGCTTCAGGTGCTCCGGCTTTGCAGTTTGCGCCATAGCACGCCATCCATGGCGAGGGATGGTTTTGTACCTCTATCCGCTTGGTTTCGAGAGCCCGGCAACGCAGGAACGATGATCCCCGCTCTCAGGAGTGCATCATTTTCTCCAGGGCAGGTTTGTTGCGAATGACCAGGTTAGCGCCCTTCAATTGCAGCAGTTGCTTCTTCTTGAACTCGGAGAACAGGCGGCTGACTGTCTCGCGCGTGGTCCCGATCATCTCTGCGATCTCTTCGTGGGTGAGGGTCATTTTAATGTGCGAAGGATCAGCCGACTTCGCGGCTTCTGCCCACCACGAGAGCAGCAGCTTGGCCAGTTTCTCGGCCGGCGAACTTGCCAACCCCAACATGCGGACTTCCTCGAAGGCCGAGTAGTAATTGCGGCTGAGCTGTTCGGCCACCCGCAGCGCGATCTCTCCATTTTCACGCAGGAATTGAAGCAATGCATCGCGGGTAATAAAGTTTGCCTGGCCGGGCTCCATCATTTCGGCGGTAAGCTCATAAGGCTTGTTGGAAATCGTAGCGTTAAGTCCGAGAACATCGCCCGCTTCGGCGAGGTTGAGGATTACGGTCTTGCCTTCCCTGGAAGATGTGTAGAGCTTCGCTTTCCCCGTGCACAGCACAAACACTCCCCGCGGCTGCTGGCCCTCGATGAACAACATTGCCGACTTCGGATAGACCGCCGTGGACTTGATTTCGTTGAGCTTCCGCAAAGTGGGCAAGGGCAAATTGCAGAAAAGATGCTCTTCGCGCACCGGGCAGGTAGCGCAGTTGTCAATGATATTCAGACCGTAGGGTGCACGCATTTGGACCCCGCTGCTGCAGGAATTGTAACACCCTGTGATTGCAGTCACGAACCACCGTGACCCGGCCCACGGCTTTCCTAGCACTATCCGGAGAGAATTTCAAAGACAGTATCGAGGACTCTCTGACCGAATGGACTGCCTGGAGAGGTCGAAACCGAGCTACCAGGACTCTGAGGCTCTTGTAGTGAACGATGAAGCAGAACGGCTTCTAATTTGTGGCATGAGGGAGTAACGAAATGGACACAACACACAAATATCATACGCTGGCTTGGTGGACGTCCGGTCAGACCGGTCTGGCTAAGTCCGATTCTGCGCCCAACGCGATTCATTTCAGTGCGCCGCCGGAATTCGGTGGCCTGGAAGGCCGTTGGACACCCGAAGATCTATTGCTGGCTGCGGTCGCAAGCTGTTTTGCAACGACCTTCCGGGTAATTGCGGGATATTCAAAATTCGAGTACACCGACTTGCAAGTGGAAGTGGAAGGCACGGTGAGCAAAGCAGAATCGGGTTACGCCTTCAGCCAAATCATCCTCCGCCCAACTGTAACCATTCACGGTGAAGAAAATCGGGATCGGGCGCTGAAGCTTTTGGAGAAGACCAAAGCGGCATGCCTGGTTTCAAAGGCCCTGGCGGCCGTCCCGGCATTGGAGTCTCATGTGGAAGTTGACACGACTTTGTCTGTGGGCTGAATTGAAATCTGCGAATTTCGATTCTGGATTGTGAACGCCATGAAAACCACTTCCATCTTGAGATCGCTGCTTAGATTCCTTCGCCTGCAGCTACTGTATTTGGCAATCGCAGCTGGAGTCTATGCCATCTTCTGGGCTGCAACTGGACAGGGGGCATCGCTCTCCGTCACCTTGATCTACTCTTTCCTTCTGGGGAATCTCACTACACTGGTAATGGAGCGCATGGGGGCTCCTGTCGTTGCCCGCGAATCTTCCTGGTACTGGCCGCTCAATCTGGCTCTGCTGCTGGCAGTCACTTCGGTTGCCGTGACGTTCTCCACTCTGGTGGTTTTCCTGGTTTCGGCCGCGCCCGGAAGCTTCAAACAATTTCTCGCCAGCGGCTGGAAATTCCCCACTGTAGCCAACCTGATTTTTGGGCTGGTGTTTTTCATTCATCAGGCGACCCGGTGCCGGCTGGAAGAACGCAATCGCCAATTACAACGCACCATCGAGCAGGGAACTGCTGAACGAGAGCTGGATGCGACGGAACTCAAGCAGGCTCGTGAGATCCAACAGGGACTGCTGCCCAAGGAGCTTCCCCAGCTGACCGAGTTTCAGATCGCTGGCGTCTGGGAACCGGCGCGCCTCGTCGGCGGCGACTACTACGACGTCATCCGCCTCGCCAAAGACAAGCTGGGGATTTGCATTGCCGACGTCGCCGGAAAAGGCATCTCAGCGGCGCTGTTGATGGCCAATGTCCAGGCCTCGGTTCGGGCGTTTGCCAGCGAAACCGCTTCTCCATCATACGTGTGCAGCCGGATCAACTCCGTGCTGTGCGAAAACCTGGCATCTGGAAAATTTGTCACGCTGTTTTACGGCGTTCTCGATGCGAGCACCCGAATTCTGCAATACACAAACGCGGGGCATCTGCGTCCGATCCTGATGGGCAGCGACGGAAGCGTGAAGCACCTTGAAAATGGCGGTGCGCTGCTCGGTGTCTTCCCGGACTGGAAGTATGAAGACTCAATGGTCGAGCTGTGCCCGGGCGACATGTTGATGCTATTCACAGACGGAATCACTGAAGCGATGGACCTCAATGGGGAAGAGTTCGGAGAGGAGCGACTGATTCAGGTCGCCAGAAACACAGATGAGCAATCAATCGAGGACCTGAAAACGCAATTGCTCGGAAGTGCGCAGGGATTCTGCGATTTTCGGATGCAGGATGACGCCACTTTGGTCCTCATAGCTGCTTCTTACGTTAGCCCGGAGCAAAGAAAACCGGCACTGATTGACTGTCAGAACAGGGTGACCGAACTTGCCGGGGTAAGAGCATGATCGACCTCAGTAACACAATGGGATTGCAGTCTGACTTGTGATTGCAGTCACGTTGGTCTGTGCCGCCAGTCATGGCCGCGCCAAACCTTCACGCTCAGAGTTACGAGAGGTTAAGTACAGGAGGAACTCCCATGATGATGCTATATCGGCTGGTCAGTCTGATTGAAAACCATTCGCAGGCTCTTGCTGCTTGCCTTCTCGATCGGGTGCAGAGCTCAGAGGCGACCCCTGACTATCAGAATGTGCCATCGGAAGAGTTGAGAGCCCGCGTGTACGAGATCTATCGGCATCTCGGCGAGTGGCTCATCTCCAAGGATGAATTCGACCTGGAGCAGCTGTATGTGAAAATCGGTGCGCGCCGAGCCCAGCAGAACGTACCCCTTAGCCAGGTCGCGTGGGCCATCATCTTGACCAAAGACAATCTGTGGGAATTTCTGAAAAGGGAGTCCGTACTGGAACGTCCCGTCGAAGTATTCGGCGAACTGGAGATGCTGCAGATGCTGAATCGCTTCTTCGATCGAGCGATCTACTATGCGGCCGTTGGCTACGAGCAAGAGGTCGCCGAAGCCACCTCCGCCGACACTTGCGCGATGGCTAGCACCTAGTCAGAAGATTACTCAAGAATGCGTGGAGACCGAGTCCACTGGAAAGCTGCAGACGGCGGATCAGGTGTCACGCCTTATCAAATCGTTCATCCGTGCGTACAACTAACCGGGGAGGCGCCGACCCCGAACCTCTATTGGAGAGGTTCATCCCGGGAGCGAACGACCTTCGAAATCTCCATCTGACGACCAGAGGTCTGCGCTGCACGGGATCCCCGCCAATTATTGCGGTGCTTTGTCCGGCGTCGGGGCGTCCTTCTTCGCCAGCGAACGGACATAGTTGACCAGGTCCCAGAGTCCATCCGGTTTCATACGAGAACCTTCCGGCGGCATATCGCCTTTGCCAGTCTTGATCACGTAGAACAGCTCTCCATCGGTCCTATCTTTCAAGGTCGCCGGATTGGTAAAGTCGCTGACCTTCAGGCTCATGTCTTTGGCGACGCCGCCCTTGCCATCACCGTCTGTACCATGGCACATGGCGCAGTCGTATCCATACCATTTCTTGCCCTTGGCAATCGACTCTGGAGTCGCCTTCACCGGGTTGGCCTGCTTCACGGCGTCGACAGGAATCACGTAGGGCGCGCCCGGCGCCGCCTTCGGTGACGGTTGGCTTTGCTGGGCCAGGGCAGACAGCCCCAACGGGAGTAACAGAGAAGCAATGAGTAAGGTCTTCAACACGGCAGCCTCCTGCCTTCCATGTTCGACGGCACCCTGGCCGTGGAACCGAAGTGTGAAAAGCTTTGGAAAAAAAGACTGGTGCGTAAGGTCCCTGCGCTAGCAGTTAGCAGTTCGAGGTCAGTGGTGATCATTGACATTTCGAAAAGTGGACGATGCCACAGAACCCCACAACGCTGTGACAGTTGAACATTGTACACTTCGAATCAAGCTTCACCAGTGGCAGGTATGGCCACACCTCGGGCACGATATTTCCAGGCAATTCCGCTTTCCTCACAGACCCATTTAGACACTCACGAAACGCGTACAATATTTCGTGTGCAGGCCACCCGCGAAGCGCTGGTCACGTTACTCGAGACGCAGCGCCGGGCTTTCCGGCAATCCGTTCCCGGTTATCGAGAGCGAAACCAGGCATTACTAGAAACTCGAACAGGCCCTTCTGCGGCGCAAGGACGACTTTATCCGTGCGATAGCAGACGATTTTGGGGGACGCGCCGCCGAGGAGACCGTAGCGCTCGAGCTGTTCCCCGTAGTGAACGAGATCCGCCATGCCCGGCGGCGTCTGCGGCGTTGGATGGCACCGCGTCGCGCGCCGGTGCCGTGGCAGTTCTGGCCGGCCAGGGCTCGGGTGGAGTACCAGCCCCTGGGTGTCGTCGGCATTCTCTCGGCCTGGAACTACCCTCTTTTCCTAACTCTCGGTCCTCTGGTGGGTGCGGTGGCCGCGGGGAACCACGTCATGCTCAAGCCCTCCGAACTGGCACCCCGGTCTGCGGAGCTGATCGGCGCTCTCATCGCCGAGTTGTATCCGCCCGAATACGTCACGGTCGTTCTTGGCGACTCAGAGGTCGCCGCCGAATTCTCCGAGCTGCCCTTCGATCACCTGCTGTTCACCGGATCAGGACGGGTTGGCAAACTCGTCATGCGAGCAGCCAGCGAGAATCTGACCCCGGTAACCCTCGAACTCGGCGGCAAGAGTCCCGCGCTCATACACTCCACCTACCCTCTGCGCCGCGCAACCGAGCGGATTCTCAACGGCAAACTCTACAATGCTGGCCAGACCTGCGTCGCGCCCGACTACGTCTTGCTGCCCACCGACCGCAAGGATGAATTCGTCCGCCTGGCGCGGGAGGAGATCGCGGCGCTTTATCCACGACTCGTCGACAATCCCGACTACACGCGAGTTCTAAACGCGCAACATTACCGCCGGCTCGCCGGACTGGTCGAGGAGGCGCGGGAAACCGGCGCCGAGGTGGTCGAGATCAACCCCGCAGGCGAGACTTGCGACGAACGGAATCGGGTGTTTCCGCCAACATTGCTATTTGGCGCCAGCGAGACGATTGCTGCGATGCGCGAGGAGGTCTTCGGACCGGTGCTGCCGGTGGTTCTTTACGACCGGCTGGATCAGGCGATCGAGTACATCAATGCCCGCCCTCATCCCCTCGCGCTCTACTACTTTGACGAAAACGGAAAACGCATCCGCGACGTGCTGGCCCGGACGATCTCCGGCGGAGTTACGGTGAATGACTGCGTCTATCATCTTGGCCAGCCTGACCTGCCGTTCGGCGGCGTCGGGCCCAGCGGGATGGGGCAGTATCACGGCTTCGACGGTTTCGAGACCTTTTCGAAAAAGAAAGGCATCTTCCTGCAAAGCCGCTGGACACCGCTCAAGTATCTGCAGCCACCTTATGGTGAGAGAACTCGGCGCATTCTCCGGTTCATTCTTGGCGCTTGAGCGCGCTCAGTACACCGGTAGGAGAAATTGGCTGCGTGGTAGGTGCCCGAGTGATCCATCCTCCCAGCGAAACAGGTTGCTTGAACTCGAATGCCGGCCAACATCTGACTGATTGACACCCCAGAGCAATCAGCGTAGCGTCGAAGGATGAGGAGTACGCCCGTACCTCTTTCAGGTTCTCTGACCTAAGACAGTCCATCTGAAGTACCTTTCCCCCCTTAGCAAAGAACGAACCAGGAGGTTCAGCATGCTCGATTCCCACTCATCCGCACTACCAGCAAAGCCCGCAACTCTCGCCCTTCCGAAAAAAACTGCTGCAGGTGCGCCGCACGTCTCTGATGCAGCAGGGGTAGAAAACAAGGTTAGAGAACGCGCCTACCAGCTCTACGATGCCCGCGGCTGTGAACCTGGCAAGGACAAGCAGGATTGGCTCCAAGCCGAGCACGAGATCTTGAAGCTACGATCCTGACAAGGAACGAACGCTGACGACCTCCAGGATTCTTCCAGGAATCGTTCTGAGAGGTGGCCTATGACAAGATGCCCGGAATGCGAGAGTCTCAACCGGGTCTTCGAATCCAAGCTAACTGAGTATCTTGCAGCCCGGTCCGCTGTGCTTTATCAGATCAGCACGGAATTTGCGGCCAGGCAGCAGGTCGATATGGAACGCGCCAAGAGCGCCATGGAAGATCACCTGTCGACCTGCTCTTTTGCCAAGCTGCGGGCCTAGGGATGGGATCTACGATCCGGTCGCCTGGAAGACTGCTTCCTGGGATCGATTAGGAGATCTCTAACACGTTTTGATTCTCATTGCCTTACTCCATTGAGGTCGTACCCCTTTCCGGCTGTGGAGCCGTTCACACGGCAATGTCAAAGCCGGCGAGAGCCTGCCTTGCGGGAAGCTGAAGGGCGTCCGTCCCTGTGCAGTCCGTGCCTGGAAAAGGCACGTTTTCTCTATTGTGATTGCGCTCACAGTCAGCCGTGATGTGTGCTACGGACTCGACTTAGCTGCGGTGGTCTACTTGAACACGTTAACCAGGATCAGCGAGAAAGTGAGGCCACCGCGATGGAACTACACAACTGGTCGAAGTCCGAGTTTGAATACGGCCGAAAGGTTCTGAATTCTGCTCTGCAAGGAGCGCGCAGCGGCCGAGAAGCATTTCTCAACGGAAGATCCCTCACTCCATTTCTTGGCGAAGAAGTTCGAAATGCCCTGAAGCCTGCCGCGGTCGGAGCGTTCATCGGCCTGTTGGGCAGTCATTTAGGGAACCACCGCAGCTCTATCGGCAGAGGGTTGGCGTTCGGCTTGGCGGGTTGGGCTATCGGGCTTGGTGCGGGCATCGCATGGCAGACCCGCGGATTGACTGAGTGCGCCGCCAGTAACGCTTTCAGGAACATTGGCAAGCTGCGTGACGAACACTGGCTGGAGCGGCATCCGATTGACTACGCGTAGAAACTCGCGATGGCCGGCAACAGGGAGTCAAAGGAGAAGGCGATGAATACGAGTGATGCAGTCCAGGAGCGGATCCAGATCCCGCTTCCCGCAGATAGCCTCAGTGAAGAACGGATCGCCTACCTGGAGAAACTGGTCAGTCAGGCCAGAACCGCCGCCGCCGTTTTTACCCAATTCACGCAAGAGGACGTCGATCGCATCGTCAAACCGATGGTGCTGGCTGGGCTGGAACAAGCTCATCATCTCGCTTGCATGGCGGTTGAAGAAACCAAACTCGGAGTTATGGAAGACAAGGTCCTCAAGAACATGGTGGCGACCGAGTTTGCCTACGACTACATCAAGGACAAACGGACCGTCGGCATCATCCGCGAGATTCCCGGAACGTAACCTGGTGGAGATGGCGGAACCGATCGGGGTCATCTTCTCGCTCACTCCAATAACCAACCCCACTTCCACAGTGCTCTTCAAATGCATCATGGCCATCAAGACACGGAATGCGGTCATTTTCAGTCCGCACCCTAGCGCCTGGCGCTGCTGCTCTGAAGCGGTACGGATCATGTACGAGGCTGCTATCAAGCACGGCGCACCTGAAGGGGTTTTTAGCTGCCTGGAATCGCACACCCTGCAGGACAACGCCTACCTCATGCGCCACAAGGACGTGGCCTTGATTGATGCGACCGGCGGACCGGGCGCGGTAAAAGCCGCTTATAGCTCGGGAAAACCAGCGCTGGGCGTGGGAGCCGGCAACACGCCGGTCTACCTGGAAAAAACTGCGGACATAAGTACAGCCGTCGTGGACATCATCGTGTCCAAGACCTTCGACAACGGAACCATTTGTGCCTCCGAGCAAACCGTGGTGATTGACGACGAGATTTATGACCTCGTGTTGAAGAAGTTTGCCGACCTGGGCGCGCACATTTGCAATGAGAAGGAGACGGAGCTGCTGGGACGGACGGTAATCGATCCCAAGACCGGGTTCATGCAAGGCATGGCCGTCGGCCAGAAAGCCACCGATATCGCCCGCTTTGCCGGTCTTTCGGTGAAGCCGGATACCAAACTCCTGATTGCACCCATTCAAGGCGTAGGTCGCGAATATCCACTGTCAGCAGAGACCCTGTTCCCGGTGCTCGCCGTCTATCGAGCTAAGTCCGTCGATGAAGCACTGAAGGTATGTGTGGACGTAAATCATGCCGGCGGCCTCGGACACACGGCGGTTATCTTTTCGCGCAACGATGAAGTCATCCGCAAGTTCGGCGAGGTGATGAACGCGGGAAGGATCATTGTGAATTCGCCGGGTTCGGTCGGAGCCTTGGGCGGAGTTTACAACGATCTGGTGCCCACTTTCTCCTTCGGATGCGGGACCGGCGGCGGCAACAGCACAACCGATAACACAAATATCTATCACTACCTCAACATCAAGCGCGTAGCGCGGCGCACGCAAGCCCACATGTGGTTCCGGGTCCCCAATCAGATTTACTTCAACATGAACGCGGTGGAGAACCTGCGTGATCTTCCGTCACGCTGCACCATCATTATTACTAATCCGTCTTTGGAGAGGTTCGGCCACGTTGACATTGTCCGGCGCTACATTCCAAAGCAAACTCACGTCCATGTCTCGGTGATCCCCGATGCGGAGCCCGAGATCAAGGTAATCATGCAGGGAGTGGAGGCGCTGAATTTTTACAAGGCAGATCAGATCATTGCCCTGGGTGGCGGGTCGGTGATCGACGCGGCCAAGATCATGAAACTCAAGTACGAGTCACCGGAGGCTGACCTGGAAGAGTTGGCCGCGCCTTTTCTGGATCTGCGCAAACGCGTCGTCGAGTACCCGACTGAGAAAACGAATCGATTGCGGTTGGTTGCCATCCCCACCACGAGCGGAACCGGCAGCGAAGTCACCCCCTTTGCGGTCCTGACCGACAAAGAACGCAAGCGCAAAGTGACCCTGGCCGACTACTCGCTGACCCCGGATGTGGCCATCGTGGATCCGCAATTTGTTTTGTCCATGCCGAAGGGCCTGACCGCGGATACCGGCATCGACTGCCTGACCCACGCGCTCGAAGCCGCAGTCTCCAGTTACGCTTCGCCCTATACCGACTGCAACGCCATGCAGGCGATTCGAATGGCGTTCAAGTACCTGCCCATCGCTTATGAGCATCCCGGCGATCAAGAGGCACGCTGCATGATGCACAACGCGGCCTGCATTGCGGCGATGGCGTTTTCCAACGCGTCGGTGGGCGTGAATCACGCGCTGGCGCATGCCTTCGGGGCGCGCTTCGGAGTGGCGCACGGCCGCGCCAATGCGCTCATGCTGCCGCATGTCATTGCCTATAACGCGGCCGTGCCCAGCAAGTTTGTGCCCTCGCCCTACCAGAAGGGGCATGTTGCACACCACAAATACGCGACCATCGCCGACCTGCTGGGTCTGGGCGGCAATACGGTTGAGGAAAAGGTAAAGAATCTGATTGCGGCCGTAGAGCAATTACTCAATCAATTGGAATTTCCTCGTTCGATCGCCGAGCTGGGAATTTCGAAGGAGGATTTCGAGAAGGCGCTGCCCGATTTGACCAGGCTTGCCTTTGACGATCCCTCCGGACGGTCGAACCCCAGGATGCCGCTGATGAGCGAATTGACCGATCTGTTCTGGAGCGCTTATCACGGCCGAGGCTTGGCGAATGAAGCCAGGAAATCTCAGCGAAAAACCGCGTAGCGGACAGGAGTGGTTATGGCAATCATCGCCGTGTGGCTGAAGGTTGATGAAGAGCACGTTGTCCAAGCCTTGCAAGAGGCCGGGGAGACCCTGGGCAGCACAGATGGCGATCTGCTTCTGGATTTCTCTTCCATGCGCAGGATCGCTCCGAATGCGCTCAGGACTATGGAAGAGTTCGCGGGCATCGCGGACAACAAAGGCGTCAAGGTCGTATTGCGTGGCGTCAACGTCGATGTCTACAGAGTGTTCAAACTGGTGAAGCTGGCGTCGCGATTTTCTTTCGTGAACTGAGACGCGCGATGCTTCGGCAACCGAAGGAGAGCTGGTATGGATAACCATCAGAAGACTGACCGACTTTCCTGGGGCGATACTGTCTTCCTCAATCTCGAACGCGACGGCATGCCGCTCAATGTGGGCAGTGTCAGCCTGCTGGAGGGCAAGATTCCGTTCCGCGATTTTCTCCGGTTCGTTGAGTCGAAGCTGCCGCTGATTCCCCGCTACCTCAAGCGGCTGGTAGCCGCACCGTTCAATCTTGGCCTGCCCACCTGGGACTACGATCCCGAGTTCGATCTGCGCAACCACATCCGCTTGGTGACGCTCAAGAACGGCACCGACAGAGAGCTGAAAGCCCTGGCGGGAAAACTTTTCGGCCAGGTGATGGACCGGCGCCACCCGTTGTGGGACCTGACCCTGGTGCACGGGCTGAAAGACAATCGCAGCGGCCTCATCGTCCGCATGCACCATTGTCTGGTCGATGGCATTGGCGGAGTGGGCATCGTAAGCGCGCTCATGGACGCCAGTGACGCAGCCCCACGCCCGCCCAGGAAAAAGCTCCGTGTCCCCCAGCCGGGTGAAGACGCAGCCTCAGTGGTGGAAGGATTGACAAGCTCATGCTCAGATGTCGTCAATCGAATTCTTTCGGCATGGTCGGGAGCACTGAACATGGCGGAGGGAACTATCGCGAGCCGGGGCCTGGCTACCGAAGAGTTCTCCCAACTGCTGCCGGAACTCACGGCCACCGCCGAGCGCCTGCGCTTTAACGTGCTCTACCGCGGACCCCAGAAGTTCGCCTGGACGGAAATTCCGCTGGCAGAAGTGAAGGCCATACGGCACGCCTGCGGGACCAGCGTAAATGATGTCCTGCTCGCGCTGGTGACCGCTACCATCCGACGCTACTCGGAACATCATGGCGATCGCGTGAAAGGCAAGCTGCTTCGCATCATGGTTCCGGTCAATCTGCGCGGCAGCGATGATCCTGAGAATCCGGGGAACCACATTTCGCTGGTTCCGGTCACTCTTCCGCTTGATATTCGCTCTCCGAAAAAACTGCTCGCGGCGGTACATAAAAAAACGGAGTTTCTCAAGCGCGCTCACGCCGCCGAGTTGGTCAGTTTGTTCGGTGGTTTGATCGGCGTGTTTCCAGGCCCAATGCAGGCGTTTGCCGGACCGATGATCAGCCAGGTGCCGTTTACACCCTTCAACATGGTGTGTACAAGCGTGCCTGGGCCGCAGTTCCCTCTGTATCTGCTCGGCCACAAGATGCTGCACTGGTATCCCTATGTCCCGATCGGCGGCGAGATGGCGGTCAACTGCGCCATCCTGAGCTACAACGGCATGGTGTATTTCGGCTTCAGCGGAGACGTGCACGCAGCGCCAGATCTGTGGCGTTTGGAGAAATTGTTGAAACAGAACTTCACGGAGCTGCGTGACACCGCTGGAGTCATAGAGCCACGAAAGAAGTCAGAGCGGAAGAAACGGGTAAGCACGACGAAGCCGGTGAAGAAGCCGGAGCAACCTTCGGCGAAGGCAGTTGGTGTAGCCATTCCACTTCCGGCCGCCCGTCCCTTGTCTGAATCGACAGCGGCACACGGAGCCATGGCTGGAGAGGAGAAAGTTCTGACTCAGATGATCGCCTAGGGTCGCTGGGCTGGAACGCGTCGATCATGGAAAGTATTCAACTAGCTGCGCAAGTGACACCCTGGTTGGCGTCGGGGCGAACTCTCTTCCTGATCATTCATTTTCTGGGCATCGCAGGCTTCGGCTACATCGTGGCAATGCGCCTGGTACCACTGTTCCGGGCCGAGCACGATTTTCGCTTCGACCGGCCACTGGCCCGGCTGGGCAAGCTTCTGAAATTCGGGCTGGCACAGTGGAAGCATCCGCGTTACCGTACCGCCGGCATTCTTCATATTTTCATTTTTGCAGGATTTATTTGCCTGGTGATGCGCGCTTTCTACGTGCTGATTGCCGGTGTCTCGGAGAATTTTGTGATGCCGGGTCTGTCGGGACAGGCCGGGCATATCTACAACATCGTCACTGACTATGCTGCGACGGTTGTGTTCCTCTGCATGATCTTTGCAATCGTGCGCCGGCTGGTCTTCAAGCCAGCGCGCTATGCGGTGCCGGAAAAATTCGGCAAAGCCCACACCGCCGACGCCGTCTTCCTGTTGGCACTGATCGCTGTCCTGATGCTGGCCGACAGCCTGTTCGCCGCCGCCAGAGCCGCAGGCCAAGTGCAGCAGGGCCAAGCCGTTGAATTGCTGGCAGCCTGGTCGTTGCCCTGGATGCTGCAGAGCCTTCTCACCTCAAGCTCCTTGTCTACACTGAAGGATTTGTACTTCGGCGCCTATCTTCTCCATGAAGTGGCCTTCTATTTCTTGCTGTGCTATCGACCCTTCGGAATTCAGTTCCACGTGGAAACCTCCCTGTTCAATCTGTACTTTGCGAAGTTGGAACGGGGGACGGTGAAGCCGGTGAGATATGGGGTTAGCGAGGAGCATCTGGACCAGGTGAAATCGTTTGGAGTGAAGACATTCGAAGACTTCACCTGGAAGCATATGCTTGATTTCTATACCTGCGCGGACTGCGGCCGCTGCTCGGACAACTGCCCGGCCAATGCCGTGGGAAGGCCATTGTCGCCCCGGTTTATCACGATCAAGGCGAGAGACTACGCTTTCCAGCATTACCCGATGTTTGGCAAATCGACCAACCACCAGCCGCTGATTGGCAACCTTTATTCAGAAGATGAAATCTGGTCCTGCACGACCTGCGGCGCTTGCGAAGAAGAGTGCCCTCTGCTGGTCGAGTATATCGACAAGATTGTCGATCTGCGCCGGGGCATGATCGATGACGGAAATGTGCCTCAGTCCTTGCAGAAGCCACTCAAGGCGCTTGAGAGTCGCGGCAATCCCTACGGCAAGATGGAAAAGAAGAGAGCCGACTGGGCTAACGCCAAAGAATTCCGGCAAACCTGCCCGGTGAAAACTCTGGACGGGAAGAACGGCGCCGACACTCTGTATTTCGTCGACAGCGTTACTTCCTACGATGACCGGATCCAATCCATTGGGCGCGCCACCGCGAAAATCCTCGACCACGTAGGCGAGAATTTCGGAATCCTGGGCGCTGCGGAAAAAGATAGCGGGCATGAAGTCCGCCGCTTCGGCGAAGAGACGCTGTTCATGGCGCTGCGCGACCATAACGTGGACGCCATCAAAGCGTCCGGAGTAAAGCGGATCGTCACTGCCGACCCGCACACCTACAACGCGTTGAAACATGACTACAAAGATGTGCCGCCAGTCGAGCACATCAGCCAGGTAATCGCACGTGAAGTGGAGTCCGGCAAGATCACCTTCAAGCCCGTAGAAAATAGCGACAGCGTCTACACCTACCACGATCCCTGCTACCTGGGGCGGCACAATCAGGTTTACGACGACCCGCGCAATGTGCTCGATGCCATTCCCGGCCTGAAGCGAGTCGAGATGAGCCGTTCGCGAGACCGCTCGTTCTGCTGCGGTGGCGGCGGACTGATGTTGTTCTACGAGCCGAAGGAAGAACAACGCATGGGTGTGAAGCGAGTCCAGATGGCTGCCGAGGCCGGGGCGAACGTAATCGTCACAGCCTGCCCCTTCTGCATGGTGAATATAGAAGATGCGATCAAGGTCGCGGGACTGGAAGGCAAGATGACCGCCATCGATTTGGCGGAATTGGCGGAGAAACAGATGGTGAGGGAAAGCCCGGTTGTTGAGGCCGAGGGAGTTGCCGAAATTCGGCAGGAAAGCATCGCAGGGAGGTAACTGTGGAAATCTTAGTTTGTGCAAGAAGAGTGCCCGATACTTCGGAAAACGAGATCACACTCAACAGCGCAGGAAACGACATCGAGCGCGATGAGTTGGTCTATTCGATCAACGAACCGGACAACTATGCGGTCGAAGAGGCCTTGCAGATCGTCGCCAGGGTGGGTGGAAACGTCACGGTGGTCACAGTTGGCGGCGAAGACGACGAGGAAATCCTCCGCCGGGAGATGGCCATGGGCGCGAACCATGGCGTGCTGATTACCGATGACGCTTTCTCCGGATCGGACGGCAGGGGCGTCGCTACCGTCCTGAAGGCCTTTGTCCAGAAAGGCAACTACGACCTGATCCTGACTGGCGTTCAGGCCGAGGATGGCGGTGCGCAGGTCGGCGGAATGCTGGCGGCCATGCTCGACTACCCGTTTGCTTCGCTGGTGAATTCCATCGAAGTCCTGGAAGGCCGGAAGCTAAGAGTCAGCCGGGAAATTGAAGGGGGCAACAAGGAGATGAATGAGATTGATCTCCCCTGCGTGCTCTCCATTCAGACTGGCATCAACGAGCCGCGTTATGTCGGCATGCGAGGCATCCGGGCGGTGGCATCCGTGCCCATCCCAACTTACGGCGCGTCTGATCTGGCGATCGACCCGGGCGCCGTAGGGGAAACCGCAGCGAAAGTGAAGCGGGTGGATTACTTCCTGCCCTCGCTGGGCAAGGGCGCTGAGATGCTTGAAGGCAGCCGGGAAGAAATTATCGATAAATTGGTTGAATTGGTTGCAGCCAAAGGAGGGTTGAAGTAATGGCTCGAATATTTGCTTACATCGCACATAGAGGTGGCATTGCCGATGACTCCGCGGCAGAGTTGGCGGCTGCAGCCAGGAAGATCGATGCCGGCGCGTCGCCCACCGCCGTGGTCGCAGGTTGGGGCACGGAGCTCGATTCGGTCTGCAACGCCCTCCGCGGTTCCTACGCTGAGGTTTGGAAAATTGCAAATGAGTCTCTGGCATATCCCAATGCGGAGCTCGTACGGAAATCCCTGGTCAAAGTCCTGCCGGTGGGTAGCGTTGTGTTAGTTGCCCACGAGCATTTCGGAATCGATCTGGCGCCCGGCCTCTCCGTCAAACTGAATGCAGCTTTTGTTTCTGACGTGTTGGGGATCGATGGAGTGGATGCTGCCCAACTCAAGGTAGTGCGCCAGGAGTTTGGCGGACAGGTTAGCGCGCACGTCCGTTGTGATATTTCGTCGGGCGCGGTGGTCACCATACGTCCTAATGCATTCAAGCCGCTGGAAAGTGCTCCTGTCGGTGGATCAGTCACCGACAAATCCGCCGAGGTTGGCGTTCTTACAGCGTCACGGCGCTATTTGCAGACGGTGGTTGCCGAGGCAGGCGATGTCGATATCACCAAGCACAACGTTCTGGTTTCCATCGGACGCGGCATCCAGGAAAAAGACAATGTCGCGATCGCCCAGGAACTCGCCGACGCGCTGGGCGGAGCACTGAGTTGCTCGCGACCCGTGGTCGACGCCAAGTGGCTCGATAAATCCCGCCAGGTCGGCTCATCGGGAAAAACCGTCAAGCCCAAAGTCTATCTGGCATGCGGCATCAGTGGCGCCTTTCAGCACCTGGTCGGCATTAAGGGCAACCCGTTCATCGTCGCGATTAACAAGAACCCCAAAGCCCCGATCTTTCAAGTGGCAGATGTCGGCATTGTGGACGACCTCCTGGAGTTCTTACCCGAGCTGACTAACAAGATCCGTGAGATTCATAGCATTCCGGCAAAGTGAGGACAGCAATGATTACCAACAAAACACTGAAACTGAGTTTGAAATCGCTCCGCGAGTTCGCCAAGAAGCGTCTCCCCGACCAAACGCTGATCGAGTTGGACGCGCGCGACGAATGTCCGCTGGAGATCGTCCACCACATGTGCAGTCCGGACAAGCTGGGCATTCAACTTCTGTTTGTTCCCGAAGAGTTCGGCGGCATGGGCGGCGGCGCGTTCGACGTGTACTGCGTCTGTGAAGAGATGGCACGCATCGATCTGGGCGTCGCAACCGCGGTGTTGGCAACATTTCTGGGCAGCGACCCAATCACGGTGGGAGCCACTTCGGAGCAAAAGAAGCTCTGGCTGGGGCGCATTGCCGAGGAAGGAATTCTGTTTGCCTACGGCGCCACCGAGCCCGAAGCCGGCAGCGATCTGGGTTCGCTTCGCACAACCGCGGAGCCAGTCAGCAAAGACGGCCGCGTGGTTGGTTACAAGATCACGGGCAACAAACAATGGATCAGCAATGGCGGAATTGCTGACGCTTACACAGTTTTGGCCAATACGCCTGGCGGTCCCAGCTGGTTCGTCGTGGAAAAAGGCGCCAAGGGTTTCACTCATGACAAACCGGAGGACAAGCACGGCATCCGGCTCAGCAACACGGCGGCCCTTGCGTTGGACAATGTCTACGTCGATGTCGACCGGCTGATCGGCGGTGTGGAGGGTCAGGGGCTGAACCAGGCGCAGGCCGTGTTCGGTTACACCCGCCTGATGGTTGCGGCATTCGGCCTTGGCGCGGGATGGGCTGCGCTTGATCGAGCGATTCCTTATTCCACCAAGCGCATTCAGGCTGGCGCCCCGCTGTCAGAGAAGCAGGGTTACACCCACAAACTCATCGTGCCACACGTGGCGCGGCTGGAAGCGGCCCGCGCCTCCATCGAAGAGACCGCGGAGCGCATCGATGCCGGCGAGGGCAGCCTGAACACCGAGGGAGCGATCGCCAAGTACATGGCAACCGAGGCTGGGAATCTGGCCGCCGACGCCAGCATCCAGGCCCTGGGCGGATACGGCTACACCCACGAATACATCGTGGAGAAGATCAAACGCGACGTTCGCATCACCACGATTTACGAAGGCACCTCCGAGATCATGGAAATGACCATCAGCCGCGACCGCTGGCAGCTTCACCTGAAGACTCGAGGGCAACATTATCACGAGCAGGCGAAGAAGTTCGAAGCGCTGCACGCCAGCCATGCGGACGTGGGCGCTGACAGCGCGGCCCTGGCCTTGCACGCCTTGGCAGACGTGATGGAGAGATGCCGTGTGGCGCGCCTGACTCGCTACCAGCACATTCTTCTGCGCCTGGGCGAGCTGATCGCGTATGCGGAATGTGCCGGCAGCCTGGCTCGCCGCGCTTCCGTGCTGGCAGACAACAAGCTGAACGAAAAGGCCAGCCGGCGGTTCGACGCAACGGCGCTGGCAGCGGTGAGCCGTATTTTCGCCCGCGAAGCCGCCCTTAAGGTGGCCGAAGATGGTTTGCGCTGGGTCATCGGAGCGGGTGGTGTAAGCGACGCCGAGTTGCCCACTTTTGAAACGGCTTTGGGAATGCCTGCCATCCACCGTGCGCAGGCGGGACTGATTTCGGACATGGATTACGTAGCAGACGTGCTGTACAGCCGCGCAGCGAAGCGCAAGGAACTGGCGGCATAGCGTTGGAAGGAGGAGGGCCGTTTATGGACCGAACTCTTCATAGTCCACTCTCCTCTCTTCTTTATAGAGGAGCGCAGTCATGGAAAACACTTCATACCGAGCCATAGCGATTGTAGGGGCGGGAGCTATTCTGCCCGATGCACCCAACGTCCCAGCTTTCTGGGAAAACGTGAAGAACAGCCGTTACAGCATCACCGAAGTCAATCCCGACCGTTGGGACCCGGCGCTGTATTTCGACGCCGACCACAGCGCGCCAGACAAGACCTATTCCAAGATCGGCGGCTGGGTGCGCGACTACCCGTGGGACCCGATGAAATGGCGCCTGCCCATCCCTCCCAAAGTGGCCGACTCCATGGATGGATCGCAAAAATGGGCGATCGCATGCACCCGCGAAGCCTTGGAAGACTACGGTTACCCCAAGCGTCCGCTGGACCTGGACCGTACCGCCGTGATCCTGGGCAACGCCTTGGGCGGGGAAAAGCACTATCTCACCGCATTGCGCGTGTTTTTTCCTGAATACGCGCACGAGTTGGCCGAAAGCGCCAGTTTCGCGGCCCTGCCGGAGGGTTTGCGCCGCGACATCACCCGCGAATTGCGCGAGGGGATGGGCAGGCATCTGCCCCCGGTTACCGAAGACAGTATGCCTGGTGAACTGGCCAACTGCATTGCCGGCCGGGTTGCGAATATCTACAACTTTCACGGCCCTAACTACGTTTGCGACGCGGCGTGCGCCTCGGCGATGGCGGCGATTAGTGCTGCAGCCGAGGGATTGATTCACAACGATTATGACCTGGCGGTCAGCGGCGGTATTGATCGCAACATGGGCGTCACAAGTTTCGTGAAGTTCTGCAAGATTGGTGCGCTCTCCGCAACCGGAACTCGTCCCTATGCCGAGGGAGCAGATGGTTTCGTGATGGGCGAAGGCGCAGCGATCTTCTTGCTGAAGCGCCTGGCCGATGCCGAGCGCGATGGAGACAAGATCTATGCCGTGCTGCGCGGAATGGGCGGATCCAGCGATGGCAAGGGAAAGGGCATCACCGCGCCCAATCCGATTGGCCAAAAATTCGCCATTGAACGCGCCTGGCAGAATGCCGGATTACCACTCGCTACTGCTTCTTATATTGAAGGTCACGGCACCTCCACGCGAGTCGGTGATGTAGTGGAAGTGCAAAGTATGGCTGACGCCCTGGGCAGTTTTCATCTGCCTGCTCACTCGGTGGCGCTGGGCTCCGTCAAGTCAAACTTTGGCCATCTCAAAGGAGCGGCTGGGGCCGCCGGGCTCTTGAAGACCGTTCTGGCGCTTAGGGACAAGGTGCTGCCGCCTAGCCTGCATTGCGGGCATCCCAGCCCGGATATCGATTTCGCCCACTCTCCGCTCTACGTCAACACCGAGTTGAAACCGTGGACGGTGCCGCAAGATGGCGTACGGCGGGCCGGATTGAGCGCGTTTGGTTTTGGCGGCACCAACTTCCACGCCGTCCTCGAGGAATACATTCCCCACAGTTTGAACGGAAACGGCAAGCGATCGGTGGCGGTCGGTGAAATTCCACCGAAGACAGAGACAATGACCATGACAGTCACAACGACGAATACGAAAGATGTGGCCGGGAATTCTCCGGCGAATTTCTCATCTAAGGCGCCATTGCGCGGCGCGCTGGTCATCGGCGCCGCGACAGAAGCCGCGCTGGCCGAGCGTTTGCGAGCAGTAGAGAAAGAGGCGAAGGCAGGACACGCACCTGCTCCCGCCGCGCCGGCTGAGTCGGACCTGCGCGCGCCTGAACGCCTGGCCATCGATTACGCCAATGCCGCCGAACTGGGGGAGAAAGCAGCCAACGCTCTTAAAGGGCTTGCGGCAAATCAACCGGCGGTGTGGAAGGCTCTGCGCGCGCAAGGCATCTTCCGCGGTCATGGCCCCGCGCCCAAGGTTGCGTTCCTGTATCCGGGCCAGGGTTCTCAGTATGTGAATATGCTCAAGCCGCTGCGCGCCGCCGAGCCCATTGTGGCTGAGACTTTTGCGGAAGCGGATCGCGTAATGACGCCCCTGTTGGGCAAGCCTCTCAGTGAGTACATCTTCGTGGACAAAGCTGACGGCGACGCGGTCGCTAAGGCCGAAGACGATCTACGCCAGACCGCGATCACTCAACCGGCCGTGTTGGCCGTTGACCTGGCGCTGACGCGGCTCCTGGCCGCTTACGGTATCGAACCTGATTTCGCGATGGGACACAGCCTCGGCGAGTACGGAGCGCTGGTGGCGGCCGGCGGGCTTCCCTTCGCCGACGCATTGGAAGCGGTTAGCGCCCGCGGGCGCGAGATGACCCGCTTTGCGCCGGAAGACAAAGGCCGCATGGCCGCGGTGTTTGCTCCGATTAACGAAATCGAGCGCATCCTGAAGACCGTGACCGGCTACGTGGTAATCGCCAACGTCAACAGCAATCATCAGGCGGTCATTGGTGGCGCCAGCAAACCCGTCGAGCAGGCCATGGAAGCGTTCCAGAAAGCTGGCTATGACGTGTCACCGTTATCGGTCAGCCATGCCTTCCACACCACGATTGTGGCGTCGGCCAGCGAGCCGCTGCGGCGAGTGCTGGCGCGCCTCCATCTGCAATCCCCACGCCTGCCGGTTGTGGCCAATACCAACGGCGAGTTTTATCCCGCCGGGCCGGATGTGGTGCCGCAAATGCTGGACATTCTCGCCCAGCAAGTGGCGGCTCCTGTGCAATTCATCAAAGGTCTCCGCACCCTCTATCAGGCGGGTGCGCGCATGTTTGTGGAAGTTGGACCCAAGAAAGCGCTGCAGGGATTTGCCGAGGACGTGCTCGGCGAGGGTGGCGACATCATCTCACTGTTCACCAATCACCCGAAAGTCGGTGATATCGTCTCCTTCAACCAGGCGTTGTGCGGCCTTTACGCGGCTGGATTGGGCCGCGCCGCTGCGGAAACTCTGCCTGCGTCAACAGCAGTATCCGTTCCTGCAGTTTCCGTGCGGTCGGAAACGGTGAAACCGATTTCGCCGGCAGCTGCGGACGGCATATCCCCACCAACCCCGCCGGTTAACGGAGACCACTACACTGAGCTGGGGCGTTTGTTCGCCGATGTCCTCGAACGCGGCTACGAGATTTACCACGGCCAGAAGGCCGCTCCCGCCGCTCTCCCGGTGACTATCACCGGAGCGGCTCTGGGCCTGCCTGGAACCGATCACGTTTTCGATGATGGCAACATTGGCCGCATCCTGCGAGGAGATCAGTTTATCGATTCCATTCCGGCGCGCCTGCGTCGCGACATGCTCGACAAACACATCACGCGCCTGGTGAAAAGCGACAACGGCGGAAGATTCGAGACCATAACTAATGTAGCGGACGTTATCAAGCTGGCTGGCCGCGGTGGCGCATTCGATCTGGAAAGCGAATTCGGCATTTCCGCGGATCGCAAAGCCGCCCTCGACCGGGTCACGCAACTGGCGATCGCCGTGGGGCTCGACGCACTGCGCGACGCCGGCATCCCGCTGGTTCTGCGTTATAAGACAACCACCAGAGGCACCCAGCTGCCGGACCGCTGGGTTCTGCCCGACACGCTGCGCGACGATACGGGCGTGATTTTTGCATCGGCCTTCCCGGGCCTGGATTCCTTCGCTGACGAGACGTCGCGCTATCACGCGGACCACGCTCGCCGCGAGCAATTAGCCACCCTGGAGAGCTTGCAAGCTCGGGCGGCAGAAACGAATGGCCATTCCATCCTGGGACAGGAGATTGACCAGCGCGCTGCAGAGCTACGCGCCGCCATCGAAAAAGAACCCTATGTATTCGACCGACGTTATCTGTTCAGGGTGTTGCCGATGGGGCACTCCCAGTTTGCTGAATTCATTGGCGCGCGTGGGCCGAACACGGCTATCAATGCCGCTTGCGCGAGTACCACACAAGGAGTGGCCCTGGCCGAAGACTGGATCCGCGCCGGACGGTGCCGTCGCGTGATCGTTGTTTCGGCCGACGACATCACTACCGACAATCTGATCGGTTGGATGGGTGCCGGATTTCTGGCCAGCGGAGCCGCAGCCACGGACGAAGTGGTTGAAGAGGCTGCTACCCCCTTTGACCGCCGCCGGCACGGCATGATCATCGGCATGGGCGCCGCGGGACTTGTGGTGGAGAGCGCCGAGGCTGCACGCGAACGGGGCATCCAGCCCATATGCGAGGTATTGAGTGCGGTGACTGCCAACAGCGCTTTTCATGGCACTCGCCTTGACGTGCAGCACATCAGCCAGATCATGGAAGGCCTGGTGGCCAAGGCGGAAGCGCACAGCGGCATTCAACGGCGCCAGATCGCGCCGCGGATGGTCTTTGTTTCCCACGAAACCTACACACCCGCACGCGGCGGCAGCGCGGCGGCGGAGATTCACGCTCTGCGTCACGTCTTCGGCGACACCGCCGATCAGATTGTGATCGCCAACACGAAAGGCTTCACCGGGCACGCCATGGGCGCAGGCGTCGAAGATGTTGTAGCCGTGAAGGCACTGGAAACGGGAGTAGTCCCGCCGGTGGCCAACTTCAAGGAAGTCGACCCTGACTTGGGTGCGTTGAACCTGTCGAAAGGCGGGGCTTATCCCGTCGAGTACGCGTTGCGCCTGGGGGCCGGGTTCGGTTCGCAGATCGCCATGACGCTCCTGCACTGGGTGACAACCAAAGACGGCGTTCATCAGAGGCCCGATGCTCTCGGTTACGCCTACCGGATTGCCGACAGCGCCGCGTGGAAGGCGTGGCTTACCCGGATCGCGGGCCATCCGTCCGCAGATTTGGAAGTAGTTTCCCGCACCCTGCGCGTACGCGATCAAGCGTCCGCAGCGCGAGTTGCAGAGACCGCGAAGGAATCCCGACCGTCGATGGCGCAAGCGCCGGTGCCAGTACAAGTGCCAGCGCAAGTGACGGTGCCAGTGCCCACGCCCCAGGCTCCGCCGCCTCCGATTATGAAAAAAGCACCGGCGCCGGTCGCCTCTGTTCCCGAGTCGAAAGTGAAAGCGCAAGTCGCAGCGCCTATGCCCGCTGCTGTACCCGCGCCTCCCACACCGCCAATCGCCAAAGTTGAAGGCGATCCAGTGAAAGAGCGCATTCTGGCTCTGGCGGTGGAGAAGACCGGCTATCCGCAGGACATGCTGGATCTGGATCTCGATCTCGAAGCCGACCTCGGGGTTGACACCGTGAAGCAGGCGGAAATGTTCGCGGCCATTCGCGAAATCTACAACATTCCGCGCGACGAGAACCGCAAGCTGCGCGATTACCCCACCTGGCGCATGTGATCCGTTTCGTATATGAGAAGCGCCCCGACCTGGCCAGTGCGCCTCCGCCCGCGGCGACGGAAAAGGTAACGGACAGAGGTCAAGCCTGCTACGAGCACCGGTTGCGGTGGAAGCCGAAAGTACCGAGGCCGTAAAGGAACGCATCCTTACCCTAGCCGTGGAGAAGACTGGCTACCCAAGAGACATGCTGGATCTGGATCTCGATCTCGAAGCAGACCTCGGGGTTGACACCGTGAAGCAGGCGGAAATGTTCGCGGCCATTCGCGAAATCTACAACATTCCGCGCGACGAGAACCGCAAGCTGCGCGATTACCCAACCCTGGCGCATGTCATCCGTTTCGTGTATGAGAAGCGCCCCGATTTGGCCAGTGCGGCCCCGCCCGCAGCTGTATCAACGGTAAAGGAAGAAGTCAAAGTCGCTACATCAGCACCGGCGGCAGTTTCGGAGAAAAGCAGCAGCCGGCGATGACGTGAAGGAACGCATCCTTGCTCTAGCCGTGGAGAAGACTGGCTACCCGAAGGACATGCTGGACCTGGATCTCGATCTCGAAGCAGATCTCGGGGTTGACACCGTGAAGCAGGCGGAAATGTTCGCGGCCATTCGCGAAATCTACAACATTCCGCGCGACGAGAACCGCAAGCTGCGCGATTACCCAACCTTGGCGCATGTCATCCGGTTCGTGTATGAGAAGCGCCCCGATCTGGCGAGTGCGGCCCCGCCCGCGGCGCCACCAAACGGTAAGGAAGAAGTCAAAGTCGCTACATACGAGCACCGGTGGCAGTTCCGGAAAAGACGAGCACCGACGATGCCGTGAAGGAACGCATCCTTGCTTTAGCCGTGGAGAAGACTGGCTACCCGAAGGACATGCTGGATCTGGATCTCGATCTCGAAGCAGATCTCGGTGTTGACACTGTGAAGCAGGCGGAAATGTTTGCAGCCATTCGCGAAATCTACAACATTCCTCGCGACGAGAACCGCAAGCTGCGCGACTACCCAACCTTGGCGCATGTCATTCGCTTTGTGTATGAGAAGCGCCCCGATTTGGCTGGCGCGGCCGCGCCCGCAGCGCCACCAAACGTACAGGAAGAAGTTAAAGCCGCCACAAGAGCATCTGAGGCAGTTCCGGAAAAGAGCGACTCCGACGATCCTGTGAAAGAACGCCTACTTGCTTTAGCCGTGGAGAAAACTGGCTACCCGAAGGATATGCTGGATCTGGATCTCGATCTTGAAGCGGATCTTGGCGTTGACACCGTGAAGCAGGCGGAGCTGTTTGCATCCATCCGCGAAATCTACAACATTCCTCGCGACGAGAACCGCAAGCTGCGCGATTACCCAACCTTGGCGCATGTCATTCGTTTTGTGTATGAGAAGCGCCCTGACCTGGCTGCACCTCCTGCACCATCGGTAAAAACCAGCGAGCCATCGGCGCCAGCTGCGGTCGCGGCTCAAGCACCATCCGACGAAGCTATTAAGGACAAGGTTCTGGAGATCGTGGCCGATAAAACCGGCTATCCAAAAGACATGTTGGACTTGGATCTCGACCTCGAAGCCGACCTCGGCGTCGATACCGTCAAGCAGGCAGAGATGTTCGCTGCCATCCGAGCGGCGTATAACATCCCGCGCGATCCCAATCTCAAGCTGCGCGATTTCCCAACCCTCACCCACGTGATCAAGTTCGCACGCGACCGGGCGGGTTTAGCAGCAGGAGCTCCCCAAGAAGAACGAGAATCAACGAACAGGGTAGGGAAGTCCTCAATTTCACCTGTGGCTGCGATGCCGCCTAATGTAGCGCGCCCCGTGCTCGCGAGTCTGGACGCCGCGAATCGCATTCCACGCCGGGTTCCGCTGCCCGTGTTGCGCCCGCCACTGACCATCTGCAAACCCACGGGCGCCACACTTGACCGCGGTCACCGCGTGGTGATCATGCCCGATAAAGGTGGGGTAGCGGACGCGTTGGCGCAAGCACTGCAAGTCAAGGGTGTCGAAGTCCTGCGTATCGAAGGCACACCGGACGCGGAGACGCTTACCGGTCGCCTCAAGCAGTGGATAGCCTCCGGTCCAGTGCAGGGGGTGTACTGGCTCCCCGCCCTGGACAACGAAGGGAAGCTTAGCCAGATGGATCTCGCCACGTGGCACGAAGCGGTGCACGTGCGCCTGAAATCGCTTTACACAGCCATGCGCGCTCTGTTCGAACAGGTCGCGAAGCCGGGTACGTTCCTGGTCTCGGCGACGCGGCTCGGTGGACAACACGGCTACGACGAGGCTGGAGCGGTTGCTCCGCTGGGTGGCGCCGTGGTGGGTTTCACCAAGACCTACAAGCGGGAGCGCATCGACGCTCTCGTCAAAGCGGTCGATTTCGAAGCCGAGCGCAAGCCTGCCGAAGTTGCAGAACTGCTCGTCGAGGAAACCATGCGCGATCCCGGCGCAATCGAGATCGGGTATAAGGGCGGTCTGCGCTGGACGGTGGGGCTGCAAGAACAGCCCGCAGCCGACGGCCAACCCGGTCTCACGCTGGATCAGAACACTGTTTTCCTGATCACGGGCGCGGCCGGCAGCATCGTCTCGGCCATTACAGCGGACTTGGCTGCCGCTTCCGGCGGCACCTTCTATCTGCTCGACCTGGTGCCGGAGCCTGACCCCGAGAATCCGGATCTCAAACGCTTCGTGAGCGACAAAGAAGGCCTCAAGCGCGATTTGTTTGCGCGCATCCAGGCACGTGGCGAGCGAGCTACGCCGGCCCTGGTGGAAAAAGAGCTAGCGGCCCTCGAGCGGGCACACGCGGCGCGTGCTGCGATCGACGCCGTGCGGGCTGCAGGCGGCACACCATACTATTGCAGCGTAAACCTGTGCGATGCGGATGCCGTGGCGAAGGTGATTGATCAGGTGCGTGAACGTAGCGGACGCATTGACGTCCTCTTGCACGCTGCCGGCATCGAACGCAGCCGATCTTTGGCGGAGAAAGACGCGCGTGAATTTGATCTGGTCTTTGACGTCAAGAGCGACGGCTTCTTCAACCTGTTGCGTGCGATCGGCGCCATGCCGCTCGGCGCAACGGTAGCGTTCAGCTCAATTGCGGGCCGGTTCGGCAATCCCGGACAAACGGATTACAGCTCGGCTAACGATCTGCTGTGCAAGATCACATCCAGCTTCCGCACGACTCGTCCGGCTACCCGCGGAATTGCCATCGATTGGACGGCTTGGGGCGGCATCGGAATGGCCACGCGCGGATCCATCCCCAAGGTGATGGAAATGGCGGGGATCGACATGCTGTCCCCGGAAGCGGGCGTTCCTTTGATCCGCCGCGAGTTGACGGCGGGAGGAACGCGTGGCGAGATCGTTATCGGCCAGCGCCTCGGTGCCCTACTCACGGAATGGGATGCCAGCGGCGGGCTCGATACCAGCGCTCCAGAAGTCGCTGCAGAAAAACGATCGCTTACCCAGGGACCGGTAAGTGGCAAGATCGTGGGCACTGGACTCTACAGCCCTATCACGGTTGAGACTACGCTGGATCCGAAGATCCAACCGTTCCTGCACGACCACCAAATTGACGGTACGCCGGTGCTGCCGGGCGTCATGGGCATCGAGGCGTTTGCCGAAACTGCTCTGCGCATGCTTCCGGGTTGGCATGTAGCAGAGATTGAGAATGTCAATTTCCTCGCGCCGTTCAAGTTTTATCGGAGCGAGCCGCGCACGTTGACGGTCGAAGCGCTGATTCATCCGCATAGGGACGGCGTTGTGGCGGATTGCCGATTGATTGGGCTCCGGCCACTCCCGAATCAAAAGGAGCCACAAAGAACTACGCACTTCACCGCCCGCGTGTGGCTGACGAAGCAGCCGCCCGAAGTCGTGACCACGTCGGCACTGACCTCACCGGCCGGTCATATCATCGAAGCTGCCGATATTTATCGCCTCTATTTCCACGGACCGGCGTACCAAGTCCTGGAGCGGGTGTGGTGGGACGGGAGCCGGATCGTCGGATTGATGGCGAAGAACCTTCCGAACAATCACCAGCCTTCGGAACTGCCGACGCTGATGGCGCCGCGGCTGATTGAGCTTTGTTTCCAAACCGCCGGGGTCTGGGAGATGGGCGTGCAGAGCCGCATGGGTCTGCCGCAGCACATTGATCGTGTCTCTTTATTGCGATCCCCTGATCTGGCAGAGGGGCGGCTGTACGCCGTAGTCACTCCCAATCAGGCTCAAGGAAGTTTCGACGGTGAGGTTATGGATCTAGCAGGAAACCGTTACGTGCAACTCAGGGGCTACCGCACCGTGGCGGTTCCGAACAATATTGCTGGCGAGTCTTTGAAGGCATTACAGACGGCGATGTCGCTGGAAGGGGTCGCAGCATGATCGACCGTCAGTAGATGGCCATGTTGCTGTGCGGATCGAGGACACTATGAATCACGATTTCCAACGCGTAGCGATCGTGAACCGCGGTGAGGCGGCTATGCGCTTCATCCATGCGGTCCGCGAGTTTAATCAGGAACACGGCACAGCTCTGCGCACCATCGCACTTTTCACCGAACCCGACCGGCATGCCATGTTCGTGCGCGAAGCGGACGAGGCGGTGTGCCTCGGTGCCGCTCAGGTCCTTGACTCAAAGACTCTGCAGCCCAAGAGCAGTTACGTCGACTACGAGGGGCTTGAACGGGCGTTGACAGCCGCGCGTGCTGAGGCGGTCTGGGTGGGATGGGGTTTCGTGGCTGAGCATGCCGCGTTTGCTGACCTTTGCCGTGAAATGGACATTGTTTTCATCGGGCCCGACGGCGACGTGATGCGACAGCTGGGCGACAAGATTTCCTCGAAGCTCTTAGCGGAACGAGCGCAGATAGAGGTGGCCCCGTGGAGCGGCGGCCCGGTTGAGACACTCAATGACGCATGGCAGCATGCAAAGCGTCTGGGGTATCCGCTTCTTATTAAGGGGACGGCAGGAGGCGGCGGTCACGGGATTCGGAAGGTGCGCTCCGCCGACGAGCTTCCGCAAGCCTTCGAGAGCGCCCGCGCTGATGCGTTCAAAGCCTTTGGCGATCCAACCGTTTTCATGGAGCGATTGGTTGAGCGGGCGCGCCACATTGAAGTGCAAGTCATTGCCGACCACTATGGAACCACATGGGCGGTCGGCGTACGCGACTGCACGATTCAGCGCCGCCACCAGAAGATTCTCGAAGAAGCCCCATCCCCTGTACTCTCTCCTGCGCAGGATCAGGCGTTGCGCGAGGCGGCGGTGCGCCTGAGCCAAGCGGCTGGATATCACAACGCCGGCACGGTGGAATTTCTCTATGAACCGGAGGCCCGCCGGTTCTTGTTCATGGAGATGAACACGCGATTGCAGGTCGAACATCCGGTGACGGAATGCACCACCGGGCTTGATCTGGTCAAACTTCAGATTCAGATTGCACGAGGCGAACGTCTGGAAGGGGAGCCTCCGCCCACCCGCGGTCACGCCATCGAGGTGCGGCTCAATGCAGAAGATCCAGATAACGGCTTTGCTCCGGCCCCGGGCACAGTCGAGCGGTTCAGAATGGTGACTGGGCCCGGAGTCCGAGTTGACACGGGCGTGGCGGAGGGGGACGCCGTTCCTGCGGAGTTCGACTCCATGATCGCCAAGATCATCGCCTACGGTCAAAACCGCAAAGAAGCGCTCTCCCGGCTTCAAGGAGCGTTGCGCGAGAGTGTTGTCGTAATCAAGGGCGGGGCCAGTAACAAAGCATTTCTGCTTGAGCTGTTGAGCCGCCCCGAAGTGCAGGGTGGAGATGTACATAATTCGTGGCTGGACGGCCTGGCCGCGAGCGGTGAGCATCTCTCTCGTCTTTATGCCGATGTGGCTCTAGTACAGGCTGCGATTGAGGCCTACGACGAGCAATTGGCGGTGGAGCAGACGCAGTTCTACGCGTCGGCGGTGCGGGGACGGCCACAGGTCCGGACTGAGGTAGGCCGGACCACCGAACTACGTTATCGGGGGCATTGCTACTCGCCTAAGACGTACCGCCTGGGTCCGCAACGATACCGCGTCGAAGTGAATGGATCGCGCATCGATGCTCGAATCGAGCGCCGGGATCAGTTTGAGTACTGGCTTACCGCCTTCGGGCGCCGCTTTCATGTCATCTCCGTGCGGCACGGCGTGAGTTACAGAATTGAGGTTGACGGCGTCTCTCATCAGGTCGATCGCGATGATGGCGGCATTGTGCACGCGTCGGCCCCGGCGGTCGTGGTTTCCATTGCTGTGAAAGCGGGCGACACGGTTTCGGCGGGCGATCGCCTGGTTGTGTTGGAAGCCATGAAAATGGAAATGCAGGTGGTGGCTCCATTTTCCGGAAAAATCCGGCAAGTGATGACCATACCAAACGTACAGGTGGACACAGGAGCGCCGCTCCTGCAGATCGATCCCGACGCCAGCGGCGAGACGTTGAGCGCAGCGCAGGGGGTGGTATTTGGAGCGTCGCGCAGCCTCAGCGGAAATGCGGATGCTGATGATTCCAGGTACGGTCAGAGCCTGGAGGAGCTCCGCCAGCTCATGCTCGGCTTTGATGTGGACCCGAAGCAGAGCGCACGACTACTCGCCGAATGGAGCAAGGATGGTCGGGTAGAGAGCGATGAAATAAGAGAATACGAAGCTCTGGCGCTGAATATCTTTGTCGATATCCGCTCTCTGTTCCAGCGCGAACCGATGGTAAACCATCGAGCCAGCGGCGAAGAGCCTAGCGCCGAGGTTTACCTGTTTTCCTACTTGCGCATGCTGGATACACGGGGGGAAGGACTTCCACCGGCCTTCGTCAGTGCGTTGCAGCGTGCGCTGGCTCATTACGGCGTCCGCACTCTGGATCGATCGCCTGAACTGGAAGAGAGTCTGCTGTGGATCTACAAGTCACACCAGCGGGTGGAGCAGCAGATTGCCCTTGTTCTAGGCGTGCTCGAACGGCGCCTGCGACGCGCCGACGCCCCGGAACCGCAAGCCGAGGAATCATTTCGCACACTTCTTGATCGGATAATCTCGGTGACGAACGGACTCTTTCCGGCGGTGAGTGATCTGGCGCGGGAAGTGCGTTATCGGTATTTCGATCAGCCACTGTTTGAGCGGGCACGGAAACAAGTCTACGACCAAGTGGAAGATCATCTCGCCTATCTGGCCGCAAATCCCGATGCTGCGGATCGTCACGAGAGACTGCGAGCGCTGGTGGACTGTCCACAACCGCTGGTTACCTTGTTCTCCGGGCGGTTCGCTACCGCGGACCCCGCGATGCGCAAGTTGATGCTGGAAGCGATCACGCGGCGGTATTACCGGATTCGGACACTTACAGACCTGCGCTCTTTGATGCTGGACGGCCGCTGCTATGTCTCGGCTGAATACGATCATGAAGGGAAGCACATCCATACCCTCACCACCCACGCTGAGCATTCTGGTCTGTCCGAGGCGGTGCGCGCAATGTTTCCTTTGATCGCAGAAGTCCCGCCCGAACATGACATCGTCATTGATTTTTGGGTTTGGCAACCCGGCTGGCTGGGAGATGTCGAGGCTACACAGCAGGAAGTCCGCTCGGTACTCAACCAGGCGGGTTTTTCTCGCCCGATCCGGCGAATCGTGGTGGCCGTGGCCGGTCCTGGCCGCGGCGAAGGCATGGGCGGCATGCAGCATTTCACCTATCGCTACGACGGAAATACGTATGAAGAGGAGAAACTCTATCGCGGGCTCCATCCCATGATGGGCAAACGCCTTCATCTCTGGCGCCTCAGCAATTTCAACATTGAGCGGCTGCCGTCGGTTGAAGATGTTTACCTCCTGCACGCCGTCGCTCGCGATAACCCCAAGGATGAGCGGCTGTTTGCGTGTGCGGAAGTGCGTGACGTAACGCCCGTGCGTGATGAGACGGGCCGCGTTGTGCAACTGCCGCACCTGGAGCGTATGTTGACCGAAGCTCTGGCGGGTATCCGGCTATTTCAATCGCGTCGTCGTCCTCAGGACCGTCTCTATTGGAACCGGGTATTCCTGTACGTTTGGCCGCCGCTGACGCTTGAGCGGGATGAGTTGCGTGACATCGTGCGCAAACTCTCCCCCGCGACCGAGGGCCTGGGACTGGAGCAGGTGGTGGTACGAGCCCGCGTCCCGAGTCCGCGACCGGCGAGCTGCGCGATATGGTGGTGCGCATTTCGATCCCGGGCGGCACCGAGTCGCTCATAACCTTCCGGCCTGCAGACAACTGCAGGTGATCAAACCGCTAAGCGAATATGAGCGGAAAGTCGTTCGTATGCGCCAGCGCGGACTTATCTACCCTTACGAAATCATAAGAATGCTCACGCCTGCCCTGGAAGACACGCGAGCCGAATTCCCGCCCGGCGATTTTGTCGAGCATGATCTTGATGCCGAGGGCCGTCTGCTCCCCGTAGACCGGCCCCATGGTCAGAACAAAGCCAACATCATCGTGGGCGTCATCCGCAATTTCACCGACAAGTATCCCGAGGGTATGACCCGCGTCATGCTGCTGGGAGACCCGAGCAAAGATCTGGGAGCCATCGCTGAGCCGGAATGCCGGCGCATTCTGGCCGCCTTGGATCTGGCCAGAACAAAGGCGTGCCCCTCGAGTGGTTCTCCCTCTCGGCCGGGGCAAAGATCTCGATGGAAAGCGGCGTCGAAAACATGGATTGGATTGCCCGTGTCCTGCGGCGCCTGGTGGAGTTCACGCAAGCCGGCGGCGAAGTGAACCTGGTGGTCAACGGAATCAATGTCGGCGCGCAGCCCTACTGGAACGCCGAAGCCACCATGCTCATGCACACTCGTGGCATTCTGGTGATGACGCCAAAAGCAGCCATGGTGCTCACGGGCAAACGCGCCCTCGATTACTCCGGCAGCGTCTCAGCCGAGGACAATCAAGGATCGGCGGCTACGACCGCATCATGGGACTGAACGGTCAGGCGCAATACTGGGCGCGAGATATTGATGAAGCCTGCCACATCCTCTTCCGTCACTATGACCACACCTACGTCGCGCCCGGCGAGCGCTTCCCTCGGCGCGCCGTGACGACTGATCCCATCGATCGGGACGTGCGAGTCCACGCCCACGGTGAGAATGGGGAGGACGGCTTCGCGTTGATCGGCGACATCTTGTCGGACGAAACCAACCCCGGGCGGAAGAAGTCGTTCGACATCCGGAAAGTGATGAGGGCGGTCACCGACCAGGACTACGCGCCCCTGGAGCGCTGGGCCGGCATGCGCGCGGCCGAAACGGCCGTGGTCTGGGACGCTCATCTTGGCGGTTATCCCGTTTGCCTCATCGGCATCGAGTCGCGGCCGGTACCGCGCTTGGGATTTGTCCCCGCTGACGGACCCGACCAGTGGACCTCAGGGACCCTCTTTCCTCAGTCCTCCAAGAAAGTGGCCCGTGCGATCAATGCGGCGAGTAACAACCGGCCATTCGTGCTCCTGGCCAATCTGTCAGGTTTCGATGGCTCGCCTGAGTCGATGCGCCGGCTGCAGCTGGAATACGGCGCTGAGATCGGCAGGGCCGTCGTCAACTTCAAAGGCCCGATCGTGTTCTGCGTGATCTCCCGCTATCACGGTGGCGCGTATGTGGTGTTCTCGCGAGCCCTGAACGAGCAGCTCGAAGTGGCGGCCCTGGAGGGGACGTATGCCTCGGTCATCGGCGGCGCGCCGGCGGCGGCGGTTGTTTTCGCGGGAGAAGTGGAAACCAGGGCCCGCAAAGACCCGCGGCTGCAAGCCCTGAACCAGGCCATGACCCCGGCCGAGGGTGCGGAGAAAGGCCGTTTGCGCGCCCAGTACGAAGAACTCTTCAAGATAGTGCACTCGGAGAAGCTAGGGGAGATGGCCGCCGAATTTGATCACGTGCACAGCGTGCAGCGGGCGCTTGAGGTGGGCGCGCTGAATCACATTCTTCCCCCCGCGACTTGCGACCGTATCTCATCCATGCGGTCGAACGAGGGATCGAAAGAGAGGAACATCCGGCGAAGTCAGAGGCCATGGTGAGTGACGCGGAAGCCTAGAACTGGTTCTACGTGGCCACGAGGTGAGACGTGAAACCCGTGTATTGGCTGGAACAAACCGAAACTAACGTACCACCGGAGAATGATTGGCTAAGTGCCAGGGAGTCTGTCTGCCTGAGCGG
>CAWDFF010000006.1:0-110676 GCA_963801545.1 Terriglobia bacterium | reverse complement strand
TTTGCGGTACCACTCCACGAATGTCTTCAGACCAGCCTCGAGATCAGTTGACGGATGGTATCCGAGCATTTCCGCAGATTTCGAAAGATCGGCGCAGGTGAGCCTGACGTCTCCCGGTTGTTCCGGCTCGTACCGGACCGTTGCGCGGGTGCCGGTAGCCTTTTCTAACGCCCTAACCAGGTCGTTCAATAGGATCGGCGTAGAGCTTCCTAAGTTGAATACCTGGTATTCACCGCGGGCGCTAGCATCGGCATATTCGATCGAGCTCATGAGGCCCGCAACAATATCATCGATATATGTGAAATCTCGACCTGAAAGACCGTTGCCATAAAGAGGGATCGGAAAGCCTGTCTCAAGCAGAGAAGTAAATTTGTGGATGGCAAGGTCAGGGCGCTGTCTTGGCCCATATACCGTAAAGAAGCGCAGGCAAATGGTCCGAATGCCGTAGAGGTGAGCAAAGGTGTAGCACAAAAGCTCGGCCGAGATTTTTGAAGCCGCGTAAGGCGAGACTGGCCGCAGAGTGGTGTCCTTCTCGGAAAACGGAACGCGATCGCTGCAACCATATACGGAGCTTGATGAGCCAAAAATCACGTTACTAACTCCATATTGCTCACACATCTGTAGGATATTGAGTGTCCCACGGACGTTCACGTCGTAATACTGGCCAGGCGCTTCAATTGACGGCCTTACACCTGCTTTTGCGGCAAGATGGATCACGGTTTGGGGCTGGGTTTGCTCGAAAACCTGGCTCAACGAAACCGGATCTCGTACATCGGATTCGAAGACACGAGCCGAACCTATCTCCGCAATCGATTGCAGGTTGCCGCGCTTCCACGTCACAGGATAAAAATCGTCCAGATTATCGACAATAGCCACCCGCTTCCCCGACTTTAATAACGCTTGGGCAATGTGGGAACCAATGAACCCGGCGCCGCCCGTTAGTAGAACCTTTTGCATGACCTTTCTGTCTCCTAAAGCAACTGACGCAAGATGTGGTGACCGGTCGTCACGTGAGGACTGGGGCTGCGCTGCTCGTCTGAATCACAGCTCACAGCTCCGCCCTCTGAGTCCCAACCGGGTCCTCCTCCAAATGCTTCCCACAGAACAATGAGTACGCTGCTCGGGCTAATACTGGCGGAGAATTCGGCCATATCGCGCCCTAAATAAGAGTTGCGACGGGCCAAGCTCCCACCTGCTAAGTAGTGGCTGCGGAGAATGGCTGCAAAAAAGGCAGTTGAGCCTCGTCGCCAGGGGAGGTGACGCGGCTGAAGCGGCTCGCTACTACCAATTTAGACAGTCATGAAGCGCGACAAAATTACTCAGGATCGCCACGATCTACAAGCTTTATGACTTCCTAGGGCCGTCCCTACCGGAGGACTGCTTTGGAGACAGAAGTCTTGACCTTGTCCTTGTAGTCAGAACTTCTCAAGGACGTTCGGTGTACTCGAGCACCCGGCGGTGGACATGGTGGCTTCCCCGAGGCCTACGGCGGTGCGAAGCGGGATTTCGCCGTTGCGGGCACAGGTCTGCTTTGCACGCTTTTCGGTACGGAGCAAGGGATTCCCGGCTTTGCCATTCGTAGCCAACTTCCTATCATCCCCTGTTTTATCTGGGCTTTGGCCGGGAAGACTAGGTCGGAACTGCCGAAACCGACAGGACACGTTGGTACCCTCACGGAGGATAAACTGGCAGCCACTGTATTCAGACCTTCGAAGTATCCGTCTTTGGATCGGACTCAAGTCATCTACCAGACTTAGCATTCCGTAAGATCCGGATACAACCCTCTCTGGGCTACCAACGGAACTTGTCCATGTCGAGCCCTAGATCCCGCGCAACTCAGCCGCACGATTCATCCAGCGGAAACTATGCCAAAGGCTCAGCGATAAAATGAATTTGATCGATTTTGCTTGTGTTCCCATCCCAGTTGCACCTACAATCTGCGCGGAAAGACAAACTAGAGATTGCTCCTTTAGCCTCAATTTTTGCCGGGCTCCCGTGAGATTGTTGTTATGTCCCCACCTGGCCAATCGATCACCGTTGTTCTCGCGGACGCTACCCGAATGGGATGCCAGCTCCTCATGGACGCAATCCAGAGAGGCAATCACTTTCGAGTCGTGGGTTCTGCCATCGCTCGCGAGGAAGTTTTGTCCCTTGTCCGCAAAGAGCAGCCCAACATCGCGCTCATTAGTTCGCGACTTCAGGACGGTGCGCTTGCTGGTCTGATGGTGCTGCTGGAACTGCGTACTTGGCCAATGCGACCACGCGTAATCATGCTGCTGGATGACGACCAACCAAAACTTGTGGTTGAATCGTTTCTCAACGGCGCAAGCGGAATTTTTTGCCGCACTGAAGTGGCTGCCAAACTTCGCAAGTGTATAAGGTGTGTCCACAAGGGCCAGATCTGGGCCAACAACAGTCATCTGGAGCACGTTGTAGAAGCGGTGATGGAAGCGCCGGTGCCGGCGGCAGCCAATCCGGTCATGCTAAAAAGTCTTAAGCAAACGAGAAGAGGAGATCGCTCGACTTGTAGCCGCTGGTCTCTCCAATCATGAAGTCGCGCAACAACTTTCTCTGAGCCATCACACGGTGAAGAATTATCTGTTCCGTGTTTTTGAGAAAATCGGTATTTCTACGCGGATCGAACTCGTTCTCTACGTTTTGAGTCGGGGCAAACGGCCAGAATTCGAGCAGAGCGAAAACGAGGAGATGACATTTAGAATGCACGCGTAGACCTGGTTCAGGTTCTTTGTGCTTGTTTCTCTCCTCTACGCTGGGCCGTGCAGGTCAAAGTGGCAGGCAGCAGCGAAGCCGCTTTCTTGATCGGTGCTTGTGCTCCGGATCACTCTGCCTTTTCCCTTCAACGTGTGACGCTGCGAGACGCTTGGTTGCAGTGGCGGAAGCTCGAGCTCGATCTCGAGGTGGACCGGCGTATCGACGGGAGGATGGGAAGGCGCGAGAATGAATGCCCCCAATAAGCTGATATCGCGAGTTAGACCAATGCTTTCCCGGTGCTGCCCTGATGCATCTTTCCAACCGTAAATAACGTTTGCGAGTAAAACAAAGCGGACGGCTTTTCTCCGTTCCACGATCCCCCTCCAGCTTCAGTGATGTCCTAATGCTATTCCCGAATAAACTCGGAAAGCTATTGCAAGCTCGGTTCCACGTTTGACGCAGGAGCAGGAGAGTGAGCATGAAGAACGGACCACAAAATCTGGGGATCAAGAACGGGCGTGGCCTTTGGAGGCGGACGGTTCGAACTTCATCGACTGTCCACCAGCCCTTTGGTTTGCGGCGTAGAGCAGTAGTTCCACCCGACTCGATACTCCGAGTTTATTAAAGATCCGGAACAGATAGTTCTTGACCGTGTTATCGCTAATGTTCATCTGGCGACCAATCCCGCTATTTGTGTGACCTTCGGCGAGCCAGCGGACCACGTCCTGCTCGCGATTGGAAAGTAAATCTATACCCCGCATATCCACCAGCCGCGTGGCCGGCGCAAGCGATAGTGTCTCCACAAGGAACTGAAACTCTGGCCCGCTCAGCCAAAGCTGGCCTTCGTACACCTTATGGACGCACCGTGTGAGCATCTTGAGGGCTTCCTGGCGGCAAAAGACGCCTCGTGCCCCGCGTCGAAAGGCTTCCACCACCAAGTCGCGGTTGAGGGCATCGAAAAGCATCACTATTCGGATGTTGCGGGCCGCTACCCTCAAATCTCTAAGGACCTCAAACCCCCTGCCCGGTTTCCCCTGCAATTGCTCACTGACAATCGCGACGTCAGGCTCAAAAGTTTTAGCAATGGCGAGAGCAGAGTCGGCGTCATGATGCGCGATCGTAATTAGACTACGATCTTTTCTCATTGCATCCGCAATCAAACGCCCTGTCAGCGGTGTGCTGTCGAGGAGAAGCACACGGATCGTTGCTAGACCAGGTTCTGACGAACGGATCATAAAATCACTCCGCAACCGGGGAGTCCGCATGGAAACAGACTCTGGCGCTCTCAATTCCCCTGATTTGAGCGCTGGGAAAACAGGAGTGCGGTGGATTGCTTTACGGATGGGGACGCCCATTCGCAAACCGCAGTTGCGCCCTCACAGGGCTAGGCTACGACTTATCTCGTGTGTGACGCGATGAATTGAAACTTGGAGAAAGCTTCAGAGCGAACTATTCGGAGGCGGGCGTTCGCCTGTCCTGCTGCCGCAAACTCGGCTCTTGATCTCGTCACTGGGGACAGAGACACGTGCTGTCACGCAATAGCCGGCGAATTGCGGCGTGGGTTGAGCAAGCGCAGAATACACCGTGCAAATTCGGCCAGTCTGGAGACTAGATACCGCTTTGTAATTGGCAAGAACAAATTGTTTTGACTTACTACTTTGAAGAAACTCTTGTTGGATGTCGTCGTCATAGGGGGAGATTGCGGAGAAAACAAAGGCAAGAACGCCGAAAGCGGCGAGCAGGCTTAGCAGCGCACGGCGGCGACTTCGGCGACGCGGACCTCGGGCAAGCTCCGCCGTGATTGTCCGTTGAGAGTAGTTGACTACAACGTCCATGACAATTTTCGCGCGTCCGGCCTACAGCTCAAGAGCTGCTATGGTCTTGGTGTCGGAACTCCAGCGCTGTTCTTCCGGCAATCTTGGTAGAGAGCGCCGAAGCTGACGACATGACCCTCAATCGGAAAACTGCTCTTCGGGCCCAGTTTGCTCTCTGGGCAGATTATAGTCAAGTAGGACTTCGAGATCTTGGCCTATAATATTGGAATTCAATAGTTTATCGACACGGTGGCTGGCTGTCCGCACATCGATTTCTGAACCACGAACGCCTTGATCTATAGAAAAATAAAGATTCATTTCAGACAGGAACCAAACATGCAGTTGTGCAGAAGTTGGGGCCACTGAAGTTAAAGTGCCAGTCGAATCGCGCGGCAGGAACCCGTGAAGGAGCTGTTTTGCGGTTGAATCTCTTCATTCGGACTGTGAAATTGCGCAGCGATGGTAAGGAGTCCCTCTGCCTAGTCCTCCAAGCGGTACATTCTGATTCGCCGTCGTGATCGTAGTGTCGGTGAATCGTCGGTCGATCAGAAACCGCTTGGACTCTGATAGTTGCGAAAATCGCGGTAGTCACGCTCGTTCTGAGGCAAGTCCTCACCGTCGAATACCTCGTTGAAGTCACGATAAGCTCTAACAACCGCTTTAGGGGCCTTCTGAAAATCGCTCTCGGTCAACTTTGCCTCGACAAACAGATCGCTCAGCCGCACATCGACTTCAGTGCGGTCGAATTTCTCGTTTGCCAGCGGCACGCGCGCTCAGTCAGCACGGAGTAATGTAAACCGAGTTTGCACTCAGAACCGGGTTATTGGTGAAATTGATTCCATGACGATGTCGGCTCCCACGCCCGAGTAAAGTTGGTGGTGCTAAAGCCAACTCAGTCGGACAAGTGCTTCACAGAGTCCTTCGAAAAGAGGCGGGGCGACAGCTACCCGGCAACCGGGAACGCGGCAAGCATGTTATCGGTCTCCGAGAAACTGACGAATGTGGTTCTTCGCCTTGTGCAGTTGCGACTTGGAATTTCCCACCGAGCAATCCAATATTTCCGCAATCTCCTGGTGCTCATAGCCTTTGACTTCATGCAGCAGGAAGATGGTCCTGTACCCGGCGGGCAGATTTCCGATTGCACGAGTCAGCGTGATGCGGTCCACCGCTCCCGTCAGGCAACTATCTCGGCCGCCGTATTCACGGCGCACCATCGTCGCATCATGTCTTGAAGGTTCGTCCAGTGAGATCTGCTTCAAGGCCTTTTTCCGGAAATGCATCAGCACGGTATTTACTGCGATGCTATAGAGCCAGGTGGTCAACGCCGAGTTTCCTTTAAAGGTAGATAGCTTTCGGAACACCTGCAGGAAGGCATCCTGGGTGAGGTCCTCGGCTTGTGCCGTATTGTTGGTCATGCGAAAGGGAACTGGGATCAGGTGTTCGTACCAACAAAATCACAGCCGCTATCACAAGCAGCAACAGCCCTCCGAAGAGATACCATCCCAGCGCACACATGACTAGAACGCTTCCTCCTTCGTCGAGCGACCCACTCTTCTTCTTCAACTCGCCGCTAAACCAGTCGTCCAACTAGTCCCTATGGCCTTGTGGAACCGGGAATGTATCCGATTATTCCGCCAGTCAGTGTAAAGAGTCGGTAAAACGACGTAAATGTTCGTAATGTGCTATGGCAGGCGGCTCACGCGTAATTTCTGAAGGGAACTGAAGTGAAGGAATCCGCGGGGGCCTCAACTGTATAGCAGATTTCCTTTGCATGAAGTCTCTGGACTTGAAGTTTCCGTATGGCTTCGCTAATCGTCGGTAAGTGGCGAAGCTGCCCACAAACAGACGGGCTTCGCACCTGCGCTGCTTCAGGGGTTTGGTCAATCAGTATGAAATTGGTTTCGCATGGATGGAAACTTCGTGACTGTCGTTACAGGCTGTCACGCGCTGAATTCTGGTCAACAACAGTCTCGGGCCGGCCGGATGAGCCTGAAGACTGGATACCCGACGCGGAATCTATGCTGATTTGGGCCGAGCAAGGAGCGGAACTGAAGATTCACCCTCCTCCTTGTAAACTGTTCTTTCCAGACTGTTGGAGTCTATAAAGAACTTGCAAGCCCAGTTGGGATACTGGAACTTCAAGTAGTCTCCCGAAACCGGAAAACTGCCTTTTACCGCGCCACGGGTTTCCGATGGGCCGTCCAGACGTAGGGTGGATCGCACGTAGCGGTTGGCGGCCAATCCGGCAGTCCGGAAACGCAAATCGCCAGTCGCACGGTACAGTAAAAGCCAGCAAGCTGCGATCTGCGAGCTACCCGTCAAGCATGACCATGAGACTGTGCCTCGCCATCGGCAGTCAAGTCGACCGGGCAGGAAGCCGTCCGGCTGCAACGCTGTTAAGGCTCCTTCTCCGGTCTCGCGTGCCTGTTTAAGAATCTTGCCATCGCCTGTGAACTCATACCCTGCAATCAAGCCCCGCAGCAAATATCCAATCGTGTGCGTTAGCGGGTTCAAAGGGTCGGTCAAGCAACAGTTCGCAAACCAGCCGGCGCTATTCTGGTGCGAAAGCGCCCAATGGAGGTTTCGCATCGCGGCTTCGGCATAGCCGTAACTGCTTTCTAGGCGGGCGGCTTCGAACAGACCCCATGCGGCGTGCGTCTCGTAGGTCTTCTCCCCCGGCGCCGCGAATGGGGAAGGGTGTTTACGCCAACAACCGTCGTTATCCTGCGTGCGCACCAACCAGTCCGCCGCCGCCAGCATAGCCGGCCGGTAGTCCACACCAAACTCGCTGACCCCTGCTGCCAGCCCGAGCAGGATCTGCCCCGTATTGAATGCGACCGGAACTACCGGGGAGTCGCCCATCGCGCCGCCTCGAAAAGCACCGTTCGGCATCTGGATGCTGACCAGCCAGTCGAGCATTCTCCGGGCTCTGTCCAGCAAGCTCACGTCGCCACGTTTTCGTCCTTCGCGGATGATCGTGGGAACGATGTATCCCGTGGTTTCGGGATACGACATGCCCCAGCCGGAGACGAGGCAATAGTGACGTGCCACCCCACCGTCCGCCGACAAGGAGTGGTCCTGCGCACGCGCGATCCACGCCAGCGCCTCGCTAATCGCAACATCGATGGGAATATCCTGACGAGCTTCGGGTTGTTGCTCGCGCTTCATCTCGGCACGAGCAGCGGCGGAAATTCCGTACCGAAGGCGAAGGTAAAAGACTCGTCTTCTTACTCGTTGCGCCAGGCCTAAGAATCGAGTTTTAATCACAGCTCGCACCACTACCAATATGCGGGAACGGCCAGATCGAGGGGGAATGCAAAACAAACTTGCGGGGAGTCTACCATGCCGGCGGAGATTGCAACGGGGTAAATAGCCCAGGCGCACGGTAAGCGCACAATCTGTAGCCGTTCACGCTCGATTCCGTAATCACTCCAAGTTGGGGTAAGGGGTCTCTGCGTTTTCCCTGCAGCCTTCCATGGCCGATTTACGCGTTCACGCTGAAATCTCCAGACGCGGTTAAATGATCGGTTCAGCACTAGCCACGCTTCCTGAAGAATCCAATTGCGAAGACCACAATCAGCGCTATGACGATTAATTCGACTAACGTTTTCGGTGTCACGGGAATTATCCTTGACTGTAAGAATTGTATGCGTTTTAACCCCTATCGGGTGAATAGGAAACGGGGAGGCAAAGCAGTGCCTATAGGCTTGTAGCATGGAGCAGTTGTGGTAGCAGTTGTGTAGCGGTTGGAAAAGTGAAGAAACCCCCTGCCGCTCGTGAGGTAACTCCTGGCGAGTGTGAGGAATTGCGCGTTGGGAAAGGCGTTTTATACACGCCGATGGATGGGCCTATAATCCCGGCGTTGTTTTTTTTCTATTGGCGACCTCGTGTAGCAATTCACCAAATTCTAAGGAGGATAAGCCATGGGCGACGAAAAAGAAAAAGAAAAAGAAAACCAGAACCAAGACCCGACCGACGAACTGTCAAAGGAGGATCTGGAGAAGGTCCAGGGTGGCGCCTTTAATGCTTTCGCGACCTTTGGGGATATAAAAGGCGAGTCCACCGACAAAGACCACAAAGATTGGGTAACAATCTTGAAATACGACCACTAGTAGCTTTGAGAGAAAAACCCGGATGCCAGTCCGGACTCGAAGTCTGTTGCGCTCAGGTAGATCAAGGTATAGGAGCGCCTCCCCCAAACCGCTCACTTAGGCTCGTCTGCGGCTTGCATCGGGAACGCGTAATTCAGGCAGAGGCGCCACGAAGACAGAGCGTGGCATTCGCTGCTGAAATTCCCCGTAAGGCACCATTCTGCGAACTCGCGTGGCGCGGGCCAATCAGCCGCGCTTCACAAAGAAACGAATTGCCACCACGACGATCGCGACGACTACTACGATCTCAATTACACTTGCAAGTGTCATGTCCTGCCTCCAAGCGTGGCCAGATAGTGACACGGTGTCTCAATCCCTCAGGACTGCTGAACCAGTCTATGGTGACTCGCAATTTCCCTAGAGCTTGTTTCACAACCCAACCGCGCCCATCCGCCCAGGTGACCTGCACTACGCGGTTCGAAACACCTCCCAGGAGCTTCTTGAATGAGACAGGCTCGCCTCGACCGACGTGCCGCGCCAGATAGCAGCGCAGAGCGTCAAAATCCTCTATATCAAGTTCCATTTATCAGCCAGTACTGCTCACCGACCAAAAGAAACCCGAGGATATCATCGGGGAGAACGGCCTGCTCGAAGAGCTGACCAAAGCCATACCGGAGCGCGCACTACCCGCAATGTAGCAGCGAGTGACATGCGAAGCAGAGCGTGATCAGGTTCTCCTCGGAATCATCGCCACCCTGACTACGAAATTCCTGGTGGTGAACCTCCAGATTCGATCTGGTCCCACAGCTCTGGCATCTCCAACCATCGCGCCGCAGCACCTGTTCCTTGAGTCGTTCGTACAACTCGGGATCAAGCCGCAAGGCGGGGCCGTTTGGGTCGAATCCGGTTCACGAAGCCTTCTCGGTCACTTCGTGCAGAAAAGCCTGCCGTTGTTCGCCAGGCAGGAATTTGAAGAACCGTGACATGGACTGCAGGAGCACCGTTGGGTCCTCATTTTCGAGGTTCGCTCCTGCCAGGAAGTCCGCGCAGATCATCTCCAGGCAGTAGCCTCGCGACTTGTCCGTTCCCAGCATCAAAGCCGCCGTCTCAATCGCCTGCTCGACGATCGGAATCTGGGTCTTGTACAGCTTGAAGTAGATAATCTCCCACGGTTCCGATTCCCGCCCGGTTAGTTCCTTCTCCACCTCCCGCTTGAACTGATCCTTTGGCAGTGAGCGCGCTTTGTGCAGCCAGGTTGCACAATCGAACTCCTGCCCATCCCTCCTGGCCACTTTCGCCAACTCCAGTCCCTTCGTCCATCCCACTTCCTTCAGTTCCTTTCTGGCCTGCGGTGGCAGGTGCTCATGGATCGACATGAGGTAGTAAGCCTTCCGCCTGGACTCCGGGAACCGCCTCGCCAGAAACTCGTCAAAGGACTTCAGTTTCTCCAGCCGCCAGTACTGTCCCGCCCGCACTTCACACAGGTATCGTCCCAGTTCAACGAACCGGGTGTCCCGCTCGGCTTCAGACCTTCGCTCCCAGGCCAGGATCTCGTCGATCTTGGTCAGCACGAACAGGGCCCGTTTGCGATTGAGCTTGGGCAGCATGGGCGGAATCCTAGTACGTAAGCTCGTCAAGCCAACCAAGGTCGTCTGCTCCTGGGCGCCGTACCAGCGCCGCTTCGGTCAGATCCGGCCGTCCCAGACAGAGCCCGATGTAGGGACAGCTGGTGCAGGGGTTCTGGGGGAAGCGGATGCCACTGTGGGGCAGGAACTCGGCCGCTTCGATCCGTCGGATCGAGTCCTGAACCAGGTGGCCGAACTCTTCGCGCTGTTCGTCGCTGATGATTGTCCGGAAGTACTGAATCTCGACCAGTCGCTTGCGGACAAACACCACCTGAGCCACGTCTGCGATACCGGTGACCCAGGAATAGCAAACCAGCTGAGGATCGAGAGCCAGCAACCCGGCTGGCTCTTCCGGATAGCGGCTGGCGGTGGTCTTCCACTCGAGCAGGCAGCGGGTGCCGTCCAGCTCTCCGATGGCATCGACGTAGGCCACGAAGTCGTTCTGCCCGGCGAAGGGCTTGGTGAACTTGACCTGCAAGTTGCGCCGAGGCTGGCGGATGCGAATCCGATCGTCCTGGGCGAAGCGATCGAGCAGCTGCACGCCCGACTGCAGCATGCGGTCCCAGCTATCCCGCTCGGAATAGTGGAGACCGCTGTCCCGGTGGGTAGACCATTCCCGGTAGAGCACCGCGGCGGCATCCTGCCGCTGGAAGTAGGCAGCCACGGCCTGCTCGAACGCCCGGCCGAACAGCATGGCTGCCCGGGTGTCCTTCTCCTTCCAGCCATCGAGGTAGCGATGCTTGTAGCGGCGTGGGCAGGACAGATACTGGCTGATCTGGGTATAGCTGTAGGTCATGAGGACACCTCAGACCCACGAGGATCACTGTCGGTAAAGACTGAGAGTTCTTCCCACCGGGCCGCCGGCGCGAAGCCGTCGAAGTTGAGGACAGAGATGCCGTGCACGGTGACTTCGCTGACCTTGACCACGCCCCACAGGTCGATCAGGGCCTTGTCATCGATCTCGTTCTTTCCTAGCAGCTCGGCGTCGTAGCCGAAGTCGCGCAGGAACCAGCTCAGCTTCCACATGGCCCTGGGTGTGCAGTACAGGCGGCCGGTCATGAAGCACCCGGTCAGATGTCTGGGCTTGAGGACGGCGAAGCGGATCTCGTAATAGGGCTTCTGCTTGTGCCAGCGATACTGGGCCCGATCCACCCGGACCAGGAAGATCCCGTCCGGAACCGAGTGAATGGCCGACACATCCGCCGGGCGGAGAGACTCGAAATAGCGCCTCATGCTGCACCTTCCTTGCTGCCGAGATAGCTGTTGAGCTGGCAGAGCAGGGCATTGCGGTCTTTCTCGGCCCAGTCGGCCAGGTGGGCGACGAAGGCTTCGACCTGCTCGCGGGTGGCTTCGCGGAGGGTCTTGGTGCCGCAGAAATCGACGGCGTAGGACTTGACGAGGTTGGCATCGAGTTGATGCTGGCGGATCAGCTGGCAGAGGCGGTCGCGGACCTTGGGGCCGCCGTAGTTTCCGTTCTTCCCATTGACCGGCTGGGGCGGGAGCTTCTTCGACTCCCGGGAGGACGGAGCCGGTTCGGCGAACGAGCCGATCTCCTCGACCGAGCAGATGCCGATGCCGTAGGCCTTGCGCAGGGCCCGGTTGACCGCCCGGGTCTCGGCCACCCGCATCTCGGCGCCGTGGACCAGGGGAGAGACATTGGAGGGATCGGCATCGCCGTAGCCGACGAATCCTCTACATGCCCTCGTCTTGAAAACCGCTGCTCGGAATACCCACCGAGAGGTCGCGGGATCGCTAGAGTCCAGGACCGGACGGGAATGGATCCCGGCACAATGGCGTCGCTCGGCAAGCCGAAGCAGTCCGGAATGGGTGACGTACCAGCCGCCGTTGAGATATTTGACATCTCCGTTTGTGACAGAAATCTGATGCCTTTGAATCAACTCCCTGAGGGCACGCAGGACAGATTTGGGCAAGTCTCCGTAAAGTGACTTTGCGAACCTGCGATTTCCCGTGCGAAATTGTATCGATCACTCTTCATGGATTCCTCCGTTCGTAGAACAGGACGTATATGCTCTACATGGACATATTTTATGTCTAAAGCAACCGTAAAGTCAACTCGGCGAAAACACGCAAGGCGCGGTCGACTGGACGGCAGTGGGACGCAGGATCAGAGAACTCCGCGGGTTTGACATGACGCAGGCAGAATTTGCCCGGCGTATTGGTGTAACTCAAGGGCACCTGTCAAGCGCTGGAACGCGGAGAAAAAGAACCAGGCGCAGGCGGTCCTGCTGGCAATCAGCCGGGAGTTTGGCAAGTCTGTAGATTGGTTGCTGACGGGAAAGACACATGTTGAGCCAAAGAAAAGGGCGACCGGAGATTCGAGGGAGCCGGACTAGGCTACGGATCCCCATGAACCTGAAAGGGATAATCCGCGTCGAGAGTTATCTGGTTTCCTGATTCACTTTTGGGGATGGCCTTTCCGCGGCTCTTTAGCCTCGCCAACGTGGATAAGCTTCGGATGGTGTCAGGCGGTAGCAAATCCGGATCCGAGGACGCCGTCAGACCCACCATCTCATTGTGCAGTCCACCCGCGATGAACTCGCGGATGGAAATTGGGTTCACGATGCCCAGGGATTGAATACTGCGACGTCCGTAGCAGCGACACCCTTCGTGTTGCGGGTCACCAGAGTAAGGTTGTGCTGCATGGCTGTAGCGGCGAGTAGTCCGTCAATTACTGGGAGTGGAGATTTCCCGGCGAGTGCCTTCGCCGCAATCCGTCCCCAGCGATCGGCGACCGCTTGATCAATCACTAGGATGCGGCCCGCAAAGCGCAGAACGAGGTCGTGATCTAGCCATGTCTCCAGAGAGACACGGCGAGACGCATCCGACAGGGACGCGATGCCCTTGCGAATCTCGCCCAAGGTGAGAACACTCAGACAAAGCAGACTCTCATCAGTCGCATCGATCCACCGCGTAACTGTAGGGTCCGGTCTTGCCTTTACGAGTTCGGAGATTACGTTGGTGTCGAGCAGGAATCCGCCCACAGGTCAACCATCCGACCGTAGTCTGGCGTCCGTTCCAGATCGATTCGGACCTTTGCCAGAGGCGATTCCGCAAAGAACTTGGCGAGGCTTCGAGGCTGCTTTGCACGTCCCGTCAGGCGCTCGAATTCCTCAGCGGGTAACATTACAACAGCTTCTCTATTCTGGCGCGTAATCCACTGAGGTCCCTCCGAGCGGGCACGGCGGAAGACTTCACTGAAGCGAGCCTTCGCGGTTTGGAGCTGTTGGCGAAACTGGCGCGGGCGGAGGGTGCGTAGGGGCATCGCCGAAACCTCCTTTAATTCAAGGTGACCTTCCAATCGATATTGGTGGGCGAAGCGATGCGGACCGAACGCGAGCATCTGCTGTTGGCGGCAGAAGGATTCGAACGCTGAGACCACTTTCCCAACGGTCGATAGTAAGGGCTGCCTGAAGGTGCGCACCAACTGCTACTCGGCGCCGTGAAGCCGGGTACGCGCCCGCAAGCGAAACTGCTGCCGGCTTACCTCGAGATCTGGCAGGACCGGGAGTGCGTGGCACGGCACGAGCTTAGTTTCGCCGCTATGAGCAGGTGCTCGATCTGGAGCACTATCTCGATGTGTTGGAGAGGAAGCCGGGCGCGTTGGCAGGATCGAGTCCAGTGGCGCGTGCGGGACGCTGGCCAGAGAGTTTCGACCAGCTCTAGCAGAGCTTGCAAGAACGGTACTGCAAACACCGAGGCACGCGGGAGATAATCGAGTTACTCACGCTTGGCAAGCGACACGGCTGGGAGCTCAATCGCAAGGGCTCCATTCACGACTGCAATCAGGGCATCCATGTCCCCCACTGGCGATGCGGATGCGAACGATGGAACTCGGATTTGGCAAAGAGTGCGTCAGAGGCTGGCGAACGAAACCATGGTCAATCGGTTCCAAGCAAGCAGCAGGGGTGCTTACTGAGCGTCTACTTTATAGAACATGACTCTGCCCGAGGGATCGAGTTGCTGCAGCAAGTCAAAGTCCCGGACGTTGCGGGACAACATCGCACATCCGTATTTTCGAGCGGTGGCGAATAGCAGCGCGTCGTTCAAGACGCGCCGCCGCTGCTCTCTTCCGTATCCCTGGGTTCGGGCTAACGTGCCGGACAGCACTCCAGCTTCCCGCCAGATCTCGGGATCGGGGGTGATCGTCCGGTAGCTGGGCCGCCGGTCGATGACCGCGGCAATTTGCTCGATGATCTCGGGCGTTTGGGAGTGAGCGGGGTCGAGCAGGCCGCAGGTCGCCGCCAGTTCGGCTTCCGTGACTGGGGAATGCCATGCCTCGGTCGCCCGCAGCATCGCTTCACCCTGTTGCGGAAAGCGCCCTTGAAGAATGTCAATGTAGACCGTTGTATCGTAGAGCAGCTTGGCGGGTCGATGGCTGGTCGTTCCAATGAATTCAAGCTCTGAATCGGCCCGCGGTCTGAGCTGCGCACGATGTTTGTCGGGTTTGAGCCGCCTGAGAGTATCTCGAAATTTAGAACTCAAGGTCACCCTCGCTACCAACCGCGCCGCGCCGGGAAAGCAGCCAGTCCGCGTAGTCGTCGGCAACCGCAATGTTGGCCAGTGCCACCTCGATCAGGTCCGTGTCAGAATCAATTCCGGTGCGCTTTTTTGCCCTTGTCACCAGGGCTTTCGGCATTCTTCCCCGGACCACCTGGGTACGTTCGCCACCCAGTAGTCCTTCCTTCTCGGCGATGACCATCACGTCGCGCAACTTGGTGTAGCGCATGGGACTCTCCTCCCCCATGACTGCATGTTTCCTTCTTCGTGAGGCACTGGATTGGGCGCCACGCTTCACGACTCACCTCCCCGGAAACGGCCTGTATCGCATCATTGCAGTGTAGCACAATATCGCTAATATTGTAGCACACCGGGTGGCGATTCGCCGGAGCGGAAAAAGATCCTCACGCCGTCCATCTTGGACGGTTAGGGGGAAATGCGAGAAGGCGCAAGTTGACCTCCGAACAACGCCGCGAAATTGCCAGAAAGCCAGCTCAAGCGCGGTGGGCTAAGAAGAAACCTAAAGAGTGATGGCTCCTCGCTCCGACGAGAAGACGTAGCTGTATCGCCTACCCCTGGTCCGGCGGCTCATGCCACCCCTCCTCGGAGCCGAGATAGCTGTTGAGCTGGCAGAGCGACGGCATTGCGGTCTTTCTCGGCCCAGTTCGGCCAGATGGGTGACAAAGCCTTCGACCTGCCCGGCGCCGCAGAAGTCCGATGGCGATATCCGCCGCACCACCATGGCCGTCGTTGACATGCTCAATCCCACGGCCACCGCGAACACCAGGGGGAGCATCGATTCCGCGAGCCCCGTTGTGCACCGCATCGGCCTTCCAAGCGTGTCACACAGAAAACGTGTTGGCACTCGGGATGGTGTTACCAATGGTGCTGCAACGTTGCTGGCCCGCGCATCATCTATTAAATTAGCGGTGGAGCCTCCTACTTAACGCTTTAACGCTAGACCGCGAATCTAATCGACAGGAAAGGAGGAGCAGCAAATCCGCTGCACACACATGACTGTCGCCCCCCAATCTTTGTAGGCAGGGTATGTCCTACTGACAAGCTTGGCCAGGGCGCAGCCATGGGAGGCAGCGTGTCAATTACGATTCCGCGAACCGCAGCAGCTCAAAAAGATCACGCCCGAACAATTCGGCTGCTAGAGTGCCCACTCCGCCGCTTGCACCCAAGCTATCCCGCGGAGATCGAAATATTCCAACCTGAATACATAATCTTAGCCGTAATTCTGCTCGCCTGTTGCCGGCGCCTCCAAGCCGAACGCGATCTCGGAATTCTGAATTCGCCAACTGATGGAGCTCCGGATTTAGCTTCCGTTCTCACCAGCATCCTTTCCAAAGATCTTGATTCCGGTCATCGGGCCGCGCCTGGACCACACGGTCTGTTCCGATCATCATGCCACGGCGATCGCGCGCTCATTGTCCATCCCCTTGACCCGCCCCAAAACGGTAACCGCATCGGGCGCAGTCCGCAGGGACAGAGCAGGTTGGAAGGGGGCCACGCCAATGCCAGCCAAATATAAGGGGTCTTTTACGGAGCAGCAGAGACAACAGTCAAAAGGGACTCATGACTATTTCCGAGAATTGCATCGTGATGCTTATTCCGGGCTTCGACAGATGGGAAGGTCAACCCTTACTGACAAGCGAGCCGATATCTTACTCGGCAGAACGGCCGATGAGATTGTCGGCGGGCTAAAGGTCCTGGTGGAGATATGGAGTTCTGCCCAAGAACAGGTGCGGCGGGTTGTATTTGAGGTAAGTGTTGTTTGTAGCAATTGTAACGCTCCGCCTGACGAAACTAAGGACGATCCAGAGACTGGGCTTCCGCTGCCCGATCCGGCCCATCTCGCTGAACTTGATCATCTTTTGGACTTTGCAAATCGAAGCGGACGTCGGCGGGCACGCAGTCTGCGGCACAAGAATTCCCCCGGCGTTCCTTTTTCAGGACACAAGAAATTGATGGCCGCGCTCATAAAAGAGCGCCGCCACTTCCGGAGGGTGGTTGTTGCGTCGCCAGCACCAATTGAATTTCGGGTCAACGGTCCCGAGTGCCCGGTTTGTCATCAACCGGTGAAGATCATCGACGACCCGATGAAGAATTAAAAATCATAGGTAGTTCACCGAAAGTCGCTCTACCAGAATCGAAACGGGGGGAACCATGAAAAATGATGAGCAAGAAATCAATCCACAACCGCAAAGTTCGAACCTTGAAAACCCAGGAGCAACCGCCGAACCCGTGGCCAACAACAATGGACACGAGACCAATGAACCGGGGCGAGCGGGCGCCGGGGAGGCGAGCGGAAAACCAACCGTCTCTTCCAGAAAACTCGCAGCTAACCGCCGGAATGCGCGGAAGTCGACCGGACCAAAAACGGCATCGGGAAAGAAAAAAGTTTCGAGAAATGCTGTCAGGCACGGGTTCTTCTCGAAATTCCTGCTGATTCAGCACCGAGACGGAAAGGAAAGCCAGGACGAATACGACGACTTCTATGCTGGCATTCGTAAACACTATCAACCGGTTGGCTGGCTCGAAGATCTCTGGGTGGAAAAGATCGCAGTGTGGTCTTGGCGACTTCGGCGACTCATACGTTGTGAGAGCGGTCAGATTGATCGAGCTCTTGCCGAACACAGTTACGAGCTCCGGCAATCAAAAGCCGATGATCTAGCCGAACCGGAGTCTGCCCCATCGAGCAACCTTGAAATGGATGCCTTGACGGATCATCTCTTCTTGCCGGAGAAGGAAGAGCTCGACAAACTGTTGCGGTATGAAGCAATGATCAATCGGCAACTCAACCATGCGATCGCCGAGTTGGAGAGGCTGCAGGCGCGCAGGAAGGGGGAAGTGAACCCGGCCAAAGTCTTGAATATTGCGAAACAAAGCCAAGAAGTTATTTAGTTTCAATACGATAAACATTTCTCTAGGACGAACAAAGCCAAAATGGAGGCAGGCTTTAAGGAGCGCCCAAAGAGGAAGAGATCGTGGCGGGCTCGTCTTGCCGCGCGATCCGCGTTTGTCCATTTTCTGCTCGGCTCTCCTTACCGCTGCATCTGGCCGATCCATCCGGCGAAGATGGCCTCAAAACCGGCTCTGCGCAAGCCATTGCATGGAGTGCAACAAACCTACACGGCCAAGATATCCACTAATTCACAGCTTAATTCCGTTGACATCCCCGCCATTCGATAGCAAAATCCTCACGGTTAGACCGGAGCAGTTTTTCGATGGGAGCGGCGCAGGAGGGATGTGGGCGGTTCGCCGATGTAAATCAGGCCGCCTGGATTTGATCCCTGCAAGAAGTCTGCGAACCATTGCGTAATCCGGCGCCAGCCGTCGAATAAGAATTGACCCGCGCTTGGCGAGCGCTTAAGATGGCCGCATCTGCTTCCCCCCAGGCAGGAGCAGGAGTCGAGCAAGAAGTTCCGTCTCAGACTCCAATTTCCGTCCCCCGAATATTCTTTTCGAGCAACTCCCAGGAGGAAATTGCTTATGAATCTAAATCTCCGCAGTCTGACACGAGAAAAGAGAGAGCTTCAGATGATGAGACTCATGCCTGCCACTCTGGCCGCTGTGACGAAGATCGCATTCACGCTTCTTGGCTGCACCCTGCTCATGCTGGCGGCCGCGCCGGCGTGGGCACAGACAGACCAAGGTATATGTGCGGGAGCGATTCCGGTAGGGAGCGCCATCGGTTGCGGCGCCGTGATCACCGTGACCGGGGTTGACCTGGACACGGGGGCAGCAACTTTCTTTACCGTAACTAGTTTCAGCACGGCGGTTTCGGGAAACCCTTACGACGGAACTGAGGACACCTTGGTTGGAATCGTCAACAACTCGGGTCAGACCTTGAATTCCATTACGCTAACCGCGTCAGACATTATCTTCGGCTTCGACCATGATGGGCCCTGCGGGTTCAGCCCGCCAGGCGGTACCCACGATTGCTTCAACAGTGCCCAGCCCGGAGTCGACCCCGGCGATTATCAAGGTCCGAACAACACATTTGCCGCTATTAGCGACAATCAGATGAGCGGAACGGTAGTCTTCACCGGAGATGGAATTGCGCCTGGCGGGAGTACCTGGTTCGCTTTGGAGGGTACACCTAACTCTCTCACAACCGTGACGCAGACCCAGGCAACGCCGCCTGGCGTGACTACTCTTTTCGACTTTGGCCCATTCAATTGGAAATCCACGCCAGCAGCCAGTACTCAGGACGGGAATAGTTTGACCATCACAGCAATACCACTAACGGCGGGAACGCAGATTACCTTTGCTGACGGTAGCTTTGGCAACTGCGTTACGTACAGCAACACCGGAGGAAATTGCCGGGCATTCGACATCAAGTGTACCGGCCCGAACTGTGATGCCGCTACGTATTTCGCCGAATTCTCCACAGCTTACGACGTGGGTCACGCTATCAGTTCCCCAGGCCTCGCCAAGGGCGAGCCGGGTTGCAGCCCGTTTCCCGCGTCGTTCACCAACCAGATCGACTTCTTCTCCCAAACGTCGAAGGACCCGACCACCAAGGGAAAGAGCGGCGGCACCGGTTCCTGCTGGATCGCCGTGGAGAACGTCACCTACCCGGTTGCCAAATTGAGCATCACAAAAGTGGCGCCGCCCCTTGTGACGACCGGAACCACATTGTCCTACGGACTTGGGGTGCTGAACCTCGGGCCTGGCACTGCGACAGCGGTGACGGTGACCGATCCAGTTCCGAACAGTACGACGTTCCTGAACTCTGCAGTTTGCTTCACTTCCACGAAAGGAATTACCTGCCAGACAGGAGCGAATTCGCCCTGTGTGCTGAGTGCCGGCGTGGTCAGTTGTACACTTGGCAACCTGTTGCCGTTCTCGCTGAAGACGTTGGCGGCAATCGGCATACAATTGAATTTCACTGCGAGTGGCGCTAAGGGGCTGGTAATCAGCAATACGGCCACCGTCAACGATGCAAACAACATCCCGAATCCAGGCGTCAACTCTAACCAAGTGAAGACCACGGTTTGTAGCGCTATCGTCAAAGGGAAGTGCCAGTAGCAAGACGGTAGTTCAAACTTGAGCGCTGCCTTCGGGCAGCGCTCTTTTTTGCATTCAATCGGGTAGCAGATTCAGGATGTTGGCTTTGTCAGTGGGCCGGGTGAACTCGCGGCGCACCCGCTCAATTCTTTGCGGATTGCAGCCAGCGATTGGATTCAGAGGCAATCAACGCCAGGTCAGGGCGCTGCATTACCTTTTCCGCACCCGGCTCTTTACGGATGGCGTCCAGAATACGGAGAGCCTCGCGGTAGTGGTCCTGAGCTTCGGCTCCGCTGCCGGACTGGCGCAAGACATTGGCTAGAAGAAAGTGAGCTTTGAGGCTGAGCGGATTCAGGCCCAGCTTGTCGCACTGGATCAGGGCCCGCTCCAGTTCCTGACGGGCGCCCGCGTAATCCCGGGATTGAATCATGGCCTCGGCCATGTAGATCGAGCTTTCGAGGGCAATATACTTGAGGCCCTGGTCCTGGGCTTGCTGTACCAGCGGTCGCAGGCTGCTGAGAGCGGCCGCAGCGTGTCCTTCCTGGATTGCCAATTTGGCCAGATTCACCTTCGCGATCAAAACCTTGTCGCGTTCGGTGGTGTGCGCGGCCGCCTGAAGAGACCGTTCATAAAAAGGCCGCGCGGATTTGGCGTCGCCCTGCACGTAGAAGGCGTCACCCTGCCACGCCAGCGTCTGCGAAACCATGCCATCGTTCTTGATTTCACGGGAGAGGTTCAGCGCCTCATCGAAATAGCTCTTGGACTCGTCTCCACGTCCGGCCAGGACCAGGGCGTAGCCGTAGCCACCCAGGATTTCCGCCATCCAGAATGTGCCGTCTTTCAGGTCGCGGAAAGTTTTGAGCGCATCCTGCTTGGAACTGAGGGCGGCGCCGAAGCGTCCCTGATAGTCAAACAGCTTTCCGATGCTGTAGGACTCGATGGCTACGCCCCGCGCGTCGCCGGTGCTGCGGCGCAGCTCCAGGGCATGCATGTACTGGGAAACAGCCTGCTCGTACTGTCCCATCATGACCCAGGTCTCGGCCACGTTATGGACGCTTTCCACGATGTCCTGCGGGACCTTTGATTTTTCCCGCAGTTGCAGGGCCTGCTGGAAATACGTCAGAGCGTCATCGTACTGGCCCTTGGAAAAATAGATGCTCCCGATATTGTTCAGGCAAATGGCCTGCAGGCTTTCGTTGCCAATATCACGCTGGATCTGCAGCGACTCTTTGTAGAGCTTCAGGGCCTGGTCGTGGTCTCCGCGGTCGTCAACAAAATTGCCAAAATCGAGCAAGGTGGAGCCGACTCCGCGTTTGTCACCGATGTCACGCCGAATCTTCAGTGCCTCTTCGAAGCTGGATTGAGCGGCAGCGTTCTTGCCAAGTTGCGCCTGGACGTTGCCCATCTCGCTCAAGCTGGCCGCTGCGCCGCGGAGCTGGCCGATTTTGCGCTTGATGGCCAGCGACTTCTGGAAATTCTCCAGCGCCACTTCGGGCTTGTTCAGCGCCTCGTAAGCCAGACCCATGACGTGAAAACTGGCGGCAGTTTGCTCCTGGTTGTCGCTCTGGGTTGCCAGGGTGTTGGCGCGATTGATGGATTCGAGGCCCTTCGACGCGTTCCCGCTCTTGATTTCGACTCGCGCAAGTTCCAGCAACGCATCGATGTTTTGCGGGTCGCGCTTCAGCACATTGTTGAAGTGTTCTCGCGCCTGATCGTAAGAACTGGTGATCTCATACAGGCTCCCCAAGGCGAACTGGACGTCGGTGTCCTCAGGCGAAGCCTTGGCTATGTCGCTGTAGTACTGAATCGCTTTCTGGTTGTCGCTGCTGATGCGAGCGTGGCTGGCAACGATGAGATAGCGTTCACGGGAAGGCAGGTTGGCACTCAAGTCCTCGGCCTTGCCGGAGGCCTGCTCAGCTTTATCGTCGTAGCCCAGGCTTGCGTAAGTCTGACCCAGCTTGGCGTAGGCCAGCGCGAATTCAGGGTCTTGCTCGACCGCGGACTGGAAACGTTTCAAAGCCTCCAGATTGTTGCCCTGCCGGGCGAGTTCCAGCCCGTCGTTGTAAGAGCGCAGGGCGTCCAGAGAGTTGGAGGTTGGCCGGAACGACTGGGCCTGGAGTTCCTTCATCGCGTCGGAAGATACCGAAAGGTTCTGCCGAATCAGGTCCGCCAGGCGATCCACGGCGTTCGGTATATCTTTTTCATTCGCAGCATCAATCTTTAGCGGAATGCGGCGGTCGCGCCTTACATCCTGCAAGCTTGCATCAATGCGAATCTGCTCCCCGAATCTTACGAACTGCCCGGAGATCACCGTGTCGGCGTTGCCGGACTCGGAAACCTGACGCAAGGTGCTGGGATCGAACTGCACATTTCCGGTCATGTGCAGATCATTCAAGATCTGGTGCACCCGGTCAGGAGAGACCGTGCGCAGGCTGGCGGACTGACCTACATCGGTGGTCAGCATTTCGGCGATAGTCGAGCCGTACCAGTCCAGGCTCGGATCGCCCGACGCGTTGCGAAAGGGCAGAATAGCCAGGGAGACGACCGGTCCCGTCGACGCCTTTTTGTTCGGGCCGAACAATGCTCCCCGGAATACGAAACCAACAATCGCGAGGACGACAACGGCCGCTGCAGTTCCGAACCAATGCCAAGGGTAGCTTCGTCCCCATGGCGTGACGCCGCTGGGGAAGTGCAGCGTGGCTGCGGCACGGCCACCCTGCCAGGCGTCCAGGTCGGCCAGAATTTCGGCTGAGCTCTGGTAACGCAGCTTGACATCGGGCTCCATGCACTTGCTGACGATATTGCTCAGCGCGCGCGGTATGGTGCCGTCATGGCTCGAAACCGGAGCGGCCCGTTCCTGTGTGCGCTTGAGCAGGCTGGCCACGACGCTGTCCGCCTTGTAGGGCATCTTGCCGGTCAGCAACTCGTAGAAGATCAGGCCCAGCGCGAACAGGTCGGAGCGCTGGTCCAGATCCTTGCCCAGGGCCTGCTCCGGGGACATGTAGTCCATGGTGCCGACCAGCGCCCCGGTCTGAGTCATGCCGTCGCCTTCGAGGGTGCGGGCCAAGCCGAAGTCCATGACCAGAACCCGGCCGGTTTTATCGCGCATGATGTTTTGCGGCTTCAGATCGCGGTGAATAATGCCGACGCTGTGCGCCGCCTCCAAGGCGCGGCACACTTGCTGCATGATTTCTACGGCTTCCTCGGGCGCAAGCTTCTTTTTCTCCAGCATCAGGCCGCGCAAGTCCTCACCCTCGACGTACTCCATGGTGATGAACTTCATGCCCTCAGCTTCGCTCAGGTCGTAGATCCGGATGACGTTCTTGTGCGTGACCTGGGTAGCCAGCAGCAGTTCCTGCTTAAAACGGTCAATGATGGCCTGGCTGCCCGCCAGATCGGGCCGGATCACTTTCAACGCCACCATGCGATTCAGTTCGCGGTCCCGCGCCTTGTAAACCGCGCCCATTCCGCCTTCGCCCAGAATCTGCAGGATTTCATAGCGCTGGCCCAGGACTTTTCCGGGTTGCAGCGTAGACGGGCTCTGAAATCGTTGGACTCGCGGCGCGGGTTTTACTGGCGTCGGCGTTCCGGCCACCGGCGGCGGCGTGCCCCCTACCATGGTGGGAGAGTCCGGGCCGAATTCGGCGGGTCCGCCCACCATGGTTGGTGAATCGGACGGATCACTGCCGAAACCGCTCGGAATGTTTAACAGGGTGGGCGAGTCCGCGGAATCGCTTGGGGTTTGGCCGGGACCATCGATCAGGGTCGGCGAATCCGACGCAGGCAGAGTACCGGAAGACGAACTGTCGCCCTTGGAAGGCGTGCGTATTGCTGCCCCACCTTCGCCAGGGTCTGAAGGTTTACCGTCCGGGCGGCCTCGAGAGAAATCTTCCATCAATGACCTCGGCCCGTGTCGGGGCAACGGAAGCTCTTTAAGGCAACCCCTGGCTTGTGCACGAGCCCAACCCTGCGGAGCGGTAGGGGGAAGCGGTCCGCGAGCCCTAAGTATATAACTTAGTTTCACCTGTGTCAGCCGCTGGTCACTGGGAAGTGAACAGGCGGAAAGAGCGCCCCCCACGGGCCTTCTCGGCCAGGTTTTGGCTGGATTTTGAGCGAGATACGGGTGTTCAGAGACGCGCGAAGAGCCCGGGATGTATATGATGTGGAGGCTATCGCCAATTCATGAGAGCCATTGCCGTCATCCCCGCCCGCCTGGCTTCGACCCGGTTGCCCCGCAAGGCGTTGCGTGAGATCGCGGGCCAGCCGATGATTGGCCGGGTTTATCTTGCGGTTCGCGCCTGCCCGTTGCTCCAGGATGTGATCATCGCTACCGACTCGGATGAGATTATTGACGTCTGCCGGCGCAACGGATGGAAGGCACAACTGACCTCCCCGGCGCACCGCAGCGGTACGGAGCGAGTGCATGAAATCTCCCAATCGGTTGCGGCCGATGTGTACCTGAACGTCCAGGGTGACGAACCTTTGACTCGACCGGAGCACATTGTCGCGCTGCTTCAACTGATGCAGGACCCGGCCGTGCAGGTGGGAACGTTGATGACTCCCGCGGCGCCGGCCGACATCGATAATCCGGCTGCGGTAAAGGTTGTCGCGGATACCGGCCGGAGGGCTCTGTATTTTTCCCGCGCCACGATTCCCTACGATCGCGACGGCGCCAAGCCGCCCTATTTCAAACATCTCGGCCTGTATGGATATCGCAAGTCGGCGCTGGACCGATTCGTCGCGCTCCCGGAGTCATCGCTCGAGCGCAGCGAGCGGCTGGAACAGTTGCGCTTCCTGGAAAACGGAATCCCGATTCACGTCACCGCGACTCCGTATGACACCGTTGGCGTTGATACTGAGGAAGACTTGCGTCGCGTGGAAGACATCCTGCGCGCAGTGCGTTAAGTCCTGTGACGGCGCGGGTCCCGACTTACTCTTGTCTTTGATCGTGCTGCACCGCCAAGACGCGCCGAGACTAGCTGGCTGCGGCAGCCGGACGAGCTTTCGCCCAGGCTTCTGCGGCGGCCACCCGCCGTGAAATTGCGGGGTGCGAATGAAAAAACCACTCGACCAGTTGGGAAGGAGAGCGCTCGGCCAGATTCTGCTCGGCCAGTTTGTTCATGGCGGAAATAAAAGGCGCAACCGTCGCAATCGAGCAGAAAGCATAACGGTCAGCCTGGCGCTCGTTAAAGCGCGAGTAGGCGTTCAGCAGCGGCAGCGCCAGGAACGACAGCACGGTGATCACCAGTATCAGTAAAGGCAGGTTGGCAAAATCGGAGAGCGTCTCAAACATGTGCAGACGATCCATGGCGTAGTGCAAGGCCCAATTGGCCGCCCAGAATCCGACAAACGTGATTCCCGCTTGCACCAGAATGCTTTTAAAAATATGCCGGTGGACGTGATGTCCAAGTTCGTGGGCCAGTACTGCTTCAATTTCATCGGTGGAATAGTTGGCCAGCAGCGTGTCCGCCAGGATGATGCGCCGGGTGCTGCCCAGCCCAGTGAGTGCCGCATTCGCCTTTTTGCTTTTCTCGGAAAGCTTCCACTGGTAAACCCCGCGCACGCGAGTTCCGGCGCGCTCGCCCAGCCGCACTAGCCGGGCCTTCAATTCTTCGTTCTCCAGCGGCCCGAATTTGTAGAAGATCGGGAATAGAACTACCGGAGCGAGTTGAGCCAGCAGCACGAACAGTCCCAGGAACGCCGCCCAGGCGATCAGCCACCAGTGCTGTGGGGCCTCACGCATGATGAAATACAACAACTCAACTACGATCCCGGCCAGCACCATCCCGACCAGAAAGCTTTTGATCTCATCCAGGACCCAGGCGCGTAGCCGCAGATTGGAAAGCTGGTAGCGATGCTCGAGGCGGAAACTATAGTAGTCGAGTCCCAGGCCCAGGATTTTGCCAATCAACATGAGGATCAGCACGTACAGGAACACGGCCAGACTGTAGTGCTGAAAAGTTGCTTTGTAGGCGACATCGCGCAGGGTGCCGGTCCATCCGGTTGCCAGCAGCACAACGATCAGGCTAAGGCCGAGAAGAAAGTCGACGACCCCGACCCAGCGCCGGATGCGGTTGTAACGCCGGGCGTCAGGTGAATCGGACGGAGGAGCGATAGCGGCTGCGGAAGCCATCTTTGATCTTTGATCGTGAGCTTGATTGATTATCGTATCGCCGGAGGCGAAATGCGAGACCCGGAAGTCCAATGCGTATCAGTATCTTCCGCGTGTTCAACTCCCCTGGCCGGTCACAAACCCCTGGGCGGTGGTCAGGATTTCCGTTACAAGTTCGGGCGAGGCGGCTTCCACATAGACGCGCAACAGCGGCTCTGTGCCGGATACACGAAACAGGACCCACGGTTCTGCCCCGTTGCCGTTCTTCGGAGCGTCGAGGAAAAACTTTACTCCGTCGAGCCCCTCTTTTCTCAGAATGGAGTACCGCCCGAGACGTTTGGTTGCCTCGGATCCCGCCCGCAGGACAGCGCTTTGCTTTAGCTCTTCGGAGATGTGAAGATCGCGGCGCCCGTAGTAGTGGGGTCCGTACTCTCGCTGCAGATCGGCCACAAGTTGGCCGAGAGGCTTCCGCTCCTCGGCCATTACGTTGGCCAGCAACAGGCAGTTGAGGGTGCCGTCGCGCTCCGGCAGATAGCGGGAATATCCGATTCCACCGGATTCTTCGCCGCCCACCACGATTTCATGATCCATCATGAGATCGGCAATGTACTTGAAGCCGATGGGACACTCAATCAGTTTGCGCCCATACTTCGCGGCGATGCGGTCAACCATGCCGGTGGTATTGAAGGCGCGCACCACATCCCCCGGCCACTTTTTCCGCTCCAGCACCCAGCGCAGAAGAACGGCAAAACATTTGTGCGAATCCACGAAGCTGCCATCTTCGGCAATGGCGCCGACGCGATCGGCGTCACCGTCGGTGGCCAGACCAGCGTGGCAACCTTCCTTCAACACCGTCTGTCGCAACATTTCTACGTGCGGTTCGATTGGTTCCGGGTTAATTCCGGGAAACAGTGGATTCACTTCCTGTCGGATGGCGACATAGCGAATGCCGTGAGTTTGGAAAATCTTGGTCAGAACGTGCCGGCCCGACCCATACATCGAGTCCACGGCAAACTTGAAATTCGCTTTGGCAATCAGATCGAGATCGGCGAACCGGCAGATGGCTGCGATGTATGGGGTCGTCAGGTCGACCTCTTCGATGGGAGCCTTCTGGCCTTTGGGCATGGACCCGGCGGCAACTTCCTCTTCAATCACTTTCATGATGGCCGGTGTAGCGGATCCGCCAAACCTCGCCTTGAACTTCACGCCGTTCCAGTTCCAGGGATTGTGACTGGAAGTGACCATCACTCCACCGGAGGCTCCCTGGTTCTTTACCGCGTAGGAAACGGACGGCGTGGGAACGGAGTCATTCGAAAGCCGTACAGGAATCCCTGCTTCAGCTATCACTTCAGCCGCGACGCGAGCGGCCTGGCCGGAAATAAAACGAGTGTCATAGCCCACGAAGACGCCGTGAGCAGGGTCTTCATGCTTCAGCACGTATGCCGCGATTCCACCAGCCACGCGGCGGACATTGTCAAACGTAAAATCGTCGGCAATGATGCCGCGCCAGCCGTCGGTACCGAATTTGATGGGTCGGTCGTTGGTCATTGGTTGTTGGTCATGGGCCAGTCGTTAGTCGCTAGCCGTTGGTCGTTGGCCTCCCGCCTTGAGGCATTAGGTTTGGCAAACGACTAACGACCAACGACTATCGATCACTACACCAGACTGCGCATTTTCTTCGAATCCAGATACTTCACGATTTTTCCCACGTCCTGGGCCTGGTCACGGGTAGTGATCAGCAAAGCGTCTTCTGTTTCTACTACTACCAGGTTGCTCACGCCGAGAGCCGCCACAAATTTTCCCGGTGCGTGAATGTAATTTCCCTGAGCCTGTTGTGTAAATGCGCCTTTGCCGGAAATCAGGTTGCCGTCCAGCGGATGGTGCTTGCCGGCAAGGTGTTCATGCAGTGCTGTCCATGAGCCAAGGTCGTTCCAGCCGAAATCGGCGGGAAGGCAGATGATCTGCGATTCCTGCTCTCCCTTGGCCGAGCGGGGTTCGAGCACAGCATAATCGATGCTGATGTTTTCGCATTTGGGATAAAGCCGGGCAAACGTGCCGGCAAACTTGCGTGTCCCGAACGAAGCCGCAATCTGCCGCAGCAACGCGGCTGTTTTTGGCAGGTGTTCGAGCAGAGCATTGGTCAGTGTACGCGCGCTCCACAGAAACATGCCGCTGTTCCAGAAGTAGTTTCCCGCCTTGACGAATTCGGCGGCGCGGGCCGCGTCAGGCTTTTCCGTGAAACGGCGCACCCGAAGCGCATCGTCGTGCCCGGGCCGATCCCGGAACGCCGAACCCGCTTCGATGTATCCATAGCCAGTCTCGGCGCGATTGGGACGGATTCCCAGTACCACGATATTCTCGCCCGCAGCCGCAATCTCAGCCGCAGTCTTCAAAACCGCACGGTACCGCTTTTCGTCGCCGATCACGTGGTCGGAGGGAAACAAGCCGAGGACGGCATCAGGATCGAGGTTCAGCAGGATGAAGGCGGCCAGGCCGATCGCTGGCGCTGTATTACGTCCCACAGGTTCGGCGACGATATGCTCTTGCTTGAGCCGCGGAAGCTGGCGTACGACCTCGCGCCGGAGGTGCTCATTGGTGATGACCCAGAATCGCACGGGTGAGGCCAGAGGCAACAGCCGCGAAACCGTCTGCTGGATCATGGTGTGGACACCATCGAGCGCCAGCAGTTGCTTGGGCCGACGCTGGCGGCTCAGCGGCCAGAACCTGGTACCGCGACCTCCGGCAAGGATTACGGGATGGAAGTTGGTTTTCGCCACAAGAAAATTCAAGATTTCAGATTTTAGATTGCACATTGAAACGTGCCAATTCTGAAATCTAAAATCTGCAACCTTGAATTTCTTCTACATTCTGATCTCGGGTTCCGGTACTGGAGCTCCCGGAACGGACGCCTTCAGAAACTCCACCGACCACTGCGGGCGGACGCGGAACTCGCCAACTGCCGCGGGCACGACAACGGCGTCGCCTCGGGCCAACGTGACCGGTTCAGTCCCTTGCGATTCGACGATTGCGCAGCCCTCCACGGCTACCAGAATCTGCACTGAATGTTTGCCTGTCCCGGAGCTTGTGTCGAACTGGTGTGGCTGCTTGAGTTCAAACATATCGACCATGAAGTAAGGCGCCGAAATGAGTGGCGCCCGGCGATTCGTCGAGCCGTTCAAAGCCGACGGAGCGGGACGAACCACCTTGCCAGAGTTAACCCCCAGTTTTATTGCAGCCAGGCCTTCCTTCAAATGCAATTCACGCGGCCGTCCATAGTCGTAAAGGCGATAGGTGGTGTCGGACTGCTGCTGGGTTTCCACGACGATCGATCCCGGCCCCAGAGTGTGCACGGTCCCGCCCGCCACGTAAATCATCTCGCCGGAATACACGTTAATCCAGTTCAGAAGTTCTTCCGCGCGTTTTTCACGAATCGCGATCTCGAACTGCTCCACGGTTATGCCGGGTTTCAAGCCGAGTGCGATCTGAGCACCGGGCCGGGCGTGAGCTACGTACCAGCATTCGGTTTTCCCCCACGGCTGTCCGACCCGGCGGGCCGCTTCATTATCCGGATGCACCTGCACGGAAAGTTTCTCGTGCGGAAATAAAAATTTCAGGAGCAGCGGAAAGCGCTTGGGATCGGGTGCCGCATCACCCACCAGTTCCTGGCCAAATTGCGAGCTCAGATCTGCCAGCGATTTTCCCTTGAGAGGCCCGTTGGCGACCTTGCATGCATCACCAGTCAGCCAGGCCTCACCGATCTTCTCGTCGAATTTGTGGTTTGGATAAATCGGCGAGAGATCGAGCGTGCCCCAAGGGCGCGGGTCGAAGGCAGGCTGCATCGAAAATGGATAGAGTGCGCTCATCGGGCAGTCGCGGGTGACTTGTCATCCCGAGCAAAGCGAGGGACCCGGGGTTTGCCCGCGCCATCCGAGAAGGTAGCGATGAATAAAAACTGATGCGAACCACGGCTCACAGCGTAGCCAGGAACTTGCGCATACGCTCCAGTCCGCGGTCCAGTTCGGTCACTGACGTGGCGTAGGAAACGCGGATGTGCTCTCGAGTGCCGAAACCTTCGCCTGGGACGGTGGCGACGTGTGCTTCCCGGAGCAGCCTGCCTGCCAGATCGGAGGCGGATTTTATGCCGCCACGCCCGATGAAGGACGAAATGTTGGGATAAACGTAGAAAGCGCCTTCGGGCAACGTGCATTTCACGCCCGGGATAGCGCGCAACCCTCCGACTACGTGATCGCGCAGCTTGATATATTCCAGGCGCATGTCCTCGACGCATTGCTGCGGCCCGTTCAGGGCCGCCACGGCCGCCTTCTGCACGATAGAAGTCGGATTCGAAGTGGACTGGCTCTGCAGTTTCTGCATGGCCGCGAGCACAGGAGCAGGCGCCAGCGCGTAGCCCAGCCGCCAACCCGTCATGGCATAGGTCTTCGACAGCGAACCAATAATCACCATGCGGTCGCGGTATTCCCGCAGAGAGCCCACCGAGAATTGCTCGCCGGTGTAATTCAGGTACACGTAGCACTCGTCGGAGAGGACCCAGATGCCGCGCTCCGCCGCTAGTTGCACCACCGCCTTCAAATCTTTCGGGGACATTACTGCACCCGAGGGATTCGAGGGCGAATTCAAGATAATCATTTTGGTGCGCGGAGTTACCAGGCGCGCGATCATTTCCGCAGTGACGCGAAAGCCCTGACCTTCGTCGGCTTCGAGCAGCACACAGTTTCCGCCGGCGTAGCGGACGATGTCCTTGAACGACACCCAGTAGGGCACGGGCAGAATCACTTCGTCACCGTGATCCACCAGCACCTGGATGGCGTTGAACAAGGCATGCTTGCCCCCGACCGAGGCCATGCATTCCTCGCGCCGGTAGTCAGACCGGAAGTCAGTCGCGTGGCGGCGCACGATGGCGTCGCGCAGTTCCGCCGTTCCTCCTACCGCCGTGTACTTCGAGAAATTATTCTGGATCGCGCTGATCGCCGCGTCCTTGACGTGCTGCGGCGTGGAAAAATGTGGTTCGCCCGCTCCGAAATCGACAACGTCAATCCCCTGCTGGCGCAGTTTGTCGGCTTCAGCCACCACTGCCATGGTGGCGGAGGGTTCGATGCGGTTGATCCGTTCCGTAAGTTTTACTGCCGCGGCCGCTTCCGTAACTGGAGTCATGCTCATTTTCCTGTTCTTGATTTTCTCACGTGCTCAAGCTTGATGGCCGGATCCAGTTTTTCCCGGAGGCGGCGTTCCACCATTTCCGGGACCAGATCCTGGATCGATCCGCCGAGCTTTGCAACCTCGCGCACCAGCCGGGAACTCAGATATGAGTACTGCTCCGCAGGCATCATGAAAACCGTCTCCAGTTCGGGCTGCAGCTTGCGATTCATCATCGCCATCTGCAGTTCGTACTCGTAGTCGCTGAGCGCGCGGATGCCTCGCAACACCGCGCTGGCCTTGACTCTGGCCGCGTAATCCACCGTCAGGCCGTCGAAGACGTCCACGCGAACGTTCTTGAAGTCGGCAGTCAGAGCTTCCAGCATGGCCCGGCGCTCACCCAGACTGAACAGCGGGTTCTTGTCCGGATTGCGCAAGATCGCCACGATCAGCTCGTCGAAAATTTTGCTGCCGCGCTCAATCAGATCCAGGTGCCCGTTGGTAGGTGGATCAAACGAGCCGGGATAGATGGCGATGACCTTCTTCAATCGTCCTCATTTTTCCTGACGGACTGCAGGCAGGCTTGGGTTAAAGAAGATTCTATGCGGCAAGATAAAGGATGGCAATTGTTTAGGGCACAGGAACAACGTCTTCAAGTTATTCCGTCTCTTCTTTACGACGGACTTCGCGTCGATGTAGCCGAAGCATTTGATCGAAAATTACTCTCGAAACCCTGCCTTTGCAGCCCTTGAGCGATGTCACCGAACGGCGACATATCGTGTTGTCGCCGATCGACGACTTATAGCATTGTCGCCGATCGCTGACTTTGTTAATATGTCGTCGTACGTTGACATGGGGGGCGACATGCGCATTCGAACACCAGCCGATCTCGGAGCCCTGATTCGCGACCGCCGAACCAAGCTTCGTCTTGACCAGAAATCCCTAGCCGCCAAAGTGGGTGAGCCGCGATTGCGCGGTGAAGGGAAGAGAGGGACCATGGGTATTGTGCGGCCAACCGAAGCAGCGGCGCGCCGGCAAAAACCCAGGTCCCTCGACAATCTTTCCGCGCGCTTCGCGCGAGGAAAGATTGCTCGGGATGACAGCCGTTAGCGGAGAGTTGGCAGGATGGAGCTTCAGTTCGCCCGGCCGGCGCGTATTGAGGTCATCCTGGGTCAGACGCCACCGGAGATCGAATGGCTCGATGAAGCTGCAATCGCGTTGCGCCTTCGCACCCTGCGCGCAGACCACTCCGCATGGCGCATTCCGCGAGATACCGGTCAGTTCAGCCTTGCCGGGGCGCAACCGAAGACTGCACTTCTTCTCGAGAACGGTAGATGGGGAGTACCCTCTGGCCGAATTCCAACCACCCATATTCTCAAGCCGCCATCCGGCGATCTCGACGGGCACGCCGAGAACGAACATTTCTGTCTGGAACTAGCGCGTGCCCTCGGGTTTCCGGTCGCCTCCTCCAGAATTATGCATTTTCAGGACGAAGTCGCCATTGTCGTCGAACGTTACGATCGAGTCCATACGGACGCCGGTCTACGGCGCGCTCACCAGGAAGATATGTGCCAGGCGCTAGCCATTCCGCCGACGCGAAAATATGAAAATGCAGGCGGACCTGGCATCCACGACATCGTCGAACTCCTAAGAGCCTACTCCAGCCACCCGGCTGAAGACGTTCGTACTTTCCTCGACTCAATTGCCTACAATTGGCTGATTGTCGGCACGGACGCCCATGCCAAGAATTACTCTCTGCTCATCGGCGCTGGGGGCCGTGTCCGTCTCGCGCCCCTCTACGATGTGGCGAGTGTTCTTCCCTATCCCGACATCAACATCCATCGCGTGAGGTTGTCAATGAAACTCGGCGGAGAATACCGCTTCCGCAATATCCATCTTCGTCATTGGCAGAAGCTTGCCGAAGAACTGGGACTTGATCCCGGCGAACTCGTTCATCGCGTGGATGAAATTGCAAGGCAGACGGTCGACTATGTCCCTGATGTCAGACGTCGCGTGACAGAGGAAGGACTTCCTCATCCAATCGTTGCCCGTCTAGCCGACGCGCTGATCGCGCGCGCGGCGGCGTGCCGGGCCATTTTGCGCTAGCCCCTCTGGCTCTTCTAGCGTCTCGCCGCCGGCACCTTGGCAGCCTCCGGTGCTGCGCTGGGCATGGTGGTGACCCGAGCTCCTGTTGCCTGGGGAGCGGACGGCCGTTTGTGCCGGAGTGGCGGCAGCCAGCGGGGCGCCTGGTGGCGTCAGCCCCAGATGCTTTCGTACTTCAGCTTCGAGCTTGGTGAACGTTTCAGGATTGTCTTTGAGGAACTGGCGCGCGTTCTCGCGGCCCTGGCCGATACGTTCACCTTTGTAGCTGTACCAGGCGCCGGATTTTTCCAGCAGATTGTTATTTACCGCCAGATCGAGCAAGTCGCCTTCCCGCGAAATTCCTTCGCCATACATGATGTCGAACTCGGCTTCGCGGAAAGGAGCGGCGACTTTGTTCTTCACCACTTTGACTTTAGTGCGCGAGCCGGTGACCACGTCGCCCTCTTTGATGGCGGCGATGCGGCGGATATCCACGCGCACCGAGGAATAAAACTTCAAGGCCCGGCCGCCGGTGGTGGTTTCCGGGTTGCCGAACATGACCCCGATTTTTTCTCGAATCTGGTTGATGAAGATAAGGCAGGTGCGCGATTTGGAAACCGTGCCCGTCAGTTTGCGGAGCGCCTGTGACATCAGTCTGGCTTGCAGGCCCATGTGGCTGTCTCCCATTTCGCCATCCAGTTCGGCTTTGGGGACGAGCGCGGCCACGGAATCCACGACCAGCACGTCGATCGCGCCCGAGCGCACCAGTGCCTCGGTGATCTCTAAGGCTTGCTCGCCATAGTCAGGCTGCGAAACCAGCAGGTTGTCCACGTCCACGCCAAGCTTTTTTGCATAACCAGGATCGAGTGCGTGTTCGGCGTCGACAAAGGCTGCCATGCCGCCGGTTTTCTGAGCTTGTGCGATTACCTGCAGTGCGATAGTGGTTTTGCCGGAAGATTCCGGGCCGAAGATTTCGACCACGCGTCCGCGCGGAAACCCGCCCACGCCCAGGGCGGCATCGAAGGAAATTGCGCCGGTCGGGATCACCGCGATGGGCACGATGGCTTCCTTCGAGCCCAGCCGCATGATGGAGCCTTTGCCAAACTGCTTTTCGATTTGTGCGAATGCGAGATCAATCGCTTTGCTTCGTTCGTCAGCCATAAAAATGCGGCTCCTTTGTGGATTATGAATGTAGAAGGTGTTGACGGCGTGGATTATACACCGGGGTCGAAGCGAAGAAAAGGCGAATTTGTGGGAAACTTGGTGCGAGCGTCCCGAAACAGGACTGCAAAAACGGCAACCGTGCGGGCGGACAAGACTGTTCGCTGCCTCCGAAGTGGATTCAGGATAGTGAATTTAGTCCCGAGTCCGGTAAGTGAAGTCAAAGGCGGCGGACAAGGGCGTCCGCGCCACACAGTTCAGGCTAATTTTCTTGTTCGAAGGGCACGCCAATCGTAGTAACATGCGCCCCATCAAACGCTGCCATCCGGGCAGCAAGAGACGCCACGACGCGTCTCCATCCGCCATGTATGTGGAGGTTTCGTGGAAAATCGGCCCCTTGGGGATTCAACCACTGTTAGTACGCAAACTGCCACCAGGCCGCATGAAGGGCGCAACGTTTGGGTTCTGACCGCGTACGCGATCTCAGGCCTCGCCCTGTTTGGCGTGCTGATCTACTACGTCTCGTCGTATATCACGCAGTAGCGCGGCACAGAACGCGATTGGCCGACGCAAGGCCGCACCCTTGCCCGACCTCCTGCTCACGACTCTGTGTCTTAAAACGTCACTTTCTCGCCGCCGAGCGTGTCCCGCCAGCTCTCAGCTGCCGGAGCGTGTTCGGAACAGCGTGTTTTGACGGGGAGTCGTCTGCGGGCGCCTGCGACCGTGCTACAATCCCCGCTTGCTGGGTTCGCGACGCTTGGCAAATTCCCCACTTAACCGAGACGGACTGACTTCCGTGGCCCACGATCCCTCGAAGAGCGTTGTCACTTACGCCGACGCCGGTGTGGACATTGACCGCGCCAACCGCACCAAGAAGCGGATCAAATACCTGGCCCACAAGACCTTTACCCGGAGCGTGCTGAGCGAAATCGGCGGCTTTGGCGGCCTGTTCGCCGTGGACAAAACCAAATGGCTGGATCCGGTGCTGGTCTCCAGCGTGGACGGCGTGGGGACGAAGCTGAAGATCGCATTCGAAATGGACGTCCATCACACCATTGGCGCCGACCTGGTGAATCATTGCGTCAATGACATTGCCGTGCAGGGCGCCACGCCGCTGTTTTTCATGGACTACCTGGCTACCGGCAAGCTCGAACCGGAAATTGCGGAAAAGGTTGTCGAAGGCCTGGCCGAAGCCTGCAAGCACAACGGTTGTGCCCTGATCGGCGGCGAAACCGCCGAGATGCCGGGCTTCTATGCGGACGGCGAGTACGATCTTGCGGGATTCATCGTCGGAGCGGTGGAGCGGGAGCGCATCATCAACGGCAAGACAGTCGAGGTCGGCGACGTGATTTTAGGTCTGGCCTCGAACGGACTGCACACCAACGGATACTCGCTGGCGCGCAAGCTGCTGTTCGAAGTCGGCAAGTACACCCTCGATTCCTACGTAAATGAACTCAAGGGCAAGGTCGGCAACGAACTGTTGCGTACCCACAAAAGCTACTGGCCGGCGATCAAGCGCCTGGTGGATGGAGAGTGCGTCTCGGCGATGGCCCACATCACAGGCGGGGGCATAACGGAAAACCTGCCGCGCGTGTTGCCTCGCGGCGTTTCCGCAGTCATCGAAATGGGGTCTTGGCAAGTGCCGCCGATTTTCGAACACCTGCAGCAGTTGGGAAATGTCCCGCAGGAAGAGATGCTGCGCACCTTCAACATGGGATTAGGCATGCTGCTGGTGGTCCCTTCGAAAAAATTCAAGAAAGCCCAGACAGTGCTGGAGCGCGCGGGAGAAAAAGCCTTCACTGTTGGCCGCATTGTGAAGGGCGACCGCAAAGTGATGTACACCTAAGCGGTCAATACCCTAGCAGGCTGTGTCCCTTTCGGAACGGCCGCCCTAGCGTTGTTCGGGATCATCTTTCGGAAGGCGCCCAGCCAAGGCTTGATCGGGTAACGGGCAATGGCGCGAGATTCGGTATCGATTTCTATTAAACCAACGGTAGCCCCGCCAAAGCATCCAGTTAAAGCCAGGCAAACGAAAGATGGCGTAGAAGGGCCACCCCCACCAGACTCGTCGTGCCACATAAAGGTACGCATTGGCACCCGATTCCAGTTTTCCGCTGCGAGTCAAGACCCGTATATCGTCGAACAGATGTTCTTGCGGGATTTGCAAGCTGCCGTCGCCAGCGGCCGACTGCAAGTCTTTCAGGGCGAAACCTCGCCGTCCAACGATCTCTTTCCAGAAATGAACCCAACGAAAACAGAACCCGCATTCGCCATCGTAGAGTATCCAGCCCTCGCGCGGGAGAGTGGACTCCGGTTCGTGGTCGTAGAGTCTCACTGAATTCTTCTGCCTGTGAAGACCATGACGGGTGAGCCATCCGCCACAAACGCGCAGTCTGGGCGTCGTTTAAGAACCGTTGCGAGTTCGTGCCCATAAAGGGGGCTCGGTTCACCTCCAAATCCGGCTTCCGTGGTCGACCACACTTGCCAAGGAACGTGTGCAACGTGATATTCGAGGGAACCACGGGTTCGTTGAGCCGAATAACCCCAGTAGTGTTCGGTAATGAACTGTTCCACGCTCCCCTCTTGGGGATGGGTTGGAAGGCCTAGAGTCTGCGCCGATAGACGGCACCAATGATTGCCAATCCGCCAGCGATATTCGGCGGACTTCTTCATCCCTTCGGTCTCGATGTGGTGGCTCATTGGACAATATCTATAGTTCTCCCCATACAAGAAACGGGCGGTTGCTGCAATTGCACGTCTGGGCACGACCTCAGCAATGAAAACCACCCCTCTTCGATCCTCGCCGCCTTCTTTGCGACGAACGTAAAAGCGAAGGTTCACCTCATCGAAACTGACGTGAAATGGAACAGGGAAACAGCCGAATAGCTTTGTCTGACAGAATCGAAAGCCCACGAGACTCATGTACGTTCGCCCTTGGAATGAATCTAGCGTCGTACCGGCTGGAACGTACGGATTCAAGAGACTGGGTTCAACCTCGTAGTTCAACATCACGAGGTCTCGCCATTCAGCAGAAAGGAACACTCGCCCCGACTCAGACATTTAATCTAACTCAACGCCCAAGATAGTCCAATTTATCAGGTGGCGGGGGGCACACGCTTTTGAACTAACGCCTTTTGCCTTTTCCCAGGCAATGCTCTAGTATCCGCGTGCATTTTGAGGAGGAGAAAACATGCACACGAAAAAAGTGTTCTGTTGTGGATTGGTTCTGGTGCTGGGCGCGATGCTCGCCGCCGTTCCGGCAGCCGCTGCGGACAGTTCGGGCCTGGCGGCGCGCGCCGCCGCTTGGGAGAAAGAATATAACGCGGACAATCTTGCGGGCGTTGTGGCACTGTACGCCAGCGATGCCTGCCGCATGCCGCCCAATCAGGAAGCGGTGCATGGTAGCGATGCCATTCTGGCCCAACTCAAGGCCGGCAAGCATCGGGGCCTGGCCAAAGTCAAGATCGCCGTCACATCCGCCGACAGCAGCGGCGATGTGGGCTACGGGACAGGGACGTACGTGATCACCGGCGCCGACGGCTCCCATATTGACCATGGCAAGTGGATGCTCGTGTCGAAGAAGACGAGTGGCGTTTGGAAGACTCAGTGCGACATCTTCAACTCGGACATGCCCATGCCCGCCATGAGCATGAAATAGCGATTCGCTCTTGACGCACCCGCCCGATTTCAAAGAAAACGCCCGCGTGGGGACAGCCGCCCCCGGCTGTGCGGCGGAGCGAAGCTCCGCAAAGCTCGATACGTCGTAAAGCTGGATACTCGGCAATCCGAGATAGGCCAAACCTGTCGAGCTTCGCTCGACTGGACAGCCGAGGGCGGCTGTCCCCACGTGTGCATCGAAGCTTAATGGCCGAGCGAGATCGCCCTGCGGTAGTCGTCCGCCGTTGTGCGGTAGCAGGGCAGCATGTCATTCCGGTCGCGGGCACTCAGCCCGGGAGCGTCGGCTGAATTGTGCACATCCGGGTGAGGATCATTTTCAGGCCACGTCATTTGCAGCAATGATTCGTCACAACTCTTGTCCCGGCTGACGCGAAGCCTGTACACCTTCGTATTATCCACTCCGTACTCGGATAATCGACGCTGGTAGGGAAGCGACTCGTAAACCAGTTTTATCAGCTCGGGCTGGTCCTTGCGCCGCCTCTCGGCGATGAACACTTCATAGTTCGAAAAATAGGACGAGTGCGGCAAGGATAGCGCCAACCCGATCACTCGTACCGGCAACTCTTCGCTGGCGGGGTCGACCGGCTTCGGGGTTTTGGCAGGAGGCACGGGCGGAATCGATGGACGAATGTTCATCGCGACCTGGGTTCCACCGGCGCCGGAGCCGCCTCCATTCGGACCCGAAGGAGCAGGCGGCACGCCTTGCAGGCCAGACCCCGACAACGAGGTTCCGCGTCCGTTTCCGAAAGAATTGCCGGACTGCGGCATCGCCGGAGCAGGTGGCACAGCTTGTGAACCGGCGCCGCCCAATGCGCTCGCCCGTCCGCTTCCCAGGGAATTGCCCGCCTCCTGCAGCGCTGGAGGTGGAGCTACGGGTTGCAAACCTGCACCCGATAACGATCCTGCGCCTCGACCCCCACCGGAGTTGCCCGCGTCCAGGACGGATGGAGGTGGCGGCACGACCGGCAAACCAGCGATGGAAAACCCACTCCCGCGTCCATCCGACGGGATTCCTGAGCGTTGCACAGACGGCGGCGGGGGCACGGCGAGAGGCACGGAGCTGCCCAGACCTGCCGAACCCCGCCCCGAACTACCTGACCCTGAAATGAGGTGTTGCTCATCCATCGGCAATCGGGGCGCTGGCGCGACCACTGCGGAAGCGCCCATCTCGAGGTCCCCGAGTCGGCGTATGGAAGCTTGTACAACCGGCGGCGGCGCGATGATGGCTGCGGCCAGCCCAGACAACCCGGACCGTGTGGAAGCGCCTCCAACTTCAGGCGCCGGAGCAACGACCGTGGCCTGCGCCAGGCCGGACCCGCGCGACGCGCCCCCGTTCAGTGCGCCTTGGCTAACCTCAGGCGGCGGAGCCACGATCGTTGTAGGGCCAGCCGGGACGGTCAGTTGTGACCGCCGGATGGCGGAAAGTGGCACTGACGGGGGTATCACGTTCGAAGCCACGATGTTGGGTCGCGCAAGGCCGGGCAGCTTGACGTTCGGCAGTTTCACGTCCGGCCCCTTCAGTCCTGCGGCGGCGCCTTCTGGGGCTACCTTGATCGTTTTCTGAGCCTTTTCGGTCTTCTGAGCTTCGTTCTGACCAGCGGTACCAGCGGCTTTTTGTTGCGCCGTGTCGCGCCGCTTCCGGGGTGGCTTCCGGACCAGGGTCTGGCTTCCGCGCAATGCCGGGAAGGTCTTCGAAGGCGAGTAGTAGCTGATGTAAGACCGATGAACTACGCGCGGCAGAGGATCCAACTGCACCCACGGCTGCGACAGGATGACCAAGACCGTGATCGCGATGGTGTGGAACAACATCGATTCCAGAAGCCGCGGCCAGGGCACCGGCGGGGTGACAAACACGTCCGGCCAGAAAGCCGCAGTCTCGGACGTCGTAACCATAGGTGCGGTCCGCCGCAGGATCAGATCGGCCAGGTTGCCGAAGAACACTCGGTAGGCCGGTTCCCGTTCCAGGAGCAGTCTGACCGGGAGAGGCGGTCTTGCGATCAGGAACTCGATTTGACCTCAGGCTCGGTGGCGCCGCAGCAGGTTTTGGCCTGGGATGTGACCGCTTCCGCCGCATGTGCTCCCAGTCATACTTGTGCTCGACACCGCACAGACGACACACCTGGTAGTAGTCGCCATCGGCGGCTCGGCGGGGCCATAGAAAATCATGCGAGCAGAGGCCAAGCATCTGGGACAAAGTCACTACCTCTATGATGAGGCTTTTGGTCTCCGGACGGGGAGCCGGAAGTACATCAATCATCTAACGGCATGGGGGGATTGGCTAGCTTACTTTCGTGCTGTAAGTCCCCATTCCAGGCGGGGTTACCGCTTCAGCAGGTCCACCGGCTCCCTTACGTCGTGCACTCGCAAGTATTTCGCCAGTGCAGGGTACTTTCTGGCCACGGCCTCATACATCGCGTAGGCGACGTTGCGGTAGGAAAAGTGACCGGCGGGTCCGGTCCTCAGCTCGGAAATGTAGACCACCTCGGCAAAGTCCATCTTGAATAGCGTCCGCTTGCGGAAGCCCAGGGGGATGGCATATTGCGAATTTTCCCGCGCCTCGGCCCCGCCGCTTCGACGCCAAGCTGCTCAACCGCACTCGCGGTTCGCTGCATCACAGCGTCGTAGTTTTCGCGGACGCCGGCGGCTGCCAGTTCGTCCGGCGCGTCGTATCCGTGCTTTGTGGTGAATTCCTGTCCGATCTGAATGCAGCGCCGGTGGCGATGCATGTCGCGGAAGCCGCCGATGTCCATCAGGATGTCGAAGCGGAATTGTTGCCCGGCGCAGAACGCGCGCAGCATCTCGTCGTGACGGCCGCGGTGGCGCAATCCCAGGTCGATGATCTCGCGGCGGATGACTTCGCCCGCGGCTTCGACCGCCAGGCGAATCTGGCGATAGGAATAGTGGCTGTGCTCGTAAATCAACGTGGCAGCCAGTTCGACCTCGAGCAACTCTTCATCCAGAAGATCGACGGTCGGGGCCGCGGCGATTGGCAGGTCGCCCATCAGCTCGGACGCAATCTGCCTCATCGTGCGCCGGGTTTCGATCTCGTACTGGTTGGGATCGGCATATTTCACCAGCGTGGGCGCGACCCGGACTTCCCGCAGCAGTTCCTGCTCAGCGCGTGCTCCCAGCTCAGGCGAGACGGCGCGAATCTGCTCTACCAGTTCCTTCAAAGACTCCTGATTCACGTTGTAAGCGGGAGAAGTCGCCGCCTGCTTCAGCAATTCTCCTAACCGCCGGACTTCCTTGTGGGTATGCGCCAGCAAATGCGAAACCTGGTTCTCCAGAGTGCGCGCGTTGACGATCTCTCCCAGCGAGGTGTTGGCGGCCAGCGGCAGCAGGTAACGTGAGATGTCGAAGGCCCGTGCCCGCAGCGTTCGGTCGTAGGCTTCCTGCTTCATCTCCGCCGGCTTGGGCGTGATGCCGGCCAGGTACCGAAACATATTTTCCGAAAGCGATTCGTATTCGGTGAAAAGAGAATCGATGGTTTCGCGGTAAAGCTGCTGAGCCGGAGGCGCGCTGAAGTCGGGGATGTAGTAGCCGCTCTTCTTGAAATCCTGATAGCGGGTGGAACGCTCCTGGCCGTCCCAACGCTGCTCGTCGGCTACCGCGACGGCGGCAAGAATCGAGAGCCGCTCAACCGCCAGCGCGATGTGCGCCAGGTCGGCGATCGAACGGTGACCATACTGAAAGTAGAAGGTGTTGAGAAACTTCTCCGCCTTCTGCTGGCTGATCTCACGCAGCGACTCCTTCATGGAGAGCGCCGAGCGCGAGTACTTGGCCATGGCATAAGCCTGAATTTCAGGCTCGACGCCATACACCGCGTACACTTCGACCTCGGGGGTGGCGGGTTCGGAAGCGGGGTTTTCCAAGACGGTTTTTTCAACAACTTCAGTCATCAGCGTCTTTCGCCCTGAATTTCTATAATTCCGGCGGACGTTTGGCAAGATGCCAGCGACAGGAATCGCTCCCGGCCTGTCGAGATATTACTGCAATTGTTTGCTTCACTAGTAGCGCCGGCGTCCCGACGGCTGTCCGGTGGGCATCTTGCCCACCGCTGCGAGGGCGAGATGCCCTCGGGCCAGCCGGCAAGCTGTCCTGAGCGATGTTGAGGGATGCCGGCGCACAAACCGTACTTCTATTTCTTCGCGAAGAAAAAGATCAGCAACTTTGAGTGCCAGCTTCGCCGGAACCACGTCATCTCGATTACAGAGCACAACGATAGTGAGGTTGTCGTCCACGAAACGCTGGATGGTGGTGCGAAAGCCTACGGTCTCGCCGTAGTGCCACATACGCCGATGGCCCTTGTACTCGTTCAGGAACCAGCCAAAACCATACGCGGCGGGCGTCCCGTCAGGTTCCTGCACGCTGTTATCCGGCACTTTGACTGGAGTGATCGCCGGCGCCATCTCAGCCTCGCTCAACAGTACATGATGCGCGAGTGCCTGGTCCCACTTGGCTAGATCGTCGAGCGAGGAATAAACGCCGCCGTCGCCGAGTACAGCGGATGTCGGACTCTGGTCCATCTCCCGCCAGTCACCGCCTTCGTGGGTATGACCGTAGGCGCGGTTCGAAACTGTGTTCTTGCGTTTTTCATAGGCGACGGTCTCGTTCATCTTCAGTGGAGCGAAGATTCGATCATGCAGAAAGGAGCCGAAGGGCTGGCCGGAAACTTTTTCCACCACCATGGCCAGCACCGCGTAGCCGGAGTTGCTGTAGTCCCACTTTGTGCCGGGAGGAAATTTCGTAGTCTTCTGCTCTTTCAAGAGCGCCAAAACACCGGCGTCCTTAATCTGAGGAAAGTTTCCCCCCGAGACATCGGCGGAAGACTTTTCCATCAGGTCTTCATAGTCCAGCAGGCCGGATGTGTGGTTCAGAAGATTACGGATGGTGATGGATTTTCCATATTCGGGGAAGTCGGGGAAGACATCGGTGAGCCGGTCTTCATAACGCAGCTTGCCATCATGCACCAACAGCATGATCGACATCGCCGTGAACTGCTTGGTGCACGAAGCGAGGCGGAAGTTGGTGTGGGCGTCGATTTTGCGTAACGAACGCAGGTCGGCCACGCCATAGCCGCGCTCGAAAATGACGCTTCCGTTCTTGATGACCAGCACGGCCGCGCCCGGAGCGCGGACTGATTGTAGCTCGCCGAATATCTGATTAATCTGAGATTCTGAAACGGCGTACGCCACTGAACACGTGGCGAGCCACAGCCCGGCAACTGCGATCAGTCCAACAGTTCGTTGCAGGCTCGTCTCTGCGACCTTGGGGACTCCTCTGCGTCCTTTGCGGTTAAATGCTTTTCCGGCAGTAGCTACTCGGAATCGCTTCATTCAGGCTCTCCCAGGTTATTCAAAGCCGAATGCCCGCCGCGGCCATCATGCGTCCAGTCACGCCCTTTTCCGCGCGGTAGGAAAATAGCAGATCGGTGCGACACGAAGTACAGAGTGGCGATGCGCTGATGTTTTTCGCCGCCACTCCAGCCGCGAGCAACTGGCGGCGATTGGCTTCAACCAGATCAAGAAAGATTTTCTTGGGCAACTCGCTATGACCCGGAGCGCGGGCCGTCAGAAAAAGCAGGGGATACTTCTCGCGGACCGGATCGGATTCTTCGACCTCGCGGAAGAGTTCGCTTCCATAGTCGAACTGGGACTCGAAGTGGGCTCGAACTTCGGGGCCTACGTTATAGCAGCAATCGTGAACCCCGGGGCCAATGACGGCCCTGATATCATCGGGCGAAGTGCCAAAGCAGCGGCGCATCTCGCCTACCCCTTTCTCTACGATGCGTTTCACAGTGCCACGCCAGCCCGCGTGGAACACTCCGACGGCATGGCGCTTCGCATCCGCAAGGAAGACCGGCAGGCAATCGGCGGTCAGAATCGCCAGCAGAATGCCGGGAGTCTCCGTGATCAGGCCGTCGCCGGCGAGCGCCGATTTTGGCACCTCAGTGATGCAGTGAATCAGGTCAGAGTGAATCTGGCGCAACGTAACCAGCGGCCAGACGCCTCCCTTACCGGCGGTTCCCAGTTGGCGCAGAAATGTGGCCCGATTTTGCTCGACTGCGGCGCGGGAGTCGTCGCGAGTGAACCCCAGATTCAGCGTCTTGCCGCCGTAAACTTTGGAGACGCCCCCAATCCGTGTACTGAAGCCATGGATGAGCCAGGGTAGAGATGCGAGGGAATCGAAGCGCAGGATCTCGCATTTTGCTTTTCCCGGAGTCTTGGAGGGCACCGACACATCTTAGCAATGCATCCGCCGAACTTAACAAATGGCAAGTGTCACTTATTGGATTTCCGGCTTCCAACTTTGCGTCCTTGGCGTTCTTTGCGGTCAAAAGCTCTAACCGCAAAGGACGCCAAGAACGCAAAGGGTCACTGTCCGGTTATAATGCCGCGCTGCACCAATTCCAGCTTCTTAGTAAATCCAACTCAGCTTAGGAGTCCTATTAATGCGTGTCTTTATCGTGACGTTTGCTTTGTGTTTTGCGCTGGTCGCCGGAGCCGCGGCACAGCAAACGAAGTCGTCAAACGACGAACCCAAAGAAAAGAGAACTAAAAACACAGAGCAAGCGTCGAAGCCGCAAGACAAGAAGCCGAGTCAGGCAACTGAAAAAGCCACTGAGCCAGGCTCAGCGTCGGAAGAGCAGAAGCCGGCTGCCGCGAAACCCGGGACTGACAAAGACAAAGAAGAATTTGATGTCTCCGAAGTGCCGCCCGTGGTCACGCACCACCAGGTCACGCTGGATGGCAAACTGCTGAAGTACACCGCCACCGCGGGACGGCTTCCCATCAAACGCGGAGACGGCAAAATCGAAGCCGAGATGTTTTTCGTGGCCTACACCCTCGATGGTCAGGATGCCGGGAAGCGTCCGCTGACGTTTGCATTCAACGGCGGTCCCGGCTCAGCTACGATCTGGCTGCACATGGGAGCGCTGGGCCCGAAGCGGGTAGCGATGCAACCGGACGGCATGCTGCCACCCGCGCCTTATCACATTGCAGATAACCCATACACCCTGCTCGACAAGAGCGATGTGGTGTTCGTGGATGCTATCTCAACCGGCTTCAGCCGAGCCGCCAATGCGGAGCTTGCCAAGAAGTTCCTGGGCGTGAAGGGCGATATCGAGGCCTTCAGCGAGTTCATCCGCTTGTATCTGACGCGCAACGAGCGCTGGAGTTCGCCGCTGTTTCTGTTTGGCGAGAGTTACGGGACCACGCGTGCGGCGGGCATTGCGGGGAATCTGGCGGATCAGGGCATCTCCTTCAATGGCATCACCCTGCTTTCCACCGCGCTCAGCTTTCAGACGCTGGTGGACAACCGCAGCAACGACCAGCCTTACGTTCTTCTGATCCCCACCTTCACGATGATCGCCGGCTATCACAAGAAATTGCCGCCGGACCTGGCGCAGGATATGAGCAAGGCGCGGCAGGAGTCGGCGCAATGGGCCTCGACGGTGTATGCGCAGGCCCTGGCCAAGGGCGACAGCCTCACCGGAGATGAGCGGCAGAAGGCGATCGATCAGATGGCGCGCTACACCGGCTTGAGTAAAGAAGTGCTCGATCAGGCCAACCTGCGGATTGATGTGCCTAAATTTACCCACTATCTGTTGCTCGATCAGAAATTGCGCGTGGGCCGGCTGGACGGTCGCTTCACCGGTACGGACCCTGACGGATTGCTGGACACTCCGTTCTACGATCCCAGCGAATCGGCGATCATGGGCCCGTACACCTCGGTGTTCAACAACTACGTGCGCACCGAACTGGGCTACAAAACCGACATGCCCTACCAGGTGTTCCCGTCCGACCAGAATTTTTTCGAGAACAGCTGGAACTGGGGATCTGGCATCGCCGGTTTTCCGGACACGGCCACAGCGCTCCGACAGGCCATCGTAAAAAATCCTTACCTGAAGGTTCTGGTGATGGAAGGCTTTTACGACCTGGCCACTCCGTTTTATGCCGCCGACTACACAGTCGATCACCTGAATCTGGGTCCGCAGTACCGCAAGAACATTTCGTTCGCTACCTTTGAGGCAGGGCACATGGTCTACTTGCCCATCGACGGATTGAAAAAGTTGAAAGGCGACGAGTCGGGATTCATGGATAAATCGCTGAACTAGATTGTCATACTGAGCCACTGGGCTTCGGACCTCAGACGCCAGACCCCGGACCTCAGACTGTAGCGCCGGCGTCCAGCCGGCTGTCTGGGCGGCGTTTCGCCACCCGCTTCGTGCGGCGTAGTTCTCTCGGGGGAGGGTCGTAGCACGGTAGGGTCCTTCGACTGCGTATTACGTTTCGCAAGCGAAACGCAATGCTCCGCTCAGGATGACAGGAGCTAGATTTTTTTACAGAATGGGTTCGCGCTTGTGCCACGCTGTGGCTTGCTCATAGGCGTGCGCGAGTTGCAAGACCTTCGCTTCCCCCCAGTGCGGGCCGACGATCTGCAGTCCGATGGGAAGTCCCGCCGGTGTGAATCCGCACGGAATTGAAATCGCCGGCAGTCCCCAGACGTTGATGGGGCGGGTGTTTCGCAGCAGCAGGAGTTCCCGAGGACGGAGCAGGTCGGGATTCTGTTTCAACTCCGCGATCAAGGGCGCCGGAACCGGCGTCGTCGGAGTCACCAGCAAATCCACATTGGAAAAATTAGCCGCGATGTCACGGCGCACGCGCTCCAGTTCGTGACGGCATGCCACGAGCGCCTCCGGGCTGACATTCGCCCCGGTACGAATCCGGCGCAGCGTCTCCGGCTGGTAAAGCTCGGGGCTGCGTGCGATGAACTCCGCGTGAAAAGCAAAGGCCTCCGCCATTTGCAGCGTCCGGTCCGTGGGCACGGGAAGTTCGGTGTCACGGAGTTCGGCCCCCAGCATCGCCAGGCCTGAAAGGGCATGATCAGTTGCGGACGCAATGTCAGGATCGAGGTCTTCGAAAAAAAACTTTCTTGGAACTCCGATCCGCAGCGGTTTCACATTCTTTCCCAATCCCGCAAGGTAGTCATCGACCGGAACATCCACACTGGCCTTGTCGCCGGCATCGAACCCTGCGATGGCCTGCAGGATGATCGCAGCATCCGCCACCGACCGTGCGATTGGCCCGACGTGGTCGAGAGAGACCGAAAGCGGGATCACGCCGCGCGCGCTTACCCGCCCGTACGTTGGTTTCAGGCCAACCACGCCGCACAGTGCGGCAGGTTCTCGAATGGAGCCCGCAGTGTCGGTGCCGATGGCGCCGTAACCCAATCCGGCGGCGACTGCCGTAGCCGAACCTCCGGAAGAGCCGCCCACGATATATTCCGGATTCCAGGCGTTTCGCACCTCGCCGAAATAGCTCACCATCGAACTGGCGCCGTAGGCGAACTCGTGCAGGTTTTGTTTCCCCAGCAGCACTGCCCCCGCGGCTTTCAGGCGGCGGACGACTGCAGCGTCCTCCGCGGGGACGCGATCTTTGAACAGGGAACTGGCAGCGGTGGTGCGGACGTCCGCCGTGTCGATCAAATCTTTGAGCGCGAGAGGAACGCCGTGCAGAGGGCCGCGCCAGTGACCGCGCCGAATCTCGACTTCGGCCTGGCGTGCCTGCGCCATCGCGGAGTCGGCGGTCACCGTAATGAATGCGTTGAGCCGCGGGTTCAGTTGTTCGATGCGTGCCAGACATTTTTCGGTCAGCTCGACCGGCGAGACGGATCCCGCTCGCAGCAACTCGCTGACCTGCCGGATGGATTGCTGCAATTGCTCGCCTCCTAGTGCGGAAACATTATCGTCTCATGCTGCACCGAAAGCCACGTGGGGACAGCCGCCGTCGGCTGTCCGGTCGAGCAAAGGCTCGACATCTTTTGCCGCGGAACAATGCTGCGGAGCTTCGCTCCGCTGGACAGCCGAGGGCGGCTGTCCCCACGTAGGTCGTGGTACTCCCGCCTCACTCAGCAAAGAGGAGGAGGATGTGACATCAGCGCTGATAGGAGTCTTGCGATCGGGCCTATAATGATCCGGTTATTGACCATTCCTCTTCCGGCGGAGGTCTAAGATAGCGTCATGGCCCAGATGACTGCGACTCCCGTCAGCACCCAAGGCTTCTTCGTAGACGGTAAGTGGATCGAGGAAGGCGACCTGGTTGAGATCCGTGCGCCGTTTGACGGCAGCGTGATCGCTTCTGTCTTTCAGGCCCGGCGCGAGCATGCGGAAGCCGCGATCGCGGCTGCGGTAAAGGCTTTCGGCACTACGCGGCGCCTGCCTGCATTCGAGCGTCAACGCGTGCTCCGGCGCGTTTCGGAAAGCATCGCCGAGCGCAAGCAGGGATTTGCCCGCACCATGGCCCAGGAGGCGGGCAAGCCGATCAAGGCCGCGCGCACGGAAGTCGAGCGTGCCATCTTCACGTTCAACGTTGCGGCCGAGGAGAGCACGCGGATTTACGGCGAGTATCTCCCGCTGGACTGGCAGGAATTTACCGCGGGGCGCTGGGGGATTGTGCGCCGTTTCCCGCTGGGACCGATCGCCGGAATCACGCCGTTCAATTTCCCATTGAATCTGGTGGCCCACAAAGTGGCGCCGGCCATTGCCGCCGGTTGTCCCATGGTATTGAAGCCCGCGCCACAAACTCCCTTGACCGCTATGCTTCTTGCGGAGGCGGTGCAACAGGCGGGCTGGCCTGACGGCGGCCTGAACGTGCTGCCGCTTTCCAACGAAGATGCCGGATTACTTGTGACCGACGAGCGCATCAAGCTGATCAGCTTCACCGGCAGCGCCGCCGTAGGCTGGCAGATCAAGAAAAATTGTGGGAAGAAGAAGGTTGTTCTTGAACTTGGAGGTAACGCCGGGGTCATCGTGCACAGCGATGCCGACCTGGCCTATGCCGCTGACCGCTGCGTGGTGGGAGGCTTTTCCTATGCAGGTCAGACTTGCATTTCGGTGCAGCGCATCCTGGTGGAGCGCTCGGTCTGCGGGAAATTTACCGACCTGCTGCTGGAGGGCGTGAAAAAGCTAAAAACCGGAGACCCACTGGATGAGTCCAGCGATCTGGGACCGCTGATCCGCGAAAGCGATGCAGTTCGAGCCAGCGACTGGATCCTGGAAGCGGTTCGCGGCGGAGCGCGCCTGCTCTGTGGCGGACAGCGCCAGGGCTCAATGCTGGAACCGACAGTTCTTACCGGCACCCGTCCTGAAATGAAGGTGAACTGCCAGGAGATATTTGCCCCGGTAGTCACCGTCGAACCCTATGACGATTTCAATCAGGCTCTGAAGCAGATCAACAATTCTCCGTACGGATTGCAGGCGGGCCTTTTCACCCGCGATGCCAAACTAATATTCAACGCCTACGAGGAATTGGAAGTGGGCGGGCTGGTGGCAGGAGATGTGCCCGCGTTTCGCATCGATCACATGCCCTATGGTGGGGTCAAGGATTCCGGCCTGGGGCGCGAAGGTTTGCGTTACGCCATCGAGGAAATGACCGAACCCAAGCTGCTGGTGATGAACCTGAAGTAGGGCGGGCGGCTCAGAGTTCAAATTTAACGCCCAAATTTTAGCCAGAAAAATTAACCCAGTATTAATGTTGAACCGCTTCCGTGCGTTCAGAACATCCCGGCTGCTATAATCCAGAGTTTTCTTGCTGGCTACGACTTCGGTCTGTGACCGTTTAGTACAACGCTGCACGAACCGGGAACCTAATTCTGGGTTTCCGCGGCACGGGACGTCTTTTCGATGCAGATTTTTCATCGCAGCACGAACACACTCTCCCGGGCGACGATCTATGGCGCCGTGTTTGTGGTGGCGGCATTGTTCTGGGCTGCGGCGGAAATTCAGCGGTCTCCTTATGTGACCTATGCAGGGGTGCGCCGCCAACAGCCTGTACCTTTCAGCCATCAGCACCACGTGGCCGGCCTCGGGATCGACTGCCGTTACTGTCATACTTCGGTCGAAACCTCCAGCTTTGCCGGCATCCCTCCCACCAAGACCTGCATGAACTGCCACGCGCAAATTTGGACCAACGCAGCCTTGCTGGAACCGGTCCGTGAAAGCTACAAGAGCGGCAAGTCGCTGGTCTGGACCCGGGTGAATGACCTCCCCGATTTCGCTTATTTCAATCACAGCATTCATATCAACAAGGGCGTAGGCTGTAACACCTGCCACGGCCCGGTGGACCGCATGCCCTTGATGTATAACTACGCTTCTCTGCAGATGGAGTGGTGCCTGGACTGCCATCGCGCCCCCGAAAAATATCTGCGGCCTCGAGATCAGGTCTTCAATATGCGCTACGAAGAACCATCGGGTGGCAAGCCGGTGGAGGTGGACGGAAAGCAATACACCGACCAGATTTCGCTCGGAACGGACCTGGTGAAGAAGTACAAATTGCGTTCGGTAACCGACATCACCAGTTGTTCGACGTGCCATCGGTAAATGGTTTGATGGAGGACGGGCGTCGCGCCCGTCAAGCCGGGCGGGGACGCCGGCCTCCACCAGCAAGAGATTTGCTCATGAAAGCCGAAGAACAACCCGACAAGCTTCACCGCGAAGAGGTTTGCCCCACAAAAAAAGGCAAGCTGGATCTGGACGCAGCTCGCGACCAGATCGCCGGGACCAAAGGTCCGGAATACTGGCGCAGCCTTGAGGAACTGGCCGGCAGCCAGGATTTCCAGGAGATGTTGCACCGCGAATTTCCCAAGGGCGCATCGGAGTGGCTGGATGCGGTCTCACGTCGCGGATTCCTGAAGCTGATGGGTGCGTCTCTGGCCATGGCCGGCATGACCGCCTGCACCAAGCAGCCGCTGGAGCCCATCGTTCCCTATGTCAGGCAGCCGGAAGAAGTGGTTCCCGGGCGGCCGTTGTTCTTCGCTACCGCATTCACGCTGGGCGGATACGCCAGCCCGGTTCTGGTGGAGAGCCATCTTTATCGCCCGACCAAAGTTGAAGGCAACGACCGGCATCCGGCGAGTCTCGGCGGGACGGATATTTTCTCCCAAGCATCGATCCTCGGTATGTACGACCCCGACCGTTCGCAGACCCTTACGTATCTCGGCGATGTCCGCACCTGGGGTGACCTGGTCAACGCCCTTCGTGCCCCGTTGAGCGTGCAGAAGGGACTGCAGGGCTCGGGCATTCGCATCCTGACGCCGACCATATCCTCGCCCACCCTTGCCGACCAGCTGCGTTCGCTTGCTCAAGGCTTATCCGCAAGCCAAGTGGCACGTGTATGAGCCGGTGAACCGCGACAACGTGCTCGAAGGCGCGAAGCTGGCGTTCGGCCAGCCGGTGGAGACGCAATACAAGCTGGAGAACGCGGACGTCATTCTCTCGCTCGACGCGGACTTCTTGTACGCGGGCTTTCCGGGTTCGACGAAGTACATCCGGGATTTTGCCAAGCGGCGCAACCCCGACGCCGGTGAGATGAGCCGGCTTTATGTGGTGGAAAGCACGCCGAGTTCGACGGGGGCGAAGGCGGATCATCGCTTGCCGACGAAAGCCTCGATGATCGAGGAGGTTGCTCGATCGTTGTTCATCACCAAAGAGACCCAGAGCGAACAAGGCTTCGTCGCAAAAGCCCGCGAAGACCTTGCCAAGCATCGCGGCTCCACCGTGGTGATTCCAGGCGACCATCAGCCTCCCGTGGTTCACGCGTTGGCTCATGAGCTCAACGAATTGCTGGGCAATGTCGGCAAGACGGTCTTCTACACCGATCCGGTGGACGCGAACCCGGTGAATCAGACCGAGTCGCTGAAAGATCTGGTCGCCGATATGCGCGGCGGCAAAGTGGATGTGCTAGTTATCCTGGGCGGAAACCCCGCCTATGACGCGCCCGCAGACTTCGGTTTCGCCGATGCGCTCAAGAGCCCGAGTGTCCCGTTTCGCGTGCACCTCGGCCTCTATCAAAACGAGACTGCGGAACTCTGCCAGTGGCATGTCAACGAAGCGCACTACCTCGAAGCCTGGGGCGATACGCGTGCCTATGACGGCACGGTCAGCGTTGTGCAGCCATTGATCGCGCCACTCTACGACGGCAAGAGCGCGTACGAGTTGATCGCGATGCTTTCCGGGCAGACGCAGACCAGCGGACACGATATCGTGCAGGCGTACTGGAAAACGCAACACTCGGGCGCGGACTTCGATACTTTCTGGCGGAAGTCGCTGCACGATGGCTGGATCGAAGGCACTACTTTCGCAACCGAAGCAGGTTTCAGCAAAAGGCGTGAACCCGGCGCCGTCGGCGAAGGCCGATGACAAAGCTATTGAAATTAATTTCCGCCGCGATCCTTCGATCTACGACGGCCGCTTCTCCAACAACGGCTGGCTGCAGGAACTGCCCAAGCCCATGAACAAGCTCACCTGGGACAACCCGGTGCTGATTGGCCCCGCCATGGCCGAGCGTATGGGGATCAAGACCGAGGACCTGGTCGAACTGGAACTTGAACGGAAAGAAAGTCACGGCCCCGGTCTGGATTCAGGTGGGCCATCCCGATAATTCCGTCACCGTCTTCCTGGGCTACGGTCGCCGCCGCGCCGGCCGGGTTGGCACCGCCGCGGGCTTTGACATGTACCAGCTCCGGTTCAGCGCCACTCCCTGGTTTACCAGCGGGGTGGTGATTCGCAAGGCCGGCGGCACTTACAAGCTGGCTTCCACGCAGGGATACCAGACCATGGACACGCCCACGGGCACTCGGCCGCTGGTGCGTACGGCGACGCTCGAGGAGTACCACAAGGAACCAGAGTTCGCGAAAGAGGAAGAACCGCCCAAGGAACTGACTCTATACAAGCCTTACCCATACGCCAGCGAGCCCTACGCCTGGGGCATGACCGTCGACATGAACGCCTGCGTGGGCTGCAACAACTGCATCCTGGCCTGCCAGTCGGAAAACAATATCGCGGTGGTGGGTAAAGAGCAGACGGTACTCGGACGTCACATGCACTGGCTCCGGGTGGACGCCTACTACCAGGGCGACCGCGCCAATCCCAAGGCTTATTTCCAGCCTGTGCCCTGCCAGCAATGCGAGAACGCCCCTTGCGAGGTGGTCTGTCCGGTGGGCGCGACCGTGCACAGCACTGAAGGCCTGAATGACATGGTCTACAACCGCTGCGTCGGCACGCGCTACTGCTCCGACAATTGTCCTTACAAGGTGCGCCGCTTCAATTTCCTGCTGTTTCAGGACTGGGAAACGCCGCAGCTCAAGATGATGCGCAATCCGGACGTGAGTGTGCGCAGCCGCGGCGTGATGGAAAAATGTACTTACTGCGTACAGCGCATCACTCAGCACCGGATCGATTCCGAGCGCGAAGAGCGCAAGATTCAGGACGGCGAGTTGCAGACCGCGTGCCAGCAGTCGTGTCCGGCGGACGCCATTGTTTTCGGCAACATCAACGATCCGAACAGCCGGGTTTCGAAATTGAAGGCGGGTGCGCGGAACTACGGTCTGCTGGCTGACTTGAACACGCGGCCCCGGACCACTTATCTAGCTGATATTCGAAATCCGAACCCGGAAATGGAAGGCTAGAAAAACTAGTTCGAATATTCATTATTGACAATGGACGAACCAACAAAATCCGCGCCGGTCATCGAACCTGGGCATACCTTTGGCACGGTCACGGACAAGATCAGCTCGATTGTGCTGACTCGGCCCACTTCCGACGCGTGGTTCGTCGGTTTTGGCGTCATGTTCCTGCTCACCATGATGCTGTTGTTTGCCGTGGGCTACCTCTTTGTCAAAGGCGTCGGCATCTGGGGCGTGACCATTCCCATCGGCTGGGGATTTGCCATCGTCAACTTCGTATGGTGGATCGGAATCGGGCACGCGGGCACGCTGATCTCCGCCATCCTGCTGCTGCTGCGACAGTCGTGGCGCAACTCCATCAACCGTTTTGCCGAGGCCATGACGCTGTTCGCCGTGGCCAGCGCGGGTATTTTCCCGCTGATCCACGTCGGACGGCCCTGGCTCGCGTACTGGCTCTTTCCCTATCCCAACACCATGAGGGTGTGGCCGCAGTTCCGCAGTCCGCTGGTGTGGGACGTGTTTGCGGTCTCCACGTATGCCACGATTTCGGCGTTGTTCTGGTTTATCGGGCTGATTCCGGATCTTGCCACCTTGCGCGATCGTTCGGACGAGCACTGGAAGAAGGTCATCTACGGCATCCTGGCCATGGGGTGGCGCGGCTCGGCGCGGCACTGGCACCGCTACGAGACGGCCTACCTGCTTCTGGCGGGACTGGCCACGCCGCTGGTGCTCTCGGTGCACACGGTGGTCAGTTTTGATTTTGCTGTAGGCATCGTTCCCGGCTGGCACACCACCATCTTCCCGCCCTACTTCGTAGCCGGCGCGATTTACTCCGGCTTCGCCATGGTGCTGATGCTGGCCATCCCCATACGCAAGATCTATGCCCTGGAAGACTTCATCACCGAGCGCCATCTGCAGAACTCAGCAAAAGTAATGCTGGCCACTGGCCTGATCGTGGCGTACGGGTACATCATCGAAGCCTTCATGGGATGGTACGGTGGGAACCGCTACGACGCCTTCCTGCTGTGGAACCGCCTGCACGGGCCTTACTCGTTCTTCTACTACATGCTGCTGGTCTGCAACATCGTGATCCCCCAGGTGCTGTGGATTCCTAAGCTCCGCACCAGCCCGGTATGGCTTTTCCTGATTTCCGGCGTGGTGCTGGTGGGCATGTGGCTGGAGCGGTTCATCATCGTGGTGGTCAGCCTGCATCGCGATTTCCTGACTTCATCGTGGGGAATGTATTACCCCACCCGCTGGGATTGGATGACCTACATCGGAACCATCGGACTGTTCCTGTCCGCCATGTTCCTGTTTGTCCGCCTGCTGCCCATGATTTCGATTTTTGAGATGCGCACTCTGCTGCCCGAGGCGGAGGTCAAGGAATGAAGCGCACCGGAATCTACGGAATGATGGCTGAATTTGATTCCGTCCATACGCTGCTGGACGCGGCCAATCGCACGCGGGAAGCGGGCTTCAAGAGGATCGACGCCTACAGCCCGTTTCCGGTGGAAGGACTGGCGGAAGCGATCGGATTTCATCACGACGAAGTGCCACTGGTAGTGCTGATCGGAGGCTTGATCGGCGGCCTTACTGGCTACCTGATGCAGTACTGGATTTCGGTGGTCAGTTACCCGGTGAACGTGGGTGGCAAACCCTATCACTCGTGGCCGGCATTCGTCATCGTGACCTTCGAGATGACCATTCTCTTCGCGGGAATCTCAGCCGTGCTGGGCATGCTGGCGCTGAATGGGCTGCCTATGCCCTACCATCCCGTATTCAATGTGTCACGTTTCGCCTTCGCGACCAAGGACAGATTTTTCCTGATCGTGTTCTCCTCCGATCCCAAGTACAACTCCCTGGATGTCCGTCGCTTCCTCGAGGGCTTGAGGCCGCGATCGATATCGGAGGTGCCGGATTAAGCTCGTCTCCCCAACCCGGTTCGATGGAGCGACGGGCCTCCCCGCCCGTCCGGCGAAGCTCGCGTTCGCGCTCGCGACCATGCTGGTTCTTGCCGGGTGCCGTCAGGATATGCACGACCAGCCGCGCTTCAAGCCGCTGGCGGAGAGCGACTTCTATACCGACCTGCGTTCAGCCCGACCGCCGGTCGAAGGAACGGTTGCCCGTGGGCAGTTGCACGAAGACACCTATTTCTTTACTGGAAAATTTGGCCAAAATCCCGGAGATTACATGCCGTTTCCGGTCACTGAAGAAATCCTGGCTCGGGGCCAGGAGCGCTACAACATCCACTGCGCTCCCTGTCACTCCCGGTTGGGCGATGGCAACGGCGTAATTCCATCAAGAGGTTTTCCGCGCAAGCCGCCTTCCTATCAGACCGAGCGTTTGCGCAAAGCGCCTTTGGGATATTTCTTTGACGTGATTACGAATGGTTTCGGCAGCATGCCCGACTACGCTTCGCAGATCCCGCCGCGGGATCGCTGGGCCATTGTGGCCTACATCCGCGCCCTGCAACTAAGCCAGGGAGCCACCGCGGCGGACATACCCGCAGGGCAGCAGGTTCCCTCCGAGCCGCCGCAATTCCGCGAACCGGGATCGGGTGCGACCCTGCCCGTTATGGAAACCAAGCCCGCACAGGAGGCGCCGAAATGAGCGCGGTTCCCCTGCGCAATCTGGACTTGATGGCGCCGCCGGTGGTCAAGACCATTGGGCAACGTTCGCTGATGGTGGGACTGGCTTTCGGAATCATCGCCGCCATAGGCGCATGGCTTCGTCCGGAAGAGTTCTTTCGCGCCTACCTGATGGCGTTCATGGCATGGCTGGGCGTGACTCTGGGATCGATGGTGATTCTCATGCTCCGGCATTTGACCAAGGGTGCATGGGGAATGGTGATTCGCAGAATCCTGGGTGCGGCCATGCGCTGTGTGCCGCTGATGACGGTGTTGTTCGTGCCCCTGCTGTTCGGCCTTCCCAGGTTGTACATCTGGGCGCGGCCGCTTGATGCCATCGCCGACAAGCACCTGCGCGAGCACTTGCAGGAAATCACCAAAACCTACCTCTCGGTCAATGGATTTATCATCCGGGCCGTCATTTACTTTGCCGTCTGGAACCTGCTCTCCTTTCTGCTGACCAAGTGGTCGGCGGAACAGGACCATCCTCCGATGCGCGACAACAGTGACCGCTTCAAGGCACTGAGCGGGCCGGGAATCATCCTCTACGGACTCACCATTACGTTTGCAGTCATCGATTGGGTCATGTCGATCGATCCCAGCTGGATTTCTACGATCTTTGGCCTGTCTTTCCTGATCGGGCAGGTGCTCTCGGCACTTTGCTTTGCGGTGGTGGTGGAGCGAATTCTCTATCGCTATCCACCCATGTCCGAGTTGCTGAAGCCGGCCCAAGTACACGATCACGGTAATTTCATGCTCGCCTTCATCATGGTGTGGGCCTACTTCGCGTTTTCCCAGTGGCTCATCATCTGGGCGGGCAACTTGCCTGAAGAAATCACCTGGTATATGCGGCGGCTGAACGGCGGATGGGGATACGTAGGGCTCTTCGTGGTCGTGTTTCACTTTGCCGTGCCCTTCGTGCGATTGCTGTCACGTCCGTTCAAGCGCGACGTCACGCGCCTGGTCTGGCTGGCGGTGTGGCTGATGCTGATGCGCTATGTAGATCTGTTCTGGATCATTGAACCCAATTTTTCCAGAACCCTGAGCCTGACCTGGCTCGACGTGGTAGTCCCGATCGCGATGGGTGGTTTTTGGCTGGCGTATTTCTTCCGCAATCTGGGTGCGATGCCGCTGGTTCCTGCCTATGACGTGTTTGCGGTAGAGGTTCTGGAGCCGGCGCACGAGTCCTGAGCTGATGAATTGTGATCTATGAATGACGACGTCCACATTGACGGGCACAACCAGGAGGTAGAGTTCGAGCGCGAGGATCTTGCCGCCAAACCAATTCTCCTGTTTCTGGGCGGCCTGGTTTTGATTTGCGTGCTGGTGGCTCTCTTCCTAAGGGGCATGTACAGCTACCTGGACTCCTACGACAACCGGCATCAATTGCCGCAGAATCCGTTAGTGGAGCCGTCCGCGGCGAGCACCCGCGACGTTACGTCTGGTGACATTTCAAAATTTCCTGAGCCCCGCCTGGAGAGCAGCGAGCGGCAGGAGATCAACGACTTCCGCATCCAGGAAGAGAAAACGTTGAACAGTTATGGTTGGGTGGATCAGTCGGCCGGCGTTGTTCATATTCCGATTGACCGCGCCATGCAATTGCTGGCGCAGCGCGGCCTACCCACCCTGCCGCAAGCCGGAGCCGTGCCGCCCTCGGATGTGAACACGGCAAAAGAAGCGGCGCGGAAGTCGGATACGAGCGCGAAGCCTGCGCCGCGAAAGTGACGTGACGGTTGAGAAAGCGCGAGGAGTCAATCGTGCGCCAAGACCGGGAAGGGCACGACTTCAGTCGTGCCGAAAGATGCTCGAACTTCTAGCGGCTTTAGCGGCTGAGGTTTGCGGGGAACGATCAAAGGGAGTTAGAGCAGTGCCAGACATGACTAAAAGGTCGAAACACCTTCTGGCCACGCTGTTTGTGGCGATCCTGATGTCCCTGCCTGCCTTCGGCCAGGGCATGACCCAGGGCGTGATGTCGCCGCCGGCGAATGTGCGTCCGCCCGGCCTGAAGAATGTTGGCATCGAGCAGCATCTGGACGAACAGATTCCGCCGGATCTCACTTTCCGGGACGAAACCGGCAAGCCAGTCCGGCTGGGGGATTACTTCGGCAAGAGGCCTGTGATCCTGAACCTGGTCTACTACCAGTGCCCCATGCTTTGCGGCGAAGTCCTGAGCGGGCTGGAGAGCGCGCTACGAGTGCTGAAGTTCGACGTGGGAAAGGAATTCGAAGTTCTGACGGTAAGCTTCGATCCGCGCGAAACGCCCGATATGGCCACGAAGAAGAAGGCTGAATTCCTGAAGCGTTACGGGCGTCCCAGCGCCGCTGCCGGTTGGCACTTCCTCACTGGCCCGCAGGAATCGATCGACGCGCTAACCAAAGCCGCAGGTTTTCAATATCAGTACGATCCCAAAACCGGCCAGTTCGCCCACGCCACCGCCATCGCAATACTGACGCCGGAGGGGAAAATCGCGCAGTACTACTACGGCGTCGAGTACGCGCCCAAGGACTTGCGCCTGGGATTGATCCAAGCCTCGGAGAACAAGATCGGCACGCTGGCCGACCAGGTGCTGCTGTACTGCTATCACTATGATCCGACGACGGGGAAGTACGGAGCCATCATCGCGCGTGTCCTGCAACTCTCAGGACTGGCGACGGTATTGCTTCTCGGGGTGCTCATGACAGTGCTGATCCGTTATGGGCGGGGACCGGATGGCCATGCAGCAAGTTATAAATGACGGCCAAAACTGAAGGCTGACGACCGAAGACTGACGACTAAACTATGTTCGAAACTTTTCCACTTTGGCCCGCGCGGGCCTCGACCACGGCCGGGAGCGTAGACGCGCTCTTTATTTTTCTGGTGGCTTTGTCTGCGCTGATGAGCATCACCATCTTCACCATGATCGTGGTGTTCGCAGTCAGATACCGCCGCCGGAAAGGTGTCCCCGCGGAGCAGATTGATGGATCGACCCCGTTGGAACTGACCTGGTCCATTATCCCATTGGGAATTTTCATGGTCATTTTTGTCTGGGGCGCGGTGATCTACTTCAAGGAGCGGACGCCCCCGCGCGGCGCGACCGAAGTTTACGTCGTGGCCAAGCAGTGGATGTGGAAGTTGCAGCACGAAGAAGGCCAGCGCGAGATCAACGAACTGCACGTGCCCCTGGGCCGTGACGTGAAGATGATCCTGACTTCGCAGGACGTGATTCACAGTTTTTATGTTCCCGCCTTCCGCATCAAGCAGGATGTCCTGCCCGGCCGTTACACGACCGCCTGGTTTCATCCCACGAAAGCGGGAACCTACCACCTGTTCTGCGCGGAATATTGTGGCACGCAGCACTCGGGAATGATTGGCCGAGTGGTGGTGCTGGAGCCGGCCCAGTACCAGGCCTGGCTCAGCGGAAGCGGCGCGGCGGGATCGATGGCGGCGACCGGACAGAACGTCTTTCTGCAACTGGGCTGCGCCACCTGCCACCGGTCGGACACGCAGGGCCGTGGTCCCAATCTCGTGGGGCTCTTCGGCAAGCCGGTGCAACTGGAAGACGGCCGGGTGGTGACCGCCGATGAAAATTACGTTCGGGAATCTATATTGGCGCCGGGAGCGAAAATCGTGAGCGGATTCAAGCCCATCATGCCGGTGTTTCAGGGGTTGGTGAGTGAAGAGCAGTTGAACGCACTTGTGGCGTACGTGAAATCACTAAACCAGAATCCCTCGGGAGCGGCAGGCGGTCCGACGGTTGTTCCGCCGGGCGCGAAACCGCAGGAACAAAAGGTGCAATAGCAATGGCCACCGCAGCAATCACCGCGGAACGCGAGAATTATCTCAACCAGGAATATGGCATTAAGTCCTGGCTGCTTACCGTCGATCACAAGCGCATCGCGCTGCTGTACCTGCTGTCCATCACCTTCTTTTTCTTCATTGGGGGATTCTTCGCGCTATTGATCCGGCTGGAACTTCTGACTCCGGCGGGCGACCTGGTACAAGCCGATACTTACAACAAGCTTTTCACCATGCACGGCCAGGTAATGGTGTTCTTTTTTCTGATTCCATCCATCCCGGCCGTGTTGGGGAATTTTCTGGTTCCGCTGATGATCGGCGCCCGGGACCTGGCTTTTCCGCGCATCAATTTGTTGAGCTGGTATCTCTACATCATCGCCGGGATCATGATGTTGCACTGCATGCTCACCGGCGGTGTGGATACGGGCTGGACCTTCTACACGCCTTTCAGCACTGCCTTCAGCAATACCAAGGTCATTGAGGCCGGGCTTGCCATCTTTGTCTCGGGATTCTCATCCATTTTGACCGGTCTGAACTTTGTGGTGACCATTCACCGCATGCGCGCCCCAGGGATGACCTGGAACCGGCTGCCCCTGTTCATCTGGGCGCACTACGCTACCAGCATTATCCAGTTGCTGGGCACGCCGGTGATAGCAGTGACCCTGGTACTGGTGGTGCTGGAGCGTGCTTTGCACCTCGGCATATTCGACCCCACGCGAGGTGGAGACCCGCTTCTGTTTCAGCACCTGTTCTGGTTTTATTCGCATCCCGCGGTTTACATCATGATTCTGCCCTCGATGGGGGTGGTCACCGAGATTGTGCCGTGCTTCACTCGCAAACGCATTTTTGGCTACAAATTTGTCGCGATGTCGAGCATCGGTATTGCGGTCCTCGGCTTCCTGGTCTGGGCCCACCATATGTTCGTGGCCGGGATCTCACTTTATGCGGCGCTGATTTTCTCCATGCTGAGCTACCTGGTTGCGGTTCCCTCGGCCATCAAGGTCTTCAACTGGACCGCCACCATGTACAAGGGCTCGATAACGTTTTCCACCCCCATGCTGTACGCCTTCGGTTTCATTGGACTGTTTCTGATGGGCGGTCTTACCGGCCTGTTCCTGGCCGCGCTGGGGATCGACGTGCACGTGACCGACACCTATTTCGTGGTTGCTCACTTCCACTACATCATGGTGGGCGGGGCGGTGATGGGCTATCTTGGCGGGATGCATTTCTGGTGGCCGAAAATTTCCGGCCGGATGTATCCGGAAGCCTTGGGCAAGCTGGCGGCGATGATCGTATTCATCGGCTTTAACCTGACGTTTTTCCCCCAGTTCATCCTGGGCTATCTTGGAATGCCGCGACGGTACTGGCAGTATCCACCGGAGTTTCAGGTGCTGAACGTGCTCTCTACCGCTGGAGCCACGGTTCTCGCGGTGGGATACGTTCTTCCCATGGTGTATTTCCTGTGGTCCATGCGCTACGGCAAGATTGCCCCAGCCAATCCCTGGGGAGCCGCTGGCCTGGAGTGGACCACCACTTCGCCGCCGCCCACACTTAACTTTGACCATACCCCGGTTGTGGATTGGGAAGCTTACGATTACGAGAACATCCCCGCTCCTCAGGAGGCGCGCGTTGCCGGATAGTCCGATCACCGTCGAACAGCACAGTCCGGAGCTGCGGCACCACTTCGCCGACATGGAGCAGCAGCGGGAAGCTTCGTCGCTGGGCATGTGGCTGTTTCTGGCGACCGAAGTCATGTTCTTCGGCGGCATGTTCTGCGCCTATCTCATTTATCGCCTCTGGTACTTCCCGGAATTCGCCGCTGCCAGCAAATCGCTGGACATCACCCTGGGCACGGTCAACACCGCGGTGCTGATCTGCAGCAGCTTGACCGTGGTGCTGGCTGTGCGCGCCGCACAGTTGGGGAAACGTCACGATCAGGTCGTCTATCTTGCGCTTACGCTGGTGCTCGGCCTGGCCTTTTTAGGGGTCAAGGGAGTCGAGTGGACCAGCAAGTTCAAAGAGCACCACATCCCCGGCGCTTCCTTCCATTTCGAGGGGACGGTTCCCGGCCATCCCGATGAGCCCATCGATCAGCAGCATGCCCAGATTTTCTTTTCCCTGTACTTTGCCATGACCGGCATGCACGCGCTGCATATGGTGATCGGAGTCGGAATTTTCAGTTACCTGCTTTACTCCGCATGGAAGGGGCGGTACACGCCGGACTATTACACGCCCCTGGAAAACTCGGGCCTGTACTGGCACTTTGTGGACATCATCTGGATTTATCTGTTCCCTTTGCTGTATCTGATTGACCGGAAGAAGTGAGCACGGAATACGCCATGTCTGAACACATCGTTCCTCTGAAAACCAACGTTACCGTCTGGCTGGTCCTGCTGGTTTTGACCGGCGTAACCGCCGGAGTGGCCTTCATTGATCTGGGGCCATTCAACACTGTTGTCGCCCTGGTCATCGCCACCTGCAAGGCCCTGATGGTGGTCCTGATTTTCATGCATGTGAAGTACACTAGCGAAAAGCTGGTGAAAGTTGTGGTGTTTTCGGCTCTCTTCTTTCTTCTGCTGCTGCTGGGATTGAGCCTGGCAGACTACACCACCCGGCTGCTGGTGTAGCGGGACGTTCTTTGCACTTTGCGATGGAGCGACGGGCGTCTCCGCCCGTCCGGCAGAAGGTATCGTGGGCGGGCGTGGACGCCCGTCGCTCCATCGCTAAAAAGTGAAGTTGGCGCGAGGTGATGTTATGGCGTTCTGCAATTCTTGTGGCGCGACTCTGGATGCCGGGGCAAAATTTTGCAACAAGTGCGGCACCACGCAGCCGACCGCCGCGACATCTTCAAGCACGCCGGTGGCAATGACTTCCACCGCTCCGAAGAGTAACAGCGCGCTCAAGATCATCCTGATCGTGGTTGCTGTGATTGTCGGCCTGGGCATTCTGGGAGTCGGAGTTGCCTCGTTCGTGGCCTATCGTATTGCCACTCATACCCGGGTCCACAACCGGGACGGCAATGTCCGCGTGGAGACGCCTTTCGGGACGGTGCAAACATCGACCGATCCCGACGAAACCGCCCGCAACCTGGGCATCGACGTGTATCCCGGCGCGCAGGTGGTCAAGGGCAGTTCGTCCAATATGAATATGGGAAACATGCACACTGCCTCTGCGGAGTTTGAGAGCAGCGATCCGGTCAGCAGCGTGGCCGAATTTTATAAGTCCAAGCTTCCCGGAGCCAATGTCATCTCCTCGGCTGGCGATCACTATTCCATCATTTCCACCGACAAGAAAAACATGCTGACCATCAACATCGAACCCAGGGACGGAAAGACCAGGATTCAGATCGCCCGGGTTTCCGGCAAGCTGGCCGACGGCAACGATTCCGATAATTAACTCCCCGAGAATGCCCGACAGCTACGTTGAAATCGCCAGCGCCGCCAAAACTTCGTCTGTGGACGCAGCCGCGCTGGCCGAGGCTCTCCGTGGGCACGTCCGCGGTGAAGTACGCTTCGACTCTGGCAGCCGGGCCCTCTACGCCACCGACGGTTCCAACTATCGCCAGGTTCCCATCGGCGTGGTCCTTCCCCGCGACGTAAACGACGTCGTTGCCACCATCGCGCTGGCGCGCGAGTACGGCGCCCCGGTTCTGTGCCGCGGCGGTGGTACCTCGCTGGCCGGCCAATGCTGCAACGTTGCCGTGATCCTGGACTTTACCCGGCACATGTCCCGGATTCTGGAAATCGATCCGGTGCGGCGCGTTGCCCGGGTCGAGCCCGGGGTAGTGCTCGACAATCTCCGCAATGCAGCCGAGAAACATCATCTGACCTTCGGTCCGGACCCGGCCTCACACGACCGCTGCACCCTCGGCGGAATGATCGGAAACAACTCCTGCGGTGTGCACTCGGTGATGGCGGGAAAGACCGACGACAACATCGAAGCCCTGGAAGCGCTGACCTATGACGGCTTGCGGCTGTCTGTAGGCAAGACCAGCGACACGGAGTTGGAACAGATCATTCGAGAGGGTGGCCGGCGAGGCCAAATTTACTCGGGCCTGAAAATGCTGAGGGACAAGTATTCCGATCTGGTTCGCCAGCGCTATCCCAACATTCCTCGCCGGGTTTCAGGGTACAACCTCAATTACCTGCTGCCGGAGAACGGCTTCGATGTCGCCCGCGCGCTGGTCGGAGCCGAAGGCACCTGCGTCACCGTGCTCGAAGCCACGTGCCGTCTGGTGGAAAGTCCGCCGGCGCGAGTGCTGCTGCTGATCGCCTACCCTGACATTTTCCAGTGTGCTGATCATGTTCCTGACGTGATGGCTCACAAGCCGATTGGACTCGAGGGCATGGACGATCTGCTGGTCGAGTACACGCGGCGCAAGGGCATCAATTCGGAGGGGCTGGCGCTGTTGCCCGATGGAGGCGGCTGGCTGCTGGCGGAGTTCGGCGGCGCCACGATCCCTGAAGCGGAGGCCCAGGCGGCCGCTCTCATGGAAGCCCTGGGCCGCAGTTCGAACCCGCCCCAGATGCGCCTGTTTACCAACCGGGAGCAGGTCAAGCGAGTCTGGGAAGTGCGCGAGTCGAGCCTGGGCGTGATCTCCTACGTCCCCGGCGAGCCTTTGAGCTGGGAAGGCTGGGAAGACTCCGCGGTAGCGCCCGAAAAACTCGGCAAGTATCTGCGCGACTTGCGCAAGCTGATGAACAGCTTCGAATACCGCGGCACACTCTACGGACATTTTGGCCACGGTTGCGTCCACAATCGCATCAATTTCGATCTGGAATCGACGCCGGGCATCGCGAAATTCCGCAAGTTCATGGAAGAGGCCGCCGACCTTGTGGTCAGCTACGGTGGATCACTTTCCGGCGAGCACGGAGACGGCCAGGCGCGGGCTGAGCTGTTGCCCAGAATGTTTGGACCGGAATTGCTGCAGGCCTTCGGCGAATTCAAAAACATCTGGGACCCAGCCTGGAAGATGAATCCGGGCAAAGTGATCGAGCCTTACAAGATGGACGAGAATCTGCGCCTGGGCGCCGGCTACAAGCCATGGCAGCCGGAAACCCACTTCCAGTTCCCGCAGGACCACGGCAGCCTAGCCCATGCCACCCTGCGTTGCGTGGGCGTAGGAAAATGCCGCCGCGATGAAGGCGGCGTGATGTGTCCCAGTTTTCGTGTGACTCGCGAGGAGAAGCACTCCACCCGAGGACGCGCCCACCTGCTCTGGGAGATGGCCCAGGGCGAGGTGATCCGGGACGGCTGGCGCGACGAGGTGGTGAAGGAGTCTCTCGACCTATGTCTCTCCTGCAAAGGCTGCAAGAGCGACTGCCCGGTGAGCGTGGATCTTGCCACCTACAAAGCAGAGTTTCTTTCTCACTACCACGAAGGGCGCCTGCGGCCCAGCAGCCACTACGTCTTCGCCAATATTGACATCTGGGCCCGGCTGGCTTCGACCGCTCCGGGCCTGGTGAACCTCACCACCCAGCTGCCTGTACTCCGCGATATCTCCAAACTGGCGGCAGGAATGCCGCGCGAGCGCGCGATTCCGGCCTTTGCTCCCCAGACTTTCCGGAGCTGGTTCGAGCGCCGGCACCCGTCAAATCCTCAGGCAGCCCCGGTATTGCTCTGGCCGGACACGTTCAACAACTACTTTCTTCCCGACACAGCCAAGGCCGCGGTGGAGGTGCTGGAAGCCGCCGGATTCCATGTACTGATCCCACAGGCCACGCTTTGCTGCGGCCGACCGCTCTATGATTTCGGTATGCTGGATCGCGCCAAGCGCCTCCTGCTGAAGACGTTAGACACTCTGTCTCCCGAAATCGACGCGGATGTGCCGGTGGTTGTGCTCGAGCCCAGTTGTGCAGCCGTATTTCGCGATGAAATGATCAATCTGTTTCCTGAAGACGATCGGGCACAGCGGCTATCCCGTCAGACCTTCCTGTTGAGCGAGTTCCTGGAGAAGAAGGCGGCCCACTTCCAACTCCCGCAGCTTCGCATTAAAACCAAAGGCAGGCGGGTCCAGGCTCTCGTTCACGGTCATTGTCATCAAAAGTCGCTGATGAAAATGACCGACGAGGAGTCCATCCTGAGCAAGATGGGTATCGAGTGGAGCGCCCCTGCGCCGGGCTGTTGCGGCATGGCTGGTTCGTTCGGCTTTGACCAAGACAAATACGACATGTCAATGGCAATCGGCGAACTGGAACTCCTGCCCGCGGTGCGCCGGGCGCCAGCCGATAGCCTGATCATCGCCGACGGATTCAGCTGCCGCGAACAGATCGCCCAGGGCACTGACCGCCAGGCCCTGCATCTGGCTGAGGTCATCTCGATGGCGTTGCAGGGAGTGGCGTTGCAGGAAGCGTCCACGCCGGAGGGAAGTCATCCGGAGAAGCCGCAGGTGGACCGCAGGCAGGCTGCCCTGGACCGCTCGATGAAGCGGGCGGGGCTGGGCGTGGCGGCTATTGTGGCAGGGGCGGCGCTCCTGTGCGTGGCTTCGCAAGTAATGCGGAAAACAAAAAGCTCCTGCTGATATCGCCATTGTAATCAATTACTTAGCTGTTTACCTTCCGGCCTCTCCCCAACTCCCCCGGATTCTGGGAAAATAGGTACATAGAAATTATCCCTGCCTCAAGTAGGTTCTATGGCAATCGACTCCGAAATCATTCTTAACCGGCCTGAAGCTGACCGCATCGCTGAGAAGGCGATTCGAGCCGGCGCTCCGCGGTTCTGTTCTTGTCCTCATACAGTTCGACGTTTGCGAGGAAATCCGACTCGACCAGCTGCGACAAATCTTTGGCGCCCGCACCCTGGAACAGCCCAGCTTCAAACACTCCGCCCCGTCTTATGTGCGGTATCAGCGTCCTCCGGTGGTGGAGACCGATCGAACCACTGGTGCTGGAAAGCGGCGAGCGTCTCGAAGGCCAGATCAAGTACTACGACTATGGGGTGTTGAGCGTGGTTTTTGAACTGCCTTTTGCCGGCGACTGGGACACCCTGGTGCGGCTGGGCAGTCGCTGGGTGTGGGATGTGGATTTCGAGAAGCACGCCTCACGCATCGTGCGCGAGAAACTGGATCGGGCCGCACCGGCCCTGGTGAAACGCTATCCGGAGTGGTTGAGCGAAGACTACTTTATTTTCCATGTCAGGGAGATGACCGGTTCGCCTTCGGCCGCCGAACTGTGCGCTTCCCAGGGAGCCCGGATCGCGCAAATCGTGCGCGGGGAAACGGCCCAGCTTTCGGAAGGCGAGCGCAACGAAATCCTGCAGTCGCGGGCGTCCTACTATCCGCACGATCTGGCAGTGATCGGCTGGAACGCGGCCTTTCTTTATGACACCGACGCAGGCGTCGAGACCGCCATCCAGTTGCTCGAATACGCCAATTCGCAGTTGCTGGAATTCCGCCACTACGACGAACTGCTGACCCGCGAGCTGGCCACGGTGTACGCGGCTCTCGACAAGGGCACCGGAATGTGGGCCCGCTGGCGCCTGGCACGAGCCGCCACCGAACTGCATACCGTGCTGCTGGACGTAAACGAACTGACCGAACGCGCCGATAATGCCATCAAGTTCCTCAGCGACATGTTCTCCGCGCGCTTGTACAAGCTGGCCGCGGCCAAGGTCGGCGTGCCCGACTATAAAGACCTGGTCACGCAAAAACTACAGACCGCCGAAGACCTCTATCGCTTCATGGTGGACCAGTTCAATCAGAGCCGCGCTTTTGTGCTGGAACTGATGGTGGTCATCATCCTGGTCATCGAGCTGGCCTTCCTGTTCGGCGGAAAGCGATAACTCAGACCACGTAGGGGCGGACGCCCCCGTCCGCCCAGCGGAGCCACGCTCCGCAGCGCTAGCCACACCCACGCACCCTGCTTTATCCTGAACCGCCACTAGTTATCCAAAGCAAGGGAGACTGATGCGAGGACTCAAAGGCAAGCGCGTCCTGATCACTGGAGGCGCCAGCGGAATTGGCGCCGCTACTGCCGCCCGCTTTCTGGAGGAAGGCTCGTCTGTGGTCGTGCTCGACCGCGACGCCCAGGGCCGCAAGAAAATCGACAGCCAGCTGCCAAAATTGGCCGGGACGGTGGATGCCGACGTTTCCAACCTGAAGCAGGTGGAAGCGGCCTTTGCCGAGGCCGTGCGCCTGATGGGCGGCGTCGATGTGCTGATCAACAATGCCGGCATCAGTATCCGTCACAACTTCCTCGATATCACTCCCGAAGAGTGGGACAAGATCATCGCCGTAAATCTGACCGGCGTCTTCTATGTGGCCCAGACTGCGGCCCGCCACATGTGGGAGCGCGGCAGCGGAGTCATTCTGCAAACGGCGTCCACCAACGGGATCGTCGGCCAGCCTTACTACGCCGACTACAACGCCACCAAGGCGGGAGTAATCGAGCTGACCAAGTCGATGGCGCTGGAGCTTGCGCCCAAAGTTCGGGTGTGCGCGGTTGCGCCGGGATACGTGCTCACGCCCATGCAGCGCGCCGAATACACGGACGAAATGCTGGAGGCGGTAAATCGCAAGATTCCGCTGGGCCGGCACGCCCAGCCGGAGGAAATCGGGGCGCTGTTCGCGTTTCTGGCGTCAGACGACGCGGCGTACATGACGGGCCACGTGTACACCATTGACGGCGCCGAGATCGCGGGAGGGCTGGCCAGCCGGTAAGCCCGCTGCGGTTCGCTTCTCGGCACTCGAATCTGCGCCTCGATCAACTATGCCGCAGCATCAGCTTCACGACAAGGTCGCCCTCATCACCGGCGCCGCTTCCGGCATCGGGCGGGCGACCGCCCTTCTATTCGCACGCGAGGGCGCCGCGGTCGTCATCACAGACGTAAATGAGTCCGGCGGCAAGGCTGTCGCAGGGGAAATCACGAGCCACGGTGGTCGCGCCCGGTTCGAACTGGCCGACGTCACGCGCGCGCCGGACTGCCAACGTGTCGTCGAAACCAGCGTGCGCGAGTTCGGCGGGATCCACATCTTGTTCAACAACGCCGGGATCATTCGCCGCGCCTCGGTGGTCGATCTCAGCGAGGAAGACTGGGACCGGGTGATGGCGGTAAACGTGAAAGCGATTTTTCTGATGTGCCGCGAGGTCATTCCGGTCATGGCTTCGGCGGGCGGGGGTTCGATCATCAACACGGCGTCGGGTTGGGGACTGGCCGGCGGACCAAGAGCGGCGGTTTATTGCGCTTCCAAGGGCGCAGTCGTGCTCCTGACCAAGGCTATGGCGGTCGATCATGGCGCGCAGAACATTCGCGTAAACTGCATCTGCCCGGGAGACACGGATACGAACATGTTGCGCAACGAGGCCCAGCAACTGGGCGAGCCCAGCGATCGATTTCTGGCGGAGGCCACGAAGCGGCCTCTGGGACGAGTGGGCAAGCCGGAAGAGATTGCGCAGGCAGCGCTGTATCTGGCCAGCGACGCGTCGTCGTTCGTAACCGGGACGGCGCTGGTGGTGGACGGCGGCGGGCTGGCGGGTTCGGCGTAGCACGACGATAAGCGGCCACGGATTTACACGGATCTGCACGCGGATGGGCAAAGAACACGCAAAGATCTTTCAGATTCCGTGAAAATCGATGAAAATCCGGGCCTACGTGAGTCGGTTAAGAAATATGCGTCTGAAAGACAAAGTCGCACTCATCACCGGTGGCACCTCTGGCATCGGCGAGGCCACCGCCCTTCTCTTCGCCAGGGAGGGAGCGATGGTTGCCATCACGGGCCGCAACGAGAAGCGTGGTCATGCAGTGACCGTGCGAATCATTGAAAACGGCGGGCAAGCCATTTTCCTGCGCACCGATGTCCGCAAGGCGGACGAATGCCGCCGCGCCGTCGATGAAACTGCGAGCTCCTTCGGACGGCTCGACATCCTGTTCAATAATGCCGGTGTCTTTTATCCGCAGACCACCCTCAACTGCACCGAGGAAGAATGGGACTTGCAAATCGACATCAATCTGAAAGGTACGTTCCTGATGTCAAAATTTGCTTTGCCGGGCATGATCGCGCAGGGCAGCGGCGTGATCATCAATAACAGCTCGGGCTGGGGCATTGTGGGCGGCGACGCGGCGGTGGCCTATTGTGCTTCGAAGGGCGGTGTCGTGCTCCTGACCAAGGCGATGGCGATCGACCACGGGCGGCAGGGCATTCGCGTGAACTGCATCTGCCCGGGAGACGTTGACACGCCCATGCTGCCGGAAGACGCGCGCATGCGCGGCCAGAAATGGGAGGACTATCTGGCGGGTTGCAGCAATCGTCCCTTGGGGCGGATCGGGACATCAGACGAGATTGCGAAAGCCGCGCTGTTTCTGGCGTCCGATGATTCCTCGTTCATGACCGGCGCAACCCTGGTGGTAGATGGAGGCGGCACAGCGGATTAAGAAGGCAGCCACGGATTTGCACGGATTCACACGGATAAAGCAAAAGCAAAAACAAAAACAAAAGCCTGAATCCGTGAAAATCCGTGGCTACCTTGCAGAGAACAGAACACTGGCAATGACGGCAAATCGCAAAAACTCGCAGCAGTGGTTCGAGCGCGCCCAGCAATCGCTGGTGGAAGGGGTGAACTCGCCTTCGCGCGGAGCTGCCGTGTACTCGCCCGGCCCGATATTTCTGGAGCGTGGGCAAGGCTCCCACGTGTGGGACGCCGACGGCAACGAATACATCGATTTCATGATGTCGTTTGGCGCGCTCATCCATGGGCACGCGCATCCCCAGCTGACTGAACTGGTCTCTCGCACCATGGCGGAAGGATCGCACTTCGCCGCCGCAACCTCCGCCGAGGTTGAAGCAGCAGAGCGCTTGCGAAGCATGGTTCCTTCCGCCGAGGTTGTGCGGTTTGCCAACACGGGCAGCGAAGCCACCATGCTGGCGCTGCGCCTGGCCCGCGCCCACACTCACCGGACGAAGTTTCTCAAATTCGAAGGCCACTACCACGGCTGGTACGATCCTTATCTGTTGAACGCGCACAGTCACGCGCCGGAACAGTTGGGTCCTCCCGAAAATCCTGCGCGCCTTCCGGACTCGGAGGGGATTCCGGCGTCGACATTTGACGATGTAGTACTGGCGCCCTGGAACGATGTCGCCGCGCTGGACCGTATCATGCGGGAGCACGGGCGCGAACTCGCGGCCGTGATCACCGAGCCCATCATGGCCAACATGGGCTGCATCCCGCCGCGCGACGGTTATCTGAAAAAGCTTCGCGAAATCACGCAGGACTACGGTGCCTGCTGATTCTGGACGAAGTGGTCACCGGCTTTCGCTACGCCCCGGGCGGATGCCAGGAGTATTACGGCGTCCGGCCGGACATCAGCACGTTCGGCAAAGCTCTGGGCGCGGGATTCCCGGTGGGCGCAGTGGCCGGGCCGCGATCCATTCTCGATCGCCTGCGCTGGAGCGAGCATATGGTGCTGCACTATGGCACCTTCAACGGGCACCGGCTGACCATGAAGGTTGTGGCTGCCAACCTCGATTTGCTGAAAGCCGATGGCGCATATCAGAAACTTCATCGCGTGGGCGACGCCGCAATTACGGGTCTGCGAGAAGTCTTTCACCGGCGAAAGATTGAGGCCATCGTGCAGGGTTTCGGGCCCATGTTTCAGATTTACTTTACTGACCGCGATGCGATTCATGATTATCGCGACTATTGCCAGTACGTGGATACGGGCCGCTATTCCCGCTTCGTTCATCGCCTGCTCGAACGAGGCATCTACATGACTCCGTCGAACGGGCTGCACTGGATCATCTCCACGGCGCACACGGAAAAGGATGTGGAAGCGCTGCTTGAAGCCGCCGATCAGGCCTGCACTGGTTTCGAATAGAAGTCGCTTGAATGAAAACATTCGAAAGAGCTGCTCACATGACGGTCGCCCGAAAATCCCCGCCCAAGCGAAGCTTGGACGGGGCACCCGGATTCGGGGGATCCGGCAGGAACGCTACTGTGTTTCTGGGAGGAGGGCGCATCACTGGCGCACTGTTGGCTGGGCTGCGTCTGGCGGGATATGACGAACCCATCGTCGTTCATGACAGGAATCCAGGCAAGTTACGCCAATTGCGCCGGCAATATGGGGTGACGGTCGAGCCGACGTTGGGTCGTGCTCTTGCGCAGGCGCATCTTCTGATTGTCGCGGTCCGGCCGGACTCAGTGCGCGAGGTGCTGCAGGAGGTGAAACAGATTCCTCATCCCCAAATCGCAATCAGCCTCGCCGCCGGTATTCCGCTGGCTAAGTTGCGGGCCGGAATGGGAAAGACGTCGGGCAAGCGGGTGCGCTGGGCGCGGGCTATGCCCAGTCCGGTCGCGCGTAGCGGGCGGGCTTTAACCGCCTTGCTATTTGAACCGGATTTCCCTGCCGCAGCGCGACGCGAAGTTTGGAACTTCTTCGCAAAAGTCGGAGGCGTCCTCGAAATTCCCGAAAGCGAGTTCGACGCTTTCACCGTGACCTACTCTTCGAGCCACGGTTATCACGCGCTGGCCGCGCTGGCCGAAGCAGCGCAGCATCTGGGGTTGGATCATAAGACCGCCCTGACCGCCGCTGCGCACGCGCTGGCCGACGGAATTCTGGCGTGGCGTGAGGGTGACGTTTCATTGAACGAATTGCTGCGCGAAGCGGCGACGCCGGGCGGCATAGCGGCGACCACCATGGCGAGCATGGATCGGTCGGGGTATAAGCGCATCGTGCAGCGGGGACTACGAGCGGGGATGAGTCGAGCCAAGAAGAATGCCAGGAGCTAAGCGGGAAAGATGTTGCTGCCGCGAAGCAGGATGTGCCGACCGAAGGTCGTTAGTGTAAACGCCTAGACTACAACAGTTACACGGGAAACGTGCCCAGCTCAAATCTATGGTATCCAATGGTTGTATGACCGAACCTAGCCGCCGAAGGATGTGGATTGTAGGATCTGCAATAGTAATAGCCGCGCTCGCGCTCATCGCAATCAAGCATTACCGCGACACCATGGAAATGCCGTGGACACTCGTCGCCCCAAGTCAACAAGTCCAAACGGTAACTAGAATGGCTGAGCTCAGGAATGAGGGCCATTTTGACGAAGCAATCGATCTTGGGTTGCACTCTATAACCGGTCATCCGGGGGACGATTTCATCTATCAAATGATTGCGACCATCTACTTCGTGCGGTCTCTCCACGATAAAGACCAGAGCGGCAAGTGGACGAAGCTCGGCGCGGAATACTCGCAAAAAGCTCTCGCTTCCGGCCCGAACGACATCGCCAACGTATTCAACGTAGGGATGAATTACGTGATGACTGGTGACGACCTCGACACTGACGGATGCGAATACTATCGCCGGGCACTGACGGTGTTTGAGAATCTCGTGCCGTACCTGCAGGGCGACAGCGCTGAAACGCAGGGTCGAACAGTTCGGCTTGCCGCTTTCAGGAGGCAGAATGAGGAGGAACTTTCAAGAGTGAAGGAAAGGCCTCCGACACTGCCAACAGCCAGCGAAATAACCGAAACATGTTGAAATATCGCGATTGCACCAGTAATCCTGATGGTTGCTATAAACGCCTGCTTTCAACAGTTACTTCGAATAGCACGTACTTCTCGCGCTGCGAGTCGGAGCAGCCCTCCGTGCTCTAAGGATTCACGATGCGGTGCAGGTCAAGCGATGGAGGTGGCACCGGGGTCTGACTCAGCATCACATGCACCTGGCCCCGATGGTGCGTCTGGTGATTGAACAGGTGACTGCACGCCACGTGCGCCGTCTCCACGTAGTCTTTGCCCTGATTATTCGTGTAAGCGAACGACCGGTTCCAAAAGGCAGCATCGAGAGCCGCGAAGAACGCTTCTATCCGCAAGTCTTCCCGCACTCTCGCGCTCCGCAACTCGGGAAAATCATCGTACAGAATCTGGTTTAGAGGAGGGGTCAAGCGTTCGCCGCTCTCGAACAATCCCATCCACCTTCGATCACCCAGCAGAATGTGGTTCAACAATCCATGAATGCTGCCGAAAGACCCGGCACGCCTTTTTCGGTACTCGACATCATCTAACTGCGCGCACTTCGCAAAGAGCCGCTCATTCGCCAAGCGGTTGTAACCGGCGAGCATTTGAAAATGAATCACCAGGTTCATTGAAATGAGCTTACACCCGCTCACAATCAGCGCGAGGGCTCACTGGCGGGAAGTTCTCAGCGGCTCAATCCAGTCTGAAAAGAGGAGCTGAATGCAGCGCTGAAGCGCTGCTCCACCCAAAATCGCCACGCTACGCCACAAAATCACCGGTTTGAGACCAGCCGGCGCGCCAACCTGCAACACCCGCACCACGCGATAGAGGGGAAACAGCGGACGGGGCAACTGGATCGCCGACCACTCGCCTACGCCTGGAGTGACGCAAAGCCGCCACAAGAACGAAGCCCGGTCGCGCCCGCGCTCTCTCAATTCCAGCATCAGGCGGAAGTAGGCCAGGGACTCCGGATCGAACTCCTCCTCCGCCGCAATCTGGTGCAAAATCCGGAGCGCGAGACCTTCCGCTCTTGCGTCTCTCTCCAGGTCCAACGGCGCCGGCACGGTGGCTCCAAGCAGCTTTTGCGCCAGTAAAAAGGTTACTGACACTATGCGCTCAATGCCGAGCCTCTCCGCCTGCGCCAGCAGCGCCGCCCAATTGAGCGCCCGAGACCTTGCCAGTTGCGCAATGTCACACAGCCATGAAAGTTGCTTCCAGCCGTGTTTCGCGGCATGGACGCAAAGCACGAGCATGAGGTCCTGGTCGCAAAGTGTGCGCAACCTTTGGCCCTGTACCGTGGCCGCCACTGCCCGCTGGAAGAAATCATCGACATCGAAGCTGATGGCGTAGAACTGCGGCAGAATTCGCCACTTGATTTCGAGCAGGTTTCGTCCGCGAGCGCCGTCAAACGTGTACTCATATCCCGATTTGAGGTAGGCGCGCTCTGCGGCCTGAGTCAGGCGCAGGCCAGGTTCATATCCCAAATCTGCCAGGGCTGCCTTGATCCGCGGAAGATCAGGAGCGCGAACCAGAAAGTCGAGGTCAGAAAACTGGCGTAGCGTAACGTTGCCGTACAGCAGTTCCGCCAACAGTGGTCCCTTGTAGGGCAAGACCTCAAGGCCGCGAGCCGCCAGATGCCGGTGAAGGTGCAGCAATTCAACTGTCAGCCACAGAGTTTGGTGCGCGTTGACTCTGTCCTGCTGGCGAAGGGCTTCCAAAAACGCCGATTGCGAGACCTCCACCGCAGTGGACAGGCAGCGATAGACGAGGGGGACCAGGCCATGATGTTGTGCGAGCCGAAGCAGTCGGTCCCAGTCGATGCCATGACCGAGGATTTGTTGTATGCGAGCAGGACCGTGCCCGCCAGAATCTTCGCTACAGCACGCCAGGATCAAGTCGAGTTCTGGGCTGAAAGTGCTGGTGTATGACGAGATCGGGTCGGAAAGCCGGGATGGTGCAGTTTGCGGCAAGGGCGATAGTCGTCGCTGACTTTCGATCCTCAGAGCTGAAGAATTTCTATCGCCACACTATCACAATCGTACAAAAATTCAGATGCCGGTCTGCGCCGCAGTCTGAGCCCGTTCTCGATGTTGTCCAGTCTTAAGGCACGGACGGACCTGGCCGCAGCTCTTTTGTCCGCGGGTCATATTCGCCGGGTGTCTTCGCCGGGTATCGATGAACGCAATAGTGCAGCACATTATGCTTTCGCCTGCCGGCGTTAGTGCGCTATGGTTGACCTAATAACGGTGAAAGCCGCGCTGATGTGACTCTTTGCCATGCTGGAGCGAATTATCAGTTCTGAAATCAGTGTCCAGGCACGCGACAAAGAACAGTGCAGTCTTGCCGCCGATGTGCTTCGGTCGTCGGGAGTTTTAAAGTTACGGGCTGCGGGTGTCAGCATGCTCCCCGCAGTGTGGCCCGGTGACCTGCTCACGGTTCATTCCCACCAGCCTGAGGACGTGGAGCGGGGCGAGATTGTGCTTTACATGCGGCGGGGCCGTTTCTTCATTCATCGCATCGTAAGCACGAACCCCACCGATCACGACGCGTTTCTGATTACGCGGGGTGACAGCATGCCGAAAAATGATCTGCCCGTTCGCCGGAGTGAATTCCTGGGAAAGGTCACGGAGATTTGGAGAGCTGGTTCCATCATCCTGCCGGCGCGGAAGCGCTCGGCGTTCAGCCAAATTCTAGGATACCTCTTTTGTCACTGGAGTCTGTTCCGGCGTGCTGGATTGCGGTTTTGGATAAGCCGCCACATCGACGATTGCCAGATTGAGGCCAGGTTGGCGAAATCGGCATCCTAACCTAAGCGAGCGCCGGCCTGTCCGGGCGCCGCGCAAGGAGCTGCAGAGATTTGAATTCGCGCTGCGAGATCACGGTTGAAATCGGGGGGATGCCGATCCTGCTGCACATGCAGGACGACGCCTTTCGTCAACAACTCGCGCAAAGGTACTCTGGGTTTGTCGGCTCGCCCCTGCGGCCCAGATTCGAATTTGAGGTCGAACTGACCGCACCATCGGCGAACAATCCTGACGATGAGGTTCAGGTGCGGATGCAGGACGGTGTGTGGCGTTTGCGGCGGGGCGATTTCCGTGCCCATTGGGATCCCCGGGCTGGCCGGGGGCGCATTCGCCAGTCCGCCAATCCTTACTCAATCGATTCCGTTCTGCGCATTGTGCACACCCTGATTCTGGCGCGGGAAGGGGGCTTCCTGCTGCATGCAGCGGGGGCCATCCGCAACCAACGGGCATTCCTGTTCTCGGGCGTCTCTGGCGCCGGGAAAACGACAATCTCCAGACTCGCTCCTCCCGACGTAACCCTGCTGACCGATGAGGTTTCCTATATTCGGCGTGACGGTGACGGATATCTCGCCTGCGGCACCCCGTTCGCCGGTGAGCTGGCGCGGGTCGGAGAAAATTGCTCCGCCTCGATCGGCTGCCTGTTCTTCCTGCACCAGGGTGCGGAAAACAAGATCGAGTCGATCGCCAAGCCGGAAGCCATCCGGCGCCTGATGCGGAACATTCTCTTCTTCGCGGAGGATGCCGAGCTGGTGAGCAAAGTTTTTCAGTCGGCCTGCGATTTTGTGGAGCGGGTCCCGGTGAGGCGGCTGACGTTTGTTCCCGACTCGCGGGTTTGGGACATGGTCCGGTGAGCGACCAATGACAGAAACCTACATCGCCAGAAGTCCCGCCATCGCCTCCCGCATGCTGGGTGGTGAGATGATGGTCATGTCCGCGGTGGATTCTACTTTCTTTACCCTCAACCCGGTGGCCACCGTGATCTGGCAGGCCGCGGACGGCAACGCTCCGCTCTCTGAGATCGTGGCACGTGATGTCTGCACAGAGTTCGAGATTGATCCTGAGACCGCACTTCGGGATGCCGAACACTTTGTTAAGGAACTGTCCAGCCACGGCATTTTGCTGCTGTCGGACCGACCTTTTCCCAATTCGTCTGCTGCACCCACGGAGGCGGCATGAGCCTGATGCAGGAGATGAGTCAGCGGGCGCTGGACTTGGGCGTGCCCATGTCGGTTCACCTCGACGTGACGTACCGCTGCAATGAGCGCTGCGTTCACTGCTATCTGGATCATGACGACCACGGTGAAATGACCACGGCCGAGATCAAGACGTGTGCTGGACGAACTGGCCGACGCGGGCACATTTTTCCTCACCCTCAGTGGCGGCGAAGTGCTGATGCGGCGCGACTTCTTCGAACTGCTGGAATACGCGCGCCGCCTCCTGTTCAGCGTGAGAATCAAGACCAACGCGGTCATGATCCGCGAGGCGGAAGCACGGCACATGGTGGAACTGGGCGTCGACCAGGTGCAGGTCAGCATTTACTCGCACCGTCCGGAAGTTCACGATGCCATCACCAAACTTCCGGGCTCGCTTCGCCGAAGCGTGGAAGCGATCCGTTTTCTGACTGCACAGGGGCTCAAGGTCGTGATTGCCAACGTGCTGATGACGTCCAACATGCGGGACCATGCGGGAGTACAGGCCCTGGCCCGTGACCTGGGGGTGCAGTACACCCTGGACCCGACCATCACGCCAAAAATGGACGGCGACACATCCATTCTGAACCTGCGCATTCCGGGCTCGGAACTGGGCGCGGTATTCCGCAACAAGAGCCTGGTGGGCGACGTGGAACAGTTTTGCGCCTCGCCACCGGCTCCGGATGAAGACGCGATGGAAGGCTATCCCTGCAGTGCTGGCCACACCCTCGCCTATATCTCTCCCTACGGAGATGTCTTTCCCTGCGTACAATTCCCCCTACCCAGCGGCAATCTGCGGCGGCAGAAATTCATCGATATCTGGCGCAACTCTTCCGAGCTGAATGAAGTCCGCTCCATTCGCGCCAAGGATTTGCCCGTTTGTTCCACCTGCAGCCATGTCGGCACTTGCACGCGCTGCCCGGGCCTGGCCTACATGGAAGGCAGCATGCGCGGCCCTTCGACGGCTGACTGCGAAAAGTCATTTCAAAGAACCGGGATTCTTTCGGCGAATATGTTGCGAGAAGACAGGAACAATGCCGCTCTCGGCCCGCTGATCCAAATCCAGGCGGCGGTGGCATGAGCCGGTGACGCCCGCTATCCTCCCGCGCAAGTTTCGCTGGTTACTTTGGTGTGTGCCGCGGCGCAGGACTTCGGCGCCTAATTCCTGCCCTGGACTTAAAATTGGATATAAGACATCAGAAATCTTCTGACCACCTGCCCACTATGGACTCTACGGAAAAAGACGACTGAAACGCGGCGCAGCACTCGAATTCGCGCCCAGATTCCACTTCGCGTTACCTGCCTGGACGCAGCGAATCCGTTCTCCGAGGCTGGTCACACCCTGGTGATCAATCCCCAGGGTTGCGGCGTACGGCTTACTCGCCCGCTGAAGCCTGGAACGGAAATCTTCCTGGACGAACTCCCTACCGGCAAACGTGCGACCGCCCGGGTTGCGAACTGCGTGCCGTTGGGGGTGGAAAGCAAGTGCTGGGTGGTAGGCATCGCGCTCGACGAGCCCGGCAATATCTGGGGCGTTTATCCGGCACCCGCAGATTGGGGTTCGGAACCTGCTCCCGCTGTCGCCGCAGCCACGGAAGCCACTCCCGCCAAGAGCGATGAGTGGCCTTATCGCCAATTCTCGAATCGCGGCGAATTTCATCCCGGTAGACGTTAAATGACCACGTGATCCCCGAACCACGTAGCCCGGACGCCCTCGTCCGGTCAGGCGAGCGTGCTCGGCTTCTTGATTTCTGCAGACATCATTTTCGGAAATCGTGGGGAACTGTCAAGCTGGCCAAGAGTGAACCGACTTAACATGCCAGCCCCAGGTCAAAGGCCGCGGGCGAGGGCGCCGGCGCCACACTGGGCAATTACTGATTCAGGAGCTTGGAGAAATAGCGGTTGTCGTAAAACATGGTGCTGTTGTGGACGAACTCCAGCACCTTGTGCATCTTCTCCCGGTCTTCGCGGTTCATGTCGTTGAAGCGGATGGCGATGCCTGAGCCGGGATCGGTACGCACGACGCTGCCGGCCGCCTGCAGCCTGCCGTCATCGATCGAGAAAATCACCTTCAACTTCGACCCGGCAGGCATCAGGGCGCTGGTTTCCACATAGCAACCACCCAGGCTGACGTCGATCAGGTTGCCCAGTACCGGGGCCTCGCCGTCGTGCGGCCGCAATTCGATGGTGACCCGGCACTTCATGCGTGGATACAAGCGCCGATTCTTGCGCGAGGGCTGCTTCTGCTTCTCGATGTACATGCGGCGGTCGGCCTCGGCCAGGAGCGCCTCCGCGTCTTTCCCATCTTCGGGATACAAAGCTTGTCCCACGCTGAGCGACAGGAGATCTTCGCTGCACACTTCCTGGCCAGCCAGTCGCGCCAGTTCGCGCAGGCTCTCCGCCTTCTTGGCGGCCGCATCGGCCGTCAGCCCAGGCGCAACCACCACAAACTCGTCGCCCCCCATCCGGGCCACGTAGTCGTACTCGCGGCAGCTTTCTTTCAGCGCTTGCGCGAACAAACGCAGCACGCGATTGCCTTCCAGGTGGCCGAAGCGGTCGTTGATCTGCTTGAAGCCATCCATATCGCTGACCATGACCACCAGCGACGAGGTGTCCCGCTTGCAACGGGCCAGTTCGCGGTCAAGCTGGAGGAACAGAGACCGCGCGTTAGGCAATCCGGTGAGGTAATCGGTGGTGGCGGAACTTTCAGCCTGCTCGTACTTCAACGCGTTCTCGATGGCCAGGGCCATCTTGGAGCTGATGGCCAGCAGGATGCGCAAGTGGTCGGAAGTGAAGGCGTCGGTTTCCGCGTGGTACAGCGCGAGCACCCCCACCACTCCGGCCAGCCCTTCCAGCGGAATTGCCAGTGCCGAGCGCAGGGTGCTGAACTTGGTCGGATCATTCAAGTATCCTGGCTCGACCGACGGATTTCCGTTGATGATGGGCTTCCGGTTTTGCGCCACCCAACCGGAAAGGCCGCTGCCCAGCGGAATACGAAGCGAAGAGAACAGACGATGGTTGTCGCCGCTTACCAGTTCTGGAATCAGCTCCTGGCCACGCTTTACATAGATCGCGATCGCGTCATAGGGCACCAGCCGCCTGAGTTTCACCGAAAATACGGACAAGGTCTCGCCCAGACTCAGCGACGCGCCCAAATCCTGGCTCAGTTCGAACAGTGTTTGCGCTTCTTGCCGCGCCGCAGCGATCGAGAAAAGGAAGGTGGCTTCCTGGCCGGGAGCGTCTTTGACCGTAATGTCTTCGAATCCGGCAGCCGGCGCAGCCCCGGTTTCCACTTTCAACTCGGTTGAAAGTTTAGCGTTGGGCTCGCGCGCGAACTGGGATTGCACCAGTTTCTCGAGCTGGCGATAGCGCTTCTCCAGCACTCTTACCACTTTAGGGTCAAACGATTTTCCCGACTCCGCCACCAGGCGTTGCATGACTTCTTCCAGCGGCAAGGCCCGACGGTACTGGCGGTCGGAGGCCATGGCGTCGAGAAAGTCGACCGAAGAAAGGATACGGGCTCCAATGGGGATCTCCTCGCCCTTCAACCCGAAGGGATACCCTGATCCGTCCCATTTCTCGTGATGTGCCCGCACGATCGGCACCACGGGATAGGGGAAGCGAACCCGTTCCAGGATTTCAGCCCCCACCAGAGGGTGAATCTTCATCTTTTCGAATTCTTCCGGGGTCAGACGGCCCGGCTTGGAGATGATGTGCTCGGGCACGGCGAGCTTGCCGATATCGTGCAGCAGCGCAGCCGCGTGTAGAGCTTCCATCTCGCCTGAGGTCACGCCCAGTTCCTTGGCTACCTCGATGGCATACACCCGTACCCGTTGCAGGTGGTCGTGAGTGGTGTGGTCCTTGGCTTCGATGGCCAGGGCCAGCGCCTCAATGGTGCGCAGGTGCAGGGTGGCCATTTCTTCAACGTGGCGCTTTTCGTCCTCAAGTTTTCCAAGATAGAGGCGGTAGGAACGATAGATCAGGTAGATGATGGGAACGATGAGCAGCGAAGTTTCCCATCCGAACTCGCGGTTGAACCAGCCGATCATCCCGGCGAAAGCCGCGCCCACCAGGTAATAGGGGAACGACCAGAAATAGCACTCCACCCAGATCTTCTTGATCGACTTCCGCTCAGTGAGGGCGATCACCGCGGCGATTGACCCGGTGTTGGCCGCGAAATAGGTGATGGCTGCCAGTCCCAGCAGCAGGGGATGACTCTTTACCTGTGCTCTGTATATTGCCAGGTGATACACGTTGTACGCGGCAGCGATCGCCATGGCGCTTGCCGACAAGTTGAAGGTGACCTGGAGCGGACTGGGGCGGTCCCGGTAGAAGCACTGTACGAGAATGGCGGCGGTGGCCAGGGCCAGCGTCTCCGCGAAGCCCAGTTCCAGTATTCCCAACAGGATGAACAGGAAGTTCACCGACATGGTGCCGGTGATTCCCGGCAGGCGGACTTTGAGCCGCGCCGCCAGAATCGCGATCAGCAGGTAGCAAATGAACTGAGCAATGTTTCGGCTGGTGGGTTTGACGGCGCCGTAGATGAGCACACACGTCCCCACCAGGACGACCAGGCTTATGAACGCCTTGGCGCCCCAACTCAGTTCTCTCCACGACTGAGAGCCGCTAACCACGTCCCTCCTCTGTGATTCCTGTCGGCATTTTGAGTGGGAATCTGCCCTTATTGATAACAGCTAACATGTTCTAATACAATAACTTGCGTTTCTTCCGGCCAAACTTTCGTAACCCAACCGGGTCTCGCAATCGCGAGCAATTCAAAGTCCATCGGGGGACAAAATCAACAGCTGCGATTTCAGATACTTATGATCCGACTTCACGGCGAACCGGGAAGCGTAAGAAGAATAATCGCCCCGGGTACTTACCGAGGGTTACGAAGGTGTATTCGAGGAGTGCGGAGGGAGGGGGCGGATAACTTCCCCGGAATCCGGAAGTTAGAATTGTCATCCCGAGCAATCTCTAGCTCGCACAACGCGCGAGCAAGGATTGTCGAGGGACCTCGGTTCTGGCCGGTGCAACGGTGCTTCCATCCACCGCGCAAACCCCCGGTCCCTCTCTTGCCCTCGGGGTGACAAAGGAAGGGGGACTGAAAACGGCGGGTGCGCTCTGAACCTCTCGAACCCAGTGAAAGCGGATTCTCAGCGATTCCCCAATGGTCATTCACTGGTCGTTGATCTCTGATCGGCGATCGTGGATTTCATTCCATAGAAGCTCAAGGCTGCGTCCCCCTGCTTCAGCAGGCGATAACGATGAAGGGGGACGAAGTCATTGCCGGGGTCGAACCTCTTTGTGTGCTCGGCGACGACGACGGCATCTGGTTTGAGCAGAACGGGATTGGGAGAGCAGTTGCAGAGTCTGCGGGTAAATCTTTTCCATGCGGTAGGGAGGATCCAGGAAGACGAAGTCGGCGATGACGTTCCTTGCCGCCAGCTTTCGCAGAGCACGCGCCACCTCGTCTCGCACGACTTCGAAGCCGCTCTCGACCCCCAACGAGTCCAGATTGCGCTGGATCAGGCCGGCAGCGGGGATAGAGGATTCCACAAAGTAAACTTGTGCCGCCCCCCGGCTCAGAGCTTCGATACCAACCGCGCCGGTGCCAGCAAACAGATCCAGCCAGATTTTGCCCTCCAGGGCGGTCGGATTTCCCGCGGCTAAAACGTTGAACAGGGTTTCGCGCAAGCGGTCGGAGGTAGGGCGCAGATCTATCCCGCGAAGCGAGTGCAGCGGACGGCTGCGAAACTTCCCGGCAATCACCCTCATGAAACGGTTTTACCCGGGGAGCCCGCCGGCCTCCTATTACCTTTGATTTGGCGCAAGCGCAACTCACGGTTCCTATACATCGTCTTAACTATATAGAATGGTAGTGTCGGAAAAGGCTGCGGGTTTCTCATGAGAAGCTGGTCGATATCGGTCGGGCGAATCTTCGGGGTTGAACTTCGTATTCACTGGACTTTCTTCTTTCTACTCCCGCTCTTTGTCTTGTACACGGAATACGCCGCCCATGGAGCCGCGCACGAGCTGCGAGTTCTGGCCCTGGTGGGGATCATGTTTGCCAGTGTTCTTGTCCATGAGCTCGGTCACGCGCTGGTAGCCCGGCGGTCGGGCCTGCAGCCCAAGTCCATCATCCTGCTGCCGATTGGTGGAATTACCCAGATGGATGACAGCCAGTCTGTGGTGGATGCAAACCTCGACCCCTGGAAACGTGACATCCGCATCGCCCTGGCAGGGCCGTTGATGAACCTGTTCATCGCTGTCGTGGCTGGTGTCGCCGTCTTGTTGCTTGTTCCGCACGCGGACCTGTGGACCTGGCCCTTTCTGCGTCCCGGCAATCTTCCACGAAGTGTGGTGTGGGCCAATCTTTATCTGGCCGGGTTCAACCTGCTTCCGGCGTATCCCATGGATGGCGGTCGGGTGTTGCGTGCCCTGTTCAGCCGTCACATGGACCCGGTACAGTCCACCCGCCGCGCAGTTTCCATTGGCCAGGCATTCGCCACCCTGTTCATCCTGGGAGGTATGCTTTGGCCGAACTACTGGCTCACCCTGGTGGGTTTGTTCCTGTTTATCGCGTCCCAGATGGAAGAGCGTTCGGTGGTTTTTCAGTCGGTGCTGGAGAGAGTTCATCTGGAAGACATCATGCTTACCGATTTTGCCACGCTCTCCCCGGCTGACACGCTCGAAGACGCGCTGGACAAGGCGGTGCACTGCCTGCAGGACGATTTTCCTGTGATTCGCGGCAACGACATGGTGGGAGTGATTTCGAAACAAAAGATACTGGAAGCGCTCCGGGTCGAAGGAAATGGCTACGTACAGGCGGTGATGAACCGGATTTTTGAGGTCGCCCAAAAGGGAGAATCCCTGGCCTCCGCGTTTCGCAAGCTCACCGCCCGCAACCTCAGCATCATTCCGGTAGTGGAAGATCAGCGCCTGGTAGGTATCGTCACCCTGCAAAACCTGATGCACTCGATGACGCTGCTGGCGGAAAGCCGCAAGCTGCGCAAGCAAGCATTGAACTCCTAAAAGAACGCCACGGATTTTCAAGAATTCACACGGATCAAAAAACCTATTTTTGTTTTATCCGTGAGAATCCGTGCAAATCCGTGGCTGTCTTTCTAGAACTTCACCACGATCCCAACCGATGGCTCCGCCATGTGTCCTCTGGCCCCGGTGAACAGGTTCTGCACCTTGAAGTCGGGAGCCTTGTAGACCAGCCCCCGGTACTGCAGACGCAGAGCCAGGTACTTGGTGAGGGTTGACCTGCGAACCAGGGGGATCGACGAGAAGATGTGGTAGTCCACTCCGCCGCCATAGAGGAAGGCAGGTTTGGTCTGCTTGCTAGAGGGCAGGGAGGTTTGCACATCGTTAATGGTGTCCTCACCGTATGTGGGGTAAAAGGTCAAAGCAGCGGCGCCGGCGAAGACGAAGGGCTCCATTTTCGGGCTCTGGAGAAAACTGAAAACGTATGCCCCCGAGTATTCGGAGATCGTGTCTTGCACGCGATAGGTCAGCGGCCCGGAAAGATAAATCTGTGAATTCGGGGTGTGGGCAAAGTTAATTTCAACCGAACTGTGTTCGCTGAACCGGTACCTGCCAGTGATCAGGACGGCGGCGGAATTCGTCGGAGTTAAAGTGGTTCCGTTTCCGGTGGAGGTCTTGCTGAGCACGGCGGCTCCGCCCAGACTTACGTCGTACCGGTTGTCCTGGGCAAGCCCAACCGATGTGAGTAGAAAAAACACCGCCAGTACGATGCCGGTTGTTCTGAACATCAATTGTCCTCGCGCGATTGTGGTCGCAACACCTGGATTGTTGGAATCAGCCACGGCTTTCCGGGATGTACAGTCGCTCCGTCTTATTTCGAACTTCAGCCACGGATCTTCACTGATTTTCACGGATCAAATCTTTAGACGTTGTCCTATCCGTGCGAATCCGTGCAGATCAGTGGCCCGTCTTTTCAAAACAACCGGATTGCCTTTGCCTGCTCAATCGCCGGCACTTTTCTCAGTTCGGCCAGCACTTCGGGAGGCACATGTCCGTCCACGTGCACCACCGCAATCGCTTCCCGCGGAGCGCCGGGCTTCGCGTTGCCTACGCGGCGGCCCAGGGAGAAATCCGCGATATTAATCTTGTGCTTGCCCAGAATCGTGCCCACCTTCCCGATCACGCCGGGGACATCACGGTTGCGCATGTAAATGAGGCTGCGCTCGAGCGGAGCTTCGACATCGATGCCATCTACGTGCAGCAGCCGCGGAGTATCTTTGTGCAGGACCGCACCCTTGACCAGATGCTCTTCGGCGGCAGTCTTCAGCAGCACCGAAAGCACGCTGCCCGAGCCGCCCTTGGAATCGTTGGGCTTGCGGGACTCGTGGATACGCAACCCTCGCGAAGAGGCAATGGTTGCGGCGTTCACCAGGTTGGCTTTCTCCTCCAGGGCTTCATTCAGAATGCCTTTCACCGCGGCGTTGCGGATGAGTTCGGTCTTCGATTCCGCGATGTGTCCGGAGTAGCGCAGTGAAATCTCTTCCAGGGTTCCCTCGCTCACCTGCGCCAGGAACGACCCCAGCCGCTCGGCCAGCACGATGTATGGCTGCAGTTCGAGATATTCATCGTGCGACACTGACGGCACATTCACCGCATTCTGGATCACGCCGTGCTTGAGATATTCCTTTACCTGAAGCGCAATCTGATAGCCGACGGCTTCCTGGGCCTCGTGCGTGGAGCCCGCGATGTGAGGGGTGAGGATGACATTGTCGATGGCCGTCAACGGCGAGTTCCGCAAGGGTTCTTCGGTGAAGACATCCAGTGCCGCCCCGGCGACGTGCCCCTGCTTAAGAGCTTGAGCTAGGGCGGTTTCATCCACCAGCTCTCCACGGGCGCAGTTCACCAGGCGCACGCCCCGCTTCATCTTCTTGATCGAGTCCGCGTTGATCATGCCTGCGGTTTGCGGGGTAAGGCCCACGTGCAGGGTGAGATAGTCGGCGGCCGCGTACACTTCCTCGACCTTCACCATGCGGATGCCCTTTTCTTTCGCTACTGTGGTCGAGACAAAGGGATCGTGCGCGACCACTTCCATTCCGAACGCTTGTGCCCGCCGGGCGACTTCCATGCCGACCCTTCCCAGGCCCACGATGCCCACGGTCTTACCCCGAAGTTCGGTGCCCTGGAGAGATTTTTTCTCCCACTTTCCGGCATGCATCAGTTCATTCGCCCGGCCGATGTGCCGGGCCATTGCCAACATCAGTGCGAGGGTGTGTTCGGCGACAGCAATGGCATTGGCGCCGGGAGTATTCATCACGGCGATGCCCTTGCGGGTGGCGGCGTCAAGGTCGATGTTATCGACGCCCACCCCGGCCCGCCCGATCACCCGAAGCTTACGGGCATGTTCCAGAAGCGCAGCGTCAACCTGCACCGCCGAGCGGACGATCAGTGCATCGGCCGACTGCAGTTGGTCCGCGAGCTTGCCCTCGATCTGATCCGAGGTAACAATGGTCCAGCGCGGCTCGCGCAAAAGGTCTACTGCGGATGACGAAATTTTCTCTGCCACCACAACCTTCATGATTTGGTTTCGCTCGCCAACATTTAAGCTGCTCCGTTCTTCTCTTTGCTCATCGCGCGCTTCTGCCGCAGACGGTGCCGTCGCTGCGACGATGCCGGTTTGTGTCACGAATCCGGGCGGCACCAGGATCTACAGAATCAGGCCGCCCCGAGGTCCAACACGGTGAACTTTATCGTGCAGTAGAGTTGCGGACTTCAGGCGCCGACCGGCTGTCGTTTTTCCGCCAGGCTACGCGCGTATACTTCCTGCGCTGCGCGCACGGCTGCGCCATATTCCACCGGCTTGCCGGTCACGCTGGCGAGCACGTGCTCGAGCGCGGCCAGAATTCCGATCGTGTCCAGGTAGTCGTAGTAGCCCAAGTGCGCAATGCGGAACAATTTGCCCTTCATCTCACCCTGACCGTTGGCCACGACTGCGGCGAACGATTCCCGAAACTCTTTGACGATAGCGCTCGAATCAGTGCCCGCAGGTGACTGGATCGCCGTAAGTGCCGCTGCCGGCGAGGAAGCCGCGAACAGCTTCAATCCCAGGGCTTGCGCCCCGGCGCGGGTCATGTCCGCAGCCAGTTCGGCATTGTTGATCAAGGCTTCGCGGCCAGACGCCAGGTCGCCGTTCCCCATTTGCCGGACGAAGTCCAGAGCGGCTCCCAGTGCGGCAAAAAGTGACGTCGCAGGCGTGTAAGCGGACTCGCCCTTGGCAGCAGCCTTTCGCTCTTTGCGGAAGTCGAAATAGTACCGTGGAGACTTGGCTGTCTCCATGCGCTTCCAGGCGCCCTCGCTGACGGCGCAATAGGCTAGGCCCGGTGGAATCATGAGCGCCTTCTGCGAGCCTCCGATGATGACGTCAACACCCCAGCCGTCCACATCGAGGTGGGTGGTGCCCAGGCCGGTGATGGCGTCGACCACGAGCAGAGTTTCGTCACCCTGGGCGCGCACCAGTTTTGCGAGTCCCTTGACGTCATGGCGTGCGCCGGTCGAGCTCTCGGTCGCTTGTACGTATACGGCGCGGACGTCAGGAGTCAGCTTGCTGCGAACTTCATCGAGCGAAAGGGTTTCGCCATAGGGCGCGCTGATCATTTCCACGACGCAGCCAAACGCTTTGGCCAGATCGCGCCAGCGCTCGCCAAACTTGCCGGCAGTCAGCACCAAGACCTTATCGCCGGGCGAAGTGAGGTTTGAGACCGAACCTTCCATCACCCCGGTTCCGGAAGAGGCCAGCACCAGAACATCGTTGCGGGTGCCGATAAATTCTTTCATGTCCGCCAGGACCCGCGTGTACAGCGCGCGGAAGTCGGCGGTGCGATGGTGCATGGCAAACGAAGCCATGGCGGTCTGCGCCGCCGGAAGTATGGGAGTTGGGCCAGGAGTAAAGAGACGGTTCTTACGCAACATTTACGCAGGAGTCCTTTGTTTAGAAGATCATTCTAGTTTACCGGAATCAGGGCCTATTCACCACGGAGCGCCCGGGGGCGGATGAATGCCGAACGCGCCAGAGATGGAGATTTCAGGTCTTGCGATCACGCAGGGGCGGGCGCCCCCAACCGCCCAGGGGCATAGCCCGGCAGGTCACAATTCGCCACCAAAACCCGGCGAGCGGTGCTCGCCCACCCGGACGGGGCGTCCGGGCCTACGTGCTCGATTTGGATTGCGCAGAGCAGATTTTCCATTCGGCGGCCCGATTCTCTCAAACGCTATAATCCCACCATGAGCCTCCCCGAGCAGATCCAGCAAGACATCACCGCCGCCATGAAGGCGCGCGACGAGCATCGGCTGTCAACACTTCGCATGGTCAAGGCCGCGCTCAAGAATCGCGAGATCGAAAAGATGGCACCGCTCGACGACAAAGAAGCCCAGCAGGTCCTGACCACGCTCATCAAACAGCGTAAGGATTCAGTCGAGCAATTCACCAAGGGTGGCCGCCAGGAAATGGCCGACAAGGAAGCCGCCGAAATCACCCTGATCGAAACCTATATGCCCAAGGCCGCGGGCGAGGATCAGATTGTGGCCGGGGTGCGAGCTGTCATCGCGGAAATGGGCGCGCCGACGATGAAAGAGATGGGGGCGGTAATGAAGAATGTAATGGCGCGATTCACCGGAGCGGGAATCCGGGTAGACGGCAAGCAGGTCAGTGACGCTGTGAAGCGGGAGTTGAGTGGAAAGTGATTAGGCGGCCAGATTCAATCGACTATTCACAAGACGCCGCACGACGTTTGCGAAATCCCGAGGGCTGCCTGAAGGTGTGATAGAAAATTTCGAATTGCTGTGCAGCCTGTTGGTCGCATCTAGGTCTCAAAACCTCATACCCCACTTCCCCTTCGTTCCGAATCACTTCCTGCAACGTGAGCGCATGAGCATACAGCTGCTGGGAAAAGTGCAACAACTTCTCCATATCTATGGCGTTAGACGGTCGCTTCTTGGCCACCTTCCCACTAGTGCGGCCCACTCGATAGGGGAAAACAACTGCCGTTTCACTTCGTTTGCGCGATTTGTCCATGGCATTCACAACCTGACTGCAGGCCAGGAGCGTTGATCGGATTTCGTGCATTGCTCCTCAGCGGCAACCGTTAGAAAGTTGTAACAGCAAAATAACGGCCCCGCTGGGTAACAGTCCAACGCATAATTTTGGTTGCTTGCATCGAAACTATCGTCGAAGAAGGGCGCATCAACTAGCTCGAACGGCCAGCTATAAGAAGCCTGCCAGGCCGAAGAGAATTCTTCTGTTAATTTTCGGTTAAATTCGCCCCGTTCAATTTGACCTCGCTGCCGCGTGGCACTAGTATGCGGTCGCTATGTCAAACTCGGATCTTGATCAATTGCGCCTGGCCTACAAGACAGCGGTCGATGAATGGGTTGACGCCATTCGCGCTGAAGAAGCGCTAGCCACTCCAGACCATTCGATGGTTGCCATGGAGCACTGGGACACCGCCCACTTTGCGGAACACGATGCGCACTTGAAAGCCACCGAAGCGCGCGAAGCCTACAAAGACGCGCTTCGCATGGTGAACTACGGCATCTAGCTGTGTTCGGGTGCTACGACCAGTGACGCCGACAAGGGGTAGTCCAAGTTCCTGGGGCTTTTGTTGCGGATAGTTACCGGCTTCTCTGCAGTTCGCGATACGCCGCGCTCTTTGACACTCCCATCTCTCTGGCGACTCTCTTCAATGCGCTCTTCTCATCCAGTTTCTCCTCCGCCATGATCTGCTGGAGTCGCTCTCGCACATTCAACCCGGCGGCCGGTTCTTGTTCCCTCTCCTCCGCTTTGCCAATCAGCAGCGTGATCTCGCCCTTGACGTCGCCGCGCGCGTTCAATGTTTCCAGAATCTCGCTGGCCCGGCCGCGGAGAAACTCTTCGTGAATCTTGGTGACTTCGCGCGCGATTACCAGTTGACGCTCTCCCCCCAGGATCCCGACCACATCTTCAACGGCTTCTTTTATCCGATGCGGTGCTTCGTAGAAGACCTGGGTCCGGGGCGAAGCCTTGATACTCTCCAGCATCTGCCGCCGCTGCCCGCTTTTCGGAGGGAGAAATCCGCCAAAGCGAAACGAGTCGGTGGGCAGGCCGCTGGCTACCAGCGCCGCCAGAAACGCCGATGCCCCCGGGATCGGCACTACGGGAATGTGGTGCCGGATGGCGAGAGAGATCAGGCGATATCCGGGGTCGGAGATGCCCGGCATGCCGGCATCCGTCACAAGAGCGACTCGGGCGCCGCCCTCAAGGTCGAGCACCAGTTCCGCCGCCCGGGTCATCTCGTTGTGTTCGTGATAACTCGTCGTCCGGGTCGAGATGGCATAGTGGTTCAGCAGCCTTTGCGTCTGCCGGGTGTCCTCACAGGCGATCAGGTCGGCTTCTTTGAGCACGCGGACGGCCCGCAGGGTGATGTCTTCGAGATTGCCGATGGGCGTCGCCACCAGGTAGAGTCCCGGCGCCAGAATGCTCGCCGTACTTGAACCTGATCCTGCACCAGCTTTCATGAGGCGAGTCTAACATCGGGTGCTTGGCTGGGTACCCTTACCATGCCCGCCTGTTCATTGACGTAGGTCGGACACAAACCCTAGAATCAATTGAATAGCTGTCAGTTGTCAGTTCTCAGGTGTCAGTTCAGACCACACAAGGCTGAAAGCTCGGAGTCTCAGGAAGTCCATGCCACTTTACGAATACGAGTGCAAGAAGTGCCATCACCGCTTTGAGAAGATCCAGAAATTTTCCGATCCCCATGTGAAGAAATGCCCTGAGTGCGGCGGGCCGATCGAGCAGGTGATTTCGGCGCCGGCGGTGCAATTCAAGGGTTCGGGATGGTACGTCACCGACTACGCCAAGAAGTCCTCCGCGGGTTCTTCGTCCAGTTCTTCGAATGGGGACTCGGGCTCCAAGAAGGAAGGCAAGTCCAAATCGGAAGAGTCGCAGAAGCAGGAGAGTGCGGAGAAAGCGGAGAAAGCGGAAAGCTCCAAGAAGTCCGAACGGTCCCGGAAGTCAGAAGACTCGGCCAAGAAAAGCGATAAGAAGTAGACCTGCCGGTTCAACGCCACTTCAGGCTGTATCCCAGCGCGGCCAGAATCTGATTCTCGAACTCATATTCAAGTACAAAGGTGAAGCTAGCGCCCTGGCCTTCCCACGAGGTGGCATACCGGGTGAGGTTTTTCCCGTAGAGGGTGTAGGCAGCGGCATAGCGGACGTTGCAGGGTTGCGGGCAGGCGATCATGCCGGTTGGGTCGGGACGCTCAAGGCCGGTCGCGGCCAGAAGAACGCCCGCGGAGACGTCCGGTTCGGCGCTCACCCGGAGCTGGTGAGGCAGGATCCTGAGTGCGCGGTCGTCTCCGGGGTGAATGTCCGCCGGCGCTCCTGAAAGCGACCTCTGCAAGGGATTGAGGTCTACTTCCTGAGCCACGGTTTCCTGCGCCGCCTTCCAGATCACCCACAGGTCAGCGTCCGAGTGCAGGGTTTGGTTCATGAAGCCCGCAGGTCCCGGATCGGGCTGCCCGCCGCAGCCCAGTAAGACCAGCAATAGCATTAGTTTGCAGGGGTTCCGCGGCATAGGCTCCTGGCTTTGAAGTGACTGGCTTCGAAGTGATCCGGTCCGAAGCGATCCCATGAGAGCCATCGGCTTGACCTCTGGTTGACTCCAGCGGGAGTGGCGGAGAGTCGTTTTCGGTGGTGCTGCATCTAATTAGTCGTTACAACGAGGAATATACGATGATCGATATTCGACGCAGTAATGAGCGCGGCGGAGGCGACTTCGGCTGGCTCAACACCAAGCACACGTTTTCCTTTGACACCTACCACGATCCCCGCTTTATGGGATTTCGCTCCCTGCGCGTCATTAACGAAGACTGGGTGCAGGGTGGCCACGGCTTCCCCATGCATCCTCATCGCGACATGGAGATCATTACGTACCTTCTCGAAGGCGCCCTGGAGCACAAGGACAGCATGGGCAATGGCTCCATCATTCGTCCCGGCGACGGGCAGCGCATGAGCGCGGGCACGGGCGTGCGACACAGCGAAGCCAATTCGTCCAAGAGCGATCCGGCGCACCTGCTCCAGATCTGGATTCTGCCCGACCGGAGCGGTCATAAACCGGGCTATGAGCAAAAGGTGTTCCCGGAAGCCGAAAAACGCGGCAAGTTCCGCCTGATCGCCAGTCCAGACGGCAAAGAGAACTCCGTGGCCATCCATCAGGATGCAAAGCTTTATGTGTCGCTGCTCAAGCCGGGTGAGGAAGTAAAGCATGACTTGGCTGATGGCCGTTACGCCTGGGTACAAATTGCCAAAGGTGCCGTGGAAGTGAACGGCAAGAGTCTCAGCCAGGGTGACGGCGCCGCGGTGAGCGACGAAAAGCAGTTGGTGGTCAAAGGCATGGCGGATGCCGAGGTTCTGCTGTTCGATCTAGCGTAAGCGGCGGACCCACGATGCCTGTGTGGGGGAGGGTCTCTGACCCGCCCAGGCCGACCGAAGCTCGGCGGGATTGTGTGGCGCGGGCGCCCCCGCCCGCGTGATCTGACGTCGCACTGGGATCAGTTTATTTGAGTTTCCCCTGCTGCCGAGGTCAGGCATGCTCTGAGCGAAGTCGAAGGGATGCCTCCAGGAGAGCCGGCGGGACGCCCGCGCTACGACAAGCCGAGTCTCTGCTCCACAGGGTTACCGGAGGTGGTTGCCCCAAGCCACCTTCTATGCTAACTTCGCCGGTTAATCGTCCTGTGCGCTTCCTCTTTCAACACGAAAAGTCCTCGCAAAAGCCGCAGGGAACGGTGCAGGCCGAAGTCCCTCGACTTCACGATGCTGAGCTGGCGGCGGCCTACTTCGGCGAGCGCCAGCGCGGGGACCTTCACGATTTCGTCCGGGTGAGTCCGACGCGCATTCTGTTTGGCTTGCTGGATATGGCAGGACGCCTGGAGGACAACCGTGCCGTGGTTTCCGCGGCGCAGCACACCTTTCACACCCGGTCACCTGAGCTTTTTACTGCCGACGACGTGAATGAGGCCGACGCCATGGCCGAGCTCTGCCTGGAACTCAACCGCACTATCATGGCGGCGGAGGGTGGCGTCCGTTCCTGCCCGGCATTCGCCGCCTGCTACAACGAAGATCTGGGCACCATCTGCTATTTCAACGCCGGCCATCCCCCGGGCCTGCTTCGTGACGCGACGGGCATTAGTGAACTGCGCGCCACTGGCCTGCCGTTGGGACTCTTTTCCCACGCCACTTGTGATGCGCCCCTGGTCGCGTTGCCGCCCGGCTCTGCCCTCCTGCTGGTTTCCCGGGGGTTGTTGGAAGGCAAGCGCAAGCGCGAGGAATTCGGACTTGATCGGGTCAAGAACAGACTGCAGGAAGCCGCCAACGAAAGCGCGAAAGATCTGTGTGCGACTACGATCGACGGCGTGCAGCAGTTCATGCGCAAGCCGCCGGTTCACAACGACGTGACCGCCCTGGCCCTGGTTCGGTGTGCCAATCGTAAGGCGGGGAGTGCACCAAAGGCTTAGGTGATCCGGATTCTCGTCTGGTGCCCGGGCAGGAATGCCAAGCGACGCTTACCTTGATTTTTTCCTGCGCACCGGCTTGGCGGAGGGCTGCGGTTTCTCAGGCGCCAGCTCATCGGCGGTCACAAAGATGGGTTCGATGTCGGTGGGAATCTCCTCCAGGCGGTCGAACGCCTTTTTCAGTACGGGGCGAATCACTCCCATCTCTTCGAGCAGCTTTTTCGCACCGGCGTAGTCGCCCTGGGCTTCCAGGGTGAGCAGATCGTGGTCCAGGTCACGCACTCCCTGCCTGAATTTTTCCATGTTGATGGCAAAAGTTCCGTCGTCCTGCTGGGCAAATGCCCCGTGGTCCATCAGGTAATTGAACTGGATGGCCATGCCTTTGCCATGCGCATCGCTTAGTCCGAAGCGGAGGCTGCGAAACATCGATGCCATATACGTGGTGTACAACTGCCTCTGCGCCGCCTCATCGGACGGCAACATACCGGACAATTTCATTTCCCTGGCGTGATCCATCATGTACTGAAGTGCGAAGAGACCGGTGATGTCGGCCTTGGCCTCTTCGATCGCGCTGTGGGCTTCTTTGAGTTCGGCGCGGACAGTGGTATCCCGCCCATCGACCTTGATCTGGTGCGGCCCCAGCCCATGCATCAGTTCGTGGGCCACGATGTGGGTAAAGAATGATTCAAAGTTCACATCGACCCGGGCTGCCGGGGACAGCATCCGCCGCGCAATGGGGAGCAGCACGCTGCGGAACTTTGCCTCCTGTATGTTCTTGAGCATGACCCGCTTGCTGCCTTTTTGTTGCACGACCCGCTCATCGTTGGGCAGGTTGTAGGCGGCGGTCGCGATTCCGCGGTTGCCGTCTCCGGCGGAGAGAATCTCATCCACTACCCGGATCGGTGCCGCCGCGCCCAGCTTGGGGTTGCGATACTGCGCCTCTATGGGAAGATTGTCTTCGATTTCCTGCAGGTGCTGGCTGAGCGCCGACAACTTTGTGCTCTCTTCATCGTCCCGCAGGTTGACGTAGGCCTCGAAAGCCGCCTTGTAGCCGAAAATTTCATCATCGTAGGTTTCGTAGGGGCCGATGGTGATGTCAATGGGTGCGTCCAGATCCATCCAGGCCAGATCGCTCGCGTAATAATCGTTGGAGAGGAACGCGTCCGCCCGCAGGTTGAGAAACGTCTTCAATGTCGCGTTATCGGTAAGACTGGCCGCTTCGTGCAACAGGTTTGCCGCCCGAGTGAGGTCGTCCTTGTACTCTTCGCTGTAGGGAACGGACACGAGTTCCCCGTGGCTCTTTGAGGCAGTGTCGTTCTTCCAGCGGATAACCGTGAAGAAGCCTTTGGCCTGCTCCTGTTCTTCTTTGGGCAAGGATGCAACCCAGCTCTCGAAGTTCTCCCTGGTCATGTCCTCGGGATAGAAATTGGCGCCCTTGGGTCTCACCGCGGGAACGCCGGGGAGAAAGGCATTGAAACCATCCAGTACGGACCACGGACTTTTGTTGATCCAGAAATACTGCAGGCGCAATTTGCCTAGGGGCGTCGCGTCTTTCTGCAGACGGGCATAAAGAGCGGGATTGCCGGCCCAATATTGCTTGAGGAAGATATCGTCTATGATGCGTCCGGCCTCAACCAGCTTGACCAGGGCCTGCTTGTCGGCGGCGGAGAGCTTTGATGTATCCACCCGCAACGGTGTTGGAGCAAAGCGGTCCGTCATCTTCTGCAGTTGGGCCAATCCAGGCGCTGCACCGGGTTTTCGGGACTTTGTGTTTTGGGCCATCGCAGGCATACCGGCAACCGCAAGAAATCCGAAAAGCGGAAGTCCGAAAAAAAGGACAGACGTTAAATATACGAGAAACCTCATTCGCTTCTCCCGTGCCGTCGGTGGCACCGAAAAACCGATCATCATAGCAGGATCCGCAGTGGCCGCGAACCAGCTTCCGGAGGTACAATTTATCTTGTCCATGCCGTTCCAGCGCAGACTCTGCAATTTTATTGGTGCGGCTGAGCGAATTCCTATGCGAAAACTGTTGCCCTGGTTGTTACTGGCCTGTCTTGCCCTGCCACCGGCTCTGCCTGCGGACACGATCGTCGAGGAAATTATAGCCCGTATTAATAATCAGATCATAACCCGTACCGAATACCTGCGCAGCAAAGACCAGCTGAAACAGGAGGCGCAACAGCAGGACCCGAGCAACGCTGACAAGATCGTCGCCGAGAAGGACAAAGATGTTCTGCGCGACCTGATTGACCAGCAGCTGCTGCTCGAAAAAGGCAAGGACCTGGGTATCACTGCCGACACCGAGGTGATCAAACGGCTCGACGAAATGCGCAAGGAGATGAAGCTGGAATCGATGGAAGAGCTGGAAAAGGCGGCTGCGGGGCAGGGTATTTCCTTCGAGGATTTCAAGCAGAATATGAAGAACCAGATCATCACGCAGCAGGTGATCTCGAAGGAAGTGGGCTCCAGGATGTCCATCGGCAAGGAAGAGTTGCAGCAGTTCTACGACCAGCACAAGAGCCAGATGGAGCAGCCGGAAGAAATCCGGTTAAGCGAACTGTTGATTTCGACTGACAAGAAGGGCAAGGATGCTTCGGGGGATGAGGCGCAGCAACTGGCGGCCGCCCAGGCCAAGGCGGATGACGTGCTGGCCCAACTTCGCAAAGGGACAGCCTTTGACGAGCTCGCCAAGAAGAACTCGGATGGTCCGACGGCCGCTCAGGGCGGGGACCTCGGTTACTTCAAGCGGGGCACGCTGGACAAGGGCCTCGAGGAAAAAACCTTTGCCATGAAGCCCGGCGGGGTCTCCGATGTGATCCGCACCAAGCAGGGGTTGGTCATTCTGAAGGTCACGGAACACCAGCAGGCGGGCGTACCCCCGCTCAGCGAGATCGAGCCCAAGGTTCAGGACGCGATCTACATGCAGAAGTTGCAGCCCGCGCTGCGTGCCTACCTGCAGAAGCTGCGAGAGGAAGCCTACATCGACATCAAGCCCGGGTATGTGGATACTGGCGCCAGTCCCAACCAGACCAAACCGGTTGAAACTACCGCCAAGGATGCGGGCGCCAAGGAACTCAAGAAAAAGAAGAAGAAGCTGGGCATTATCTAGATGGAGACTAGCCTGATTGAACTGAGCCCGAATCAAGTCAGAATGAAAATCGAAGCTTCGGATCCTTTGTTGCAGATCTCGACTACCACGCGCACACGGATGACGGGAATCGAGCTATGAAGGAATTCTTCGTTTCCGATTGCCTTCAGTACGAGAACAAGGTCATCACCACCAGTTTCGTCGTGGTCTCGCGGCAGGTAAAACCGAAGAAAAGCGGCGAGCCTTATCTGGCTTTGACCCTGGGCGACCGTAGTGGCCACCTCGAAGGCAAGATGTGGGACAACGTCGAGGAAGCGATTGACGCCTTCGATCAGGACGACTTCATCAAGGTCAAGGGCCTGATCAACAAGTACAAGAATCGCTTCCAACTCACCATCCACAAACTCCGCCGCCTGGGAGAATCCGAAGTCGATTTTGCAGACTACCTGCCCAAGACCACGAAAGACATTGGTGAGTTGTGGCGGACGTTAGCGGGCTACGTCGCGACGTTCAAAGACCCTCATCTCAAGGCGCTGGTTGAGGCGTTTATGTCTGATCCGGAAATCGCAGAAGCCTACCGCAATGCGCCGGCCGCCAAGACTCTGCATCATGCTTTCATAGGAGGGTTGCTGGAGCATGTCGTCTCGCTGTTCAATTCCTGCGACCTGATGTGCCGCAATTATCCGCAGATCAACCGAGATCTGCTGCTTACTGGAGCTTTCTTTCACGACATCGGCAAGATCCACGAACTAACTTACAATCGCTCGTTTTCTTACACGACTCGCGGCCAGTTGCTGGGGCACATGATCATCGAACTGGAGATGTTGCAGGCCAAGCTTCCCCAGGTGCCCGGTTTTCCGGAACCGCTGAAGACGCTGCTCGAGCACCTCATCATCAGCCATCACGGCCAGTACGATTTCGGGTCGCCCAAGCTGCCCATGTTTCCGGAAGCGCTGATGCTGCACTATCTGGACGATCTCGATTCCAAGATGGAAGCCATGCAGATGCAGTTCCAGCGTAGCGCGGACTCAGACGGCGCCTGGACCGGCTACAATCCGTCGCTGGGCCGTCCGGTGTTGAATACGGCGAAGTTTTTGGAGCCGAAGAGCTTGGAGGCAAAGATCACGGAAGAAGACGAAATCGCTGCTGTTGTCGAACCACCGGGCGGCGACGTCGCTTCAGTGCGGCCCGGCATCGATGCTGCAGAGCGGGAGTCTGCGGAGAAGGAAAAGAACGGCGCCTCCATGACATCCGCAGTGCATGAGGATAAAATCTAGTCCGATCTGTTTTTTTGGGGCTCCCGTCAACGTCTGATCAAGATATTTGTGCACGACATAGTTTTCCGATAACCATCCCGACATGGAGGGAATCATGCGAACTCGTTTGGTGGCACTTACACTGGGCCTTTACCTATCGCTCGCACTATCCGGATGCAGCGGCAAGAAGGCAGATTCCACTGCTTCCAGCGACAACGGCAGCAGCCCGGCCGGCAGCACTACCGCCCCGGCCAACGACACGGCGGCTCCAGCCAGCGGCACTGCCAGTTCCGAACCGCAGAAAGGTTCCGGCTCGGGGATGATGTCGAATATGAAGTCCGAGGCCAAGGCGATGGTCGCAAAGCCTCTGGTTGTTCCGGCGGGAACCGTGTTGACGGTTCGTCTGGGACAGGCCGTCGGTTCCAAGATCAGCTCGGCTGGACAAACTTTTACGGCAACTTTGGCCAGCCCGCTGGCCGTCGATGGCAAAACCGCGATACCTGCGGGTGCGACGGCTTCCGGCACCGTGGTCGATGCCAAACCTCTGGGCCGCTTCAAAGGAGGAGCCGTTCTGCAACTGCGATTGACCTCAATCGCCGTGAATGGATCCGACCAGTCTATTTCCACCTCTTCCGTTACCCGCACGGAAACCGGTAAAGGCAAGCGCACGGCCGTACTGGCGGGAGGCGGCGCTGCCTTGGGAGCATTGATTGGCGGCCTGGCTGGCGGTGGTAAGGGCGCTGGGATCGGAGCCCTGGCCGGCGGCGGCGCTGGCACTGGCGGCGCTGCGTTTACCGGTAACAAGGACATTGTTCTGCCGGCGGAGTCCGCGCTCAGCTTCAAGCTGGAGCAGCCTCTGGAAGTGAAGTAAGCCAGTCGTCGGTCTTTAGTCTTTAGTGGTCAGCCCACGGCGCATGTCGTGGGCTGAATTTTGTAGCGAGAGGGATCTGTGCTCGATTTTTCCCAATTCCAGGTCATGACTTTCGACTGTTACGGCACCCTCATTGACTGGGAGACGGGAATCTTTTCCGCGCTGCGCCCCCTGCTCGCGGCGCATGGAAAAACCATCTCGGATTTCGAGCTTTTGAATCTGTATTCAGAGCTGGAATCGGAAGCCGAGCGTGGAGAATTTCACGCATACCGCGAGGTTCTCAAGTCCGTGGTGCGAGGGTTCGGCGAGCGCCTGAGATTCCAGCCCACTGAATCCCAGATACGTTCGCTGCCCGATTCGTTGGCCAGTTGGCCACCCTTCCCGGATACGGTGGCAGCGCTCCGCCAGCTCAAGAGCCGCTCTAAGCTGGCAATCATTTCCAACGTGGACGACGATCTTTTTGCGCCCACCGCGCGTCGGCTCGAGGTGAATTTTGATGAAGTGATCACCGCGCAGCAAGCTGGTGCTTACAAGCCATCGTTAAAACTTTTCCAGCTGGCAAAACAAAGACTCGGAGTGGCTCCGGCACAGTGGCTGCACGTCGGCCAGAGCATTTACCACGACGTGATTCCGGCAAAGTCGCTGGGGATTGCAACGGTGTGGGTGAAGCGGCCGTCGCCCCGCCCCGGAGCGGGCGCAGCCAAAGCCGCATCCGGTGAGCCGGACCTCGAAGTGCCCGATCTGAAGACTCTGGCGCAACTGGCAGCCGGGAACTAATAACTGCAAACTGGCTTTCCAGTGCCCGCCCAGTATTAAACTGGCAGCGAGTATCTTCCCGAGGGAAACATCAAATGGCAACCACTACCGCTCGTGCCAACCCGCTGTCGTATCTCACCGAGCAGCTAAACGATCTTAAAGCGAAGGGCACGCATTTCCGTCTGCGCGTGCTCGACGACGAACAGGCTGCGGTCTGCACCTTCGACGGCAAGAGAGTCATCAACCTGGCTTCGAATAATTACCTGGGCCTGACCACGCATCCCAAGCTGCGCGAGGCTGCGCTGGAGGCTACCCGAAAGTACGGCGTAGGTTCGGGTGCGGTGCGCACCATCGCTGGCACCATGAAAATTCACATGGAGCTGGAAGAGAAAATCGCGCGCTTCAAGAACGTCGAAGCTTGCGTAGTTTTCCAGTCCGGATTCGCGGCCAATGCCGGGACGGTGTCGGCGGTGTTGGGCAAAGAGGACTTCATCATTTCCGACCAGTTGAACCATGCTTCGATCATCGATGGCGCTCGTTTGTCGCGGGCCAAGATTCTGGTCTTCGAGCACAAGAATATCGCGCAGGCCGAAGAGCGCCTGGCAAGCGTGAAAGATCAGCCGGGCAAGAAGCTGCTGATCAGCGACGGCGTGTTTTCCATGGACGGTGACATCGGCCCGCTGCCCGATTTGTGCGCCCTGGCCGAAAAATACGGCGCCATCATGATGGTCGATGACGCCCACGCCTCGGGCGTCCTGGGCCGCAACGGGCGCGGTACCATCGATCACTTCAAGATGCACGGCCGGGTGGACATCCAGGTCGGAACGTTGTCTAAAGCCATCGGTGCGCTCGGGGGATACGTGTGCGGCACGCGCGACCTGATCGATTTTCTCTATCACCGCGCCCGGCCATTTCTGTTCTCGACTTCGCATCCCCCGTCAGTTGCCGCCACCTGCATCGCCGCTTTCGACGTGCTCGAAAGCGAGCCCGAGCGTATCGAGAAACTCTGGGAAAACACCCGCTTCTGGAAGAAAGAGCTGGGCCTGCTGGGGTTCGACATCGGCGGAAAGACCACGCCTGCCAGCGAAACCCCGATTACTCCCATCATTATTGGTGACGGGAAACTCACCATGGATTTTTCCCGCGGGCTTTTCCAGGAGGGAGTGCTGGGCACCGGCATCGCGTTCCCCACGGTGCCGGAAGGAAAAGCGCGAATCAGAACGATCATGACCGCGACCCACACTAAAGATGAATTGGAGCAGGCGCTGACGGTGCTGAAGACAGTGGGAATGAGAATGGGGATTGTGAACTAGCCCGGATGCCGTGCAGCCCCGAAGTTCCGATCGAAGTCCCGATCATTGCTGCAACGAAATTCCACAGCCCTATGCAGTTGCCACGACGGCAGCTAACATGGATGGCAGTTTGCCTTAGTTGTCCGCACGGAAGCGCATGGGGTCCGGTGATCCTCCCGGTCTTCAAAACCGGCGGGCGGCGGGTTCCCCCGTCGCTGGTGCGTTCGACTCGCACACGCTTCCGCCAAAACATTGGACTTAACTTACCTTACCTGCCGTTTCCCCTGCCTGCACACTCAGGGAACTTCAGGCTACCTCTTTTTTCGATGTGGTACGGCTGAAGATCAAATCAGGCTCCGTGCCGCGCTGCGTGCTCTTGGCAGCTAGCCAGCGATGAATCATGCTTCGCGCACCCGGCGTATAAACTCATCGGCATCGAATGGCAAGCCGTGGCTCGTAATTCCCACGCCAATCCAATCCATCGGAATTTCTGCGGCTGCTCGAAACACAGCGTCCGGCTTGTCTTGGAGCAAAGGGTCCACGGCCGCGGGTGCGACGCGTTGAAGCATCGTTATCATGCTTGCCCGGTAAAACACTGCTGGAATATCCGCACCCGGCTTGCACGTGTGCTCGAAAACCTCCGCGCCGATTCCCACCTGTCTACCCGGATGTGTCTTCGCAACGTCTAAGGTCAGTTTCCAAGCGGGTTTCACATCTTCAGGGTCCACCGTAGGAACAGGCTCGCCCGCGGCACCTCCGAATTGCGGACGTTGGTCCATAAAATCCTCCCCGTTGACCGAAACTATACGCGCCGGTGAAACAGCGGGCGAGGCCCAGATTTCTTGGCAACTCCGCCTTCGATGTGCTGGATTTCGGCATGACGCCGACTACGCTGCCTGTCATGTTCCTGGCGCTCACCCGAAGTGTACAATGCGTTCGAGCTTGGGGAGGCGGCGCTGAAGTGTGCGTACTGGCCCTTCCCGCATGCGGAAGGCGATGGCAGGTTACTACACAGTTCGGCAGGGGGACTATCTCTCGAAGATCTCGTCCGAGAACGGCTTTTTTGATCACACCATAATCTGGAACCATCCGAATAATGCTGAACTGAAGAAAAAGCGCGAGAATCCCAGCGTCCTCTATCCCGGCGACCAGCTTTTTATTCCCGACAAGAATGAGCGTGTCTGTCCGTGTCCCGCGGACCAGACGCACACTTTCGAAGTCAAGCGTGAACGGTTGAAACTTCGGCTGGTGCTGGAAGACCAGTACGAGAACCCGGTCGCGAACGCCAAGTGCAAAATCATCATCGGCGCGCAGGACACGGAACTGACCACCGACGGCAAAGGGAAAATTGAATTAGAGATTCCGCTCGAGACGCAAACCGGGGCATTGGTGATTGAAAGTAAGGAGACCCCGTACGATGGCGAGTTGTTCAGCCTTCGAGTTGGGGACCTTGACCCGGTCGACACACCCAGCGGCCAGCAGGCACGGCTCAATAATCTCGGCTATTTTGCAGGATCAGCCGACCGGGCCGACGATCCTCTGTTTCTGTCGGCCGCGGAAGAATTTCAGTGCGATCACGGCCTGACCGTGGACGGGAAAATCGGGCCAAATACGCAGGCCAAGCTCAAGCAGGTGCATGGCTGTTAACCGGTCTTTCCGTACTCTGAGGGAGAGAAAGCTGCAGCTATGAGCGATACCGCAAAGCACTCGCCGCTCGATGGCGGAAGCATCGGGGTTCATCGCTCGGCAGAGGCCTTCGCCATCCGGGTGGGGCCATCGACAAAAAACGAATTCAATACTGCCCGGCTGAAGTTGCTTCCCCTGGCCTGCTGGCGGGCGGATGATATGCGTTTCAAGTTCGATTCCTCATTCGTGCTGCCCGGCATCCAGGCGGAGATCAAGCACCTGGCAGAAATGCTGAGCTCAGAGCAGTTCAAGGACTGTCCAATTTCAATATTTGGGCACGCCGACCCGGTCGGTAACGACAATTACAACAAAATGCTGAGCGGACGACGCGCCGCGGCCATTTATGGCCTGCTGGTGAGAGACGCTGGAATCTGGGAAAACCTGTTCTCGAACAAGTTCGGCAACGACATTTGGGGCGATGACGCGATTGCGACCATGAACAGTCGCCTCGCCGAAGATGATGCCGCCAAGGCATCGCAGTTGCAGTTCGGACGCAGCAAGATCGATGACGACAGCTCCAGCAGCGACGGAGCGGCGCCATCGAGCGCCTCACCAGACCAGTCGCCGCCCTCTGCCCCCATCGACGGTGCGGCGCAGGATGCAGGTCTTCGAAAACAACTGTTCCTGCAGTATATGGATAAGATCTCCGGCGGCTTCAAACTTGAGCGCTCGGACTTTCTTGGCCACGGAGCTGACAAGGGCGGCAAGGCAGACTTCCAGGGTTGCAGCGAGTTCAACCCGCTCATCATCTTCTCTCAGGAAGAGCAGGATGTGTTCGAGACCGCGGAACAGCAAAAAGATACGGTTACTCTGGCCAAGCGCAACAAGGAAAACGCCAAAAATCGCCGTGTCATGGTGCTGATCTTTCGCAAAGGCAGCAAAGTCGAACCGGCTCGCTGGCCGTGCCCCCGCTGGAACGAAGGAGTGGAGGGCTGCAAGAAGCGTTTCTTCTCGGATGGCGAGAAGCGGCGCAGCAGTCGCCTGCCGGATACGGACCGCGCGTTCGAAAAAACGCGTGATACTTTCGCCTGCCGCTTTTATCAGCGCATATCAGACAGCTCGCCCTGCGAACAGGTTTCGGGCCTCGATTTCCGCTATGCCCTGGAAAAAAAGGAGGACTTGCCCTGGTCCGACCAGGCCAAGCTGCGGATTGCAAGTGCAGACGGAACTCAGCAACGCGTCTTTACGATGGCAGAGGGCCAGTTGGTCGACGATCTACTCGTGTTTACGTTCCGCCAGTGCCGCGCGGGGGTGCTGTACAAAGGCGAGATTCAGGACGGAAATATCCTGGTACAGCTCTTCCCGCTTACGGAGCTATTCCGTATCATGAATCCGGACGATCCACTGAATGTCGTCCCGCTGAATCCTCCCAATCAGTTCGCGGGTGATCCGCCACCGGACGGGAGTGGCATCACACCTGATCCAAAGGACAACACAATACTGGGTGATCCGAGCTCATAATGAACATCTTTCTCGTCGTTAAGGTCACCGACGTAAATAACAACCCGTTGAAGAAATGCAGTATCAATGTTGATTTTGGCGGCACTGGCCCGGGAATGGGCAACCAGACGGCGCAGCCCGCGGGCCCAGACGGAACGTTCGAAGTTCAGGTCCCAGACGCGGCCGATATCGTTTCCGTTACCGTGGAGAAACCGCCCAGCTTCCTCGCTGCCCATCAACAAGTGAAGGTTGTCCGCGGTAGTTCTGGTTCGCAAAATCCGTCGCTGATCTTTACCGGCAACGGATTCCAGGAATTGAACACGCTCAAGGTGGGCGGTAACTCTCGCGCAGGTGGGGGATTCAACCTTGAAATCTACTTTGCGCTGGGGCAGCTTGTAAATGCGCGATTCGACGTGGAGGCTGTGAAGACCGTAGCCGACAAGACATCAAAAAAAATCCTCACTCTCGACCAATTCAACCAGCCCGTAATCGATTTTGTGGGTCTTACGGTTATCAACCCGGGTGGCGGCTCAGGCTGGAACCAGCTTTTGCAGACGGCTATTCCGGTGGTTGTTCCGAAGGGCAAGATGCTCTATGCGCGACGAGTCGACACTCCGAAGCTGATCGCCATCTGGGTGCCACAGGGAGTCACCGTCTCGCGTCAACGCAATAATGTGGATCCCGCCACAAAGCCGCTGAATTTCCACGTGTTTTATCACCCCAGTCCCGGTGTGCTAAGTGGCAGTTATCCTTTCTCGTTCGCGTTTGTCGACCTCATCTGCCGTTATTTGTTCTATTACAAATTTCTCCACAAGGCCATGGTGAATCAACATCAGGCCGCCGCGGTCAATACCATTTTTGTCTTTCCCGTCGGGAGTCCGGGCACCTGGAACGGTGGTCTCGGTGGTCAGAGCAGCGTCCTGCGGCTGCTGCAGGAAGTGGGATTCTTCGTGCAGCGCATGGATCGCATCCCAATCCCGCTGCAACCGGTAGGTAAGTGCGCCGTTTCAGGGTTCAGCGCTTCGGGCACATTCGTGAATCAGGCGATGGCACTTGAGAATGCTCACTTCGACCAGAACGTATTACGCGAAATCTACGGCTTCGATCTGCGCGGTGTCTCCGCCGGAACGTTCGCCAGCTCAGTTACGGCCTGGAGAGGCCGCAATGCTAAAAAGGACCGGGATCCGCGCAAATTCCGAATCTACACTACGCTGGAGTCATGGTTTGACGCGCACCAGAATGTAGATCCAAAAGCAGGTGTGTTCTCCGGCGCGGGCGGATCGAAGGAACGCTCGGGAACCGACAGCTCGGTCGTGTTAATGCCCGTGACGCCGTTCTGGAGCTTGCTCAACCCAGCGGTAACCGGTGACGGTAAACCCGCGAACACCAGTGCGTACCAGACCTTCAAACCGGTTTTCGACGATGTACACCAGATCATCCCGGCGCTGTTCATGGAGCACGCGCTCAAGAATTCTCAGTTCAAGTAACAGGCGCTGCAACCCGCTTAAACTGAGATAGAATCTGTGCTACGCAATTGCGACTCGCGATTGCGCCATCCTGACGCCAAACACAAGGGGCCGTGAACAAGCAAGGGTTACGACGGACACGGATGCAACTAGCGTTTGCCGCCGCAGTAATCCTGCTTCTTTTGAGCGGACTGGCTGCTTACGCCACCGTAGTCCGTCTGCGCACCGCCGCAGCGATGGGTCGGCCATACCCGCGACGTTCAGTCCGCCTTAGGCGACCTCAACAGCCTCGGTTCCAGAGCCGGACGGGCACGTACCCGGTATGTGGATACGGGAGAGGAAACTTTTTTTCAGGACTATCAACTGGCGGCGGGCGGGATTCCTGCAAAACTGCAGCAAATCAGGGAACTCACGGTTGATAATGTCGAGCAACAGGACAGTTGGCTGCGTCTGGAAAACGTCACCAACCGCCGGCTTGATCTGCTCAACAACTCGGTGCAGTTGAAGCGCAGCGGCTCTGCTGACGCGGAAGAGCAGGCACGACTGCGGCAGCAGATCATCGATGTGTCCGCGGAAGCCGACTCGCTGCTGCAGGAGATGCAAGACGAAGAACAGCAGCTTCTGGACTCGCGGAGGCTGCAGTCCGAACGATGGTTCCGCATCACCGCCTACATATTGTGTACGGCTTTCCTGGTGGCGCTCGCACTGTTCATTTTCCATTACCGGATGCTCAATGCGGAACTGAGCGCAAGAGAACAGGCCGAGGCATCACTGCGCACACTCAGCGTGCGCTTGCTGGAAGTGCAAGATCAGGAACGCCGGAGATTTTCCCGTGAACTTCACGACAGTCTGGGTCAGTATCTGGTGGGCGTGAAGATGAATTTGACCATGCTGGGCAAATCCGGGGCGGAGAGTGCGCTGATTACGGAATCCACAAAGCTGGTGGATCTGGCCATCAATGAGACCCGCACCATCTCTCATTTGTTGCACCCCCCGCTGCTCGACGAGGCCGGCTTTGCCTCGGCTGCGAGATGGTATGTGGAAGGTTTTGCCCAGCGCAGCGGCGTTCAGACCAGCCTGGACATCCCGGAAAATCTTGGCCGCCTGCCGCAGCCGGTCGAGCTGGCGCTATTTCGTGTTCTGCAGGAAAGCCTGACCAACGTGCACCGCCATTCCAAAAGCCCAAAGGCGGACGTCTCCGTGCGCCTGTCCCCGCAGCAGGTTGTGCTCCGGGTGCGGGATTATGGAAAGGGCATCCCGGCCGCAGTTCTTAGCCATTTTCAACAGAACCGGGCGCATGGCGGGGTGGGGTTGACCGGCATGCGCGAACGGCTCCACGAACTTGGGGGCAGGCTGGAGATGAATTCGCACGGCCATGGTACGGAGGTTCTGGCCATCATGCCGCGTTCGGAACGGAAAGAAGTTACCCAGGTTTCGGCGGCGGATTGACGGCGGGGCCGAGGGCGGGTTGAAAAAGAGAACGCAGTCTTAGCGATTGTCTAGGGACCTTGGGTTCTCGCCGGCATCAGTTCCGCGGCCGGCAAAACCGGGACCCCTCCGCCTGCCCTCACCGCGCAAGCGCGGCTCGGAGCGGCGCTCGAGATGACGGTTGGCACACAACTGCGGAGCGTTGCTCCGCTGGACAGCCGGGGGCGGCTGTCCCACGTGGTTCCGCGTCAGAATTTCTTCAGGTCGCTGGAAGTGCCTCCGGCAGCGGGCACATAGCATTTAAGGGTGTAGTCCATCACCATGCGGTTGGCATTGAAACGCCATCCCAGAGTGCGGATGGTGCGCTTCATGCGTTTGATCCAGCCGCGTGGCAGTCCGTCACGGTCGCGACCGTAATAGAGCGGGATAACTTCTTCGCGCAGCACCCGGTACAGATCTTCTCCGTCCCGGGTATCGTGGACGCTCATGTTGGAGTGAGTTCTGCCGGTTCCGATGGCGAAGCCGTTCAGCCCGTCGTAAGCTTCCGCCCACCAGCCGTCCAGTACGGACAAGTTGAGGCCGCCATTCAAGACCACCTTCTGACCGCTGGTGCCTGAGGCCTCAAGCGGCCGACGGGGATTATTCAGCCAAACATCTACGCCCTGGACGAAGTGACGTCCGACGTTGATGTCGTAGTCTTCGACGAAGACGAACTTGTCGGCAAACTCCATGTGACGCATGAGTTTCGCAATCTGCTGCAGCATTTTCTTGCCGGGTTCGTCGCGCGGATGCGCCTTGCCGGCGAAAATGAACTGCACCGGGCGCTTGGGATCATTCACCATCGAGGTCAGTTTTTCGATGTCGGCCAGAATCAGGTCAGCCCGCTTGTAGGTGGCGAAGCGGCGCGCAAATCCGATGGTTAACGCATCCGGGCTGAGTACCCGGCCCAGTCTTTGCAGCATTTCCGGCGACTCGCCGCGACGCTCGGCCTGTTCGACCACCCGGTGGCGCACAAAGTCCAGCAGCCGGGATTTCAGGTGGAGGTGGGTTTCCCAGAGTTCGCCATCGTCCACGTTCTCGATTCCTTCCCAAATCGCGGGGTCGGCGTTGTTCTCCTGCCAGCCGGTCCCTAAATGGCGGTCATAGAGCCGGAACATTTGCGGCGCCAGCCAGGAAGGGACATGCACGCCGTTAGTGATGTGTCCGATAGGGACTTCATCCTCCGGCTTGCCGGGATAGAGACCGCTCCACATATGCCGGGACACCTCTCCATGCAGAGCGGAGACCGCGTTGGCGCGGCGTGTGAGTCTCAAGCCCAGTACGGTCATGCAGAAATCCTCGTTGTGATCGCTGGGATTCTCTCGCCCCAGCTCCATGAGCTTCTCCTGAGAGATACCCAGAGCGTCCCGCATAGGACCAAGATGCTCCTCCATCAGTTCGAGGTGAAACCGGTCGTGGCCAGCAGGTACGGGGGTATGGGTAGTGAAAACCGCCTCGCGGGAAACGCGGCGGACAGCATGATCAAAGGGGATTCCCTCGCTCTGCATCCGGTCACGAACCGCCTCCAGAATGGCGAACCCACTGTGGCCTTCATTCAGGTGCAGAACCCCGGGCGTGATGGCCATGGCTTTGAGAGCGCGGAAGCCTCCGACGCCCAGCAGCAATTCCTGGCGGATGCGGATGCGCGAATCTCCGCCGTACAAGCGCGAGGTCAGCTCGCGGTCCTCAGGGTGGTTGCCGTCGATGTTGGAGTCGAGCAGGAGCAAGTCGCAGCGTCCCACTTTCATACGCCAGACTTTGGCGCGGATGGGACCACCCCGGGTCTCGACTTGCACCGTGACCGGTTCGCCGCTGGGCCCGATTGCCGGCTCCATAGGCAACTGACTGACGTCGGTCTGAATGTATTCTTCCTGCTGCCAGCCGGTGCGGTCGAGGCGCTGGCGAAAATATCCCTGGCCATAAAACAAGCCGATACCGATGAGAGGAATGCCCAGGTCGGAAGCGCTTTTGATGTGATCGCCGGCCAGAACACCGAGTCCGCCGGAATATTCCGGAATGGAGACATGCAAACCGAATTCAGCAGAGAAATATGCCACCGGGCGGGGCCGTAGTACGCCGGCGTGCCGGGCTCCCCAGGTTCGGTCGGCCTGGAGATATTCGCGCTGCCGGCGATAGGCGTAATTGATCCGGCTGTGGAGGACGAGTTCGCGGGCGCGACGTTCCATTACCGAGAGTGGAATTTCCGAAAGCAGGGCCACCGGGTTGTGGTTGAGCTGTCTCCAGCGGACGGGGTCGAGGTCACGAAACAGGCTGCTGGTGTCGTGGTCCCAACACCACCACAGATTACGCGCAAGGGCCCACAGCCGCTCCTGGGCAGGAGCGATGAAGCGATCCAGAGTACGAGCTTCGCTGACCACGGGGGCAACCTGGGCTGCGGCTTCGGTCAGCATGCGAACTTCATCGTCGCGAAACACTCGGGGCGCGACCGTCTGGACCACCAGGACTCCCTGCAGCACGCCGCGGTCGATTAGTGGAACCCCCAGAAATGATTGGTAGGCGTCTTCGCCGGCTTCGCTGAAATACTTGAAGCGGGGATGCTTGCGCGCCTGCTCTTCGGCGACCGGGCGCACCTGCTCGGCTACCAGGCCGGCCAGACCTTCCTGGATCGCCATGCGAAGCGTGCCAATACAATTAGGAGCGAAGTCCGACCGTGGCGGCGAGCACGAGGTTGGCACGGTCGGGTTCCAGAAGGTAGACCGAGCAAACGTCGGTGTGAAAGCGCTTGGCGATCAGGGCCACTACGTTCATGAGAGTCTCGGCCGGCTTGCCTTCTTCGGCTGCCAGGTTGCCGATCTCCTCCAGGGTCAGGACGTAACTCTCATCGTGCGCGGGAGCGGGTTGGCTCATGTTCTGAATTCTCTCGTCGTCGGGGTTCAATTTGGCCTACGGCGCGCTTTTCCCGCGCCTCTTTTAGTTTAACCTCTTTTCCGGTGCGACCAGGTTACGACTGGGCTTACTCGCCGATGCCTCTGGGCCCCGCGTCGGGATGGGACAAAGCCCGCAAACACACAATGCCCAGCCGACACCAAGAACTGCGTAGGGACGGCCGCCCTCGGCAGTCCCTATGTGTTCCGGAAAACTGTAGACGCCCGGGGGAAACCCGTCCAATCGAAATTGTGTATCTGATGAATGCAAGCTGTTGTTTCCCTGCGGTTAGTCCATCAGGAACGAATTGCGCGGTTCAGGCCGTAACTTTCCCGAGCACAGACTGGCCCGGCCTCGTAACCCACACAAAATACGGCCATCACTCTTTGGCAAAATAACTGCAGCCAAATTCTGCGCACAAGCCTTTCCCAGGAGGTAGCGCATGACGGCAGAAGTTTGTCCTGACTGGCGGCATCTCGCAGAGGCGGCTCGCGACGAAGAGGATCCCGAAAGGCTAATGCTTTTGATCGAAGAATTAAACCGCGCGTTGGCGACGCGCGCGGACAGTCTGAACCCGCAACCGACTAAAGCTAAAGACTAATCTGCACCGCACCCAGTTCTGGTTTGCGCAACAACGTTGCGCAACAACTCCCGCTCGAAATAG